>CAVWDC010000006.1:0-406946 GCA_963753665.1 uncultured Alphaproteobacteria bacterium
GCGGACGCCAACGTCAAAAGAACAACAAGCCCAACGCGTGATGGCTCACCACACGTCTCCACAGGAGGCGGGCACCGTGTTCAGCCGCGCGCATCCAAAGCTCGCCGTCCACACCCATCTGAACCAGGAAGGGAAGCCCACACAGCCGACCCAGCTGAAGTTCGGAATGGGGGCAGCTCCGGCCATTTGCCGGTTGGAAAGTCAGCGGCGGAGTGCGCCAGAAACCGGCCACTCGGACCCCACGCTTGCCGCGCATTCCGAGCCGCCTGCGACCCTTCGGGGGGTCAAATCCCGCTGTCCCTTCGACTTGCAACCGCCTCGGTCCCTCCGTTCTCAGTGGCACGAAAAATCGAGGAGGGTTTCATCCACGGAAACAGCAGCGCCGGTGCTGCGCGTCGAGGTGAGACCGGTGCCGGGGATACCACAATCTTTGGTGAACTTACCCCCGCAACCGGCGATGGGCCTCTGCGCATAGCGCCGCGTATTACAATATGGGGGCAATCGCGATACCGAGACTTGTAATCCGCAGCGATGGGCACGTTCCTGCATCGCAAAAATCGAAATTCTTACGGTTTATGCAGGAGGCGGTATCCGGCCGGTTTACAGGTGAAATATTGCAGATATGCAACACCCCTTACCCCACCTGTTGCACTATATCACAAATTTACAGTTAGCGTTAAATTTGAGCTGCAATGCCGGTTTGCAAAATGAAACCTCGTAGAGAATTCGACCGCCCCCTAAGCGTCTGATCCTCTACGGGCTACTATGGGAACTATTAGCTTGATGTAGCGCATGGAACCAGATTTAAGATCCGCAACGCATTGCGAACGCGACGGCTCGCCAGAGAATTGCGAAATTGCAATCACCGAAAATATGATTGAGGCGGCGGCCGATGCTCTTATGTGTCGATCGGGTGATCTAGCGGAGATTCATGACGAGGGACTATATCGTATAGTAGCGGACGAGATTCTTCGGGCAGCGCCTCAACCTCAGAAATAACCGAATTGCGAATAATAATAAATTCAGACACAATGTTGAATATCGTGTTTCTAAGCTTCTTGAGGCCTTCGATTTCTTCTTTTATGTATGCGAAATGTACGGGCCTTACGGTTATTTGGAGTCGGGCTACATCGCCAGTCCTTTCTTTTACTCCTCGCGGATCGTGTACGGCTCTATTTCTACGGTCCCCCAGGGGGCGTACACGATTTAAGAATTTATTCAAATGCTTGATCGACCCCTTACTTGCGCCTCTTATCTCGGCTAAAGCAATAAACGCATGTAACTTTGGGGCATAATTTGGAATTTGAGCGGTGATGCATGCTACTAATTGTTGGTGTGCCCCACTAAGTTTCCATATTCCTAAATCAATATGAAACTCAAGCTGCGCCCACGTTTCCGCTACACGACCAATCGCAGCCGCATAGTCGTCCGGGAGTATCGAGGGTGTGTCGGCGATGTCCGCCATGTTATCCTCCCTTGCATGAGCGATCAGGGAAGCGATGACGACCAGGCCGACCGGCGCTTCGATGCATTGGTCAAGCGGCTGCTGACGACGCCCCCAAAGTCGCGCGCCGAGCTGGCGGAAGAAGTGCGGCGCGCGAAGCGGGAGAAGCCTATTCGGAATGCGCGGGAAGCGCACAGCGCAGGAAAGCGCGAAGGTGCTGCTTAGGCGTTCGGGGCTTCGTTAGGCTGTCGGTAATAGAGCCGCTTGTCCTTGGCCCCGCGTAGCAGCGCGTCCGCACGCTCCGCGTCATCGATCCCCGAGCGCGGCCCGATTGTTGTACTTGAAGTCCGCTTCCGCGAGGTAGCGATGCAGGTGCGCTTCCGCTGACGTGGTGGAATTGCCCGTACACGGCCCGCTTAAACAGAGCAAAGAACAATTCGACGGTGTTGGTATGGTGGAAGCCGCCGGTGCGAACGTACTCATCAGCCGAATGGTTGACGGTGCCATGCCCGGAGAACTCGCGGCCTAGCCTCGTATAGACCAGAGCTTCGTCCGTCATCAGGTACGATTTCCGGCTAACCTTCGTCACGATCGTTTCACGAAGCGCCTTGGCCGTGACGTTGGCGATGTGCTTGGACCGAGCCTCGCCGTCGCGTTCAACGACAGTGAGAACGGCTGATTTCTTTGGCGGCGGGCCAAATGCCTTGTTACGAGCCTTGCCGCCGATGTAAGTCTCGTCAGCCTCAACTACCAAGTTCTCGCCACCTAGGGGAGACGGGTCGATCACAATGGACGCTTCGCGGAGCCGATGGAACAGAAACCACGCGGCCTCATAGGTAATATCCATCATGCGGTGCAGTTGATGGGCGGACATGCTTTTCTTGCTAGATGCCATCAATCGGCGGGCCAGAAGCCACTTAGAAAGCGGGATATGGCTGCGCTCCATGACGGTTCCGACCGTCACGGAAAACGGCTTGCGGCAGTCTTTGCAGTTGTAGACGCCGGGCCGCGTGCTCTTGCCTTGCAACTTCGTGATGCGATCGCCCATTACGCCGCAGCGCGGGCAAACCGGACCTTGCGGCCAAAGTACGCTTTCCAGGTATTCCCGAGCAGCGGTGTCGTCATGAAAGATCGGGTTGCGAAGATCGAGTTTTTTGCTGGCCATTGCGGTCGGTCCTTCAATTCCGCAACGATCCTACACCTTGCGGCATGCTACGTCAATTTTGTAATTCCCGCTACTATTCTAGCGACGGTACTAAACCCACGGCACCGTCTAAATAAAATGCCGTCGCGTGACGCTACGGCGCGATGATCGGGCTGGGCTATAGGATCGTGATAGCGGCCGGCAGCCCCTAAATCGCACCAGCGAGGCTCAAAAAAACTTCCGAAGCCATCGGGCACATCCCGCAGTCGCACCAATCCGATAGCCGCTGCGGCGTTATGCCTAAGATTACCAGTCACGGGTACCACCAGCTACGATCACATAAAATGCTCCCCATTCGCTCAACAGAGATGCCCGAGATGCCCCTTCGGGAAGGTTCGCTATAAAAAGCATTTCTGCGCCAGGAGGCACTGGCTCAGCATCTTCTCTATATTGAATTGGACAATAGCGGCCCCGCCCGTGGCGGTCACGCGCATTTTGATGCGATCGGCGTCTTCCCCGCGATTGCCGAACACCCATAGGGGGAGGGTGGCGAGTCGCCCTTGTCGTGGCTCTGAGTGGGGTTAAAAGCCCTCGCAGACAGCTAAACCTCGCCAAGAGCCACGAGAGGGCTCGCCGCTGCCTTTCGCTGCACTCGCCGAGCTGTCCGCGCCGCGGTGTCCGGATAGGGAAGCTCCTCACATCCCGCCCCTCGGATTCCGCGACAACCCACGTCGCCAAGGTAGTAGCGTTTCTGCGGCAGTTGGGCGGGTGCTGTCAAAGCAGACGCTTAATCGGCCTTGGAAAAATGGGCGGGGCGTGAAGCCCGCCCGGTTGCGATTAATATTCGCTTGCCAGCATAAATCGTCAGAACGACTATCGTTTATTTGAGTGTTCCAGGCACGATGGTGCTTGCTTTAGCCAGTGCGGTGATCGTCGTTTCATAGCCGTCAGGATCACCCGCCCGCATTTCCACCAATCCCTTAATAAGGCCGTGGTGAGGGTTTCCCGGTGCAGATTTTTCTGGCAATGGATTGTGAAATGCCTCTAGGTTATTAGAAAGACAATCCCCTACGGTAATCCGTACTGCATATTGGCGATCTAAATCTACGCCCCATATTAAGGGCAGCCCCGCGGCCAGCAATGATGCTTCGAGATTAACAGAAAGTGCCTCGTCCTTTTCACGAGGCTCAAATGCGGCAGCGGGAGCACGGCAATTCCCGGTGACTTGATCGACGATCATACGTTGCCTTCCCGTGCGAAATGCCCGTCTTATCTCAGGCCCTCGCACGCATCCGTTAGCTTCCGATCAGTCGTAGCCACAACGTCCGTCAACCACCGGAACGACTGCTGAGTTCATTAAGCGCCAAACGTGAGTGATCTAGGTTTGGATCACGGCCATGAAAGGCTTCAATTCTTCCTTGCGCATCTTCTAATACGGCAAAGATGTCATATGCCTTTTGAAAACGCAATTCAATGTTCATGCCGCCTGTGTGCCACTCTACACCGATCCCACCACTTTGAAGAGGTAAGACTAGCGGCGGCGGCAACTGCAACGATATAATCGCTGGTAATAGGCTTTGCATTGCATACACAAACGTTTGTTGATCTATGGGGTCATTTTCTTCAGCCGCGACCATAGCCTCCGAAAGCTCGACCGCTTCCTCCACTGCCTCTATAAATTTCGTAAGCCTGGTTTGCAGAGGTTCTGGAGTACGGCCCGTCAGCGATTGATCGTTGAAGTCTTGTTGCCAAGCGCGAACCACTGTCGTTGACGAACCAACGTATCCATTGAATGGCGATGCAGGATCGAATGGGCCATATATGCTCTGTTTCGACCCCACGGGGAAAGAGAAGAGAGCGTCATCACAGACGTGCTCACTGGTATCTCTCCCATAGGGAGCGTCATCACAGACGTGCTCACTGGTATCTCTCCCATAGCTTGTGCATTTCAGGCGTCGTTATTGAGGCAAAGCATCTAACAATTGCACGGTGACCATGTTCGTGGAACGCAGTAATCCCTTGCCGACCAGTTCCCCGCGGTACCCCTCTCGCAATCATCTCAAGTTGGAAACCGGATGCGATTTGTGGGGCCGAATTGGATGACAGCAACGCAGCTGTTAATCTCCCGAGAGGTGTGCCATCCTCATCATTAAGCCGGTATCGAAGAGTAAACGATAATTCTTCTTTTGGCGCACTCCACTCAGCGACGCGTTCCTTGCTAAGGATGCAAAAAATTTTTTCGGGTTCTGACGGGCTCACCCCCGTGTTCACGGTCGGGAGCGGGTTTACATAAAGCACTTCACACTGGTTTACGGCTTCGCTGGGGATGCGTTCTGCATGAAAAAGTGCACACCGATCCGTCAAGCGCCTTTGCAAATTCTTCATATACAGCGTCGAAATGCGGATAGGGCCGTCCTTGTAGACCCCACGCCAGTTAAATAGAAGTCTGTCACTTTAGATCTGAATGAGCGAACTCTCATCCTCAGCGAGGAACCACATCCTCGGCGAACAACTCATTATGGGCGGCAGCCCAGAGGTCATTTGCGCCGGTGCAATGAGTTCGAATGCAGGTGCTATTGGAGGCTGCACTTGGACCTTTGGAAATCGCGATTTCACACGTTGGTAATACAACCCAAGATGGATGGGATTGAGGACAGGAGGAAATTGCACTCCGAGTGCCACCTCAGACACCGGGGGCTTCCGAAATCTTGGAAGGGGGGCATCATCGTTCATGTAGGCGATCCAAGCTCCTCTAGCATAAAGGACCTGCCCCACAAGCTCTCCGGGGTCAAGGCTCCTGGATGGCGGGACACAATGTTCGTGGTACGTACGCATAAAAATGGCACGTTTTGGTGTTTTGTCAACTGCAAGCGACTGCACGTCGGCAGCAATCACCTTGCTTAACCGGCGCAAGAACCCGTAATTTCGTGAACAATACGCTAGTCAGAGATACAGTACGAAAATATTTAGCGAAAACTCTGAATAACAGGAAAACAGTAGCGGTGACTTCTTCTTAGGCTGTCAATCGCGCAATCGTCCAGCCACTGATGTTGTAACTGCGACCGATCTCGGCGAACGTTTCGTCGCCGCGTTTTCACGGCGTGCAATTGCCTCGTGCTTCTGGTGCGGTGTCAATTTCGGCATCCGGCCGAGCTTGCCGCCCCGCGCCTTGGTGCGGGCGCGTCCTTCGGCGTGCGGGTGCAAATCAGGTCGCGTGCGAATTCCGCCAAACTGAACCGCGCCGGGTTTCCCGGAGGCAAGTTTACCTAAGTCAGGCTGCCATGGCCTGACTGGCGATTTGGGCATAGTAGCGCGCTTCGGCCTCGGCGGGAGGGATATTGCCGATCGGCTCGAAGAGGCGCCGATGGTTGAACCAGTCGACCCATTCCAGGGTGGCAAACTCGACCGCCGCGATGCCGCGCCAAGGACCGCGCCGGCGGATCAGCTCGGTCTTGAACAGGCCGATCACCGTCTCGGCGGGGCGTTGTCGTAGCTGTCGCCGACGCTGCCGACCGACGGCTCGATGCACCATCGCGAGCCGCTCGGTGTAGCGGATCGAGACATACTGGCTGCCGCGATCGCTATGGTGCACCAGGCCGCCCTGCGGGAAGGGCCGCCGGTCGTAGAGCGCCTGTTCCAGGGCATCCAGAACGAAGCCGGTCTCGGCGGATCGCGACACCCGCCAGCCAACAATCCGCCGGGCGAAGGTATCGATCACGAAGGCGACATAGACGAACCCCTGCCAGGTCGCGACATAGGTGAAATCCGAGACCCACAGCGCGTTCGGGCGGGGTGCCTGGAATTGCCGGTTGACCTTGTCGCGTGGGCAGGGTGCGGCGGGATTGCTGATCGTCGTCTTCACAGTCTTGCCGCGGACGGCGCCCGAAAGCCCCATCTGCCGCATCAGCCGGGCGGTCGTGCAGCGCGCCACCGCGATCCCTTCCCGGCATAACTGTCGCCAGACTTTGCGCACGCCGTAAACCCGGAAGTTCTCATCCCAGACCCGGCCGATCTCGGTTCGCAGAACCTTGTCACGCCGCGCTCGGGCCGGCAGGCGGGCGGGGTTGCGCCGCCGGGCGGCATGTTCGTAGTAGGTCGACGGGGCGATCGGCAGCACGTTGCAGATCGGCTCGACCCCGTAGACCGGGCGGTGATTCTCGATAAACGCGATCATGGCTTGGAGCGGCGGTCGAGCTCCGCCATCGCAAAATAAGCCGACGCCTTGCGCAGGATCTCGTTGGCTTGGCGCAGCTCGCGGACTTCCCGTTCCAAGGCCTTGATCCGGGTCTGCTCCGCGCTCGTCGCACCGGCACGCAGGCCACGCTCGCGTTCGGCTTGCCGCACCCACTTGCGCAGCGTCTCCGGCGTGCAGCCGATCTTCGCCGCGATCGAGCCGATCGCTTCCCATTGCGAGGCATGATCGCACGCATGCTCCAGCACCATCCGCACCGCTCGTTCGCGGACTTCAGGCGCATACCGAACCGATGATTTCCCCTTCTCCATCGCTCCATCCTCTCAAGGATCGGAGCCTCCGGGAAACCCGGCGCGGTTCAAAACCACTGAGCGCCGTGAGCATGAGCCGGCCTTGCGGCGTCGTGGTGTCGGTCCATGTGTCGCCTAGCGAAAACGCAACCTGGCTTCCTTCCCAGTGATCGCGGCGTCAATCGACCGGTGGGGCGATCCTATCCAAATGCCGCCGGAACGCGTCGCCGGTCTCATTCGCCCTTTGTCTGGCGGGCGGCCTCGATGAAGCGCTTCGGGCCGTTCTCGCCGCCATGCGACTAAGCGGTGTCTTCGCGACGACCGTCCTTCTTCCTTCGTCGCTATCGTCACGTGATTTCATTTTACATTTCTCCCCCGATATTCAGCCATTACTGCGTCGCCTAGTGGCGCGTTAAGCTCGTCCGGCAGGATCACCGCTGCACGCGATGCGCCTGTGGGGCTGCGAAATGTGGGTGGAGCCAACGGACAGGACGCCGGGCGCAGACAGCCGGTAGACTTGCACACCATTGATCAGCGGCGCGATGCCGTCAATCACAACCTCGACGGCCGCGAGCGCCACTATTTTTTTCAAATTTACCTTCTCGATTGCCAGAACACTGAGTGTGACCGGCGTGTTTCGCTATCGGTCATACCGCGGCACCGCATGCGGAAGTGCTGCTCGGCTGCCGCCGGCCACACCTTCCGCAAATGCTTTGGAATTCCGGAAATCGATATCATATTCCTACTGCTTTTAAAATCGACGCTAGCGGTGCAGGGGAGCACCCTGGACGCGATGAATGGGTTCCTGGCTGGTATAGCACCCCTGACAATTCACCCCCTGTTTTGGTGCTGTTTTTTAATCCGTCCCGAAGGCGCCTTCGAGCACGACGCTGCCGCGATCGAACACCGTCTTCTCAACCTTCGCGGGCCGCACGTACTTCGGCCGTGGTGCGGGCTTGCGGTAGGCGATTTTGGAATGCTCCTCGCAGTACGAGACGCCAAGGGCAGCCGGCTCGGTGCACCAAACGTCTCCGACAAGGAACCGGCGCGAAAATCTCAGGGTGATCGAGAAGTGATGTAATCATTTTAAGTCTCTGTTTTGAATGGACTGCTATTGTAAAAATTGTAGAGATGTATCAAAAACACTTCCACAAAATTACCGAAAGCGCGCCGAAATTTTCAAAGGAATAGCGCTCATGACGGTGCCAAGCATGACCCAAAATACCCCGGCCATAGAAAGATATATTCCGTCTGTCG
This sequence comes from uncultured Alphaproteobacteria bacterium, assembly GCA_963753665.1. Lineage (GTDB taxonomy): Bacteria > Pseudomonadota > Alphaproteobacteria > ATCC43930 > CGMCC-115725 > DATARH01. The sequence continues at coordinate 8,328 of CAVWDC010000006.1, forward strand.
ATGCAGATCTCATTTTGTTCTCTATTTTTTCCACGCGTTTATATGTTGCCATTTTTGGAAAATCGTGTTGTTCGTTTATTTCATTAATCCCGGAGACAAATTGAGATAATTTGCTATTTACGATAGCCAGATTTTTTTCCAATGCCGCTATTCGCTTTTCGGCAGTATCATTCGTCGAGGTATTCATGCAACCATAGTCTTCGCGGCGAACGGTCGAGAGGGCTCTGACCTCAAATCGCCCGTGCCAACCACAGGAGGCGGCCGTCGAGAAAACAATCCTGGAATCCCGTGCAGCCGGCGCGTTGTATCGATGCCCCATATAACCGTACCAATCCCCGCAAGCTGAAAAAACAGTCCTGCTATTCGAATGGAAAGTCCACACCTTACCTCAAACCCCATGATTACGACTACCGTTACAATAAACACTGCGCCAGTAACTAGCGCGGCAATTATGTAGGCTCTAAACCGATCCATCCAAACGTCCGTTTAAATTTCTCTAGCCCTTCAACGCTCGCCGCAGCGTAGCCATGCCGACGCCGAGCCCATTTTATGGAAAAGCATTTCCAACTCCTTTAACGAGCATTCAATCTATCTCCAGATCGATTTCATCTATCGCCATTCGCAGCAGGCGCTTCGCAAACTCCGGGTCGGCGCTGCAAAGCATTGGGGGCAGCCTCTATGGCGTAGCAGAATGCCCTGTTGCCAATTCCGTCCGGGCAGCCCATCGGGTAGTGCATCGCGTCGTCTTGCTTCAGAAAATCCGCGGCATAGCTGCGGGCCTCCCTTTCAAGACGGGCAGTGTCGGCCAGCTCTCTGTCGGTCAGCCGCAGCTCGCCCGTCATGCCGTCGCTCGGGGCTGCCGGGCGGTACTTTGCCCGCCTCGCCATCGCGAGATACGCTGTCCGATACCTATCAAATCGCCAATCAGTCATTTTGCTGCTCCTTATGTCAGCGTTACACAAACCGCGGGGGCGGCACTGGCTCGGCCAACGGTGTGTCCACCGGGGGTGACGGTGCCCATCCAAAATTCTCAACTTAAAATCTCCTATCCCAAAATGCCCCGGTTGCCCCGGTGTGCCCCAGTCTTAGAAATTGACTGGGGCACAAAATGCCCCAGTAATTTCTTTAGGGGCAACCTTCTAGTGGGGCAGACCCGTTTGCGGCGGTAGAGCGGCAGCCCGTAAGCAACTGGGGCAAATTCACGTTGGGCGTTTCGTAGCGTCTATCGCAATTCCCTTGCGAGGCGCGCGGCGAGTGGGGTCATCGTATTCCTCCATGCGGATCAACCCTGTTCCGAGCCAGCCCTTTATTGCCTGCTTGGCCTGGGTCTCGGTTAGTTCAGGGATACACTGCGCCGCCACGCGCCACGCGGCACACTCGGCCTCCTGGGGGGTGATGAGTACCGCTGACCGTTCGGTAACCCCGCTTCGAGAACGTCGAGAATTTCATTCGCCTTCTGGTTTGTGATTAGAGACCACACCCCCACCGGCTCCCAGGGCTCAACCGTTGCAACCTCATCGCCGCCAGGGTAGAGCGCGGTTGCGTTACCGAGCCGGACCCCCACCAGCCTGAACCACCGTGCATCCGAGCTGGGCGGAGCGATGTTCGCCTTCGCGCTGTCCATTCGGATAAATAACCGCCTATCCCTTGGAGGGACACCAAGCTGCGCGGCCTCTTCCTCGCTCATGTGGCGCAATCCGTACACGAGACGGAATGCGTCCTTGGTAGACGATGCGCCGCGGCCGCGGTTGGCGTCCTCGGTATCACCGTGCGCGCCTGCCTTGTTCGAGTGCTGCGGAGCGTCAACCGCGATATCGTACTCGTGAGCCAGTCCGGTTAGGACGCTGGCGACAACGTCCATTGCCTTGTTGCTGTTCTCGTCAACGTTGTGGGTTTTTACGAGCGGGTCGAGCGATACGATGTCAAATTTGTATTTGTGGATAAGCCTTGCTATTCGTTGCCGAAGTGCACCTTCAACGGCGCGTCCGTTGTCGTCATACTCAGCTAGCCTCCAAGGTTTTGAGCCTAGGCTAGCAATGTAGAAATATCCATTCAGCTCTTCGGCAGTGACCCGGTGATGCAGCCTGCATGCCATAGCGAGCCGCTTCATCTCGTCTATATCATCCTCGAATCCGAGAACCAGGACGCGGCAGCGCACAAAGACATGATCGCCCGTAAGCGGCCGCCCTGTGGCGCAAGACATTAATTGAGCCGTGCGGAGGCTAGTTTTGCCACCGGCCCCCGGTGCTATAATCGAGGATACTTTGCGGCGGCAGAACAGCCCACCGAGCAACCAGCCGCGCGGCGGAATATTCCAGTCGCACGTCCCGAGGTTAATAACCTCAATGTCTTCTTCCCCGCCGTCATCCTCTATCCCCCCGCCGGCTCCGGCTCCGGCTCCCTTCGGCCCATCAATGAAACTCTTGCGCCGGATGCGCGACGAAATCGTTCGCCATGTCACTTGGCTTTCGCCAGCCCGGCTTAGCCTGATTCGCTTCGTAGAACAGCGTCCCGGCACCGATACGAGTCGGCGGCGACGTTTTATAGTGCCGCCACCGTTCGGCAACGTCCGCCTCATCGAACTTCGCCGATTTCTGCGACCAAGCATAGAACGCCGCGAAACCACCAAAGCTGCCGCCGGTTGCCGCAAAGGTTGCCATCCCGATCGTATTCCAACGATCCCATTCGAGGTCGGCATTCGGGATAACCTCCAGGGCGGCGGTCACGTCAAGAAGGTCGGCGGCAGGCTCGGCGTTTGACTCGTGGATCGCGAACGGATTATCGCTTTGGTTTGAACCGTTCGGCTTGCCGATCGCGTTGCTGTCGAGTTCGACAAGCGTATCGATCGGATGCCCTTCGATGTATTCAACTCGATGGCCCTCATTACCAGCGACGCGGCCGTAATAGTACGACTGAGAAAGCGAGAAACTCTCGCCCGCGAAGATACCGCCATAAAGCCCATCCTGTTTACCATCGACACTCAGCTGGATATTGAGGTATTATGTTCCTGAAATCGCTAGGATTTTCAGGATAGAACCAATGCCTCGCAACCGCGTGCAGCACCAGAAGGGCCTCTCCGATGATGGCTTCGAGCGGCTCTATCCGGATGAGGAGGCGTGCCGAAAAGCGTGGTTCGCTTGGCGCTGGCCTGAGGGCTTCAAGTGTCCGCGGTGTGCGGCATCAGAGTATTGTGAGATCCGTGGGCGTCAACTGCTGCAATGCCGGCAGTGCCGCTATCAGACATCACTGATCGCCGGCACCGTCCTGCAGGGCACCAAGCTGCCGATGCGGGTGTGGTTTCGCGCCATGCATCTGCTCGCCCAGGGCAAGAAAGGGCTGTCCAACATTGAATTGGGCCGGCGCCTTGGGATCTCGACCAATGCCGCCTGGCGGGTTCAGCACAAACTCATGCAGGCGATGATCGAGCGGGACCGCCGCTACAAGCTTGGCGCCAGCGGGCCGCGGATCGAGATCGACGACGCTTATATCGGCGGTGAGCGCACCGGAGAGGGCTCCGGGCGTGGTCGGCGTGGCCACACCCCCTTCATTATAGCGGTCGAAACGACCGCGGATAGACGGCCTCTATACGCCCGCCTGCAAGTCGTCCGGGGGTTCCAGACCGCCGAAACCAAGCGGCTATGCGCCCGCGTCGAGGCCGGAACGACCGTCGTCAGTGATGGCGGGCAATGGTTTCAGTGCATTGCCTGGCAGCCGGGTATCATCCACGAGCGCCACGTCACCGGCTCCGATCGCACCGCCGCCCGACACCCCGCCTTCCGCTGGGCAAACACCCTCCTCGCCAATGTCAAGAACAGCCTCTTGGCCACGCACCGCGCCGTCGCGGCCAAACATCTGCCGCGCTACCTCGGCGCCTTCGCTTGGCGCTTCAACCGCCGCTTCGTTCTGAAGACAATCTACGAGCGGCTGGCCATCGCTGCCGCGGCGACCCCGCCAATGCCCCATCGCCTTCTCAAACTAGCTGAGGCTCGATGGTGAGCGGGAAGCCCATTTAGGCGCGCTACAAGCTGGTAACGCTCTTTTGGCGGTAGATCATGGCTAGTTGGGCACAACAAGCGCCAGCGTGGCTTATTCGGAGTGTGTGAGGGGGTCGTGTAAACGATGCATCCGAGCCCCGCTTTTTCGGCAATCTCGACGGCAGCGTCGAAGCCTAGCTCCCCGCCGTCGTAATCGACTTCCGCTCCGGTGATCGCCAGAACGTTGCCGTCATGACGTAGCGAATTCTTATTGCTGCGGTTCGACCCGAACACGGCGAGCTTGATCCAGGGCAACCGCGCCTTTTCAGCCGCAACCATCTCTCGCACCATTTGGGCGAGGTCGGTCGGTGATAGCCGTTTCTCACTTTTTAGGGTCGCTGCGTGATCGGTAAAGAACGTGATGGGTAGCGCTTCGGGAAGCGAGCCGAAGCTTGTGATGGTGCCGCCGTCCATTAGACGAGCCCCCCGGCCAGGCGGAAAGCATTTCCGTTGAAGCTTCCCGATTTGCTGATGGTGGCGGCGGTCGAGCGGGCGCCCTTGGGCAAATCGCTCAGTGATCTCCGCGAGTGTCCGCTGCTCCCACTCGGTAAGAACGGCGCGGTGCTTGACGCAAAGCGTCATCGCGGCAACTAACCCGTCGATGTCGTCGTGAAAAATGGGGTTGCGTAGCTTTTGGTTACGGCTTATATTCCCGTACATTCGGAAAAATCCTTTGCCCGCCGCTAAAACCGCGGTCGGGTAGTGTGATTTTTGGTTTTCGGGGCTAGGTTGTCTGTGCGCCCGTGAACCGCTGAATTGAGTCAGCCCGCCGCTCCAACGGCGGGTTTTGGCTTTTCTAGGCTGCTATTCGATTGCACCTCCGGTGTCTCGTGATTAGTTGGCCCGGTCGCTGGCTAGCGCGCTTTCCAGCCGCCCGCACAGAAACCGCACAGAAACCACGGAACGCCGCGGCAACTGACCCGATCTAAGATGCACTGAAATGGCGTGATTGTGCGCACTTAGGCGGTCTAGCACCCCCTTGGTAAGAGGGAGGTCGACAGTTCAATCCTGTCCGGCAGCACCAGATTTTCCAAGCAAATCAACGTATCGGCGAGACGGCTCGCGGTGGAGCGCGACGCCGCACGCCGGAACAGGACAGAAAACAGTCGGGGAAAGCTGGGGAGTTTGCTTCCGGTTCGACCCGGTTCCGCAGTCGCCGCGATTGACGGCAATCCGGGAGTCCATTACCTCTAGGTCAGGGTACCGCTTCCGAGACGGATACGCGCGATGCCGGAGACCGCGCCATTGAAAGCGTTCTGGCAGCCGGGTTGAACCAGCTGCCTGAAACTCAAGGAGTTTCTCTCGGTCCGTGGGATCGAGTTCCAATCGATCAATATCCTGGAAGACCCGGACGGGCGGGCCGAGCTGCAGCGCCTCGGCGCACGCTCGATCCCGGTATTGTCGCGCGGCGACAAGTTCGTCTTTGCGCAGAACATCGCGCAGGTCGTCGAGTTTCTTAAGCTCAACGAAAAGACCGGCCCGGTCGCTGTCGCCGGCGCAGCTCGTCGAGCGGATGACGCGTTTCATCGACGCGGCGGTCGCGCTTGTGCCGATAATGCCCGACGACAGGCTCGACACCGAGGTGCCGAACCGGCCGCGCAAGTACCGCGCGCTGGCGCACCACATGTTCCGCATCCCGGAATCGTTCGTCGAGATCGCCGGCGGCGCGTTTTTTAGCGCGGCGCTGCCGGGGGCGGTGGCCGACCCGGCCGACATGGCGAGCACCGCCGCGCTCGCCGATTACGGGCGCCGCGTGCGCGGCAAGGTCGAGGCGTGGTGGCGCGAGATGCCGGACAAAGCGGCGGCGCAGACCGTGCAGACCTATTACGGCCCACAGAAATTGCACGAGGTGTTGGAACGCTCGACGTGGCACATCGGCCAGCACACGCGGCAATGGATGATGCTGCTCGACATGGCCGGGGTCAGATTCGAGCGGCCGCTCGGCGACGCGGATTTCGCCGATCTTCCGATGCCGAAGCAGGTCTGGGACGCCTGAACGGAGGCGATCCTAGCCAGGGCGGCTTGGCTGCCCTGGCCAGGTCTTCTAATTTCCTAGGACGGCATCTGGCCGAGATAGTCGCGCTTGCCGAGCGTCACGCCGACATGGCGGATGATGTCGTACGCGGTCGTGCAGTGGAACTGCACCTGCAGCATCGCGAAATGATACAGGTAGTTCTGCGCCTTGAAGGTGCGCGGCTGGCCGCCGGCGGTAATCGTGACCTGCGAATTCCTCCTTGCCGTCGAGCTGATTGGCCCGCACTGCCTGCAGCGCGGCGATCGTCTTGTCGATGCGCGACTGCACCTCGGCGAAGCTGTTGTCCTGGTCGGGCAGGCTCGGCAGATCGGTCCCGGCGACCCGGAGCGCCCCGAGCGCGTGGTTGCAGACCTGCCGGACCTGGCGCTCCAGCGTGAACATGTCGGGGTAGAGCCGCAGATTGAGGACCACGTTGGGGTCCCATTTCTGCTCGGTGGTGTGCGCCTCGGCCTTCTGCAGGACGTTCTTGAGGCCGCCGAGCAGCTGCAGGCAGACGGGCACGAAGCCCGAATACATCGAAAGAGCCATGGTAGCTTTCCTTAGTACAGTGGCGGGTTATGCCGCCGGCGATCTTAGCGGCCGACGCCGACGGCGGGAAGGCGCGGTCGACGGCTCCGGCCGGAACCGCCCGGAAGTGCTACCTGTTTGGCACGCAGGAGGTGGTCCAATGATCGCAGGAATTTTCAAGGCGCTGCTGACGCCGGTGCTGCTCGGCCTCGGCATCGCGATGCTGATCCGCATGTTCGCGGGCCGGCGCGCACATTAGGCCGGACGGCAGTCGCCGCACTCAGCACGGGAGTGCGGCGCGACGGGAGAGTACCGTGGGACGGAGGTACGAATGGTCAGGGGACTTGTCGAAATTCTGCTGCTGAAAAAATTTCCGAAGCTGACGCTGTTTGGCCTCGCCGCCGTGGCGCTCATCACGATGATGCGGTCGAAGCGCGCTCATTAAGCGGCGGTGGTTGCGCGCCGTCCGGCCGAGGCTTCAACCAGCGCAATGCCGGGCTGCGCAGGTTCGGGCTCACCGACTGTGCCAACGGCGGCTACACTGTCCCCGCAATGACGCGCGTGCAATGATTTCGAGGGACGACATGGCCGAGATCACGATAACCCCGCTCCATCCGTCGATCGGAGCCGAGGTGTCGGGGGTCGATCTCAGCCGCCCGATCGACGGGCCGACCCGCGATGCGCTATCCGGGCATTGGCCGAGCATCTGGCGCTAGTGTTTCGCGACCAATCGCTGACGCCGGAGCAATATCTCGAAGCGGTGACCGCGTTCGGGCCGCCGATGCGGCAGCATTACTCGCAGCACCATATGGAGGGCTATCCCGATATCGGGATGATCTGGCACCGCAACGGCCAGCGTCCGGCCGAGCGCTGGCACACCGATCACACCAACCGCGAGCGCCCGCCGGCCGCGACGATCCTTTACGGGGTCGAGATCCCGCCGGCCGGCGGCGGCACCAGCGTAGCCAACATGCGCGCCGCATACGCCGCGTTGCCGGAAGACGAGCGGCGCCGGCTCGATACACTGTGGACGGTCAACAGCCTCGACCTGCATCACACCGACACGCGGCCCGAGGATTTCGAGAAATTCGGCGAGCCGGTTGTTCACCCGATGGTGCGCACCCATCCGGTGCACGGTTCGCGCGCGGTGTATTTCCACATCACCAAGGCGCACCGCATCGAGGGCATGAACCCGGAGGAGAGCCGCGCCTACATGGAGGATTTGATCGGCCGGATGATTCGGCCCGAGATCACCTACCACCATGCCTGGCGCAAGGGCGACGTGCTGGTCATCGATGACCGCGCGACGATGCACCGGGCGCATGGCGACTACGACCGCAGCCAGAGCCGCGTCCTGTGGCGCATCATCGTCGAGGGCGACCGGCCGGTCCTGGTGTAGCGAGATCGCGGCGCGCTGATCGCCGCCAGAAGTTACCGGCCGAGACGGCCGAGCATGTCCTGGATCATCTCGGTCTGTATTTGCTGGATCTCGAGCAGATGCGCCCAATGCTGGTGGATCAGCAGGTCCATCTTTTCGCTGAGTGCACGCACTTCGAGTTCGGCCTTCAGATTGACCTGATAGTCGTTCTCGGCGCGCATCCGGTCGCGCGCTTCCTGCCGGTTCTGGCTCATCAGGATTATTGGCGCCTGCACCGCCGCCAGCAATGACAGCATCAGGTTCAGCAGGATGAACGGATAGGGGTCAAACGGCTGAAACAGCAGGTAGATGCTGTTTGCCGTGATCCAGACCGCCATCATCGCGAAGAACAGTATGATGAACCGCCAGCTGCCGCCGAACTCGGCGACACGGTCGGCGATGCGCTCGCCAAAGCTCAGCGACTGGTCGAACTCGCGGTTGAGGTTTTCCGCGAGCAGCGCCCCGTCCTGGACGCTGTGCATGACCTCGTTCTCGAGCGCCGAAAGCTCGCCGCGATCCCGTTCCATCTCGGCCCGGACATACTCGGCGCGAAACCCGTTGAGGCAATTGCGACAGATGACGCCGGCCGGGTCCCATGCCGGCACGCGCTGCTCGATCAGCGCGGCGATGTTCGGGCGCACCAGGCTGCCGGGCAGGACATCGTGCGCGCTGAAAGCTTCTGCCGCAAACCTGGCAGTTCTGCCGCGCGGCACGACGGCTGGCGGATCGCCGCCGACGCTCCGGCCTCGCCCGGCCTCCGGCTGGGGGGATTGGGGGTTCGGCATGGCTTTTACCTCGCGCTTGTATCGGGCCTTATCATAGCCTCGCGCGGGCGATGGCGGCCGCGATTGGCGGCGCAACCGCCCGACCCGCGCGAAACCGCTGCCGAGCGCCGGCAAATCGGCTATTGTGTTGCCGATGTCGCGTGGTCACGCGCCGTATTCGCAATCCCGGCGCACGAACCAGGAGGAAATCGCCGATGCTGCCACCGAAGGAAAACGAACTGATCACCCGCGTCGGGGCCGGCACGCCGATGGGCAATGCGATGCGGCGGTACTGGATCCCCGCCTGCCTGTCGTGGGAGATCGCCGAGCCCGACTCGCCGCCGGTGCGCGTCAAGCTGCTCGGCGAGGACCTCGTCTGCTTCCGCGACAGCAACGGCGCGATCGGGCTGGTCGACGAATTCTGTCCGCATCGGCGCGTCTCGCTGTATTTCGGGCGCAACGAGGAATGCGGCCTGCGCTGCGTCTATCACGGCTGGAAATTCGACGTCGAAGGCAACTGCGTCGATCAGCTCAACGAGCCGCGAGGAGAACCAGTTCAAGCAGCACATCCACCTCACCGCCTATCCGACCGTCGAGCTGGGCGGGCTCGTGTGGGCCTATCTCGGGCCCGCCGACAAGATGCCGCCGCCGCCGAAATTCGCCTGGACGCAGGTGCCGGAAAGCCGCCGCCACGTCTCGAAGGTCATCGAGGAATGCAACTGGCTGCAGGCGCTGGAAGGCGGCATCGACACCTCGCACGCGCCGATCCTGCACCGGCTGCTTGACCGACAATTCGACGCGCGGCGGCATCAAGCCGTCGAGCCCGTTTGTCCGCGGCAAGGCGCCGAAGCTCGTCGTCGACGTCACCGATTACGGCTATCTCTACGCCGGCATCCGGCCGCTCGGCGACTGCGGAGGTGCACATCCGCAGCTACCATTTCATCATGCCGTTCCACCAGATCCGGCCGTCGCGCTCGGATTCGGGGCTGCCGCTGCGACGCCGGGCACATCTGGGTGCCGATGGATGACTACAACTGCATGGTCTACAACTGGATGTATTCGACGACCGACGCGCCGCTGACCGAAGAGGACCGGCGCGAGCGCGGCATCGGCAACGGGCCGGATTTCGTCGACCAGACGACGTTCCGCTCGAAGCAGAACCGGTCGAACAATTACGGCCTCAACCGCGAGGTGCAGCGCACCGAGAGCTACACCGGCATCGACGGCATCAACCAGCAGGACCGGGCGTTGCAGGAAACCATGGGGCGCATCGTCGATCGCTCGAAGGAGCATTTGGGGCCGGGCGACAAGGCGATCGGCCAGACGCGACGCATGCTGCGCGCGGCGGTCATGGCGGTGCAGGAGGGCGGCAACCCCGCCGGCACCGGCACCAGCTACTACCACATCCGGGCCGGCGAGGAGGTGCTGCCGCGCGACGCCGACTGGCACGCGATCCTGGCGCCCGACATCACGAAGGAGAAGATTCTCCAGACGGTGTGAGAGGCGTGACGATCGTCTGCCCCCGTGTCAGGATGCCGTAGCGGGGGCGGGCGGCGGCGTCTGGAGCAGCAGCGAGGTGAGGCCGGCGACGATCGCGGCGGCGATCAGCAGCAGCAACACCTCGTCGATGCTGTCGAACAAGATCGTATCCGGCACGCCCAGGGTTTGGGCGCCGCTGCCGGTTTTGGCCGCCAGCCTCGGATGACAGCAACGCCGCGGCGCCGGCGACCCCAAGGCTGGTGCCGAACATGCGCAGCAGGTTGAGCAGACCGCCGGCCTGCCCGCTGCGCTCACGCGGCGCGGCGCTCATCGTCGCGCTGTTGTTGGGCGCGATGAACAGGCCGAGACCCGCGCCGTAAACTCCGAGCGCCACCATCGCGCCGGTCAGGTTGCCGGCGGTGCCGGTCAATGCGTCCGAGAGCAGCAGCAGCCCCGCGACACAGACCGCCATGCCGCAGCACAGCACGGTGCGTACCCCGAGCCGATCCTGCAGCCAGCCGGTGAACGGGGCGACGATGCCGAGCGCCAGCGGCACGATCGCGAGCCGCATGCCGGCCGCGAGAGGGGTGTCGTGAAAGCCGCGGATGAAGGCGAACGACATCAGAAAGAGGATCGCGTACAGCATCGCATAGGACAGAACGACCCCGACGATGCCGGTCGCGAACGAGATGCTGCGAAACAGGGTCAAATCGATCAGCGGGGCCGGTGCGCGGTGCTCCTGCCGGATGAACATCGCCAGCAAAACGACGGACAATGTCAGGCTGCCGAGTATTGCCGGCGACGTTGGACCCCAACGGGCGCTTTCGGTGATGGCCAGCAACAGGAGCGCCAGAGCGGGCAGCAGCAGCACGGCGCCGCGCCAATCGAACCGCCGGTCGGGGCTGCGGTCGGCGGTTCTGCGGAATGACGAACCAGCCGAGTACGCCGGCCGCAACCGCGAACGGGACGCTGACCCAGAACACCCAGCGCCAGTCGAGGAGGCTGAGCAGCACCCCGCCGACCATCGGGCCGATGCTGACGCCGACCGCCTGCGCCGCGGCCATGATCCCGATCGCGCGCTCCTGCCTGTCCGGACCCGCCGACTGGACCAGGATCACGATGGCGTTGGCGCTGAGCATCGCGCCGGCGAAACCGAGCAGCGTGCGCAGCGCGATCAGCTGCGGCAGATCCGAGGCGAAGCCGCACCACAGCGAAAGCGCCGCGAACAGAGCGAAGCCGAGCAGATAGAGCAGCTTGCGGCCGGCGATCTCGACCAGCCTGGCGAATACCGGCAGCCAGGCGGCGAAGCCGAGCTGGAAGGCGATGGCGACCCAGCTCACGACGCCGAGGCGGGCATGGAAATCATGCTCGAGGGTCGGCAGGATCAGCTGCACGATGCTCGCATCGAGCTGGCCTATAAAGGAGCCGATGCATACCGTACCGACGACGATCCAGGGGTAGGAGGTGCGGCGGGTGAAGAACGCGGCCGGCGCCGGCTCCCACCCGTTCAGAAAAGCCGCACCCGAAGGCGGCGAAGGAGACGGGCCGGCCGCCTGATTTTGCATGTGCCGCGGAGAGTGCCGTTACGAGGGATCAGTCTCCGCCGATCCTATCACGATGTCGGCTGGGCCAGCTCCCTCAAGACATTTACCCGCGCAGGCGCGGGCAGAGGCGCATCGCGTTCTCGCCGAGGATTTTCCGCCGCGCGGTTTCGCTGAGGCGGGGGCGCTCGACGGTCTGTTGCACGGCCTCGGGCCAGGCCGTGTCGCCGTGCGGCCAGTCCGACGCGAACAGCCACATATCCTCGCCCAATTCCTCGACGCAGAATTCGATCGAGCGCTCCCAGCTGTCGATGCCGTGGAAATAGCGGCCCTCGGCGATCACGTCGCGCGGCATGCGCTTCAAATTCGGCACATGGCCCGGCGACATCAGGTAATGCGTGTCGAAGCGGTCGAGCGCCGCCGGGACCCAGCCGCCGGCCGTCTCGATGATCGCGGCGCGGATGCGCGGGAACAGGTCGAAGATGCCGCCGCCGATCAAGGCGCCCATCGCCGCCATGCCGGCCCACGGATTGCTGAGCCCGTGCAACAGGAACCAGGCGCCGTCGAGGTCGCGCGTGCCGGGGCCGTAAGGCGGGCGCGCCGTGCCGCCATGCGCCAGCAACGGCAGATCGAGCGCCTGCGCCGCGTCGTAGAGCGGGTACAGGTCCGGGTTGTCGAGCAGTTTGCCGCCGGGGGCCTGCGGCGAGATATAGACGCCGACGAGGTTCGGGTCGCGCTCGGCCCAGTATTTGAGTTCGGCGACGCCCGAGGCCACGTCGCGCATATTGGCGACGAGCGTCCATTTCAGCCGCTTCGGCGCCTGCGCGCAGAAATCGACGACCCAGCGGTGATAGGCGCGGTACAGCGCGTTTTCGAACCCGACATCGCGCAGCGCGCAATAGCTCGACACATGCGTCGGGAACAGCACATTCACGTCGATATGGGCGCGGTCCATGTCTTCGAGCCGCATCTTCGGGTCCCAGTTGACCTCGGGGCGGATCGGCGGCAGCGCGTCCTTGCGGCCCGGCGGAAACGCCTTGCGGCCATGCTCCATCTCGGAGCGCGACGTGATCCCGAACGTATCGCGCACCCCGAGCGCGCGGCCGGCCTCGATCTTCTCGATGACCGCCGTGGTGCTGCCGAACAGCGCGTAGCGGTCGCCTTTCTCTTCCTGCCGCGCGACCGCCTCGCACAGCAGGTTGAACGGCGCGCGGTATTCGGGGTCGATATAGTCCTTGAAGAATTTGTCGGCGCGCTCGCGGATATGCGCGTCCATGTCGATGACGGTACAGCCGTTATAGGGCATTTCAGTACTCCTCCTGCTCGCCATGGCCGGGCCTAACCCGGCCATTCACGATTAGCCTAAGTCAGAATCTTCGTCTTCGGAATTCTCGTCCTTGTACTCTTCGACTAAATCACCCATCGTCCTAAGCTGCTCTGACAAGGCAAACTTGTCACCGAATGCTTCAAGCATTGCCCAAGCCGTTTCTCGGATCGCTAGCTTCATTACAGCTTCGCGGATGTAGGGGTCTTCGTTTAGCGAGCTGAGGCGGCTGACGAAATCCCGTGACGCATCAGTCACAAGCTGATCGATCGCCGAATTCATCGTGAGGGCTCCCAAGGTCTCCCCAATTATCCCACTGAAGCTGGGTCTCGAAGAGAGGCGTGGATGGCCGGGTCAAGCCCGGCCATGACGATTATTGTTAAGCCCGCCCGGCGGCGATGTTGTCGTGGCGCTCGAGCGGCGAGGTCGGCCTTGGCGAAATCCTCCTCGCCGAAACCGTAGAGGCGGGCGCCGCCGGATAGGATTTTTCCGGCGATGTCCGGCGTGATGCTCGGGTTGGTCATGACCCGGGTCGAGACCTCCGGGAAGCTCGAGTCGAAATGCGGGAAATCGCTCGACACGCACATATTGTCGGCGGTGCCCAACAGTTCGACGACCGAGCCGACCTCCTTCTCGCCGCTTTCGATCGCCGAGAAGCAGTTGCGCTGCCAGTACTCGAACGGGGTCAGTTTCAGATAGGGCGCGTCGCTGTCGGCGTGCTGCCGCATGTCCCATTCGATGCGGCCCAAGCAGACCCGGCACCCACCAGCTCTGCGCTTCGAGAAAGGCAACCTTGAGCTTCGGATAGAACTCGAAGACGCCGCCGAGCATCAGCGCGATCAGTGCCAATTGCATCTCGGTCGAATGGCTCGCGACATGGCGCATGAAGCGGTTTTCGCCGAAGCGCGGCTCGATCGTCGAATAATACGATCCGGTGCCCTCGTGGAAGCACATCGGGACGTCGAGTTCCTGCAACAGCGAGTAAAGCGGGTCCCAATAGTTCGAGTGCCAATAACGGCCATTGAGGTAATTCGGCCGCACGAAAGCGCCGACCGCGCCGTATTCGTTGACGCAGCGCAGCAGCTCGGCGCAGGCCAGGTTGACGTCGTGCATCGGCAGCATCGCCGCCATCTTGAGCTGGTCCGGGCTGTGCTGGACGAAGTCGTGGATCCAGTCGTTATAGGCGCGGCAGATCGCGGCCGAGAATTGCGGGTCCATGTTGTCGCGCGCCAGGAACGACAATCCGGCGGTCGGGAACAGCACCGCGATGTCGATGCCTTCCATCGCCATGCCCATGACCTGCGACTCGGCGTCGTAGCCGCGCTCGACGGCGAACATCACATTCGTGTTGGCGCGTTTCGAGACGAGCGGGCCGCGGATGCGGTTGTATTGCGAGACGTTGCCGTCATTGCTGGTCGGGGTGCCGTCGAAATACCACAAGGGCCGGCCGCGCATGCCCGTGGGGCCGCCGGTGCGTGCGCCGCGCCGACGAGGTCACGCGGTGCTTGAACTCGGGGTCGAGATATTTGTCGAACAGATCGGGCGGCTCCATGATGTGCATGTCGCAATCGACAAACCGATAGCCCTCTTTCATCGCTCCCTCCGCGCAGCGGGCTCGTCCCGAGCCTTGATCGGCGAAGCGTGCTCCCGACGGGCCGATCGCGCAAGCCCGCGGTTGATGGCTGCGCCAAGTGATCGCCAGAGCCGCGGCAGGGTTTGCCCCACCCGAAGCCAGACGGCCGATCCAGCATCGTTTAGCCAAGGTCGGCGCTCGGATCTGTGGCGGACCTCGCCTTCGCAGCGTGACCACGGACCGCCGTCACGGATATAAGTCCTGTTGCCCAAGCGGGTCAGCGGCACAATCCTGGCCGGTAAACCATCGCAATCGGGTAGTTCTTGGTCGAACCAGGGCTGAACAGCAATGCGATCTTTGTATGTGGTTCCGAAACATTTGACACCCAGCGTTGTGCGGCAATCGGCGTTCCTGATGATTTTGTTCGGCGTCGTCGTGCTTCCAGCATGCCTGGTTCATGCCCAGGCCGTGGCATCGCTGGATCTTCCCACGCGCGAACTGGTGATCGGCACGAAGCAAGCGCCGCCATTTGCGATGAAGAACGCGAATGGCCAGTGGCAGGGAATCAGCATCGAACTCTGGGAACGGATCGCGGACCAGCTCAATCTCCGATATCGGTTTCAGGAGGCCGATCTAAAGGGCCTGATCGACGGAGTGGCCGGAGGCAAGTTGGATGCCGGGGTCGCCGCGCTGACGATCTCAGCGGCGCGCGAGGAGGTCCTGGACTTCTCGCAACCGTTCTATACGACCGGTCTCGGCATCGCGGTGCCGGCCTCGGGCGCCGGATGGTGGGCAACGATCCGGAGCCTCGTCTCTCTCGGCTTCATCCGGGTATTGCTGGTGCTTGCGGGAGTGCTCGCCGGTATCGGGCTGCTGATCTGGATTTTCGAGCGACGTCGCAATCACGACTTCGGCGGTGGAGCGCTCAAGGGAATTGCCACCGGCTTCTGGTGGGCTGCAGTGACGATGACCACCGTCGGCTATGGCGACAAGGTGCCGAGCACTGTGCCAGGCCGGTTGCTGGCCCTTGCCTGGATGTTCACCTCTTTGATTGTGATTTCGACATTCATTGCCGCCATCACCAGCGCCTTGACTACCAGCATGCTAGCCGGAACGGTACATGATGTGCGCGATCTTCATCACGTTCGGGTCGGAGCAATAGCCGCTACGACGACAACACAATATCTGACAGCGCACGAAATCGCATTCTTCTCCTATCCCGACGCGGCCGCCGCCCTGTCGGCATTGCAAAACGATGAGGTCGATGCCGTCGTCTATGATCGTCCGTTGCTGACTTGGCTGATCAAGCAGAAATTCGCCGGGGCGTTGCAGGTGCTGCCGGTGATGTTCGACAAGCAGACATACGGGATTGCCCTGCCCGTGGGCAGCCCATTGCGGGAGCCAGTCGATCGCATGCTGCTCGAGGCCGTACACAGCGAGTGGTGGAGCCATCTCGTCTTCGGTTACCTCGGCGAACGGACCTGAGTACAGCAGCCGCTCCACGCAAACGGGTTCCCGGTCGAAGTCGCGCGCTCCGCCGTCCAGCGCGGCACAAAATGGGTCGAGATCGCGAATGCGGGAGCACGCCAGCCGACCGGCTGGGTTTTCCTGCCGTACATCGAATGCCCCGCCAATTGACCACCCGCCCATCTCCGGCCCGGCCGTCGGCGCGGTTCGCGTTTTCCCGTCGGTGCGCGCCGCGGGTTGTGGAGTATGGTTGCGTTCGCGGGCAATTCGCCTCGCCCACCGTCCTAGGAGGATACGCTGATGATCTACGAAGTCCGAACCTATACGCTGCGCGCCGGAGCCGTGCCCGAGTTTGAGGAGCGCTATGCCAAGCGGCTGCCGGCGCGGCTGAAACACTCGAAATTGGGGGCCTTCTGGCACACCGAATTCGGTCCGCTCAATCAGGTAATCCACGTCTATCCCTATGACGATTTGAACCAGCGTACGGCGGTGCGCGCCGCGCTGGCGAAAGATCCCGAACGGAACGCGCTTCCCGGCGGCCAGGATCTGATCGTCGCGCAGGAATCCGAGATCATGATTCCGGCCCCGTTCATGCGCCCGCTCGGCAGCCGGGATTATGGCACCGGCAATGTCTACGAGATGCGGACATACACCTATGGTCCGGGCGACCTCCCGAAGGTGCTGGAGGCGTGGGCCAAGGCGGTTCCGGCGCGCGAGGAGCTCTCCCCGCTGGCGGCCTGCTGGACGAGCGAACTCGGCGGGCTGAACAAGTTCGTCCACACCTGGGTGTACAAGGATCTGGCCGAGCGCGACCGGGTTCGCGCGGCGTCCCGCGGGCCCGGCCGCGCCTGGCCGCCGCAAAGCGGGGTCCGGCCCATTCGGCAGGAAAACAAGCTGCTGATCCCGGCGGAATTTTCGCCGGTTCGCTAGCTCGCCTCGGTTGCGTCGCGATCCGGAGGGAGGCGCAAACCGTCTCTCTCCGGCGCGGCGTCTCGCGCTCTGGCGCGGCGGTCTATCTTACTCCGGCAAGACACAGCCCGAGGCAGCGATGAAAGCCATCCTGTTGCGGCGGACCGGGGCGCCCTCGGTTCTCGAATATTGCGAGGTGCCGACGCCGCGCCCCGGCCCCGGCGAGGTCCTGGTCAAGGCCGACACGATCGGCGTCAGCATGCCCGAAACGCTCGTGCGCAAGGGCACCTACGCGTGGATGCCGCCACTTCCGGCGATACCTGGCATCGAGATGAGCGGCACGATCGCCGAAACCGGCTCCGAGGTGTCGGAAAGAAAGGTCGGCGAGAACGTCTTCATCAGCGCCCGCGATCTGCCGGTGCGCGCCGGCTGTTACGCCGAGTACATCGCGGTCCCGGCGCGGGCGGCGCACCCGTTGCCGCAGGGTGTCGATCTCGAAGCGGCGGCCTGCCTGTCGAACTACCAGGTCGCCTACCACCTGCTGCATACCGCGTCCCGCGGCGTCGAGGCGCGCACCGTGCTCGTCCATACGGCGGCGGGCGGGGTCGGCAGCGCGGCGGTGCAACTGGCGCTGATCGCCGGCATGCGTGTCATCGGCATCGCCGGGACCGAGGCAAAACGGCAGGCGGTGCTGCGCGCTCGGGGCCGCGCACGCGTTCAACCACCGGACCGACGACGTCGTGGCGCGGGTGCGCGAGGCCACGGCCGGAGAGGGAGCCGACCTGATCCTCGACCCGATCGGCGGCAAGGGCTTTGCCCGCAATTTCGCGATGCTCGCGCCGCTCGGTCTCGTGATCTCATATGGCCGCCTCGACGGCCCGCCCGACCCGGGCTTCGTACAGGCGATGCGCGAGCATCACGAGGTCAGTCCGGCGGTCCGCTTTTTCACGATCCACAGCTTCGATCACCGGCCCGACATTCGCGCCGCTGCGACAGGCGCGCTGCTCGATCACCTCGCCGCCGGCCGGATCCGTCCGCTGATCCACGCTCGCCTGCCGCTCGCCGAGGCGAGCCGCGCCCACGAACTGCTCGAATTGGGCGAGGTCATCGGCAAGATTCTGATGAAGCCGTAATCCAGCAGCGTGCGACACTCGACCAAAGGAAAGACAATGCCTCGCTACCAGGAACTCGCAGAAACCCAGATGGACGACGCGCAGCGCCGCGTCTTAACCGACTGCAAGGCCGGCCCGCGCGGCGCGGTGCCGCCGCCGGTACATGTCTGGCTGCGCAGCCCCGGTCTTGCCGACAATGCGCACAAGCTCGGGGCGCATGTCCGTTTCGGCACGCAATTCACGCCGCGCCAGACCGAAATCGCGATCCTGATGACGGCGCGCTACTGGACCGCGCAGTTCGAATGGGCGGCGCATGTCCGGCTCGCGCGCGAGGCCGGGCTGCCGCAGGAGGCGATCGATGCGATTGCCGAGCGCCGAACGCCCGCCTTCAGCGACCCCGACGAGCAGCTCGTCTACGATTTCTGCCGCGACTATTACGACGACCACCGGGTCGACGATTCGACCTACGAACGGGTCGTCGCGCGGTTCGGCGACAGGGGCATCGTCGATCTCGCCGGTCTGATCGGCTATTACTCGTTCGTCTCGGTAACGCTGAACGTGTTCGAGGTCCCGACCCCGGCGGGCGCCAAGCTGCTGCAGCGCTGAACCGAACCCGGGTGGCGGCGCCTAGTCTAGGCCGGCGCCCGCCTCCCGCAGTTCGCCGGCGGCGCTGCGCGCCCGCGCCGCGGCATCGCGCGCCATCATCGCGCACAGCCCGGTATAGGCGGTCGGATCGAGCAGCCTGTCGATCGCCGCGGCGTCGAGATGCGCCGTGACGCGCCGGTCGGCGGCGAGCAGCGCGGCGAACGGCTTGTTCTCGACAAAGGCCGCCTGCGCCGCGTCGTAGACGACGTCGTGCGCGTGCTGGCGGCCGATCGTCTTGCCGAGGTCAAGCATCACCGCCTCGGCCATGATGAGGCCGCCGCCGAGATCGAGATTGGCGCGCATCCGCTTCGGGTCGAGCCGCAATCCGCGCAATACTTCGACGAGCCGCGCCAGCATGTCGCCGGTCGCGATCGACGGCGCGCGCGTCGGCCGAATCGAACATCAGGCTCGTCGTACGGTCGGCCTCATGCTCGGTGTACATCGCCTCAAGCGCCAACGGCACCGTGCCGCGGACCTCGGCGGCGGCTGCGATGATGTCCTGGCACAGTTTCGGGTTGCGCTTCTGCGGCATCGTCGAGCTGCCGACCGTGCCGGGCGGCACCGGCTCCTCGACCTCGCCGAACTCGGTCTTCATCAGGGTATAGATCTCGCGGCCGATCTTGCCGGAGGTCGCGGCCAAGAGACCGAGCAGGCAGATATTCTCGGCCAGATGGTCGCCGATCGTGCGCGCCGGCACCATCATCGGCTGCATGCCGAGCTGGCGGGCGATGCCGGCCTGCACCGCCGGGCCGAGCTCGCCGAGCGAGGCGAAGGTGCCGGCGGCGCCGCCGAGCATCGCGACGAAGATGCGCGGCGCGGCCTGCTGCAGGCGCTCGGTATGGCGGATCAGCTCGTCGATCCACACCGCGACCTTGAAGCCGAATGTCGCCGGCACCGCGTGCTGGCCGTGCGTGCGGCCAGCGATCGGCATGTCGGCGCCGGCCTCGGCCAGCTCGGCGGCGGCGGCGAGCGCGTCGCCGATCAAATGCAGGAAAACCCGGTGCGCCTGCCGCAGCACCAGGAGGTCGCCGGTCTGCGTGATGTTCTGCGTCGTCGCGCCCCAATGCACCCAGCCGCCATGCGGCTCGCCGACGATGCGCGACAACTCCCAGACCAGCGGCACGATCGTGTGCCCGGTGCGCGCGAAGCCCTCGTCGATGCGGTCCCGGTCGAGCAGGTCGAGCTGTGCGGCGGCGGCGATCGCCTCGGCGGCCTCGGTCGGGATGATGCCGAGTTCGGCCTGCGCGCGAGCCAGCGCGACCTCGACATCGAGCCAGGCCTGCCAGCGGTTTTCGATGCGGTAAAGGGCGCGGATGCCGGGATCGGATACGCGCGCCGCGGTCGGCAGTTCGTCGCTCATCAGATCGCTCTCAACAAGACATGGGGAAAAAGACCGGCTCCTCAAAGCGGGACGATAACGACCCCCTCCGCGGCGGCCATCTCCTTAACATAGCTGGCGATGTTCTCGGGCAGATACGCGGCCGGAACGGCGCCCGCGATGCTGTCCGGCAACACGTGTTCGGCCATCATGCGCGCAATGACCGCCGCCGACAGGTGCAGTTCGGGTGCGTCGGGTACTTTGCGCGCTCCGGTCGGCAGCGCCCGCCACAGCGGCTTTGCCCATTCCTGATGGCCGGTGCCGCAAGGGTCGGGGTTTTCCGGGATGACGGGCGGACCGATAGCCACGCCCAGTTCCGTGAGCTCGCCGGTCATCCATTGCAGCGCGCAATCCGACAGCCCGGTCTCGCCGTTTTCCATGGCATAGCCGCCGCCCACATCCGAATGGCCGCCCGGAAAGAGGACTTGAACGATGCGGTCGGGCTGCCCGTCGGAACTCCACAACGTCGGTGTAAAGGCGTTCCGGCGCTCGTCGATCGAGATCGCGTGTCGGCCGAATCTTATATTATTGCCAAGTATCGTGTCGGCGAACTGAAAGACGTCGATCGCATCTCCATCCAGTTCGAACAGCGGGATACCGAGGGCGCCCCGTGTCCCATACGGCGACCGCCTCGATCGGGGCCGGCACCAGATCGAACCGGCGTCTTTCGGACAGAAATCCGGGCAGGTCGCGCGCGGCCGCGGCCAGATTGCGGAGCGCAAACGATTTGGCCGCCGTCGCCTCGCGGCGCCACTCGTACCAGACGGCCGAGCCGGCCCGGTACGCGCCTTCCTTGTCGTTCGCGTCGGCTATTTCGGGCGGCAGCAAGCCCTTGGCCGAGATCATCCCGGCCAGAGCGCGAGCCGTATAGGCGCCCCGGCTGAACCCGACGAGAAATATTTTGTCCCCCGGTTCGTAGTTCCGCGACACAAAGGTATAACCGCGTACGACGCGCGTGATCAGCCCGGCGCCCAGTCCCCCGCCGAGGATTCTCGAAAGAAAATTATTCGAGTCGCCGACCCCGTGCAGGTATTTCGCGACCTGCCGCTGCGAGCCGCCGGCCGCGCGCAATGTTTTCTCCTGCTCGTTGGCCAGTCGCGTGGTGCCCGGCTCGTCGACCCCCTCAAGCTTAAGGAACAGCTTGTACACATTGCTGAAATGCAAAGCGTTCTCCTCACTGTCCGGCTCTCCCGGGTGGTTCCAGGTCCCATCGGCGCAGAAGACGATGTTCTTACTCATCGAACCCTCCCTGGTTCTTATAGCAACTGCTGTAGCGGGTGCTTATACGATGCGGTATTCATCATATTAAGACGAAAGTCTGTCGCTTATGTCGGGGAGATGCTCGCTGCCCCAGAACAGCTCGCCGTCGATGATGAAACTGGGCACGCCGAAGACGCCTTTGTCCTCCGCTTCACGCGATATCCGGGCCACCTCGCGCGGTCCTTCGCCGGCGAGCCAGGCGGCGGTATTTTCCGTAGCTGCGCCCGTTTCGGCGAGCACCGATTGGATGACCGCCGGGTCTTCGATATCGAGTTCGCGTTTCCAGAACCGCTTGAAGGTGATGTCGATGTAGCGGCGCAGCGGGTCGGCGCCCTGGCGCTTCGCGTACAGCATGCCGGCGGCGGCGAGCGTCGAATCCCAGATTTTTTGCGTCCCGCGGATCACGAGGCCGCGTTTCCGTGCCTGCCGCCGGCAATCCATGTACGAATACCTGACCCGCCGCCATTGATGGGCATTGCGGTTCTCCTCGACGACGCGGCCCTCTTTGTCGAGCCGTGCCGAGCCGAGGTAGCTTGGGATGTCGAGAATGTAGGGCAGCCAGTCGAAACGGATGGCGAAGCGGTTTTCGAGATCGCGGGCCGGGTCCTTGGCGAGATAGGCGTAGGGGCTCTTGAAGTCGATATAGATGATGACGACCGGCTTCTCGGACATTCGAGGCTCCGTGGCGCCGTCATTGCGAGGCGCAACGCGCCGACGCAATCTCGCGCCCGCAAAGAATAGGCTGACCGGAATTGCTTCGCTACGCTCGCAATGACGGGGATGGCGAGATTGCCTCCTGCGCTCGTAATGACGGGAATGGATTGCTGCACATGTCTGAGACCCACGACCCCGATGGCGGCGCGCGCGAGGCGCTGCGGCTGCTTGGTCCGGAGCCGCAGGACTGGGTGCCGGAACACGCCGACCGCGATGGGCGGCCGATCGACCACAATGTCGTGATCGTCGGCGGCGGGCAGTCGGGCTGCGCGTTCGGGTGGGCGCTGCGCCGCGCCGGGATCGGCCGGGTCTCGGTCATCGATATGGCGGAGGACGAGAACCGAGCGGGGGTTTGGCGAAATGCGGCGCGGATGAATGTGCTGCGCACGCCGAAGACATTGCCCGGCCCCGAACTGGGTGTCCCGGCGCTCGGCTTTCAGGCGTGGTACGAGGCACGCAACGGTCGCGCGGCCTACGAGGCCTTCGCGCGCGCCCCGCGCGAAGCCTGGGCCGAGTATTTGGCGTGGTATCGCCGGTTTCTCGACATCCCGGTGCGCTATCGCACCCGTCTCGCACGCATCGAGCCGCCAAGCGGAGGTAGTACCTGGTATTTCCGGCTGCATCTCGAAACCGAGCGCGGCACGGCGGTCGAGACCGCGCGGAAGGTGATCCTGGCGAACGGCGTCGCGGGGAATGGCGGTCCGTACATCCCGCCGGTGCTGAGCGAGCGCCTGCCGCGGACGCTCTATGCCCATACCGCCGATGCGATCGACTTCGCGGCGCTACGCGGCACGCGCGTGGCGGTGGTCGGCGGCGCCGCGTCGGCCTTTGACGCCGCCGGGGTCGCGCTCGAGGAAGGGGCCGCCTCGGTGCACCTGTTCGCGCGCCGGCCGAGCCTCGCCGCGACGCCGATCTCGCGGGTCAAGGGCTATCCCGGCGCGTACGACAATTACGGCGAACTGCCCGACGATGTCCGCTGGCATCAGGCGGTCCGCTTCCGCCGCGCCGGTTCGACCGCACCGGCCGACGCGATCGAGCGCGTCATGCGCTTCTCGAATTTCCGCCTGCACCTCGCAGCGCCCTGGGAGGCGGCGAGCGTCGATGACGGCATGATTTCGGCGCGGGCGGGCGGCGAGAAATACCGCTTCGACTTTGCGATCGCCGGCACCGGGTATTTCGTCGATCCGCAAGCCCGCCCGGAACTGGCCGATTTCGCGCATCAGATTTTGCGCTGGCGCGATCGGTACTCGCCGCCGCCGGGCGAGGAGGATGAGTATCTCGGCGCGCATCCGTATCTCGGGGCCGGGCACGAATATCTCGAAAGGATGCCGGGCGAAGCGCCGTATCTGCGCGATATCCATATCCATAACCCGGCCGGCTTTGTCAGCTTCGGCTGGCCCGAGGGCGACGTGCCGAGCATGCGGCGAGGCGTGCTCGCGATCGTCGCGCGCATCAGCCGCGATTTGTTCCTGGCCGATCTCGATTTCCACCGCGGCCGGCTGACCGCCGATGTCGCCCCGGAGTTCGGCGAGGAACTGTATAGCGGCGCGGTCGGAGCGCGGGCGGGATAGGGCCGCGCATTGATGGAAATGGATTGCATCGGCGGCGGGGGCGTTGTCTCGGAAGTTGCCGGCGATCGAACGGTCCCGGTCCTCTTCCCGACGGAGGTTGAGGAATGAAGCGTTTATGGAGCGGCGTTGCGGCCATCACGGTGTTGGCGCTCGCCGCCACCGCCTCGGCGCAGGCGCCGCTGAGCCCGTCCGGCGCGGTCAATACAAGGCAGCCGCCTTCGATCACGTTTCCAAGCGCGCCGCCGGCACCGCCCCCCGGTGCCGCGACAAAGTCGGCGGCGGAGCCGGCGATGCCGGTGCCGAGCGCGGCGTCGACCGAGACAGCGAGCACACCGCCTGCCGAAACGCCAAGCGTTGCTCCGGCAGAGCAGGCTACCAGCACGGCCGCCGCGCCGCCTCTCGAAAGCGAGCGCAACACCACGGTCGCGCGGCCGAAGCGGCCGGTGCGGAGCGCCGACGGGGAGAAATCGGCAGAGACGCGCTCGGCCGCAAGCAGGGCGCAACGTTATCCCGGCGATGACGTCGCCAATATGCTGAACGCCCGCGAACTGAGCCACCTCGACGATGCCGGTCCCGGACCGGTGGTGCGCCCGATGGGACCGCCGCCGGGTTATCCTCGCCCGCCGATGTACGGCCCGCCCCCCGGCTATGGCCCGGTTTATGGTCCGCCGCCGGGTTATCCGCCCTATCCGCCTCCGCCTCCGATGATGCGCGCGCCGTATTGAGGCGGTCGGACCAATCGCGTACTGAGCCGCACCCGGAGCGGTTCACGTCGCATCCGGCAAGGGTGAAGCTGACATATCGGCCGGTCGCCACTTGGGACGATTGCGGTCTGCAATCGTCAGTGGGAAAAAGGTCCCGCCAAAGTGGGGGGAACCTCTCTCCGCAAGGCGGTACTCAGGCTTTCCGGGCACGGGCCACCCAGCCCAACCCCAGCAGTGCCGTGGCGAGAACCAGGAAGCTGTGCGGTTCGGGAACTGTGGAATGGGGAGCCGTGAACTTGGCATACAACGCCGCCTGGTTTGTCGTTCCCTCGTTGCTTATGAATTGGTTGGTAAAAGTGGTTCCGCCATCGAACGAGAAGCCGACAAGCTCCATTGTATAAGGATTTCCTCCAAGGGTGAAGACGTTCATCGTATCGATGTTCGTGAATGTGATCTTGTCGGAGCAGGGAACGGTCGATGGGTATGGGCAGCTTCCGACCGGTCCGGAGTTGGGTGTTTCGTCAACCGCGAAGCCGAAGGCGAATGGCAGAGTTGCCGGTATCGCGCCTGCGATAGCCGTACTGAGAGTGAGCGTGATGCTGGTTGGGACATCTCCATTGATCGGGTTGTTATAATGAAAGAGGGTGCCGAGGTTGAATAGCGTATCGGGGGACGTGGACAGCGTTGGGGGTTGCGCCGGATCGAACCCGAGACCGCTTTGACCCGATCCGGTGGATGTTCCCCAACGGATTTGCCACACCGTCGCGTTTCCGGCCCCCTGAGTTCCGGTGTTTGTGTTGGTGCCTCCGGTGAATGACCAGGTGGGGGCGGTGCTGGTCACATCGATTGCGACGGCAGATGCGGGTTGGGCGGCAGCGGCCAGTGCGAGCAGAGCCGTAATCCCGTAAACCGTCGTCCGTAGCGCCGTGATCATGTCAGCTCCTGTCATTAACAAGTAGCATTTCATCGGTGCCAGGTTGTCCCTGACGCACAACCACAGGCAAACTCTGTGCCAGATAGATTACCTGTTCTTTTACAATACGTTGTACTGATGACGATCGAGCATTCGGGGGCGCTGTGTAAAGAAATTCGACAGCGGCGTTAGCCGCTTAAGTAGCATACTGCGTTGATCAATTTTGTTTATCACCCTTAATAAGAGAAATCCCGCTCACCATCGAGCCTCAGCTAGTTTGAGAAGGCGATGGGGCATTGGCGGGGTCGCCGCGGCAGCGATGGCCAGCCGCTCGTAGATTGTCTTCAGAACGAAGCGGCGGTTGAAGCGCCAAGCGAAGGCGCCGAGGTAGCGCGGCAGATGTTTGGCCGCGACGGCGCGGTGCGTGGCCAAGAGGCTGTTCTTGACATTGGCGAGGAGGGTGTTTGCCCAGCGGAAGGCGGGGTGTCGGGCGGCGGTGCGATCGGAGCCGGTGACGTGGCGCTCGTGGATGATACCCGGCTGCCAGGCAATGCACTGAAACCATTGCCCGCCATCACTGACGACGGTCGTTCCGGCCTCGACGCGGGCGCATAGCCGCTTGGTTTCGGCGGTCTGGAACCCCCGGACGACTTGCAGGCGGGCGTATAGAGGCCGTCTATCCGCGGTCGTTTCGACCGCTATAATGAAGGGGGTGTGGCCACGCCGACCACGCCCGGAGCCCTCTCCGGTGCGCTCACCGCCGATATAAGCGTCGTCGATCTCGATCCGCGGCCCGCTGGCGCCAAGCTTGTAGCGGCGGTCCCGCTCGATCATCGCCTGCATGAGTTTGTGCTGAACCCGCCAGGCGGCATTGGTCGAGATCCCAAGGCGCCGGCCCAATTCAATGTTGGACAGCCCTTTCTTGCCCTGGGCGAGCAGATGCATGGCGCGAAACCACACCCGCATCGGCAGCTTGGTGCCCTGCAGGACGGTGCCGGCGATCAGTGATGTCTGATAGCGGCACTGCCGGCATTGCAGCAGTTGACGCCCACGGATCTCACAATACTCTGATGCCGCACACCGCGGACACTTGAAGCCCTCAGGCCAGCGCCAAGCGAACCACGCTTTTCGGCACGCCTCCTCATCCGGATAGAGCCGCTCGAAGCCATCATCGGAGAGGCCCTTCTGGTGCTGCACGCGGTTGCGAGGCATTGGTTCTATCCTGAAAATCCTAGCGATTTCAGGAACATAATACCTCAATATCCAGCTGAGTGTCGATGGTAAACAGGAGAGAAATTAACATTCTGTAAGGGAATCCGTCAGGAAGCGGACGTGCTCGCCGCGCCGGCCCGCGAAAGGACGCGTCCATACCGAATATGCAGGCATAGGCTGCACCGATAGCCGTATCGGTCGACGGGTTCGATCGGGCAGATTGAGAGATCAAGTTTTCATCGGACGCCGGCCAAGGGAAATGCCGTCCCCTCTTACAACCCGCCAGACCAGTTTCATTCTGATTGGCGCCGCGGTGCTCCTCAGCCTCGGCATGGGGCTGCGGCAGAGCCTCGGCCTGTTTCTGCCGCCGGTCACGCGCGACCTCGGGATCGCCGCGTCCGAGTTCACGCTGGCGATCGCGGTTCAGAATATCGTCTGGGGGCTGTCGCAGGCGCCGGTCGGGGCGATCGCCGACCGCTTCGGTCTGCGCGTGACGATGCTCGCCGGCGCCGTCGTCTATGTGATCGGGATGGCCGTAATGGCGACAGCCGGCGGCGCAGGGCAGCTGCTGATTTCCGGCTCCCTGATAGGGGTGGCGCTGTCGTGCACCGCGTCGTCGCTGGCGCTGACGGCGGTGGCCCGCGCGGTCTCGGAGGAGCGTCGCAGCAAGATGCTGGGCCTCGTTTCGGCCGGCGGCTCGCTTGGCACGCTGATGGTGCCCTTGACGACGCAGACACTTCTCGCGAGCCACCCTTGGCAGATCGGCGCGCTGTTATTCCTGGCGCTGGCCGCGATGATGATCCCGGCCGGGTTTCTGGCGGGCGGCGTGGACAAGGTTCCGGCGGGCGGCAGCGGCAGGGTGTCAATGCGGGAGACGGTCGGCCGCGCGATGCACCACCGCCGGTTCCTCGTGATGTCGGGCGCGTATTTCGTCTGCGGTCTGAACCTGGTGTTTCTGGGGACACACCTGCCGGCCTATCTGGCGCTATGCGGGCAGGACCCGATGCTCGGAGCCGAGGCGATCGCGGTGATCGGCGGCGTCAACTGTTTCGGCTCCTTGGCCGCCGGCTGGCTCGGCGCACGCTACCCGAAGCATATCCTGTTGGGGTTGCTCTACATCCTGCGCGCCTTTGTTTTCACCGCGTATTTCATCATGCCGCCGACCCCGGCCACGACGCTGCTCTTTGCCGGCGCGATGGGGATGCTGTGGCTCAGCGTGGCACCGCTGGTCAGCGGGCTGGTGGCGGAAATGTTCGGCACCCGCTACATGGCGACGCTGCTCGGCATCGCCTTTGTGATGCATCAGGTCGGGTCGTCGCTCGGCGCCTATGGCGGCGGGCTGATCTTCGACACGTTCGGGTCCTACGATTATGCGTGGCGGATCGGCGTGCTGATCGGCTTCACGGCGGGGGTGGTGCAGATCCTCGCCGGCGGGCCGGCGCGTCGCCGCGATGCGCAGGGTGCTCCGCAGCTGGCCCCGACCTAGCACGGCTTGATTGCGGGCATCCGGGCGACAACGCAATCTCGTTTCCCGGCGGCACGAATCGGAGCTAAGCGGTTAATTTTCGCGCTTTCGGACCAACATCGGAATTGCAGCGACGCTGCCCGAACTGGCCGCCGATTTGGCGACCCGCGCCGCCGGAGAGACGCGCCCGAGAGCGGCTGCATGACGGGGGGCTGGGTTTCGCACGTGGGTTCCGGCCGCTACCGCGGCCGTATCCACACGGTCATCCCCGGTTCCAGCCCGTCCGGGGCTGCTTCAGTGTCGACGCGGACCAGAAAGGTGTTCAAATCGTAATCGCCGACGGCACGGGCGGCCCGCCAGGTGGCGAATTCGCCGCGCGGGATGAGTTCGTCGATCTTGACCTTGGTCGGACCGGCGCCATTGCCCGGCATCAGTTCGACCTCCGAATCGATGCGCAGATCCCCTAATTGGTCCTCGCGCACATTGAAGCTCGCCCATCGCTTTCCGCTCGCCTGTAATGTCATGACCGGCTGACTCGGGACAATCGCCTCGCCCGTCTCGGCGATCAGCAATGCAACGATCCCATCCGAAGGCGCGCGGATCTTCAGTTTGGCGACGCGCGCGGCCACAACCGCGGCCGCAGCAGCGGCGCTTCCGACTTTGGCGTCGGCGATGGCGCGCTGCTCGTGGGTGGACGAGGCGCGCCGCCTCGTACAGCTCTTGGGCACGGGCAAGTTCTGCCTGGGAAGTTTCGGTTGCGGCCGTCGCCTTGTCGAGATCCTGCCGGGAGGCAACTCCGGTGGTGGCGAGCTTTGAAGTTCTCGCAAATTGCTGCTGCGAATAAAGGACGTTCGCCTTTGCAACGTCGATTTGACGCTGCAGCGTGTCGACCTGCTCCTGACGCGGGCCGGCGTAAACCCGATCACGCTCGGCCCGCGCCTGTTCGGTCTGTGCTCGCGCCAACATCAGCCCCGCCTCGAGTTCGGGGTTCGACAATTCCACCAGAACCTCGCCTGCGCGGACTTTCTGCCCCGGCATGGCGGCGAACCGCGCCAAGCGACCGCTGATCTCTGGGGCGATCTTGATCTCCGTCGATTGGATAACCCCGGGCGGACGCGGTGCGACGATGCCTGGGCGCAAAATTAAGAAGACAAGAATGGCCGCCACAGCGAGCAGCGCAAGAACGACCGAAATGACATATTGCCGGCAAGAAGCGTTAGACTGCATGGGCCGGTCCTGTTGCCGCCCGGCGGCGGGAGGCGGCCACCGCCAACAGAAAATAGAATGCGGCAAGTAACCACAGGAAATCCCAGTCCGCGCTTAGTTCGTTGAGCCGGGCACCCATCTGTCCGATGCGAACCAAACCGTCGATCGCCGATTCACTCGGGAATATGCGGCGTAAACCGTCGAGCACGGGCGGGACCATTTCGCGCGGCCAGGAAATGCCAACCAGGAAGAATTGTGGCAGGGTCGTCGCGACAAACACCAGGATCGCGGTTTCGCGGTGCCTGAAAAAGCAGCCGGCTGCTTGGGCCATGAAACTTGTCGCCAGCACAAAGGGTACGGCGAATAATGCCAAATCGACGACTCGGCCCAGAGTGGAGAAGCCATAGACCCGCGGCAAGACAATCAGGAACAGGGCCAGGGCCGGAACATAGATCGTCAGGTGCGCAATACTGCGCCAAAGGAGCTGGCCGGGTCCCAACCCGATCCGGCGCACTCCCGACCGTGATCGTTCGAGCCCGAGCCCGGTCAGGGTCGCTACTCCCATCAGCATGGTTTGCTGGATGATGAGCACAAACGCGGCCGGCACGACGTAACTCGCATATCCTCCGGTTGGATTGAACAACGGCTCGGCCAACAATTCTGCGGGGCTGGTGGCGGCCGACGCCAACCGAGCCGGGGCGCCATCGGAGCGCGCGCCGCGCGAAACGTCGGCAAGGTTGACGTCGGCGGCGCTTTCGATGATGCCGCGCAATGTCCGATTGAACACCAGAAAATATGCGGAATCGACATAGGCCGGGAGGCGGGCGGGATTGCCCTTCAGAACCTCGCGCTCGGTGTCTGGTGGGATCTCGAGAATGCCGAAGACCCGCCGGTCGAACAATGCCTGCTGCGCCGCGTCGAGCGCCGGGGCCCGGATTGCGACCGAAACGGCCTCGTCGGCGTCAATAGCCTGGATCAGACGGCGGCTTAACGGCGTCCGATCGTCGTCTACCACCGCAATCGGAATGTCGCGAACCAACTGTCCTAAGTAAGGTTGCGGGTAAAACACGCCATAAAATACCGGAGCGACAATCATCAGGCTGAATACACCCCGGTCGCCGAGCACTCTGCGCCATTCACCGATAAACGTACCGGCAAAGTCCGGCCCATCTTGCGGCAAGGGTTCTTCCGAGTCTGTCGGCCGCTTGCGCGAAATGCGGCTGAGGCGCCACCAGGCAAGCAAAAACAACCCGAGCGCCATTCCCGCCAGGATTGTGAATGCTGGCGCGGACGAATGCACGGGAGACCCGCGCGCCGCCTGGTCGAACAGGATTTGCTGGTACCATTTCAGCGGCAGCAATGCGCCCCAGCCTTGGGCGAACTTATTCATCGCCAGGACCGGCAACCCGACGCCGGCAAATCCGAAAGCGGGCGATGCGATTATCGCGACCAGGCTCAAACCGAGCGGAAGATTTCGCACAAGCAATAGCAGCAGCGCAGCCAGTGATTGATATGCGGCGATGAAGAGCATCGCAGCGAGAACCAGCATCAGTACATCGCCGCGGAAGGATAACTTGAAACCCGCATGAAGAATCAGCGCCTCTATTCCCAGCAGACCAAAAAAAACGCGAACATTGGTAACAGCTTGCCAGTTAGGGCGAGCAGCGGGCTGCCGCCGGCACACCGCAGCCAGGCCCGCAAACTGCGGCGCGAAAACTCCGTGCCGATTGCATAGGCGGCGGCAATCGCGATCACGACGTGCAGTGTCGTCGGCATAACCGCACGCAACAAAAAGCCAGCATAGTTCAGCGCCGGGTTGGTCAGCACGTACTGCTCGATAACCAGGCGGCCGTTTCCGACCGAGGGCGCGCGAACTCCGTGGAGTGGGGAAAGACCGGACAAGGCGGCGGAGATCGCTGCAGCCAAACCGGTCGCCGCGATATTGCCGGGGGTGAAGTATTGCGCATTGTAGAAAGCGATGATTTGCGGTCGCTCTCCCGCCATAAGATCGTGTTCGAAGTTCGGCGGCACATAGACCGCCGCGATAGCCCGTCCGGATCGGATTGCGCCTGTCGCGGTCCTCAACTCGTGGGCTCGCTCGGCAACGCGCAATCCCGGTGCCGCCGAGATCGCTTGGACAACACTAGTCGAAATCGACGACCGATCGGCGTCGACAACGACGACATTTAACCCTCGCACGACGGCGTTGCTGAAGGTCCAAGCCAAAACCGCGAACGCAAGCAGCGGAATTACGACGATCAGCAAATACCCGGCTCGGTCGCGCCGAAAAAACCTGACCTCGCGCGTGGCGACGAGCCACAAACCTGGCCTTGCCGGTCGCCTCATGGCGGTGACCGCCTGGTCCAATCGACGTAGACGCTCATGCCAGGGCGCAATCCGTCGACCGAAGCGACGGGATAGGCGCGGACTGCGAACGTGCGCAGATCAAAGTCACCGGTGGCACGCGTGGCGCGCCAGCCCGCGTATTCTCCCTTACTTGCAATCACTTTGACTTCGGTTTGGATCTCGCGATTGCCGAGTGCCGGAAGCTTGACGGTAAACCGGTCGCCGACTTTTAAACCGGCGACTAAATCTTCGCGGAGAGAGAAGCCGAACCAGATATCATGGAGATCGACCAACGACATCAGCGGCACCCCTGGGGTGACGACTTCACCCGCCTCGACGGGGATTTGATAAATCTGCGAGGCGATCGGGGCAGTCACCGTCAGCTGATCGACCAGCGCCTTGATGGTGGCGACCTTGGCCCCGGCCTTCGCGACATTGGCTTCCGCGATCTGGTGCTCCTCGGCGGTAAAACCGCGCACGGCCTCTTCGTGAGCGAGCTTGGCCTGCTCGAGCCGACGCTGGGCCAGCGTCAATGAATTGGTGTCTTCGTCAAGCTTCGACAAAGGCGCGAATTGCCGGGCGGCGAGCTGACGGGTGCGCTCGTAATTCTGCTGCGCCAGTGTTAAATCGGCAGCCGCACGATCGATTTCAGCTTTGCGTTGGGCGATGATTTCTGGACGCGTCCCGACATTTATGCGCGCTAATTCCGCATCGGCGACGACTTTGTCGGCTTCAGCCTGACGCAATTCGGCGACAAGTTCGGGATTGTCTATGACCAGCAGGGTAGTACCCTGTGCAACGTTTTCGCCTCGCATAACGGGAATCTTGGCAAGCCGTCCGGAAACGCGGGCCGCGATGTCGACACGGGTGCTGGCGGTTTCGCCCTGGACCAGCAATGGCTCGGGCCGCGCGAGATACCAAATCGCCAAGCCAATGATGGTCAAGAAGAGCGCTGCGGCAATCGCTGTGCGCGCGTCAAACCTCGGTCTAGGCGGGGCGCTGCCCGGGTCCGGTTCGGATAGGCCGCGGCCCCGTGTCGACGATGGTGCCGTGGGCGGGAGGATTTCGGTCATCGTCTCGCAGTCGCCATAATACGAAGCGCGTAGCCTGCAAAGAAGCCGATTGGTGTAGCTTGGCCCGGGAGAGCGGTTAAGGCAACCAGCCCGCCCAAACATAGCGAAAGATACGGTTCATGCCACGAAAGATCATCCCGATGACTTTGTCCGAGCGCTCGTCGGCCGTCGATCATGGAACGGCCGACGACTGGAACGCGAGGTATCGAGATCCGGCTCTAACGGTCCTACTTGTCCTCGAAGTTCGCCTTCTTTCTCGCCGCACCGCTGCCAGCGAAGGGGCTGCCCGTCGCCAGACCAATAATTTGAGACGATGCTGCTGATAAAACTAGCGTCGTCACCATTCTGTCTCGCAGACTGGGCGCGATTGTTGTAACAGTAGTAACAGGGATCACGGCCATACTGGCAAGCGTCGCCTTCGGGTCCGGTTAGCTGGCGGCTGCAAAAAATTTGTGGTCCACCGCAGCGGTGACATGCTCTTGGCGGCCTAACGTGGATAGTGGCGCATGCTGTCTACGCTTCTGGTCGCATTACGCATTACCGCCTTAGGGGAAGTCGTCGTATATCTTACGATTTTTGCTGCGGCATTCAGTTTGATCTTGGCTTGCCTAAACACAGGTGGCCGAATCGATATTTTCCAACGCCGTTCAATCACGTCGATATGAGAAATTTGCGAGACGCCTGCCATATTGGCCACCTACACCATCGATAAAATTGGCGTCCGATCCCGGATTCGAACCGGTGTTGATCGTCGCCGTCCGGCGGGAGACCAGTCGGGAGCGGACACGGTGACAGGCCTGCAGATTGAGTTGATCCCAGCTCTTCTCCTTGACAACCCATAGGTTCGTGCGCGTCGCCGCCTCGGC
The DNA here is from genome assembly GCA_963753665.1 of uncultured Alphaproteobacteria bacterium. Classification (GTDB taxonomy): domain Bacteria; phylum Pseudomonadota; class Alphaproteobacteria; order ATCC43930; family CGMCC-115725; genus DATARH01. The sequence continues at coordinate 41,843 of CAVWDC010000006.1, forward strand.
GATAGCCTCGGCATCGTTGCAATCGTTCTTTTGCCCTTTCAAGAACGGTTTGACGTAGATCGCCGGAATGATCCGCGGCTCGCGCCCCAGGCCCCCTGCGCAAACTCCCAGGTGGCGCGCGTCGTGAGCGCTGCCGGCGTGGCTATGACCTCGGCAACATGCGGAGAGCGCGTAGCGACGAGGACGTTCCCAGGCTAGCGCAGGGTTTCGCGTCGCTGTTCAGACCAAGGAGCCCGGGTTGCGAACGTAGTCTTCCTTGATGGCATCGGCCGCCCAACAGGCCAGCATGCCGATCGTCTCGGTGGGGCCATTCGCGGGGTTCTGCGGGAACGCGCTGCCGCCCACCACAAACAAATTCGAGACGTCCCACGACTGCAGGTATTTATTGACGACGCTGGTCGACGGATCGCTGCCCATCACAGCACCCCCGACATTGTGCGTGCTCTGGTATCCCGTGATACCGAAATGCGTCCCCTTGTTCTTGCCGCCCAGCTTCGAACCGTTCAGTGCCCGGGCGATCTCGGTGCAGCGCTCGTTCATGTACTTCATCATACGCAGATCGTTGTCGTTCCAGTCGAACGTCATGCGCAGCAGCGGCAGGCCGTAGGCGTCTTTGTAGGTCGGGTCCAGGTCGAGATAGTTATGCCGATAGCTCAGACACGATGCATGAATATTGATCGTCATGTTTCGGCGATAGTAGTGGGCGACGGCTTTCTTCCATTCGCCCCCCCAACGCGGCGTGTCGGGCGGCACTCGCTTGCCCTTGATCGGCGTCGCGCCGCTCGTTGAGGTGTTGATATAGGCCCCGCCGATGAAGCCGAGCGGGCCGCGGTCGATCAGGTCGCCGTTGAATTCGTCGATCGATGTGTTGACCTGGCCGCCACCGATGAACGGATTGAACTCGCGATCGTCGAAGAACACGTGCACCGAGCCGCCTTGCTGGTAGGAGTAGTTGCGGCCGACCACCCCGTTGCCGGTGCGCGGATCGTAGGGCGTGCCGATGCCCGACAGCAGCAGCAGCCGCGTGTTGCTGAAGCAATAAGCGCCCAGAATCACGATGTCGGCCGGTTGCTCGATCTCATTGCCGCGCGCGTCGATGTAGGTGATGCCGGTGGCCTTCTTGCCACTGGAATCCGTATTGACGCGCAACACGTTGCACAGCGGGCGCAACTCGAAGGTCGGCTGCCGGGCGAGCGCGGGGAGCACCGCGGCGAGGGGATTGGCCTTGGCGCCTTGCGCGCAGACATGGCTCGAGCAGAATCCGCCCCGCGCGCATTCGAGCATCTGTACGCGGTACAGGTTGCGGTAGTCCTGCGTCATCGCCGCGGTTGGACCCTGAAACGGCACGTAACCCAGCGAGTTCACCGCCTCGGCGAACAGGGCGCCCTCATAGGTGCGCCGCGTCGGCGGGTTTGGATACTCGCGCGAGCGCGGCCCCTCGTGAGGATTGCCGCCGGCCTGGATCTCGCCGTCCAGATTGCCGGCCTTGCCGCCGACGCCGAAGATTTCCTCGAACTGGTCATAGTAGGGTTCGATCTCGTCCCAAGTGAGGCCCCAGTCCTGCAGATTGCAGTCCTCGGGAATGAACGATTTGCCGTAACGTTCCTCAATGCGCGAGCGCATCTCGAAATCATGCGGTAAGAAGCGGCGCGCATTGCCGCCCCAGTGCGCCGAAGTGCCACCAACCATCTCGCCTGGCTTGAACGCACCCATCTCGCGCATCGGCAGCGCCGTCTGCGCGCTGTTGTTGCGAAACGTGAGGGTGTCGCGTGCCAGGTTCTGGAAGATGTCGCTATGGCGATCGAACTTCAGCTCGTCGTACACGTTGGGTTTCTGAAAGTCGATGTCGATATCGAACTGCCTGCCGCGCTCCAGGCACACGACGCTCAACCCGGCGCTGGCCAGTTCCATCGACATGATCGAGCCGACCACGCCACTGCCCACGACGACGACATCGACAGATTTTAATTTCGTAGCCGACATCTCAGTTTTCCCCGTGGCTGTTCGTATTGCTGTTGCGGTTGATGATGACGTGCTTCGGGAAGCCTTCCGCATCGAGCGGCACCTTGCCGATCTGGATGTCGAGCACACTGACGGGTTCGGCGTGGTACGGCTCATGGCTAGTGACCAGTTCGCGGTATTGGCCACTGGGCACTCCGGGGAAACCGAGCAGCTTCCAACCCACTTTGTCGCGGTTGCCGCCGTATAGCGGGTCGGCGAAATACCCCTCTTCGGTGTTGCGCCACAGCAGATCGAAGAAGAATTTCGCGGACAGCGACGGCAGCGCGATCTCATCCTTCTCTAGCTGCTCGATCAGGCGCAATTGCCGGTCACTCGCAAGCTGCGCGAATGGCCGGTCGAACTCGGCTCTGCAGTGCTGGTTGATCTCGCAAATCGCAATTCGATACACCTCTTGTGGCGTGTAGCGCGATTGGTAGCCCTGCTGCGGCGTGCCCTCCGGCCAGGGACCGCCGCGATATTGACGGCCGTGAACGCCCCAGGAGCCGGCCAATTGGCGGTCGATATAGACCACCACACCCGCATCGCGAGCCCCGGGGCCCAACTCATCGGTGGGAATCAGATGCTCGACCGCGGCTTCCAGAAAGCGAATCTCGGGCTCCAGTAAATAGAGATAGGAAGCCCCGATCGGGTTGTCGCTCAAGGTCATCTCCCCAGTTCCCCACTTCGGCGTGTATAAACTAAAAGACTATTTATGACGGCCGAACCATAGGACTGATTGCGAGGAGCTCATAAGGTGAGCGGGCCGCGCGTGAGCCTCTCGGGCTAACCATTTAGTGGCCATCCGCCAGTGCTCCAAGCTGCGTTCAACGGAACGCCGACTTGACCTCCCGTGCCAGTAGCCGGATCGCCTCTCGCTCGGCCGCGTGATCGGCCAGGCCCGCGCAATTCGTTTCCAACTGCACGCCCGACAGCCCGATATCGCGATCCAAGTCTTTTAACTTCTTCACCACCGTATCGGGTGACCCGATCAGCGCCGAACCGCGCAAAGTTTCTTCGAGCGTGATTTCCGTCAGACGCTGAGAAGTTTTCCAGCGCGGGTGGTCCGGCGGGGAGTTTTGCCGCCGAGCGGAATCGGCGAGCAGGCGGCTCTGGTTCTGGAAATGCTGCATCAGCGTAGGCCCGTAGGCCTCCTGGGCCGCCGAATCGGTTTTGGCGACGAAACCCGGGCAACGGAGATAGACGGGCGCCTCCCCGGGATGTCCGGCGTCGGTCCAGGCTTTGCGGTAGACGTCGATGTGCTGCTTAAACATCCGCGCATCCTCGTGCCGCGAGGATATGAACAGCCCTTGGCCGGCCTTCCCGGCCGTAGGGAATGTTTCGACGCTCGCCGCCGCGAGGCGGACTTCCGGCGTCGGTTGCTGTACCGGATGCGGAACAACGGTGACGTCTTCGATGTCGTAGAACTTGCCCTTGTACGAGAAATTGTCCTCCTGCCAGGCGCGCTGGATAATCTCGAGACACTCAACCTCGCGGTCCTTGCTTTCGGAATACGCGATGTTCATCGCCTCGTAGGTCTTCACGACGCCGCTGCGCCCGACGCCGAAGATCAGCCGGCCCTTGGAGACGTGGTCCAAGATCGCTGATTCCTCGGCGATTCGAAGCGGATTCGCCAGCGGCAGCACCTGCACACTGGTCCCGATCCTGATCCTCTCGGTGCGAGCCGCGATCGCGGTACCGAGAACCAGCGGGCTGGCGCAGAGGGCACGTCGTTTGTCGAAATGCAGTTCCGCGAGCCACATCACGTCCAGGCCGCACTCCTCGCTGGCGTCGACGATATCGAAACCGGCGGCGAAGCATTCAGCCTGGCTCCGGCCGGGCAGCATCGGAAACTCGTGATAGATACCGAATTCCATTGAACGGGACCTTCTCCAACACGGTCTTACCCGACATGCACCGGATTGCCGGCGGCGTCGGCGCCACGGTCGCTGTCCTGAGCGATTTGAGCAACGGCAAATCGCGCGTTGCATACCCGGCAGGCACCACGGTCAACCGTTGACCGCGTTGCCCCGCTGAAATGCGGTGCTTTGCCTGCGTCGGTACGGGTAGGCCTGCGGTCTACAAACGGCGCGTCTAGCCCGTCGCCGTGTTCCCGGCGAAGGTCGGCTTACCCAGACGGTCCAGCGGGCGCTGGCTACCGGCGCTGATGCTCCTTAACGGCTATGGACCAGCCCGCGACAGGGCCGTCTCGGTCGGGTGCCGCTGTTCGACCTGTTGTCAAAGCAAATCTTGCTCGCCTGCGGCTAGATGCCACATCGGTTTCCAGTAGGGGTAGGGCGTTATAAGTTACCGATGAAATGGCTATTCTAATGTTTGAGATATGATTACTGCTGCGCAGCTACGCGCCGCTCGCGCTCTGCTCGGCATCGACCAGCGGCGACTGGCCGAGCTGTCGGGGCTGTCGGTCCCGACAATCCAGCGCATGGAAGCGAGTGAGGGCGTGATCCGCGGCAACGTCGAGTCGCTGATGAAGCTGATCGGTGCCCTCGATGCGGCGGGTATCGAGCTGATCGCCGAAGGAGCGGTGAGTGCGCAGGGCGGGCGCGGCCTCCGGCTCAAGGGCGCATAGCGCTCGCCGTGCCCGAATTCCTGGCAGCTGTTCTACTGCTCATTCTGGGCGGCGCGGCGGCGCTTGTGTTCCGCGGGAGTGCCCGGCTGAGCCGACTGACCGGACAGGCGGGGGCGATTGCCGGTTGCACAATAGGGCTGGCGGGAGCGGTGCGCGTGCTGGCGTCGGGGGCTCCGGAATGTTTTTCGGGTCAGTCGTTTATGCCCGGCGGCACAATCAGCCTGGAGATCGACGCTCTGGCGGGATTTTTCCTGCTTCCGGTCTTCGGGCTGTCGATCCTTACCGCGATTTACGGCGGCGCCTACATGGCGGGCCGGGGCGAGCCGCGCAAGGCCGCTTCCAGCTGGTTTCACCTGAATCTGCTGACGGCCGGCATGGCGGCCGTCATCGCCGCGCATGACGGGCTTCTGTTCCTGGTGGCCTGGGAGATCATGGCGCTGGCGCCATTCTTCCTCGTCATTTTCGACGACCGCGAGCCGGCGGTGCGGCATGCCGCCTGGACCTATCTGGCGGCAACGCATCTCGGCACGGCATTTCTGCTCGTCCTGTTCGTGATGCTCGGCGAGCTCGCCGGCAGCTCCGATTTCGCCGCCTATCCCGCCGCGCTCACCGCTCATCCCGAGCTTTGCTCGCTCGCTTTCCTGTTGGCGCTCGTCGGGTTCGGCTCGAAGGCCGGCATCGTGCCGGCGCATGTCTGGCTGCCCGAGGCCCACCCGGTGGCGCCGAGCCATGCCTCGGCACTGATGTCGGGCGCGATGATCAAGGTCGGCATCTACGGCCTCGTCCGCATGCTGACGATGCTCGGCACGCCGCCGGCATGGTGGGGCTGGCTGTTGCTCGCGATCGGCGCGTCGAGCGGCATTCTCGGCGTGCTGTTCGCGCTGGCGCAGCACGATCTGAAGCGGCTGCTCGCCTATCACAGCGTCGAGAATATCGGGATCATCCTGATCGGCATCGGCACCGGCGTACTTGGGCTGGCGACCGGCATGACGCCGCTTGCGGTCATCGGCTTTGCCGCCGGGCTGCTGCACGTGCTCAATCACTCGATCTTCAAGGGCCTGCTGTTTCTTGCCGCCGGCGCCGTGCAGCACGCCGCGCATACGCTCGACCTGGAGGAACTCGGCGGGCTTTTGAAACGGATGAAGTGGACCGGCACGGCGTTTCTGATCGGCGCCACCGCGATCGTCGGCTTGCCGCCGCTCAACGGGTTCGTCAGCGAATTCCTGCTGTTCTACGCGGGTTTTGCCGCGGTCATTGAGCCGAATGCGGCGATTGCCGCCGCCGGCCTGTCGACGATCGTCGTGATGGGGTTGATCAGCGGGCTCGCCGCCGCGTGTTTCGCCAAGGCGTTCGGCATCGTGTTTCTCGGCTCGCCGCGGAGTCGGGAAGCGGCGGAGGCGCATGAGGTTGCCCGGCCGATGACCGCCGCGATGGCGGCGCTCGCGTTGCTGTGCGTCGCCATCGGGCTCGCCGCGCCGGTAGCGGTCGCCGCCCTGCCGCCGGTCGTCGCGGCCGCAACCGGCCTGCCGGCGGCCGCCGTTCAGCCACAGCTTGCCGGCCTCGCCGCACCGCTGCGGCGCTGCTGTTGCGGTGTTCGCCGCCGCGATCGCGATTGCCGCCGCGATCTGGTTGTGGCGCGCCCGCAGCCTCGGCCAGGCCGGCGCGCGGCGCGGGCCCGTATGGGGCTGCGGCTATCTCTTCCCGACCGCGCGGATGCAATACACGGCGTCATCCTTCGTCCAGCCGCTGATGACGCAATTCCGCCTGTTCGTCCGCAATCGCGAGGCGCTGGCGGCGCCGCGAGGCTATTTCCCCGCGATCGGCCTCCTATTCCAGCGACAGCGGCGACCCGGTGCTGCGGCTGCTGTTCGCGCCGACCTTCCGCTGGTTCGACCGGATCGCCAGCCGGCTCAACGTGATCCAGCACGGCCACACACACATCTACGTGCTCTATGTCGCGGCGACGCTCGTCGTGCTGCTGGTCTGGGCGAGCCTCTGAGCCGATGGTCAGCCGCCGCATCGCTCCTGCCGCCGCTCTGCGCTCTCGTCCTGGCGCCGCTGTTGCTCGGCATCATCAACCGCACCAAGGCGTTCGTCGCCGGCCGCCGCGGCCCGCCGCTGCTGCAGCCGTATCGCGATGTTGTAAAGGCGCTGCGGCGCGGCGCCGTCTACGGCGAGGTGACGAGCTGGGTGTTTCGTCTCGGGCCGGTCGCAAATCTTGGCGCCCTGGCGGCGGCACTGCTCGTCGCGCCGCTTCGGCGGCATCGCGGCGCCGGTGAGCTTTGCCGGCGACTTGATCGTTCTGGTCGGCCTGTTGGCGCTCGGCCGTTTCGTCACCGTTCTGGCCGCGCTCGACACCGGGTCGAGCTTCGAAGGCATGGGGGCCAGCCGCGAGGCGCATTTCGCGGTGCTGGCCGAGCCGGCGCTGCTGCTGGCGCTGGCGACGCTGGCGCGGGCCGCGGGGGCAATGTCGCTGACCGCGATCTACGGCGCGCTGACTTCCGGCGCTGTGGGCCGCGGCGTTACCGAGCCTGGCATTGGTCGCGATGACCCTGCTGGTCCTCGAACTGGTCGAGAACAGTCGGGTTCCGGTCGATGACCCGACGACGCATCTCGAACTGACGATGATCCACGAGGTCATGGTGCTCGACCACAGCGGGCCCGATTTCGCCTACATCCAATATGCCGCCGCGCTGAAGCTGTGGCTGCTCGGCAGCCTGCTGGTCGGGCTCGTCGTGCCGGTGCGCGGCGAGTGGTGGCTCTGCCTGCCGGCGATGCTGCTCGGCATGGCCGTGCTCGGCGCCGTCATCGGCATGATCGAGTCGGCGATGGCCCGATACCGGCTCCTGAAGGTGCCGCAGTTCATCGTCGGCGCCGCGACCCTGTCCGCCGTCGGCTTCATCGTGATCCTGGCATGACCCCGACACTGTCATTGCTGAACACGATCCAGGCGATCGGCTTGCTGAGTTGCTTCGCCTTGCTCGGAACCAGCCGGATCGGCGCCTGCATCCGCTGGCTGTCGCTGCAGGGCATCATGTTCGGCCTGGTGCCGCTGATCGTGCCGGATGACGACTTCAGCCTGCGCGCCGTGCTGTTGTCCGCCGGCAACATCGCGCTGAAGGGCGTTGTGTTTCCGTGGCTGCTGCTGGGCATCCGCGCCCGCGCCAATTTCAGCCGCGAGGTTGACCCGTTCGTCGGCTACATCGCGTCGATCCTGTTCGGCATTCTTGCTCTCGGCATGTCCGTGTGGCTTGGCCTGGAGATGAAGCCGGCGCTCGCCCGCGCCCCGTTCGCCATGCTGGTCACGTCGATCTTCCTGATCCTGGTCGGCCTGTTCCTGATCATCAGCCGCAAGAAGGCGCTGATGCAGGTGATCGGCTATCTCGTGCTGGAGAACGGTATCTTCCTGTTTGGCGTGATCACGGTGGTCGGCACGCCGCTGCTCGTCGAGCTTGGGGTGCTCCTCGACGCGTTTGTCGGGGTGTTCGTCATGGACATCGCGATCTTCCACATCAACCGCGAATTCGGGTCGATGGACATCGACCGGCTGACGGCGTTGCGGGGCTAGGCATCGTGTTCGCCGAGCAGAGCCTGATCGCGATGCTGGTTCTGCCGGTCGCCGGGGCCATCCTGTCCCTTGTGCTCAATCGGCCGCGCGATGTGCTGGCGGCGATCGTCACGATCGCGCTGCTCGAACTCGTGCTGGCGATCGACCTGTGGGCTGGCGTGCTCGCCGGCAGGGGCTACGTAACCGGCGCCGACGAGTGGTTTTATGTCGACGCCTTCTCGGCTTTCCACATCGTCGTACTGGCCCTTGTGTTCGCGCTGAGCTCTGCCTTCGCCGTAATCTATTTCGCGAGCGAGGCCGCCGAACACAATTTCGGCCGCGCCATCGCCCGTCGCTTCGGCGCGCTGTGGCTGGGGGCCGAGGCGGCGATGCTGCTGGTTCTGATGTCGCACAATCTCGGGGTCATGTGGGTCGGGATGGAAGCGACAACGCTGCTCACCGCTTTCCTGATCTCGCTCCACCCGACCAGCCTGTCGCTGGAAGCGATGTGGAAATACCTGATCATCTGCTCAATCGGCATCGCCTTCGCGTTCATGGGGACGCTTGCTCACCGCGGCCTCGATCCAATCCGGCAATGCGGCGGCCGAGGCGCTGTTCTGGACCCATGTCGCCGCGCCCGACACGCGGCTCGATCCTACGCTGATGAAGTTCGCCTTCGTCTTCGTGCTGGTCGGATATGGCACCAAGGCGGGGCTGGCGCCGATCCATTCCTGGCTGCCGGACGCGCACAGCCAGGCGCCGGCCCCGGTGTCGGCAATGTTTTCCGGATTTCTGCTCAATACCGCGCTCTACTGCATCATGCGTTTCGTGCCGCCGGCGCAGCATGCGCTCGGGGCCGATTTCGCTAACGGCCTCTGATCGCCTTCGGCGTGCTGTCGATCCTGGTAGCGGCCGGGTTCATCGTGTTCCAGCGCGACGCCAAACGCCTGCTCGCCTACAGCAGCGTCGAGCATATGGGGATCATCACCCTCGGCTATGGCCTGGGGCCGCTCGGCGCCTTCGCCGCGCTGTTCCACACGCTGAACCATTCGGTCTGCAAGTCGCTGGCGTTCTTCGCGGTCGGGCGGCTCGGGCAGCGTTTCGGCAGCCACGACATGCACCGAATCGCTGGGGCTTTGCGCGCAGACCGGTTGTGGGGCGCGGCGCTTCTGGTCAGCCTCCTGGCGCTGATCGGAGTGGCGCCATTCTCGATTTTCATGAGCGAATATCAGCTGCTGCGGGCCGCCGTCGGAGCCGGCGCTTGGCCGGCGCTGCTGTTGTTCCTCGCCGCCAGCGGCGTCGTGTTCATTGCGGCGTTGCGGCACCTGATCGACATGGCCTACGGCTCCGCGGCGGCCAGCATCCGTCTACCGCGTGACGGCCACCTCGGAGTTCCGATCGTCGCCGTCGCGGCCGGCCTGCTGCTTGTGCTCGGCCTATGGATGCCGCTGCCGCTACTCGATGCGATCGGGCGTGCCGCGGCCATCGTCGGCGGCTGACCGCGATGGCGATCGCCACCGTCCGCAACGCCGCGCCGCTGCCGCTGATCGCGATCCCGGTGCTGGAGATCGCTGCCTTCCGCCGCGTGATTCTGGAAGCGGTCGCGGCAGGGCGACGGCTGCTGTTTCTCGGCGGGATCGTGCCGCACGGCTTCGCGACCCGCCTCCTGGCCGCACTGGCCGACGACCGGAGTGGCGAGATCGCCGCCTTCGTCACCGATGTAACCGGCAGCTACCGGGCGCTGACTCCGGAATGCCCGTCGGCGCACTATTTCGAGCGCGAGATCTTCGAGCAATTCGGGATCGAGCCGACCGGCCATCCCTGGCTGAAGCCGGTTCGTTTCCCGCGCGGCGGCGGGACGATAGGCCAGGCCGATTTCTTTAAGGTCTCCGGTGAGGAGATCCACGAGGTCGCGGTCGGACCGGTGCATGCGGGCCTGATCGAACCCGGGCATTTCCGCTTCAATTGCCACGGCGAGCGTGTCCTCCATCTCGAAACCGCGCTTGGCTACCAGCACCGCGGTGTCGAGGCGGCGCTGCGTCGGCGGGCCGCACAAGACAAGCATCCACTCTGGCCGAAACCGCCGCCGGCGACACCTCGATCGGCCACGCGATCGCCTATTGCCAGGCGTCTGAAGGGCTTGGCCGGCGTCACCTGCTCGCCGCGCGCGCTAGCCTTGCGCGCCGTAGCATTGGAGCTGGAACGAATCGCCAACCATATCGGCGATCTCGGGCGCGCTGGCCGGCGATGTCGGGTTTCTGCCCGCCGCCGCTTATTGCGGCCGGCTGCGCGGCGACGCGCTGAACCTGACCGCGGAGTTGTGCGGCAGTCGGCTCGGCCGCGGCTGGGTGCGCCCGGGCGGCGTCGCGCATGACCTGGGACCAGAGCTTCTCGCCGAATTGCGGACCGCGGCTCGCTGCGGCCGAGCGCGACATGCGCAATGCCGTGGGGTTGATGTGGAAATCATCGTCGCTGCGGGCGCGCTTCGAGACTACCGCGATCCTGCACGCAAGAAGCCGCCCGCGACCTCGGCGCAGTCGGTCCGGCGGCGCGCGCCAGCGGCGTCGATCTGGACGCGCGCCGCGATTTCCCGGAGCCGCTGTTCGCCCGTCGACGGCCGCAAGTGGCAGTCGGCGAGCGACGGCGATGTCTTCGCCCGCGCGATGCAGCGCTGGCGCGAGATCGAGCATTCGGTCGCGTTCCTGAACGAAGCGCTCGACGACCCCGGCGATGGGCCGGCGCGCCAGCCGGTCGCGGCCCTGACCCCTAATGCGGTCGTCTTGTCACTTGTCGAAGGCTGGCGCGGCGAAATCGTTCATATCGCAGTGACGGATGCGCCAAGGGCGTTTCGCGCAGTACCGGATCGTCGATCCGTCGTTCCGCAATTGGTTCGCGTTGGCCATCGCCATGCGCGACCAGGCGATCCTTGATTTTCCGCTCTGCAACAAGAGCTTCAACCTGTCGTATTGCGGCCACGATTTGTAGGCGGCCAATCGTTCATGTTCAAAACGCTGTTGGCCCGAGCTCGGCAGGGGTATCGCACCGCTTCCTATCCGGCGGAAGACCCCGTCCTCCCGGCACTGTTCCGCGGCCGCCCCGAAATTGATCCAGCACGCTGCATCACCGGCTGCCGCGATTGTGTCGCAGCCTGCCCGACCGCGGCGTTGACCGTCGGCGAAGCCAGACCCGCTGTCGACCTCGGCCGATGCATCTTTTGCGCCGAATGCGTCGCCGCCTGTCCGGCCGGCGCGATTTCCTTTACCCGCGACTGGCGGCTTGCCGGCTCGCGTCGCGCCGACCTGGTCCTGACCGACGCCGCACGGCCGCGGGTCGAAGCATTGGGACGCGAGCTGCTGCGGCTCGTGGGTCGGTCGCTGCGATTGCGCCAGGTCAGTGCCGGCGGCTGCAACGGTTGCGAGGTCGAGGCCAACGCGCTGGGCAACGTCGTGTTCGACGCCGGCCGGTTCGGCATCGAATTCGTCGCCTCGCCGCGCCATGCGGACGGCATCCTGGTCACCGGGCCGGTGACCGAGAACATGCGCGAGGCCCTTCTGATCACCTACGAAGCGGTAGCCGACCCGAGGCTGGTTATCGCCGCCGGCGCGTGCGCCATTTCCGGCGGTCTGTTCCGCGGCCGCGCCGAGGTCGCGGACGGCGTCGAAGACCTGCTCCCGGTCGATCTCTATATCCCGGGTTGCCCACCCCACCCAATCACGCATGCTCGACGGTCTGTTGCGCCTCCTTGGCCGCGCCGAGCTATCGGGCTAAGATGCAGTAGCGTCGTTAAGCGGAGCCGTCTCCGGGATAACGGGACGGCAAGAGTCGCAAGATTACCGTCGCCTCGATGCGGGCTTTTGTCGCCCGGAAGCTGGCGGAAAGCGAGCGCCCGAAATGAGCGCGGCCGATACCTGCATGAGGGCGGCTTTGGCGCTCGCCGCTGAGGGTCTGCCGGTTTTCCCGCTCCCTTCGGACAAGCGGCCGGCATGCCCTGGCGGATTTTATGCTGCCAAATCCGACTCCGCGGGCATCCGAAATCTCTGGGCCGGTTACCCGGGGGCCGCTAATCGGCGTCCCGACCGGCTCGGCATCGGGCCTTGACGTCCTCGACATCGACGCGCCGAGATACCTTCCGCGCACTTGTTTGCCGTATTTTTGCCGTACGGACGGACCGCGGCGCCGACTATCGGTCCATAAGTAATTGAACTCATTGGCGTCTCCAACCGGATTCGAACCGGTGTTGCCGCTGTGAAAGGGCGTGTGAGAAGACGGATGTAGACGTCTGTGGACGCGACAAATTACTGATTTCAACTGATTTTCTTGAAATACTGTCCACCGCTGTATACGATTGTCCACAGCTGAGCGGGGCAGAGGCGGGACAGGAATGGCTACCGCAAACCTCGAAACGAAGACGGCACGGCAGCGGCTTGAAGTACGCTGGAAGCCTTATTGGCATCGGCTGTCCGGTGGGATCAGCCTCGGCTATCGGCGAACCCAGAGTGCGGGATCGTGGTCGGTCAGGATCGCTGATGGAAAACGAGGAAACAGCATCAAGCGGATTGCCACGGCTGACGATGCCGAACCGGCCGACGGCAGAAATATCATGTCGTTTGCTCAGGCTCGCGAGGCTGCCCTGCGTCTCGGACGAGGCGAAACGGAAGAAGCAAAGCCCGCCATCGTCACCCTCGCTGACGCGATCGGTGCGTATAAGGCTGATTTGATCGCCCGCCGGGCCGGGGTCGACAACGTGTCCCGACTTCTCCACAACCTCACACCGACCATGCTGAAGCGCCCGGTTGGGCTGCTTGACGTAGCCGAGTTGCGAAAATGGCGCGACGGCGCCGCGAAGCGCATGGCGCCTGCCAGCGTCAACCGGCTTCAAACGATATTGAAGCCGCGCTGAATCTTGCTGCGAGCAAGGACGAACAGCTGCGCACGCAAGCTTGGGAAATTGCTCTTGCTGCCCTGCCGGAAGCCACCGCTGCAGACAGTGTGGTTCTGCCCGAGGCCACCATTCGGGAGCTGATAAATTCAGCGCGGGAAATCAGTTCCGAGTTCGGTTTACTGGTCGAAGCCCTCGCGCTGACCGGCGCGCGCGTATCGCAGCTCGCGCGTTGCCAAGTTCGCGATCTCGTCGGTGAACGGCTTATGGTTCCATCAAGCGCAAAGGGACAGAAGAAGCGCGCCAGCAAGGTTCCAGTGCCGATCCCCACGGCGCTCGCCGATCGGTTCCGGGTTGCCGCTGCGGGCCGTAATACGTCGGATCCGCTATTTCTGAAACCTACCGGGGGCGCCTGGAAGAAGAGCGATCACGCCCGCCCGTTCGAACGCGTCGTCAATGCGATCGGCGAAAACCCGGACATAGTCACGAGCTACGCACTCCGGCATAGTCATATTACCGCACAGCTTTTGGCCGGATTGCCAGTTCAGCTCGTAGCCAAGCTGCACGACACGTCAGCATCACAAATCGAGAAGCACTACGCAGCGACGATCGCAAGTCATACAGACGAGCTGGTACGCAAAACCATGTTGGAAGTGGATCGGCCTTCCGAAGGAATATAGTACACCTAAGGCAGACCAGCGAGTTGCACGCCACCGGCCATTAGCACATTGCTGGATTTGTTAGTTGTTGTAATCGCACGATATGTGGCGTTTGAGCGGATGGCCGATTCGTATCTTTAGCGCACCCAAAGCGGGAGTGCACCCAAAGCGGGCTCGCGGTCGCTTGCGAGCTTACAAACCCGGAACATACACTCTCCGCGCCATGTAAGGCATGTTGGGCAGTTTCGCTGCAGCGTCGATACGGCACTCGCCGCGGGCAATCGAGCCGACAAAGATGACGAACCACGAGGCAGCGTCGCGGGTGCACGTCGCACCCAAAGCATCCTGGATTGGCTACGGCGCGACGCTCCCCGCGGACGAAGAGACAGCGCGTCGGCACGGTAATTCTGCAGTGCAAAATTTCAATATTTTCGAATCGCGAGCACCCAATAACCAATTTGGTCACTTTATGGCAACGTTAGCCAGTCGATAAAGCTATATTTACAGTCACTTAAGTCGCCGCTCTCTTGCGGCGGCACGACTGCGGGAGGTACTGGGGGGTGGATCGATCGGAAATCGGTCCTGTCATCGTATATGAGTTTCGTGCATCGCATATGAACGGTTCCGGCCGATCGGATGAAGGCCGGGCGAAAGCACCGGGTGACGTTCCACGGCAATTCGCTGGGCGATTCCTGTCGGAAATTCGGCCCAGGATATGCGACATCGTGATCCTGAATTTCCCAACGGCCGCATCTCTAAACTCAGCAATATCGCGTTGATGATGTTGTTGTGCCGGATGAGCCGGCGAGATCTGACGACGCTCGGATTTCCGCTCAGCTTTCCGCGATTGGGGCGTCGACTAAAACGAGTATCCCCTTAGAGAGGCGGCGGAATGGCGCTCGCACAGGCTGTCAGCGAGGTGGAAGCTGCATACCGACGAAGCGACTTGTTCGAGAAGCGCAGAAGAATGGACGAATCCGATCAAAATTTGAAATCTTGTAGCCGGCCATCGTAGTGCGTCACCGGCCGCACCGGCCCTCTAAGCGGTTGTGTTCAGCAGAATTGCACGGACCTGAGATTCCCACGAACGTGTTCCACAGTTTAAAAATACAGATGTGGCAAAAAGACGACACTTGCGGATCGGAAAAGAAACGTTTTAGTTGTTGCGCATCATTAGCGAAGAGGACGCACAAATGCGGAGGCCCTTTATCAACGCGGACAAAGTCGGCTGGCGTGTTAACGAATGGGGTGACGACGTCGGCATTGGGCGCGCTTACGTTTACGAACTTTTGAAGCTGAACGAAATTTCAAGCGTTAAGATCGGAGGCGCCAGAATAATAACAACCCCGCCTGCCGACTATATCCGCCGCTGTGCTGAACGCAGCAGCAAGGCGGAGCCAGAACAAGATCTTATCGAGCCCGCGGACGCGACGATCGACGTGAGCAATAAAGATGGTTGGTCGGCTCAACCGGCTCCACGGGGTAGACGATTACGGCTCAGTTCGCCTCAGATCTTAGATCCAACGAAATCGCGCGGCGCCGCGAACTGATCGTTTCTCTGGGACGCGGCGCGGTACTCGTGCCGCACTTTCCCCAGATCATCTCGTTAAACCGGCTTACCGGACTGCTGCAGCGGTCGAAAATGGGGTTCCCTGCTATGAAGCCGCGCCGCAAATCCTGCTAAAAAATTCCAGATATTCAAAATTGGCGACGCCCGATGGAACGCTATCGTTTCAACCCGCGATGCAATCCGGAATTTGCTGGGATCAGATTTCCTCCCGCCCGGTCGCATTCGAGATAGACGCTTCAAGAAAGAACAGTAATGACAGGCTTTCTCGCGTTGAAGGGTCTAAAAATCCTTCGCAACGGCTACCCAATTATTCCAATCCCTCTCGGTCAGAAATTTCCACGCGAGAAGGGCTGGCAGAAAACAGAGGCGACACCTGGACTGCTGGGTAAGTGGCTGCGAAATGGACACGCCGATTCCGGTGTCGGAATACTGTGCGGAATAGTCTCGTGCCTCGATCTCGATATACAAAACGGACCGATGGCGGTCGAAATGGAGCGATACGCCGACCATTTTCTCGGCCCGGCACCTGTTCGTATTGGAAATCCGCCTAAACGAGCCCTCATATATCGCGTAGCGACGCCGCTGTACAAAATAGCTTCAAAGTGGTTCAGAGATTTAGACGGTAAGACGAACAGGATGGAAGCTCTCGGGGATGGACAGCAGTTCGTCTCGAACCACATCCACCCGGAGACTGGAAGACCGTACTTCTGGTCACAGAATTACAGCCCTGAAACCGTGCCTGTAAGCGAACTTATCGAAATAACCGAGCAACAGATACGAGATTTTTTCGCCCATTTCGAACGGCGCGCACTCGAACTCGGTTGGACACAAATAAGCGGCCCGAAAGCACCACAAACAGCCTCCGTACGGACGACGAGCATCGATGACGATGACGACGAACTCGACCTAGCGGCCGAAAAGCGAAAGCCGGTAGACGACATCGACGACGAGCACCTGGAAAAGCTCGTCATGTCGATCCCGAACAGTCAAGACGTACCTCACGATGTCGGTCACGACTTCGGGCAGCTCGGGTGGCTCGAAATGATGATGGCGATACACCACCAGACAGACGGTAGTGAATTCGGCCGAGACCTCGCGCATCGGTGGACTGAATCAGGCGGGTGGAGCACGTCTGATTGAGACAAGCGGTGGAACAGCTTCGGAAAGGACGAGAGTCAGCGGCGGCGCCCGATGACTGCCCGCTACATCATAAAGTGGGCGAAGCTGTCTGACACACGCCCCACCATCCGGGTCCGAGCCGGTAAGATCCACGAGATGGCGACGGAAGCCGAGAAGGCGCTGATCGACCAGGGTGCCCCACTCTACTCGCGAGGACTGGTGATCGTCCGACCCGTTGTCGAGGACGTACCAGCAGCGAAAGATCGGCGTACGAAAGTCGCCCGTCTGGTCATCGTCTCTCAACCGGGCATGATCGACTACATGAGCCGGCACATCAAATGGGTCCGGTACGACCTGAAACAGAAAACGGATGTCGCCACCGATCCGCCCGGCACCGTGGCCGCCGTCATGTCGTCGCGCGATGGTGAATGGAAGCTGAGCCCGCTTGCAGGTGTAATCACCACTCCGACACTGCGACCGGATGGGAGCCTACTATCCACTCCCGGCTATGATCCGACCACTAGGCTGTTGCTGAGCAATCCGCCGCCGATGCCTGAGATACCGGATAGACCATCAAAAGATCGCGCGTTCCGAGAGCTGAAGCGGCTGAAACGTCTGCTCACTGAGTTCCCATTCAAGAGCCCCGAGAATATGGCTGTCGCGCTGTCTGCGCTTATCACGCCTGTCGTGCGTGGCGCCCTGTCAGTTGCACCGCTGCACGTCTTCTCCGCGCCGACTGCGGGCTCTGGTAAGACGTACCTCGTTGATCTCGCATCGGCTATAGCGATCGGCCGCATCTGCCCGGTGATCGCGGCTGGCAAGACAGAAGAGGAAACGGAAAAGCGGCTGGGCGCCGAGTTGATGACGGGTCAGTCTATCATCCTGATCGACAACCTGAATGGCGATCTCGATGGAGATTTCATGTGTCAGGCAGTCGAACGACCGTTTCTGAAAGTCCGCATCCTCGGTAAATCTGAGATGGTGAATATTGAGAGCCGGGCCAGCCTGTATGCGACCGGCAACAACATAACCGTACGGAATGACATGCTGCGCCGCTGCCTGCTGTGCCGGCTCGATTCGAACCTGGAACGTCCCGAAACCCGCAAGTTCAAGGACAATCCGTTCGGGCGCATCCTGGAACGCCGGGGCGGGTACATCGCGGCGTGTCTGATAATCGCGCGCGCTTACATGGAAGCCGGTCTACCTAATCAGCACGTGGAACCATTCGCCAGCTTCGACGACTGGTCGAACTACGTCCGGTCAGCTTTGATATGGCTCGGCGAGCCTGACCCCCGCGCAACGGCGGAAGAGATGCGCAGTGAAGATCCAGACATCGCTCGGAGCAAGCGCATCGTCTCCGCTTGGAAAAATGCGGTCGGCCTAAATAATCCTAAATTCGTCCCCGAGCTGATCGCGATGACCGGCGCCGACAGTTCTAACACCAACGGAAATGAAGATTTTAATTTTTCCCAAGCGCTCGCGGAATTAAGTCGAGATGGTTTCGGGGTTTCCGGACGGGTTTTCGGCTAATTGGCTGAGAAGCAACAAAGAGAGGGTTCTCGAGGGTTTGAAAATTAATGGCGCGGAAGATAAACACACCAAACTCGTCAAGTGGTGGATTTCAGACGTAGACCCCCTGTGATCCGACCACAAGATATAGTATGTGTGGGTTTCGTAGTAATATCGTTAAGATATTCGGAAATACCACAGGTTGTGTTTGCGGACCATGCGGTCCATAGCGGTCCATAGCGCCTACCCCGCGCGAGATTTTGTCAGTTAAGAATGATTCGCATTAGTAATTAGACAAAATACCGTATTCCCGGTAAATTATGGACCGCTATGGACCGCATGGTCCGCAGAGCTGAATTAGAGGGTGAAAAGATGAGAGACGAGCACCGAAGACTTCTAATTCTCGGAACTAACGCCGTTATCGATACGGCTCGCGTCACGCCGAAGGGGCGCATAATTACGGAATTGGCGGGACGACCGTCTGTGGTTTGGAGTGAGCATTTGCGGGATCTCAATTTGATGCAGCTTGGCGTTTGGTGGGGTTACGATCACGCCGATAACCCGCCATTGTGGGAGAATTTCAATTTATCGAAGCCTGCATGTTATCGGCATCACCGAGGCCGTCCGTGCGCCGCCGCCTGCTGCAGTTGGTGCATGGACACCAACAACCCACCTCACGTAATCCGGGACCGCAATTATTACGTTTCGATCACACGAAGAATGGAGGGTCCGGCGTTGGCGTCGATAAAGCCGGTAAGACCGAATGGCTCTTGGATGATTTATTAACCGGAACCAACCCCGATCCGACAAACCTTTCGACGATTTATCCTGATAATCCGTCGATCCGACAAACCTTTCGACGATCTAACCCGGTTTCAGCTCGATCCGGATGGCGTCGCGACCGGTAGTCGGCCTAGGGAGGCTGGAAAATCGTACGAATCGGGCCTCAGCGCCTCCCGCCGGCCCTCTACCTCGCTGGAAGTACCTTTTCCGACCTCACCCTCAGCTCCTGTCCTCGCCGATGGCGTAGGCAGCGTTAGATGCACGCTGACGATGCCAAGGCGGTGGAGCCGAGATCGCTAACCAGGCTGGGCGACGGGTAACCCCGCCCCCGTTCGTGGGGGAAAGGGATTGCCCCGGCCCTCCTACATGCCGATTACGGATGTGCCGCGTGCGAGGGCTGTTCCGGTCGCCACCTATGAGGCTGGCCGGCGCCCGGCGGCGGTGTTGGCTACCCGCTTGGCCGGTTAGCCTGTCTTCCCGGTGGGGACATCCGTCGGATGCCGATCGCCGGCGGCCCGGATCGCGCGCCAGACGCGCTCCGGAGTGGCCGGCAAGTCGATATGCTCGACGCCGAATTCGGCGAGCGCATCGACGATCGCGTTCGCGACCGCGGCGAGACCCGGGGTGATGCCGCCCTCGCTGCCGCCGCGCATGCCGAGCGGGTTCGTCGTCGAGGGCACCTCGCTGATCTCGGTCGTGAACAACGGCAGCAGGTCGGCTCGCGGCAGCGCGTAATCCATCAGCGACGCGGACAGGAGCTGGCCGGTATCGGGGTCGTAGACGCAGTGCTCCCACAGCGCCTGGCCGATCCCCTGCGCGATGCCGCCGTGGCTCTGGCCGTGGACCAGCATCGGGTTGACCGCGCGGCCGCAATCGTCGACCGAGATGTAGCCGACAACCTCGACGAGGCCGGTCTCGGGATCGACTTCGACCTCGCAGACCGCGCGAGGTGTAGGCGAAGGACGGGATCGCCATGACCTGATCGGACACGCCGGTCAGCGGGCCGCGCAGCTCGGGCGGGATGCCGTCGCCGAGCGCGGCCGCGGCGGCCTCGAACAGGCCGACCGAGCGGTCGGTGCCGTTCACGACGAAACCGCGCCGCGGCGAAAATTCGATGTCGGCCTCGGCGGCTTCGAGCAGCGCGGCGGCGATGCGGCGGCCCTTCTCGACGATCTGGTCGGACGCCTTCGCGATAACCCACGACCCGAGCCGCATCGAGCGCGCCGAGGCCGAGCCGCCGCCGGCCTGCACCCGGTCGGTATCGCCGGTGACCAGCCGGACCTGCTCGGGATCGCACGCCGAGCCATTCGCTGACGATCTGGGCGAAGCTCGTTTCGTGACCCTGGCCGGCCGACATCGTGCCGAGCACGATCTCGACCGTGCCCGACGGGTCGATCGTCAACTCGGCGCGCTCGCGCGGGGCGCCGGTATTCAGCTCGATCGAGGCAGCGATGCCGATGCCGCGACAGCGGCCGCGCTCGCTGCGCTTCGGCGCGGCGCGCCGCGAATCCCGCCCAATCGCCAAGCTCCGCGGCACGCCGTAGCGAGGCCGGGTAGTCGCCGCTGTCGTATACGAGGCCCAGCGGGTTGCGGTACGGCATCGCCTCGGGCGGCACGAGGTTGCGCCGGCGCAGATCGAGCCGGTCGAAGCCGTGGCGGCGGCAGGCGATGTCGATCAGGCGTTCGAGGACGAACATGACCTCGGGCCGGCCGGCGCTGCGATAGGCCGAGGTCGGCGCGGTGTTGGTGACGACGCGCGCGCCCGCGCATGTATGAAACCGGCGATGCGATAGACGCTCGAGGAGACCGCGATCCCCTTCGCCAGCGGCACGAACGAGATCGCGGCGGCGCCGAGATTGCTGGTGTTGCGCCGCGCAGCGCCAGGAAATTGCCGTCCGCGTCGAGGGCGAGCTCGGCCTCAGAGATCAGGTCGCGGCCGTGGAAATCGCTCGAGGAACGCATCCTGGCGCTCGCACCGCCACTTGACCGGCCGGCCGACCCGCTTCGCCGCCCAGGCGACCAGCACGAATTCCGGGCAGGTGCTGTTGCGGATGCCGAAATTGCCGCCGACATCGCCCGAGACGACGCGCACCGCGTCCTTCGCGACGCCGAGCGCGCCGGCGATGTCGTCGCGCTGCCGGATCACGCCGCCGCCGGCGCTGGTATAGACGGTGAACCGGCCGGATGCGGCGTCATAGGCGCCGACCGCCGCGCGCAACTCCATCGGCACGCCGGTGACGCGGTTGAGCGCGGTGTCGAGCCGCACGACATGGGCGGCCCGCGCGAACGCGGCCTCCGACCGCCTCCCGGTCGCCCGCCTCGGAATCGACACACAAATTGCTTCCGTGTTGCGGCCACAGAACCGGCGCCGCCGGTGCGTGAAGGGGCCGCGTCATGAAGAAGTCCCGATCAGGCCCGGGTATGGCGGGTGCCGTCTCAATGGGTCATCAACACCGGGAGCGGCGCGCCGGCCAGGACGTGCTGCGTAAAGCCGCCGAACACCCACTCGCGTACGCGGCTGTGGCCGTAGCCGCCCATCACCAGCAGGTCGGCGCGGCCTGTGATCGCCGACAATAATGCCGCGGCGGGACCGTCCGGGCCCGACCGCATGCGCGCGACCGTGGCGTTGCGGCCGTGCCAACCGAGATAACGCGTTAGACGGTCGATCTCGTCGTGCTCGTCGGCGTTTTCCTCGACTGTCGCGATGATGATCTCGGTCGCGCGGCTGAGGAGCGGCATCGCGAGCGCCACGGCGCGGGCCGCCTGCGGCACCGGTTTCCAGGCGATCGCGATGCGCCCGATCGCTTCCCGTCTGAGCGCCGCGCCGGGGCCTGGGATCAAGAGCGGCCGTCCGGTTTCGAGCAGCGCCGCCTCCAGCGTCGAACGCGCGAGCGCCCCGTCATCCCAGCGGGAGGCGACGACCAGATCGCAGGTGCGGCCATAGACCGTCACCCAATCGGCCTCCCGCCCGGTCTCGACATGAAATTCCGCCGATACTGCGTTGGGCTCGGGGTTGGCCTGAGGGTCGGCCTGGGCGTTCGGCTCTCCGGTCGGCGTGCCGGAGACGGTCAGGCTGCTCTCGGCGCAGAACCGCTCGAAGCCGTTCCTGGCGCGGGTCTCGCGCTGCAAGGCGTCGGCTTCGAGCTGCTCGATCAGTCCGGCGGTCAGCGCGCCGGTGCCGGCCCCGCTCGCCATCGCCACGCCGGCGCTGATCGCATCGGCGCGGACATGCAGCACGTCGAGATGCGCCCCGAACGGACGCGCAACCGCCAGCGCCGCCGCGAAGGTCGCGGCGTCTGTCGGATCGCCGGTCGCGGTGACGAGGATTGACCGGATCATCGCGGCGACTACTCGGCCGCCGCCCGAGCCGGCTCCCTGCGGCCCGGCATGTAATCGATGCTGACCGGCTGGTTCGTCTCGAACGGGCTCTTCAGGTCGAATTCCTTCGCCATTTCGCGCACCGCCGGCAGCACCTCCTCGCCCATCAGGCGGATGCAGGTCTTGGCGTCCTCGTTGGTAACGGTGCCGTCATTGGCCCACATGCCGAGGATGCCGGGCCGCGTCTCCTCCAAGCAGGATGCGCAGCTTGGCGATCACCTGCTTCGGCGTGCCGGCGATGATCATCAGCTCCTTCATCTGCGTTTCGAGGTCCGGCCGGTAGCGCGGATTTTTCGACACGCCCGAGGCGAACTCGACAAAAGCGCGCCGGTTGGACGGGCTGCCGTAGCCCGACGGCGTCGACCACACCGGGTGCGCGAGCCCGGTGAACTCGCCCTGCATCCAGCGGAACTGGGCGGCGTTCTGGATCGCCTTTTCCTCGGTCTCGGCGACGTGGATCTGCTTCAAGAGGCCATGATAGTCCGGGCCGCCCTGGAAACCGGCTTCGGCCGCATGCTGGTCGTAGATCTGCCAGATCTGCTTCGTGCGATCGAGCGGCGTGTTCAGCGCGATGTAGGGATAGCCCTGCTGCGCCGCCCAGACGATCGTCTCGGGGCTGATCACGCCGGGGATCCAGACCCGCGGGTAGGGCTTCTGCAGCGGCACCGCCCAGGGGTTGACGACGCGGTTCTGGTAATGCGCCCCCTCCCAGCGGAACGGACCCTCGCGGGTCCAGGCGGCGACGATCAGATCGTGCGCCTCCTGGAAGCGCTCGCGGTTGAACGCCGGGTTGACGCCGGCGGCAAGCTGCTCCTGGCCGCCGCCGCGGACGAAACCCGAAACCAGCCGACCCTTCGAGATCATGTCGATCATCGACAGTTCCTCGGCGAGCCGAACCGGGTTTTCGGCCAGCGGCAGCGGGTTGCCGAGCATGACGATCTTCACGTTCTTGGTCACGGCGGCGAGGATCGCCGCGAAGATGTTGGCCTTCGCCTGCATGCAGAACGGCGCGTTGTGGTGCTCGTTCAGCATGATGCCGTCGAAGCCGAGCTCGTCGACCATGACGTAATGTTCGATGTACTCGTTGTAGAGCCGGCTGCCGGCCACCGGGTCGTAGTATTTGTTCGAGAACATCAGCGCGGTGTAGCCGGTCTCCAGCCCGATATCCGACGGGTAGGCCGACATCGGCTGCTCGGTGAAATACATCAGATGCATCGCGATCTCCCTTCCCCGGATGGCTGTGGCGCGGCCCGCGCCCGCGCCGCGATGTAGTCGCGTCAGTCTAGCGCAGCCGACCGCCGTTTTTCGATGCGTTTCTGGGCACGGCAACGCCGCCCATCGCATGGGTAATCCCAAAGAGAACGAGGCCGCGCTGCACGCTGCCTTGACGGACTGCTTATGTTCCGGGCAGGTTCCAGCCGCGGAATGGCGCTATTGTGCAAAAAGCAACACGGTCGGGAGGCTGTCATGCCAAGTCGGAGAACTTTCAACGCCTGGGCGGGCGCGGCGCTGCTCGCGGCCTCGATCTGGCATCCGGCCCTCGCGGCCGACACCAAGGCCGAGATGCCGAAGCAGAAGGGCACGCTGGTCTTCGCGGTCGAACTCGCTCGCGGCGCAGACCCTCGACCCGATCCTCGAAGGCCGGCCCGGCAACGCCGTCTATCAGGCGGCGATGTACGACTCGCTGGTCGGGTTCGACACTGAAGAAGGGCGGGCGTCGGCCCCGGCGTCGCCGAGAAATGGGAGCTGTCGGACGACGGGCTGACCTGGACGTTCCACCTGCGCCCGGGCCAGAAATTCCATAACGGCGACAAGTTGACCGCGGAGGACGTCAAGTTCAGCCTCGAGCGCCAGATGAGCCCGGAATCGCTGTCCTCGGCCAAGGCGACGCTGAAGCGGATCATCAAGGACATCGAGGTCGTCGACGACCTGACCGTGAAGATCCACACCAATGGGCCGCAGATCGGCCTGCCGGCGATGCTGAGCCGCGCGGTCGCGCCCGAAGGCGCGATCATGCCGAAGAAGTACATCGAGAAGGTCGGCGAGGAGGAGTTCCGCAAGAAGCCGATCGGCAGCGGCCCGTGGAAATTCGTGCGCAGCGTGCCGGGCGACCGCATCGAGTTCGAGGCGGTCGATTACCCGCACTGGCGCGGCACGCCGCATTTCAAGAACCTGCAGATCCTGCTGGTCCCGGAGGAAAGCACCCGCGTCTCGATGGTGCGCACCGGCGAGGCGGCGATCGCCTCGATGGGCCCGGAAACGATGCGCGGCGCTGCAGCGCGCCGGGCTGGAGGTGGTGTCGTCCCGGGGACGATGCAGGGGATCTTCCAGTTCTGGGGCACCTACCGGCCCGAGCAGAAGGACAACCCGATCGCCAACCCGAAAGTGCGCCAGGCGCTGTCGCTGGCGATCGACCGCAAGCAGATCATCGAGCATGTGATGAACGGAAAGGCGAGCATGCCCTATCCGTTCGCCGCGTTCGGGTACACCGAGTACTTCAACGACGAGAAATGGCGGAAATGGGCCGACGAGGCCTATCGCTACGATCCCGCGCAGGCCAAGAAGCTGCTGGCCGAGGCCGGCTACCCGAACGGGTTCGAGCTGAAATTCGCCAACACGGCGCTGCCGGGCACGCCGTTCATGACCGATATCGGCACGGCTATCGCCGATATGTGGAACAAGATCGGCGATCAAGGTCGAACATCAAGAACTACGAATGGGGCTCGTTCGCGCCGCTGGTGCGCGGCGAGCAGGACGAGCTGGCGGGCGTGGCCTCGATGTACCGCACGGCCGGCCGGCCCGACATGGCGTGGCGCTATCAATGGCGCCTTCGCTCCCAAGAGCCAGCGACCAGCATCTGTTCGGCGACGAGAAGAACTGCGGCGAGGCGTGCCAGGAGTTCGTGAAGACCTACAGCGCGCTGCTGTCCGAGCGCGACGCGGAGAAGCGCGCCGAATTGACCGACAGATGGTCAAGCGGTGGCCGACACCTGGATCGCGGTGCCGATCATCGAGGGCATGGGCTATTACGCGGTCAACCCGAAGCAGGTCGGGCAGTTTGCCGGCGATTCCCGGCCGGCATGAACTCGGCGACGTGTTCGAGCGCATGCCGCGGCCCGACGAACAGCCGTGGAAGAAGTAGGCACGGCAGCCTCTTCGATCGCCATCCCGGCGACTGCCAGGATCCATTCATCGCGTCGACGAAGCCGTTGAAGAATGGACCTCGGCGCAGGGATGGCGGTTTGCGGCTTGAGCTCGGCCGCAAGGGCCTGGTAAGATGAAGCGCTATATCGTCTATCGGCTGCTGCAAGGCGTCGTGCTGCTGTGCCTGGTGGCGACGATCGTCTTCTTCCTCGGGCGGCTGACCGGCAATCCCGGTCGATCTGATGCTGCCCGAGGACGCCACCGCCGAGGACCGCGCTCGCGATGATCAAGGCGCTCGGGCTCGACGGATCGCTGCTATCAGCAGTTCTTCATCTTCGTCGAAGAACGCGCTGCACGGCGACCTCGGGCATGTCGATCCGCATGCGTCAGCCGGCGGTAGAGGCGTTCTTCGACCGCCTGCCGAACACGCTCGTGATCATCCCCTGGGCGCTGCTGCTGGGAATGTCGTGTCGGCATCCCGCTCGGCGTCATCGCGGCGCTGAACCGCGGCAACCTGCTCGACCGCGCCGCCGGCACCGTCGCCGTGCTCGGTATCGCGATGCCGAGTTTCTGGCTCGGCATCCTGCTGATCTTCCTGTTCAGCGTCGAGCTGGGCTGGCTGCCGTCCGGCCGGATGGGCGGCCCCGAGCATTTCATCTTGCCGGTGATCACGCTCGGCACGTTCCTGATCGCCGGCTTCATGCGCCTCGTGCGCTCCAGCATGCTCGAGGTGATGGAGAGCGAGTTCGTCAAGCTTGCCCGCATCAAGGGGTTGAGCGAAGGCGTCGTGATCTGGAAGCATTGCCTGCGCAACGCGCTGATCCCGGTCTTGACGCTGTGGGGCGTGTTCGTCGGCAATCTGGTGACCGGCGCGATCGTCACCGAGACCGTCTTCGCCTGGCCGGGGTCGGCCGGCTGACCTACGAGGCGGTGATCTTCCGCGATTTTCCGCTGTTGCAGGCGGTGATCATCCTGAAGGCGATCCTGATCCTGTCGATCAACCTGTTCGTTGACATCCTTTACGCCTATGTCGATCCGCGAATCCGCCTCGCCTGAGCCGGTTGCCGCCACCCGCTCCTGGTGGCTGGTTCCCTCCGTTCCGGGCATCATCACGGTTTTCCGCGGCAGGCGCCGCGGGCTGCCGTGTCATCCCGATCGTGATCATCTCGATCATGCTGATCATGGCGCTGTTCGCGCCGTTGCTGGCGCCCTATTCGCCGATCGAGCAGACCTTGCGGGACAAGCTGATCCCGCCGTTCTGGGTCGACGGCGGCAGCATGCAGTACATCCTCGGCACCGACGCCTTCGGCCGCGACATCTTGAGCCGGCTGATCTACGGCGCTCGGGTCAGCCTGATGGTCGCGGCGCTGGCGCTGGTCGCCGGCGGCGGGATCGGCCTGACGATCGGCATCACTCGCCGGCTATTTCGGCGGCCTGCTCGACAACGCGCTGATGCGGCTGGTCGACGCCGCCTTCACGTTTCCCGCCATCCTGTTTGCGCTGCTGCTGGCCGTCACGATGGGTCAGGGGCTCGGCACGCTGGTGCTCGCGATCAGCCTGTTGCTGTGGGCGAGCTTCGCTCGCGTGATCCGCGGCGAGGTGCTGACGCTTGAAACAGCGCGACTTTGTCGCACTGGCCAAGGTGCGCGGCTGCTCGCCGTTGCGGATCATGCTGACGCACATCCTGCCGAACGTGCTGAACACGTTCATGGTGCTGGTGACGCTGAATATCGGCGTCGTGATCATCGCCGAAGCGTCGCTGAGCTTTCTCGGCGCCGGCATCCCGCCGCCGACCCCGACCTGGGGGCTGATGATCTCCGAAGGCCGCGGCCGCATCTACGACGCCTGGTGGGTGTCGCTGATCCCCGGCATCGCGATCACGCTGCTGGTGCTGTCGGTCAACCTGTTCGGCGACTGGCTGCGCGACCGGCTCGATCCGCAGGCTGCGCCAGCTATGACCGAGCTGCAAACGGCCGCCTATGTCGCGGTCGCGAAGCGGCCGCCGAGCGAGCCGACGACCGAAAGCGACACCGTTCTCGATGTGCGCGACCTGACAACGTATTTCTTCCTGCGCCGCGGCATCGTGAAGGCGGTGGACGGGGTCAGCTTCTCGCTGCGCCGCGGCGAGGTCTTGGGCCTGGTCGGCGAGTCCGGCTGCGGCAAGAGCCTGACCGCGCTGTCGGTCATGCGGCTGTTGCCGAAGGGCGGCGCCAGGACCATTCGGCGGCGAGGTCGTGCTGAACGGCGAAGACATCCTGCGGCGGACGCCGAAGGAGATGCGCGAGATCCGCGGCAGCCGGATCTCGATGATCCTGCAGGACCCGCAGACCTCGCTGAACCCGGTGTTCACGATCGGCGACCAGCTGCGCGAGGCGATCGCGCGGCGCCTCGGCCGGCGCGGCAAGGCCGACATGATGACAGGAGGCGGTCGCGGCGCTGCGCCATGTCGAGATTTCCGCGCCGGAGCAGCGCCTCGGCCAGTTTCCGCACCAGATGAGCGGCGGCATGAAGCAGCGCGTCGTCGGCGCGATCGCGATGAGCGGCCATCCCGAGGTGCTGATCGCCGACGAGCCGACGACCGCGCTCGACGTGACGATCCAGCTGCAATACCTGAAACTGCTGAAGCGCCTGCAACGCGAAACCGGGATGGCGATCCTGTTCATCACGCACGATTTCGGCGTCGTGGCGCGGATGTGCGACCGGGTCGCGGTGATGTATGCCGGCCGGATCGTCGAATGCGGCCCGGTTGCCGAGGTGTTCGACAACCCGTCGCATCCGTACACGCAGGCGCTGATCGCGTCGGTGCCGAAGATGACCGGCGGCGCCAAGCGCCTGCTACACGATCGAGGGGCAGCCGCCGTCGCTGATGAACCTGCCGGTCGGCTGCCGCTTCGCGGCGCGCTGCCCCTATGCCGAGCGGCGCTGCGAGGAAGCCTACCCGGACTCGTTTTCGGTCGGCGCCGAGCATACGGCCGATTGCTGGAGGCTCGCCGCCGAATGAGCGAGGTTGCTTTCAATGGCGGGCCAAGGGGGGCGAGCGCGGAGCCGCTGCTGCGCGTCGAGCGGCTGCGCAAATACTACCCGTTCACGAAAGGCATCCTGTTCGCCAAGACGCTCGGCAACGTCAAGGCGGTGGACGATGTCTCGTTCACCCTGAACGCCGGCGAGACGCTCGGGCTGGTCGGCGAGTTGGGCTGCGGCAAGACGACGACCTCGAAGCTGATCCTCAACCTCGAAGAGCCGACCGACGGAAGGATATTGCTGGACGGCGAGCCGATCCACGGCCTGTCGGGCGACGCGCTGCGGCGATACCGGGCCAGGGTGCAGGCGGTGTTCCAGGACCCGTGGTCGTCGCTGAACCCGCGCATGACGGTCGGCCGCACAATCGCCGAGTCGCTGATCGTGACGCGGCTGGGGAGACCGCGCGAAGATCGACGAGCGCGTCGCCGAGCTGCTGCACCAGGTCGGGTTGCGGCGCGAGCAGGCGTCGCAATATCCGCACGAATTCAGCGGCGGGCAGCGTCAGCGCATCGCGCTCGCGGCGGCGCTGGCCTCGCGAGCCGCAGCTGATCGTGCTCGACGAGCCGATCTCGGCGCTCGACGTGTCGATCCGCGCGCAGATGATGAACCTGTTGAAGGACATCCAGGCGCAGACCAACGTCGCCTATCTGCTGGTCGCGCACGATCTCGCCACGGTGCGCCACATGGCCGACTACACGGCGGTGATGTATCTGGGAAAGATCGTCGAGTACGGGCCGACCAACGCTTCTGTTCGAGAATGTCGCACATCCCTACACGAAGGCGCTGTTCTCCGCCGTGTTGCCGCCGCGCCCGGAGCGAGCGCGAGGAGGAGATCGTGCTGGCCGGCGAGGTGCCGTCGCCGCTCAACCCGCCCTCGGGCTGCCGCTTCCACACGCGCTGCCCGTTTGTCATGGAGCAATGCGCGCGGCTGGAGCCGCCACTGATCGAGATCGCGCCGGGGCACCGCGCCGCCTGCCATCTGCACACCGACGCGGCCCTGAGCGGATATCCCGGCGAGAGCGCGTCCCGCGGGGGCATCGAGAGCGAGACCGCGATCCCAGCTCCAGCCCGTTGAGGCTGGAAGCCCTGCATGCCAGCGATGTTAAATCGAGTTCGACTGGCGGAAAGACGCTCGCAACACTCAATGTAATCTCAATGTCATAGCACTTAGAAAAATAGGCCGTGCTATAGCGACGCTTGGATGCTCGCAAGCATCGAAGCTACCAGATCTGCAGCAGGTCAGCATCTTTATCTGCACTCAATATGGCATTCGAAGTCGTATTCACTTCGAAATTGCTTTCAATAGCTTCAATGAGCCTCGACCGCCTTGATTTCCTGCAGCCGCGGCAAAACCTCCTTTGCGAACAGCCGGATGCCTTTTTCGCTTTCGCGGTGCGTCATGAACCCGGAGCGGCCGATCATCGAGAGATGGTTGAAGCCGCCGACCTTGTCAGAGAACTCGACGATCTGGCGGTAGACGCTGTCGGGGTTACCGACGAACAGGATGCCCATGGCCATCGCTTCCTCGACCCCCAATGACATCAGCCGGCGCGCGTTCTGGTTGGCCGACACGGTGACGCCCTTTTCGGCATTGGTCAGGTTCGGCCCCCCACCGTTCGGACGTGGCGCATCGCGGAAAACCTGCGGTGCCGCCTCGGGCGGGGCGCTGCCCGGCATGAAGCGCGAGTGCTGCGGCGCCGATTTGAGGCTCGTGTTGAGGAACCACAGCAACTTGCTGCCGACCCGCCGTCCCTCTTCCTCGGTGTCGCCGACATAGACAAAGGCGGCATAGGCGAAATTGTCGGTGGTGACCGGCGGCAATCCGGCGTCGCGCCGCGCCTGGCGGTGCGCCTGATAGGCCCGCCGCGTGCCCTCGACCCCGCGCAATACCAGCACATGCCGCATGCCGCGGCGGCCGACCTCGGCGGCGCTCTTCACATCGCCGGTCGCCGACCACAGCGGCGGGTGCGGCCGCTGGTACGGTCCCGGCCAGATGTTGACGTGACGGTGCGTGTAGTGCTTGCCCTCCCAGCTGAACGGGCCGTCATGCGAGGTCAGCGCCTTCTGTATCAGGTCGATCGCCTCCCAGTAGCGCTCCTCGTTCCTGACTGGGTTGGTGTTGGCCGACGGCATCTCGGTGCCGCCCGATTTGACAAAACCGATATCGAGCCGGCCGCGCGAAATGATATCAGCGGTGGCGTATTCCTCGGCGACGCGCACCGGGTCGGGGCGCAGCGAGACGAGCGTGCCGAGCGACAGGATGCGCACCTTCTTCGTCTGGCGCGCCAGGATGCCGACCAACATCGGGTTGGCGCCGAGCAGGGAATTGATGCCGGCATGGTGCTCGATCGCCAGCACGTTCATGCCCATCTCGTCGCACAACAGGAACTCGTCGATCACTTCCTCGAACAGATCGGCGGCGATGTCGGGGTCGCAATAGCGGTTCGGCAGGCTGCCGCGCACCGACTCGGCGGCGTCGAGCACCTGACGCGGCACGAACGGGTAGGGGATTTCGCATTGCCACCACGCTTCCATCGCCTCATTCCTCGCCGCTGACCGCCGCCTCGGGCGGGAGACAAATGACAAATCGCGGCACCGGCCGCTACACTATCCCGCACTATAGCGAACTCCGGAAAACCGGATCAAAGGGAGGGGACGAATGCGGCTCGGCGGCAGAACACTTTTCACCGCTCTACCGCATAACCCGCCTTCTTGAAAAATGGCGCATAAACCGCGATTTAGGAAAATTTTTACTATTGCAACATGACGGGAGTCGCGTAACAGGCTCTCCGGAAACGACTGGCTGTCCCCGCTTTGACTTATCCGGCCCGATTGGCTTCATTCCACATGAGTGCAGAATGAGAAATTCCGAGTTCATGCGGCAGACCGAACATGTAGACCAACCCGATCAAGAGGTCCGCTGCGCCGAGAGCGACGGCTATCAGTCCGAGGTCTCCGAAAAGGCCAGCGGGGATTAACAACAGGGCCGCCGCATACCGCAGGAGCGATTCCCAATACACTAAGGATGCGCAACGGTTGAGGTCCTTCGAGGCATAGATAAGGACCGCGCCGGTGTAGACGAGAAAAGCACCGAGCAGCCATCCCCAGAAGGGAGCGGGAATGTTTAGCCCGATTGCTCTATACATTTGTGGAAATAGCAAAGAGACTGCCAGAACCGCATTGTAAACACCGGTCATGAAACGAACCAGCTCATGCCTTTAACTCGAACCGGAATACTTCCGCGCACGAACTGCATTACAGGTCCCTCCAGAAAATCAACCGCTATTGATTTACAGCAAGCGTAGGGCAGGTGGAGCGAAGCGCAACCCGCCGCTTGTTTCGAGCATACATGGCGGACTTTGCTGTGCTTCGTCCACTCCAGCATCGCGACGCGGGCCCGTCTGCAACTCATGCCGAAGGCGGGGATCCAGCTGACACCGCCGCGACTTTTCACCATGGGATCCCGGCTTGCGCCGGAATGGGGAAGAGGGGACGGGTCCGGCGGGTTGCGCTTCGCTCCACCCGCCCTACAGTTTCCTGAAGGGCGGGACGACGCCGCGGCAGATCATTGCGGCCGGAGGTGGGCCACCTTCGGCATGACCTCCTTCGCCAGCAGCTCCATCGAATGCCGCCACGCATGCGGGTTCTCGCTGTAGTCGAAGCAGAACAGCAGCAGGTGGCCGAAGCCGCCGACCTCCTCGTACATGCGCTCGATCTTCTCGACCACGGTCGTGGGCGAGCCGATCAGCCAGTTGTGCCGGGCGCAGTATTCCGGCGTCACGTCGCTGTCGGCGACCGCATCGTCGTGCTTCAGGTACTGGATGACGCCGACATTCTTCAGCAGCGGCAGGAAGTACTCGCGCATCATCCGGCCCATCTGCGCCCCGACCGACAGGCGCCACGCCTCCTCGTCGGTGTCGGCGACGAAAATCTCGCGCACGAGACGCCAGTCGGCGCGGCTCGGGGTGCGTCCGGTGCGCCGCGCGCCCTCCTCGACCGAGGCCCAGTGGCTCGCGACATAGGTCTGGTTGAGGTTGAGGCTCATCGGCAGAAAGCCGCGCTCGCCGGCGACTTTCAGCGTTTCCGATCCGGCGCTGACCCCGGCGACGCCGATCGGCGGATGCGGCTTCTGGAACGGCTTGATATGCGGGATCAGGCTCTCCAGCATCCGGTCGGTGCGCGTCACGTGCCAGTACTTGCCGGCGTAGTCGAACGGTTCCTCGGCGCTCCACAATTTCAGGATGATGTCGAGCGCCTCGCGCGTCATCTCGCGGTGCTGTCCGGTCATGCCGTCGACATTGAACATCGCCCAGTCGCTCGGCAGCCCGCTCGCCGCGACGCCGAAATTGAGCCGCCCCTGCGCCATGTGGTCGAGCATCGCGACGCGGTGCGCCAGCTCGGCCGGGTGATGATAGGGCAACAGAAAACCGCCGGGCGCGAGCCGGATGCGGCTCGTCTCCATCAGCGACTGCGCGATCAACAGATCGGGCGCCGGATGCGGTTCCCACGGCGCGGTGTGGTGCTCGCCGATCCAGGCCTCGGAGAAGCCGAGCTCGTCGGCCCAGCGCAGCGTCTGCAGGTCCCAGCGATGGCCGTCGCCAAGGCTGCGTTCCGGCGGGTGCGACGGCATCGTGAACAGACCGTATTGCATGGGCCCTCCTGTGCGCCCCTAAAAATCCTGGCGCGGTAAGCGGTTGATCGACTTCTGCGCTACTCGCGAAACGAGCGCTTGCTCGGTTGCAATGAATTGCCTAAATGTACGCCGCATCGTTACAGCCCGCGACGGATTGTCGCGCAGCCGTCGGGAGGAAAGAATGAAACAGGTCCCCTCATCCCGGCAAGTGCCCCACCAAATGATCGAGAGCTGGCACTGTCACGAGGAGGCCATGATCGACCATCTGGTGCGTCTTCTGACCGAGCCGAACAGCCGATACGGTACCTCCCATTCCGCCTTTACCTCGACCGGGCTCCCGATCGAGGACCAGATCCGCAAGGCTTGGCGGCCCGACTCGATGGGTCTCGCGATGTTCTAGCCGGCGTCACGCCGCGGCGAAACGGCCGCGGTGAAAGTACCGCCGTGAAATTGCCAGCCGGGCGCGTCGCGGCGATTTTTGCGGCGACCCGATCCCGAAATCCGCGCCATGCTGTTTTTCGGTCCCGATGGCGGGCTGGTGCGCGAGCGCGCCGATGCGGTCGCGCGTACTGTCTGCCCCGATTTGCGCGATCCGTTTCGCGTCGCCGATCTGACCGCCGCCGCGCTCGCGGCCGACCCCGCGCGGCTCGCCGACGAGGCGGCGCAAATGAGCCTGATGGGGGGACGCCGCGTCGTCAGGGTGCGCGACGCCGGCGACGCGTTGGCCCAGCTTTGCGGGCGTTTTCTCGCGAATGCGACCGTGCTTGCGGATACGACCAACGACGCGCTGGTCGTTATCGAGGCCGGCGATCTGCCCGGCCGCTCGGCGCTGCGCCGGGTCTTCGATGAGGCGCCGCAGGCCGTCGCGATCGGCTGTTATCCCGACAGCGCGCGCGATCTCGCCGCGGTGATCCGCGAGACCTGCGCGGCGCATCGGGTCGCGATCAGTCGCGACGCCGTCGATTTCCTCGTCGATCACCTCGGCGGCGACCGCCTCTTGACCCGCGCCGAACTCGAAAAGCTGACGCTTTATGCCGGCGATGGCGGCCGGATCGGGTTCGACGACGCGCGCGCCGTGATCGCCGACAGCGCCGCGCTGTCGCTCGACGACGCGCTGCTCGCGGCCGCCGAGGGCGACGCGCCGGCGCTCGACCGCGCCTTGGCGCGCGTCTTCCAGGAGGGCGAGTCGCCGGTCACGGTGATCCGGGCGCTGCTGCGCCACCTGCAGCGGCTGCACCTGCTCGCCGCGCGTGTCGCCGCCGGCGCCTCGATCGAGGAGGCGATGCGCGCCGCCCGCCCGCCGATCTTTTTCAAGGAACAGGACAGCTACCGGCGCCAGCTGCGGCGGTGGAACGAGCAGCGGCTGCGTGACGCGCTCGACCGGACGGCCGACGCCGAATTCCGCATGAAACAGACCGGCCCGCGCGCCGACACGATCTGCCGCGAAGCGCTGTTCGCGATCGCCGCGATGCCGGGCGCACGGATCTAACGGCGTGGAAGTGGAATACGTGCGATTACCACTCACTCGTCATCGCCGGGCTTGACCCATGGGTACCTCTGCATATCCCCCGTCAAGCCGGGGATGACGGTTCAGGGGGTGAACGAACCTGTTCGAATGCTGCTCCCGGACGCCGCCCGCTGCGTTCGCCGGCGCGCCCCGTTGCGGCGGCGCGGGTCGAGCGACAGCCGGCCGCCGCGCTCCAGACCGGCGACGATCGCGGTGATCGCGCGGGCGACGGCCTCGCGCGCCAAGGAGGCGCTGCGGCTGACCCTGACGCCGAGCGCCAGCGTCCGAAAAATCCCGTCGGCGGTCAGCCGGTGCGCCTCGACGAGCCCGGCGGCGCATTCGCGCGCCACCGACGAGTAGGGCAGGATCGAGGCGGCGACGCCCCGCGTCACCATCAGCCGGATCGTCTCGTGGTCGTTGACCTCGATCGCGACCTTCAGCTCGATGCCGCGCCCGGCGAGCAGCGCGTCCATCGCGGCGCGCAACCCGTCGCCGAGAACCAGCGGCGTGCGGCTCAGCTCGGCGCCGGTGACGATGCCGCGCGGCCGCGCGCCGGGCCTTGTCACCAGCACCATCTCCTCGCGGCCGAGCGCGGTCGGACAGGATCAGCCGGCTGCGCGACAGCTCGGACAGCAGCGCGATATCGACCCGCCCGTCGATCAGGAATTCCTCGAGCCGGATCATGCCGGCATGCATCACCTTCAATTCGATGCGGGGAAACTCGGCGCGCATCGCGGCGAACAGATCGGGCACCAGCACCGGGCACAGCGTCGGGGTCACGCCGAGGATGATGCGGCCGCTCGGATGCGCGTCCTGCGTCCGGATTTCGTCGCCGGTGCGCTC
Organism: uncultured Alphaproteobacteria bacterium; assembly: GCA_963753665.1. Lineage (GTDB taxonomy): Bacteria > Pseudomonadota > Alphaproteobacteria > ATCC43930 > CGMCC-115725 > DATARH01. Next base: position 77,022 of record CAVWDC010000006.1, read on the forward strand.
GACGTCGCGCAGGATGCGGGTGGCGCCGTCGAGCAGCTTCTGCCCGGCCTCGGTCAGCCGCACGCCGCGATTGGCGCGCGTGAACAGCGCCACCCCCAGCTCCTCTTCGAGCCGCTGCACATGCCGGGTCAGCGCCGGCTGCGCCAGGTGCAGATGGGACGCGGCGCGCGTGATGCTGCCGAGTTCGGCGACCCGGACGAAATAGGCAAGGCTGCGCAGTTCCATGCGCACGATCATACACGCGTCAGCCTGCCATGCCGAGCGGTTATGGGGCGGCGCAATCAATCGGCATTTGTAACGCGAACCGCGGCTCGCCCTACGCTTACGGACGGGAAATACCGTCCTCCCGGATGGCCATCCCGGCTTTCGGGCCGTGACGGCGATTGGGAAACGCAGAGCCGGTTAGGGAGCCGTACATGGAATTCGGCTGGTACCATGAATTTCACCGGCAGGTGCCGGGGCAGAGCGACGCCGACGCATTCGAGCAGGGCTTTCAGCAGGCCGAGGACGCCGAACGCTGGGGTCTCGACGTGTTCTGGCTGGCCGAGATCCATCAGCAGGCGCGCCGCTCGGTCTTGAGCGCGCCGCTCAACGTCGCCGGGCAGCTCGCCGCGCGCACGAAGCGGATCAAGATCGGCACGGCGGTGCACGTGTTGCCGCTGAACCATCCGCTGCGGCTGGCCGAGGAGACCGCGACGATCGACCAGACGAGCCGCGGGCGGCTGCTCCTCGGCGCCGGGCGCAGCGGCAACCCGCGCGGCTACGCCGCCTACGGCATTCCCTATGCGGAAAGCCGCGAGCGCTTTTACGAGACGCTCGAAATCATCAAGAAGGCGTGGACCCAGGAGACGTTCTCGCACGACGGCAAGTATCACAGCTTCGACAACGCGCGCGCGGTGCCGCGGCCGTACCAGCAGCCGCACCCGCCGATCCGTATCGCCGGCGCCAGCGAGGACACGTTCCCGATGCTGGGCCGGCTCGGCTATCCGCTGTTCGTGTCGGTGCGCAGCGGCTCGCTGCCGGGCTTGGCGCCCGATATCAAGGCCTATCGCGACGCCCACCGCGAGGCCGGGAACCCCGGACACGGTGAAGTCTATCTGCGCCTGTCGATGCATGTCGGCGACACCGACCAGCAGGCGCTCGACGAAGGCGAGCCGAGCATCATGGCCGGCTACAAATCGCTGCTCGACCGGCTCGAAGGATCGCCGAACGCGCGCCGCCGCGCCGAGGCCGAGGAGGTGCGCACCGCCACCTATGCCGACGTGCTGCGCGACAAGGTCATCGTCGGCGGCCCCGAGCGCGTCACCGACCGGCTCAAGGAGCTGGAGGACGTGCTGGGCATCGACGGCATCCTGTTCGAGCTGAATTTCGGCGCCGCGATCCCGGCCGAAATGATGATGAACTCGCTGCGGCTGATCTGCGAAAAGGTGATGCCCCACTTCAAATAGCCGGCCTCGCTCCAGGTTCCCTGGTTGAGCATTCTTGACGGCCGATGCTGTTCAATTCGGCTGAAGCAGCGCTCTGGATCCAATAGCCCCTCCGCCCCCGCGAAAGCGGGGTGCCCAGGGGTGCGACCCCGGCGTTCGCCCGAAAAGCCGGGCAAGTTCGGGCGCGCCGGACGCCTCCCCGGGGACGACGGGAAATCCGCCACATTGCGGGAGTAAGAAAAAACGGAGCGGCGGGTCGGAGCGATGGCGGGCGGTTGTTTGCTGTCTTTTGCTGCAGAATCTGACCCTCCGCCGCAGCGAAACCCGCGGAATGTGAGGAGGCGCGTGCGCGTTTGCTGTTGATCTCCTGCAGAAATGAGCAAACCGCTGCCCAGCCACCTGGTTGATTGGGCGCTCCGACCTGTGCGACGGTTTCGGCAGACCGAAGAAACCGGTGCGGGGGGACAATGAGGACGGGAGTTTTGGCGATGGTCGCAATGGCAATGATGGCGGCTCCGGCCCCGGCACAAACACCAGCGCAAATGCCGGCGCAGACCGCGATGTCCGACAACGCGCCGCAGTATGTCGTCACGATCGTCGAAACCGGCGCGCCGGATGCGGCAAAAGCCACCGCGATCTTGCGCGACCTCGCCGCCGCCAGCCGTGGCGAGGCCGGCAATACCGGATACGCCGTGCTGCACGAGCGCGGGCATCCGGGCCGCTTCGCGATCATCGAGACCTGGCGCGACAAGGCGGCGCTCGACCGGCACGAAACAGCGGCAAAGCCGGCCGACGACAAGCTGCAACCGCTGTTGGTCGCGCCCTCGGATCCGGCGCGTCTGCGCCGGGCTCGATGTCGCCGCCCCGCAAGGTGACAGCGCCGCTGCCGGCGTCTACGTCGTCACGCATGTCGATGTCGTGCCGCCAAAAAAGGACGAGGCGATCGTCCTGCTGAACGACCTCGCGGGCGCCAGCCGGAAGGACGCCGGTGTCAGCCGCTTCGATGTCTGGCAGCAGGCGAGCCGGCCCAATCATAGCTATGTCGTCGAAGCATGGCGCGACGACGCAGCGCGGGACGCGCATGTGATCGCCGGCCACACCCGCGCGTTCCGCGCCAAACTGCTGCCGCTTGAAGGCTCGCTGTATGACGAGCGCGTCTACGAGCCGGTGCGGTAACCTTTATTCGACGACCGCGATCATCTCGATCTCGACCATTGCCTCGGGCTGGGCGAGGCCGCTGATCTGGATCGTCGTGCTGGTCGGGCTGGCGACGCCGAAATAGCGCATGCGCACGTCGCTGTGCTTCGAGAATTCCTGGTAATTGGTGACGAACGTGTTGGTCTTGACGACATTTTCCCAGGTCGCGCCGGCCGCCTTGAGGCAGAGATCGAGGTTCTTGAAGGTCTGTTCGAGCTGCGCCCGCATGTCGCCGGGGCCGACGATATTTCCGGCCGCGTCGCGCGCCAGCTGGCCGGCGATGTACACCATTTTCGCCGGGCCGGTGACGGTCACGACATGCGAATAGGCCGGCTTGCCCTGCTGCATGCGGACATTCATGCCCTCGGGCTGCATTCGGTCGATCTTGACGGGCATCGCGGCGCTCCCTCGCTGGTTTTGGCCTCGATGCTGCCGTAGCATCGGGGCACGCCAAATCCAACAGCGAGGAACAGGCGATGGCAAGCCCGAACCCGGTCGCGCGTCATTACGGCAACAGCGGCATCGCCGACCGCGTGCTCGCCGCGCTGCGCGACGCCAACGGCCCGGACGCGGCGGTCACCCCGGAGGCGCTGGCGCCGATCGACCATTTCCACGGCCGCGGCGTGCTCGCGACCGAGGAATTGGTCGCGCTGCTCAAGCCGCAGCCCGGCGAGCGCGTCCTCGACATCGGCAGCGGGGTCGGCGGGCCGGCGCGCTGGATCGCCGCGAAATGCGGGTGTCATGTGACCGGCGTCGATCTGACCCCGGAATTCTGCGAGGCGGCGCGGGCGCTCAACGCGGCCTGCGGCATGACGGATCGGGTGACCATCCTGGAAGGCAGCGCGCTCGACCTGCCGGTGCCGGACGCCGCCTTCGACCGGGCCTATTCGCAGAACGTCATCATGAACATCGCCGACAAGCCGCGCTTCTATCGCGAGGCGTTCCGCGCGCTGCGGCCGGGCGGCATGCTTGCCCTGTCCAATCTCTGTGCCGGCGATGCGGGCGAACCCTATTTCCCGGTCCCCTGGGCAGCGACGCGCGACACGAGTTTTCTGGCGACCGTCGAGCAGACGCGCGCCGACCTGATCGGAGCCGGGTTCGAGATCGTCAGCTTCGAGGACACCACCGACAGCAGAGAGACGCCGCGATGCGCGAGCTTCAGCGGCTCCGGAGCGACCCATTGCCACGCCTCAGCCCGCATCTCGTCATGGGCGAGCGGCTGCGCGAGATGCGGATCAATTCGGTGCGCAGCCTCGCCGACGGCCGCGTCACGGCTCGATCGAGGTGCTGGCGAAAAAGCCCGAGCGTTAGACCGCATGTTGCAGTGCAGCGACGGCCATTGACCGCGATCCCGCGCGGCGCTAAGCGTCCGCCCCTTGAAGCCGGCCCGATGCGGGCGGCGGCAACCGAAAGGACGGGGCGATGAAGCCGACCCGGCGCCCGGCCAATCCGTGTTTTTCGTCCGGCCCCTGCGCCAAGCGGCCGGGCTGGTCGCCCGAGGTGCTGAACGGCGCGCTGCTCGGCCGCTCGCACCGCTCGCGCCCCGGTCTGGCGCGGCTCGTCGAGGTCATCGAGCGCTCGCGCGCGATCTTGCAAATGCCGGCAGATTACCGGCTCGGCATCGTGCCCGCCTCCGATACCGGCGCGGTCGAGATGGCGCTGTGGTCGCTGCTCGGCGCGCGCGGCGTCGATCTCCTGTCCTGGGAGAGCTTCGGCGAGGGCTGGGTCTCCGACGTCACGAAGCAGCTCAAGCTGCCGGATGTGCGCCTGCTGGACGCGCCCTACGGGAGTCTGCCCGATCTCGCCGCCGTCGATCCGGACCGCGACACGGTGTTCGTGTGGAACGGCACGACCTCCGGCGTGCGCGTGCCGAACGGCGACTGGATCGCCGCCGGACCGCAAGGGGCTGACGATCTGCGACGCGACCTCGGCCGCCTTCGCGATGCGGCTGCCGTGGGACAAGCTCGATGTCGTCACCTGGTCATGGCAGAAGGCATTGGGCGGCGAGGCGGCGCACGGCATGCTGGCATTGAGCCCGCGCGCCGTCGAACGGCTGGAAAGCTACACGCCGCCCTGGCCGCTGCCGAAAATCTGTTCCGCATGACCTCCGGGCGGCAAGCTGATCGAGGGTATCTTCCGCGGCGAGACGATCAACACGCCGTCGATGCTGTGCGTCGAGGACGCGATCGAACTCGTTGAAATGGGCCGAGTCGGCCGGCGGCCTCGACGGGCTCGTCGCGCGCGCCGAGGGCAATCTCGCGACCGTCGCCGCCTGGGTCGAGCGCTCGCCGTGGCTGCGCTTTTTGGCGAAGGACCCGGCGACCCGCTCCTGCACGTCGATCCAGCTCGAAATCACCGATCCGTGGTTTCTGTCGCTGTCGCCGGACGATCGCTTCAAGACCGTGCGGTCGATGACGGCGCGGGTCGAGGCGGAAGGCGCCGGCTACGATCTCGCGAGCCATCGCGCCTCGCCGCCGGGCATCCGCATCTGGGCCGGCGCGACCGTCGAGCGCGGCGATGTCGAGGCGCTGCTGCCGTGGCTCGACTGGGCCTGGGAACAGGAGCGCGACGCCGCGAAGGCGGCGTAAATCGTCTATTTAACGCAAAGGACGCAAAGGACACGCAAAGGGCGCCAAGGGATCATCTTCGCGTCCATCGCGTATCCCTTGCGTCCTTTGCGTTAACTGAAATTCCTTCGGAGTTGCAGATGCCGAAGGTGCTGATCGCCGACGCTCTCAGCCCGCGCGCGGTCGAGATTTTCCGGGACCGCGGGATCGAGGCCGATGTCGCGACCGGTCTGGACCCGGCCGAGCTGCGCCGCCGCATCGCCGGTTATGACGGTCTGGCGGTGCGCTCGGCGACCAAGGTCACGGCCGAACTGCTCGCCGCCGCGGACGCGCTGAAAGTCGTCGGGCGCGCCGGCATCGGCGTCGACAACATCGACGTGCCGGCGGCAAGCGAGCGCGGCATCGTCGTCATGAACACGCCCTACGGCAATGCGATCACGGCCGCCGAGCACACGATCGCGATGATGTTTGCGCTGGCCCGCCAGATCCCGGCCGCCGACCGCTCGACGCAGGCCGGCAAATGGGAAAAATCGCGCTTCATGGGGGTCGAGCTGACCGGCAAGACCCTCGGGATCATCGGCTGCGGCAATATCGGCGCGATCGTCGCCGACCGCGCGCAGGGATTGAAGATGCGCGTCGTCGCCTACGACCCGTTCCTGTCGCCGGAACGGGCCGTCGAACTCGGCGTCGAGCGCGTCTCGCTCGACGATCTGCTGGCCCGCGCCGATTTCATCACGCTGCACACGCCGCTGACCGACGCGACGCGCAACATCATCGACGCCGCGGGCGATCGCGAAGACGAAGCGCGGCGTGCGCATCATCAACTGCGCGCGCGGCGGTCTCGTCGTCGAGGAGGATCTCGCCGCCGCGCTCGACAGCGGCCAGGTCGCCGGCGCCGCCGTCGATGTGTTCGTCGAGGAGCCGGCGAGGCAGAACCCTCTGTTCGGCCGCGACAATCTCGTCGCCACGCCGCATCTCGGCGCCGCGACCACCGAGGCGCAGGAGAACGTCGCGCTGCAGATCGCCGAGCAGATGGCCGATTTCCTGCTGACCGGCGCGGTCAGCAACGCGGTCAACGTGCCCTCCTTGACCGCCGAGGAAGCGGCGCGGCTCAAGCCGTACATGGTGCTGGCCGAACAGCTCGGCAGCTTCGCCGGGCAGCTGACCGAGACCGGCATCCGCACCGTCGAGATCGAATACGAGGGCGCCGTCGCCGATCTCAATGTCAAGCCGCTGACCGCGATCGCGCTGACCGGGCTCCTGGCGCCGCAGCTCGCGACCGTCAACATCGTCAACGCGCCGCTGATCTGCCGCCAGCGCGACATCCGCGTCAGCGAGACCCGCCATGCCGACGCCGGCGATTATCTGAACCTGATCCGGGTCACGGTCACGACCGAGCGGCGGCAGCGTTCGGTCGCCGGCACGGTTTTCGCCGGCAACAAGCCTCGCCTCGTCGATATCGAGGGGATACCGCTCGAAGCCGAACTCGGCCGCCACGTCCTGTTCGTGCGCAATTACGACAAGCCCGGCTTTATCGGCGGGCTTGGCCGGGCGCTCGGGGAGAGCGAGGTCAACATCGCGACGTTCCACCTGGGCCGCACCGCGCCCGGACAGGACGCGATCGCGCTGGTCCAGCTGGACCAGCCATTGACCCCGGCTCTGATCGACACGGTTCGCCGCCTCCCGAATGTGATCCAGGCGAAGGCGATGCGCTTTTGACGCGAATGCGAAACCCCGGCCATGGGGGTGGCCGGGGTTTCTGGGCGCCGTCCCGCGGGACGGAACAGCCATGCACCGCCATTGGGGGAAGCGACGGTGGCGCCGCCATAGTGGCACAGTCTCGCCTAAAAGTGCAATTGGTCTTCAGACACGAACCCTCTGGTGCGCCCGGTCGCGGCTGCCGCGCTTACCGGGCGAAGCCCTCCGCGCTCTCCCGCTGCCGTGCGAAATGGTACAGAATGGCGCGATGAGCCTGCCACGCCCAAAGCCGTCTTTCCGGCCATGAATGACGCACCGCACCCCGCGCTGCTGCCGGCCGGATTGTACGATCTGCTGCCGCCCGAGGCCGAAATCGAGGCCGCGGTCACCGGGCGGCTGATCGGCGTGCTCGCGTCGCACGGCTACGAGCGCGTCAAGCCGCCGCTGGTCGAGTTCGAGGAGACACTGCTGTCGGGCGCCGGCAGTGTGATGGCGAGCGACACGTTCCGCACGATGGATCCGATCTCGCACCGCATGGTGGCGGTGCGCGCCGACATGACGCCGCAGATCGCCCGCATCGCCGCCACCCGGCTGCCGCACCGGCCGCGGCCACTGCGCTTCAGTTACGCCGGCCAGGTGCTGCGCGTCAGGGCCACGCAGATGCGGCCCGAGCGCCAGTTCGGGCAGGTCGGGGCCGAGCTGATCGGCGCCGGCGGCCCGGCGGCCGATGTCGAGGCGATCGCGGTGGCCGGCGAGGCCTTGACCGAAGTCGGCGTGCCGCATCTGTCGGTGGACATCACGCTGCCGACCCTGGTGCCGGCGATTGCCGAGGCCTACGGCATCGCCGGCGAGCGCGCGGCGGCGTTGCGCGCCGCGCTCGATCGCAAGGACGTCGCGGCGGTCGCCTGTCTGGCAGGCGAGGCGGGCGGATTGCTCGCGTCTCTGGTGGCGGCGGCCGGTCTCGCCGGACCGGCCCGCGCCGCGCTCGACCGGCTCGATCTGCCGGCGCGGGCGCGCATCGAGCGCGACCGGCTCGCCGCGGTGCTCGACGGGCTCGACGCCGCGATCCCGGGCGTCAAGGTCACGGTCGATCCGGTCGAGAACCGCGGCTTCGAATACCACACCGGCATCAGCTTCACGTTTTTCGCGCGGGTCGATCCGGCGCTTGGGCCGCTCGGCGAACTGGGGCGCGGCGGGCGCTATCAGGCGGGCGATCCGTCCGCGCCCGAGCCGGCCACCGGCTTCACGCTCTACACCGATACGATCCTGCGCACCCTGCCCGAGGGGCTGCCGCGTCGCCGCGTGCTGATCCCGCTCGACGCCGACCGGGCGCGCGCGAAGGCGCTGCGCGAGGAGGGGTGGATCACGGTCGCGGCGCTGCAGCCGGCTTCGGACTGGCGCGAAGAGGCGCGCCGGCTCGATTGCGGCCATGTGCTGGACGGCGGCGAGGTGCGTCCGGTCGCCCAGGGCGCCCGAGCAGGAGTCTGAGATGGCCAATGTCGCCGTCGTCGGCGCCCAGTGGGGCGACGAGGGGAAGGGAAAAATCGTCGATTGGCTGTCGCAGCGCGCCGATGTCGTCGTGCGCTTCCAGGGCGGGCACAATGCCGGGCATACGCTCGTCGTCGGCAATGTCGAGTACAAGCTGAGCCTGTTGCCGTCGGGCGTCGTGCGCCCCGGCAAGCTGTCGATCATCGGCAACGGCGTCGTCGTCGATCCCTGGGCGCTGCTCGCCGAGATCGAGACGATGCGCCGGAAGGGGCTGGCGATTTCGCCCGCGACACTGCTGCCTTCGCCGACAACGCGGCGCTGATCCTGCCGTCGCACGGCGCGCTCGACCGGGCCCGCGAGGAACGGCGCGGCGAGCGCCGGATCGGCACGACCGGCCGCGGCATCGGCCCGGCCTACGAGGACAAGGTCGGCCGCCGCGCGGTGCGGGTCTGCGACCTGGCCGAGCCGAAGACGCTCGAGGACCGGGTCGACGATCTGCTGCTGCACCACAACGCGCTGCTGCGCGGGCTCGACGCGCCGGAATTCGACCGCGCCGACATGTTGGCCCGGCTGCGCGAGGTCGCGCCGAAGATCTTGCCCTATGCCGCGCCGGTCTGGCGGCTGCTCGACGAGGCGCGCCGCGCCGGCCGCCGCATCCTGTTCGAGGGGGCGCAGGGCGCGATGCTCGATGTCGATCACGGCACCTATCCGTATGTGACCTCGTCGAATACGGTGGCGGGGCAGGCCGCGGCCGGCGCCGGCATCGCCCCGTCGGCGATCGGCTTCGTGCTCGGCATTACCAAGGCCTACACGACGCGGGTCGGCAGCGGCCCGTTCCCGACCGAGCTGCACGACGCGATCGGCCAGACGCTGGGCGATCGCGGGCGCGAGTTCGGCACCGTCACCGGGCGGCGGCGGCGCTGCGGCTGGTTCGACGCGGTGGCGGTGCGGCAGGCGGTCAGGACCGCCGGGATCGACGGCATCGCGCTGACCAAGCTCGACGTGCTCGACGGGTTCGACGAGATCAGGATCTGCACCGGCTACCGCCGCGGCGGCGACAACCTACGACTACGTGCCGGCCGGCACCGCGGCGCAGGCCGAGGTCGAGCCGGTCTACGAGAGCGCCGAGGGCTGGAAGGAGAGCACCCGCGGCGCGCGCTCCTGGGCCGATCTGCCGGCGACCGCGATCAAGTACATCCGCCGCATCGAGGAGCTGATCGGCGCGCCGGTCGCGATGCTGTCGACCAGCCCCGAGCGCGACGACACGGTGCTGGTGCGCGACCCGTTCGCCGATTAGCGAGCCGCCGATTTCCCTGCCAACAAGGATTTTTCCCGGATAGCCAGCGCCGATCGTCCGTAACCGGCTCAAAACGTTCGGTTTCGGTCGGACGGGCAGGGAATTTTTTCGGCAGCCTTGCAGGGAACGATCGGGAGCGAACAGGGAATGTCACGAACGCCGTCCTCGATCAGTCGTGCCAGCCAACCATGCCGGAAGGCCGCAGCCGATCCGGCCCATACGGGAAAGGCTGTACCAAAGGAGAATGGCACCATGATGGCGGCGCGGGTCCGGCCCTGGTCATTCCGGACTGATCTCACTACCCCCGCCCGACATAGGGCATCTTGTTGGCCATCACGGTCATGAACAGCACGTTCGCTTCGGGCGGCAGCTCGGCCATGTAGAGGACGCCTTTCGCGACGTCGTTCACGTCGATGCGCGCTTCGGCCTCGACCCGGCCCGAGGCCTGCAGCCGGCCGCGCGCGGTGTCCTCGTTGCGCGTGGTCGCGGCGTTGCCGATGTCGATCTGGCCGCAGCTTATGTCGTATTCGCGCCCGTCCAGCGAGATCGCGCGGGTGAGGCCGGTCAGCGCATGCTTGGTCGAGGCGTAGGGGATCGAGTTGCGCCGCGGCACATGCGCCGACACCGAGCCGTTGTTGATGATGCGGCCGCCCTTGCGGGTCCTGCGCCTTCATCATGCGGAACGCGTGCTGCGCGCACAGGAACGACCCCGTCAGGTTCACGGCGACGACATCGGACCATTGTTCGTAGGTCAGATCCTCGAACGGGATGTTGCGCGTGCTGATGCCGGCATTGTTGAACAACAGGTCGATGCGGCCGTAGGTGCTTTTTGACCGCGTCGAACAGCGCCGCGATCTGCGCCTTGTCGCGCAGGTCGGTCGGCACGCACAGCGTGCGCGGCGGCGGGGCATTCGCGAGCGCTCGCGGTCTCTTCGAGCATGTCGGCCCGGCGCCCGGCGAGCACGACATTCCAGCCCGCGTCGAGCAGCACATGCGCCGTCGCGCGCCCGATGCCGCTGCCGCCGCCGGTAACGACCGCGATTTTTCCCTGTGCTGCCATGATTCTCTGTCTCCCCTCAGTCGAAAGCCGGCCAGCCGCGCCGGTGATAGGCGCCGTCCCAGAACAGGTACTCATATTGCGCCGAGCGGGTGAAGGCGGCGAGCATCGCGTCGCGGATTGCCGGCGTTGCGGCGGCGGCGGCGCGGTCGGCGATGTCGATGACGGCGCGCACGGCCTCGCCGAAGCGCGGGTCGGCGTAGGTGTCGATCCAGGCGCGGTACGGGTTGTCTCGTCGCCGCGAGCTCGACGATCGCGCCGGCGACGTCCCAATAGATCCAGAAACACGGCAGGATCGCCGCGACCGTCACCTCCCAGGGTTGCTGGTGCGCCGTCGCGAGCAGATAGCTCGTATAGGCAAGGCAGTCGGGCGACGGCTCCGCAGCGGCGGCGGCTGCGGGATCGACCCCGAACTCGGCGAGGTAGCGGGCATGCAGCGCCTGCTCGACCGCGATCGCCTCGCCGGCGGCTTGGGCAAACCAGCGCAATGTCGCGGCGTCGGGCGCCTTGGCCGCGGCGCAGCGCCAGCACCCTGGCATACTCGGCGAGATAGAGCGCGTCCTGCGTGATGTAGAAGCGGAAGCGCTCCGGCGCGAGCGTGCCGGCGGCCAGTTCGGTGTTGAACGGCAGCCGGTCGATCGCGGCGCGCAATGCAGCCGTCCGCCGCCAGGCCTCGCTCGGAAAAGCGACCCGTCATGGCCATATTCCCTTCCGGCGATTGGCCGGGCGCGGCGGATGACATATCTCATTCGCGGACTGCGCGCGCCATCGCGCACGCTCGACCCGAATCGCGGGAGGGTTTCATGGACGGCCTGACAGTTGCGGACGCCAAGGGCGTCGTCGCGCCGATCAACTTCATCGAGCCGATGGCGGAAAAGCCGTATTCGTACAATTACGAGCCGCCGCCGGGCGTGCCGCCGCGCAACACGCGCGAGGAGACGCACACGGTCAAGATCATCGACGCGCGCCCGTTCAACGATACGCTGTCGTTGGAGCGCGAAGGGTTTGTTCTGCTGCGCCGTCCGACCGCGGCGACCGACCTCTATGACGCGGCACAGATCCGCAGCGTCTACTATCCCGAATGCGAGCGGCTGATCAAGGAATACACCGGCGCCAAGCGGGCCGTCGTGTTCGACCACATCGTGCGCAACGCCGCGCGGATGGCGAAGGGCAGCCAGATCAAGGGCTATGCCGGCCGTGTCCACAACGATTACACGGCGTGGTCGGCGCCGCAGCGGGTGCGCGACCTGATGGGCGACGAGGCCGAGGAACTGCTCCGGCACCGCTACGCCGAGATCAATGTGTGGCGGCCGATCCGCGGCCCGCTGCTGCGCTCGCCGCTGGCGCTGTGCGACGCGCAGACGCTGTCCGAGGAAAATCTGGTCGGCTCCGACCTGCGCTATCCGGACCGCACCGGCGAGACCTACGCCGTGACCTACAACCCGGCGCAGCGCTGGTATTATTTCCCGAAGATGGAAGCCGACGAGGTGGTGCTGATCCGCTGCTTCGACTCGGCGCGCTCCGGGGCGGCGCGGTTCTCGGCGCATGGCGCGTTCGACGACCCGAACACCCCGCCGACGCGCCGCCGCGCGAGAGCATCGAGACCCGCGCGCTGGTGTTTTTCGCGGATTAAGGGTGGCAGGCCACTTCGCGAATTGTCATTTCGCGGCGCCGCAAGGCGGCGAGCCCGCGAAATCGATATCCAGAGGCTGGTGTTCCTGGATTCCGGGCTCCGCCCTGAGGGCGGGCCCGGAATGACGGCCATATAAGCTTGATGGGCAAACGCCGGGACTTGGTACTTTTTCTGAATGCTTTCCGCTAATCCGGCATGCGCTCGGCGTCGTATTCCTCGGCGCAGAAGGTGCCGCCCTGGTAGCGCTCGGCGACCGGGTCCTTTGGCTGGTTCGCTTCGCGCGCCAGGATTTCGGCGGCGTAGGGTTCGGAATCGTCCTGCGGCTTGTAGCCGAGCCGATAGGCGTTGGAATTGTCGTACCACGAGCGCTTGTTGCCCGAGACGCCATAGACGATCTCGAAGCGGATGTCGGGGTGTTCCAGCCCGATGCGCACGAGCTGCGTGTAGTCGCGCGGGCTGATCCAGATCGCGAGGCGGCGGCTGTCGATCGGCTTCGGGCCGAAATTGCCGATCCGCGTGCACAGAAACCCGATGCCGTGCTTGTCGGCGTAGAGGCTGGCGAGCGCCTCGGAAAACGCCTTCGAAACGCCGTAGCGGCTGTCCGGGCGCGGCACGACCCGGTGGTCGATCGTCTGCGAGCGCGGATAGAACCCGACCGCGTGGTTCGAGGTCGCCATGACGATGCGCTTGACGCCGGCGCGGCAGCGCCGCCTCGAACACGTTGTAAAGCCCGACAATGTTGCCCTGGAGGATGTTCTCCCAGGTGTTCTCGCCGGAAATGCCGCCGAGATGGATGATGCCCTCGACCCCGGCAACCATGCGCTCGACCTGCGCCAGGTCGGCGATGTCGGTCTGGTCCACTTCCTCCCCGTCGCGCGCCGGGGCGATCGGCACCCGGTCGGACAGCCGCAGCACCGGATAGACGCCGCGCAACGTCTCGCGCAGCGAGCGGCCGATGCCGCCGCCGGCGCCGGTGATCAAGACGCGATGCATTGTTCGTCCTCCGAGCATTGGCCTGGTTAGCCGCGAGACTAGCGGTTGCCGGCGAGCGCGTCGCGTTGCTCGTCGAACAGCGCGCGAATCCAGTCGCTGACCGCACGAACGCAGACGGCGCGGCGCAGGTCGCGATGCACGATGACCCAGTATTCAGCGGCCAGTTCCGGGATCAGCGGCGTGACCCGTTCGAGCAGCGGGTCTTCGTCGCCGACAAAGCACGGCAGGATACCCGCGGCCGGCACCGGCGCGGATCGCCGCCGAGGCTGCATCGGCATGTTCGATGCGCGCAACACGACCGGTGCGCCCGTCTCGCGAACGCGCTGCTCGACCCAGCGCGTCGAGATGGAAATGCGCCTGTTCCTCGGTATAGGTGACCCAGCCGGCCGCCTCGCATCCGGCGCGCCGGTAGATCGCGGCCGCGAACACGCCGAGCTTGGCGATATAGAGATCGCCGCTCTCGGGTGGGTGGTGGCGGACGGCGAGATCGGCCTCGCGCCGCGCCAGGTTCGCGGTCTGCTGCGATTCGACGAGTTCAAGCGTAATGCCGTCGGGCAGCGCCGTCCCCGAACCGTTCGCGAGGGAGCGCGACAGGAACGCCGCCGCCCATTCGCCGACCGAGACGCGCACCGTGCCGCTCAGCGCCGGCGAAGCGGCCGCGCGCCGCCGTTCCAGGGACAAGGCGGCGCTTTCGAGCTGCTCGGCGGCCGGCAGCAGCGCCTCGCCGGTCGCGTTGAGGCGCAGCCCATCCGGCAGCCGGTCGAACAGCGCCGGTCCGCCGAAGGCGGCTTCGAATGCGCCGAGACGACGGCCGATCGTCGGCTGGCTCAGGCCGAGGGCACGACCGGCCGCGCGCAGCGAACCATGCCGGGCAACGGCGAGAAAAACCCGCGCATCGTCCCAATCGATCGCGGCAAGGCCGTTCGAGGTCGCCATGATACGAAAACGTATCGCGGCGAGTCGAATTTGTCGATAACTGAAATCAAGCCGTGGCAGTATGATCCTCGCGTCATCCGTGACGGGAGCGGAAAATGGTCACGATGCTCGATCTGAAGGCCGAGTTTGCGAAGCTGGCGATGCTGCGCGACCGCCGGCCCGACATGCTGGAGGCCGAGCGCCGGGAGAGCGGCGCGTTCGCGACGCTGACGCCGTTCCGCGACGGCAACATCTTCGCCGCGAAGTTTTCCGGCAACGGCGCCTGGGAACGGCATCCGAACGGCGACGAGCTGGTGCAGATCGTCGAAGGCGACGGCCACGCTGCACATCATCATGGACGACCAGCCGCAGACGCACGAGCTTACGCCGGGCATGCTGGTCGTCGTGCCGCAGGGCGCGTGGCACCGTTTCGAAGCCCCGGACGGGGTCGGGCTGATAACCGCAACGCCGAAGCCGACCGAGCACCTGACCGTCGATGTCGCCGACCCGCGCACGCTGGAGCCGGCGCGGCTGTCGGGCAGCGTCGAAGAAAAGTGGCGCTGAGATGTATTTCGATCGCCGCTTGTGGGAGCTGACGCGGGGGCTGCGCGGCCGGATCGCGCTGGCGATCGCGGTCGGGGTCTGCGCCTCGGGGTTCGGCATCGCCCGCGTCGTGTTCCTGGGCATGCTGTTGGCCGCCGTATTCGCCGGCGCCGGCACGGATTATCTGGCGCTGCTGGCGGCGCGGGGTGGCCGGTTCGGTGCTGCTGCGCGCGCTGCTCGACCACGCGCGCACCGTGATCGCGCACGAGAACGGCGCTGATCGTGCAGGAGACGCTGCGCGGCAGGCTCTACGACAAGATCGCCGAGCTGGGGCCGGCCTGGTTCGCCGGCGAGCGCACCGGCGGCGTGATGCTGTCGGTGGTCGACGGCGTCGAGCAATTGCAGAGCTTTTTCGGGCAGTTCGTGCCGCAGGCCTCGGTCGCGGCGCTGACCCCGATCGCGATCTTCGCCTTTATCGTGTGGTGGGACGCGCCGGTCGCGCTCGTGATGCTGGTCGCGGCGCTGGTCACGCTGATCGCGCCGGCCGTCGTTTCACGCGATCGAGCGGCGCACCGGCATGGCGCGGCAGCAGGCGATGAAAGGGTTCGGCTCGGAGTTCCTCGACGCCGTGCAGGGGCTGCCGACCTTGAAGGCGTTCGGGCAGAGCACCGCCTATGGCAGCCGCCTCGCCGAGCGCGCGCGCGAGCTGTGCGAGACGACGATGCGGGTGCTCTCGACCAGCGTCATGACCCGCGGCATCACCGACGCCGGCATCGCGATCGGCGCCGCGGCGGCGCTGGGGCTCGGGGTGTGGCGCGTGTCGCACGGGCTGATGTCGATCGAGGCGCTGCTGATCGTGCTGATGGCCGGCACCGAGGTGTTTCGGCCGCTGCGCGACCTGCGCGCGGTGCTGCACCAGGGAATGGTCGGCCAGTCGGCGGCGGCCGGCATCCACGCGCTGCTCCAGGCCGAGCCGCTGGTGCCGGCACGCCGGACAACCGCCCCTCTCCCGCATTGCGGGAGAGGGTGGATCGCCCCGGCAGGGGCGAGACGGGTGAGGGCGCCGGCAGCGGAGTGGCGGCGCGACCCCTCACCCCGACCCTCTCCCCCGATGGGGAGAGGGGGTTTTCCACGGGCTGATGCGCTGTCCCCCACGATCGAGTTCGACGACGTGCATTTCGCCTATCCCGGCGGGCGGCGGGCGGCGCATGACGGGCTGTCCTTCTGCGGTCGCTGCCGGCGAGAAGATCGGCATTGTCGGGCCGAGCGGCTCGGGAAATCGTCGATCGCGCGGCTGCTGCTGCGGCTGTTCGACCCGCAATCCGGATCGGTCAGGGTCGGCGGCCATGATCTGCGGGACTTTGGACCCGGACGTGCTGCGCGGCCAGATCGCGGTCGTGCACCAGGACACGTACCTGTTTCACGGCACGGTCGAGGAAAATCTGCGTCTCGGCAAGCCCGACGCGACCCAGGCCGATCTCGAACAGGCGGCGCGCGACGCCAACGCGCACGAATTCATCCTGCAGCTGCCGCAGGGCTACCAGACGAGTCATCGGCGAGCGCGGCGTCAACCTGTCGGGCGGGCAGCGCCAGCGCCTGGCGATCGCGCGCGCGCTGCTGCGCGATTCGCCGATCCTGATCCTCGACGAGGCGCTGTCCTCGGTCGATGCCGAGAACGAGGCGGTGATCCAGCAGGCGCTCGACCGGCTGGCGCAGGGCCGCACGACGCTGATCCTGGCACACCGGCTGTCGAGCGTGATCGGGGCCGACCGCATTCTCGTGCTCGACCACGGCCGGGTCGTCGAGAGCGGCAGCCATGCCGAGCTGATCCGCCGCGACGGGCCGTACCGCCGGCTGATGGGGGCGCAGGCCGACGAACGCGGCGACGACCTCGATCTCGCGACCGAGGAATTTGCCGACGGCTCGCGGCGCGGCCGTCGAGGGCACCGATTACGGCGAGGACGCGCCGGCCGCCGCCGCCGCCAAGGCCGCGCAGGTCGGCGCGCTCGCGACATCCGCACGCTGGTCCGGATCATCGCGCCGTGGCGGCGGCAATTCGGCATCGTCGTCGCCTCGGGCATCCTGCGGGTCGCGGCGTTTATCGGCGTCGGCATCGCCGGGGCGCTGGCCGTCGCCGCGGTCAAGACCGGGGCGCCGTTCGGGTATCTGCTGATCCTGCTCGGGCTGTCTGGCGCCGGTCGCCGGCATCCTGCACTGGATCGAATTGTGGCTGGCGCACGACATCGCCTACCGGCTGCTCGCCGAGATGCGCATCGACCTGTACAAGAAGCTCGATGCGCTGGCGCCGGCCTATCTGGTGCGGCGCCGCTCCGGCGATCTTATCGCGCTCGCCAGCCAGGACATCGAGACGATCGAGTATTTTTTCGCGCATACGGTCGCGCCGGCGCTGGTCGCGCTGCTGGTGCCGGCGACGGTGCTGCTGACGCTGGCTTTTGTCGCCTGGCCGATCGCGCTTGCGCTCCTGCCGTTTATTCTGTTCGCGGGCTTCGCGCCGGTCCTGCGCCGTACCAGGATCGACCGACTCGGGGCGGAGGCGCGCGACGGACTGGGCCTGCTCGGCGCCTATGTCACCGAGACGATCCAGGGGCTGTCCGACTTGGTCGCGTTCCAGGCGGTCGGCCGCAGGCGCGAGGGCTTTATGCGCGCGGTGCGGGACTATCAGCAGACAAGGCTCCAGCTGCTGCGGGATTTGTCGTCGCAGACGGCGCAGCTCGAGGTCGCGACAGGGCTCGGCGGTCTGGCGGTCGCGGTCGTCGGAGCCTGGATGGTCAGCGACGGTCAGCTCGCGGCGACGATGCTGCCGCTGCTCATTCTGCTGGCGCTCGCGTCGTTTCTGCCGATTTCCGAGATCGCGCAGGTCAGCCGCCAGCTCGCCGACACGATCGCCTCGACCCGGCGGTACTACGCGGTGCATCAGGAGGAGCCGGCGGTGCGCGACGGGCCGGCCCGCCCGCCCGCTCCGGTCGGCGGCTCGGCGATACGGTTCGACGATGTCGTCTTCGCCTATCCGGGCGCGCGACGCCTGGCGCTCGACGGGGTAAAGCTCGCCATCCCGGCCGGCGCGACGGCGGCGATCGTCGGCCCCTCGGGGGCGGGCAAGACGACGTTGGCGAACCTGCTGCTGCGCTTCTGGGACCCGGCAGCGGGAAAAATCCTGATCGACGGCGTCGATCTGCGCGAGTTCGAGCTCGACCATCTGCGCCGGCGCATCTCGCTGGTGTCGCAGGACACGTATCTGTTCAACGACACGCTGCGCGCCAATGTCCTGCTGGCGCGGCCCGATGCCGACGAGGCGGCGATCCGGCATGCGCTCGATCAGGCGGCGCTCGCGGATTTTGTCGCGAGCCTGCCCGAGGGGCTCGACACACGGGTCGGCGAGCGCGGCGTGCAGCTGTCGGGCGGCCAGCGACAGCGCGTCGCGATTGCGCGCGCGTTCCTGAAGAACGCACCGACGCTGATCCTCGACGAGGCGACCTCGCATCTCGACGCGGTCAGCGAGGCGCAGGTGCGCGGCGCGCTCGACACGCTGATGCGCGACCGCACGACGATCGTCATCGCGCACCGCCTCTCGACGGTGCGCAATGCCGACCTGCTGGTGGTTCTCGACCAGGGCCACGTCGCCGAATTCGGCACCCACGCCGAGCTGGTGGCCCGCAACGGCCTCTACGCCCGGCTGATCCGCCGCCAGCTCGGCGGAATGCGCGAACCGCTGGGGGCGGTCGCCAATTGAGTTGTGTCGGGGCCGACAGAACACGGTTCTTGTGATTTTCGCGTTCGCAGGCTACGTCGCGCCGCGGGAGGACGAGTTTCAAGTCAAACTGCGGTACGGGTATCGCTCGGGGACTGTGCTAGCCTGGCCGGATCGGCGCCGTGCTCCCATCGATACGGGCGCTGTGCGCCCGCTTCAGGATGATGTTCCTTCTTTTAATGCGGTCACAGACTTACCCGATACGATGAGCGATCCGACAGGACGCGTCTCAAACCATGCATGATGCGGATGCCGTGCGAACCCCTTAGTCCGATGGGTTGGCGGATCGGTACGCTTGCAGAAGGGGCCGTCGCCGTGCTCGCCGCCGCCGAGCCGGACGCCAAGGTCGTGCTGAGCCGAGAAGTAGCGGCGGCCTGGCGGGAGGGCGGCTCGACGATCGGGAGGGCCGATCCGCCGCTGCGCCCGGCGCGCCCGCCGCGTCCCAGTCTGCTGCCGGCGCGCGACATGCCGAAACGGCGCAATTTCGGTTCGCCGGCGGGGCAAATCGCGCTGTTGCACGCGCTGGCGCATATCGAACTGAACGCGATCGATCTCGCCTGGGACCTCATCGCGCGATTTGGCGACGACGCCCTGCCGCGCGCGTTTTTCGACGATTGGGTCGTGGTCGCCGCCGAGGAGGCCGAGCATTTTTCCCTCCTGTCGGCCCGCCTCGTTTCGCTCGGCTCATGCTACGGCGATCTGCCGGCGCATGACGGGTTGTGGGAGGCGGCAGCAGCGACGGCGCATGATGTGCTGGCGCGGCTCGCGGTCGTCCCATTGGTGCTCGAGGCGCGCGGCCTCGACGTCACGCCCGAGATGATCGCACGGCTCGAACGCGCCGGCGACGACGCGAGCGCCGCCGTGCTCGACCGCATCTACCTCGACGAGATCGGCCATGTCGCGGCCGGAATGCGCTGGTTCGAGTGGCTGTGCGCCGAGCGGGGAAGCGAACCGCGACGGACGTTTCATGTTCTGGTGCGCAGTCATTTCAGCGGCGCGCTGAAACCGCCGTTCAATCGCCGGGCGCGCGAGGAAGCCGGTTTCGCGGCGGCTTATTACGAGAATCTGGCATGCGCCGACGCGCGCTGCTGACGGCCGCGATCGGGGCGGCGGCGATGGTCTGGACGCGGCGCCTGCGCGCCGACACCCATGCGGTGCAACTGCTGCGCCCGGTCGATCTGTCCGCGCTGCCGCTGCTGATCATGGAACACGAACGGCTGATCGAACGCACCGCCGAAGCGATGGGGCTCGGCCAGGTCGCCGTCGGCTGGCGCGCCCCCGAAAAAGCCGACCCGATCGAAGAGCTTGCGGCCGGAGGGGCCGACTTCGCCGCGGCCGATCTGGTGCCGTTTCTCCTCGCCGCGACCGCGGAGCCGGGGAGCGGAGCGACGGCGATCCGCTCGCTCGGCGCCGTCGCGCGGGGTCCCTACGTGCTGGTGACGCGCAATCCCGCGATCCATACGATCCGCGATTTCGGACCGCGCGACCGGATCGCCGTGCCCGCGCTCAACCTCTCCGGCCCCGCCGTGATGCTCGACATGGCGGCGGCGCAAGAATGGGGCATCGAGAACCACCAACGGCTTGCCAGGCTCGCCGTCGCGATGCCGGACGAGACCGCGGCAGCGGCGCTGATCGCCGGCAAAGGCGAGATTACGGCGCATTTCTCCCGAATGCCGTATGTCGATCGCGAGCTGGGTGAGCCGGGCATCACGCGGGTCATGGATTCGTTCGACATCGCGGGGGTGCACAGCAGCACCGTGCTCGCGTCGACGATGCGGTTTCGCGACGCCAGCCCGGAACTGTGCAAGGTGGTGTTGTCGGCGCTGCAGCAGGCCTGCGAATTCATCGAGACCGGCCCCGGCGCGGCCGCCGAAATCTTTGCCGGGGTGGCTCCGGACGGAGACACCCCGCCCGAAGAACTCGCTGACATGATTGGCGACCCGGATCTCGTCTATGGCGCGGCGCCGGCCGGCGTGATGCCGATAGCGGAGTTCATGCGGCGGATCGGCCGATTAGCCCGCCGACCGGCGGACTGGCGGGAGCTGTTCCTGCCGGAATCCCGCGATCTGGCCGGCAGCTGACCGTCCCGGTTTTCCCGAAATGACGTTGCCGCTGTACAATCTGGCCGGCTTTCTCGGAGCGGCGATCATCGTGGTCGCCTATCTCGCGGTGCAGCAGCGCTGGCTGAATGCGCTGGACTGGCGCTTCCCGGCGGCGAATGTCGCGGGATCGCTGCTGATCCTCGTATCGCTGTGGTTCGAGTGGAATTTTCCATCCGTCGTAATCGAGATCTTCTGGGCGGCGATCAGCGTTTTGGGGCTCGTCCGCTCGCTCGCCGAACGGCGCCGCCACCGCCTCATGGCGGCCCGCGCCACGGTGGAGAGAGACCGCGCGGAAAGAGCCGGGTGACGTGGCCCATCTTGCGTCCCGGGCGCACCTTGTTCTTGCCGTAGAGGTGAAGCTTGGCGTCGGGGTCGTCGAGCGCGGCACGCCAGTTCTCGACGTCGCGACCGATCAGATTGGTCATCACGGCGTCGGAGTGGCGCTCGGTCGCGCCGAGCGGGAGGCCGCAGATCGCGCGCACCAGCTGCTCGAACTGGCTGGTGACGCAGGCGTCGATCGTCCAGTGGCCGGAGTTGTGCGGCCGCGGCGCCAGCTCGTTAACGATGATCACCCCCGATCGGGTGACGAACATCTCGACCGCGAGCACGCCGATTAGGTCGAGCCGCTCGGCGATGTGGCGGGCGATCGCTTCGGCCTCGGCGGCGATTTCCGGTGCAACGCAGGCCGGCGCGATCGTCGTGTCGAGGATGTGATTGACGTGGCGGTTCTCGACCGCCGGATAGGCGGCCAGCGAACCGTCGGCCGCGCGAGCCAGGACGACCGAGACCTCGCACGCGAAATCGACAAAGCTCTCGAGAATCCCCTGTGGCGCACCCATGCGCCGCCAAGCCTCGTCGGCTGCAGTATCGGGACGCAGCGTCACCTGGCCCTTGCCGTCGTAACCGAGGCGAACGGTTTTCAACACCGCCGGCAGACCGATATCGCGCGAAGCCGCGTCGAGCGAAGCGGGGCTGTCGACCGCGCGAAACTCCGCCGTGGCGACGCCGATCGAGCGCAAGAAATTCTTTTCGCGCAGCCGGTCCTGGGCGATCTCGATGATTGCCGGACGCGGCAGCACCGGGCGTTTTGCGGCGACGCGGCGCAGCGCGGCGGCCGGGACGTTCTCGAATTCGCAGGTCGCTACATCGATCGCGGCGGCGAAGCGGGCGAGCGCGGCGGCGTCGCCGAACGGCGCAATCGTCGCCGCGGCGGACACCTGCACGGCCGGCGAATCGGCCTCGTTGACGAAGATGTGTGTGCGGTAGCCGAGATTGGCGGCGGCCAGCGCCGTCATGCGGCCAAGCTGACCGCCGCCGAGAATGCCGATCGTGCTCCCCGGCGGCAGCATCAATGCCCGCTTGGGTTGTCCGTTACCGGGCGCTCGGCGACGGCGTCGGTCTGCGCCCGCCGCCACTCGGCCAGCGATTTCGCCACCTTCGGGTCGCCAAGGGCGAGGATCGCGGCGGCGAACAGCGCCGCGTTGACGGCACCGGCCTGACCGATCGCGAAGGTCGCGACCGGCACCCCCGCCGGCATCTGGACTATCGATAGGAGGCTGTCGACGCCGCGCAGCACACGGCTTTCGACCGGCACGCCGAGCACCGGCAGCGTCGTCATCGCCGCCGCCATTCCCGGCAGATGCGCCGCCCCGCCGGCGCCGGCAATGATTGCCTTGAGCCCGCGCTGCCTCGCTGTACGGGCGTATTCGTAAAGCCGTTCGGGGGTGCGGTGCGCCGAAACGATGCGAGTCTCATAGGGGATATCGAGCCGACCGAGCGTGTCGGCGGCGTGCCGCATTGTTTCCCAATCCGACTGGCTGCCCATGATGATGCCGACGTCGCATCGCGCCTCGGTCGTCATGTCGCCCCCTTTACACCCGAGCGGCGCCGGACCGCATGAGCCGGACAGGTTACCGAAGCCGCGCCCGCCGCGACAAGCCACACGACCTGGATCCGGGGATGGCAGACGATGCGGAGGGAGCGGCAGGAGGTCGCACCCGGTTTGGGCAACAGTCGGTTACAGTTCGTAACGGTGTTGTTTCAAATTACCCGGGGCAGGGGGAATACGATGGAAATCATTGCGACGCTGTTTCTCTTCTACCTTGCCGTGGGCGCCGCACTGTTCGCGCATCCTTCTTTTCCGGGGATGCCCAACGATTTCGACTGGCGCACGCAACGCACGATTTTTCGTTCCACTTTCCTTCAGGTACTGGCCTGGCCCGTGGCCCTTTTCCGCCTCTGCGCCGACCGCGACTAGCCGAGCCGGCGCAATACCTCGTCGGCCAGCGGCAGCGAGGCCGTCAGGCCCGGCAATTCGATGCCGTAGAAATTGACGAGGCCGGGGACGCCGTGCGCCTCCGGCCCCTGCACGACGAAATCGGCGGCCGCCTCGTTGGGGCCGCTGATCTTCGGGCGTATGCCGGCATAGCCCGGCTGCAGCGCGCCGTCGCGCAGCCCCGGCCAGTAGCGCCGCACCGCGGCATAGAAGGCGTCGCCGCGGCGCGGATTGACCGCGTAATCGACATCCGGGATCCATTCGACATCGGGGCCGAACCGCGCTTGCCCGGCGAGGTCGAGCGTGATGTGCACGCCGAGCCCGCCCGGCACCGGCACCGGGTAGATCAGCCGGCGAAACGGTGTTCTCCCGAGCAGCGTGAAATAGACGCCGCGGCAGAAATATGCCGGCGGGATCGTCTCCAACGGCACGCCGTCAATCGCGCGGGCCACCGAAGGCGCGTGGAGGCCGGCGGCGTTGACCAGGATACGGCAGCGGATCGTGGTCGGCTCATCGCCGCCGACATCGAGCTCGAACCCGTCCGACCGGACCCGGCCGTCCAACACCGGCGAGCGGAACGCGACAAAGGCGCCGGCTTCCTCGGCCTCACCCTGGTAGGCGAGCATCAGCGCGTGGCTGTCGATGATGCCGGTCGAGGGCGACAGAAGCGCCGCGACGCAGTTCAGTTCGGGTTCGATGCGTTGCGCCTCGGACGTGGTCAGCCATTCGAGATTGCTGACGCCGTTGGCGCGGGCCGCCGCCTCGATCTTCTCGACGCCAGGGATTTCGGCTTCCTCGGTCGCGACGATCAGCTTGCCGAGTCGCGCGTGAGGAATGCCGCGCTCGGCGCAATAGGTGTAGAGGCGCTCGCGACCGGCGACACAGGTCACGGCCTTGAGGCTACCAGCCGGGTAGTAGAGCCCGCCGTGGATGACCTCGCTGTTGCGCGATGAGGTCTCGAATCCGACCGTGTAGGCGCGTTCGAGGACGACGACCTCGTGCCCGGCAAGCGCCAGTGCACGCGCCGCCGCGAGCCCGATGACCCCGGCGCCGATCACGACCGCCTCGACCTCGTCCACTGCCGACCCTCACCCAATTGAAACCGAGGCGGCATCTTGGCCGAAACGGTAGCGGCCGCAAGGGCGCACCGCCGGTTGCCTGGGCGATGCACCGCCGTCACAATGCCGCAGTGTTATGAGGCGGGAGGACGCGGTGGCCGACAAGATCATCCGCATTCTGAGCATCGACGGCGGGGGGATAAGGGGGATCATCCCGGCCCGCATCCTGCAGCGCATCGAGGAGGGGACCGGCAAGAGCGCCGGCGAGTTGTTCCACCTGATCGCCGGCACCTCGACCGGCGGCATCATCGGCTGCGGCCTGATGATCGGCAAGACGGCCCGGCAGATGGGCGATCTTTACGCGGCCGAAGGCAGCGACATCTTCCATCGCTCGCTGTGGGAACGGGTCACGACGGTCGACGGGCTGAGTAACCCCGATTACGATCCTGCGCCGCTCGAACGGGTTCTCTACCGCGAACTCGGCGATGCCTGGCTATCGCAAATCGGCGGCGCCGAACTGCTGGTGCCGAGCTACGCGATCCAATTACCCTTTTCGATGCCGGGCGATGCGCCGGGGATGCTGTATCCGCGGATGCCGTATTTCTTCAAATCGTGGAAGGCGCGCGGCAGGGACCTTGGACCCGAGGAAACAGCCACCCAGCATGATTTCGCGCTGCGTTCGATCTGCCGGGCGACCTCGGCGGCGCCGACCTATTTCCCGCCGGCGCTGATCGCGAACCGCCAGGGCGAGCAATACGGAATGATCGACGGTGGCGTGTTTGCCAACAACCCCTCGATGTGCGCCCTGGTCTCAGCGTACAAATTGTTTCCGCACGCCGACGATTTCATCGTCGTCTCGCTCGGCACGGGGTCGCTCGAACGGCCTATCCCGTATGACAAGGCGAAGGACTGGGGCCTGGTGCATTGGGCGCGGCCAATCCTCAACGTGCTGATGGACGGCAATGCCGATACCACATGCTACCAGCTCGATCAGATATTGGAGGAGACGCATTACCGTTTTGATACGTCGCTTGGCGAAAGCCCAAAACAGGACCCGAACGCGGTCAACGAGGATTTCGACGACGCTTCCCCCGACAACATCCGCCGTATCGAGAGCAAGGCGAATACGCTGGCGATGGTAATGGCCCCGCAACTTCAAGAGGTCATCGGCGAATTGAAGAAGGAGAAGTGGGACCCGCCGCCGCTGGCGTGAGTAATACAGCCCATAGAACCCATCGACCGGCCGGCAGAGCCGCCCGCGACAGGCAGGAGGATGTGAATGATCAGCCGGTGGCGGTGGCTTTATATGCTGCTGACGCGGCGGCTTTGGTTTAGGGCGGGCCTCTACGGGATGGCGGCGGTCGTGACGGCGCTGATCGCGTCTCTCGTGTCGCCGCTGGTCCCGGAAGACATACCGGATGTTTTCGGCGCCGAAGCGGTCGAGGACATTTTGAAGATCATCTCTGGCAGCATGCTGGCGGTCGCGACCTTTTCGCTCGGTACGATGGTCAGTGCGTTTGCTTCGGCGTCCAATACGGCCACACCTCGCGCTTCGCAATTGCTGATCGAGGACCCCACGTCGCAACACGTCGTTTCGACGTTTATCGGCGCGTTCATATTCGGTCTGGTCGGCATCATAGCGCTGAACACGCATTTTTACGGCGCGGGCGGCCGGGCAATATTGTTTTTTGTGACGCTGATCGTCGTGGCGTTGGTTCTCATTACGTTTTTTCGATGGATCGATTATCTGTCCCGGATTGGCCGCCTTGGCGAGACAATCGAAAAGGTCGAGAAGGCGGCGTCGGATGCAATGCGAGCACGATGGCTGCGTCCCTACCTCGATTGCCAACCGATGCAAACCGTTCCACCTTCCGCCGTTCCGCTGAATAGCGATAAATTCGGTTATGTTCAGCACCTGGACATAGACTCCCTTTCGCGCGTCGCAGAGCGGGCGGGCGGATCGGTTTATGTCACGCGTCTGCCGGGAGCATTCGCCGAGACAGGCCAACCGCTGGCTTTTGTTACATGGCCGCCGAACGAAGAGGAATGTCGGGAGCTGGTAAAGGCGTTTCTGATCGGGAAGGTACGATCTTTTGAACAGGACCCTCGATTCGGTCTGATCGTGCTTTCGGAAATTGCATCGCGAGCCCTATCGCCGGGAGTAAACGATCCGGGGACGGCGATCGACATCATAGGCCGCATCGTCCGCATACTATCGATCTGGGCGGAAGATCGTGAACCGTGCGAATCAAAAATCGAACATAGAAATGTTTTCGTGCCCGCAATTGCAGATAGCGATCTGTTCGATGACGCATTTGGCCCGATCGCGCGGGACGGCGCCGGTACGCTTGAAGTCGGCATCCGTTTGCAGAAAGCATTAAGGAGCCTGTCGCGTCTCGGGTCCGAGGAGTTCCGGGAAGCCGCGCGACGCCATTCCGCCCTGGCGAGGCAACGCAGCATCACCGCGTTGCAGCTGAGCGAGGACAGAACCGTCATCGAACGCTACGCGGCGATTTAGGGCGGAAACAACCCTTAGCCCGCCGTCTTTAGGAAACGGGTTTATGGTTTATGGTAGATACACTTGGATCATCCGCCCTTAGGCGCACCGCCGATCACCGCGAGCAGCGCCGCGCCGTAGCGGTCGAGTTTGCTGCGGCCGATGCCGGGGATTGTCGAGAGCGCGGCCAGGGTCGCCGGGCGGCGGCGGGCGATTTCGATCAGTGTTGCGTCGTGGAAGATCACGTAGGGCGGGACCTCCTGGCGGCGGGCTTCGTCGAGACGCCAGGCGCGCAGCGCGGTCCATAGGGCGTCGGCCTGCCGGGTCGAGGGTTGCGAAGGATCTTTCGGCCGGTGAAGATTTGCGGCGCGGCGCCCGCTTCGCTTCGGTGCGGAAGCGGATCGGGGTCTCGCCGCGCAGCACCGTGCGTGCGTTCGCGCCAAGCATCAGCCCGCCGTGGCCTTCCGGATCGGGCAGCAGCTGGCCTTGCGCGACCAACTGGCGGATCACGGAAAGCCAGGCGCGCCCGTCGAGCTCGGCGCCGACGCCGAATGTCTTGATGCGATCGTGGCCGAAGCGGGTCACACGCTCGGTCTTGTTGCCGACCAGGACGTCGGCGAGATGGTGCGCGCCGAAACGCTCGCCGGTGCGGTAGGCGGCCGACAACGCCTTCTGCGCGGCGACGGTGCCGTCCCAGCTTTCGGGCGGGTCGCGAGCAGTTGTCGCAATTGCCGCAGGGCGGCCGGTCGCGCTCGCCGAAATAGCCGAGCAGGGCCTGACGGCGGCAGCCGACCGTCTCGCAGAATCCGATCAGCGCCTCGGTCTTCTGGCGCTCTATGCGGCGCTGGCGCTCGTCAATGTCGTTGGCCTCGACGAGGCGGCGCAAATTCATCACGTCACCGATGCCGTAGGCCATCCAGGCGTCGGCCGGCAATCCGTCGCGGCCGGCGCGTCCTGTCTCCTGGTAATAGGCTTCGAGGTTTTTCGGCGCGTCGAGATGCGCGACAAAGCGGACATTCGGGCTTGTCGATGCCCATGCCGAACGCGACCGTCGCGACAATAGTTATCCCTTCCTCGCGCAGAAAGCGCTCCTGATTGCGGGCGCGGATCTCGGATGGGAGGCCGGCATGGTAGGGCAGCGCGTCGCGGCCGTGCCGTGTCAGGAATTCGGCCGTCTCCTCGACCGCGCGGCGGGTCATGCAATAGACGATGCCCGCATCGCCGGGATGCTCGTCCTCGATAAAGCGCAAGGAGGTCGTCACGCGGGCTGCGCTTCGGCACGACGCGGTAGAACAGGTTCGGGCGGTCATAGCCGGCGGCGAACAGCGGCGCCGCTTCGAGATGCAGCCGCTCGGCGATGTCGCGGCGGGTCGGCTCGTCGGCGGTCGCGGTCAGCGCGATCAGCGGTGTATGCGGAAACCGGTCTTTAAGAATGCCGAGCGCCTGGTAGTCGCGGCGGAAATCGTGGCCCCATTGCGAGATGCAATGCGCCTCGTCGATCGCGAACAGCGCGATCCGGCAGCGCTGCCAGCATATCGAGGCAATGCGGCAGCGCGAGCCGCTCGGGCGCGACATAGAGCAGGTCGAGCGCGTTGTCGCGGAGCGCCCGCTCGATCGCGGCGGATTCGCCGGGGGGCAGCGCGGAGTTGAGCGCGGCGGCGCGCACGCCGGCCTGGCGCAGCGCGTCGACCTGATCCTTCATCAGCGCGATCAGCGGCGAGACGACGACGCCGACCCCGGGACGCAGCAGGGACGGCAGCTGATAGCACAGCGATTTGCCGCCGCCCGTCGGCATCAGCACGATCGCGTCGCCGCCGGATGCGACATGCTCGATGATCTCCTGCTGCTGACCGCGAAAGCTCGGATAGCCGAAGACGCGACGCAACAGGCCGAGCGGGGTTGGCGGTTCCGGGTCGCTCACCGGGCGGATCTTCGATTTCTGCTGCAAGCCGGTGCTTGGTTATATGCTGCCGCCGACGCCGGCAAGCCGGCACCGCGCAACGGAGCCCGAATGGACGAGGTCGCCCAGGCATTTCTGCTCGTCTATGCCGGGCTGTTCCCGATCGTGAACCCGGTCGGCAACGCCCCGATCTTCCTCGCCCTGACCGCGAACCACACCGAACCGGCCCGCCATGCGCTGGCCTATCGGGTCGCGGTCAACGGGTTCGTGCTGCTGCTCGTCTCGCTGTTTGTCGGCTCGCACCTGCTGCAGTTCTTCGGGGTTACGATCCCGGTGCTGCGGGTGGCCGGCGGGCTGGTTGTGGCCTCGTTCGGCTGGCGGATGCTGCGCGACGGCGTCGAGCCGACCGAAGCAGCCGCCAATGTCGCGCAGCGCGGGCCGGACGATGCGTTTTATCCGCTGACGATGCCGCTGACCGTTGGACCCGGATCGATCGCGGTTGCCATCGCGCTGGGGGCGCAACGCCCACGGGGCATTGACAGTTTCGGTCCGATGGCGCTGTTGATCGCTGGAGCCGTTGTCGGCCTCGCGGCCATCGCGGCGACCATCTTCTTCTGCTACCGTTTCGCCGACCGCATGGTCAGAATGCTCGGGGAGAGCGGGATCAACGTGCTGATACGCCTGTCGGCCTTTATCCTGCTCTGTATCGGTGTCCAGATCGTCTGGAGCGGCTACAGCGCGCTGATCGGTCCCCCGCCAATCTGACAGCGGATCGTCGGTCTCACCCGCCGGCGTCAGGTGATCTCCCTCGCGGCGATCGTATAGGCGAAATTCGCAGGATCGAGCGAATCGACGCTTCCGTCCGGGGTTTCGGCATAGGGATACATCAGAAAGCCGATCGGTCCCTCCTTCTGCCCGGGCAGAACGAAATCCCGGGCATAATTGAAGCCGACCCAGTTCATCTCCCAATTGCCGAATAGCCGCTCCCGCAGCGCCTTGACCTTGTCGCTGTCGAGCGGGACCTGCTCTTCGGGAACCACCTTGCGCATGTCGGCCGGGTCGACCGGAAGCCACCCCTTGCCATCGATGAAGACCTCGGCGCGGCAATGCTGGGCCTTGGTGATGTCGCCCGATTTCCCGAGCGACTTCGAGACGCCAGAATTGGCGACCCGGACGCCGAAGACATCGCGCGCCGGCAGTCCCGCGGCGCGCGCCAGCCCGACGAACAGCGAGTTGATGTCGGCGCATTTGCCGCCCATGTCGCCGGTTTTCAGCATGAACTCGATGTTGCCGAGGCCGCACCCGCGGGTCTCGGCGCGACGGAACGTGTTGTCGACAATCCAGTCGTAAATCGCTCGTGCCTTATCGAGCGGCTGGGTGCGACCGCCGACGATCTCGCGCGCCTTTGCCAGCACGATGCCGTCTGTCGGCGAACTCGCGGTGCCACGCAAATATTCGGCAAGTTCTTCGCGCGAGCCGTCAGCCGAGAAACCGCTGCGGTTTCGCGTCGCGACCCGCGCCGTGACCTCGATCTTTCGTGGCGGCGTCGGTTCGCTCCATGCCGCCGCAACCATTGGGGCGCGCGTGGCCTCCTCCCAGAGGACGGACGCGGCGACCGGCGAACGCCACGTGAGGTCGATTACCCGCTGATAGTCTAGCGCATCCTGCGGCACCGGCACCCACAGCCGCGCCGGTTTCCGTTCGGTCGCGAGATCGATCTGGTAGATGATCTCGAACCGGCGCCATCCCGCCGGCGCGGCTCGCGAACCCCGTCCGAAGGCAGCCACGGCTCCGGCCGCGGCAAACCCCTTGAGCAAATCGCGTCGATGCATGAAGGACTCCCGCGCTCCAGCGGCGGCGCGCAACTGGCCGGCATTTATCCTGGCCTCGCGTCCGGTTTTCGCCGGGATGGTCCGCTCACGGCGCACCCGATTGCAATTCGGAGACGATAACCGGAGGCCTGTCTTCTGTCACGACCGCGGCCGCCGGCTTGCCGATCTCAGTTTTCAGTCCTTCTCCGGCGGGCGATGCCTATATGCTCGTGCCAGGTTCGACGCTGAGGCCAGCGCCGCCGCGACCGGTGCGGGTCGCCGACAGATCAAGAGGGCCGCATGAACGATTATATCGATGCCGTTGAGCTTGGGGTCGACGACCGGTTCGCGATCGGCCAGCCGGTGCCGCGTGCCGAGGACCCGGTATTGTTGCGCGGCGAAGGCAAGTATTCCGACGACTGGAACCTGGCGGATCAGGTCTATTGCTGGATCGTGCGCAGCCCCTATGCGCACGGCATCATCCGCGGGATCGATACCGAGGCGGCGCGCACGGTCCCGGGCGTGCTGGCGGTGTATACGGCGGCCGATCTGGAGGCGGGCGGCATCGGGCCGTTGCCGGCGCGGCAGGTCATGAATAATCGCGACGGCACGCCGATGCTGCAGCCGGTGCGCCATGCGCTGGCGACCGACAAGGTGCGGCATGTCGGGGAGGCAGTCGCGGCAGTGATCGGCGACAGCTTCGCTGCGGCGAAGGACGGGGCCGAGGCGGTCGAACTCGACATCGAGCCGCTGCCCGCCGTCACCGAGCCGTCCGAGGCCGACGCGCCCGGTGCGCCGCAACTCTATGACGACGTGCCGAACAATGTCGGTCTCGATTTCCACTTCGGCGACACCGAAGCCGTTGCCGCCGCCTTCGCGCGCGCCGCGCACGTCACAAAGATCGAGCTGCGCAACAACCGCATCGTCGTCAACCCGATCGAGCCGCGCGCCGCGCTGGTCGAATACGACCCCGCCACGGAGCATTTCACGGTTCATGTCGGCAATCAGGGCGTGTTCGGGTTCCGCAACTACATCGCCGGCGTGCTCGGGGTCGGGCGCGACAAGGTGCGGGTCATTACCGACCGGGTCGGTGGCTCGTTTGGCATGAAGCAGCCGAACATGTCGGAATACTACTGCATGCTGCACGCCGCGCGCGAACTCGGGCGTCCGGTCAAATGGACCGACGACCGCTCCGGCAGTTTTGTTTCCGATACGCATGGCCGCGACCACGACATGACAGCCGAATTGGCGCTCGACGCCGCGGGCAATTTCCTCGCCGTGCGATTGACCGGTTACGGCAATCTCGGGGCAACCTATGGCGCGCCCGGACCCTCGACCCGCAACGCGCAGCGCAACACGCTGGGCGTCTACCGGACGCCGCTGATTGAGGTGAACACGAAATGCGTGTTCACGAACACGACGCCGGTCGGGGCCTATCGCGGCGCCGGCCGGCCCGAGGCGAATTACTATATGGAGCGGCTGGTCGATACGGCGGCACGCGAGATGGGTATCGACCGGGTCGAACTGCGCCGCAGGAACCATATCCGCCCCGAGGACATGCCGTACAAGGCGCCGAACGGCACGACCTATGACAGCGGCGATTTCACCAATCTCTTGAACAAGGCGCTGGCGCTGGCCGATTGGGACGGATTTCCGGCGCGCAGGGAAGAGAGCCGGGCACGGGGGAAATTGCGCGGACGCGGCATCAGTGATTATCTCGAACTGACAGGGCCGCCAGGCCGCGAGATGGGCGGCATCCGCTTCGAGCCGAACGGCGATGTCACGATCGTTACCGGCACCCTGGATTACGGTCAGGGGCACTGGTCGCCGTTCGCGCAGGTCCTGGCGACACGGCTCGGCATCCCGTTCCGGCGCATCAAGCTGGTGCAGGGCGACAGCGACCAGCTGATCGCCGGCGGCGGCACCGGCGGGTCGAAATCGATGATCGTCAGCGGCAACGCGATCGTCCGGGCCGGCGAGAAGGTTGTCGAGAACGGCAAGCAGATCGCGGCGCATGTGCTCGAAGCGGCGGCGGCCGACATCGAATTCCGCGCCGACCGCTTCGTCATCGCGGGCACCGACCGTGCCATCGGTATTATGGAGCTGGCCGCGAGGATCCGCGAGGGGCTGGAACTGCCGGCCGACCTGCCGCAATCGCTCGATGTCGCGGAAATCTATGACGGACCGCCGTCGGCCTTCCCGAACGGCTGCCATATCGCCGAAATCGAGGTCGATCCGGAGACCGGCATCGCCGAGGTGGCGAAATAGACATTCGTCAACGATTTCGGGGTCGTCATCAACCCGCTGCTGGTCGATGGCCAGGCGCATGGCGGGATCGTGCAGGGCATCGGGCAGGCCTTGCGCGAGCAGACGGTGTACGACGAAGACGGGCAGCTCCTGACCGGGTCGTACATGGATTACGCGATGCCGCGCGCCGATGACGCGCCGCTGTTCCGGCACGCGAGCCATCCAGTGCCGGCCACGACGAACCCGCTCGGCGCGAAGGGCTGTGGCGAGGCCGGCTGCGCCGGCGCGCTGCCATCGGTGATGAACGCGCTGGTCGATGCGCTGTCGGAATACGGCATAAGCAACATCGACATGCCGGCGACGCCGGAGCGCGTCTGGCAGGCGATCCAGGAGGCGCGCGGTGCGTGACGCTCCCGTCGCCGCCGCTGCTCGTCATTTCCGATCGGAGGCAGGCGACGCGCCCGCTGCTCGAGATCGCCGAGGCGGTGTTTCGCGGCGGCTGCCGCTGGTTCAGCCTGCGCGAGAAGGATTTGCCCCCATCCGAGCAGCGCGAACTGCTGCGGGCGATTGTTGCGGTGGGGCGGCGCTGCGGCGCGACGGTGACGGTGCATGAGGATATCGAGGCGGCGGTCGCGACAGGAGCGGGCGGGGTGCACCTGCCCGGCGGCGGCGACCCGGCGGCGGCGCGGCCACTGCTCCCATCGGGGCTGATCGGGGTGTCGGCGCATGCGCCTCAGGAGGCCGCCGCAGCGCTCGCGGCCGGCGCCGATTACGCCACGCTGAGCCCGATCTTTCTGACGCAAAGCAAACCCGGTTATGGGCCCGCGGTCGGGCTCAACGCGCTCGCCGAGGCCGCGCTTCTCGCCCCCGGCCCGGTGGTCGCGCTCGGCGGCATCGACGAGAGCAACATCGCCGCCTGCCTCGCGGCGGGGGCGGGCGGGATAGCGGTGATGGGCGAGATCATGCGCGCCGCCGACCCCGAAGAAGCGACACGCCGCCTACTCGCCGCATTCGGGCCGCGCTGACGCGGGTATCGACCCGAACCGACGATTCCTGGATCATGCCGGACTTGTCGGCGATGAATTTCGCAGCGGGTTGGGTTTCGCGCCCGGCATAGGAGAAGCTGTTGTCCTTCTGCGCTGCGGCCAGATTAGCGACATGGCGCGCGACCAAATCGTTGTTGAATTCGAGTTTCGCGGCCGGACCACCGAGCCCGTTCGCCTCCGACGCGATCGGTCGGTTGTGCCAGGCGCTGAAATTCTCAATCTGCGTCCAGCTGATCCAGGTCGCCGTAAAGCCGCACGGCACGCCGGCCGCGCGCAGCTTCTTTGCCGCCTCGAACGTTTCGGGCCAGGTTTCGGCGGGTTCTCCGGATCGAGACCGGCTTTCTTGAACAGCTCTTTGTTCCAATACGTGACCGGCATCGAGCTGTTGAACGGAAAGGAGAGCATCTTGCCCTCCTTGATACTGCAATAGGCTGTGACGGCCGATAGGTACGAATCCGGGTCGAACTTTTCGCCGGTGTCCTTCATCAGCTCGTAGACCGGCTTGATCGCGCCCTTCGCGGCCATCATCGTCGCGGTGCCGACCTCGAACACTTGCAAGATGTCGGGCGCGTGACGTTCGGCCCGAGGTCAAGTTCGTCGGCGTGCCGCAGGGAATGAAGCAAAATCGCTCGCCGTTCGACGGCTTGCAGTTCTATGGCATTGGCCGGATCGACGGAGATACATGAGGTCATGTCCGTGTCGCTGCACGATCTCGCGGGTAAGAAATCGTACTCGATCGACCTGGAGCCGCAGACCTAGTCTAAGCGACAGCTTTCCTGCTGGCTCGGCCGCCGCAGCGATGCGGTTCACGGTGCGGCCTGGGACACGCAGAGCCTGCCCACAGCCATGGCTTCACGACTGCAGTCGGTTCAGTGAGTAGAACTTCACCGGGCCGCACGCCCCAGGTCGCGCATGCCCAGGTCGCGCCTGATGACGCTCCCGGACCGGGCGATAAGTTGTCAAAGGCGGTAACGTCACGCGTTATATCGGTGCCTCCGCTTTCGCCAACCAGCACACGGGGTCGCGGCCAGGGCCGATCGGGCACGCGGCGCAGCTCTGCCGCGTGTGCGCCGTTCATCCGCTGCCAAGAGATTGGCCGAGCGCGGTCGAGGCCGGGTTGATCGAGGTCAAGGCGCGCTGACGCGCCTCGCCGAATATGTCGGCCGCGACGAACTCCTCCAGCCCGGAAACGGCAGGGCCGGCGAAACAAAGGGGCCGATAATGGCTGCCACGATAAAGGCAATTCTCGCCCCGGCTTCAGGTGATCCTAGCGACCCGGCAATGCTCGAGACGGCGTTGACGATTGCGCGTGCGTTCTCGGCGCATATCGACGTGCTGCATGTTCGGGTCGATCCGATCGACGCCGCGATCGTGGGGGACGCGGTGATGACAAGCCTCATCGATCAGATCGCGAGCGATGCGGCGGAACGTGAGGCCACCGTCAAACGATGGTTCGACGATTTCTCGGCCCGCGAGAACGTGCCGGTTCTCGATGCGCCGGCGCCCGACCAAATCGCATCACCATCGGTGCAGTGGCATGTCGAAACCGGCGACGATGCCCGCTCGGTCGCGGCGCTCGGGATGTTTGCCGACCTGATCGTAGCCGCGCGCGCCGAGGAGAACGATGTCACCCACCGTATGGTGCTCGAAGCCGCTTTGCTCGAGACCGGACGCCCGCTGCTGATCCCGGCCGGAAAGGCATCACGGCCGCTGATCGGCGGCACCGTCGCGATCGCCTGGAAAGCGACGCCGCAAGCCGTCCATGCGGTCGCGGCGGCGATGCCGTTTCTGAAGCAGGCGAGCGAGATCATTGTCATGACCGTCGATGAGGGCGATCGCGACGAGGGTTCCGACCGCCTTGTCCACAATCTCGCTTGGCACGGGTTGCAGGCGCGGCACGTTTTTCTCCGCTCGAGCCGCGAGCCGGTGGAGACGCTGCTCACTGCAGTGCCGAGCAATGCCAGTCTGCTCGTGATGGGCGGCTACGGTCACAGCCGGTTGCGGGAATGGGTGTTTGGCGGCTTCACGCAGCGCGTGCTGGAAGCGGCGCCGCTCGCGGTGCTGCTCGCTCACTGAGCGGAACCGGAGCCTGTGGTTTCAGCCTTTGCCTTCGACGAAAAACAGCATTGTGCCGTTTGCCTCACGGGCCGGCACCGCGAGGCGGCCGTCTGGGAGGGTGACAAAACCGACTTGCTGCCGACGCAGGTAATCGGCAGTCCGGGCGATATCCGCCGTTGCAAGTTCGATCGCGGCAATGCCCGGCGTCGTAAAGTCGGAGTCCAGTTCGGCGCTTGGGTGCATCGTCTCGAAATCGTCCGGGGTCGAGAACAGGATCCGGTGCGACCCGACCCGGACGCAGGCGACGGCGTCGGTTGTCGTGACCTCGTGCAGGCCGAACAGCCGGTCGTAGGCCGGCAGCAGCGCCGCGGTATCCTCGGCGATCAAGTAGAGGCTCAGGACGCCGAGCGCGCCGTTAGGGTGCGCGAGCCACTCCGGGCGGCGGACGAGTTCCGGGGTCAGGTGGCCGCAGACAAAACAGTCGAGCGCCGGAGTTTCGTCCGCCGGCAGGCTCAACAGCGAAAAGCGCGGCGATGACGGCGCCCTCCGGCAGTTCGAGCTGGCGGCCGAGGTCGCGGGGCTCGCCCGGATGCAGACCCAATGCCGCCATCGCCCCGGCGACCTCCTCGACCGAACCTTCAGGCGCGAACGCGACGCGCATCGGCCCCTCGCGCCGTTCGAGAAACTCTTGCAGGCGCACGCTGTGTTCGTCGGGTTCTGCGAAGCCGAGCAGTTCGAGATAGTCGCGGCCAAACATTATGCAATAATTGGCCGTACCCTGCCCGACGTGGCGGCCACGCGGGGTCGGAACGAAGCCGAGTCGCGCCCAGCCGGCACGCGCGCCTTCGAGGTCGCGCACCGCGACAATCACATGATCGATACCAGCCAAGCCGTGACGCATGGACACCCTTCCTGGACGCCGGCCAAGTTTCAAGTCTACGGGAGCGGCGATCCTGAGGCCATGGCGCCGTTCCGCGGCGGTATCGGTAAAGCGCCGTTGGATGGCTGAGCAGCGCGGAGCCCATGCGGATGGGCCGAACCACTTCAGCATGGGGTTCGCTGTCGCTCAGCCCATCCTACAAAGCCGTGATCGGCTATAATCGCGCGCGCCGTTTCGCTGGGGAGTTCACGTGAGCAGGCAGATCGATTTGTTGCGCGCCCGCCGCTTCATGCCGCTGTTCGCGGTGCAGGCGACCAGCGCGATCAACGACAACCTGTTCAAGAGCGCCTTTATCATGCTCGTCACGTTCGGCGCGACGATGCAGACCGCGCTCGACCCCGGCGTGTTGTCGGCGCTCGCCGGGGGCATGCTGATCGCGCCCTATTTCATGTTTTCGGCACTGGCCGGCGAGCTGGCGGACCGCTACGAGCGCGCGCGCCTGCTGCGGATCCTGAAAGCCGCCGAGCTGGCGACCGTGCTGGCCGCCGCCCTCGCGCTGCTCGTCGGCAGCATGGCGCTGTCGTTTGTCGTGTTGTTCCTGCTCGGCGTCCAGGTGACGTTTTCGAGCCCGGTGCGCTACGCGCTGCTGCC
The DNA here is from genome assembly GCA_963753665.1 of uncultured Alphaproteobacteria bacterium. Taxonomy (GTDB): domain Bacteria; phylum Pseudomonadota; class Alphaproteobacteria; order ATCC43930; family CGMCC-115725; genus DATARH01. The sequence continues at coordinate 114,131 of CAVWDC010000006.1, forward strand.
GCAGCATCTGCACCCCGACGAGCTGGTCGACGGCAACGCGCTGCTCGAAGGCGGCACGTTTCTCGCGATCCTGTTCGGGACGATCGCCGGCGGCATCGCCGTCGCGCTCGACCGCGGCACCGAGGCGGCCTGCCTCCTGCTGGTCCTGTGCGCGGTCGGCCGGGTTCGTCGCGAGCCTGCGTGTGCCGCCCGCCCCGGCCCCGTCGCCGGGATTGCGCCTCAGCCGCAATCCGGTCAGCGCGACCGCGGCGATCCTGCGCCACGCCTGGGAGCAGCCGCGCCGTCAAGCTGTCGATCCTCGGCGCCTCGTGGTTCTGGCTGGTCGGCGCGGTGTTCCTGTCGCAGATCCCGGCTTTCGCGAAGGAGACGCTGGGCGCCGGCACCGGCGTCGTGACCCTGTTCCTCGCCGCGTTCTCGATCGGGATCGGGGTCGGCTCGGTGCTGTGCGGGCGGCTGATGCAGGGCGAGGTCAGCGCCCGCTACGTGCCGCTCGCGGCGCTCGGCATGGCGGTCTTTTCGCTCGACCTCGCGCTGGCCAGCATGGCGGCGGTTCCGCCGACGGGAGGCGAACTGCTCGGCGTCGTCGCGTTCCTGTCGGGCTTTACCGGGCTGCGCATCTTTGTCGATCTGACCCTGATCGCGATCTGCGGCGGCCTGTTCATCGTGCCGCTCTACGCGATCATCCAGCGCCGCAGCGACGAGGCGGCGCGGGCGCGCACGATCGCGGCCTTGAACATCATGAACGCGCTGTTCATGACCGCCGCCGCCGCGGTCACGGCCTTGCTGCTGTCGTCGGGCTTTCGCACGCCGCGATCTCTGGCTGATCCTCGGCATCCTGAACGCCGGCGTGGCGCTGTGGATCTGCCGGCTGCTGCCGCAGGACACGCTGCGGCTGCTGGCGCGCATCGTCTTGCGGCTCGCCTATCGGGTCGAGCTGCGCGGCGTGGAGCATCTCGCGGCGGCCGGCGAGCGCGTCGTCATCGTGCCCAATCACGTCTCCTATCTCGACGGGCCGCTGATCGCCGCCTTTCTGCCGGGCTATCCGATGTTCGCGATCGACACGGCGCAGGCCGCGAAATGGTGGGTGCGGCCGCTGCTCGCCGGCGCCGACATCTTCCCGATGGACCCGACGCGGCCGATGGCGACGAAGTCGCTGATCCGGGCGCTGCGCGACGGCCGGCAATGCGTGATCTTCCCCGAGGGACGGCTCAACGTCACCGGCGGCGCGCTGATGAAGATCTATGACGGGCCGGCGCTGATCGCCGACAAGGGCGACGCGCCGGTCCTGCCGGTGCGGATCGACGGGGTCGAGTTCACGCCGTTTTCGCGCCTGGCGCGCCACGGCGGCAGGCTGCGGCGGCGCTGGTTCCCGAAGGTGACGATCACGCTCTACGAGCCGCGCCGCCTGGCGATCCCGGCCGGAGCTGCGCGGCCGGGCGCGCCGTCACCGGGCCGGGCTCCTGCTCTACGACGCGATGTCGGACATGATGGCGCGCCGGCCCGATCCGCCGAGCTTGTTCGCCGCGCTGCTCGCGGCCCGCGCCGCCCATGGCGGCAGCCATCCGATCATGGCCGACCCGACCGGCGGGCCGCTCAGCTACAACCGCGTCGATCGCGACGAGCCTCGTGCTCGGCCGGCGGCTGGCCCGCCGCACCGGCTCGCGGCGAGGCGGTCGGGGTGATGGTGCCGAATTCGATCGCCGCCGGCGTGGCGTTTCTTGCATTGCAGGCGACCGGCCGCGTCCCGGCGATGCTGAACCATACGTCCGGCGTCGATCGCGTGCTGTCGGCGTGCCGCACGGCCGAGCTGCGCATCGTCATCACCTCGCGCCGCTTTATCGAGCTGGCAAAGCTCGACGCGCTGGCGGCGGCGCTGGCCGATGCGGTCGAGATCGTCTGGCTCGAGGACCTGCGCGCACGGCTCGGGGCGTGCGGACAAGCTCTACGGCCTGGTTGCGCCTGTGATCGCCGGGGCGCGGCATCGCCGCCTCGGCATCGAAGCATCCGATCCGGCTGTGATCCTGTTCACCTCGGGGTCGGAGGGCGCCCCGAAAGGGGTCGTGCTGAGCCACGCCAATCTGCTCGCGAACCGGCGGCAGCTCGCGGCGCGGGTCGATTACAGCCCGGCCGACCATCTGCTCAATCCGCTGCCGATGTTCCACAGCTTCGGTCTGACCGGCGGGTTCCTGCTGCCGCTGCTGTCGGGCGTGCGGGTGTTCCTGTACCCGTCGCCGCTGCATTACCGGATCATTCCCGAGCTGGCCTACGACATCGGCGCCACCGTGCTGTTCGGCACCGACACGTTCCTCGCCGGCTATGCGCGGGCCGCCAATCCCGTATGATTTCTACGCGCTGCGCTATGTTTTCGCCGGCGCCGAGCCGGTGCGCGAGGAAACGCGGCGGATCTGGGCCGAGCGGTTCGGCAAGCGCATCCTCGAAGGCTACGGCGTCACCGAATGCTCGCCGGTCATCGCCATCAACACGCCGATGCATTTCAAGGCCGGCACGGTCGGCCGGCTGCTGCCGCTGATGCGAGCACCGGCTCGAGCCCGTCCCCGGCATCGACGCTGACGGCGTGCTGCTGCTGGCCGGGCCGAACGTGATGTCGGGCTATCTGCGCGCCGACCGGCCCGGGATCGTGCAGCCGCCCGAGAACGGCTGGCACGATACCGGCGACATCGTGCGCATCGACGACGAAGGCTTTGTCACGATCGTCGGCCGCGCCAAGCGGTTCGCGAAAATCGCCGGCGAGATGGTGTCGCTCGCGACCGCCGAGCGCATCGCGACGCGCCGCTTATCCGGAATGGCGGCACGCCGTCGTCGCGCTGCCGGACGCGCGCCGCGGCGAGCGGCTGGTGCTGGTCAGCGAAGCGCCGGCGATTCGCCGCGAGGCGCTGATCGAGGCGGCGCAGCGCGAGCGCCTGCCGGAACTCGCGATTCCGCGCGACATCATCGCCGGGGTCGCGCTGCCGCTGCTCGGCTCGGGAAAGACCGATTATCCGGCGGTGCAGCGCCTTGCGTCGGCCGCGGAGACCGGCCGCGGCAACGAAACTGCCCGCGCCGTCGCCGAGCTAAAGAAAGCCGAGGATACACGCTGCGTCCAATGTCGCGCCGCTGTCACAAATTCGGCCGAAGCGTTTGTTCGCAGCTGCGAAATGCGGTAATTTCACAGGCCGTAACCATCTATAGATCGCGGCAGCGGCCGGATTCCGGCGTCGGCTCGGCCGCGATTTTCGCATCACAACAGCAAACCAGACGCACAGCCTTGGCCGTTACCTCGTCGCCTCCCGCCCCGCCGCCTGCCGGCCCCGACATCTCGACGATCACGATCGAAGAGGAGATGCGGCGCTCGTATCTCGATTACGCGATGAGCGTGATCGTGTCGCGCGCGCTGCCCGACGTGCGCGACGGGCTGAAGCCGGTGCATCGCCGCATCCTCTATTCGATGCAGACGAACGGCAATGTCTGGAACCGCGGCTATCGCAAATCGGCGCGCATCGTCGGCGACGTGATCGGCAAATACCATCCGCATGGCGAGATCCGCGATCTACGACGCGATGGTGCGGATGGCGCAGGATTTCTCGATGCGCCTGCCGCTGATCGACGGCCAGGGCAATTTCGGCTCGATGGACGGCGACGCGCCGGCGGCCTACCGCTACACCGAGGCGCGACTGGCGCGCGTCGCCGAGGCGCTGCTCGCCGATCTCGACAAGGACACGGTCGATTTCCAGCCGAACTACGACGAGACCGAGCGCGAACCGAAGGTCCTGCCGGCCGGTTTCCCGAACCTGCTGGTCAACGGCGCGCAGGGCATCGCGGTCGGCATGGCGACCAACATCCCGCCGCACAATCTGGGCGAGGTCATCGACGCCTGCTGCGCCTATCTCGACAACCCGGCGATCACCGTCGCCGAGCTGATGGAGCTGGTGCCGGCGCCGGATTTCCCGACCGGCGGCATCATCATCGGCCGCGCCGGCACCGCGGCGGCGTATCAGACCGGCCGCGGCGCCATCGTGCTGCGCGCCCGGCACCACATCGAGGAGGTCCGCAAGGAGCGCGACGCGATCGTGTTCACCGAGATGCCGTATCAGGTGAACAAGGCGAAGCTGCAGGAACGCATCGCCGAATGCGTCCGCGAGAAGCTCGTCGAGGGCATCGCCGACATGCGCGACGAGAGCGACCGCGACGGCGTGCGTCTCGTCATCGAACTGAAGCGCGACGCCGAGGCCGAGATCGTGCTGAACCAGCTCTATCGCCACACCGCGCTGCAGACCAGCTTCGGCGTCAACATGCTCGCGCTGAACGGCGGGCGTCCCGAGCAGATGACTTTGCGCGAGGTGATCGTGGCCTTTATCGCGTTTCGCGAGGAGGTCATCACAAGGCGCACGACCTACCTGCTGAACAAGGCGCGCGAGCGGGCGCACATCCTGGTCGGCCTCCTGGTCGCGGTCGCCAATATCGACGAGATCATCGCGCTGATCCGCGCCGCCCCCGATCCGGCGCACGCGCGCGCCGGGCTTGTCGGGCGGCGTTGGCCTTCCGGCGATATCGGGCCGCTGATCGAGATGGTCGGCTCGACCGGCGGCGCGCTTGCCGCCGACGGCACCTACCAGCTGTCGGACGAGCAGGCCCGCGCGATCCTCGATCTGCGGCTGCAGCGCCTGACCGGGCTCGAACGCGAGAAGATCGCCGACGAGCTTCGGGAACTCGTCCAGGAAATCGCCGGCTATCTCGAAATCCTGCGCTCGCGCACACGGCTGATCGAGGTACTGCGCGGCGAGCTGCTGGCGATCAAGACCCAGTTCGCCAACCCGCGCCGCACGACAATCGAGGATGTCGAGTTCGAGGCCGATATCGAGGCGCTGATCCAGCGCGAGGATATGGTCGTCACGGTCAGCCACGCCGGCTACATCAAACGCGTGCCGCTGTCGACGTATCGGGCGCAGCGCCGCGGCGGTCGTGGCCGCGCCGGCATGGCGATCCGCGAGGAGGATTTCCTCTCCGAGGTATTCGTCGCCTCGACCCTGGCGCCGATGCTGTTCTTTACCTCGCTGGGGCGGGTCTACAAGCTCAAGGTGTACCGTCTGCCGCTCGGCACGCCGCAGGCGCGCGGCCGCCCGATGGTCAATCTGCTGCCGCTCGGCGAGGGCGAGACGATCTCGACCGTCATGCCGCTACCCGAGGACGAGGAGAGCTGGGCCGATCTGACCGTGATGTTCGCCACCGCTAAAGGCAGCGTGCGGCGCAATGCGCTCAGCGATTTCGCCGATATCAGGGCCAACGGCAAGATCGCGATGAAATTCGAGGGCGAGGATGCCGACGACCGGCTGATCGCGGTCGCGACCTGCACCGATGCTGACGACGTGCTGCTCGCGACCCGCAACGGCAAGGCGATCCGCTTCCCGGTTGCCGATGTCCGGATTTTCGCCGGGCGGTCTTCTGTCGGGGTGCGCGGCATCCGGCTGCTCGGGCGAGGATCGGGTCATCTCGATGTCGATCCTGCGGCACGAGGAGGTCGCGCCCGATATGCGCAACGCGTATCTGAGCATGGCGCGCGACCGGCGACGCGCGATGGGCGAGGAGAGCGAGGCGGCGGCGACGCAGAACGGCGATCAGCCGCCGCCCGAGCCAGAGGACGGAGAAAACGGCGGCGAAGCGGCGATCTCCGAGGAAACCTTCGCCGATCTGGCCGGCGCGCGAGCAATTCGTGCTGGGCCTCACCGAGAAAGGCTTCGGCGTGCGCAGCTCGGCCTACGACTACCGCATCACCGGGCGCGGCGGCCAGGGCCTCAATAACATGGATCTGAGCCGCCGCAAGCGACGCGATTGTCGCGGTATTCCCGATCGGGCACAACGACCAACTGATGCTGGTGACCGATACCGGGATGGTGATCCGCGTGCCGGTACACGACATCCGCATCGCACGGCGCGGCAGCGCCGGCGTGGTCGTGTTCAAGGTCGGCGACGGCGAACGGGTCGTCTCGGTCGCGCGCCTGCCCGAGGTGGCAGACGAAAACGGGAATGGTAACGGCAACGGCGATTCGGATGAACCTGCCGCCGACGAGCCGGGTACGGACGCAACTTAAGGGGACATAGCATGACGCGGCGCATCGGGGTCTATCCCGGGACGTTCGACCCGATCACCAACGGCCACAACGACATCATCCGGCGCGCGCTGCATGTCGTGGACCATCTCGTGCTAGGCGTCGCGCGCAACGACGCCAAGGGGCCGCTGTTCTCGACCGACGAGCGCGTCGAGATCGTGCGCGACGAGATGCAGCATCTCGAAAACGGCGGCGCCGAGCGGATCGAGGTGAGGGCTTTCGACACGCTCCTGATGCATTTCGCCGAGTTGGTCGGCGCCGGCGTTATCATCCGCGGTCTGCGCGCGGTGTCCGATTTCGAGTACGAATTTCAGATGGCGGGCATGAACGCACGCCTGAATCCGAATATCGAGACCGTCTTTCTGATGGCCTCCGACCGTTACCAGTTCATCTCGTCGCGTTTCGTTAAGGAAATCGGCGCACTCGGCGGAGATGTCAGGCACTTCGTCAGCCCTCGCGTAGCCGATCGCCTGCTCGACCGCTTCGCCGGCGCCCGGCTAAAGCGGCCGTGACGGATGGCGATCCGAGCGGGTCTGCACGCCAGATAGGGAATCGACCATGGCGGAAAGCAAATCCGAGCCGGGGAGCCGCTGGGACGTACTGACGCAGACAGGCGCGAGCACGCCGATGGGCGAATTGCTGCGCCGCTACTGGTGGCCGCTCGCCGGCGCCAGCGAATTTGCTGAGCCTGGTACGAAACCGGTTCGCCTGCTTGGTGAAGACCTCGTCCTCTACAAGGATTTGGGCGGCCGGTTCGGTCTGCTCGACCGCCATTGCCGGCACCGCCGCGCCGATCTCAGCTACGGCTATGTCGAGCAGTGCGGCCTGCGCTGCAATTATCACGGCTGGCTCTATGACGGTGACGGCGCCTGTCTCGCGCAGCCCTATGAGGACATAGCCCACCCGGAGCGGCGGCTGCGCGACGAAATCCGCATCAAATCGTACCCGGTCGCGGAACTGGGCGGACTTGTCTGGGCCTATCTCGGGCCTGAGCCGCGCCCGCTCGTGCCGAATTGGGAATTCTTTTCCTGGCCCAATGGCTTCCGCCAGATCGTGCTCGCCGAGATCCCGTGTAACTGGCTCCAATGCCAGGAGAATTCGATCGACCCGGTGCATTTCGAATGGACCCATTCGAACTGGTCGATCCGGCTCGACGGCAAGACCGGCCCCTACACCCCGCGCCACCTAAAGGTCGATTTCAGCGAGTTCGAGTACGGCTTCCAGTACAAGCGCATCCGCGAGGACACCGACGAGAACGACCGTCTCTGGCAGATCGGCCGCGTCTGCCTGTGGCCCTGCGGCCTATTCACCGGCAACCATGTCGAATTCCGCGTGCCGGTAGATGACGAGAACACGCTGTCGGTGATGTGGCACTTCAGCCGCGTGCCGCACGAGCGGGAGCCGTATGTCCAGAACAGCATCCCGACATGGAAGGGGCCGATCGCGGACCCGGCGAACGGCCGCTGGATCACCAGCCATGTGATGAACCAGGATTTCGTCACCTGGGTCGGGCAGGGCCGCGTTGCCGACCGCTCGAAGGAGTATCTCGCTCCCTCCGACCGCGGCATCGTCATGCTGCGCCGCCGCTTTTTGGATGACATCGAGGCGGTGAGGCAGGGCCGGGAGCCCAAGGCCATCGTCCGCGACCCCGAAATCAACCGCGCGATTCCGTTGCCGGTCGCCGAGCGCAAGAACTTTATCGAGGGCTTCCCGCGCGAGCAGTTCCTGCGCGACCCGTTCAGCCGCCGCAACTTGCGGGGCTACGTCTTCCAGACCGGACAGCCAGCCGAGGTGCGCGAGGCGTTTCTCGCCGCGATGGGGTTTACCGAAGCGGAATTGCAGCCAGACGCCGGCTCCTACGATCCGCTGGCGCCGGCCGCAAGGTAGACCCTGCTGTATTCCTGGGCCTGGATACCGATCACGATCGGCGCGGCGTTTGCGCAGACGCTGCGCAATGCCGCGCAGCGGCACCTGACCGGCGATCTCGGGGCGCTCGGCGCGACGCTGGTCCGGTTTCTATACGGTCTGCCGTTCGCGGCACTGTGGCTGGCCATCGTCTGGCTCGTTATCGCAAACTCGGGACCGCTGCCGCCGGTGACACTGCCGTTTCTGTGGTGGATACTGGTCGCCTCGCTTAGCCAGATCGCCGCCACCGCGCTGTTGTTGCGCTGCATGGAGGAGCGCAATTTCGCGCTCGGCGTCGCCTACGCCAAGACCGAGCTGCTGCAGATCGCGATACTCGGCCTCGTGTTGCTCGGTGATCGGATTACGATCTTTTCGGTGGCGGCGATCCTGATCGCCACCGCCGGCGTGATTCTCGTGTCGCTGCCGAAAGACGACCGCTCGCTGCGCGCGATTGCCGGCGGCTGGACCTCGCGCGCGGCGCTGCTCGGGGTCGGCTCGGGAACGGCGTTCGGGCTGGCGGCGGTCGGGTATCGCGGCGCGGCGCTGGCGCTCGACACGCCGTCGATCCTTATGGCCGCAGCCTATTCGCTGGTCTGGGCGCAGGCCTGGCAGACGATCCTGCTCGGCGGCTATCTATTCTGGCGCCAGCGCCGCGTCGTTGTCGCGGTGCTGCTGGCGTGGCGCGTGTCGATGCTGGCCGGGGCGATGGGGGCGATCGGCTCGGCCTGCTGGTTCACCGCGATGGCACTGGAGCCGGTCGCGAACGTGCGCACGCTCGGCCTGATCGAGCTGTTTTTCAGCTATCTCGTGTCGCGGCGCTTCTTTCGCGAACGCCTGACAACCGCAGAGCTGCTCGGTTTCGTGCTGCTGGCGTTGGGTCTTGTCGGGATTGTCGGGCAGTTCTGATCCGGCGCGGCCCGTAACCCCGGAAGCCGCGCCGGCGCCGGGTCCGATCCTGGTCTTGCAGGGGGCCGCGAAGCGCTTCGCCTCCGGATTACAAGCGCTCGACGGGGTCGATCTGACGGTCGCCCCAGGCGAGTTCCTGAGCCTGCTCGGCCCCTCGGGCTGCGGCAAGAGCACGCTGCTGCGCATCGTCGCCGGGCTCACTGAGCCCTCGGCCGGAAGCTGCACGGTGCATCTCGGCGGCGCCGAGCCGGGATGCGGCATCCCGACCGGTCGCATCGGCTTTGTCTTTCAGGACCCGACCTTGATGCCGTGGAGCACAGTCGCGCGCAATGTCGAACTGCCGTTCCGCATCGCTGGCCGGGTCGGCGCCGCTGAACGCGACCGGGTTGCCGAAGCGCTGCGCGCGGTCGGCCTCGCCGGGTTTGAGAAATCCTATCCGCGCCAACTGTCGGGCGGTATGCGGATGCGCGTTTCGATTGCGCGAGCCCTCGTTACCGAGCCCGATCTGCTGCTGCTTGACGAGCCGTTCGCCGCGCTCGACGAGATCACGAGGCACGCGCTGAACGACGACCTGCTGCAGCTTTGGGAAACGCACCGACCGACCATCCTGTTCGTCACGCACAGCGTCTTCGAGTTGGTTTATCTGTCCACCCGTATCGCCGTGATGCGCGCGCGACCCGGTCGCATCGTCGCCGACCTGCCGGTCGCTCTCCCCGCGCCGCGGCGGCGAGCGGTCCGCACCAGCCCGGAATACGCCGGCATGTGCGACACCGTGTCGGCCGCCCTCGCCAGCGCGATGCAGTCCCCTTCCCCGCAAGCGGGGGAGAGTTAGGTGGGGACAATGCCAGCATCGCCTCAACCCGCGCGCATGCTAACCACCCGCGCCCTCGCTGCGCGCCTGGCGCGCATCACGGCGCCGATCGCGATCGGCCTCATCGCGATCGCGCTGTGGGAAGCCGTCGTGCGGATCGACCAGATCCCGCCGTATGTCCTGCCGGCCCCGAGCGCGATTGCCGCGAGCCTGTGGACCGACGGGCCGAGCCTGCTCGGTTCGTTGCTCGTAACGTTGCGCATCACCTTGGCGGCGCTCGCCGCGGCAGCGTTGTTCGGCGGGGCGATCGCGCTGTTGTTCTCGCGCTCGCGGCTGCTGGAGATCAGCCTGTTTCCCTACGCGGTCGTCCTGCAGGTGACGCCGATCGTCGCGATCGCGCCGTTGATCATCATCTGGGTCAAGCAGCCGTTTCTCGCCTTGCTGGTGTGCGCCTGGATCGTCGCGTTCTTTCCGATCGTCTCGAACACAACAGTTGGCCTCAACAGCGCCGACCGCAACCTGTTGGCGCTATTCCGCCTGTACGGCGCCTCACCGGGTCAGACATTGCGCTTTCTCCGTATCCCGACCGCGCTGCCCTATTTCCTCGCGGGGCTGCGGATCAGCGGCGGGCTGGCGCTGATCGGCGCGGTCGTCGCCGAGTTTGTCGCCGGCACCGGCGGGGCCGAGACCGGGCTCGCCTTCCGCATTCTCGAATCCGGCTACCGTCTCGCGATCCCGCGCATGTTCGCGGCGCTGTTGCTGCTGTCCCTGACCGGCATCGTCATTTACGGGGTGCTCGACTTCGTGTCGCGGCGGCTGTCTGCGCCGCTGGCACGAAAGCGCCTTCGACGCCGAGGATGAATAATAGCGCCCGCAGCTGATCTGTGGTCGTTCAGGCGCGTTTGCGGCGCCTTGCGGCCGGTGTCTCGGCGGGTTCGGGCGTGTGGCGTTTCGGCGGCCTTGCCGCGTCCCGAACCGCGTCCGCCCGACACCGGAAGCAGCAGGTTGCGCTGGTTCGTCGGCGGAGCCGCCGCCTTGCGTCCTCCGCGTGAAGCGGTCTTTGCTCGGGCGGGAGCCGCAACCTCCGCCGCTTCCTCCGCCGCCTCGTCAGACGTGGCCCGGCGCGATGCGGCGCGGCGCGGCGCCTCCGCTTTCTTGCCCTCTTTGTTGCCCTCTTCCGCGGCGAGGCTGCGTTTCAGCGCGTCCATCAGATTGATGACCTGAGCCGGTCGTCGCTCCGGCTCCTTGGCCGGCAGCCGTCCTTCGAGCTTCTCCTCGATCAGCTCGCGCAGCGCCGCTTGATAGCGATCGACGAACTGGCTCGGGTCAAAGTCGCGGCTGCGGCGGGAAATGATCTGCTGCATGATCGCGAGCTGGTCCTCATCGACCGCATCGGCCGCGATCGACCCGAAATAGTCCTCCGGCCTGCGGATTTCATCGGGATACCGCACCGAATTCCCGAGCAGCCCGGTGCCGAGCGGTCGCAGCGAAATGATGCGCTCCTGGCCGTTGATCACGACCTGTCCGACCGCGATTTTGCCGCTCTCGCGCAGCGCCTCGCGAATGACGCGATAGCCCTCCTCGGCGACGCTGCCGTCCGGCACGAGATAGTAGGGCGTATCGAAGTAGATCGGATCGATGTCGTCGACGAATTCGGTGATATCGATCGTATCGGTCGTCTCGAGCCGCAGCCGCTTGATGTCGTCGGGATCGACATTGATATAGCGGCCTTTTTCGTACTCGTACCCCTTGACGATGTCCTCGCGCTCGACCGGGCCGATTCCGGGCACGACGAGCTGCTGGCGCACCCGCTCGCCCGAGGGCTCGTGGATCATGTGGAACCGCACCTTGTCGCGCTCGGTCGTCGCCGTGTACAGGCGCACCCCAATCGTCACCAGCGACAGCTTGAGAAAACCGGTCCAGTACGGACGCGCGGGAGCGGGCATCGCTATTGCTCCAGTCTTGCCTTAGCCCAACGATAGCGCGTGCGCGCTGTCCGCCATTCCGCCATCCCGGAGCACGCGGACCGCGATTCGCGTTGATTACCAAATGGCGCTGCCAATCGATCCGACAATCCCGCCGATGGAGGCCCGCCTGGTGGCCGAGCTGCCGAGCGGCGCGCAATGGCGCTACGAGCCGAAATGGGACGGGTTTCGCTGTCTCTCGTTCCGCGACGGCGACGATGTCGAGTTGCGCTCGAAATCGGGGCAGATGCTCGGGCGCTATTTCCCGGACGTGGCGGCGGCGTTCGCCGCGCTCCCAGCGCGCTGTTTCGCGATCGACGGCGAGATCGTGATCCCGGTCGAGCGCCGGCTGTCGTTCGAGGCGTTGCAGCTGCGCCTGCATCCGGCCGAGAGCCGGGTACGCAAGCTGGTCGCGGAGCACCCGGCGGTGTTCGTCGTGTTCGATCTGCTCGCCGCGCCCGACGGCTCCGTGCTGCTGGAACGGCCGTTCGCCGAGCGGCGGCGTGCGCTGGAAGACTTTATCGCGGCGCAGGGCGAACCCGCCGGGCTGCGTCTGTCGCCGAGCACCGCGGATCGCGACGCGGCGCTCGGCTGGCTTCGCCGGATCGGCGCCGACATCGACGGGATCATCGCGAAGCGCGCCGACCTGCCTTACATGAGCGGAACACGGAACGGCATGCTGAAATACAAGCCAAGGCACACCGCGGACTGCGTCGTCGGCGGGTTCCGCTACGGCCGGACCACCAGTCTCGTCGGCTCGCTACTACTCGGGCTCTACGGTGAGGACGGGCTGCTGCACCATGTCGGGTTCACCGCGACATTGCCCGCGCGCGACAAGCCGGCGCTGACCGCGCGCCTCGAACAGCTGATCGAGCGGCCGGGGTTCACCGGCCGCGCCCCCGGCGGCCCGAGCCGCTGGTCAACCGAGCGCACCGGCGATTGGCATCCGCTGCGCCCTGAGCTGGTCGTCGAGGTGCGCTACGATCACGTCACTGATAGCCGTTTCCGCCACGGTACGACATTGCTGCGCTGGCGTCCTGACAAGACGCCGCGGCAATGCACCTTCGATCAGCTGACCCAGACCAGCGACAGCGCCCTTTCTTTGCTCTAGCCGCAGCTACTTGTCCAGCCACGCATCCTCCAGCCGCCAGCTGTTGAAGATGCTGTTGACGTTGGTCGTGATGTTCTTGACGTAGGGATAGCGACAGGTGCCGAGATCGTAGCGGAACACGATCGGCCGCGCCGCGTCCTCGGTCAGCACCTGGTCGATCTCCCAGACAATCTTCTTGCGCTTCTCCTGATCCGGCTCCATCGATTGCTTGTCGTACAGTTTTTCGAGCTCGGGATTGCAATAGTTCGTGTAATTGCGTTCCGAGCCGCAGGCGTAATGCTCGTAGAAATAGGCATCCGGATCGTCGACGCCGCTGCCGGTCAGGTTGGCGGCCATAACGAAGTCCTTGCGCGCGATCTTCGGAAACCAGTTCGCGGTTTCGACGACTTCCAGCTCGCCATCGATATAAATGTTTTTGAGCTGGTCAATCAGCACGACAGCCGGGTCGCGGTACTGCGCGATGTTGCGGGTAGCGACCTTGATGTTCAGCCGGTTATTCGGTCCGTAGCCGTGTTTTTCCATCAGCTTACGCGCCTCGGCCCGGCTCTTCTCCACGTCCGGGCCGTATCCGGGCAGCGTCTGCAGGATTTCCGGCGGCAGGCCCCACAACCCCGGCGGCGGCGACTGCATCGCGCCGCCGATCTGTCCCTGTCCTTCCGAAATGATGTCGATGAACGCCTTGCGGTCGATCGTCAGCATCATCGCCTTGCGGATATCCGGATTGTTGAACGGCGGATCGTCGCGGTTTACCAGGAAATTGAACGCAACCATCGTCGGATCGAGTTCGCAGATCGCGGTCGGCGCCTGGCTCTGCACATCTTTCATCGTTTGCACGGTCTGTTCGAACGGAAAGGTCATGTCGAACTGGCCGGCGATGAACGCGAGCGTCTGCGTCGAGCGGTTCGGAATGATCGTCCATTCGATCGCATCGAGATAGGGCAAACCCTTTTTCCAGTAATCCTCGTTCTTGCCGAACTTGATATGCTCGTTGCGCTTGTATTCGAGGAATTTGAACGGACCGGTGCCGATCGGCTTGAGGCGCATCTCGGCGGCCGGCACATGGCAGGGATAGACCGGGCCGTAAGCCGAGGCGAGAAGCATTGTGAATGCCGGTTGCGGCCGCTTCATCACGAATGTGACCGTGTCCTTGCCCTCGGTCACGACCTCGTCGAGGTTGCGGTACCATGCCTTGCGGGGGTTGAGCCGCAACTTGTCCTGCGATTTGCCGAGCAGCAAATCCCAGGTGCATTTAACGTCGGCGGCGCTGAAGGGCTTGCCGTCATGCCATTTGACGCCGTCGCGCAGCTTGAAGGTGAGCCGCGTGTAATCGTCATTCCACTTCCAGCTTTCAGCCAGTTCCGGCTCGATGAATTCGGGGCGGTTCTGCTTTTCGTGCTGGTTAAAGCGGATCAAATTGTTGAATACGGCCGAGAACGGCGCGACGGCCGAAATCGTCGCCTCCTCGTGGATCGATCCGCTAGCCGGGCTGTCGCGGTGAAAAAAGCGCAGCGTCCCGCCCGATTTCTGTGCCAGCGCCGGAGACGCCGCGACCCAGCCGAGACATACAGCGGCGAGGGCACATACTCCCCATCCGGCCGCGCGGCCGGCCAACAAACGTCTCACAGGCATTTCCCCTCACAATTCCAGATCTTGTGCCGCGATCCTAGCGGCATGGCTCGGCCGCGCACAAGGCCAAGCCGTCTGCGCCCTGCCTCCGTACTGATTCCGGTACAGATACTGGACTAGATCGGCCCGGTCCGATCCCTAGACTGGCAGCATTCAGCCACTCGCGGGCAACACCGATGAAGACCTACGGACAGTACTGCCCCATCGCGCAGGCGGCCGAAATCCTCAATCAGCGATGGACGCTGCTCATCCTGCGCGATGTGTTGTATGGCGCACGTCGCTTCAACGAGATCCGGAAATTCGTACCGCTCATGTCGCCGACGCTGCTGTCGCGGCGGTTGCGCGAGCTGGAGGCGACCGGGCTGATCGATCGCGCCAAGAACAAAATGACCGGCGTGATCGAATATCACCCGACCCTGGCAGCGGCGGAGCTGGCGCCGGTGATCGAGCTGCTCGGCGCCTGGGGACAGCGCTGGGTTCGCAACCGGCTCAAGCAGGACGAGCTCGACGCCAGCCTGCTAATGTCCATGATCCGCAATCTGATCGATGCGAGCCGGTTTCCGGCCGGCCGAACCGTCGTGGCAATCCTCTTCACCGACGATCCGCCGCTGCAAAAGGAAGCGTGGCGCATCGATCAATGGTGGCTGATTGTCAATGAAAGCGATGCCGAACTCTGCCTCAACGACCCCGGTTACGAGGTCGATGTCTTCGTTACGACCGATCTGCGGACGCTGACGCGCTATTACATGGGCGATATCGCCTTTCGAGACGCGGCCCGCTCCGGCGCAATCGAGGTGATCGGCCCAAAGTCCTTGGTCGATGCCTTCGAGCGCTGGATGCCGCGCAGCCATTTCGGGCAGGTGCCGAAGCCGCCCGAACCGCTCGATCTGCAGGCAGTCATCAGCCGCTCGCCGGTAAAAATCGGCGAGTACAGCTGACGGGATCTGCCGATGCAATCGGCCGTCTTGGCATTCCGGAAAGCACCTTGGTCACAGACCCGCCCATACCGAACGTTACAGGGAGGCAATCAAATGACGACGCGTGACTACATGCTGACTGAAGACATGCTGCGGAATTTTGCCGGGCGATGCGCCGGCTACGACCGGGAAAACCGCTTCTTTTACGAGGATTTCGAGGATTTGCGGGGCGCCGGATATCTGGTGGCGGCGGTGCCGAAGGAACTCGGCGGCGCCGGCTTGACCCTCGCCGAGATGTGCCGCGAGCAGCGCCGGCTCGCGTATTACGCCCCGGCAACAGCACTGGGCGTCAATATGCACGTCTACTGGGTCGGTCTGGTCGCCGACCTCTGGCGCCAGGGCGACCGCTCGCTCGAATGGGTGCTGAAAGAAGCGGTAGAGGGCGAGGTGTTCGCGGCCAGTCATTCGGAGCGCGGCAACGACCTGCCGGTCCTGCTGTCGACCACCAGGGCCGAGCGCGTTGAGGGCGGGTTCCGTATCAGCGGGCGCAAAATGTTCGGCAGTCTGGCGCCGGTATGGACGCGCTACGGATTGCACGCCGCCTGGGCCGGTGCCGAAGGCGGGCCGAAAATCGTGCACGCCTTCCTGCCGCGAGATCAGGACGGCTACCGCATCGTCGAGACCTGGGACACGATGGGCATGCGCGCGACCCGCAGCGACGATGTCGTGCTGGAGGACGCGTTCATCCCCGACAAGTACATCGCGCGGATCGTGCCGGCCGGCGGCGCCGATGCGTTGGTCCTCGGCCTGTTCGCCTGGGCCGATATCGGGTTCGCGAATGTCTATTACGGCATCGTCCGGCGCGCGATCGATCTCGCCGTGCCGGCGATCAAGAATAAAACCTCGCTCGCGGTCAGCCGGTCGATGGCCTATCACCCGGGAATTCAGCACGCGGTGGCGGACATGATGCTGGATTTCGACCCGATCGGCCCGCATCTCGACAGCGTGGCGGCCGACTGGTCCGACGGGGTCGATCACGGTGCGGCCTGGCCGGCAAAGATAGTCTCGGCGAAATACCACGCGGTTGAGGCATGCTGGCGTATTGTCGACAAGGCGATGGAGGTCTCGGGCGCCGCCGGCATGTTCCGTGGCAACGAATTAGAGCGCCTGTTCCGAGACGCGCGCTGCGGCCGCTTTCACCCGGCGAACAGCGCTCTCGTGCATTAGATCGTGGGGAAAACCGCGCTCGCGATCGATCTCGGCGAGCAGCCGCGCTGGGGATAGACTTGTAAGACGTCCCGGCGGGTGCCCATTGGGCGCGGATCGGGTCCAGCCTATCGCTTCAAGTCGGAAATATCCTCCGGCTGGTATAGCTTGCCTGATATCCGGGTTCGACACGCTCAAGGAGAGTCGAGTAATTGTGAGAGTGCTGTATTGGATCGTTCTTGGGCTGGTCGCGCTCGCACTTGCGCTGTTCGCCGCGTCAAATCGGACGCCGGTCGCGCTGGGTTTCTGGCCGTTGGGGCTGGCGCTCGAACTCCCGCTGTATCTGGCTATCCTGCTGACCTTCTTTGTCGGCCTCGTGTGCGGCGCGCTGGCGGCGTGGATCGGCGGCCGTCACTGGCGGCGCGAGGCGCGGCAGCGGCGGCGGCGCGTGACCGCGTTGGAACACGAACTGGAGGCCACGCAGGCGCAGCTCGCCGGATCGCCGCCGCCCGGACGCGAGCTTCCGCCACCTCCAAGTTCGCCCCCGGTGCGGGCCGAGCCTCCGACTTCGATCGCAGCTCGCGGCTAAGGCGTTTTGCGGTGCTCAGCATTGGCGCCGAGGCGATCCACCGGCTGCTCGATTTTCCGAGCCTGATTGACGCACTGCGAAGAATGTTTCGCGACGGATGCGATGTGCCGCCGCGCCATCATCATGCTATCGCGGCAGCCGATCCGGAAGGCAGCCCCGGCACGCTGCTTTTGATGCCGGCGTGGCGGCCCGGCGAGGCACTCGGCGTCAAGATCGTTACCGTGTTTCCCGATAACGCGCGTCACTCGCTGCCGTCGGTGTACGGGACTTATCTGCTGCTCGATGCCGCGACCGGCATGCCCCGAGCCGTGCTCGACGGCACGGCGCTGACCTTGCGACGCACCGCCGCCGCCTCGGCGCTCGCCGCCTCCTATCTCGCGCGCGGGGACAGTGCCGTGCATCTGATGGTCGGCACCGGCGCGCTAGCGCCGCATCTGATCGCGGC
This sequence comes from uncultured Alphaproteobacteria bacterium, assembly GCA_963753665.1. GTDB lineage: Bacteria > Pseudomonadota > Alphaproteobacteria > ATCC43930 > CGMCC-115725 > DATARH01. The sequence goes on from CAVWDC010000006.1 coordinate 131,715, forward strand.
GCACGGGCATAAGGCGGCCGATCCGCGAGACCCGCATCTGGGGCCGCGACCGACAGAAGGCAGCCGCTCTGGCCGAGCGCCTTGCGGCCGCCGGGACCCCTGCCAGCGCCGCGCACGATCTCACCGAAGCAGCTTCCTCAGCGGACATCATCACCTGCGCGACGTTGTCGCGGAAGCCACTGGTCCACGGCGCATGGCTCAAACCCGGAACACATCTCGATCTGGTCGGCGGCTACCGCCCGGACATGCGCGAGGCCGATGACGACGCGGTTCGCCGCGCCCAAATCTTTGTCGATACCGACGCGGCCTTGCGCGAGGCCGGCGATATCACCCAGCCGCTGCAATCCGGCAGTCCTTGCACGCGACGCCATCGCCGGCGACTTGTCCGGCCTGGTTCGCGGCAGCTGTAACGGACGGCGCGCGGCCGACGAGATCACGCTGTTCAAATCGGTCGGCACCGCCCTCGAAGACCTCGCCGCCGCCAAGGCTGGCGGTAAACCGCTTTAAGGAGTGACCGCGCCAATTGCCGGCGTCATCCGGTTGACGCCACGGCGCCGCAGGCGGATCGTTGCTCAGGTTTCGCTGGTTATGGCGTGGCGGACAGGTCCGATCGGGAGGAAGGCGATGAAAGTCGGGATCGCGCTCAACATGCTGTGTCAGGCCGGCCGGTCCGACGCGTCGGTCGTCAGCGAGCATCTGGCGCTCGGCGACCTCGCCGAGCCGCTCGGCTTCGACTCGCTCTTCGCGCTCGAACATCATTTCACCGGCTATGCGATGTCGCCCGCACCGACCCAGCTTCTCGCCTATTATGCCGGGCGCACAAAGCGCATCCAGCTCGGCACTGCCGTTATCGTCTTGCCGTGGCACGACCCGGTGCGCGTCGCCGAGCAGATCGCGCTGCTCGATATTCTATGCGGCGGGCGCTGCCTGTTCGGCTTCGGGCGCGGCGCAGCCAGCGTCGAATACGAGGGGTTCCGCGTGCCGATGGGGGAAGCGCGGCCGCGCTTTGTCGAGTCGGCCAAGATCGTGGTCGCAGCGCTGAGCGGCGAGACCTTCTCCTATGACGGCGAATTCTTTAAGATCCCGCGCACCGCGATCCGCCCGCGGCCGATCTCGCACCCGGAGCGGCGCTTTTACGCCTCCGCGGTCAGCCCCGACTCGGCCGAGATCATGGCGAAGCTCGGTTTCGGGCTGCTGATGGTCATGCAGAACGAATGGGCCAAGGCGTCGGAGGACATCGTGCGATATCGCGAGATCGCGACCGAAGCCGGGCACGCGCCGCGCCCGCCGATCATCCTGACCAATGTTTGTTGCGCCGAGAGCCGCGACGAGGCGCACGAGCGCGCCTTCAAGTATCTCGGGCAGAAATGGCAGTCGATCGACGACCACTACCATTTCTCGGACGGCCATCTCGCCACCGTCAAAGGCTACGAGAGCTACGGCAAGATGGCGCGCACCTACGCCAAGATCGGCGAAAGCGCCGAGAGCAGAAAGAAGGCCACCGATTTCTATGTCGGCATCCAGATCGTCGGCACGCCGCGCGACTGCCTCGAAAAGATCGCCGAATTGCAGCGCCTGACCGGTCTCGACCATCTCGTGACCGAGTATTCGTTCGGCGCGATGCCGCACGAGGAGGCCGAGCTCAACATGCGCCTGTTCGCCGAGAAGGTGTTGCCAATCCTGCAGCACGACCCGGCCTTCGCCGGCACCGGCGTGCCGCAAAACGCGCCGGCCCTGTCCCGCCCGGCGCAGGAACGCCTCTTCGCCCCGGCCTGAACCGGCGGGACCGGCTCCGCCTGCCGGCTACGACATCTTGCGCAGCAGCACGTAGAGCGCGCCAGCGCCGCCGTCGCGCTGCTGTGCCGGGGTGATCGCAAGAACATGCCGCCGCAGTTCAGGCTCGTCGAGCCAGCGCGGCGCGGCGGTCTTCAGAACGCCGCCGCTGATCCGGCCATGCCCCGTGATGACCAGCACGCAACGCCGGCCGATCGCGCGGGAACCCGCGACAAATCCGGCCAGCGCGCGATGCGCGTCGGCCTGCGTCATCCCGTGCAGGTCGAGCCGGGCCTCGATCGCATAGCGCCCGCGCCTAAGCCGCTCGGCGCTGCGCGCGGTCCAACCCGGCAAAGGCGTCGAGTGGCGGCAATGGTGGCGAGAGCAGCGGCCTCGTTCGGACCGCGGGCGTTCCGTTCGCATCGACCGCGGGGCGGGCAGGATGCCCGCGTTCCGAAAACGGCCGCTCACCCTTCGCGTCGGGCGCGCCCGCGCGTTCGCGCAGCGGGACGACGTCCCGCATCGCCCGCCGCCACAGGCCGATATCGTCAGCCGACAGCCGCATTGCCCGCCGGCGCCTCCGCGCCATCGACGAGCACAAGGTGCAGCCGGCGCGGACCGTGCGCGCCGAGCTGGATGCGCTGCTCGATATCGCCGGTCCGCGATGGACCGGTGATCAGATTGACCGTTCGCGGCCATGCCGTCGGGTCACCAACGGCGCTATCTCCAGCCCTGGCGCGGACCAGGTCCCAAGCGTCTTCATAGCCGGCGACGACCTGCCCGGCATGCACGACCACGATATGCGTATCCGGCAAGAAGTTGAGCGTCGTCGGCGTGTCCGCCCCCGACACCAGCATCAGCGTGCCGGTCTCGGCGATGGCCGCGAGGCACGGCGTCAGCGACACCGCGTCGCCCGGCTCGCCGCGGCCGCGCCGTATCCGCAGCAGCGGCCGTTCGTGCCACGGGATCGCGTCGAGCCCCGGATCGGGCGCCATGACCAGCTCGGCGGGCAGGTTCTCGGCCGCCAGATAACGCGCCACCTCGGCCGGGATCTCCGCCTCCGAGGCGACCCGCACGACGGTGGTCTGCACCTCCTCGGCCATCGCGACGAACAGTTCGATCCGCGCGGCGGTCGTCGAGCGTGGTGGCCCGCGCCGGCACGAGATTGCGGCGATGCACGGCGACGCGCTGCTCCAGCGCCGCACGTGCTTCGGCCGGCAACGGGCCGCGCCGCAACCCCCGGCGGATGCCGCCGAGTATGTCGTCGCGCGCGGTCACCACGGCCGCCTCATCGCCGCCCCACAGCGGCGCCGTTGGCACGCTGTCGAGCGGCCCACAAGCTTTGGAAGCTGCGGCCTTCCGGCGCTGGCATGTCGCGCACCGAGGTCCAGCCCTGGGCGAGCGGCAAGTGCGCGGAAGCGCCCGCGCCCGTTGCCGGCCAGGCCGAGCACCCGGCTCGCGACATCAGTGAAAGCATGGTAGAGCGCCGGCCGCGCCGACCAGCCAGGCCCACAGGCGCAACCCCGAACGGTAAACCGGCGGGTTAAGCCGGCTGGCGAACTCGCGCTCGCGCCAGTGCCGCATCATCTTCGGCAGCGGGATCTTGACCGGACAGACGCTCTCGCATTTTCCGCAGAAGGTCGAGGCGTTCGGCAGGTGTCCGGCCTCGTGCAGCCCGACCAACGCCGGGGTCAGCACCGCCCCCATCGGCCCGGGATAGACCCAGCCATAGGCGTGCCCGCCGACCGCCGCATAGACCGGGCAATGGTTGAGACAGGCCGAGCAGCGCAGGCAGCGCAGCATGTCGTGGAATTCGCCGCCGAGCAGATCGGTGCGGCCATTGTCGAGCAGCACGACGTGGTACTGCTCGGGCCCGTCGAGATCACCGGGGCGGCGCGGCCCGGTCGAGATCGTCGTGTACGAGGAAAATTCCTGCCCTGTCGCCGAGCGCGCCAAGAGGCGCAGCAGCGTCGCCGCATCCTCCAGCGTCGGCACGACTTTTTCGATGCTGGTCACGACGATATGGACGCGCGGCAGGATCTGCGTCAGATCGCCGTTACCCTCGTTGGTGACGATGATGCTGGAGCCAGTCTCGGCGATCAGGAAATTCGCGCCGGTGATCCCGACATCGGCGGCGAGGAATTCCGGCCGCAGCACGGTGCGCGCCTCGTCGCACAATTCCCGCGCGTCGTCGAGCGGCCGCGCCGGGTCAAGGTCGCGATGCGCCGCGCGGAATGTTTCGGCGACCTGCTCCTTCATCAGGTGGATCGCCGGCGCGATGATGTGGCTCGGCGGCTCGTGGCGGAGCTGGATGATGTATTCGCCGAGATCGGTCTCGACCGGGGTGATGCCGTTCGCTTCGAGGTGATCGTTCAGCGCGATCTCCTCGGCGACCATCGATTTGCCCTTGGTGACGATTTTCGCGCCGACCGCGCGGCAGATGTCGAGCACCTGCGCGCGCGCCTCGTCGGCGTTGCGCGCCCAATGCACCTGGCCGCCTGCCTCCTTGACGTTGCGCTCGTAGAGTTCGAGGTAGAAATCGAGATGGGCGAGCGTGTGGTCCTTGATCGCGCGGCCTTCCTCGCGCAGCGCCTCGAATTCCGGCAGACGCGCGACCGCCTGCGACCGCCGCGCCGGAAACCCGGTGCGCGCCATCCCGAGCGCGCGCTGCAAGGTGGGGTTCCCCAGTTCGGCGCGGGCATTCGCCGGAAAGGCGTGGCTGGCCGGTTGCATTACCGCGCTTTCGAAGCGCCGATCGGCGCGAGGTCGTCGGCCATGCCCGCCAGCACCTCGGCGACGTGCCGCGTCTCGACCGGCGACACCGAGCCGGGTCAGCTTGCCGGCAATGTTCAACAAACACCCGAGATCGCCGGCCAGCACCGCTTCAGCACCGGTCGCGGCGATGTCGGCCGCCTTGTCGCCGACCATCTTGTCGGAAATTTCCGGGTATTTGACGCAGAATGTGCCGCCGAAGCCGCAGCACACCTCTGCCCCCGGCAATTCGCGCAGCCGCAATCCCTCCACCGTCGACAGCAGCTGGCTTGGCTGCGTCTTGACGTCGAGTTCGCGCAGCCCCGAGCACGCATCATGATAGGTGATTGTCCTGGCCCACCGCGCCGTTCACCGCGCTGCATGCCGCGCACATCGACGAGGAACGAAACGAGTTCGTAGGTCCGGGCGGCGAGTTCCTCGGCGCGCGCCCGCGTCTCCGGTTCGTGGGCAAATATCTCAGGATAATGCACCTTGCAGCATGCCGACGCAGGAGCCCGACGGCGCGACAACATAGTCATAACCGGCAAACACATCGATCACCCGGCGCGCGATTGCCTTCGCGTCCTCGCGGTCGCCAGAATTGTAGGCCGGCTGACCGCAGCAGGTCTGCGCGTGCGGCACCTCGACAATGCAGCCGGCTTCCTCCAGCAGTTTCACCGCCGCGAAGCCGACGCTCGGCCGAAACAGATCGACCAAACACGTCACCAGCAGCGCGACGCGCGCCGTAGCGGGCATTTCCAAGCACCTCGTCAGCGGATCGGCTAAGATAGGGAGTTCAGGCCGGCTTTATCAATGCGCTATTCGGGCGCCATTCAGGAAACTGCACCGAGCCTGGCCGCCACGCTCTTCGGCAGCAGCAGATAGTAGCGGCCGCGTGCGTTCATCGCGCCGGCCCCCTCCGCCGCTTCCTTGCCGTGGCCCCAGAACAGATCGCCGCGCACCGGTCCCTTGATCGCACCGCCGGTATCCTGCGCGACGACCAGCCGCCGCATCGTGTCATATGGCGCGAAACGCTGCCGCACATCGATCCAGATCGGCGCGCCCAGCGGGATAAAGCCGCGATCGACCGCAAGACTGCGCCCGGCGGTCAGAGGCACAAGCTGTGCACCGAGCGGCCCCTCGCCCGATATTTCCCGGAAGAACACAAAGGACGCATTTTCCCGACGCAGCGTCGCGCCTTTTTGCGGATTGTCCGTCATCCAGCGGCGAATGGCGTCCATCGTCACCTTGTCGCGTGGAAGCTCGCCGCGCTCGATCAACAGCCGCCCGACGGCAACATATGGCTTGCCGTTCTTCCCGTCATAACCGACCCGCACGACGCTGCCGTCCGGCAGCTTCACCCGCCCCGAGCCCTGAATTTCGAGAAAAAACGCGTCCACCGGATCGTCGACCCAAAGCAGCTCAAGCCCCTTGCCAGCCAGGGCACCGTCCTCGATCTCGGCCCGCGTATGACGATGCGGCTCCGGCGGCCTGCGGTATAGCGGGGTCTGGTACGGCCCGCCGCGCTTGCGCGACCCGTTCAGCGCGATCTCGAAATAGCCGGTAAACAGACCATCCGCCTCGCCATTATTGCCGGCAAGAAACGGCACGAAATTGGCTTCGAAAAACTGCCGCGCCGCCTTCTCTTCTCCGTTCGGGACGGCCGCTGCTGCAATGCAGGCCGGACGCCAATCCCCGACGATGCCGAAATCCGGGGTCTTCGCCTTTACCGTAACCGGAGCGTCTTCGGCTTTCGCCAGCAGCTTCTTGCAGGACCGCAGCAGGGCCGGCAGCGCCACCGCGACGCGATCATCGCGCCATCCGGTCAATGCGTCGAACCGCGCCGGCACGAGTGTCAGACGCGGCTCCGGCGGCGCGCGAACCAGCAGCCGGTATCCCGCAGCCACCACGACGAGCAGCGCGGCGAGCGCCAATCCGATCCAAGGCACCCGTCGGGCGAACGCGTTCACCGCGCGAGGGGTTTACCGAAAACGAGGCAAAATCCGGCGTTCCCGCCTAGCCGCTGGCTGTGGTCACCAGCACCCAGTTCGGGTCGCCGGAGCGCGTGTCGCGGGCAAACGTCCAGAAATCGGTCTTCTCTGCCGAGTCCTCGGGATGCCCATCAACTACGCTGCCGTCATGGGCGCGCAGGACGTTGACCTGGTCCGTGACGAACTTGACCGTGACCCGAGCCATGCGGCCTGCGAGACCGGCCTCGACAATGTCGATCGACTTCAGCTGCAGAATGCGGGTTTCGAGCGTTTCGCCGGCGGCCGCCCGCTCGTCGATCGCGGTGCTGAAGGGCTTATACACCTCATCGCTGAGCAGCGGACGCAGCTGCGCTTTGTCGCCGGCGGCAAAGGCGGCGACGATCATTTCGAACGCCATCCGCGCGCCCTCCAGAAACCCAGTCGGATCGAAGCTGGCGTCAACGGAGCGGATTCGCTCGAGCCCCGCGGCCACCGCATCGGGCGGCTTCGTGGTGGGTAACGGCGGCCGCACCTCAGCGCTAGGCGCACCCAGCGGAACCACGTTGCCGCCGATCTCATCACCCGCGCGCTGAGCCGGACGGGTAAGCAATTCCGGCCGTCGCTCGTGACCCGTGCGTCGTCCCAAAACGCTGCGTAGCCGCAGGATCAGAAACGCCGCGACCATCGCGAACAAAATTATGTCGAAATAGTGCGGGAAATCACCCATCGAAATCGGGAATCCTGCTCGCTGCGGATTAGCCGGAGATTACGCGTACCGGCGTCTTTTGGTAGATAGTCGGCCCGCCGTCGCGGCACAACCCAAGGCAAATACGCGGTTCGCCGTTATGGCGGACTGCGAGATTGCCCGCTTGCGTCAATCCATGCTAGCGGGATTGCGACTGGCGGTCCCCATCCTCGTCACAGCGGAGCATGAGAGACCGCGCGCTTCCGCGCGATCACCCCCAACCACCCCGGGAGGAGAAAACATGGCATCAGACGCGACGGGCAACGGCCCCCTCCCGAGCGGAGCCGAAGACGCGCAGCAGGCTCAAGGACAGCAGCTGATTGTCAATGCACAATACATCAAGGACCTCTCGTTCGAGAACCCGCGCGCACCGAACAGCTTGCGACCGCAGACGACACAGCCGCAGGTCGAGATCAATGTCGATGTCCGGGCGCAGAATCTCGCACCCGACACATTCGAGGTCGTGCTGACGATAAAATCGAGCGCCAAGATTCAGGACGAGGCGCTTTTCCTGGTCGAATTGGCCTATGCCGGCGTCATCACCGTGCGCAACGTTCCGCAGGAGTTGCTGAGCGCGGCCGTGCTGGTCGAGGGGCCACGGCTGCTTTTCCCCTTCGCCCGCAACATTATCGCAGACACCACGCGCGACGGGGGCTTCCCGCCGCTGATGATCAACCCGATCGATTTCGCCGAGCTGCTACGACGAAACGCGGCCGCGCAAGCCAATCCGCAAACCGGCGGGACCGCTATGGCGTGACCAGGCAGCCTTCAGCCGGAGACAGCCCCGAGCCAAAGCGGCGCTTTAATTACCGCCAGCATCGCCTGGTGCGCCGCCAATTCCTCTTCAGTCGGCCGATGAGGGCGTGGCGGGCGCGGCTGACGCAGCGCCGCGCCCGCCTGGTCCCATCCTGCGAAGTCGGCGCCCGCCGCAAGATCGAGCGCCGGCTGACGCCCGCCGAGCAACTCGAGATAAACCGCAGCTAACAGCCCACAATCGATATCGGCGCCGTGCTTTTCGCGCACGCTGAGGTCGACCGCGAAGCGTCGGCACAGCGCGTCGAGGCTGGCGGGCGCGCCCGGAAAGCGCTGTCGCGCTACCGCCAGAGTATCGACAAACCGGCAGGCGAGCGGCGGCCGATCAAGCCGCGCCAGCTCGGCATTAAGAAAGGCAAGGTCGAACTCGGCGTTGTGGATGACCGCCGGCAAATCGCCGATAAAGGCCAGCAACTCGTCGGCAATCTCGGCAAACCGCTTATGTTCCGCCAGGAATTCGGCGGTAAGGCCATGCACGGCAAAGGCATCCGCGGGCATGTCGCGCTCGGGATTGACGTAGCGGTGAAATTTCTGCCCGCTCGGGAGGTAATGCAGCAACTCGATGCAGGCGATTTCGACAATTCGGTGTCCGTCTGAAGGATCGAGGCCGGTTGTCTCTGTGTCGATCACGATTTCCCGCATCGCCCCCCCTGGCTAACAGCCCCGTTGCTAACAGCCCGCCGGCAAGCGTCCCCCTACCTGACAGGCAGCCTGCCGATGCCGCAACTCGGCGACGACCCGCCGCAACCGGCGAAACGTCACGCTGCGCCCCAGCCCGGTCGGCACCACGAAATCGGAACGCCGTCGCTTTTCGCGATCCGGCATTTGCGCCCGCAGAATGCTTGCCAAGCGGCTGTCGGTCATGCCGGGACGGCGCATCACCCGCTCACGCTGCACGCGGGCTGGCGCCGACACGACAAGGACATAGTCACAGCGCTCGGGCGCGCCGGTCTCGTACAAGAGCGGGATGTCGAGCACGACCAGCCGATCCCGGCGGCCCCGCGCCTGCGCGACAAAACAACTCTCGGCGTGGCGGACCATCGGATGCAGGATTGCTTCGAGACGCCGCAGCGCCGCTGGATCGCCAAAAACGCGCTGCCCAAGCCGGCGCCGGTCGACCGCGCCGGTGTCATCGCATACACCGGGAAACGCCCGGTCAACGGCCGCCACCGCTTTGCCGCCCGATGCGAGGAGGCAGTGAACGACAGCATCGGCGTCGAACAGCCTCACGCCCAACCGCCGCAGCATGCCGGCCGCCGTGCTCTTTCCCATGCCGATCGAGCCGGTCAGGCCCAAAACGATCACATCAGACCTGCCTCGGCCCTGCGAGCGTCGTCAGCACAGCGGCCCGCAATTCGCGCGTCACCCGCACCGGCGTTCCGAACCACGCCTCGAAACCTGGGCGGCCCTGGTGCAGCAACATTCCAAGCCCGTCGACGGTTCGATTGCCGCGGCTTCGCGCCTCGATCAACAGCGGGGTGTCGAGCGGAACATACACGATATCGACGACAACGGCGTCGAGCGGAAGCCGCGACAGATCGAGTTCCAGCTCCGGCGCACCGGTCATGCCGAGGCTCGTCGTGTTGACAAGTAGACCCGCGCCGTCAAGAACCTCGCCGCGCGTTTCCCATTTGTGCACCGAGATGCGCGTCCCGAGACCGCCCAGGCCACGCGCCAGCGCCTCGGCACGTTGAATGGTCCGGTTGACGAGCCGGATCTCGGGAACCCGCAACTCGGTCAGCGCCGCCGTCACCGCGCGGGCCGAGCCACCGGCCCCGAGTACGACCGCCGTGTGCATCGGGTACCAGTCCGGCGTTGATTCGCGCAGGTTCTCGCGGAACCCGAATGCGTCGGTGTTGCGGGCTTCAAGAGACCCGTCCGGCATCACGACGACCGTGTTGACCGCACCGATGCGGTTTGCCAGCGGGTCGACCTTATCGACGAGCGACAGTGCCGCTTCCTTGTGCGGCAGCGTGATGTTGCAGCCGCGAAAGCCGAGCGCAGGCAGCGCGCGCAGGGCCCGCTCCAGCTGATCGGGCTGCACCGCCAGCGGCACGTACGCGCCGTCGATGCCGTGCTCGTCGAGCCAGAAATTATGCAGCGCCGGCGAGCGCGAATGCGACACCGGCCAGCCCATGATCCCGGCGAGCCGCGTACGCCCGGTGATCCTCATTGACCTCCTTTTCAGGCTCTCCGGCGCGTCAATCGAGCGTCCCCGGGGCCTCGTCGCAACCACATCCTTCAAGCCGAAAGCAATCCGCGTTCGCGCAGAGAACCAAGAAGCTCGACGAGCGGCAAGCCCAGTATCGCGAAATAGTCGCCGCTGATCCTTGAGAACAGTTGCGCCCCACAACCTTCGAGACGATAGGCGCCGACCGATGCGAGCACCGCGTCACCTTCCGCGGCCAGATACGCGTCGAGGAATTCCTCGCTGAAGGGCCGCATCGTCAGTTCCGGGACACTCGTCGCCCGCCATAGCACCACCCCGGCCTGAGCGGTGCAGACCGCAGTTGCCAGTATATGCGTGCGCCCGCGCAACGCGAGAAGCTGCCGCCGTGCTTCGGCGAGGTCACGCGGCTTGTCAAACCATTCCGCGCCGCACGCGAGCACCTGATCGCCCCCGATGACCAGCGAATCGGGGTCGCACTGCGACACGGCGCAAGCCTTCTCGGTAGCCAGAATGACAGCGCAGCCGACCGCCGATTCGCCGCGGCCCCGCGCCTCCTGCTTGATCGCAACCTCATCGATCGCAGCGGGCTCGATCGCAAACTCAATCCCTGCGGCCCGCAGCAGCGCCGCCCGCGCCGCACTCGCGGAAGCGAGCACGATCCTTTCAGGCGCCATGACTTCAGGCGGCGGCGCCATGCCGGCGCATCAGCAGCCTGTAAATCGAGGATGCCGTCTCCTCGATCGACCGACGCGTCACGTCGATGACCGGCCAATGATGTTGCGCAAACACGCGCCGTGCTTCGCGGACCTCTGTCCGCACCGCCTCGATGTCGGTGTAGTCGGTGGCCTGGTGCTGGTCGAGCAGGCTCAGCCGGTTGCGGCGCAAGTGGATCAGCCGTTCAGGATCGTTCGTCAGCCCGACGATCAGCGGCTTGTCGGCCGTCAACAACTCCGGCGGCAGCGGTATTCCCGGCACGAACGGCACGTTCGCGGCTTTGATCCCGCGATTGGCAAGATACAGGCAGGTCGGCGTCTTCGAACTCCGCGATACGCCGACGAGGCAGACATCGGAATCGTTGATGCCCCACGGCGACTGGCCGTCATCGTGTGTAATCGCGAACGTCATCGCGTCGATCCGCGCGAAGTACTCGCTGTCGAGAAGATGCTGCTTGCCTGGCAGCCCGCGGCTCTCGCGTCCGAGATAGGAGCCGAGCGCGCCGATTACCGGATCGAGCACCGGAATCGCCGGCACCTGCAGCCGCCGGCAACCCTCCTGCAAGATCTGCCGCAGCGCCTCGTTCACCATCGTGAACAGGACGACGCCGGGGTTCGCCTCGATGCCGGCCACGACGCGTTCGATCTGGGCCCGCGTGCGCACCATGCTCCAGACGTGTTCGATCGCCTGTGTTTCGTCGAACTGTACGAGGCAGGCGCGCGCCACCGAATGCACGGTGTCCCCGGTCGAATCGGAAACGAGATGCAGATGAAACCGGGTCAGCACCATTCCGCTCTCTCGCATGCGAGACCTCGGAGCCGCACAAGATTGTCGTGCCCAACGCCCCTGTTCGTCGTGGTTGCCGCAGGCATTGGGATCGTCTGGGCGAATGCCCGCGGAAAGGCCGCTGGACGCTGTGGGTCGATTTGGCCGCAGCGGGGAGAAACGGGCGCCACGCCGCTCAATCGCGATTCGATCCCCGGTCTGCTCTTGTAAAGCGGCCGGTTGGCGGCGGCGCGGCACACCCTGTGCCAACCCCGGACGACTTTTGGAACAATTCTCGCGACGCGCCCCATTGCCGGTCTTATAACCGATAAATCCTGGTTCTACAGACCTGAATCTGCCGTTGATTTCCGCCTCATACACAATCGGGAACGAATCGGCTGTAAACCGCTCCGCCGGTGCATAAAGCACCTGATAAGATTTTTTCCCCACTTTCCGCAGCTCCATCTGCCACTACATCATCTAAGATTTCTTAAGAATAGAGGTAGGCAGAGCGCACCGGATGCTCGGCGGACAGACCAAGAAGCTGCTTCGCGCGCTTGCCGGAGAAAGGTTCGAAACCTCGCCCTGGTGGTTGATGCGGCAGGCCGGCCGATACCTTCCGGAATACCGAGCCTTGCGAGCGCGGGCCGGCGGTTTCGTCGAATTCTGTCTGACCCCCGATCTCGCGGCCGAGGCAACCCTGCAGCCGGTGCGCCGCTTCGGCATGGATGCGGCGATCCTGTTCGCCGATATCCTGCTGATCGCACAGGCACTTGGGCAGCGTCTCGAATTCGGGGACGATGGCCCGGTCCTTGACCGGCTTGACGAGAGCGGCGGCATCGGGCGGCTCAGCCTCGCTGGGATGGCGTCGCTCGACCCGGTTTACGAGACCGTGCGCCTGGTGCGTCACGGTCTGCCGGACGGGGTCGCGCTGATCGGGTTTGCCGGAGCGCCGTGGACCGTCGCCACCTACATGGTGGAGGGTGGTGCGAGCCGGGACTTCCGACTGACGCGAAGCTGGGCCTATCGCGACCCGAGCGGGTTCGCCGCGTTGAGCGCGCTGATCTCTGAGGCCAGCATCGCTTATTTGTCGCATCAGATTGAAGCGGGCGCCGAGGCGGTGCAGCTGTTCGACAGCTGGGCCGGGGTGTTGCCGGAACGCGAATTCGAGAACTGGGTCATCGCGCCGACCCGGCGGATTGTCGCCGCGATCAAAGAACGGTTTTCGTCAGTGCCGGTGATCGGGTTTCCGCGCTGCGCCGGGCTGCTCGCCGAGCGCTACGCGGCGGAAAGCGGCGTTGACGCTGTCGCCCTCGACACGACCGTTCCGGCAAGGTTCGCGCGCGACAGACTGCAGCCGTGCCTCCCCGTACAGGGTAACCTTGACCCGATCGCGCTGCTGGTCGGCGGTGCGGTGATGGAGAGCGCCGTGGCGGATATCCGCAGCGCGCTTGGGGATGGACCGTTCGTGTTCAATCTCGGTCACGGCATCCTGCCCCAGACGCCGCCGGAGCACGTCGCTGCCCTTGCCAAGCTCCTCACCGAGCCGGTTATCGTGAACCGGGAGGGCACGGGCTGAGGTGACGCGCCGCGCTGTCGTGCTGATGAATCTGGGCGGGCCCGATTCGCTCGAGGCGGTGCGCCCGTTTCTCTTCAATCTGTTCAGCGATAAGGCGATCATACGCCTGCCCGCGCCGCTGCGGCTGCCGCTCGCGGCGCTGATCGCGTCTCGCCGGGCGTATACGGCGCGGCAGATTTATGCGCAACTCGGCGGCGGTTCGCCGCTTCTCGCCAACACGCAGACGCAGGCGCGCGTGCTGGAAGGCGAACTGGGCAGGCAGGAACCCGGTGTCGTCAATCGCTGCTTTGTTGCAATGCGCTATTGGCGCCCGCTGACAGCGGCGGTGGTGTCCGACGTCAAGGAGTGGTCGCCGGACGAGATCGTGTTGCTGCCGCTATACCCGCAGTTCTCGACCACCACGACGCAATCCTCCCTGACCGCCTGGGCGCGCGAGGCAAGGCGGCAACGCCTCGACGTGCCGACCCGGAGCGTCCGGTCCTATCCCGAAGCATTCGGTTTCATCGCGGCGCTCTCGGCCTCGACCCGCGATGTTCTCGATGCGGCCCGTGCCGACCCGCATCCGGTCCGGCTGCTGCTCAGCGCACATGGGCTGCCGGAGAAGATCGTCAAATCCGGCGATCCCTATCCGCGGGAGGTTGCGGTAACAGCCGCCGCATTGTTGCGGGCGCTTGACCGGCCGGGTATCGATTCGGTTGTGTGCTACCAGAGCCGGGTCGGCCCGCTGGCCTGGATCGGACCGTCGGCTGAAGAGGAATTGCAGCGAGCCGGTCGCGATAGCGTCGGCGTTATCGTCGTGCCGATCTCGTTCGTCTCGGAGCACTCGGAAACCTTGGTCGAGCTCGATCGCGAGTATCGTCAGGTCGCGGAACGGATCGGCGTTCCGTCCTATCGCCGCGTGCCAACGGTCGGTGCCGACCCCCGGTTCGTCGCCGCGCTGGCCGATCTGGTTCGCGGGGCCGCTGCGCAGCCGAGGGCGGCGCGAGCGGTTCCGGCGTGAGCGGCTTTCTTGTCGACGCCTATCCCTGGCTGAAGGCGCTGCATATTATCGCGATCATCGCCTGGATGGTCGGGCTGCTGTACCTGCCTCGGCTTTATGTGTATCACGCGGACGTCCCACCCGGCTCCCGCCGTGCCGCGATGCTTGAAATCATGGAGCGGCGCCTGTTGCGTGGTATTATGCTGCCGTCCCTGGTAATGACCTATACGTTCGGCGGGCTGCTGCTGTCGGTGCCAGGCGCGGTCGACTGGCGTCAGGGCTGGATCTGGACGAAGCTCGCGCTGGTGCTGCTGTTGACGGTGTTTCACGTGAAACTTGCGCGCTGGCGGCTTGACTTTGTCACTGGAAGATTCACGAAGACGTCACGATTCTATCGCATGGTCAACGAGATCCCGACCGTCATCATGATCGCGATCGTGTTGCTGGTCGTTCTGAAGCCGTTTTGATTCCCGCGCCGGGGCGTGAACCCAGCCCCTTGCAATCTTGTTTGACTTGCATACCTTGGTCGAGTAAAGGACCGACACCGCAGACCGGTCTTCTTTCACCTCAAAAAGACCCGAAAATCACCCGCTTTTGGCGGGTGCCGGCGGCACAAGCCTCCGAGCCGGGCTCCTTCCCTCTCCGTCTTCCCTCTCGCAACGCGATACACGATGAATCTCCAGGAACTGAAGCGGAAGTCTCCGGCAGAGCTGTTGGCTTTTGCCGAAGAGCTGCAGATCGAGAACGCCTCCTCGCTGCGCAAGCAGGACATGATGTTCACGGTCCTGAAGCAGCTCGCCGAAAATGACGTGCCGATTACCGGCGATGGCGTTCTCGAAGTCTTGTCGGACGGGTTCGGCTTTCTGCGCTCGCCGGAGGCGAACTATTTGCCTGGCCCCGACGATATTTATGTCAGCCCGAACCAGGTGCGGCGCTTCGGTCTGCGGACCGGTGATACGGTCGAGGGCCAGATCCGCTCGCCGCGCGATGGCGAGCGCTATTTCGCGCTGCTCAAGATCAACCGAATCAATTTCGAGGAACCCGACCGGCTTCGCCATCGGATCAATTTCGACAACCTGACGCCGCTCTATCCGGAAGAGAAGATCCAGCTCGAACTGGACGATCCGAGCCGGCGCGATCTGACGACCCGAGTGCTCGACCTGATCACGCCGCTTGGCAAGGGGCAGCGTGCCTTGATCGTGTCGCCGCCGCGCACCGGCAAGACCGTGATGCTGCAGAACATCGCGCACGCGCTGGCGCGCAACCATCCCGAAGTCTATCTGATCGTGCTCTTGATCGATGAGCGGCCGGAGGAAGTCACCGACATGGCGCGCTCGGTCAAGGGGGAGGTCGTCAGTTCGACCTTCGATGAACCGGCGACCCGGCATGTCTCGGTCGCGGAGATGGTCATCGAAAAGGCCAAGCGCCTTGTCGAGCACAAGCGCGACGTCGTGATCCTGCTCGACTCGATCACGCGGTTGGCGCGCGCCTACAACACGGTCGTGCCGTCCTCGGGCAAGGTGCTGACCGGCGGCGTCGATGCCAACGCCCTGCAGCGGCCGAAGCGGTTTTTCGGCGCGGCACGCAACATCGAGGAAGGCGGCTCCTTGACCATCATCGCCACCGCGCTGATCGATACCGGGTCGCGCATGGACGAGGTAATTTTCGAGGAATTCAAGGGCACCGGTAATTCGGAAATCGTGCTCGACCGCAAGGTCGCCGACAAGCGTACCTTCCCGGCGCTCGACATCACAAAGTCCGGCACCCGCAAGGAGGAGCTGCTGGTCGATCGCGGCGTGCTGTCAAAGATGTGGGTGTTACGCCGCGTGCTGATGCCGATGGGCACCAGCGACGGGCTCGAATTCCTGATCAATAAGCTGAAGGAATCGAAGAACAACTCCGAGTTCTTCGACGCGATGAACACCTGAGGTCGCATCCCCACCGTCTTTGATTTGTGTGTTGCTCGCGAAGTTAGGCACGGTCGCAAGGGGCTTCAAACTGAATAAATGACGGCGCCGGATCGGGGCCTGACTTTCCAGCGCAAAATTGAGGGTCCAATGACGGGTCTGTCGAGACGCGACCTCGTGTCGAGGATGGTCGCCGCGGCAACTCTGGGAATCGCCCCTGTCTAGCCCGCCGGTGCCGCCGATCAACCGGCTCTGCCGATCCCGCCTGAGCTGAAGGCCGGCCCCGGAGGGGAGATCGCGCTACGCGCCCAGCCGGGGCAACAGCAATTCCTTGCGGATCGTATGACGCCAACCTATGGGATCAATGGTCCCTTTCTCGGCCCCGCCATCCGTATGCGATCGAGCGATAAAGTAAGTATGAAGGTCACAAACGGCATCGATCAAGACATCACGATTCACTGGCATGGGCTCAAGATTCCGGCGGACGTAGATGGCAGCCCGTATACCGTCATTAAACCCGGAAAAACCTGGGTCCCGACGTTAAGATTGCGCAACCTGCGGCGACTTGTTGGTTTCACCCACATTTCTATCCGACAACGGCAGAGCTGGTGATTATGGGCTTGGCCGGGTTGTTTCTGATCAATGATGACGAAAGCGACGCGCTGGGGTTACCGTCAAGGTGGGGCATCGACGATATTCCGCTGGTGCTACAGGACCGGCGTTTCAACACGGACGGCACATTTTTCTCCCGCTTCAATGTGATCGCCGTCACGACGGGTTATATCGGCGACACGATGCTGGTGAACGGCGTGCAGTACCCGCAAGCACGGACTGCGCGGGGCTGGCTTCGACTCCGGATTCTGAACGGTTCGAATGCGCGCAGCTACCGTCTCGCGTTCTCGGATAAGCGCCCGATGTTTGTTGTCGCGAGCAACGGTGGTTTGCTCGGCGAACCCGTTCAACTCAACGAACTGATGATGTTCGCCGGTGAGCGTTATGAAGTCATGGTCGACGCGCGCGACGGTAAAGTTTTCGACTTGGTGACGTGTCCCGTTCCAGCAGATGGCGATGAATCTCCCGCCGTTTGATTCCGAGTTGAAACTGGTCACCATTCGGCCCGACGGGGCGGAAAGCAAAGGCCGGTTGCCCGAGACGCTCGCAACCCTGCCACCGCTGGTCAGGGATCTGCCCCCGACAAGCCAACGCTTGGTCGTCGGGATGCGGCTTGACGATGCAGGCATGGGGGCTCTGAAAAACGCCGGTTTGATGCAGATGAACATGTCGGGAAAAATTGACCCGGACGTGGTTCGGGCGGTGAACAGGGCAATTACCGACAGCCCGGCGCTCCCGCTGGAGCAGCAGCTGAGCGCTAATACGATCAATGGTGCCCCCTTCAAAATGGGGGTTATACCCTTTGCCGCTCCGATCAACAAAGATCTGCGATGGGCCATCGCCGAAGGTTCCGATCGGATGCTGCATCCAATACACATTCATGGTTGCCAATTTCGCATTCTCACTCTCGACGGCAAGGCTCCACCAGCGCACATGGCCGGCTGGAAGGATACGGTACCGGTCGAGAAGGGCAGTGAATGCGAGATTCAGATCCGCTTCGAGCACCCAGCGTCGGAAGCAACGCCATTCATGGCGCATTGCCACATCCTCGAGCACGAGGATTCCGGCATGATGACCAATTTCACGGTGTCGTGAGCGGACCGGGCTGAAAGTAGAATGCCCGGCGCGAGGCCGGGCATCCTATTGCATGATCGCGAACCCGGCGCTAACCGGCGGCCCCGATCGCCTCGACTTCCTCGTCGGTCGGAAAAGTACCGGTCTGCTTCTTCGAATAGGCGAGCCGCCCGTCGACGGTGATGTCGAAGACACCGGCCACCCCGGGCACCAACTCGACCTCGGCCCCGTAACGCTCCAGTATTGCCCTCGCACGGAGGGCGCGCGGTTCATAGTTTCAAGGCTTGCACCACTCGATCCTGACTTTCATCCAATCCTCCTTTGCCGATATGAGCGGCATCCGACAGGCTACCATGCCCGGCGCCATGTGACAGCACCCGATGCGTCGCCGCGGTTGGCCGGCAACGCAAGCGTCTTCAATACGCCGGCGGTTCGGCAATGTTTTCCTTCGACGCCGCGCTCGGGCATAGTACGCGAAAATCCGCGAGGAGACGCACAATGCCGTCAATCCCTGGCCTGCCGACCCCCGGCTTTCACCATCTGCATCTCAATTCGGTCGATCCCGACGCGGCGATCGATTTCTACGTCCGGCAGTTCCCGAGCACAAAAAAGGGCAGCTGGGCCGGCCATCCGGCGCTGTTCTCGCCGAACGACGTGATGATCCTGTTCGACAAGGTCGAGGCGCCGCCGCCGACCTCGCCGCAGAGCGCGATCTGGCATTTCGGCTGGCACGTCGCCGACGCGCAGCGGACCGTGCGCAGCTTCCGCGAGCGGCCCGATGTGGTGATGCGGCCGCTCTACACGAGCGACGAGGGCGAGACGGTGCTGATCAGCAGCGACACCTGGCCGGGCGAAGCCGGCGCGCTCGGCCGCACCAAGGCCGAAATCGCCGAGGCGCGCGCCCGTAACATCCAGCCGATCCGCAAGGGCGGGTTCGCCTATATGTCGGGCGGCCCCGAGGACGCGCTGTTCGAGATCGCCGGCGACTACCCGGCCGAGCGCTTCAACCACGTGCATATGTGGCACGAGCACCCGTTCTGCGCGCTGCTCTGGTACAAGACGCACCTCAACGCGCCGGTGCGCGCCGGCTTCCCCGACACCGACCTGACCGAGCGCGAATTGCCGTGTGCCGCGCGGCGAGGACCGCACCTGGCCGGCGCTCAACCGCGAGGGCATGTTCCGCACGCCGCGCGCCGGCGATCGAATTCGGCGATGTCGTGCTGACCTGGTACGCCAACCAGGGCAGCGAAAAGCTGGTGTCGAGCCGCGGCCAGATGCAGGACCATATCGGCCTGTCGGTCGCCGATCTCGATGCGTGGATCGACAAGCTGAAAGGCGAGGGGGTCACGTTCCTCGACGGCCCGTACCGGCTCGGCGAGACGCGCGCGGTGATGATCGAAGGCCCGAGCCGCGAGGCGATCGAGCTGGTCGAGATCCGCTAATTCACAACCCCGACATTCGGCCCGGAGCCATCGGAACCTCGGTCGGAGCGCCCCTGTTGTTAGCCCAGGCTAAACCAACAGTAGGGGTGCTCCACGTGGACAGCGAACGCATCAAAGGCGGCGTCAAGAAGGCAACCGGCGCCGTAAAGGACAAGGTCGGCCAGATGACCGGCGACCGTGACATGGAAGCCGAAGGCAAGGCCGACAAGGCCGAGGGCCGGGTGCGCAGCGCCGTCGGTCACGCCAAGGACGCGGCTCGCGAAATCATCGGCAAGAAGTAACGGCTCATCTCACAACCAAGGAGAACTGATATGGGCCGAGGAATTCTTCTTTGGCTGCTCGGGATTCCGATCCCGATCATCATCCTTATTCTGCTGTTCTGGCACTAGCCGGAAGCCGAAGCCGGATCCTTCACCTTCATTGCCGTTATGGCCGGGCTTGTCCCGGCCATCTCTTTTTGATCCGAGGAGCGCCTCTCTTGCCGCGGCGCGCCGGCGGGTCTAGCGTCTCCCCGTCGCACAGCACATCGTCGCATAGCGCAGGGAGAAACCCCGATGATCGTCGAAATCCGCACCTACACGCTGCAGCCCGGCACGACCCCGCAATTCGAGGATCGTTTCGCGCAGGCGCTGCCGGCCCGCGCCAAGGTGTCGCCGCTCGCCGCGTTCTGGCACAGCGAGGTCGGGCCGCTGAACCAGGTGATCCATGTCTGGCCCTACGAGGATCTCGAGGAACGCACCCGCAAGCGCGCCGAGGCATTGAAGCTCGACGGCTGGCCGCCGAACACGCGCGAATTCGTCGTCGAGCAGAAGAGCCAGATCTACATCCCGGCGCCGTTCTCGCCAAAGCTCGAACCGCGCCAGCTCGGCGGCCTCTATGAGATCCGCGTCTACACGATGCGGCCCGGCGCGATCCCGGAGCAGATCGAGCGCTGGTCCGCCCAGATCGGCGAGCGCACCAAGCTGTCGCCGCTGGCCTTCGCCGGGCACTCCGAACTCGGCGAATTGAACCTGTGGTGCCACATCTGGGCCTACAAGGACGCCGCCGAGCGGTTCGAGGTGCGCGAGAAGGCGCGGCGCGAGGGCATTTGGCCGCCGCGGGGCGGCACGCCCGGGCGCATGCTCAAGCAGGAAAACATGCTGGTGGTCCCGGCTTCGTTCTCGCCGCTGCGCTAGCGTCGCGGCCGTTCGCGGGCGGGCGGCGAGGGGCGCGGCGATAACAGCGATTGCCCCTTCGTCTTCCTCGCCGGGAACGCGGCTGTTGATAAGCGTACTCCGCCCAAAAAGCCGATCTTTTGGGGCGGCATGGCGGGCGCTGTAGCGGCTCCGAAACCGCAACGAAAGCGGCCGGGCTGACCGGCGTTGCGGAGCATTTCTTCGCATTATGCAAAACGGGCGAACCTGTTCGCGCGTCGGTTTTTTCGGGGATCATGCGGGCATTCCGCCGTTGGCGGGTCGTGCCGCTCGCATCGAGCGCCCAACTTTCCGAAAGGAGTCCGTTATGCGCGTCGCAGGCCCGTTGCTGACGTTGTCGGCCCTGCTGATTGCTGCTCCCGCTCTCGCTCAGGGCGGCGGCTACTACGATCCCGGCGGCCCGTACAACCTAGGACCGGTTTGACCGGTATGAATACTATCCGCCAGCCGCAGGGTCAAACGTGGCAGGGTCCGATGCATCATGGACCGATGCCATCATGGGCAATGGCAGAACTATCCGCAGCAGTCGGGCTCGCAGTGGCAGCAGTCGAATTCGATGCAGCAGGGGCCATATGGCGGGTATCCGTCGCCGCAAACGGGCGCCTCGCAAATGGGGCAGAGGGGTCCATCCACGCCCGGTCCTGTGTCGTTTGCGACACAGGGCCAGATCAAGAGCTCGCTGGAATCGAGCGGGTTCAAGAACGTCACGGTTCTGCCGCAGTCCTTTTTGATTCGGGCGACGGCGCCGGACGGGTCTCGGGTTCTGATGCAAGTGAGCTCCGATAGTCTTTACTGGCGTCGTCGTGAACCCGACCGACCAGGCAGGCTCCAGCGGAACCGCCGGCAGTTCCAGCACCGGCAACACGAGCAGCAGCACCGGTACCGCAAGCAACACTGGCGGTACGAGCGGCACCGGCGACGCCAGCAGCACGGGCGGCACGAACAGCGGCAGCACCGGCAGCAGCAACGAACAGCAGTACCGGCAGCAGCAGCGGGAGCGGCAGCACCGGCAGCACGGCAGCAGCGGAGCACCAGCCGGTACGGGCCAGTAGCACCAGCGCGGCGCCAGCCGCTGTCGGCGGGCTGACGCGAGGCCGGCGCTGGAGAGATTCGCGGAGTTCGCAGGGCTCCGCGTCTCTACGACTGGCATCTTGCGGGTAGACCGGCGCCGCCGCGAGCCGCAGCATTCGCTTCGCTCGGCGCAATCCGCCCGTCTGGCACTGCGCGGATCGCGAGGCCGCGCCCGGAACTCCCGATTGAACCGCCACGTTTGCGCAACGCGGCTGCGGGAGTCACCGGCGTGAACGATATCGTCTTGGAAAGACCGGGCGCTGCCCCGTCGCCGCCGGAAGAGCCGGTCGCGGCCGTCGAAACGACCCGCGCGCATCCGGCGCCGAGTTGGGCCGCGATCGGGATCTTCCTTCTGCTGCTGCTCGCCGGCCTGGCTTATGCGCGCGAGTTTCTGATGCCCGTCGTGCTGGCCTTCCTGCTGGCGCTGGTGTTCACCCCGGTGCGGCGGTTTCTCGACCGTCATGGCGTGCCGTCGTGGCTTTCCGCCATTCTGATCGTCGGCGCGCTGCTCGCCGTCATCGTCGGGGGCATCTGTTCTGCTCTCGGGGCCGGTGTCGGACTGGATCAGCCGCGCGCCGAGCATTTTCAGCGATTTGCAGGCCAAGATGCGCGCCCTGCACGGCGTCGCCGAAACGGTCGCCAAGGTCAGCGATCAGGTCGAGAAAATCACCAACGGCGCGACCGGCGCCGCAAGCGCCGGAAGTCGTCGTCAAGCAGCCGGGCCTCGCCGCCTCGCTCGCCTGGATCGCGCCGCTCTTCCTGGCCCAGCTCGTGTTCGTGCTTGTCCTTGTGTTTTTTCTGCTGTCGTCGGGGGACATGATTTACGAGAAGATCGTCCATGTCCTGCCGACACTGAGCGACAAGAAGCGGGCCATGCGCATCGCGCGCGATATCGAGCAGAAGCTCTCGACCTATCTGTTCACGATCACGGTCATCAACATCGGGCTCGGCATCGTGATCGGCACGGTGATGTGGGCGATCGGAATGCCGAACCCGCTGCTGTTCGGGGTCGCGGTTTTCGCGCTGAACTACATTCCCTATGCCGGGCCGGCTACCGGCGTCGTGCTCGCGACGGTGGTCGGTCTGATCAGCGGCGACGGCTTGTGGCTGGGCGCGCTGGCGGGCGGCTCCTACATCCTGATCGCGACGATCGAAGGCCATTTGATAACGCCCTATTTCGTCGGCCGCCGGCTGCGGCTCAACACGGTGGTCGTGTTTCTGTCGATCGCGCTATGGGCGTGGCTGTGGTCGATTGTCGGGATGATCGTCGCCACCCCGCTGCTTGTCGGGGTCCGCACCTTCTGCGAATACATTCCCTCGCTCGAAGGCGTCGGCGCGTTCCTGTCCGCGCGCGGCGACGAGCAGGAGGAGACCCCGACGCCGAGCGCGACCTGAGCGGCCGATCTGACCCAGCCGCGAACACCACGAACTCGCGACGCGGCGCGCACGCCTCTTGCCAGAGGCTCCTGCCGGGCAATCTAGTACCGACCGCGTCAACTCGCCTGAACCGGTCGATGACGATCACCGCCGATGCCGCTCGTCCTGTACAACTCGCTGACCCGCCGCAAGGAGCCGTTCGAGCCGCTCGATCCCGAGCGCGTGCGGATGTATGTCTGCGGCCCGACCGTCTATGACCTCGCGCATATCGGCAATGCCCGCGCCGTCGTCGTGTTCGACCAGCTCTACCGGCTGCTGCGCCACACCTACGGCGCCGAGCATGTGCGTTATGTGCGCAACATCACCGATATCGACGACAAGATCATCAACGCCGCGCGCGACAACGGCGAGCCGATCGAGGAGCTGACCCGCCGCACGACCGCGCTGTTCCACGAGGACATGGCGGCGCTCGGCGCGCTGCCGCCCGATGTCGAGCCGCGCTGCACCGGGCACGTGCCGCAGATGATCGCGATGATCGAGCGCCTGATCGCCGCCGGCCACGCCTACGCGGCCGAGGGGCATGTGCTGTTCGCGGTCGGCTCGTGGCCCGGCTACGGCAGGCTGTCGCGCCGCAGCCGGCAGGAGATGATCGCCGGCGCCCGCGTCGAGGTCGCGCCCTACAAGAGGGACCCCGGCGATTTCGTGCTGTGGAAGCCGTCGTCGCCCGACCAGCCCGGCTGGGACAGCCCGTGGGGGCGCGGCCGTCCGGGCTGGCACATCGAATGCTCGGCGATGAGCCGAAGCGCATCTCGGCGACAGCTTCGACATTCACGGCGGCGGTCTCGACCTGATCTTCCCGCACCACGAAAACGAACTGGCGCAAAGCGAAGCCGCGCACGGCGGCAGGCCGTTCGTGCAGCTTCTGGGTGCATAACGGCTTTCTCAGCGTCGACAGCACGAAAATGTCGAAATCGCTCGGCAATTTCGTCACCGTGCACGAGCTGCTGGAGCAGGGCGTCCCCGGCGAGGTGATCCGCTTCGCGCTGCTATCGACGCATTACCGCGACCCGCTCGACTGGACCGACGAGAAGCTGCAGCAGGCGAAGGCAGACACTCGACCGCTGGTATCGCGCGCTGGCAGTTGAGCCCGGCGGCACGAGCTGACGCGGCAGAGTCGCCAAGCGGTGCGAGCCAGCAGTCGTAGACGCACTGAACGATGATCTGAACACGCCGATTAGCGCTGACCGAGCTTCATCGCCTGGCGAGCTCAACGCGCCAGTCGTTCTGACACAGGGTACTCAGACGAACGTGCGACGCTCGGCAGGAAGCACTGCGTGGTCGCCGGAGTCGATCGCTCGGCCTGCTTGACCGCGCATCCGCTGCACTGGCTGCAGACGCGAGCTTCGCTCGGCGAGGCCGAACGGATCGACCGATGCGTATCGCTGACCGCGCGCGCTTGCCCGCAAGGAGCGGCGCTTCGCCGACGCCGACCGCATCCGCGCCGAACTCGCGGAGATCGGCATCGTCCTCGAAGACCGCCCCGACGGCACGACCGAGTGGCGCCGGGCGTAGGCCATCATGCGAAGCCGCGCGCAACTCGCCCTCTCCGCGCCTGTGGCGTGGGCCGCTCCCGGTCGAGGTGCGGGAGTGAGGGCGATGGCGGCTGACGCTTCCCGTCACCCTCCCATCGCTGACGGCGACTGAGGCCCCGCCCTCACCCTGTGAGGGTCGGCGCGGCTCGATGCGACTGCTAGCCTGACATGGCCGGCACCAACCATAGCCGCGACGCCGTCACCGGCGGGCCGGCGATCATCCTGGTCGAGCCGCAGCTCGGCGAAAATATCGGCACCGCGGCGCGCGCGATGATGAATTGCGGGCTCGACGATCTGCGCCTCGTGCGCCCGCGCGACGGCTGGCCCAACGACAAGGCCGTCGCGGCGGCGAGCGGCGCCGACGCGGTGCTCGACAAGGCCCGCCTCTACCCGAGCGTCGCGGCGGCGATCGGCGACCTCGTGCATGTCTACGCCTCGACCGCGCGCGACCGCTACATGGTGAAGCGCGAAGCTGACCCCGCGCAGCGCCGCCGCCGAGATGCGCGGCTTTCTGGCTTCCGGCGAGGCTTGCGGCGTGCTGTTCGGCCCGGAGCGCACCGGTCTCGTCAACGATGATATCGCGCTCGCCGACACGGTCGTGACCGTGCCGCTCAACCCGGCCTTCGCGTCGCTTGAACCTGGCGCAGGCGGTGCTGATCGTCGGCTACGAATGGTTCACGGCGCAAACCGAGCCGCCGCCGGAGACGATGCATCGCGGCCACAGCCGCCCGGCGACAAAAGCCGAGCTGCTGCGGTTTTTCGATCATTTCGAGGAGGCGCTGGTCGACAGCGGCTTTCTGCGCCACCCCGACAAGCGCCCGAGCATGACCCGCAACCTGCGCAACCTGTTTCAGCGCGCCGAATGCACCGAGCAGGAATTGCGCACATTGCACGGCGTCATTACCGCCTTCGTCGGGCCGCGAAAGCGCGGCGGCGCCAGCTTCGTCTGAAGATGCCGCAGTCCGATTGAACCCGCCCGACGAACCGGCGGATTCTAGGTGCTTACGTCACGCCGCCGCCGGCAGGCCGCGTTCGAGCAGGCTCGCCAGGCGGCGGGCGAAGGCGGGCGGGTCGGGCAATTGCTCGCCCTCGACGATGCGCGCCTGATCGAGCAGCAGCCAAGCGAATTCCGACAGCTGATCCGATGCGCCGATCTCGCCGACCGAGGCCGACGAGGCGCTCGATCAGCCGGTGGCGCGGGTTCAGTTCGAGGATGCGCTTCGCCGCCGTGTCGAGCTGGCGGTGCTGCTTCAGCAGCCGTTCGAGATGCATGTCGATGTCGCCCTCGTCGGCGACGAGGCACACCGCGCTGTCGGTCAGCCGGTCGGAACTGCGCACGTCCTTGACCGCGTCGCCGAGCGCGAGCTTGAAGATCGCGATCAGGCTGGCGAGCTTGGCCGGCGGCTCCGGCTTCGCCTCGTCGTCCTTCTTGTCCTCGGGCGCCGCGATCTTGTCGAGATCGACCCCGCCTCGGGTCGCCGACTTGAACGGCTTTTCCTTGTACGTGCCGATCGAGGAAACCCAGAATTCGTCGATCGGGTCGGTCAGCAACAGCACCTCGACACCGCGCGCGCGGAACCCTTCGAGCTGCGGGCTTTTTTTCAACAAGTCGAGATTGTCGCCGGTTATCGTATAGATCGCCTCCTGCCCCGGCCGCATCGCCTCGACATACTGGTCGAGCGAGACGAAACCGTCGCGCGTCGTCGAATGGAAGCGCGCCAGCGGCAACAGCGTGTCGCGCTGCTCGCGATCCTCGTACAATCCTTCCTTCAGCACCGCGCCGAAATTGTCCCAGAATTTCGCGTATTCGTCCGGCGCCTCGCTCGCCTTCTTGCCCAATTCGGTCAACACGCGGCGTGTCAGCTGCTGGCGGATGCGCGCGACCGTCGGGTTCGATTGCAGCATCTCGCGGCTGATATTGAGCGGCAGATCCTCGCTGTCGACGATGCCGCGGACGAACCGCAGATAGGCCGGCAGCAGCTCGGTGCCCTCGTCGGTGATGAACACCCGCCGCACATAAAGCTTGAGCCGAGACTTGCGTTCCGGATCGAACAGATCGAACGGCTTCTGCGACGGCACGAACAGCAACAGCGTGTATTCGAGTACGCCCTCGGCGCGGGCATGGATCGTCAGCCACGGATCGTCGAAACCGTGCCCGACATGATGATAGAATTCCTTATACTGCTCCTCGGTGATCTCGGAGCGCGGCCGGGTCCACAAGGCCGAGGCGCGGTTGATCGTCTCTTCCTTGTTGCCGTCGGCGAGCACGATCGGCAGCGCGATATGGTCGGAATAGCGCGTGACGATCTGGCGCAGGCGGAACGGGTCGAGATATTCTTCGTCGCCCTCGCGCATGTGCAGCGTGATGCGCGCGCCGCGCGGCACGTTGGCGGCCGGCTCGACCGTGAAGCTGCCCTGCCCGTCCGAAATCCAGCGCCAGCCCTCGCTGTCGCCGGCCTTGCGGCTCAAGCACCTCGACCTTGTCGGCGACCATGAAGGACGAATAAAAGCCGACGCCGAACTGGCCGATCAGGCTCATGTCCTTCTTGGCGTCGCCGGTCAGCTGGCCCATGAACGCGGCCGTGCCGGAGCGCGCGATCGTGCCGAGATTTTCGATCAGCTCGTCGCGGTTCATGCCGATGCCGTTATCGGCGATCGTCAAGCGTGCGCGAGGATTTGACCGGGGTCAGCACGACCCGGTAATTCGCGTCGCCCTCGGCGAGATTGGGCTCGGTCAGCGCCGCATAGCGCAGCCGGTCGCAGGCGTCCGACGCGTTCGAGATCAGTTCGCGCAGAAAGATCTCCTTCTCGCTGTAGAGCGAATGCGCGACGATATCGAAGAGGCGGCTGACTTCCGCCTGAAAGGTGCGGGTTTCGGGGGCGGTTTCGACGGTCATTTCTGCTGGGTCAAAAAATGGGCGGGACCGCGCGAAATATGGGTCCCCGCGCCCGCGCCGCAACCCGGCAGAGTAGCCGCCCCAACGCAAACCACCCCGTCGCCGGGCGACAACAGGTCGGGTTTACCCGCTGGAAAATGGATGTAGGGCGGATGAGCGAAGCGTAATCCGCCAATACCGAGCACGCGGCGTGGCGGATTACGCCGCGCTCATCCGCCCTACATGCTTGCAGCACCATAGGATGGGATGAGCGAAGCGAAGCCCATGCTGTCGTGCCGCGGCGAGACGGCATGGGCTTCCCCCGGCTTGCGCCCGGCTCAGCCCTTCTAGAAAAGCTGAACAGCCTCAGGCAGTCAGGCGGTTGCGGCGGCGCAGCAACGGCACCGGCAACACCGCCAGAATGCTCCCCAACAGGATTGCCAGCGAGGACGGCTCCGGGACCGTGTCCGGTTCGAGGATTGCCGTCATTGTGAGCACCTCCGGTGATCCGTCAAAACCAAGAAAGGTTGGGAATGCCGAGGCAAAATCCGGCGATGCCGTGTCGAGAAGGGGATTTATGCCTACCAACGAAAACTTCGTCACATCGTCCAGCCCATGTGCGATGAAATCGAACGTGCCGCCTGGGTTCAGTGAGCCCTGATCCATGCCTTCGATGAATAACTCGACGCGTCCAAAGCCGAATGACGCGGGCGGCGTGCCGACTTCAGTAAAATTCCCGGACGACAATTCATATTCGAAGCCGCTGGCGAATGGGGGATCGTACCAGCAGACGAGAGACAGGATCGTCGAAGATGCAACGTAAAGAAAGAGATTGTCTACACAGATCGTAGGGAATAATCGGATTCTCAGGACTCGTCCCCGGGGCGTTCGCGCCGGCAATCTCGCCCGCACCATAACCGAAGGCGACTAGATCTGTTGGCAAGCCATCGGGAACGCCGCTCTGCAGCCATTCCCCTGTTCTCGAATATTGGATCAGATGCGGAATCGGGCTGCCACTGACGCCGGCTTGGAACCACAATGTGTTGTCGGCCGGATCATAAGCCAGCGCAGACGGATACACCGGTATCGGATTCATCGCATCCACCACTGTCGAAAACGAGGTGAGTAGCGTACCCGCCAGAGAGTATTTTGAAAGGGTATCAAGATTGCTGATCCACAACGCGTTATCTACGGGATCATAGGTTACCGCTCCGCCTACGTATCCGGAAGGAGCAGGTACGTCGAACAATGCCGTGGGTTCTGCCAATGAAGGTTGGTCGCGATGACCCGCGTCGGACCTGGAATTCGGGCGGCTTCGACCGTGTAGTTCCGGATTCCATCAGAGGTCCCATCAACCAATAGTTCATAAATAGTGCTCGTGCCGGGAGGCAACGTATTGGTCCAGCTCACTCCGGTCGGCGTGCCGCCCAAGGTGTATTGCCCGGCTTGGCCCGGAATGCCGCTGCCCGCCCAGGTGCCAAACCAGTTCGTATTGACATGTCCGTTGGAGATAGCCAGATTTGATTCACAAAATTCACTTCCACAGGCATAACTCCACGGGAAGCTGTTGATGATGCTTGTTCCCTGCACGACGTAAATGGTCCGATCTGAAGAGTTATCCAAATAATAAGGGCTAATCGGGCCGGTGAACGAGGCGGCCGAAGCGGCCCCTGCGATGCTGACCGAAGCGACTAGACTGAGCGCTATCCGTCCGAGACGTGTGATGGTGCGGTGCATGCTTTCCTCCCTTCTTATTTTAAGGTGCAACACTCGCAAAAGCGCAAAAAACATGCCAGATTTTCAACTCATTGGATCGATTGCAGTTTTCGACGGTCGGCTGCCCTCATCCCCGAAATCTGTAAAATGTTCCGACAGCGCCGAGACCGCCGCTCGGCAAGCGCATGTGGGCTTCTTTAACTATAATAGATACTTAACTTTCGTCGCAGAGCCGGCGCGCAGTGTCAATTAATCTGACAGCTGTAGCGCGCGTTGACCTCGCGACGCGTCGCTTATGCGATCGTGGCAATGCGCTGTCGGTCCGAGAAGACGCGGGTATCGCGCGAGCTGCGCTGGATCAGCCGGACCGTCAGCAGTGTCGCGACGGTCGCCAGCCCGATAACGAAGCCCCACCACAGCCCGGCCGGACCCAGCCCGAGCGGAAAGGCCAGGCTCCACCCTCCGACAAAGCCGACCCCCCAATAACCCAACCCGGCGATCAGCATCGGAACCTTAGTGTCGTGATAGCCGCGCAGCGCGCCGCAGGCTACCGACTGCATGCCGTCGACGATCTGGAACACCGCCGAGATCGCAAGAAATTCGAGCGCCAGCCCGACGACCGCGCTATTCGCCGGGTCGCCGGTCGCGACAAAGGCGCCGACGATCGTCGCGGGCATCGTCCACAGTACGACCGCCGCCGCGGCCATGAAGACGACCCCGAGCGCCAGCGCGACAAACGCCGCTCGCCGCGCGGCCACCCACGCGGCGGCGCCGCGCTCGGTCGCCACCCGCACCGTCGCCGCCTGTCCTATGCCCATCGGCACCATGAAGGTGAGGCTGGCGGAGCTGATCGCGATCTGGTGCGCCGCCAGCGCGTCGGCGCCGAACAGCCCCATTAGCGCGGCCGAGGCGACGAACACGCCGATTTCGAGCGCCTGCAATCCGCCGATCGGCAAGCCGAGCGCGAGGATGCAGCGGATGTCGGCTATCAAGGCGGCGAAGCGCAGACGCAGCCGGTGCGCCGGGTCGTTACGCGGCAACACCGCGACCGCCGCTGCCAGCCCCAGCCCGATCAGCCAGCTACAGATCGCCGAAGCGTATCCGGAACCGGCGACGCCGAGCGGCGGCGCGCCGAGATGGCCGAAAACCAGCATCCAGTTCAGCGCCGCGTTGAGAGGCAGGCACGGTAGCAGCACGATCATCACGACCCTTGCGCGCGACAGCGTCGCGAACAGGCAGCGCAGCACCGCAAAGCCGAGAAAGCCCGGCGCGCCCCAGACGATCGCGCGCAGATACCGGCCGATCTCTTCGGTCAGCCCCGGGTCGTAGCCGATCAGCCCGAGCAGCCTTTCGGCAAGCAGCATCGCGGCGACGACCGGTATCGTCAGCACGGCCGCGAGGAGCAGCCCGGATGCGGTCACCCGTCCGACGGCAGCCCGGTCCCCGGCCCCGATCGCGAACGAAGCCAATGGCGCGACGGCGCTGAGCACGCCGGCGCAGACCAGGATGCTGGTGAAATACAGCCCGGAGCCGAGCCCGACCGCGGCCAATGGCACCGCTCCGAGCCCGCCGACCATAATCGTGTCGGTGAGCCCCATCGCCATCTGAGCCAGGTTCGCGCCGGCGAGCGGCGCCGCCAATGCCACCGTTGCCCGCGCCTCCGAGAGCACGGCGCGGCGCTGCCGCGGAACCGGGACACGATTGCGCGCGGCCGATGGCGCGCTCAGGACACCTCCGCCAGTTCGCGGGCCCGCGTCGAGCGCGCGGCGGCGGCGTGGTTCTTGGCCAGCACCGTGTATACCGCCGGCAGCACGAACAGCGTGAACAGCGTGCCGATCGTCATGCCGGCGACGACGACGAGGCCGATCGAGAAGCGGCTCGCCGCGCCCGCGCCCCTGGCCGTGACCAGCGGCACGAGGCCGACCACCATCGCCGCCGTCGTCATCAGGATCGGGCGCAACCGCACGCGGGCGGCGCGCTCGATCGCGCGGCGGCGGTCGAGACCCTCCGACAGCTGCAGCTGGTTGGCGAACTCGACCATCAGGATGCCGTGCTTGCTGATCAGCCCGATCAGCGTCACCAGCCCGACCTGCGTGTAGATGTTGATCGTCGCGACGCCCAAGAACAGCGGCATCAGCGCGCCGCAGATCGACAGCGGCACGCTGACCAGGATCACCAGCGGGTCGCGCAGGCTCTCGAACTGCGCCGCCAGCACGAGGAAGATCACGATCAGCGCGAAGAAGAACGTGACGACCAGCTGGTTGCCCTCGGTCACGTATTGCCGCGAGTCCGACAGGTAGGCATGGCTGAACCCGGCCGGCAGCGCCGCCATCTGGCTTTCGAGGAAATCGACCGCCTGCCCGATCGTCACGCCCGGCATCGGCACGGCCTGGAACGTCGCCGAGTTGAGCTGGTTGTAGCGGGTCAGCGCGTTCGGCGCCGTCGTCGTCTTGACCGTCACAAGGTTCGCGAGCGGCACCTGGCTGGCCCGACGCCGAGGTGACGAAATACTGCGTCAGCGCTTCCGGGCTGAGGCGCTCCATCCGCGGCACCTGCGGGATCACCTGATACGAGCGGCCCTCCAGGTTGAAGCGGTTGATGTAGTTCTCGCCAAGCATCAGCGCGAGCGTGTCGCCGATCGACTGCATCGTGACGCCGAGTTCGTTGGCCTTGCTGCGGTCGATGTCGATGCGGATCGTCGGCTGGTTGAAGGCCAGATCGCTGTCGACCACCATGAACAGCCCGCTTTTCCGCGCCGCCGCCTTCAGCTTCTCCATCTGCTCGTAAAGCGGCACGAAATCGCCGCCGGTCGAGGTTAAGACCATCTGCACCGGCAGGCCGCCAATCGAGCCCGGCAGTGGCGGCAGCGAGAAGACGAAGGCCTGCATGCCCTCGACCGCGCCGACCTTGTTCTGCAATTCCGGCTTGATCTGCGCGGCGCTGCGCGCTGCGCTCGTCCCACGGCTTCAGGATCGTGCCGGCAAAGCCCTGGTTCGGGCCGCCCCGCCCGTTGATCACAAAGCGCAGATCGGACTCGGGGATCGAGGCGAGTGCCTTGTCGAGTTCGGTGCCGTAGGCCTGCATATAGTCGAGATTGGCGTATTGCGGCGCCTTCGTCACCGCGAACAGCACCCCCTGGTCCTCCTCGGGGGCCAGCTCCTTGCTCGTGTGCAGGTACATGAAGCCGAGCGCGACAAAGATCGCCGCGACGAACAGCGCGGTGACCGGGCGATAGTCGAGCGAGCGGTCGAGCCGCCTGCCATAGGCCTCCGCCAAACGCGAAAACATCCGGTCGATCAGGCGCGCAAAGCGGCCCTGCGTCATCTCGCGGCGCAGCAGCAAGGAGCACATCATCGGCGACAACGTCACCGCGACGATGCCGGAGATGATCACCGCGCCGGCCAGCGTGAACGCGAACTCGCGGAACAGCGTGCCGGTGACGCCGCCGAGAAAGCCGATCGGGGCATAGACCGCGGCCAGGGTCAGCGTCATCGCGATGACCGGCCCGGCGATCTCGCGCGCGCCGATCAGCGCCGCCTGCGGCGCGGTCTTCCCCTCCTCGATGTGCCGGTAGACGTTTTCGAGCACGACGATCGCGTCATCGACGACAAGCCCGATCGCCAGCACCATCGCCAACAGCGTCAAGAGGTTCAGGCTGAACCCGAACGCGGCCATGATAATGCCGGCGCCGATCAGCGACAGCGGGATCGTCACGATCGGGATCAGCACCGAACGGAAGCTGCCGAGGAACAGGAAGATCACGATGACGACGATACCGACCGCCTCGGCCAGCGTCGTTTGCACCTCATCGATCGAGGCCTGGATGAAGCGCGTCGAATTGTAGGCGACCTGCATCTTCATCGACGGCGGCAGGTTGCGCTGGATCTCGGGAATCAGCGCGCGCACGCCCTTGACGATCGTCAGCGGGTTGCCGGTCGGCGTCGCCTGCACCCCGATGAAGACGGCCTGCTGGCCGTTCATCATGACGCTCGAGTTCCAGTTCTGCGCGCCGAGATCGACGGTGGCAATGTCTTCGAGCCGCACCACGGCGCCGTTCGCGACCTTGACCACCATGCGCTTGAACTGGTTGATGTCGGTCAGCCCGGTATCGGCGGAAATGTTGGTGACGGTGTAGAAGCCCTTCGCCTGACCCGCCGCGGACTGGAAGTTGTTGGCGCGGATCGCGAGGTTCACGTCGTTGGCCGAGACGTTGTGCGCCGCCATGCGCGCCGGGTCGAGCCACAGCCGCATCGCGAACGTCTGGCCACCCAGTATGTCGGCCGAGGCGACCCCCTCGACCGTCGCCAGCAGCGGCTGCACGACCCGGGTCAGGTAGTCGGAAATCGCCGCGCTCGACAATTCGTCGCTGGCAAAGCCGATATACATGACCGCGGTCGTCTGCCCGGTCGATTTGAGGATGACCGGGTCGAACGCCTGTTGCGGCATCAGGTATTTGACCTGCTGCACCTTGGCCATGACGTCGGTCAGCGCCTGGTTCGGGTCGTAATTGAGCTTGATGTAGGCGGTGACGGTGCTGGTGTTCTGCGTCGAGCTGGACGTCAGATAGTCGATCCCCTCCGCGGTCGACACGGCCTGCTCGATCGGCGTCGTGATAAAGCCCTGGATCAGATCGGGCGAGGCGCCGGGATAGGACGTCGTGACCGTGATCGTCGTGTTGAAGAGCCGCGGATACTGCCGGATCGGCAGCGCGAGCATGCTCATGCCGCCGATCAGCAGGATCAGCAGGCTGACGACCAGAGACAGAACCGGCCGGCGGACGAAGATATCGGTGAATTTCATCGGTCAGTGGCCTGTACGGGCAGACCGCATCCACGTCGGCACGCGGACGTCCACCCCTCCGCATCGCGGTCGAAGGCGGCTCCAGTGGCAAGTCCCGGACTTGGATCGGCCGATGCCGAGGTTCGCTGGGACACTTGTCGTGTCTTCGTGTGCCGCCTGAATCCCTATTGCAGCGTCGGCTTGGCCGGCGGGGGCGGCGGCTCGCCGGTGACGACCACACGCGCGCCGTCCTGCACCTTGACCTGTCCGGCCGCGACGACCGTGTCGCCCGGCTTGACGCCGGACAGCACCGCGACCTTGCCGTCCCAGCGCTTGCCGGTCGTGACCGGGGTGCGAACCGCCTTCAGCACCGGCTTGCCGTTGGCGTCGGTCCCGTCCTCGCGCACGAGATAGACGCTGTCGCCGTAGAGCGTGTAATCGACCGCGGTCTCGGGCAGCACGACCTGCGGACGGCTCCGGCGGCAGAATGACGGCGGCGTTGACGAACATGCCGGGCAGCAGCGCCTCGTCCGGGTTCGGCAGGGTCGCCTGGATCGTCATCATACGCGTGTCGGTGCGGATCTGCGGCTCGATCGTCGTGATCTTGGCCTTGAAGGTGCGGCCGGGAAACGCGTCGACCGTGATCTCGACCTCCTGTCCGAGCTTGATCTTGTCGCGCATCGTCGAGGGCAGCGTGAAATTGGCGTAGAGCTGGTGCAAATCGGTCAGCGTGACCACTTTGGTGCTCGTCGTGACGATCTCGCCGAGATTTACCTGACGCATGCCGAGCTTTCCGGCGAACGGCGCCTTGACCTTCTTCTCGTCGATGATGGCCTGCGTCTTCAGGATCATCGCGCGCGCCTGGTCAAGCTTCGACTGCCACTCGTCGACGTTCTGCTGCGGCCCAACCTGGCGCTGCGCCAGCACCTTGGCTCGTTCGAGCGAGGCCGCGGCCCAGCGCGCCTGCGCTTCGTAATTGGCCAGGTCGGCACGGTCCGGCGCGTCGTTGAGCTGCACCAGCGGGTCGCCGGCTTTGACGGTTTCGCCCGGCTTGAACATGATGTCGGTGATGCGCCCGCCGAGCTCGGGGGTCACGGTCACCTCCTGCACCGCTTCGAGCGAGCCGATGCCGGTCGCCGAGCGCGGCACCGTCGCGGTGGTCGCCTCGACCGCCGCGACCTGTGCCGGCGGCGGCTTGTTGCTGGCGAAGAAATTCTTGATCGCCTGGTCGCGATACCGGTTGAAACCGTACAACCCGCCGAGCACCAGCGCGAGCAGCAGCCCGACGATCACGAACCAGCGCACCAGCTTCGGCTTCCGTCGCGGCGGCGCCTCGGCCGCCGCGCGCGCGACCGCGTTGCCGCGGTCCTCGTCCACTCTCACGAATGTCTTGACGTCGCCATCCATGACTGACTTGCCCCAGGGTTTAATCCGCGGTTAATCGGCCGCGGCGTCGCGACCGTGGCCGCCATCCATCGCGATCGCGTCATCGCGCATGCCAATCCCGCGCAGGATGAAGGCGGTCGCGTCGTCGACCAGTTCGTCGAGCGTGCCTTCGCACGGGACGCAATTGCGCCCGGGCAGACCGGCCAACGCCAGCATCGCGGGTACGTGCTGCGCGAACCAGAACAGGTTGCACGGGTGGCCGGACCGGGCCGCGATGTCGCCGGCCGCGACCGCCGCTTCGTAGGACGCCTCGAACAGCGGCAGGACGCGCTCGGACACCGCCTCGAACAGCTCGCGCGCGTATTCGCCGTCTTCGAGAAAACTGTGCGCGACGAGCCGCAACCGCAAATCGAGCTCGCCGCGCTCGCTTTCCGCGATGCCCAGGAAATGGCGCACCATGAAGCGGAGCATCCAGACGAGCGTTGCGGTCGACGGCGGCAATGTCGCGAGGGTTTCGAGCGCCGGATCGCCCTCGCAGCCGAGCTGTCGGATCTCGCGATAGAGCGACTGCTTGCTCGGGAAATGCTTGAAGAGCAGCGCCTCAGAGATGCCGGCGGCCTCGGCGAGCTCGCGCGTCGTCGTGCCCGCAAAGCCCTTGCGCGCAAAAATCGGCACCGCCGCCCTGACGATCGCCTTGTGGCGCTCGTCGCTATCCAATCGAATGACTGCCATCGCGAGCGCAAGTAAGCGCTCACTCACCCCTCGGTCAAGGGCCGACCCACCGTGCTCAGGAAAATCTGCAGGTTTGCGGACAGCGATATCGTGCCGCCGAAGGCACCGATTGCTGTCTCATGCGGCTCGACCCACGCGCCGGAGAATAAACATGAGGCAAGTATGCGGAAAAACGGAGCGATAAGCTTTCGGCTATGTCTGCATTTTGAGCGCTTGTGCAAACAAAGGCCCGCGGGCGAGCGTTCTGGCGCAAGGACCGCTCGACATGCTCGGCGGCCGCGTACCTCAGGATCTGGAGCCGTCGTCTTCGTGCGCGGTGTGCCGCGACCGCCGAACGGGAGGATGAGGACCCGGTCGGGGGCTTGTCTGTTCGAACCAATCGGTTGAATATTGGGCCGCTATGCTGCTCGACTCCGTGCTCTCCCGCTTCATCCGCATCGGCCGCCTCACGCTGATCGACGCCGCCGGCCGGCGGCACGTGTTCGAGGGCGGTCCCGGCCCTGCCGCGTCGATCCGCCTGCACGACCCGGCGCTGCACTGGAGGCTTCTGGCGAACCCGCGGCTCTGCGTGCCCGAGGCCTATATGGACGGGACGCTGACGATCGAGGAAGGCAGTCTCTACGATTTCGTCGACGTGCTCACGCGCGAACGACGCCGAACTGGACGAAAGCCTGCCGATGCGGCTGGCGGCGGCGGGCAAGCGCTGCGATGCGCCGCGTGCACCAATACAACCCGGTGCCGCGATCACGGCGCAACGTGGCGCATCATTACGACCTGTCGGACCAGCTCTACGAGCTGTTTCTCGACCGCGACCGGCAATATTCCTGCGCCTATTTCCGCTCGCCGAACGACGACATCGACACCGCGCAGCAGAATAAGAAGCGCCACATCGCGGCGAAGCTGCTGCTCCGGCCGGGAACGCGGGTGCTCGATATCGGTTCGGGATGGGGCGGGCTGGCGCTTTACCTCGCCAGGCGAGTGCGGCGCCGATGTCACCGGGCTGACCCTGTCCGAGGAGCAGCTTAAGGTCGCGAACCGGCGCGCCGCTGTCGGCCGGGCTGGCCGACCGCGTCCGGTTTCATCTGCGCGACTACCGCGAGGAGGGCGGGCGCTACGACCGCATCGTCTCGGTCGGCATGTTCGAGCATGTCGGCGTCAATCAGTACCCGGCGTTTTTCCGCAAGCTGCGCGAGCTGCTGGCGCCGGACGGGGTGGCGCTGTTGCATTCGATCGGCCGCATGGACGGCCCCGGCGCGACTAATCCCTGGATGCGCAAGTACATCTTCCCGGGCGGCTACTCGCCGGCGCTGTCCGAGGTCGTGCCGCACGCCGAGCGGGCGCGGCTGTGGATCACCGACATCGAGATCCTGCGGCTGCACTACGCCGAGACGCTGCGCGCCTGGCGCGGCCGCTTCGAGCACAACCGCGACCGCATCCGCGCGCTTTACGACGAGCGCTTCTGCCGCATGTGGGAGATGTATCTGGTTGGCTCCGAGCTGGCGTTCCGCCGCGGCGGCCATCTCGTGTTCCAGATGCAGCTCGCGAAGGCGGTCGAGACGGTGCCGCTGACCCGCGACTACATGCTTGATTGGGAGCGCGCCCGCAGCCTGCGCGAGGCCGCCGAGGGGCGCGCGGCCTAGTTGTCGTTGCCTGCAGCGACGATTTTGGCGTGTTCAGTTCCCCCCGCGAGCCACAGTGCTGCAAGCCATATCCGAACCGCCAAGCTGAACGCTTCTTGCGGCCTCAACTCTGGCTCTATTCGGTCTCCGCCGCGGCCGGAAGCGTGATGAGGTGGCGCGCTTCGGTGCGCTCGATGATTCCGGCCAGGAGGAGGGCCGACACACCGCCGTGGACGGATTTCACGTTGCGTCCGACGCGCCGCACGAGTTCGCAAATCGCCCGCGCGATAGAGGCGCCCTGTTCGTGAGACGGCCGCGCCGCCTGAGCCGAGCCGCATATTCTGGCCGAGTTTCGTTCGGGATCGTGCCGCTGGAGCAGATCGACGTAGGTGAGGTCGGCTATGGCAGCCGAGGGCCCATGAGGCGATCGCGCCGTTGGGCGCGTATATCGAACCAATTCGGGGTTGCCGAACACTTGCAGGGCGGGTGAGCAGAGCGTAACCCGCCGCGGCGTGGTTGGGGGATGTGGCGGGTTCCGCTACGCTCCACCCGCGCTATGCTTGCTGCCGATAGCCCCGACGCGCGCCCACCGCAAAGGAGAAGAATTCCTCGCCGGACCTCGCGCCGGTCCTCTTCGCGGCCGAACCGGCATCTGGTTTCTCTCGACCGACAAGCACGTCCCGAGCGACGATTTCGGCGACCACTGGAATTCGTGCGGACGCTGCTCTATCCGAAGCCGGACGACGACAGTTGGATCGCCGCGCTTCGCGATATCCCGAAGCACGCGCATTCCCGCGCTCGCCTGACCTGCTTCTGGCGCGGCGATCCGGCAGAGGCCGAGCCGCACGTCCCGGCCGAATTCCGCTCGGCGATTGTGCCGCTCGGAGCGGATATCGAGACCGATTTCGCGGTCTTCAAGACTGCGTGGTGATTCGCAAGATGGGCTGAGCCTCGCGAAGCCCGCCATTGCGACGATACCTCGCGGCGATGGAAATGGGCTTCGCTCCGCTCAGCCTACGCTTGCTACTTTGTGTTATTCTTATTTTGCCGATGCGCCGGTTGCCAAACGAAGTTGGTTGTCGAACCGCCGATCGACCTGTCGTTGCGCGCTCGCAGCAGCAGCACTAGAAGCCAGCAAAGCGGCAAACTCGTAAGCTCTGTTCAGGCACGAATTTAACGAACTGATAGGTTGATTTTGTCCATCGTCTTGCTTACTAGTCTTAGACTGCTTCGCCTGTATGTCGGCAAGAGCTTTAGCACAAAGCTCAATTGGGACGACAAAATTTAGGGTTGGGGTCAAATAAGTCATTTGAAGTTGATAGAAGTCATTGTCAATCGCATTGTTTGCATTCGCTTCACATAACCGATACATCCCATCACGCAAAGCCTGAATTCCTTGAGACCGCTCAAATAATTTGTTAATTGCAGCGGTCTGTTCCTGAGTGAGTGAGCCACTTGCTTCAGCGCCAGTACCCTTTCCGCCGAAATTCGGTCCCGCTTTCTCGGTGATTGCAGTTGTGGCATCTGGGAATGGTTCTGCACATACCTTACTTCCTGCTAGATGGAGAATGGCTCGCGACCCGCTTGTCTGCATCAGCGCCGCTTCGCCCGATAGCTCGTGAAATTCACTCTGCCTTGTTCCGGAGAAAAGGAATTGGTGAAGATTCGCGCCGGCCAGCAAAGCGAAAGCAGCAAGAAGGTACACAGCTGGATTCAACCACATTTGTACTGCTTCCTAATTAGTGTAGACAGCCGCTTCCGTCACTTAAATCCCCGCACAACTGAGTTCATATTGCCGCCAGTTGCAGCGCCCGACGAACCGGGCGGATTATTAAATATGTCACGCTGAACCTCAACAGGATTATTCCACTTTGGCACATACCTTTGTTGGCCGACAAAGCCCGAACCCGAAAGCGGCCCGACGCTGTAAGAGTAACTCCCAGAGGCAGTTGCGTTGCCGCTATTAACAGGACCGAATGACGGTGTTCTCTTCCCGCTGTCATCAGGTAGAAATCCAGGATAACTAGCCACCAGGTCAGCAGGCACCTTATCGGCCATGACCAGTTCATATAGTTCTTTTTCAGAAACAGCACGAAGGTCGAGTTTAGGCGAATTTCGAGTTGCGGGAAGGGTTAATAGAGGCCTTCCTGGCGGCGCAACAGCAATAGGTCTTTCATCATTGTAGACAATGAGAGCCGGCAATGTGCCTCCTGACTCCAAATCACTCGATAAAGCTTGCAATACCGCAAGCTTTATTCGCTTTTCTTGGAGATTTTTTGCAACGGCAGAAAATTTCTGAACGGCTGAAGCTTTTTCTTCTGCATTGGAAGTCAACACTTTCAATTCTAAAGTTGCTCTCTCGATCGAAAGCTCTTTGATTTCTTTTTCAAGTGCCTGGATACCCGCGCCGCTATCTGCTCGCTCTTCGGAACCCAGTGCGTTTTCGACCCTCAAAGCCAGAGTGGTGGCAAATAACATCAAAATCACTACGGGCCAGTGATACATCTGAACCCGCATTCGCCGGATGAGGCGGTAATTTTGAGCACTATGGGAACGGTTTTCGGTTAGAATTCAGCATCTTACTTCTAGCCAACCGAGCCGGCGATGGCAGACCCGACGGGTGAATCGAACAACGAGGCGCTGCGGCTCAACTTTGACCGGCGGCTCATGCTCCAATTTCGCGGTTCTACGATTACGTCTGATGCCGGACTGCTGGCCTACCGTGAATTGGACGACGCGCTGCATCTGACCGATACGGCTGCAAATACACTGGCGGACGAACGCACCGGCAAGAACGGTCGGCATCGGTTATCGGGCCTTCTGCGCCAAGCATTGTTTGGGCGGCTGGCCGGCTACGAGGACGTGAACGACGCCGAGAGGCTGTGCCGCGACCCGGCGATGCGCTGGGTGGTTGGCGACCGGGCGATCAGCGGGTCTGCCGCCTCAGCGAGCCAGATGGGCCGCTTTGAGACAAAGTGGTTGAGCCGACCCGAGAACCTTACCGTGCTCGCCGATCTGTCTGGTCAGTGGATTGACAAGGTGCGCCGGCGGCGAGGGCCGAAGACCGTCATACTTGACATGGATTCGAGCGAAAGTCCGACCTATGGCGAACAGGAAGGCAGTGCGTATAACGGTCATTTCGCTTGTACCTGCTATCATCCGCTGTTCGTGTTCAACCAGTTTGGCGACGTTGAGCGATGTGTGCTGAGGCCGGGCAACGTTCACAGTGCTGACGACTGGCGCGCGCTGCTGGAGCCGGTAATCGCGCGTTACCGGGGCATCGTGAAGCATCTGTATTTCCGCGGTGACGCAGCCTTCGCCAATCCCGAGGTTTACGAGTTCCTCGAAGCCGAGGGTGCGAGCTACACGATCCGCCTGCCTGCCAACCAGGTCTTGCAGGACAAGATCGGACATTTGCTGAAGCGCCCGGTCGGGCGACCGCCTCACGAGGTACGACGTTACTACGCCAGCTTCCGCTATCAGGCGCAGAGCTGGAACAAGCCGCGCCATGTTGTGGCCAAAATCGAATGGCACCCGGGCGAGCTGTACCCGCGCGTCGGGTTCATCGTTACGAACCTGGCGCGGTCCGCTGAGGGCGTCGTCGCCTTCTATAATCGGCGCGGCACGTGTGAGCAGTATATCAAAGAAGGGAAGAATGCGATCAAGTGGACGCGGCTGTCATGCCGGACCTTCGCCGCCAACGCAGTGCGCCTCCAACTCCATGCGCTGGCCTATAATCTCGGGAACTTCATGCGCACGCTGGCGATGCCGAAGACGGCGAAGCCGTGGTCGCTGACCAGCCTGCGCGAGAAGCTGATCAAAATCGGCGCGAAGGTCGTCAGTCATGGGCGCTACGTGACTTTCCAAATGGCTGAGGTCGCGGTGCCCCGCCGGCTGTTCGCTGAAATCCTGCCGTTGATCGCCGGACTGCGGGCACCGCCTGCGCCGACATGAGGGGACGACGATAGCAGCTGTGGCAGATGATGACGGCAGAGGTGCGCCCTGACGAAGGCCCAGCGATGCATTATCGCCCTTCGAGGCGGCTAATCCGGCGATTTGGCTGCCGGCACGGCCAGCCATCGATTGAATTTCCTTGCAGCGCGCCTCAACGGGACGGAAAATCCCCTAAAACGACCGGGAATCCGGCGAATGTCGGATAAGTAATTATGTAATCCATTTTTTCCATACGATAACCTTTTTTGACAATGACGAGAAAACACGTTGCGATCGTCTGTAGACAGAAATAACAACTGCGAATATCCGATAAAAATAGGAAGGCTGTCGTGGACGACATTGCCTTAAGGACCATGTAAATACACTCACCACAGGAGGAAATGATGTTGCCATCGGACCGCATCTCAATTTTTACTACGGCTATTCTAGTTGTGTTAATGCTAGGTATTTCCCAAGCCAAAGCACTTTCAGATAGCGAGTATCAAGGTAGATTAGAACGTCTTGAGTTTCTCGTCGAAAATACCGATAT
This sequence comes from uncultured Alphaproteobacteria bacterium, assembly GCA_963753665.1. Taxonomy (GTDB): domain Bacteria; phylum Pseudomonadota; class Alphaproteobacteria; order ATCC43930; family CGMCC-115725; genus DATARH01. The sequence continues at coordinate 173,833 of CAVWDC010000006.1, forward strand.
TTCCAGAGAGCAAGCACAAGACCTTGCTGACGAGGCGTGGGGGGGTCATTTTGATGAACAGAAAGATGCTGGTGTGCAACAGATAGGACAACCATTTCTGAATGGAATATTTCCTGTCGGCAATGTTAGTCCAGGTGTAGTTGGCCTACTTACCTTCGCGTTTATTGATACCCAGACCATGCAGCCCGTTACCAGGGCTGATGTTGGGTTTGTCGCGTATGATATAAAATTAAATAGCGAAGTGTCTTTCACCGAATTGGGGTTGTCTGTTGATCCTGAAACCAATTTCAGTTTACCATTTGACTTTACATTCGGTATTGCGCCCCTAATACGGGCAACTCCATATAGTATATCGGGCGATCCCATATTTATTCCTGGTGTGAATGGAGAAAATACTGCTATCGGGCTTCTTTTGGATATTCCCCGATCTGTTCCTGAACCCGCCAGCTTAACGTTGCTCGTCAGCAGCTTGCTTGTAAGCGGCATGCTTTTTCGAATCAAGAGAATGCGTAAATATCAAAGCTGATACCCGTTGAAATAGATGTTGAAATTAGTGGCACCCATACTCTCATGGGTACAGACAAAACCCACTAAGATCCAACAGGAGCTCTAACCGTCTCCTGTCAACCCCAGACGTCCCGGCTAAGAATTTGCGCGTCAAGACCGACATGCTGCGAGCGGATAAGCGCTTAAGAGTGCCAATTTATCCGGCGAATGCGGGCTGAAGCCTCCGTGTTAGGGGTTGGCAAAATCATCTTTACTCAAATTCCCCAACCGCGGCAATACCTCGCGGCTGAACATCGTCAGGTTGGCGACCGTGTCTTCGTGGCTGATCGTGCCGCCTTGGCCCATCATTAACAGGTGGCCGAAGCCGCCGACGTGGGTGTGGAAGGCGCGGATTTGGTCGAAGACGTCGTCGGGGGTGCCGGCGAAGACGAGGCCGGCGTCGATCGCGTCTTCGACGCTCATCGTGCGCGGGTTCAAGGGGCGGCCGTCCTTGGTCTGGACGCGGGTCGCGCGGGCGCCGGCGGCGCCGCCGGATTTCAGCATCTGCGCGCTGACTTCCGGCGAGACATAGCCGGCCGGGTTCATGAATTGCGGCGAGACGATGCCCGAGGTGCGGCTGTAGCCGAGGATCTGGTCGGCGCGCCGTAACCCCTCCTCGCGCGTGTCGCCGACCCCGATCAGCGCCATGTAGGCGAGCTTGTCCGGCGACATCTCGCGGCCGGCCTCGCGCGCGCTGTCGCGATAGGCGCGGAAGATGCCGGGGGTGCGCACCCAGCCGGTGTTGAGGACGCCGATCGTGATGCCGCGCGCGGCGGCCTCGCGGGCGCTGCCCTCGCTGCCGACCGGGGTCCAGACCGGCGGGTGCGGCTGCTGATAGGGGCGCGGCCAGACATTGACCGAGCGGTACTGGAAATGCGTGCCCTCCCAGTTGAACGGGCCGTCATGCGAGGTCATCGCCTTCAGGATCAGATCGTGCGCCTCCCAGAAGCGCTCGACCAGATCGGCCGGGTTGGTGTTGGCCGGCGAAATCTCGAACGGCACGCCCTTGACAAACCCCATGTCGAGCCGGCCGCGCGAGATCACGTCGATGATCGAATATTCCTCGGCGACGCGGATCGGGTCGTTGCGGTTGCCGATCGGCATGCCGAGCGCCAAGAGGCGCACTTTTTTGGTCTCGCGCGCCAGGATCGCCATCGGGATCGTGCAGACCGAATCGGCGCAGGTCGCGGTCGCGTGATGCTCGTTGGTCATGATGTTGATGCCGAGCTCGTCGCACAGCGCCCACTCGTCGAGATAGCGGTGATAGAGGTCGGCGCCGATCTTCGGGTCGAACAGCCGCGACGGGATCGTCACGCGGTAGGTGTCTTCGAGCTGCGGCCAAGCCGGGTGGTAGGCCATCTCGCTGAAATGCCAGACTTGCATCATCTCTTGTCCTCTCGCTGGCGCGCGGTTCACGTAAGCTCTAGTAGGGCGGGTGGAGCGCAGTGGAACCCGCCATGCCGAGGCCGAGAAGGCGGGTTGCGCTGAGCTTCACCCGCCCTACGGATCATCCGTCCTACGCCCGGGTCTCCTCGGCGAAGCGTTCGATAGCGGTGGCGACCGCGGCGGGCTGCTCGATCTGCGGGTAGTGCGCGGCGCCGGCGATTTGTTCGAAGCGGGCGTTCGGCAGGGCGGCCGCGAGGCGCTCGCCGTATGCGGGCGCGACGATACCGTCCTTTTCGCCCCACAGCACCAGCGCCGGGCATGCGATCCGGTGCAGCCAATGGACGAGGGCCGGGTCGTGCATGTACGGCTTCCAGCCGTAGAGCGAAGTCGCCTCGCGGTCGCGCGCGATCGCCAGCGCTTCGCGGTCGTCGAGCATCGCGTAATCGGGCACGGCCCGCGCCGGGTCGACGAATGTGCGGCGCAGCACCTCGTCGGCCGGCAATGCGTAGATGTCGGCGATCTCGCGCTCCTCGCGGTCGCCGAACTTGACCCCGAGCGAGTCGATCAGCACGAGCCGGCCGAGCCTCGCTTCGGACCGCACCGCCATTTCGAGCGCGATCCAGCCGCCCAGCGACGACCCGACCAGCATCGTGTCGCTTAAGTCGAGCCGGTCGAGCAGGTCGAGATACAGATAGGCGATATCGTGCACGGTGCGGAACCAGGCGGGTCGCGGCGTATGGCCGAATCCCGGATGGCGCGGCGCGACGATCCGGAACCGCCCTGCCAGGCGGTCGAGAAAGGGCCGGTTCTGCGCGACATAGTCGCCGCCGTGCAGGAACAGCAGCGGCGGGCCGCTGCCGGCGATCTCGGTGTCGAGCGAAATCCCGGCGATGTCGATGCGTTCCATTCCCGCCTGCCTTGTCATTGCGAGCGCAGCGACGCAATCTCGTGCAGTCGGTGCGCTGACCCGTCGAGATTGCGTCGTCGCCGCGCTCCTCGCAATGACATTCGGGGTGAATAATGGGCCAGTTCGGGATCGGGCAGCCGGTGCGGCGCTTCGAGGACAGGCGCCTCTTGACCGGGTCCGGGCGGTTTCAGCACGATTTGACGCTGCCCGGTCAGGCGCACGGGTTTGTGCTGCGCTCGCCGCATGCGCATGCCCGCATCCGGGCGGTCGGTCTCGCGGCGGCGCGCGCCGCACAAGGGGTGCTCGCGATCTATACCGGCGACGACCTGGCGGCCGGCGGGCTCGGCACGATGGGCGTGCCGTTTCAGCGGAAGCGGCCGGACGGTTCGCCAATGTTCTGGCGGGCGCATCGCGGGTTGGCCGAGGGGCGGGTGCGCTATGTCGGCGAGCCGGTCGCCTTCGTCGTCGCCGAGACGGCGGCCGAGGCGCGCGACGCCGCCGAGCTGATCGATGTCGATTACGAGATATTGCCGTCGGTGACCGACACGGCCGAGGCCGCCGACGGCAAACATCCGGTGTGGGACGAATGCCCGGACAACATCTCGAACCTGTTCGAGACCGGCGAACCGGGTCGCGACCGAGGCAGCCTTCGCCCAGGCCGCGGATATCGTCAAGCGGCGATACGTGATCAGCCGGGTCTACGCGCATTTCATGGAGCCGCGCGGCGCCGTGGGGGTATGGGACCCCGGCGAGGACCGCTATACGCTGTATGCCGACGTGCAGTATCCACACCGTGTCAGGCAGGCGCTCGCGACCCGCATCTTCAAGGTGCCGGAGGGCCGTATCCGGGTGATCGCAGGCGATGTCGGCGGCGGGTTCGGCACCAAGGGCTGGCAATATCCGGAGCACCGGCTCGTGCTGTTCGCGGCGAAACGGCTGCGTCGTCCGGTGCGCTGGGTGTGCGACAGGAGCGAGGCGGTACTCGCCGACGAGCACGCGCGCGACAATGTCAGCGACGCCGAGCTGGCGTTGGATGGGGACGGTCGGTTTCTCGCGCTTCGGGTGCGGACGCTGGCCAATGTCGGGGCGTATATTTCGTCCGAGCGCAACCTGCTGGCGACGTTCAGCAATGTCGGCACCCTGACCGGCGTCTACGACATCCCGGCGGCGCATGTCTCGGTTCTGGCAGTGATGGCGAATACCAACGGCACCGCGCCCTATCGCGGCGCCGGGCGGCCCGAGGCGACCTATGTCATCGAGCGGCTGATCGATGACGCGGCGCGCGAACTCGGCATTGACCGGGTCGAGTTGCGGGCGAAGAACCTGATCCCGCAGGAGAAAATCCCGTACCGGACGGCGCTGGCGCTTAATTACGACAGCGGCGATTTTCCGGCGAACCAGAAAAAGGCGCTGGCGCTGGCCGATTGGGACGGTTTTGCGGCCCGGCGCGACGCGGCCAGGCGGCGCGGCAAGCTGCGCGGCATCGGGATCGCGAACCCGATCGAGAAGGCAGCGTCACCGGGCCAGGAATTCGCCGAAATCCGCTTTCACCCGAGCGGCAACGTCATGCTGCTGATGGGCAGCAAGAACCAGGGCCAGGGGCACGAGACCGTGTTCAAGCAGGTGCTCAACGAACGGCTCGGCATCGATCCGCACGATGTGCAGTATGTCGACGGCGACACCGACCGGGTTGCGTTCGGCATCGGCACGAACGGGTCGCGCTCGACAGTGATCGGTGGCTCGGCGCTATGGATCGCGGCTGACAAGATCATTGCCAAGGGGAAGAAGATGGCCGCGCATCTGCTCGAAGCGGCCGAGGCCGACATCGAATTCGCGGTCGGCGAGGAGGGGGGCGGGTTTGTCGTGGTGGGGACCGACCGGCGGATTTCGATCACCGATGTCGCGAAGGCGACGTTTCAGGTCGGGAAACTTCCACCGGGTTTCGAGGGTGGCTTGTACGAGACCGGCACTTTCGCCCCGTCCGACACGACATACCCGAACGGCTCGCATGTGTGCGAGGTCGAGATCGACCCCGACACCGGCGAGCTGGAAATCGTCTCCTATATCGTGGTCGACGATGTCGGCACGGTCGTCAACCCGATCGGCCTCAAGGGCCAGATCCATGGCGGCGTCGCGCAGGGTCTGGGGCAGGCGGTCATGGAACGGGTCGTCTATGACCGCGAATCCGGCCAGATGCTGAGTGGCAGCTTTATGGATTACGCGATGCCGCGCGCCGCCGACATGCCGCTGATAAAGGTCGAGAGCAACCCATGCCCGACCGCGCTCAACCCGCTGGGGGCGAAGGGAGCGGGCGAGGCCGGGACGGTCGGCGCATTGCCGGCGGTCGTCAACGCCGTGCTGGACGCGCTGGGGCCGCTCGGGATCAAGCACATCGAGATGCCGACAACGCCGGACCGGGTATGGGAGACGATCCGGGCGGCGCGCGCCAGGCGCGGCTGAACCGAGCGGATTGCAAACCGCCGTCCTCCGGTCGACATCGGCGCGCCCGCCGCCGGGTTTCCAGTCGTTCGCGCCAAAATATAGGGTAAAAAATGACCCCATATTTTATCACAGCTTCAATTTAAATTAAAGCAGCGGGAGGATATGCCCAAGCATGTCTTACGATATCTATCACACACCCGACGCCGAAGATGGGCTTACCGCGAGCGAAGCTCATCATTCAGCTAATCGAAGATTATCGCGTTGCGAACGGACTGCCGGTTGTCCCGCTCTCCTACAGCCTTTCTCTAGTCGCGGCGCGACATGCGGAAGACATTCTATCCCGCATTCGCCGGATAAATTGGCACTCTTAAGCGCTTATCCGCTCGCAGCATGTCGGTCTTGACGCGCAAATTCTTAGCCGGGACGTCTGGGGTTGACAGGAGACGGTTAGAGCTCCTGTTGGATCTTAGTGGGTTTTGTCTGTACCCATGAGAGTATGGGTGCCACTAATTTCAACATCTATTTCAACGGGTATCAGCTTTGATATTTACGCATTCTCTTGATTCGAAAAAGCATGCCGCTTACAAGCAAGCTGCTGACGAGCAACGTTAAGCTGGCGGGTTCAGGAACAGATCGGGGAATATCCAAAAGAAGCCCGATAGCAGTATTTTCTCCATTCACACCAGGAATAAATATGGGATCGCCCGATATACTATATGGAGTTGCCCGTATTAGGGGCGCAATACCGAATGTAAAGTCAAATGGTAAACTGAAATTGGTTTCAGGATCAACAGACAACCCCAATTCGGTGAAAGACACTTCGCTATTTAATTTTATATCATACGCGACAAACCCAACATCAGCCCTGGTAACGGGCTGCATGGTCTGGGTATCAATAAACGCGAAGGTAAGTAGGCCAACTACACCTGGACTAACATTGCCGACAGGAAATATTCCATTCAGAAATGGTTGTCCTATCTGTTGCACACCAGCATCTTTCTGTTCATCAAAATGACCCCCCCACGCCTCGTCAGCAAGGTCTTGTGCTTGCTCTCTGGAAATATCGGTATTTTCGACGAGAAACTCAAGACGTTCTAATCTACCTTGATACTCGCTATCTGAAAGTGCTTTGGCTTGGGAAATACCTAGCATTAACACAACTAGAATAGCCGTAGTAAAAATTGAGATGCGGTCCGATGGCAACATCATTTCCTCCTGTGGTGAGTGTATTTACATGGTCCTTAAGGCAATGTCGTCCACGACAGCCTTCCTATTTTTATCGGATATTCGCAGTTGTTATTTCTGTCTACAGACGATCGCAACGTGTTTTCTCGTCATTGTCAAAAAAGGTTATCGTATGGAAAAAATGGATTACATAATTACTTATCCGACATTCGCCGGATTCCCGGTCGTTTTAGGGGATTTTCCGTCCCGTTGAGGCGCGCTGCAAGGAAATTCAATCGATGGCTGGCCGTGCCGGCAGCCAAATCGCCGGATTAGCCGCCTCGAAGGGCGATAATGCATCGCTGGGCCTTCGTCAGGGCGCACCTCTGCCGTCATCATCTGCCACAGCTGCTATCGTCGTCCCCTCATGTCGGCGCAGGCGGTGCCCGCAGTCCGGCGATCAACGGCAGGATTTCAGCGAACAGCCGGCGGGGCACCGCGACCTCAGCCATTTGGAAAGTCACGTAGCGCCCATGACTGACGACCTTCGCGCCGATTTTGATCAGCTTCTCGCGCAGGCTGGTCAGCGACCACGGCTTCGCCGTCTTCGGCATCGCCAGCGTGCGCATGAAGTTCCCGAGATTATAGGCCAGCGCATGGAGTTGGAGGCGCACTGCGTTGGCGGCGAAGGTCCGGCATGACAGCCGCGTCCACTTGATCGCATTCTTCCCTTCTTTGATATACTGCTCACACGTGCCGCGCCGATTATAGAAGGCGACGACGCCCTCAGCGGACCGCGCCAGGTTCGTAACGATGAACCCGACGCGCGGGTACAGCTCGCCCGGGTGCCATTCGATTTTGGCCACAACATGGCGCGGCTTGTTCCAGCTCTGCGCCTGATAGCGGAAGCTGGCGTAGTAACGTCGTACCTCGTGAGGCGGTCGCCCGACCGGGCGCTTCAGCAAATGTCCGATCTTGTCCTGCAAGACCTGGTTGGCAGGCAGGCGGATCGTGTAGCTCGCACCCTCGGCTTCGAGGAACTCGTAAACCTCGGGATTGGCGAAGGCTGCGTCACCGCGGAAATACAGATGCTTCACGATGCCCCGGTAACGCGCGATTACCGGCTCCAGCAGCGCGCGCCAGTCGTCAGCACTGTGAACGTTGCCCGGCCTCAGCACACATCGCTCAACGTCGCCAAACTGGTTGAACACGAACAGCGGATGATAGCAGGTACAAGCGAAATGACCGTTATACGCACTGCCTTCCTGTTCGCCATAGGTCGGACTTTCGCTCAAATCCATGTCAAGTATGACGGTCTTCGGCCCTCGCCGCCGGCGCACCTTGTCAATCCACTGACCAGACAGATCGGCGAGCACGGTAAGGTTCTCGGGTCGGCTCAACCACTTTGTCTCAAAGCGGCCCATCTGGCTCGCTGAGGCGGCAGACCCGCTGATCGCCCGGTCGCCAACCACCCAGCGCATCGCCGGGTCGCGGCACAGCCTCTCGGCGTCGTTCACGTCCTCGTAGCCGGCCAGCCGCCCAAACAATGCTTGGCGCAGAAGGCCCGATAACCGATGCCGACCGTTCTTGCCGGTGCGTTCGTCCGCCAGTGTATTTGCAGCCGTATCGGTCAGATGCAGCGCGTCGTCCAATTCACGGTAGGCCAGCAGTCCGGCATCAGACGTAATCGTAGAACCGCGAAATTGGAGCATGAGCCGCCGGTCAAAGTTGAGCCGCAGCGCCTCGTTGTTCGATTCACCCGTCGGGTCTGCCATCGCCGGCTCGGTTGGCTAGAAGTAAGATGCTGAATTCTAACCGAAAACCGTTCCCATAGTGCTCAAAATTACCGCCTCATCCGGCGAATGCGGGTCTATACAACTTCGATGGGTACCAGGCGGGTGCACCTGGCACGAATAGTGCCCATTCCTGGTCCGATGCGCCGTACAACGCTCTCGATGCTTCGACCTATACTGCGATATGGCAGGCCCCACAGCGGCTCGGGACAAGCTATCCCGGGTATGGTTACGAAATATTAATCGGCTATCTCGCGCCAAACACTGCCTCAACGACGATGACGCCGCAGACTGCGTTGGCGGGTTGGCAATCCAGCGCCCCGCATAATGCGGTAATCCTTAATCTGAACCCCTGGAACAGACCGGATCTGACCTGGAATGCGATCGGGGTTGGGATGCTTAACGGTGTCGCCTCGGTTTGGTTCGGCCACGAAATCGACCCGGCCGGCAGCCCCAATGTCTATCTGAACGGAAACTATTCCCAATACGCGATAACGATCGCTTCGAGTTCGATCACTGTGCAGGATATCGGCGGGGCCGGAGATCCCTCGTTCTCAATCCCGAATGCGAACGACCTCGTATTCGCGGATGGAGCCTATGACATTGCTTCCGGGACCTTCACGCCGTTCTATGTACCTCCTCCCGTTCCTACCGGATCGGTGTCGATCAACGATGTTTCTATTGCCGAGGGCGATGCCGGCACGAAGGTGCTGAATTTCACCGTGACCCGGGTCGGCGGTACCGGGGATTTCACGATCGACTACCAAACCGCGAATGGAACCGCGACGGCCGGTGACGATTACATCGCGTCATCCGGCGCCTTGCAGTTCGCCGAGGGTGAAACGACAAAGACGATCTCGATTACGATTACGGTGACACCACGGCCGAGCCGAACGAGACCTTTTTCGTCAATCTTTCGAATGCGACGAACGGCGCCACGATCGGCGATGCTCAGGGTGTTGGCACGATCTTCAATGATGACCATCCCGTGTTCGACCGTGCCGTGCTTGGGCTCTCGGCGTTTTCGTCCGATGCCGGAGGCTGGTTCAGCCAGAACCAGTACCCGCGCGCATTGGCCGACGCGAACGGCGACGGTCTGGCCGACATTGTCGGGTTCGCCTCCGACGGCACCTATGTCGCGTTGACCACCGGCGGCGGCCATTTCGCTGCGCCGTTCGTCTCGTTAGCGATTTTCGGCGCAGCTCCGGCGGGCGGCGGCTGGTTCAGCCAGGATCAGTATCCGCGCGAACTGGCCGACGTGGACGACGACGGCAAGGCCGACATTGTCGGGTTCGCCTCCGACGGTGCCTATGTCACGCTGGCCGCCGGGGGCGGCCACTTCGCCCCGCCGTTCCTCGCGTTGCCAATTTTCGGTGCGTCCTCGACCGGCGGCGGCTGGATGAGCCAGGACCAGTACCCGCGCGCGCTGGCCGACGTGAACGGCGACGGCAAGGCCGACATTGTCGGGTTCGGCTCCGACGGCGCCTATGTCGCGCTGGCCACCGGCGGTGGCCATTTCGCTGCGCCGTTGCTCGCGTTGTCGATTTTCGGCGCGTCCCCGGCTGGCGGCGGCTGGACAGGCCAGGACCAGTATCCACGCGCGCTGGCCGACGTGAACGGCGACGGCAACGCCGACATTGTCGGGTTCGGCGCCGGCGGCGCCTATGTCGCGCTGGCCACCGGCGGTGGCCATTTCGCCGTGCCGGTCCTCGCGTTGCCGGTTTTCGGGGCCGCCGCTGCCGGCGGGGGCTGGACCAGCCAGGACGAGTATCCCCGCGAACTGGCGGACGTAAATGGCGACGGAAGGGCCGACATCGTCGGGTTCGGCGCACTCGGAACATGGGTCGCGCACGGCAACGGCAACGGGACCTTCGACCCCGCCGAGTTCAGTTTCGAGAATTTCGGAGCCTCCGCCCTCGCCGGCGGATGGGCGAGTGACGATACCTATCCGCGGCTCGTGGCGGATGTGACCGGCGACCACAAGGCCGATGCCGTCGGGTTCGGTTCCAGCGGCGTCTACATCGCGCTCTCGCATGACCCGTTCGTGCCGCCGGTGATGTAAATCGACGCCTCCGCATTGCTCAACATCCGGCTGGGCGGTCCGGCGGGTGGGTTGCGGTCCAGTGGCGGGCGATGTCGGCGCGGCGGCAGATCCAGACGCGATCGCGGCGCAGGATGTGCTCGATGAAGCGGATCAGCGCCGCGGCGCGTCCCGGATGCCCGGTGAGGCGCATGTGCAGCCCGACCGACATCATGCGCGGCCGGTCGGCGCCCTCTTCGTACAGCAGGTCGAAGCTGTCGCGCAGATAGGCGAAGAAATCCTCGCCCGGTCCGAACATGCCGCGGCCGAATTTCACGTCGTTGGTCGTCAGCGAGTACGGGATCACGAGGTGCGGCTTGTCGCCCGACCCGCACCCAGTACGGCAGCTCGTCGTTATAGGCGTCGCTGTCGTAGAGAAACCCGCCATGCTCGGCGACCAGACGCCGCGTGTTCTCGGACGGCGCGTAGCGGCAATACCAGCCCTCGGTCGGTTTGCCGGTGGTCTCGCCGATCAACTTGACGGCGCGCGCGATCTGGTCGCGCTCAGTGGCCTCGTCGAGTTCGTAATGCTTGATCCAGCGATAGCCGTGGCCGCAGATGTCCCAGTCGGTCGCGGCGATCGCGGCGGCGGCCGGCGGATTGGCCTCCAGCGCCCGGGCGCAGGCGAACAGCGTCACCGGCAGCTTGTAGCGCGTGAAAATGCGATGGAGCCGCCACCAGCCGACGCGCGCTCCGTATTCGAACATGCTCTCGGCCGCGAGGTCACGGCGATTGCCGGCGTCGGTGCTGGCGGTCTCGATCAGGCCGGTTTCCGACACGCCGTCGCCGGCCGGGATAGGACAGCTCCGAGCCTTCCTCGAAATTGATGACGAAATTGACCGCGACGCGCGCCTCTCCGGGCCAGCGCGCCTGCGGCGGCTCGGCGCCGTAGCCGACGAAATCGCGGGTCATTTTGCCTCCTTGGCCGGCGGTTCGGGGTACCAGTCATCCGTCAAGAATCTGGTCGAGCGTGTAGGGACAATCGGCCGGAAACTTGGCTGTGGCGTCAGCTTCGCCGAATTTCACCAACCCCTTGGCAGCGATCGACCTGGCGCGGGAGTAAAGCCGCGGCAGCGCTGCTTCGACATCCCGGCGCAGCGTCGCTGTCAGCCGATCCTCCATTTCCGCGCGCGCATTGGCGATCGATTCCCGCCAATCGGATCTCGGATCTTGCGCCGGCGAATGAGCCAGCTTCAGGAAATGCACGAGGATGCGACGCACCTCGCTGCGCACGGCGTTGCGCTCGCTCTTGCCCAAATCCTCGATCTCCTCCGCCACGTTTTCGCGGTCGAAGCGGTTGTCGTCGCACGGCATCGAGCGCAGCACCTCGGCCTGGTACTGCGTCCAGGCGTAGAAATCCTCGTCGTAATCGGGTCCGTTTGGGCCGGTCCGTTGCTGGTCCGTCCGGCATTGCCCAATCCTTTCCGTTCGCCAATGTCACCCCGGCTCGGGCGCCTCTTGAACCGCCGGGGCTCTGCGCGGCGCGGCGCGTGATCCGCGCGATCGGTACGCAGATCAACAACAGCGCGACACCGAGCATGATAAAGCTCTCGGTCATGCCCCACAAATCGGCAATGACGCCCATGATCGGCGGGATGATGATCGACGACAGGCGGTTCGCGGTCTGGCGCAGCCCGACCACCGAGCCCTGACGGTACGGGCCGACCGCCTTCGCCTGCACCGAGAACATCATCGGCTGGACCAGCCCCTGCAGCCAGCCGCGCCCGGTCTGGGCCAGCAGCAGCAACAGGAAGATGCCGCCGAGGAACGGCGTCGCGCAGATGAACAGGATCGAGGCGACGGTGCCGCTCAGCATCGTCTTCTGCGGGTCGCCCCAGCGCATCGCGCGGCCGGCGATGAGCGAACCAAAGCCGCTGGCGATCTCGATCGCGGCGAACAGGACGCCGATCACGGTGCCGGTCAGCCCGATGCGGTCGAGATAGATGATATAGAGCGAATACTGCACGCTGTTGGTCGCGTTGCGCAGCAGCATGATCGCGATCGTCGCGGCGACCGCCGGGATCGCCATCAGCGCGAAGCACGCGACGTAATCCGACAGACGCGGCAGCGCGTCGCGCAGCCGAAAACGGGGCGCCGCCGCCTGCCCGTCGCGCGGCGCAATCTCCGCCTCGGGGGCGCGCAGCAGCGCCGCCGTCAGCACGACGCCCCAGACCGCGCCGAGCAGATAGGCCGTCCAGGCGCCGCCGAAATCCCACGCCAATCCGGCGACGAGCGGCGCCGCGGCGGTGCCGATTCGCGCGAAAAAGCTGAAGCGGCCGATATAGCCGGCATCGCCCTCGGCGAGCTGCGCGATCAGGGTCTGCGATCCGGACCACGCGAAGGACAGCGCCCCGCCATTGACGATCTGCAGCAGCAACAGCGGCCAGAACCACGGCACCAGCGGAAACACCGGCGCGAGGCAAATGCCGATCCAGACGAAAAACAGCGTGACCCGGCGCGTGCCGAACCGGTCCATCAGGACGCCGACATGGATCGACAGAAACACCGCCAGCGCCGAGCGCGCGCCGACGATCAGGCCGACCTCGCCGGCGCTCATGCCGAGCGAGAGGCAATAGAGCGGCATCAGGAAGATGTAGAAATCGGCATAGCCCATGCTGAACAGGCCGGCGATGTAGAGCGGCGCCGGGTTCTTCAGCGCGGCGGGGCGGTGGGTGTTCATCGGGGGTGCTGGCATCGGCGGTGCCGGCGGTTTGTCATCGCGCGTCTTTCTCCCCGGCGCTTCTCGGCCTCTCCGGCGCATTCGGGCGGCGTAACGCCGCGCGCATCGCCTGCCGCTTCATGCTATAGGCGGGGTGCGGCAGGGCCAATCGCCGGCAGCGCTGTTCAGCATGGCGCGCGCCGCATGTTCTCGCCTGGCCCGCCATTACCCCAGCTCTCGGGAAGGAGAAGTTGGGGCGTACCGGGGACTCGGGAGGTTGTGCAGTCGTGATGCGGAGCGTGAAACTCGTCGCCGTCGCGTTGGCCGCTGTCTGCATCGGCCCCGTTTGGTTCAACCCCGGGGCGGCTCGCGCCGACGCCGCTGCCGGGGCGCGGATGGCGCTGCAATGGTGCGCCAATTGCCACGTCGTACAGCGGCAGCGGTCCGGCGGCGTCGGTACCGCAGGGCCCGCCGACGTTTCGCACGATCGCCGGCCATCTCGACGCCGCGCAGCTGCGCGCCTTCCTGACGCACCCGCACGGCGCGATGCCGGACCTCGCCCTGACCCGCGCCGAGATCAACGACCTGATCGACTATATCGAGACGCTGAAGTAGTCTGAAGTAGCACCGCTTCGCCAAGCGAACGCGGGTGCCGCAGCGGAAATCGTGCCGTGTCCGGCGATCGAAGCCAAGTCCGCGCCAGCGCCGTGAACCGCCGGGCCGCCGGTGACGTCTCGGAGCGGCGATAGGCCAGGTTGAGCGGCGCGACGAGCCTAGCCTCGGCGTCTATCCCCCGGTAGACGACGCCATGCGACGCGCAGCCGCCGCATCGATGCCGGCACCAGCGTCACCCCAAGCCCGGCGGCGACAAGGCTCAGCGTCGCCAGCATGCGCGGCGCCTCCTGGCCGATCGTGGGGCTGAACCCGGCACGCTGGCAGGCGGCGATGATCGCGTCGTAAAGCCCGGGCCCGAGCGGCCTGCGGTACAGGATGAACGTCTCGGTCGCCAGTGCCGCAAGCGGCAGCGGGCGCGCGACTGCTCGGCGGCCAGCGGATACCCGACGGGCAGCGCGGCGACCATCGGCTCCTCGAGATCGAGTGGACCGCGATGCCGGCGGCCGCGCCGATCGGCGAGCGCACGAAGGCGGCATCGAGCCGCTGCTGCCACCAGCGCCTCGACCAGTTCGACGGTGCCGCTTTCCTCCAAGCTGAGCGCGACGAGCGGATGGACTTCGCGGTATTCGCGGATCGTCGCGGCACGAACGGATGAAACGAGGCCGAACTGGTGAAGCCGAGCCCGATCCGCCCGGCTTCGCCGCGCGCCGTCCGGCGGGCGGCGTCGATCGCATGATCGACCTGCTGCAGAATGGCCTGCGCCTCGGCAAACAGCACCTCGCCGGCCTGGGTCAGTTCAACCCCGCGCGGCTTGCGCTGAAACAGCTGCGCGCCAAGCTCGGCTTCGAGCGCGCGGATCTGCTGACTGAGCGGCGGCTGCTGGATGCCCAGGCGCTCCGCCGCGCGGGTGACATGCCGCTCCTCGGCAACCGCGACGAAGTAGCGAGGATGGCGCAGTTCCATATCGTGTTTCATATCGACAATGGCCGATGTTCATATATTGGACAGCGCGTAGCCATCGACGCAACTAGCGTCTGTGCGCCGGACGAGGCCAGGCGATCCGACCGGCGCCCGGCATGGCAAGCGAGGCAACAGCTCCTCGATCGTCAATTCCTGCGATGGGTCGCCGAGCGGCCGCGCCGTTATGCCGAGATGCGCGAGGCCTGGAGCAGCACCTGCCCGCTGAATTGCGCCTGGGAGGACGCATCGCCGATGACCTCGTGCGCCACGCCGCCGACGGCATGCTCGTCCTGACCGAGCGCGGCCGAGCGCATGCCGCGGCACGCTCGCGCAGATCGCGTGCGCTTGCCGAATGCTTGACCCGTCCGGCGGAGTATCGTAGCGCCCGCGCCGCCGGCCCAAAGCCCGCATTTCGAGAGGAGAACCCCGTGAGCGTCACCGGCCACGACAGCCTGAAGACCCGTCGCACCCTCGATGTCGACGGCAAGCTGTACGATTATTTCAGCCTCGACGCGGCGGCGCAGGCGGCCGGGCTCGGCGACATCTCGCGCCTGCCGTTCTCGCTGAAGGTACTGCTGGAAAATCTGGTGCGCCTCGAAAACGGCCGCACCGTTACGGTGGACGACATCAAGGCGGTCGGCGCCTGGCTCGCCAACAAAAGCTCGGACCGCGAGATCGCGTTCCGCCCGGCGCGCGTCCTGATGCAGGATCTGACCGGCGTGCCGGCGGTCGTCGATCTGGCGGCGATGCGGGCAGGCGATGGTCGATCTCGGCGGCGACCCGAACAAGATCAACCCGCTGTCGCCGGTCGATCTGGTCATCGACCATTCGGTGCAGATCGATCAGTTCGCCAACCCGCAGGCCTTCGCCGCCAACGTCAAGAAGGAGTTCGAGCGCAACGGCGAGCGCTATCGCTTTCTGCGCTGGGGCCAGGACGCGTTCGAGAATTTCCGTCTCGTGCCGCCCGGCACCGGCATCTGCCATCAGGTCAATCTCGAATATCTGTCGCAGGTGGTCTGGACGACCGACGAGGACGGCCGCACGATCGCCTATCCCGACACGCTGGTCGGCACCGACAGCCACACGACGATGGTCAACGGGCTTTCCGTGCTCGGCTGGGGGGTCGGCGGCATCGAGGCCGAGGCGGCGATGCTGGGCCAGCCGATCTCGATGCTGCTCCCCGAAGTCGTCGGCTTCCGCCTCGTCGGCAAATTGCGCGAGGGCGCGACCGCGACCGACCTCGTGCTGACGGTGACGCAGATGCTGCGGCGGCGCGGCGTCGTCGGCCGCTTTGTCGAATATTGCGGCCCCGGCATCGCCGAACTGGCGCTCGCCGACCGCGCGACGATCGGCAACATGGCGCCGGAATACGGCGCGACCTGCGGCTTCTTCCCGATCGACGCCGAGACGATCCGCTATCTGACGATAACCGCGCGCGATCCGGCGCGGGTCAAGCTGGTCGAGGCCTATGCCAAGGCGCAGGGGCTGTGGCGCGACGCCAACACGCCCGACCCGGTATTCACCGACCTGCTGGAACTCGATCTCGGCACGCGTCGAGCCGTCGCTCGCCGGGCCGCGCCGGCCGCAGGACCGGGTGGCGCTGTCCGGCGTCTCGGCGTCGTTCGACGGCGAATTGCCGCGGCTCGCCGGCGGGGTCGAGAAGCCGCGCGCGGTCCGGGTCGAGGGCACGAATTACGAATTGCACGACGGCGACGTCGTGATCGCCGCGATCACCAGCTGCACCAACACCTCGAACCCGAGCGTCATGCTCGGCGCCGGCCTCTTGGCGAAGAAGGCGGTCGAGAAGGGCCTCAAGGTCAAGCCGTGGGTCAAGACCAGCCTCGCGCCGGGCAGCCAGGTGGTCAGCGACTATTACGAGGCGGCCGGGCTTGCAGCAATATCTCGATCAGGTCGGGTTCAACCTGGTCGGCTATGGCTGCACGACCTGCATCGGCAATTCGGGGCCGCTGCCCGATCCGGTCTCCGAGGCGATCGACGAAGGCGACCTCGCGGTCTGCGCGGTGCTGTCGGGCAACCGCAATTTCGAGGGCCGCATCCACGCGCAGGTGCGGGCCAACTATCTGGCCTCGCCGCCGCTCGTCGTCGCCTACGCGCTGGCCGGCTCGATCCGCCACGATCTGGTGACCGAGCCGCTCGGCGAGGGCAACGACGGCAAGCCGGTCTATCTGCGCGACATCTGGCCGTCGAACCAGGAGGTCAACGACACGGTCGCGCGTTCGGTCAAGCGCGAGGACTTCGCAGCGGCGCTACGGCAACGTGCTCGAAGGGCCGCCGGAATGGCGGGCCGTGCCGAGCAGCGGCGGGCTGACCTATCAGTTCGAGGACAGCTCGACCTATCTCGCGCTGCCGCCCTATTTCGAGAACATGCCGAAGGAGCCGGCGCCGATACAGGACGTGTTCGGCGCGCGCGAGCTGGCGATCTTCGGCGACAGCATCACCACCGACCACATCTCGCCGGCCGGCAGCATCCGGCGCGACGAGCCCGGCCGGCGAATACCTGATCAGCTATCAGGTGCGCCCGGTCGACTTCAACACCTACGGCTCGCGCCGCGGCAACCACCACGTGATGATGCGCGGCACCTTCGCCAATATCCGCATCCGCAACGAGATGGTGCCCGGCGTCGAGGGCGGCATGACCAAGCTCCAGCCGGACGGCACGGTGATGCCGATCTACGACGCGGCGATGGAATACAAGAAGCGCGGCGTGCCGCTGGTGATCTTCGGCGGCAAGGAATACGGCACCGGGTCGTCGCGCGACTGGGCCGCCAAGGGCACGCTGCTGCTCGGGGTCAAGGCGGTGATCGTCGAGAGCTTCGAGCGCATCCACCGCTCGAACCTGGTCGGCATGGGCGTGCTGCCGCTGCAGTTCCGCGACGGGGTCAGCCGCCAGACCCTGAAGCTGACCGGCGACGGAGACGATCGACATCATCGGCGCCGCCGCCGGGCTCAAGCCGCGCATGGAGCTGACGATGCGCATCCACGACGCCGGATGGCGACGGTGCGCGAGGAGCCGGTCATCTGCCGCATCGACACGCTCGACGAGGTCGAATACTTCCGCCACGGCGGCATCCTGCAATACGTGCTGCGCAGCCTCGTGAAACAGGCGGCGTGAGGACGGGGCCGGCGGAAATTCCCTGCCAGCAGGGAATTTTTCCGCTCCCGCCTCGGCCGGCCCGAATTCCGCAGTTGAGTGCAAGGAGTTGCACGGCAATTCCCTGCACCCGGAACACGGAAGCCAGGACCAGCGAACAGGGAACGCGGTCAACGTTCCAGGGACGTTTCGCGAAATTATGATCGCTGATTGTCATGCCGCCTCTCCATCACCGCGCGGCAGGACGACAGACGATTTGCCGCGATTTTCACGTCAATGGCGGAAACGTGACCGGGGCGGGAACGGCGCGACTGTGTCGTCGGACGATCGGTATGTCGTTTGCAACAGCACGCTGGGCAAGGGGGCCGAGGCTCCTCGCATCTTGTGGCGGAGCGCTGCAAGTAGAAACATCGGGCGGCAAGTATTCGTGCGTCCTTTGGTGGCCTAAAAATTAAGTCTAACCGGGGCGCGCGATGCCGATTTTTTCGTTCATTAATTTTATGACTTCCTGAGTACTTCAAAAAATTTGACATAATAACGACTTATGCGTCTTTGTTATTGGCCTCCATTTATGTAGGCGGTCACGACTACCATTGTGCAACCCGCGGGCCGATACCAGATAACCTTTTTCCCTACTGCCGATCTGATAAAACCTGCGAATATATGATCGTCATGAAGACCATAGGCCCGACAGTATCCTATACTAAAAACCAGCATTACGTATGGCGGCATTATCTCAACGCATGGGCCGAATTCGGTTCGTTTTGGTGCTATCGACAACAAGAAAAAAGGGTGTTTCCCACCAAGCCCAGAGCCATCGCCAATGAAACGTACTTCTATGAAGTACACAAGCTTACCGAGGAAGACATAGAATTCCTAAACGCGTTCATTGCGCGCGCAACTGACAAAAGGCTTCGTGATCTACATTGGGATTTTCTTCAACTTACCCAAAAGAGCTTTTCTCTCCGTGAGCAGCTACAGAATATGCAGTTGCCACAAGAGGTGGGGGTCGCTCTGGAAAGAGAACTTCGGATCGCAGAAACAACACTCGGTGAGCACTATCACACGGGAATTGAGAACAGAAGGTATGAATATTATTGAGTCCTTGAGACGACAGGATGCCACGAGGACGACAAACAGTGTGGAGTCTTTTTCTATTTTCTATGCAATCAATATTTTAGAACTGTGAAAATGAGACGTGCAATTACGGCTGTGCTCCGACCGCTGCTGGGGCACGACCCACACAGGACGGGGAATCTCGAATGTCACCTTTACGCAACCAATGTCAGCGTAGGATTATTTCGGGAGAGGCGTGCATATAAAATCGTATTTTTACAGAATGCGACGGAGATTCCATTTATAACGGGAGATCAGCCGATAGTCAATCTTCTCGATCCACATACAACCGATGACGTGGAGCTTTATTATCCGCTATCGCCTGTGCTATCTATGGTGTTGTCTAAAGAGCAAAAGAAGTGGCCGATGCGGAGTCACAATGTATCGAAAATAGAAGTAGAGCGTTATAATCATCTGATGTATGAAATGGCGGGGGATCAGCTTTATGCGAGTGACGAAGCGTACCTTCGGGCACTTGTGTCTATCGACAAACACCTAAAATAAACAGCGCGGAGGCCGCTGGGGATGCGCCGGTCGACCTGAAGGTCGGTTCTGCATCATTTCCCCTAATCGCCGTTATGCGACGAATGGAAAAGGCCCGACGTCCGTGGGCACGACGGCTTTCATTTCCTTGACGGCGGCCATTGCGGGTTAGCGATACCTCACCGGTACGTTCCAGATGTCCTCGGCGTATTCGGCGATCGTCCGGTCGGAGGAAAACCACCCGATCCGGGCGATGTTGAGCGCGGCGGCCCGGCCCCATGCGTGTGGGCGCGTCCACAGCGCTTCGACCTCGGCTTGCGCTGCCCGGTACGAGGCGAAATCGGTCGCGATCATATAGGGGTCGATGTAGCGGATCCGGTCGGCAATGTGACGGAAACGGCCGGGGTCATCCGGCGAGAACTCGCCGTCGGCGATGGCTTCGAGCGCGGCGGCGAGTTCGGGCGAGCCGGCGATCGCGTCGCTGGCGTCGAGCCCGTGCCGCGCCCGTGCCTCGACCTCGTCGGCCTTCAGCCCGAAGATGAAAATGTTTTCCGCCCCGACATGCTCGCGGATTTCGACATTGGCGCCGTCGAGCGTGCCGATCGTCAGCGCCCCGTTCAGCGCCAGCTTCATGTTGCCGGTGCCCGACGCCTCCATGCCCGCGGTCGAGATCTGCTCCGACAGGTCGGCCGCCGGAATGATCACCTCGGCCAAGCTGACATTGTAGTTCGGCAGGAATACGAGGCGCAGCAAATCGCGGGTCAGCGGATCGCGGTTGATGACGGAGGCGATGTCGTTGGCCAGCTTGATGATCATCTTGGCCTGCAGATAGCCGGGAGCGGCCTTGCCTGCGAAGATTTTTACCCGCGGCACCCATGCCCCGCCCGGATCGGCACGGATCGCCTGATAGCGCGCCACGGTGTCGAGCAGGTTCAACAGCTGCCGCTTGTATTCATGGATGCGCTTGATGTGCACGTCGAACAGCGCGTCCGGATCGAGCGGCGCCCCGGTATGCTCGCGGACGAACCGGCTGAGCGCGGTCTTGTTGGCCCGCTTGACGGCGGCGAGTTTTTCGAGCGTCGCCGGATCGTCGGCTTGTTCGGCGAGACGCGACAGTGCCCCCCACCATCGAAAACCGCGTCGTCGAGAACCTCCTCGCCGCAGATTTCGCGCAAGAGCCGGGTCAGCCTCGGATTGGCCTGGTGCAGCCAGCGCCGAAAGGTGATGCCGTTGGTCTTGTTGGTGATGCGATCGGGATAGACCCGGTGCAGATCGGCGAATACGGTTTCGCGCAACAGTTTGGTGTGCAGCGCCGAAACGCCGTTAACGCGATGCGATCCGATAAATGCGAGATGGCCCATCCGCACGTGCCGGCCGTCGGCTTCGTCGATGATCGAGAGCGCCGCTTCGTCGCTGTCTGCCGCAAGCCTGGGGCCGGATATGTGTTCGCGCGCCGCTGCGAGATGCTGCGCGTTGATGCGATAGATGATCTCCAGATGACGCGGCAGGACGCGGGCGATCAAATCGACCGGCCAGCGCTCCAGAGCTTCGGGCAACAGCGTGTGGTTGGTGTAGCCAAAGGTGTTTACGGTGGCGTGCCATGCCGTGTCCCACGGCAACACGTAAACATCGAGCAACAGCCGCATCATTTCGGCGATTGCGATGCTCGGATGCGTGTCGTTCAGCTGGATCGCCGCGTGTTCCGCCAACGACGGGAGATCGTTGTAGGTTTGCAGGTGCCGGCGCAGGATGTCCTGCAGCGAGGCCGAGACAAAGAAATATTCCTGCCGCAGGCGCAATTCGCGGCCTGAGGCTGAAGTGTCGCTCGGATAAAGGATTTTCGAGATCGCCTCGGCGCGGGCCTGATCCGACAGCGCGCCGATATGATCGCCCTCGTTGAACAATTCCAGACGCAGCGGGTCCACGGCGCGTGCCGACCACAGCCGTAACGGGTTCACGTGCCTGCCGCGCCAGCCGACGATCGGCGTGTCGTAGGCCACCGCCTCGATTGTCTCGTCCGCGCGCCACACCGGCCGCACGCGTCCGGGCGCGACCTCCCTCATTTCGACCCGGCCGCCGAACTGGACATCGTAGACGGCCTCCGGCCGCGCGAACTCCCAAGGATTGCCGAAGGACAGCCAGTCCTCGGCGAATTCCTGCTGCCAACCGTCGCGAAACACCTGGTGGAACAGTCCGTGGTCGTAGCGGATGCCGTAGCCGAAAGCCGGTATCCCGAGGCTGGCCATGCTTTCCATCAGGCAGGCGGCGAGCCGTCCCAGACCGCCATTGCCGAGCGCCGCATCGGGCTCGGCTCGGCGCATCCGGTCGAGATCGACGCCGAGATCGCCGAGCGCGGCGGCAACGGTCTCGGTCAGGCGCAAATTCTCGACAACGTCGGCGAACAGGCGGCCGATCAGGAATTCGAGGGAGAGGTAATAGACGTGTTTCTTGCCCCCGGCGCGGCTGGCGCGGTTCACCGCCAGCCAGCGATGGACGACGCGGTCGCGCAGGGCGAGCGCGGTGGCGACGAACCAGTCGCGCGCGGTCGCGCTGTCCCCGTCCTTGCCAACCGCGAGCGCCAGCTTGGCGAGCACGCTTGCCTTGAATGCCTCGACATCGGCGTCGGTCGCCGGATTGTCCGGGATCGGGGCGGAATCGCCGCGGCCGGGATTGCCGAGAATCAAAACGAAATCGGGCAGGTCTTTGGGCATGGCATCAACATACTTGCAAGCGCCGGGCCATAATCTGCGCGGCGCGATAATCCAATCTGTCTTGGGATCATAGATGCGATTTGCTGCAAGATAATAAAACTGTGACAGCGCGGTGACTAACCCCAAAACGGGCGAGAGCGGACCCTTCATCCCAAGTCAAACTGTCGGCTGCCAGATTCCATCGACGACATACGCTTCGTCCATGCCGGGCCAGGGCGGCATCGTCACCCCGACCGCCTCGATTGCCTCCTCGCCGTCGGAACGGAACTGAAAACTCGTTCCGGCCGGTATCGCGACCGACAGACCGGGAACAAGGTCGACAATCTCCTCGTGCGCCGAATCGCGCCGCCACATCCGCCCGCTTCCGCGGGTGACGTACCAGATTTCCTCGACAGAGCGGTGGGCCACCGCCCGCGAGACCGTCCCCGGCGCCAGTGTGAACAGGGCCATGCTGCCGCCTGCGGTGGCGCAGAGGATGCGCACTTCGGAGCCGTCCGAGGCGACGGCGTCCGGCAGCGCGGCCGCGATTTTGGTGCAGAAATCGATCATTTGACGTGTCCCTGTGCCCCAGCTTCCGTTGTCGCGGTGTTGCTCCCTCCGCCCACCCTGGTCAATATTGGTCCGCCCGAATGAGACAGATGGCTGCCGCATCGCGCAAATCGGTGATCCCCGCCGCAGCCAAAGGGCGAGTGGTGTTGGCCGGGACCCGCTGCGAAATACCGTGCCGGTTCATGCGTTGCGGCGTTAGTCTCGCGATGAGAGCGCTGCGGCGCAGGCGGCTTCGCGCGCGATTGCGCCGTGTCGGAGCCGGACCAAGCTTTCCGGCGCGGGACAGGATGAAAAGCGCAATGGGTGGCTTTCGGCGTTCGACAGGTAGGGCGCTGCCGGACGAAAGGCGGGACGAGATACGGGCGACCGAACAGCATTTCCGGCGGGCGCAGGAAGCGGGCGGAATCGGCACCTGGGAGTGGCGCCTGGGAACGGGCCGCATGCTGTGGTCGACACAGATGTTCCACAATCTCGGTCTGTCCCCGGAGCCGGTCGGAACCGACGGTGTTGCTGCTATCTCAGCCGAACGGCTGCTCGCCGTGGCGCATCCCGACGACCGCGCGCGGGTTGCTTCCCTGCTTGCCGAATACGCGGGCCGCGCCGGGCCAATGCGGATCGAATACCGGATTATTCGGCCGGACGACGCGGTGCACTGGATCGTGCTTCTCGGCGAGGTGACGGTCGACGCGACTGGCCGTCCGGAAACGATGCTCGGGATTTCGATCGACAGCACACGCCGCCGCGAGGTCGTACGAGGCGGCGCTGCGCGACCGCGAGCGCCGGTTGCGCGAGCTGAACGAGGATCTGGCGCAGCTTGCCGACCGGCGCACCCGACAGCTCGACGCGAGCCGCGCCCAAATCCAGGCGATCTACGACAACTCCCCGGATTGGCTGAGCCTGTTCCGTGCCACCGCGGATGGCCGGTTCGTCTATGAGGATCTCAACAACGCGACTGAGCGCGCCTACGGACTGTCGCGCGAACAGGTGGTCGGCCGTCCGGTGGAGGAAATCCTCGGCTCCGAGCAGGCGCAGGTTCCAATCAGCCTGTTCCGGGCGTGTGTCCTAACCGGCGAGAACCAGCGCTATACGGCGCGCCGCACGATGGCCGGCATGACGCGCACAATCGACGTCATGTTTGCGCGCGTACCGGAGAAGCACGACGGCGACTGGCTGGTCATGGCGACCGCGCGCGACATCACCGAGCGCGAGGCGATCGAGCAGCAGCTCCGCCAGGCCCAGAAGATGGAGGCGTTGGGCCTGTTGACCGGCGGGGTCGCCCACGATTTCAACAATCTGCTGACCGCGATCATCGGCAATCTCGAATTGCTGGCGCCCCGTACGGCGGGCGACCCGGTGGCGGCGCGACATGTCGGCGCCGCACAGCGCGCAGCCGAGAACGGCGCCAGGCTGACCGAGCAGCTCCTGGCGTTTTCGCGACGCCAGCATCTGCAGCCGCGCCCGGTCGACCTGAACGCGGTCGTCGCCGAACTGCGCGAAATGCTGGCCCGAACGATCGGCCCGGCGATCACGGTGCGCTTCGATCTCAGCCCCGATTTATGGCTTGCGCTGATCGACCCGATGCAGATCGAGACCGCGATCCTGAACCTGGCGATCAACGCGCGCGATGCGATGCCGTCCGGCGGCGAATTGACGTTCCAGACGCGCAACCTGCCGGCCGGAAGGGGCGCTCCGGCGGAGCTTGCCGGCCAGGACTGCGTCGGCCTCAGCGTCCGCGACACCGGCACGGGAATGTCGGACGAGGTGCTTCGCGCGGCAATCGAGCCGTTCTTTACGACCAAGGAGCCGGGCAAGGGCTCGGGGCTGGGCCTCAGCCAGGTCTATGGAACGGTGCGGCAGTCGAATGGTGCGATGGAGATTGAAAGCCGGGTCGGCGCCGGGACGGTGGTGCACCTGTTTCTGCCGCGCGCATTCGCCGAGCCGGCCATCGCGGCACCTCCCCCAGCGCGTGCACCGATCGCCGCCGAGCCGACCGGCGGACGCGTTCTGCTCGTCGACGACAACCCCGGTGTGCGCGAGATCACGGCGCAGATCCTGCGGCAATGCGGGTTCACGGTTACTGAGGTCGCGAGCGGACAGGCGGCGCTCGACGTTCTCGAACGCGGCGAGGTGTGCGACCTGCTGGTCATCGATATCGCGATGCCCGGCTTGAGCGGCGTCGAGACGGTCGCCCGGGCGCGCCGCCGTCGGCCGGAATTGCGGGTTCTCTATATGACCGGCTATGCCGATGCCGGCGGAGCGCAGCCGGACACCGGCGGAGAGAAGCTGTTGAAGAAGCCGTTTCGTCTCCACGAGCTGCGCGGCGCGGTTCGCGACGCGCTCGAACACCCTCCTGACGCCGAGAGTGCCGCGCCGGTCCAGGCGCGGCTTGCGCCGCAACGGGTGTCGTCCAAGGAGCCACATCAGGATGAGACAGCAATCGGCGGGTAGAGGCCGCGAGCGCGCGCACGCCAGATTTCTCCCCATGAGGACTGCTATATATGTCAGGGAATGGGGCGTGCGATGCTGAACACCGAACAATGCTGGGCTTCCGTGACGGCGCGCGACGCGGCGGCGGACGGCGCCTTTGTTTACGCCGTGCGGACGAGCGGCGTCTACTGCCGGCCGGCCTGCCCGTCGCGGCTGCCGCTGCGCAAGAATGTCGCCTTTTACGAAACGACGGCGGCGGCCGAAGCGGCCGGGTTTCGCGCGTGCAAGCGCTGCCGGCCGAGCGACCGCTCCGAAGCCGAGCGGCACGTCGCGGCAATCGGCCGGGCCTGCGCCTTGATCCGCGAGCGCGACACGATGCCGAGCCTCGCCGAACTGGCCGACGCCGCCGGCATCAGCCGGTTTCATTTTCATCGCGTCTTCAAGCAGATCACCGGCACGACGCCGCGCGAATGGGGCAAGGCGCACCGGATCGGTCGCTTCGCCGAGCTGCTCGACGGCGGCGAGAGCGTCGCCGCCTCGGTCTACGCCGCCGGTTTCGGCGCCAGTTCGCGGGCCTATGAGGCGGCGCCGAACGGGCTCGGCATGACCCCGGCAACACGACGCCGCGGCGGCCAGGGCGAGACGATCCGCTTCACGATCGTGCCGACCCCGCTCGGGCACGCGATCGTCGCCGCCACGGATCGCGGCATCTGCATGACCGCGCTCGGCGACGATCCGGCGAAACTCGAAGCCGAGCTGCGCCGGCGCTTTCCGGCGGCGGCCTTTGCCGACGCCGATGCGGCGCTGGCGGAATGGGCCGAGCGGATCGTCGCGTTCATCACGCGGCCGGGCGCGCAGCCCGACCTGCCGCTCGACATCAGCGGCACCGCGTTCCAGGCGATGGTGTGGCGCGCGCTGCAGAAGATCCCGCCCGGGCGCACGACGAGCTACGGCGAGATCGCCGCCGCGCTCGGTCGCCCAACGGCGGTGCGCGCCGTCGCCCGCGCGATCGCCAGCAACAACCACGCCGTGCTGGTGCCGTGCCACCGCGTCGTGCGCGGCGACGGCGCGCTGTCCGGCTATCGCTGGGGCGTCGAGCGCAAGCGCGCCCTGCTCGACCGCGAGCGGGACGCGGCGGCGACGGCAGAGACGGCGCGGATGCGGATGGCGAATGAGGCGGCCCGGGGACTCCGAATGGAGGGCGGCGCTCGCCGCGCTCGACGAGAGCGGATACGCGGTGTTGCCGGGCCTGCTCGACGCCGCCGAATGCCGCGAATTGGCGGCGCTGTACGACGACGACGCGGCGTTCCGCTCGCGGGTGGTCATGGCGCGGCACAATTACGGAAGCGGCGAGTACAAGTATTTGCGCTATCCGCTGCCTGCCGCCGGTCGCGGCGCTGCGCGCGGCGCTCTATCCGCGATTGGCGCCGCTCGCCAACGAATGGCATCGGCGGCTGCGCCTGGAGCCGCGCTTTCCGGCTGATCTCGACGCCTATCTCGCGCGCTGTCACGAAGCCGGGCAGCTGTCGGCCGACGCCGCTGATCCTGAAATACGAGGCGGGCGACTACAACTGCCTGCACCAGGACCTTTACGGCGAGCACGTTTTCCCGGTGCAGGCGACGATCCTGCTCAGCGCTCCCGGCGACGATTTTGCCGGACGGCGAGTTTGTGCTCGTCGAGCAGCGGCCGCGGATGCAGTCGCGCGCCGAAATCGTGC
Organism: uncultured Alphaproteobacteria bacterium; assembly: GCA_963753665.1. GTDB lineage: Bacteria > Pseudomonadota > Alphaproteobacteria > ATCC43930 > CGMCC-115725 > DATARH01. Next base: position 200,501 of record CAVWDC010000006.1, read on the forward strand.
CGCTCGGTCTCGGCGACGCGGTGATCTTCGCGGTCAATTCCCGCCCGGTCGCCGGCCTGCGCGGCGACTACCGCGTCGCGATGCGCCACGGCGTCAGCCGCGTGCGCCGGGGACGCCGGTTCACGCTCGGCATCATTTTCCACGATGCGGCGTGAGCTCACGCCCTCGCGTCACCCGGTTGCGAGCGCTGGCCGGTCGCGGTTAAATGAACGCGACCGCTCTCGATCCGAGGCAGGCTCATGCAAGACGCGCACGGCGACGCGACGATCAGAGCCCGACAGCACGCTCGACGCGACGGGCCTGTTGTGTCCGCTGCCGGTGTTGAAGGCGCGGCGGGCGCTGAAAGCGGTGCCGCCCGGCGGCATCCTCGAAGTGCTCGCGACCGATCCCGGGGCGACAAGGATTTCGAGCATTTCTGCCAGACGACCGGCTGCGAGCTGCTGGAATCCGGCGAACAGCCCGGCGGCGTGCTGCGCTTTCGTCCTGAAGAAGCCGGGCTGAGGGAGGCGCGCGATGGCGGCGCTGATCACCACCCCGCGGCTGATGGCGGTCGGCGGCGGCGCCTTGGCCGATCTGCCGGCGCTGATGGGCCGCCTCGGCCTCGCGCGGCCGCTGATCGTCACCGATCCCTATATCGCCGGGTGCGGCATCCTCGACCGCGCGACGGCGCTGCTCGACGACGCGCAGCATCCGCGTGGGCCGTCTTCAAGGATACGGTGCCCGACCCGACGACCGAGGCGCTCGAGGCCGGCGTCGCGCGGATGCGGCGAGGGCGATTACGACAGCCTCGTCGCGATCGGCGGCGGCAGCTCGATCGACACCGCCAAGGGCATGTCGGTGCTGTACGCCAATGGCGGCCGGATGCGCGACTACAAGGTGCCGAACGACATCCCGCTGGCCGGGCCGCCGATCGTCGCGATCCCGACCACCGCCGGCACCGGCTCCGAGGTGACCCGCTTTACGGTCATCACCGATACCGAGACCGACGAGAAGATGCTGATCGCCGGCCTCGCGTGCTGCCCGGTGGCGGCGATCGTCGATTACGAGCTGACCCTGACGATGCCGCTGCCGGCTCACCGCCGACACCGGCATCGACAGCCTGACGCACGCGATCGAGGCCTATGTCAGCCGGCGCGCCAACCCGTTCGCCGACGGTCTCGCGAAAAACGCGATGGGTCTGATCGCGCGCAACATCCGCACCGCCTGCGCCGAGCCGGACAACCGCGCCGCGCGCGAGGCGATGATGCTCGGCGCGACCACCGCCGGCATGGCGTTCTCGAACGCCAGCGTCGCGCTGGTGCACGGCATGAGCCGGCCGATCGGCGCGTTCTTCCATGTGCCGCACGGGCTGTCGAACGCGATGCTGTTGCCCGAGATCACCGCGTTCTCGGCCCCGGCCGCGCTCGACCGCTATGCCGATTGCGCCCGCGCGATGGGCGTCGCCGACGAGAGCGAGGGCAGCCAGGCCGCCGTCGCCCGGCTCGTCGACGAATTGCGCCGGCTCAATACCGACCTGCAGGTGCCGAGCCCGCGCGCCTACGGCATCGACCGCGCCCGCTACGAGGAACTGCTGCCGGTGATGGCGAGCCAGGCGCTGGCCTCGGGCTCGCCCGCCAACAACCCGCGCGTGCCGACCGCGGACGAGATCATCGAGCTGTACCGGCGGGTGTACGAATAGAGAGCTGCTTGCCCGCGGCGGTTCAGCCGGGCGGTTTCAGCTAGCTGCTCGGGGTCGAGTGTGAGATCGCCAGCTCCTCCTCGGTCATGTCGGCCGGGATGTCGGCGAACAGCGGCGTGCTGAGATAGCGCTCGCCGGTGTCGGGCAGCATGCAGAGGATGTCGAGCCCTTCGGCGCCTCGGCGCAGACCTGCAGCGCCCCGGCGAAGGTCGCGCCCGAGGTGATGCCGACGAAGATGCCCTCCTTCTGCGCCAGATCGCTGGCTGCAGCTGCAGCGCGTCCGGGCCGGGGATGCGGAGGATCTGGTGGATCACGTTCATGTCGACCGCATCGCCGGTCAGCTTCGGGATGAAGTCGGGGCTCCAGCCCTGCATCGGGTGCGGCTTCCACGCCGGGTGCGCGGCGGCCGGCGAGCCGTCGGGGTTGCGCTGCTGCGGCGTCGCCGCTGGTCAGCATCGGCGCGTCCGTCGGCTCGCAGACGACGATCTTGGTCTCCGGCAGTTCCTTGGCGAGCACGCGCGCGACGCCCTTCAGCGTGCCGCCGGTGCCGAAGCCGGTGACCCAGTAGTCGAGCGTGCGTCGTCGGCGAAGTCGTCGATGATCTCGCGCGCGGTGGTGCGCGAGTGCATGTCGGGGTTGGCCTCGTTCTCGAACTGCCGGGTCATGAACCAGCCGTTCGCCTTGGCCAGCTCGACGGCCTTGTTCACCATGCCGATGCCGCGCTCGGCGGCCGGCGTGAGACCACCTTGGCGCCGAGGAAGCGCATCAGCCGGCGGCGCTCGACGCTGAACGGTCTCGGCCATCGTCACGACCAGCGGATAGCCCTTCTGGGCGCACACCATCGCGAGACCGATGCCGGTGTTGCCGCTGGTCGCCTCGATCACGGTCTGGCCCGGCTTCAGTTCGCCGCTCTTCTCGGCCGCCTCGATGACGCCGAGCGCCAGCCGGTCCTTGACCGAGCCGAGCGGATTGAAGGCCTCGATCTTGACGTAGAGGTTGACATCGGGCGGCGCCGAGCCGGTTGATCTTGACGACCGGCGTGTTGCCGACGGTTTCCAGGATGTTGGCGTAGAGCCGTCCCATCTGCTCCCCTCCCTGCGATGCGGCGCGGTTGCGCCTGCCAGCCATTAATGCGCGCAGCACGGAATGGGTAAAGCACGATCAACACCGTCCCACTTTTCCGAGGGCGGGCGGAGTGCGATCTCGCACGGCCCCGTTCGTTGCGATGCCGGCAATCGCAGCCTAGTGTGATCGGTCCAGCCGGGAGCCGACCGATGCCGACCCGCCCGAATGCAGCGCTGTCGCAGATCCACATGCAGATCATGTGGTCGCGGCTGATCGCGGTCGTCGAGGAGCAGGCGCAGACGCTGGTGCGCACCGCGTTCTCGACCTCGGTGCGCGAGGCCGGCGATCTGTCGGCCGGGGTGTTCGACCGCGACGGCAACATGCTGGCGCAGGCGGTCACCGGCACCCCCGGCCACGTCAATTCGATGGCGGCGGCGGTCAAGCATTTCCTCGACGCCTTCCCGCTCGACGACGATGCGCGAGGGCGACCACTACATCACCAACGATCCGTGGCTGACCTGCGGCCATCTGCACGATTTGACCGTCGTCAGCCCGACCTTTCTGCGCGGCGGAGCCGGTCGGGCTGTTCGCCAGCACCGTGCATGTCGTCGATATCGGCGGACTCGGGATGGGTCCGGACGGGCGGCAGGTCTTCGAGGAAGGGCTGGCGATCCCGCTGATGCCGCTGGCCCGCGAGGGCCGGATGAACGAGGATCTGATGCGCATCATCCGCGCCAATGTGCGCGAGCCGCTGCAGGTCGAGGGCGACGTCTACGCGCTCGCCGCCTGCAACGACGAGGGCAGCCGCCGCCTCGTCGAGATGATGGAGGAGTTCGGCATCGCCAATCTCGACCGGCTCGGCGAGCACATCATCGAGACCTCGCGGCAGGCGACGATCGACGAGATCGGCAGGCTGAAGCCGGGCAAATATCGCAACAGCGTGACGATGGACGGCTACGACCGGCCGCTGACCCTCGCGGCCGAGATGACGATCGGCGCCGACGGCATCCACGTCGACTATACCGGCACCTCGCCGGCCAGCGCCTTCGGCATCAACGTCGTGATGAACTACACGCTGGCCTACACCGCGTTCGGGGTCAAATGCCTGGTTGCGCCCGAGGTGCCGAACAACGCCGGCTCGCTGGCGCCGATCACCGTCAGCGCGCCCGAGGGTTGCCTGCTCAACGTCAAGCGGCCGCGCGCCGTCGCGGCGCGCCACACGGTCGGCCACATGCTGCCCGATCGTCGTGTTCGGCTGCCTGCATCAGGTCATGGAGGGCGGCGTCCCGGCCGAGGGCGCCTCCTCGCTGTGGAACCCGCAGATCTATGGCGGCGCCGACGTGCAGGACGAGCTCGGGGGCGGCGGAGAGGGCGACGCGCCGCCGTTCAGCACGGTGATCTTCCATTGCGGCGGCACCGGCGCGCGGCCCGGCAAGGACGGGCTCGACGTGACCGCGTTTCCCTCCGGGGTGCGCACGATCCCGGTCGAGGCGACCGAGTCGGTGGCGCCGGTCATCTTCCGCCGCCGCGAGTTCCGCGAAGGCTCGGGCGGCGCCGGGCCGGTATCCGCGGCGGGCTCGGCCAGATCATCGAACTGGGCGGCGCCGACGGCGCCGCCGATCGCGATGCTGTGCAATTTCGAGCGCATCGACAATCCGGCGCGCGGCCGCGACGGCGGCGGGCTCCGGCGCGCCGGGCCGGGTGACGCTGGTCTCGGGCAGGCCGATCCGCGCCGAAGGGCCGGCAGACCGTGCCGGGCGGCGATTTCATCCGCCTCGAATTGCCGGGCGGCGGCGGTTTCGGCGACCCGGCCGAGCGCGATCCCGAGCAGGTCGCCGCCGATGTCGCCGACGGGCTCTATACCCGCGACGCGCGCTGAACGCGACTACCGCGTCGCGCTTGCCGAGGACGGCGGCGGTCGATCGCGCCCGGCACGGCGCTGCTGCGGCAAGCGCAGGCGGCAGAGCTAGCGTGCTTCGGTCGTCTCAGCCGACCGGGGCCCGCGCGTAGAACCGCACGGCGTTGTCCCACAGCAATCGCCGTTTGCGCTGTTCCGGCATTTCCCAGCCCGTCACCAGCCCGGCCGATTCCGGGAAATGGCTTTCGCCGTGCGGGTAGTCGGAGGCGTACATCAGGACGCCGTCGCCGACCAGATCGGCCACCGCGTTGGTCAGGCGCGCGCCCTCCGGGATCTCGATGCTCTGGAAATAGCGGCCGCTCGTGACGTAGTCGCTGGGGCGGTGTTTCAGCTCGGGCAGCGCGGCCTTGATCGTCTCGGCATGCTCGTCGAGCCGCGCCATCCAGAACGGCAGCCAGCCGTGCCCGGCTTCCAGCGTGCCGACGCGCAGGTCGGGGTAGCGGTCCATGACGCCGCTGCCGATCATCGCGGCCATGTTGCGCATGCCGCACCAGGGATGCGCCGCCGAGCGCTGCAGCCACAGATTGTCCCAGGTGTCCTGCCCGCCCGGCGCATAGGGCGGCATCACCGTGAAGGTGTGCAGGACGACCGCGAGGTCGAGCGCCGCCGCCTCGGCGTAGAACGGCTCCAGCGCCGGGTGGTCGAGCGGCATCCCGACCGGCGCATAGACCATCATCCCCCAGGCCCAGCGCGATTTGCCCCAGCGCCGGATCTCGGCGAGGCCGCCCTCGATGTCGCGCGCGCCGGCCAGGATCACGCCGCCGAGCCGGGTCGGGATAGGCGCCGCAGTAATCCGTCCATCCAGCGGTGATAGGCGCGGTACATCGCCATTTCGAGCGCGATGTCGTCGCCGGAGCTCCAGGTGCCGAACCAGCCCGACGGCAGGGTCAGGTTTACGTCGACGCCTTCGAAATCCATGTCGGCGATGCGCGCGGCCGGGTCGGCATCGACCAGCGGCGACGGATCGCGGCGTGCGCTTGACGCCGGTAAACCCGGCCATGTAGCCGGCCGGCGCGGCATCGGGCTCGGCGTCGCCGAGACGGCGGCGGTAGCGGCGCTGGCCTTTGGTGTAGGTCACGTGGCCGTGGCGGTCGCGCGACTCGTACTCGGCCCAGCCGGCGAGCCGGTCCTTCTCCGCTTCGCTCAGATAGCGCGAGAGGATCGCCGCGTCGGGACCGACATGCGTGTCGGAATCGAAAATCCGGTAGCCGTCGCGCGCCATCATCCGCCTCCCTGTCGCGTCGCCGAAATACTTCCGTTCCAGTTCCTGCTGCTTCGCGTCGCCCTCGCCGTCGGGCGGGACCTCCGGGGTCGGGTAGGGGCGGTCGCGCCGGCTGGCGACGAAATCGTCCCAGGCCTTGGTGCCGCGCGCCTGGAAGTCGGTCATGAAATCCCACAGCGCGGCCCAGGTGACGGCATGGCTGAAGCCGGGATACCAGGCGATGTTGACGCCGAGCGCGAGATGCTCGTCGAGATCGAGATAGCGCCCGAGCTTGCCGCGCATGAACGAGAACGGGCCGTCGATCGCGGCGCGCGCCGCCTTGATCTCGTCGACCGAATGCGGCGATTCGAACTGCACCCAATCGACCCCGGCCACCTCGCGATACGCCTTCATGCGCGCGATCGTGTCGTCGAGCGTGCCGCCGGTCAGCGTCGCGCGCATAGCATTGCGCCATCACGACGAAATCGGGGTCGAGCTCGTTCTTCATATCGACCGCGGCGCGGTAGCGCGCGATCGCCTGATCGAGCGGCACGACGTCGATCCCGGCGTTCTGGGTCTTGCGCTTGCCCTCGATCGGCTGGTCGTCGATGCGGATGCCGGCCAGCCCGGCGCGGATGCTCTCGCGGATCAGCCGCCGCACCGCCATGATCCCGCCGTGGCCGGTATCGCCGTCGATCATCACCGGGATCGAGACGCTGTCGGCGATCCAGCCGGCGATCGTCGACGCATTCGGTCATCGTCGCGGTGCCGACATCGGCGAGCCCGGTATAGGCGCCGACCACGCCGCCGGTGCCGACGAACAGCGCCTCGCAACCGGCCTTTTCCATGATCCGGGCATGCGCCGCGCTCGGCGGATGCAGTACCGCAAGCACCTTGTCGCGGCGATGGATCAGCTCCTGGAGCCGGGCTGTGGGCGAAGCGGGCATGACGCGAACGCCTTTGCCGATTTTCGTGCGATCATGAGCGCCCGAGGCATGCGCGTCGAGCAGGATTTCCGGCGCGTCGATCGTGCTAGAGTGCCGCGGCACATCGCCAGAGAAGGAAGCGCACCATGCAGTACCGCCGCATTTCGGCCGATTGCCATCTCGACATGATCTGGCTGCCGCCCGATCTGTTCACCTCGCAGGCGCCGCGAGATCTGAAGGACCGCATGCCGTTCGTCGCCGAGGGGCCGAACGGCAAGGAATGGGTCGCGAATAACGGCGCCTCGTTCGGTCTGGTCGGCGGCGTTGGCTCGGCCGGTCGCCTCTATGAACCGGGCAAGCAGCACCGCGCCGACCGCATGGCCGAGGCCGGGCTTTACGAAGACGGGCTGAAGGGCATCCGCCGCCCCGGCGATCCCGATCTGCGCGCCAAGGAACTCGATCGCGACGGGGTCGATGCCGAGGTCATCTATGGCGTGCTCGCCGCCGCGGCGAAGCTCAGCGACGCCGAGGCGTCGGCCGAGATGCTGCGCATCTACAACGATTTCATCATCGATTTCTGCAAGCACTACCCCGATCGGATGATCGGCCTCGCCTGCCTGCCGTTCGGCGATGTCGAAGCGGCGGCGAAAGAGGTGCATCGCGTCGCCAAAATGGGCGTGAAGGGCGTCGAGCTGTCCTGCTCGTGGGACATGCAGCCGATGTGGCATCCGAGCTGGAACCCGCTGTGGCAGGCGATCAACGAAACGCAGCTGCCGCTGCATTTCCACACCTTCCCCTCGGTCGATCCGAAGCTGCGGGCGCAAGTCAAAGGTGAATCGTTGCTGGCGTTGCGCTACAGCAGCATCTGTCTGTTCCAGATGACGCTCGGCAATATTCTGACCGCGCTGGTGGGCGCGGCGGTGTTCGAGCGCTACCCGAATTTCCGCGTCGTGTTCGGCGAGAGCGGCATCGGCTGGATCCCCTATGTGCTCGACCGCATGGATTACGAGTATCAGGACCAGTACCGCGATATTAAGCTGAAGCTGCTGCCCAGCGAATATTGGCGCCGCCAGTGCCGCGCGACGTTCCAGTTCGACCGGATCGGCACCAAGCTGATCGAGGATATGGGCGTCGAGACGCTGATGTGGGGTTCCGACTACCCGCACCCGGACGGGATCTGGCCGGATTCGTCGGAGTATATCGAGAAGCAGTTCGGCCACCTGCCGCCGGAGGTGACGCACAAGATCACCTGCGAAAACGCCGGCAAGTTCTATGGGCTGATCAACTAGCCCACGACCCGGACCGAATGATGTGACCCGCGAGGCCGATTTCCGACCAAGTGCCGAATGGCGCGGCGGCACATTCGGCCTCGCGATCGCGTCGTCTCCACTATCACGGGGATATGCCGTCGGCCGGGTCGAGCCGGATGTGAACGGGAGGAGCGCGATGGCTGTGCAAGCGCGCCGCGGAGGCGGGTGATTCAGACGGCCGCGGTTGCGGTGGGTGGGTTGGCTGCTCCGCCGCTGGCACGTGCCGGCTGGGCGGCGGACGAGAGCGCCGAAACGGTTGTGCCGAAGGGCAAAATGACGTTGGCGTGGCACACCAATATCGCGGCCCGCTGGCTCGACCCCTGCAGCATGACAGCAGCGCCACCCGGACAATTTTCTCAACGCGCTGCACAATGGGCTGATCAAGAACTACAAGAAGGAGCTCCTTGATACGGTAAGACGTCGTGCCACGGCCGTCGCGCAAATTCGACCCCTGCTCCCTAAAACGATTTTGGTTGGTAAATTCGAGATTACCCTGGGCGCGGTGCTGCTGGACCACACGCGTCGTTCGCTACTGGCCCGCCGAACCATATCGAAACGCCGCCTGTTCGGGGTCTAGGACCAGACAGGTTTTTGCTTTTGGCGTGGGGACAGCTCTGTTCCGCCGGCGTTTATTGATGATGTCGCGGCAGCGCGCCCATCCGCCGCGATTATCCCGATCGGTGGAACTGGATTACGACTATTAGGACGCCGGGAGATACTTGCCCCCCTCGCGGCGCACCTGATTTCGTTTGGTAAGCGCGGTAAGTGCGTTCGACACCGACATCTCACCGGACTTATCGCCCTTCAACCCCATGCGCTCCAGGATTTCGCCTCGGGATAGGCCATTCCCTTCGCGGATCAGGTTCAGAAGCTCCTCGCGTCTGCTGCCGCGACGAACACGCGTTTGGCGCCCCGCCGAAGCACCTCCACCTCGCGCCGCTTTGCCGGTCTTCGCTGCTTCGTAGGCTTCGATTGCGGCGAATTCACGATTGATCTCGTCAAGCTTCCGCTGCAGCTCCTGCTGCTGATCGAAGACCTGCTCGCGCTCGGCTCGGAGCCGGTCCCGCTCTCGGGTCATGAAGTCGGAAAAATGCTCGCCGCCCATCCCGCCATTGCCATTGTCGGACATTCGTTCCCTCCGTTGTGCATCCGAGAGATGCATGTAAGTGTTCTTGCCGCCTTTGTACAGCGATTTCGAGGTTCGAGAAGATCAATATTTTTCCGACAGGCGAGAACGATGCGCTCGGATGCGCCGAACGATGCGCCAACTTGCTCCGGTATGCTCTGCGCCGTGTGCTCCGCGGCCACGTCGATTCGCTGCTCCCGAAGGCGGGCAAGCAACAGATCTTACGGAGGCCGCCGGGCTCCACACCACTTCAACCCACATCAAACGCCTCTTCGGATTTCGAGAATCCGCTGCGAGAGCGATCATCTATTTGTCGCGGGCGGAATGCGCAAGCGCGTGCTTGCGAAGCATGTCGAAGATAGCAGAGACCGTATCAGGACAGGATCGTATGTTCGCGATTCGCTTTCATGTCCCCCTTCGGTGAGGTGATCGTCCGTGCCGGATCGTCAATCCGTGCGGCGGGGAAGAGAGCGAATCTGCTCCGCGCCTTGAATGAATCCTTCTCGATCATTCGCCGATTCGGCCGAAACAAGGTGTCGGACAAGGAGGCCCTATTGCCGTGCCCGCTGCGCCACCCGACATCATCGGCCAGGCCTCCCCCGGTTTCTCCTCGGGAGCAACGGGTGGAGCCGGCCACCCCCATCGAGGAACCCGCGAATGGGCCGTTTTGTGTTCTGTGTTGCCGCGCTGCTGGCCGCCGCCGCGCTCGTGGCGGCGCGCGCCCAATCCGTTGCGGTGCCGGCCCCGCCGGGCTACGCGATGAACCCGCCCGCCTCCGACAGCCCGCTGCAGCAGCAGATCCTGCGCAACTATCGCAGCGACTTGCAGCAGACGCAGCGCGAATTGGCGGTGCGAAACCCGTCGGGAGCTGAGCCGCGAACAGCTCGATGTGATGCATCAGCTGAACACCGTGAACTCCGCGCTGACCCCGGTGCCCGCGTCGCTCGCCGCGCTACCCGAAGCACCCGCGGCGCCGGAAGCGGCGCCGTTTCGGTGATCGCTGCGCACCCAGGCTCGGCAATGCCGGCCGGGCCGCTCGCCACCGACAGCGGCGAGGACGCGCTCGCCGCCGCGGCGCCGCGCCTGAACGCCTGGCTTCTCGCCGAGGGCCGCTTTCTGACCGACAACGGCGAGCTGTTCGGCGCGTTTTGCGATCGTGTCTTTGCCGCCGGAGTGCCGCTCGACCGCGCCTCGCTGCACTCGCGCGCACTGCATCCGCGCTATCGCGGCGTGTCGCGAATCTGGAAACCCGGCGCAGAAGCTGTCGGAGCAGTTTCTCGACCACGGCCTGGAAAAGACCGCGACCTATCTCGAAAGCCCGGTGCGGGAAGTGACGCGCAGCCACCGCCGGCTCGACTGGCGGCTCGACCGCGGCGGTGCGCTGCCGTTCGCGATCCTCGAGGAGCTGCGCGAGGAAGGCTATGTCCATTACGTGATCGCGCCGGTGCCGTTCGCGGCGGGGCCGGTCAACGCGCTCTCCTGGGCGACCAAGCGCCCGGATGGTTTCCCGCCCGAGGCGCTGCGCCTGATGGACGCGTTGCTGCCGACCTATTCCGCGGTGATCGAGTCGAAGACCCTGGTGCGGTTTGTCGAAAACCTGCTCAGCACCTATGTCGGCCGCGAGCCGAGCCAGCTGATCCTCGAAGGGCAGGTCCGCCGCGGCGACGTGCGCACGATCACCGCCGCGATAATGCTGATCGATCTGCGCGATTTCACGATGCTGACGAACATTCTCGCGCCGCGCGCCGTGGTCCGGCTGCTCAACGAGTATTTCGACTGCGTTTTCCCGCCGGTCCGCGAGCAATGGCGGCGAGGTCCTCGAGATCATGGGCGACGGCGTGCTCGCGATATTCCGGCAGGAGGGACGCGAGGACGGCGGGGCGGCGTGCCGGGCGGCGCTGAACGCGGCGCAGCAGGCGCTGCGGGCGCTGGCCGAGCGCAACCGCAGGATGCCGGACGGCGGGCCGGTGCTGCAGGCCGGTCTGGCGCTGCATTACGGCACGGTGTCGTACGGCAATATCGGGGCCGGCGACCGGCTCGATTTCACGGTGATCGGCGCCGATGTCAACCTGACGAGCCGCATCGAGCAGTTCAACCGGCAGCTCGACCGCGCGCTGATCATGTCGCAGGCTTTCGCCGAGCAGCTGGGACGGCCGGTGTGGGAGATCGGGCACTACGAACTGCGCGGCTTCGCCAAGCTGCACCGCCTGTTCGAACTGCCGCCCGAGGACTCATAGCGCGGTTTAGCACCGGCTCCGGTCAGCGCCGGGCGGCGAAGAAGCGGCGCAGCAGGTCGCCGGCGGCGCGCTCGGCGATGCCGCCATAGATCTCGGGCCGGTGGTGGCAGGTCGGCTGGTCGAAGATGCGCGGGCCGTGCTCGACGCCGCCGCCTTTCGGGTCGTAGGCCCCGAAATAAAGCCGGCGGATGCGCGACAGGCCGATCGCCGCGGCGCACATCGGGCAGGGTTCGAGCGTCACGTACAGATCGCAGCCGTCCAGCCGCTTGGCTCCGAGCCGGACGGCGCCGGCGCGCAACACCAGCATCTCGGCGTGCGCGGTCGGGATCGCGGTCGCGCTCGACCCGGTTCCCGGAAGCGGCGAGGACGGCGCCGGCCGGATCGAGCAGCACCGCGCCGACCGGCACCTCGCCCTGTTCGGCTGCCGCCGCGGCCTCGGCGAGAGCCAGCGTGCCATTGGCCGCTGCGGCATTGCGCCGAGCTTGCGCTCATTGCGTTCTGGCGCGCCCGGCCTATCTGCTCGTTGCGCACGCCGCCGCGCCCGCCCGGTTTCTCAGACAATGCGGAACGCACACCCAAAGCCTCCCGCCCCGGCCGCAACGGTGCCGATCGAGCCCCGAACGCATCGCCAAGGCGATCGCGCGCGCCGGGCTGTGCTCGCGGCGCGACGCCGAGCGCTGGATCGCCGAGGGGCGGGTCGCCGTCGACGGCGAGATCCTGACCAGCCCGGCCGTTACCGTCACCGCCGACAGCGACATCCGGGTCGACGGCAAGAAGCTGCCGGAACCCGAGCGGCCGCGTCTGTGGCGCTATCACAAACCGGTCGGGCTCGTCACGACCCATCGCGACGAGAAGGGCCGGCCGACCGTGTTCGGCGCCGTGCCGGCGGGTCTGCCGCGGCTGATCTCGGTCGGCCGGCTCGACCTGAATTCCGAGGGGCTGCTGCTCTTGACCAATGACGGCGCGCTGGCCCGCCGCCTCGAACTGCCGGCGACCGGCTGGGTGCGGCGCTACCGCGTGCGGGTGCACGGCGCGGTCGATCCGGCCCGCCTCGCGGCGCTGGCGCGCGGCATCACGATCGACGGCGTCGCCTACGGCCCGATCCGCGCCGCGCTCGACCGGACGCAGGGGTCGAACGCCTGGCTGACCCTGTCGCTGCAGGAGGGCAAGAACCGCGAGGTCCGCCGCGTGCTCGAACATCTCGGGCTATCCGGTGACGCGGCTGATCCGGGTCGCCTACGGCCCGTTCCAGCTCGGCCATCTGGCGCGCGGCGAGATCGAGGAGGTGCCGGCGAAGGTATTGCGCGAGCAGCTCGGCGGCTCGTTCGCGGTTCCCGGAGCGCGGAGCGCGGGCCGGCGGCGCGGCGCCGCCTCCCGCCCGCCCGCGGACGGCCCCAAGGGCTGAGGATGCCGCAACGGACGCGAATTCCCTGCGGCAGGGAATTTCCTTCCGGCGCCAGCGTTCCGTCAGCTTTCTATAATCAGACACAACGCTATAGTGCAGTATCAGGCCGGTTTTCGGGCGCGGCGATCAGGGAAATCGGCGAACGCGAACAGCGAAATTTGCGCGGCCGAACAGCGAATTCGTACTGTCAAGCATGCCGTTCGGCCGCATCGCCGAGCGCCGGGCCGGTCATGAGCGCGTTCGCTGCTGTGTTCGATTGCTGCAAATATGCGTTCTTCTGATCAGCGGCCGTTTTTTCAGTGGGTTGCGCGCAGAAAGCGGGCATGGGCGAGTGAATCAAAAAACAGCCATCCGTGGCTCATATGTCTGGAACTGTTTGGCCCATCATACCAGCCTTGAGGATGTACCCCTCTCACTCTCATTCAAGCCTGCATGCAGACCACTCGAAGATCCGGGCGGCAGGAGTGGTGTCGGCGCGATGCGGCGGCGCTCCCGCATTCAGCGATGCGCTCGTCTGATCCGGAGCGGCGCGGGCTGCGCATCGTCGGCGGCGTCCATCGCGGGCGGCGGCTTGTCGTGCCGCCCGGCGACGCGGTGCGGCCGACCAGCGATCGCGCCCGCGAGGCGCTGTTCAACATCCTGTCGCATGGCGGTTTCGCGGCGGGCGGACTGCCGTTCGCCGAGCGTCCGGTGCTCGACGCGTTCGCCGGCACCGGCGCCTTCGGCCTCGAAGCGCTGTCGCGCGGCGCCGCCGCCGCCGCCTTTATCGAGAACGGACGCGAGGCGCTCGGCGGCGCTGCGCCGCAACGTCAGAGCGCTCGGCGAGGAGGACCGGGCGCATATCCTCGCCGGCGACGCAACCCGGCCGCCGCGCGCCGTGTTCGCCTGCGCGGTGGCGTATCTCGACCCGCCCTATGGCAGCGGTCTCGCGGCCTCGGCGCTGCCGGCGCTGGCGGCGGCCGGATGGCTCGCGCCCGAGGCGCTGGCTGTTGTCGAACTGGCGGCTGCGGAGGAATGGACGCCGCTTTCCGGGTTCACGCCGATCGACGAGCGCGTCTATGGTGCGGCCCGGCTCGTCTTTCTGCGTTACGAGCCCGGCTTCGAGGAGACCGGCGATGACCGACACGACTGCCGACAGTGACGCTGCCCACTGTGACATTGCCGGGCGGCGAGAGCGTGCCGGCCTATGGCCTCGGCACCTGGCACATGGGCGAGGACCGCCGCCGCGCCGCCGACGAGGCCGCCGCGGTGCGGCTCGGCATCGAGCTCGGCATGACTCTGATCGACACGGCCGAGATGTACGGCAACGGCGCCGCCGAGGAAATCGTCGCCGAGGCCTCGAAGGGCGTGCGCGACCGGCTGTTCATCGTCAGCAAGGTGCTGCCGTACAACGCCTCGCAACGCGGCGTCGTGGAGGCCTGCGAGCGCAGCCTGAAGCGGCTCAAGACCGACCGGATCGACCTGTATCTGTTGCATTGGCGCGGCTCGGTGCCGCTCGCCGACACGCTGGCCGGGTTCGAGCGTCTGCAACGCGACGGCAAGATCCGCCATCACGGGGTCAGCAATTTCAACACCGCGGACATGCGCGAGTGGGTCGGGCTGGCCGGCGGCGAAACCGTCGCGGCCAACCAGATCCTGTACAATCTGAGCCGGCGCGGCCCGGAATGGGAGCTGATCCCGTGGTGCCGCGAGCGCGGCGTCGCGATCATGGCCTATTCGCCGCTCGAACAGGGGCGCATGCTCAACAATCGCGGGTTGCGGGAGGTCGCGGCGCGGCACGACGCGACCGCGGCGCAGGTCGCGCTCGCCTGGCTGCTGCGCCAGGACGGGATGATCGTCATTCCGAAGGCGACCAAGCTCGAGCATGTGCGCGAGAACCGCGCCGCCGCCGATCTGCGGCTGACCGAGGAGGATCTCGCGGCGCTCGACCGCGCCTTTCCGCCGCCGACCTCGCGCACCCCGCTCGGCATGCTGTAGGCTGCGCCGGCGCAGCCCGCCGGTCCGGGTTCAGCCCGGATCGTGGAGCTGCGGTGTTGTCGTCAACGCGCCACCGGGCACGCCGGCGCGCGAACAATCCGGTCAAATGCGATGAGCGATCTGACGATATATCTCGGGAACAAGAATTACGCCTCGTGGTCGCTGCGGGCGTGGCTGGCGCTGAAGCGGACCGGGGCCGAATTCGACGAGGTCGTGATCCCGCTGTATCAGCCCGGCAGCCGGCAGACCGTCTTGAACTACTCGCCGTCGGGGCAGGTGCCGGCGCTGCGGCACGGCGATCTGACGGTCTGGGACAGTCTGGCGATCTGTGAATATCTCGCCGAACGCTTTCCGGACGCGGCGCTGTGGCCGGGTGATCCGGAGGCGCGGGCCATGGCGCGGGCGGTCAGCGCCGAAATGCATGCCGGGTTTGCCGCGCTGCGCCGGGAGCTGCCGATGAACATCCGGTCAAGCTTCCCGGGCCGCCCGCTAACCTCCGAGGCGCAGGCGGACATCAACCGGATCATGACGATCTGGCGCGATTGCCGCAGCCGCTTCGGCGACGGAAAGGGCGATTTCCTGTTCGGGAATTTCACGATCGCGGACGCGATGTATGCCCCCGTCGTGACCCGCTTCCGTACCTACAAGATCGACCTCGAACGCGAGGCCGAGCTCTATTGCGCCGCCATCATGGCAATGCCGGAAATGCAGGAATGGGCCGCCGCGGCGCGCAACGAACCGATGATCGTCGAGGAGTACGAATTCTAAATCCGGCCACTCTCCCGTATTGCGGGAGGAAAAGGCGCTACGCCGCCAGCCGCTGTCGCGCCGCTGCCAGGATCATCGCGGCGCCCTTCTCGGCGATCATGATCGTCGGCGCGTTGGTGTTGGTCGAGGTCACGGCCGGCATCACCGAGGCGTCGATGACGCGCAGGCCGTCGATGCCGTGCACCCGCAGCTGGTCGTCGACGACGGCCATCGGGTCGCGCCCCATCTTGCAGGTGCAGGTCGCGTGGAACACGGTCGAGCCGGTCTGCCGCAGATAGTGCAGCAGCTCGTCGTCGCTTTGCACATCCGGCGCCGGGCAGGATCTCGGCGACGTAATACGGCTTGAGTGCCGGCGCGGCGAAGATGCGGCGCACCGCGCGCAGCCCGCCGATCGCGGCGCGCCGGTCGGTCTCGTGCGACAGGTAGCGCGGGTTGATCGCCGGCGCCTGACGCGGATCGCTCGATTTCGCCTCGACATAGCCGGTCGATAGCGGCCGCATCTGCCACATGCCGCCGGTCATGCCGGGTCTCGTGTCGAGCCGGCGGATCGGACCCGGCGCGAAGCTGGCGTTGGCGAACAGGATCTGCACGTCGGGCGTCGCCGACTTCCTCCAGCACCTTGACCGAGGCGGCGACCAGCGAGGCGGCGTAGGTCAAGAGGCCCGAGCCGGCGAAGACGTAGCGCATCAATTCGCCGACAAACGGCAGCCCGCGCGACTTCTCGTTGGCGGTCGGGATGCCCGGTAACCTCGGCCGTGACGCGCGCCAGGAAATGGTCCTGCAAATTCTTGCCGACCCCGGGCAGCGCGTGCGCGACCGGTACGCCGATGCGGCCGAGATGGTCGGGGTCGCCGACCCCGGACAGTTGCAGGATATGCGGCGAGCCGATCGCGCCGCCGGACAGGATCACCTCGGCCAGCGCGTCGGCCCGCTCGATCCTTGTCCGCCGCGCGAGAATTCGACCCCGACCGCGCGTTTCCCGTCGAACAGCACGCGATGCACCAGCGCGTCGGTGACGACCTGGAGGTTGGGCCGCCGCAGCGCCGGGCGCAGATAGGTGCGCGCCGCGCTCTGCCGGCGCCGGCCGCGCCGCGTCTGCTGCACCCAGCCGATGCCGCCCGGCGACCCCGGCGGCAGGCGGTTGACGTCCTCGCGGTATTCGAGACCGGTCTCGATGCCGGCCTCGATAAGCTTCTCGCACAGCGCGGGCTTGTCGGAGGTGTGCGAGGTCAGCAGCGGCCCGCCGCGTGCCGTGGAACTCGTTGGCGCCCTCCTGCCAGCTCTCGGCGCGCTTGAAATACGGGAGCACGTCGTCCCACGACCAGCCGCGATTGCCGAGCTGGCCCCAATGGTCGAAATCCTCCGGTTGCCCGCGGACATAGATCATGCCGTTGATCGAGCGACGAGCCGCCGAGCACGCGGCCGCGCGGGTAGAGGATCGCGCGGTTGTTGACGCCGGGATCGGGCTCGGCCGTAAAGCCCCAGGTCAGCTTCGGATGGTCGAGCAGCTTCACGTAGCCGGCCGGGATGTGGATCAGCGGGTTCCAGTCGCGCCCGCCGGCCTCGATCAGGATGACCCGGTTAGAGGGGTCGGCCGACAGCCGGTTCGCCAGCACGCACCCCGCCGACCCGGCCCCGACGATGACGTAATCCGCTTGCATGCCACACCTTCTGGATTGCATCGGCTCGCGTTGCTTCGCAGGGCGGGAAAGAGCGGTGCATCCCGCCACAAATCGATAGCGAACGTCGGCAGCCCATAGAGTAATTGCGACGCGTGCCGAAAAATGTGGCAGAAACCACCTTGCGACGCAATCTCCGTGCGCAACCGATCCGCTTCGCGGATTCGTGCCAGCTCCATGCAGTTGTCGCGCGGGTTCGTGGCACTCGTTCGAGTACAATTTATATGAGGGACTTGCTGTCAAGCAGGTGACGTTTCTCTGTTCGGCCGAGGGCGGTTTCTCCGTCCCGGCCTACGGAATTCGTGCGTCGCGCGCAGAAGCGGTCGAGACTGGCCGAAGGCCACCGCCATGAGGCGGCTTGGTCTTGACCGTTTCGAGCACGGCGCGATCCTGAGCTGGACCGGCCCGGTCCTACTATCGGTCGGCGAGGTCGATCCTCTGCGGTGCCGTCGAGCGCCTGGCGCATCAACTTATATCCGGCAGCTCCGTTACGGCTTGCCACAATCCTGCATGCACGGCACAGATGATCGAGGGGACGGGTTCACACTTTTTGCCGGCGCGAGAGACGCCAATCGTATCCTCGACTACCCGTCGCCTCGCCTCTGGAGCCCTATGCAGGGTTCCAAAGCTTGGAGAAGCGCCTTGATTTCAGGCCAGCGCGCATCCCGACTCGGCTCGGGCGATGACTACCCCCTCGGGCACTAGGCCGGTCTCGACATAGCGCCAGAGAGAGATCGCCAGCTTGCGGGCCAGGGCGATCAGCATGATGCGCCGGATCCGACTTGATTGGCCGGTTGTCTTCTGGATGTACCAATTCGTGAGTGGGCTGGCAGGCTGGTATTTCTGCCAGAGCCACGCGACTTCAATCAGGATGCGCCGAGCCCAGCTGTTGCCAGCCTTGGATATTCCCTGGCTGCGTGTCATCGATCCGCTGTCGTAGGCGCTCGGTGTCAGGCCGAGATACGAGCCCAATTGCCGTCGGCTCGCGAAGGATCGGGCGAACACCTCGCGAGCAAGGATCGCCGCACTTGTGCCACCCACTCCCTGCACGGCGACGAGCATTTGTCTCTTTTGTTCGACCGCCGGGTCTTGTGCATCGGTCGTGTCGCGTTCCTTCTCGACTTCACGAAGCTGTGCCTCGATCAAGGCGAGGCGAGCGTATTCGCGTTCGAGCTCGCGACGTAGCCGCTGGGGCAGCGGATGACCTTCCGCGGTCTTGAGGGCGGCAAAGTCGATTGGGGTTCGGCGCAACTTCGGCTTGATGTCGCGGATACCCTGGGCAAACAGCAATCCCTTGATCCGATTGATATGGCCGGTGCGTTCCCGGACAAGACGCTGCCGTTCTCGATGCGAGCGGCGGGCATTTTCTTCCTCGACCGACGGTACTCGTACGATGGCACAGACGTGGCGTTCTCCTCGATCGGTCGCGATCAGGGCACGCACGAGCGCCAAAACGTCGATGCGGTCAGTCTTGACGCGCCGGGCGCGGCGATTGACCTGGATGCTGGCGGGATCCAGGACGCGGCACTCGATGCCGATCTTCCCTAATGCCCTGGCCAGCCAGAAGCCGTCGTACCCGGCTTCGTAACAGACCAGGATCCGACGGTTATTCTTGGCGGCGACACGCAATCTGCTGACCAGTTCCACGATGCTGCCGCCGGAGATGCGATGAATGCTGGGACGATCACGGTCGGGATGAGCGATACCCAGCACCCACGTTTTCTTGCTCAACTCGATTGCTGCATAAACCGTTTCCCGGGCTTCGGCTGGCGGGTCGGTGATCGTCATGACTGCCGCTCCTCAAAACGCAGATGAAGACGGCGATCGTAGGAGGGTCGATCAGCCGCCCTCATAGGATCTTTTTATTTCGAACGGGTTCGACGATTGCTCACACTAATCACCGGTCCTGGCGACAGACGACTTAGAACCTGTGCAGCGCTGGCAAGCGCAAAAGACCGGCCGCCAACACGCCGTTTGCTTCAGCGTTTTTTTAGCGCGGCCCGCGCTTCAATGGCGTGTCGCCGAGACTGGTCCACCGATTCAGCACGCGTGATCAGCGTCCCACACATCGAGCCCTCGCAGGCGGCGACCGGCGGCCAATTCACCCAGCAGCCAAGCATAGGTCGTTGCCACGCCCTCCTCTATGCCGATCCGTGCACGCCAACCCAGCGCCGAGAGCCGGGTGCTGTCGAGGAGCTTGCGCGGAGTACCGTCGGGCTTACTGGGATCGAAGTTGTACCTCTCCCCGAAAGCCGACCGCTTCCGCCACGAGCCGCGCCAGTTCGACAATCGGAATGTCGTTGCCCGCGCCAATGTTGATGGTCTCCGCCTGGGAATAGTTCTGCATCAGGAAAATCAGCGCGTCCGCGCAATCGTCGACATGGAGGAATTCACGTCGCGGCGTGCCGGTCCCCCAGATCGTGACGTGCGGCTCGCGATTCAACTTTGCCAAATGAAATCGGTACAGCAGCGCAGGGAGAACGTGCGACGATTCGGGATTGAAGCTGTCCCCTGGGCCGTACAAGTTCGTCGGCATTGCCGAAATGAAATCCAGCCCATATTGCATTCGATACGCCTGGCATTGCATCAAACCGGAAATTTTCGCGATAGCGTACCATTGATTTGTTGGTTCGAGCGGGCCGGAGAGCAGCGCCGCTTCGGGAATCGGTTGCGGCGCGAGACGTGGATAGATACAGGAGGACCCAAGAAACAGAAACTTCTTCACTTCGATATCGGCGGCAGCGTTGGCGATGTTTATCTGGATCGCCAGATTGTCATACAGGAAATCTGCGGGCCGGCGGCTGTTGGCGAGGATCCCGCCGACCCGCGCCGCGGCCATGAATACGACGTCCGGCCGCTGCGCGTGCATCCAACGTTCGACTTCCGCCTGGCGGCGCAAGTCGAGCTGGCTGCTTCCGATCGTCAGCAATTCGCAGTTTTCTCGGGCAAGCCGGCGAAGCAACGCCGAGCCGACCATACCGCGATGGCCGGCTACCCAGACCCGCCGCCCTTTCAAAAGAAAGGGGACTTCAGTAGGAGCCATGGCGGCCAGCCTCCTTGGGCATCTGCTCCAGATCGGCATCGACCATCTCGGCGATCGTCTCGGCAAAACTGGTGCGTGGCGCCCAGCCCAGCCTCGCACGCGCCTTGCGCGCATCCCCGAGCAAACAATCGACCTCGGTTGGACGGTAATATCTCGGATCGACCGCAACCAGTACCTCGCCGCTGTCGCAATCGACACCCTTTTCCTCCAGACCGTCGCCCCGCCATCCTATTCGCCGGTTCACCCGGGCAAATGCGAGCTCGACCACTTCACGCACACCGTGCATCTCGCCCGTCGCCAGAACATAATCGTCCGGTTCGTCCTGTTGCAGCATAAGCCACATGCCCTCAACGAAGTCGCGCGCATGCCCCCAATCGCGCTTCGCATCGAGATTGCCCAGGAATACGTGTTTCTGCATACCGTGTGCGATCGCCGCGACCGCGCGGGTGATCTTGCGCGTTACGAATGTTTCTCCGCGCAGCGGACTCTCATGATTGAACAGGATGCCGTTGGAGGCGTGCAGGCCATAGGCTTCTCGGTAATTCACCACGATCCAGTGGCTATACTGCTTCGCGACCGCATAGGGCGAACGCGGATAGAATGGGGTATCCTCGTTTTGCGGGACCTCCCGCACCATGCCGTAAAGCTCGGACGTCGACGCTTGGTAGAAACGGATCGACCGTTCAACGCCAAGGATTCGTATCGCCTCCAGTAGCCGCAATGTCCCAAGTGCGTCGGCATCGGCGGTATATTCCGGCGTTTCGAAACTCACTTGGACATGGCTTTGCGCTGCGAGATTATAGATTTCATGCGGTTGCACCTTCTGCACGATACGGATAAGGCTCGTCGAGTCCGTCATGTCGCCGTAGTGCAAATGGAAACGCACCTCCTCTTCGTGGGGATCCTGATAGAGATCATCGATCCGTGCCGTATTGAACGATGCGGAACGGCGCTTGATGCCGTGCACAATATACCCCTTAGCCAACAGAAACCGAGCAAGATAAGCGCCGTCCTGACCGGTGACTCCGGTAATCAGCGCAATCCTGTCGGTCGTCGGTCGGTCGGTCTCCGGCATAACTGATATCGGCCGCTTCCTTTTATCTGGCGGGACGCTCGAGCGCTTCGGGCCAAGATTAGGCGCACTCGCCTGCCCCGGCAACGAGGACCGATACGGATGCGTAGCTGACGCGTGATCTGCATGGAGTTTGTAGCGGGTGCTCGGGCCGGCTTTGGAACGCCTCGAAAGAGGGCGGGATCGGCCGGATGGAGCTGCTGCAAGGGGTGCGGGAGGTGCGTTTTGAGGGCTTGCCGGCGGCGGCGAACAGGCGGTGCGCGGGGCCGATCAGTTTGTCGGCTTTGACGGTCGGTATCAATCCTCTCCACGTTCCTGCCGGCGCGCGGCGATGCGCATTTCGTGGGCCGGGTAGACGCCGAGGATCTTGACCTCGGTCGAGAAGAATTCGAGCTCCTCCAATGCCAGCTTGAGCGGGCGGTCGTCGGGGTGTGCCTCGACATCGGCATAGAACTGCGTCGCCGAAAAGCGGCCGCCAACCATGTAGCTTTCGAGCTTGGTCATGTTGACGCCGTTCGTCGCGAACCCGCCCAGGGCCTTGTAGAGCGCCGCCGGGACGTTGCGCACGTTAAACACGAAACTCGTGACGGCCGGTGCGCCGCGCGGCGGCCGTTGCGGCTCGCGCGACATGATGACGAACCGGGTGGTGTTGTGCTCGGCGTCCTCGATATTCCCCGCCAGCGACACGAGGCCGTAGATTTCGCCGGCCAGCTCGGAGGCGATCGCCGCGACCGAGGGATCGCCAAGCTCCTTGATTTCGGCGGCGCTGCCGGCGGTATCGGCGCGCACGACCGGCTGCAGACCGTGGGCGCGGATGAAGTCGCGGCATTGCGACAGCGCCTGGATGTGGCTGCGTACCGTCCGGATGCGGTCGAGCGGCCCGCCGGGCAGCGCCAGCAGATGGTGGTTCACCCGCTCGAAATGCTCGCCGATGATGTAGAGGCCCGAATCCGGCATCAGATGGTGGATGTCGGCGACCCGCCCAGCGACCGAGTTCTCGATCGGGATCATCGCCAACCGCGCCGCCCCGTCGCGCACCGCGGCGAAAGCATCCTCGAACGCGGCGCAGGGCAGGGTCGCCATTTCGGGAAAGACCCGTCGGCAGGCCAGATCGGAATAGGCCCCCGGCGAGCCCTGGAACGCGATTGTCTGCTCCGGTTTTGGTTTCATTGGCCTATCTGTTCCATCAGCTTGCGGGCGCGGGCGAGATCGGCCGGCGTATCGACCTGAACGCCGAGCTGCGCTTTGTCGATCAGGCTGACCCAAATGCGCATCCCGGCGTCGAGCGCGCGCAGTTGTTCAAGCCGCTCGCGCTTTTCAAGGACGCCGCGCGGAAGGGCGACGAAGCGGTCGAGTGCGGCGCGGCGATAGGCGTAGAGGCCGACATGCTCGTAATGCGGCCCCTCGCCCCACGGCACCGCCGCCTTGCTGAAATAGAGCGCGCGCGCCGGACGAGTCGGGTCGGCGAACCCGGCGGCGACCTTGTTGACGCTGGTCTCGGCGACGGCAGCCGGATCGGTGATCTCGGCCGCCAGCGTCGCGATATCGGCGTCGGTTTCGGCGAGCGTCGCCACCGCGATCCGGATCGCGGTGGGCTCCAGCATCGGCATGTCGCCCTGTATATTGACGACGGCGTCATGGGTCCGCCCCGGATCGAGTGCGCTGATCGCAGCGTGGATGCGGTCCGAGCCGGTCGGCAGTGCCGGGTCGGTCATCACGGCCCTGCCGCCGGCGCGCTCGACGGCTTCGGCTATCGCGTAGTCGCCGCT
The DNA here is from genome assembly GCA_963753665.1 of uncultured Alphaproteobacteria bacterium. Lineage (GTDB taxonomy): Bacteria > Pseudomonadota > Alphaproteobacteria > ATCC43930 > CGMCC-115725 > DATARH01. The sequence goes on from CAVWDC010000006.1 coordinate 223,675, forward strand.
GGCGACGACGACCGGGCCACAGTCGGCGGCGACCGCCAGACGCCAGACATGCACGATCATCGGCGCCCCGGCAATGTCGGCCAGCGGCTTGTCGGGCAGCCTGGTCGCGGCGAGCCGCGCCGGGATCAGCAGAATGGGGTTGCGGATCGCGTCCGGTGATGTCACTGCGGTAGAAAACCCGGGTTGTGGCGCACCAACGCGACAACATGCCCGGTTCGACTGCCCGCCGGAAGGGCGATATTGTTTCCCGCTGACGGCGGGAAACAATTCCGCTAGCGGCAAAATGGTCGGCCTGGGCGACGCCCTTGGCCGCGCCGGGCCTACGTCAGAACATGAGACGGGGACAATGTCGTCTTTCGAGTGGAACAAGGTCATCGCGTCGGTTCTGACGGCGATGATCGTCGCGATGGTGGCCGGTGTTCTGGCGAGCCAGATTGTCCACCCGCACCGGCTGCACGAGGCCGTCTATCTGCCGCCCGGCGCCGAAGGCGGAGCGACGGCGGCCGCCGCGACAGCGCCGGCCGCGGCGCCGCTCGAACCGATCGAGCCGCTGCTGGCGAGCGCCAATGTCGCGCACGGACAGCAGCTCTCCAAGGTCTGTACGCAATGCCATACCTTCGAGAAAGGCGGCGCGAATAAGATAGGCCCCAACCTATACGGCGTTACCGAGGAAAAAATTGCGGCCGTACCGGGATATCAGTTCTCGCCGGCCCTGCTCGCGAAAAAGGACGAGCAGTGGACGCCGGACGCGCTGAACGTCTGGCTGCACAGTCCGCAGCAATTCGCCAAGGGCACGAAGATGAGCTTTGCCGGCGTCCCGAAGGCGCAAGACCGCGCCGATCTGATCGCCTACCTCGAATTGCTGAAATAGGCGGAGGACGTCGGGCCGGCGCCGAACCGGGGAGGACACTGATCGACCTCGATCCGTTCATCGCGCTGGCAACCGAGCTTGCCGACGCCGCCGGGGCAGCGATCCGGCCGCATTTCCGCCAAAGGCTCGCGGTGGATGACAAGCCCGATCTGTCGCCGGTCACCATCGCCGATCGCGAAGCCGAAATAGCCATGCGGCGGCTGATCGCGGCACGATTTCCTGAACACGGCATTATCGGCGAGGAATTCGGCCGCGAGCGCGAGGATGCCGAGTTCGTCTGGGTCCTCGATCCGATCGACGGCACAAAATCTTTCATTTCGGGCGTGCCGCTGTTCGGAACATTGATCGCGCTGGCTCAACGCGGGCGCCCGATAATCGGAATTATCGACCAGCCGATCTCGCGCGAGCGCTGGATCGGCGCCGCCGGCCGGCCAACGCTGTTCAACGGCGCCCCGATCCGCTGCAGGCCTTGTGACGGGCTCGCCGGGGCGACGCTGTTCGCGACCAGTCCCGACATGTTCATCGGGCCCGACAAGGTCGCGTTCGGGCGAGTTGCCGCCGCCGCCAAGCTCGTCCGGTTCGGCGCCGACTGCTATGCCTATGGCCTCTTGGCGCACGGGTTCATCGATCTGGTTATTGAATTGAGCCTCAAGCCCTACGATTTCAGTGCGATGCTGCCGGTCGTCGAGGGCGCCGGCGGGGTGGCCAGCGACTGGCGCGGCGCGACGCTGACCGTCGCATCGGACGGTCGTGTCGTGGTTGCCGGAGACCGGCGTACACACGAAGCGGCGCTGGAAGCGCTGGCGACATAAAGCCGCGTTTGGGACAGGAGGCATGATGCGCGGGGCTGTTGTGCGCAGGCGGTTTGGTTTTGTTCTCGGGCTGGCCTTTTTTATCGGTGCGGGCGGCGCGACGGTCCCGGCGGTAACGGCGAGCGCAGCCCCGAGCCACGGTCTGTCGTTGTTCGGCGATCTCAAATACGGTCCCGACTTCAAGCATTTCGACTACGCCGACCCGAGCGCCCCGAAGGGCGGCACGATGCGGCTCTCCGCGATCGGCACCTTCGACAGCCTCAACCCTTATATCGTCAAGGGCGTTTCGGCGGCCGGCATGAGCCAGACCTTCGACACGCTGATGCTGCCCTCCGAGGACGAGCCCGGCAGCGAATACGGCCTCATTGCCGAAAGCGCCGATCTGGCTCCGGACCGCAAATCGGTGCTTTACACGCTGCGCAAGGAGGCACGCTTCCACGACGGTTCGCCGATTACGCCGGAGGACGTGATCTGGACCTTCGACACGCTGCGCGAGAAGGGGCAACCGATGTACCGCTCCTATTACGGCGATGTCGATAAGGTTGAGCGCGAGGGCGAGCGTGGCGTGCGGTTCCATTTCAAATCCGCAGACAACCGCGAACTGCCGCAGATCGTCGGCCAGATGCCGATCCTGTCGAAGAAATACTGGGAGGGCCGTGACTTTACGAAAACGACGCTCGACGCACCGCTCGGCAGCGGCCCGTACAAGGTTGAGTCGGTCGATCCCGGGCGCTCGATCACGTATCGACGCGTGCCCGATTACTGGGCCGCCGATTTGCCGGTTAGGAAAGGGCGCGAGAATGTCGATGAGATCCGTTACGACTACTACCGCGATGGGACAATCGCGCTCGAGGCCCTGAAGGCCGGCCAGTATGACGTACGGCTCGAGAACTCGTCGAAAGCGTGGGCGACCGGGTATGACGGGCCGGCACTGCGGCAGGGTCTGTTGAAGAAAGCGGAAATCCCCAACGAGCTGCCGCGCGGCATGCAGGGTTTCGGTTACAATTTGCGGCGTCCGCTGTTCCAGGACCCGAAGGTTCGGCAGGCGCTCGGCTACGCGTTCGATTTCGAATGGTCGAACATGAATCTGTTCTACGACGCCTACAAGCGGACGCGCAGCTATTTCGATAATTCGGAGCTGGCCGCGACGGGGGTGCCGCAAGGCGAGGAGCTCAAGATACTCGAACCGTATCGGGGGAAAATCCCCGACGAGGTGTTTACAAAAGAATACGATCCGCCGAAATACGACGGCTCCGGCAATATCCGTGACGGACTGCGCGAGGCGTTTAAGCTGCTCAAGGAGGCCGGCTGGAGCGTCAAGGGCGGCAAGCTGGTTAACGACAAGACCGGGCAGCCGTTCGAGTTCGAAATCCTGCTGGTGCAACCCGAATTCGAACGCATCGTGCTGCCCTTCGTACGCAATCTCGAACGCCTCGGGATCACCGCACGGGTCCGCACGGTCGATGCCAGCCAATACCAGAAGCGCATGGACACGTTCGATTACGATATGGCCGTCGTGTCGTTCGGCCAGTCGCTGTCGCCCGGGAACGAGCAGCGGGATTATTGGGGATCGCAGGCCGCCGACGAAGAGGGCAGCCGCAACATTCTCGGGATCAAGAACCCGGTCATCGACGCGCTGGTCGAGGAGGTCATCAAGGCGCCGGATCGCGAATCTCTCGTCGCTCGCACTCGCGCGCTCGACCGCGCCCTGCAGTGGGGCTTCTACGTCATCCCGCACTACCACACCGACGTGTCGCGGGTCGCCTATTGGGACAAATTCCGCCGCCCCGAGATCGCGCCGAAATACGGCATCGGCCTCGACACGTGGTGGGTCGACCCGAAAGCGGAGCAGACAATTGAAGCCAAGAAGGGCGAGGTCAAGAACGAGACGAAGTAGCTCGCCCTTGCCTGCTTCTGCAGGTGGGATCAGCCGACACGAAGCCCCTCGCCGGCTTCCGTAAATGGAAGCCGGCAAATGGACGCCGGCCCTGCCGCTTCGCCCTGGCGCTTCCCATGTTGAGCCGGTATCCGAGCGCGAGGCACCGCGATGAGGCAATTCGGCATCGGACAGCCGGTCCGGCGCGTCGAAGACCGGCGGTTCCTGACCGGAACCGGTCGCTATCTGGATGACATCGTTCGGCCGCGTCAGGCGCATGCGGCCATACTGCGCTCGCCGCACGCGCACGCCCGCATCCGCGCAATTGACCCGAGCGCCGCGCTGTCGGCGCCCGGCGTCGTCGCCGTCCTCACCGGCGAGGATCTGGCGCGCGACGGCATCGGCACTGTGCCGTGCGTGAGCCCCGTCACTAACCGCGACGGTTCTGAGATGGCGATGCCGCCGCGACCGGCCCTGGCACGCGACCGCGTTAGGCATGTCGGCGACGCGGTCGCGCTCATTGTCGCCGAGACCCTCGCCCAGGCGCGCGACGCCGCCGAACTGATCGAAATCGATTACGAGATGCTGCCCTCCGTCGTCGAGACCGAGACGGCTCTCGATGCCCGCCAGCCCGTGGTGTGGGACGAGCACCCGGGCAATCTCTGCTTCGACTGGGAGATCGGCGACCGCGCTGCGGTCGAGCGTGCAGCGGGGTCGGCGGGGCATCGCGTGTCGCTGACCCTCGTCAATAACCGCGTTGTCGCCAATTCGATGGAGCCGCGCGGCGCGGTCGGCGAATACGATCCGGGCGAGGATTCCTACACGCTGTGGAGTTCGACGCAGGGCTCGCATTTCCTGCGCAACCTGCTCGCCGAGCATGTTTTCCACGTCCCGGAAAACCGCATCCGGGTCGTCACCCCCGATGTCGGCGGCGGTTTCGGGATGAAGCTGTTTTTGTATCCGGAACACGTCCTGGTGCTGTGGGCCGCGAAAAAATTGGGCCGGTCGGTTAAATGGGTCGCCGATCGCTCCGAAGCCTTCGTCACCGACACGCAGGGGCGCGACAATGTCACAAAGCTCGATCTCGCGCTTGACGCCGACTACCGGTTTCTGGCGCTGTCGGTCGAGCTGACCGCGAACATGGGCGCGTATCTGTCGAATTTCGCGCCGGAAATCCCGACCACCTCGGGCGGGGTCATGTATAGCGGCGTCTATGCGTTTCCGGCGATCCACGTCGCGGTCAAGGGCGTGTACACGAATACGGTGTCGGTCGATGCCTATCGCGGCGCGGGCAGGCCCGAGGCGGCCTACGCGATCGAGCGGCTGATCGACTACGCGGCGCGCCGCGTCGGCACCGGCGCCGACGAACTGCGCCGCCGAAACTTCATCAGGCCCGACGCGATGCCGTACACGACGCCGCTCGGTCTGACCTACGACAGCGGCGATTTCGCGCGAAATCTCGACAATGCGCTCGCCGCCGATGCCCCCGGCTTCGCGGCGCGACGGGCCGAAGCGCGTACCCAAAGCCGGCTACGCGGGGTTGGACACGCGGTCTATATCGAGCAGTCCGGGTTTCCGCCGGACGAATTCGCCGAAGCGCGCTTCGACCCCGCCGGTACGCTGACGCTGCTGATGGGATCGCAATCCTCGGGCCAGGGGCATCAGACTGCCTATGCGCAGCTCGCCGCCGAGAAACTCGGTCTGCCGCTCGAAAAAATCCGCGTCTTGCAGGGCGACACCGACGCGATCGGGTTCGGCCGCGGCACCGGCGGGTCGCGTTCGATCCCGGTCGGCGGCGCCGCGCTGTTCCATGCGGCCGACAAGCTGATCGAGAAGGGAAAAAAGATTGCCGCGCATATGCTCGAAGCGGCCGAGGCCGACATCGCTTTCGCGGACGGGACTTTCGGGATCGCCGGGACCGATCGCGGCGTCACGATCGAGGCGGTCGCGAGCGCCGCGTTCAATCCGTCGCAGCTGCCGCCGGGTCTCGAGCCCGGTTTCGCCGAGAGCGGCCATTTCACCCCGCCGGCGCCGACGTTTCCAAACGGCTGCCATGTCTGCGAGGTCGAGATCGATCCTGAGACCGGGCTGATCGAGATCGTGCGCTATCTGGTCGTCGACGATTTCGGGGTTGTCATCAACCCGCTGCTGCTCGCGGGGCAGGTGCATGGCGGGATCGCGCAGGGGGTTGGCCAGGCAATGCTTGAACGCACGGTGTACGATCCGGAAAGCGGCCAGCTGCTCTCCGGCAATCTGACCGACTACGCCGTGCCGCATGCCGACACGCTGCCACGGATCGAATTCTCATATAACATCGTGCCGTGCCGGACCAACCCGCTCGGGGTCAAGGGGGCCGGCGAGGCCGGCGCGATCGGCGCACCGCCGGCGCTGGTCAATGCCGTCATCGAGGCCGTCGCCGAGTTCGGGATCGATCATCTGGACATGCCGCTGACCCCGCAGCGCCTGTGGCGCGCGCTGCGCGACGCCGCCGCCGCGACCACAGCCTGAGGGGAAACATGGATCGGTTGCTGGAACTTGCGTTGCGCGCCGCTGTGGCCGGTGGCGAGGAGGTCATGCGGGTCTATGCCGACCCGTTCGAGGTGACGCAGAAGGAAGACAAAACCCCGGTCACCGCGGCCGATCTCGCCTCTGAGCGGGTGATCATCGCAATCCTCGGCGAGGCCTATCCGGACATCCCGATCGTCTCCGAGGAGACGGTGCCGGAAGCGGGGTTTTCGTCGCCGGCCGCGCGGTTCTGGTGCGTCGATCCGCTCGACGGGACCAAGGAGTTCGTCGTCCGCAACGGCGAGTTTTCGGTGCTGATCGCCTTGATCGAGCACGGCATTCCGGTGCTCGGTGTCGTGCATGGCCCGGCTATCGGGGTGACATATGTCGCGCACGGGCCGGGCACGGCGCTGCGGCGGCGCGATGGCGGGGAATTCGAGCCGATCCGGGCGCGCGTGCCGCCGCCAGAGGGGATCGTCGTCATCCACAGCCGCAGCCACGAGAACAGCCGCCGCCTCGCCGAGTATTTCCAGGGCCGTCCGGTGATCGAGCGCAAGCAGTGCGGCAGCGCGCTGAAATTCGGCGTGTTGGCGGCGGGCGAGGCCGATTTCTATCCGCGCTTTGGCACGACGATGGAGTGGGACACGGCGGCGGGGCAGGCCGTGCTCGAAGCCGCCGGCGGTCACGTCTTCGGCCTCGACGGCGAGCGGCTGAGCTACGGCAAGCCGGGGCTGAAGAACGACGGCTTCGTTGCCTGGGGCGCCAAACCGCTTTGGTGAGGCGGGCCGGCTGCTATTGCTGGCGTTCGGCGCGGGGCAGGCTGGTCAGGTCCTGCGACCAGGGCAGCGCCGATCGCACCCAGATCTGGCGCGACGGCCGCAGTTCGGCGCGCTGGTCGAGCGTGCCGACCCTGAGGCCGACGGTTGGCGGGTTCTCGCTGGCATCCGAGGCCCAGAGGTGCGTGCCGCAATCCGGGCAGAAAGCCTGCGCCCGCCGGTTGCCGCTCTCGGCGGTCTTGACGTAGGTCTTCGGCGCGCCGCTCTTCAGGGTGAAGCTATCCGGCAGGGTCGTGACATTGGCGCGGAAGGCGCCGCCCGACATAAGCTGGCAATCGGTGCAGTGGCAGACCCGGACCTGCGCCGGATCGATCTCGGCCTCGTAGCTGATATTGCTGCAGTGGCAGCTTCCGGTGACGTTCATCCAACCCTCCCGGCGGACCTGAGACCCACAGTAACCTATTGAAATCGGCGCGTCATGGCGGGCCGATCCGGCGGGTTTGCAGCTTCTGCAGGTAATCTGCAGCAAACGGCGAGCGAAAGCGGCGGAAACGCTCGGTTTCCCTCGCGCGCAGCAGCCGCCTTTTGCAGCTACGGAACAGGAGAATGCCGGGCCATGACCGCCGCTCCGTATTTCATGGAGGAGAGTGTTTCACAGGATTGCGGCTATTTTTGCACCGGCGCGCGGGTCGTGGCGGGCGTTGTGCAGTTTGCGGAGGTGCGGCGGCGGAAAAATCCTTTCTGCGGTTGCCGATCGGCGGGCGGGGTACGCGGGGGCGGGGCTGACCCAGGCGACGATGAAATCGGCAGCGGGCAGAGTCATGTATTTCGGCGGCCAGCGTGGCGAAGAACATTTCCATCCGGCCGATTTCTCTGGAGCCGCGGCGGACCCGGCCGAGCCTTGAGGATTTCTGCCTGCTAGCCCGCCGGCGAGACGCAGAAGCCATGCACCTGATTATCGGTCTCGACGCTTTCGCTTACCTGGTTCAGACCGTCGGCGGTGATGGTAAACTTGCAGGAGGCAGAGAAGCCAGGCCCGTAGCAGCCGCGCGGGATGTCGAAGGTGACGGTCTGCTGGGCGCCGGCCGCGAGCGGGCCCACTGCTGCGGTGGCGCTGCTAACGCCGCCGAAGTTCGCGCGCGCGCTAGACGCCGCGGCCAGCACCGGTCCGGCATTGCGCACGATGGCGCTAATCTGGGCCGGAGCGCCGCCTTGCGGGTTCTTCACGCAATAGAGCACGCCGGGGAAACCCTCCGGCAGGTTTGCCTCCTCAGGCGTGGACAAGGCGGGGCCGGAGCGCAGGTTGGGCAGGCGTAGGTCGACGAAGCGGCCGAGTTGGGGTTCGACGTCGATGCTGCTGCCAGCCTTCCCGTCCGGGGTTGCCATCGTGTAGACGGCGCGCACGTCGAGCTGGACCGGGCTTTGGATCACCACGAAGCCGTCGATATAGGGCGTCGGGAACTCGCCCTGGAACACCGTCCTTTGAAGATCTGGGCAATCGACCTTGAGCGCCTCTTCGTGCTCGAGGCTGTCATGGGCGATCGGCAGCACCTGGCCCGGCGCCTGCTCGGGCGGGGGATAGGCGAGCGACAGGCGCTTGCGGAAGTCGGCCCGCTCGCGGCCGGGATTGCGAATATTGACAACGGTGGCGTAACGGCCCGGCGCGAAGCGGGTGTCCTTTTCCTCGTTCTGGATGCCGCAGACCATCTTTACCGGATACTCCCAGTAGACCGGGTTACGGCCCTGCCAGACAGCGTCCTTCAACCGCTCGGCGCTTTCGCGGTCGAGTTCCTCGTCCAGCTCCTTGCCATGTTCGCCGGCCGGGAAGAACGGCGAGCCGCGGAAACTGTAGATCAGCGAACCCCAGTCCTGGGAGCCGGCCAGGGTCCCGGTCGGGTTGGGATTTGGCGTGCCGCCTATGCCGCCGCAGCCGGTAATTCCTAAAAAGTTGATGTCGGCCTGGGCGGAGGTGTTGGTGAAACTGCCGTCGCGGTCCCAGTCGACTGGACCATTACCAGGCCCTACACCGAGCGCGCCGCTCATATCGAGCGGTCCATAGATGACCTGGAAGCCGCCGTCCTGGATGCCGACGGTCTCGTCAAGGGCGTTCTCCTTGAGCGAGCCCGCCTGCGGCAGCACGTTGCGCGAGAAATCGAACACCGGACCGGGCTGCAGCCCCAAGACCTGAAACGTATAACTCATGACGCTGAGATGGTTGGGCTTGCAGTTGGTATCGTCGACGCCGCCATGGCCGAGACCAAGGGTGTGTCCCAGCTCATGCATCAAGGTTCCCGCCTGGTCGCTCAAGGTTCCGATCTGGCCGCCCCAGCTGCCCAGCGAGACGACGAAATCGTCGCCCGGAACACCGGCCGAACCGTCGGCTTCGCCGGAACTGGTATTGCCCATGTTCTTGTCGTGGACCCAGAGATTGTATCTGTAGATTAGCGCTTTAGCGGCCAGCAACTTGGCGTTGCCCTTTTCGGACGCCGTGCCGAAACCGCCGGCCTTGACCGCGTCGAAACAGCCATCGTTGAGATCGCAGTTCTGCTGATGGGCGAGGGCTTCGTCGGGCTGGAGCCATAGGTTGATGCCGTCGGCGCCGCCATCTGGGTTATTGACCGGAGACGCGGCGAAAGCCTGCTTCACGATCGCCATGGCGGTGTCACGCGGGCGGTGCGAGTGGGCCGCCCCCGCCCCGCAGTCGCTACCCGCAACGGCGCAATCGAACCAGTCGATCTCGACCAGGACGTCCTTGCGCTTCGGGTCGAGCGCGATCTTCTGACCGGAGAAATCGGTACCCAGGTTGGTGGTGTCGAGATCGATCACGCCGTCGCCGTCGATGTCGATTTCGACCGTCTCCCACTGGTCGTAGATCCCGTCGCCATCGGTATCCTTCCAGTCCGGCTCGACAGTGAGACAGCCGTAGGTTAGTCCGCGGTTGCCCGAGTTGAAGTCGGAGCGCGCGCCGAAGCCGCCCTGGGCATTGGTGGTGAGACGGATGGTGATGGTGTAGTCCTTGTCGACCTCGAGCATCTGGCTGAACGCGGCAACGGGCGGATCGAACGGGTTGGACGTGACTACGTTGTTGATGATCTGGAACGGCTTGCCTTTCTCGGTCTTGTCAAACACCGTCGTCGCGGGATGCAGAACTGTGCCAGACACCGTCTCGCGCATCTCGGCGGTGGCGCGTACGCGGCTGAAATTGAGATTGCCGCCGCCGGCTCCGCGCAACAGACCGTTGAGGTTAATGCCGAACTTCAGGGTCGCGGGATAGGCGATCGGCGTGGTGATACGGAACCGGGCCTCGGCAAAGGACGTGCGTTCCACGCCGACCGAACCGTCGGCACGGGCCTTGAGCTTGCTGCCCGGCAGATCGACGGAGGCGGTGTCGCCGGCGTTCTCGGCCTCGATCGCGAGGCACACGGGTTGCGCGCCGGGCGGCACCGCGGTCTGGGCCTGCGCGGGCATGGCGGCAAATCCGGCAACCGGCAGGATTGCGACGACGAGTCGGCGGAAAAGTTTGTCATTGCCGCCGATTGCGTAACGGCAAATCTGATTAGCGTCGTCGCTAAGGCTGCTGGTGCCCGCATCGCCGATCAATGTGCTCCCAGCACTGGCTTTACAATAGGTTTCGTGCACGTCGCCACAGGCTTTGCCATGATCGCCGACGCGGGTCACGGCGATCGTCTGACTGCCGCCTTTGTTAGGTTTGTTCGTTATTCCGCGCAGGGAGCCGAGATGATCGCCATAAAGGGGCATGCGCCACCTCCCCGTTTCGGCTGGCTCTCGTGATAATTTGAGCAGTCCTCGGAGCAGTGTGTTGGTTGTGAGGTTCACTCACAAGCTGGGCACAGGGATAATTGGCTTTCACCACAGGCTTGTTCGCCTTATTCATTTGGCTTACCGGGATCGGGCGATCTCCAACCGGGCGGGCGTTGCCAGGCAGAACGGTACCGGGCCGTGAGCTCCGCGTTGCGGTCGACCGCGGAAAATGACCGCCGTTTTTAGAAGGCGCCGAGGGCGAGGATGCCGTCCACCGGGTCGATGCCGGCGAGGATGCGGCGGCCGATCAGGTCTTTCAGGGTTTCGGTGGTGCCGCCGCCGAGGGTGCCGTAGCGGGCGCCGCGGTAGAAGCGGGAGACCGGGAATTCCTCGGTGAAGCCGTAGCCGCCATGCACCTGGATCGCCTCCGAGGTGACGCGCAGGGCCATCTCGTTGACCGTGATCTTGGCGGCGGCGGCGAGCAGCGGGTCGGGGAACGGGTCGGCGCTGGCGCAGGCGCGGTAGAGGATCGAGCGGCTCGCCTCGATGTCGCGGTACATTTCCGCCAGCTTCCAGCGCATGCCCTGGAAATCGGCGACGGCGCGGCCGAACACTTGGCGCTCCTTGGCGTATTTGACGGCTTCCTCGAAGGCGCCCTCGGCGAGGCCCAAGCGAGATGCTCGGGTTCAGGCAGCGCTGCGTGTTGAAGGCGTTCAGGAGTTTGCGGAAACCGTCCTCGAGCACGAGGTTTTCCGGCGGCAGTTCGACATCCTCGAAGCGGATCTCGTGCAGGTTTTCGCCGCCCATCGTGTGATAGGTGCCGGTTACCGAAAAGCCGGGCGCGCCGCGCTCGACGAGGACGCAGCCGATGCCCTCGCGGCCGGGTTTCCTGTCGACGCGGGTGAAGACGACGAACATCGCGGCCTCGGGGGCGCGGCTGATCAGGGTTTTGACCCCGTTGAGGCGGAGCTTGTTGCCGACCCGGTCGGTGTTGGTCTTGTAGTTCGCGACATCGGTGCCGGCGTCGGGCTCGGTCATGCAGATCGCCAGGATCGCCTCGCCGCTGCACACCTGCGGCAGGATGCGGCGCTTGATCGGCTCCGGCGCGTAATGCGAGATGATGCGGGTCTGGACGCCGACCTCGCCGAGCACCGCCATCGCGGTGACGTAGCAGGTCTTGGCGATTTCCTCGAGGACCAGCGCGGTGTCGAACACCGGCAGCCCGAGGCCGCCATATTCCTCCGGCACCGCCATGCCGAGGACGCCCAGTTCGGCCAGCGATTTCATGTTGTCCCACGGGAAGGTGCCGTCCATCCAGCGCGGCGCGCGCTCGCGGAACTCGGTCTGCGCGAGGGCGCGGACGGTCTGGACGAATTGGCGCTGCTCGTCGGTCAGGGTCGGGAACAAATTCTGTCTCCTCGCGGGTGCCGGCCGCGATTATGCGGTCAGGGGCGGCGGACGACAAACCCGGCGATAGTGAGGCCGCGGGTGCGCATGAAGTCGGCGAGGGGTTCGCGGCGCACGGTCATGCTCGCGCCATCGGCGTGGATGACGGAGCCGGCGCCTTCATGGATCAGCACGTGGCCCGGCATGTAGAGGAGGTCGTTGCGTCGGAGGTCGGTTTCGGCGACGGCGGGGATATGGGCGCCGATCGTGTCGCGCTGCATGTCGGTGTCGCGCAGTACGGCTATGCCGATGTCGCGGAAGGCGTTCTGCACGAGGCCGGAGCAGTCGATGCCGAGAAAGCTCCTGCCGCCCCACAGATAGGGGCAGCCGAGATACAGCGCGGCGGCGGCGGCGATATCTTCGGAGCGCGGCGGCTCCCGCGACAGGCAGGCGAGCGGCAGGAAAAGGCCGGTGTCGAGCCGGGCGTATTCGGTGCCGCGCGTGACGAGGCCGGTCTCGGCGACCGTGACGGCGGCGTGGCGCGGCAGGAAATCGCGCGGCCGGCGAACGCAGGTCTGGGGCGTCGTAGGCGTAGGAGCCGAGGGTCGCGACATAGTGGGTCGGGATCGGGGCGGGGCCGAACGCGACGTGGGCGGCTTCGAGATAGCCGACATAGCGGTCGAACAGCGACTGGCACCAGAGAAAGCCGTCCGCCTCGTCGAAGACCAGCAGAGGCTCGCCGTAGTGGCAGAACGTGTCGAGTTCGGCTTTCGGTGAGGGGCGCGGCGCAGCGGGGCGCGGCCGACAACGATCCGGGCCTCTTTTCCGGCCGTGTAGCGCGGGCGCCGAGACGTGGCGGCGCAGGCGTTCGTCGGCGAGGTCGGGACGGTAGGCGTGGAGGCGGGGGTCGAGCGTCACGCGGTTGCCGGATGCTCGCGTTCCTTCGGGATGACGAGCTGGGTTTGCGTCACGAGCGCGGCGCGTTTGCCGTCGGGGGTGTAGATTGTGGTCTGCACGACGATCGTGCGGCGGCCGACATGCAGCGGCACCGATTCGGCCCGGAGGCGGCCGGGCGGCGAGGCGCGGAAGAAATTGGTCTTCGATTCGATCGTCGTCGTGGTGGTGCCGGGCGGCAGGTTGAGCGCGGCCATCTGGCCGCCGAGTTCGTCGGCGAAGGCCATATAGGCGCCGCCATGCACGATGCCGGCGGCGTTGACATGGCGCTCGTCGGCCTCGATCTCGCCGACCAATTTGTCCTTGTCGGCGGCGACGACCCTGATGCCGAAATGCAGCGCCATGCCGGCGCGCGGCCAAGCCTCGGCCATGTCCCGCCCCTATCGTTGTGCGCTCGCGGCGACGGAAGTGCCGATCAGCCGCGCCGCCGGGCGGAGTGTCCGCCTTGGTGGGCGGGGCGGCCAGCTGCCCGACGAGTTTCTCCGCGATCAGCTCGTAGCCGGCGGCGGTGAAATGGATGCCATCGACGCCGCGCAGGCGCTGCGTCACGCCGGTGCGGTCCTTGCCGTAGGCGGTGTAGTTGCCGCCTTCATCGGCGACGACGGTCCACAGCGGCACGAACTGGAAGCCGTGTCTTGTGATCGCGTCGGCATAGAGTTCGTTGATGTAGCTCATGTCCTCGGTGTAGCGCTCGCTGCGCGCGATCGGGTTGCCGAGCCACAGGACGCGCAGCCCGGCGGCGGCGAGACGGTCGAGGATCCGGTCGATTCGCGCGGTGTACTCGGCCCGCCACGGCTCGCCGCGGAAGCGCAGCGTCGTGCGGCCCTGGCGCATGTCGATGCGGTCGTTGGCGCCGAACATCACGATGGCGATATCGGCCTTCTCGCGCTCGGTGAAGGTCTCGATCGGCGCCAGCCACTCGTTTTCGTCGTGCACCAGCGACGCGCCGGCGTGGGTGCGGTTGAGCACGCGGAAACGCGGATCCTCGGCCAGCACGCGCTGCAGGCCGCGGGCGAGGCCGGCGGCCTGACTATCGCCGAACACGACGATGGTCGGCGGGGCCGGTACGTTCTGTGCCTGGGGCTGCGCCTCGGTCTGCGCCTGCGGCGAAGAAATTCCGAAGAGCACGACAAGCAACCCGGCGCACACGGTGCCGCGCGCGCCGGCGAAAACCCGAACCCACCGCTGCACGGCGTCATTCCCCCGCGACAACACCCCCGAACGCAGGCCGGATATTCGCTTTTCGTCCTGACACTTGCAAACCGAATTCGGCGGCGCCGCCGCGCTGTTCTTCCATCGGGCCTTCGACGGCGCCGCACAACTCTTGACGGCTTGTCGCGGCGGCGGATGACCGGCTAGAAGCGGCTTCGGGGAAGCGGGGTCGCGAGGGGGAAGATGGGCGCTCGATCGACGGGACGGACCCGAATTATCGGGGCCGGGGGCGGCGCGCGCGGCTGAGCGCCGATGCTGTTTCCGACCTCCGCGTTCCTGATCTTTTTCCTCGTCGTCGCGGCGGCGATGGCGGCGCTCGACACGAGGTTCACGGCAAAAAAAGCCGTGCTCGTCGTCGCCAGCTATTATCTTTTATGCCCAGTGGGACTGGCGATTTTGCTTTCTGCTGGCGTTCAGCACAACGGTCAGCTACGCCGCCGGGCTGTTGATCGACCGGGCCCGCGAGGATCATTTCCGGCGAATCATTCTGGGCGTCGCGGTGGCGGTGCATCTGTCGCTGCTCGGCGTCTTCAAGTATTTCGATTTTTTTGTGCTCAGCGCCAACGAGCTGGCGCGCTCGTTTGGTTTCACGCACGAACTGCCGTTTCTCGAAATTCTGCTGCCGGTCGGGATCAGCTTTTTTACGTTCCATGGCATCTCCTATATCATGGACGTTTATCGCGGCGATGTCGGGGTGTGCCGCGAGCCGCTCGACATGGCGCTGTACATGTCGTTTTTCCCGCAGCTCGTCGCCGGGCCGATCGTGCGCGCGGCCTATTTCCTGCCGCAGCTGGCGCGTCCCTCGATCCGAGCCGATCCCGATCGCGCCGGCGCTGCTGTTGATCCTGCTCGGCCTGTTCAAGAAGGTCGTCATCGCGAACTATCTCGCAACCGGGCTGGTCGATCCGGTCTTTGCTTCGCCCTCCGACTATGGCGGGCCCGATCTGCTGTTCGGCGTTTATGGCTATGCGGTGCAAATCTATTGCGATTTCAGCGGCTATACCGATATCGCGATCGGGCTGGCGGCATTACTCGGCTTTCGCTTCCCGCCCAATTTCAACCAGCCCTATCGGGCCGAGCGGCTGAGCGACTTCTGGCACCGCTGGAACATCTCGCTGTCGAGCTGGCTGCGCGACTATCTCTACATACCGCTCGGCGGCAACCGGCACGGAAAGGTAAAAACCTACCGCAACCTGATGCTGACAATGCTGCTCGGCGGCATCTGGCACGGCGCGGCCTGGAAATTCGTGATGTGGGGGGCGCTGCATGGCGGCGGGCTGGCGGTCGAGCGGATGCTCGATCCGTGGATCGGGGGGCGGTCGGCGAGCCCGCTGGCGCGATTCGTCTCGGTGCTGGTCGTGTTCAATTTCGTGTGCCTGGCCTGGATCTTTTTCCGGGCAGAGGATTTCACGATGGCCTGGCTCTATATCGCCGGGCTCGGCGCCGGCTGGGATTGTCTGCCGACGCAGGCCGGGCCGCTGATGGTGGTTCTGATCGCGCTTGGTCTTGTCGGCCAGTTCCTGCCGGAATGGGTGTTCGAGCGCACCGCCGAGGCGTTCGGCCGGATGCCGGTCTGGGGTCTCGGCGCGACGGCCGGGATTGTCGTCGCTGCGATCAACGCGCTCGGCCCGGAAGGGGTCGCGCCGTTCATCTATTTTCGGTTTTGAGATGGTCGTGCTCGAAAAAGCGCGACCGAAAACCGTAGCGCCGCCGTCGCCGTCGAGCACTGACGCGATTCCGCTTTCATTGCGCCGCAGCGGCGGCAGTCCGCGTCAGGTGCTCGCGATGACCGTGATCGGAACGCTGCTGCTGGGCGTATTCGCCGCGCCCGATCTGTCGTCCTGGCTCGACCGCATGGGCGGCGGGACCGATCCTCGAACCGCTGCAAAACGCTGCGGCGGAATGGGACGCGGAGGTGGCCCGGCTCGGACTGACGGCGCCGCACGAGGCAATCCGCGCCGCGATGCAGCGGGCGCTGGAATGGCGGTGGGGCGACACTTGACGCCGAAATGATCGTTTGGAACCGCCTGAGTTTATGAGCTTGAGCAGGTGATGCGTTAGTTTGACTTTATCAGACGTTGGACCTGCTCATCAGTTATGCACCCCCTCGCTCCCATTACTCGATAGACGGTTGCGCGCCGATCGGGTAGAAGGCCAGGCGTTGAGGCACGTTGGGAAAGCGCTGCGCATTCGCTAAGGCTAGTCTTTTCTACCTTTTCGAGGTGTGACTCCGACTGTACAACTTTTTTGTCAAGATTGCTCAGTCTGCCATCTATTCTGTCAAGCGTGCCTTCAACGTTCTTTAATCTCAACTCGAAGTTTGCTATATCATTTCTTAGATTGGCGGCAAAGAGTGATATTGCGATTATGCCGCCAACGATCGTCACAGTGCCAGCTAACATCGCAATAACACTAATTGTACTTTGGATGCTCCTCAAGTGAAGATGCTCCTACCTGCAACCGCAATTCCTGGGCTGATCACTCGCGGCTCTTTACATACTACAGTTTTGTAGAAATGGCTGAGCAACCGGAATGAGGTGTGGGGCTACGGTGAGATGAGTATGGACCACGGCGGGGCTTTGACGGAATCCGCATCCTGCCGAGGCGCGGTTTGGGGGGTCATGCAAACGTCACGACGCGGGCTGTATCGGATGATTGCTTGATCGCGTCGACGAGACGGTGCAAGTCCACCGCCGTCGCGAAATCCGGCACGGAAGCCTCGCCGCCGCGTATCGCGCGGGCGAACAGCGCGTACATCTGGCCGACATTCAGCGGCTCGCCGTCGGGGGTGCCCGGCGCGGCGACCGTGAAGCGCTCCGGCACCGGCAGCATTTTCGAGATTGTTGCCGCGTTGCGCCCCGTGCAGAAAGACCTTGCTCAACTGCGGCGAATCCTCGCCGGAGGCGACGAGGGTGCCGTCGCGGCCGTAAATCTCCATGCGGTAGCCGCTGCCGGCATAAGGGATCGCGGCGACATGCGACGAGACAACCGCGCCGTTTTGCAGCCGGCCGCTGATCAGAATGTTGTCGGGCGCGGTCACGTCGAGCCAGGTATTCGTGCCGGTGTCGAGCCATTGTTTCGCCTGCGTCGCGACGACCGCCGACAGCGAGCCGAAATCGCCGGTCACGAAGCGCATCGCGTCGATCGTGTGGCCGTTGGCGATCGTCAGCGTGTTGGCGCCGAGGGCGGCGTCGCGCTGCCAGGTACGGTGCGACGGGCGGGTCAGGACGCCCTCGCGCAAGAGCCCGACTTTAATCGCCAGGATTTCGCCGACATAGCCTTTGGCGACCAGCTCTTTCAGGTACATCAGCGCCGGATCGACGCGCGCCTGCAGCCCGACAGCCGTCTTAAGGCCGCGTGATGCGGCGAGCTGCGCCAGTTCGACGGCCTCGTCGGTGGTGCGGCCGAGCGGCCATTCGCAATAGACGTGTTTGCCCGCTTCGAGCGCCGCCTTGGTCGGTGCGTAATGCGACGGCACGCGCACGACGACCGCGACCGCGTCGATCTCCGGCGACGTAACCATCTCGCGCCAGTCGCTGAAGGCGAGCCGCGCGCCGTAGGCCTGCCGCGCCGCCTCGGCGCTGTCGGCGCGCGTCGTGCAGACCGCGGTCAACTCGATATCGCCGCTGGCCCGCAGCGCCGGCAGATGCGAGCGCGCCGACCAGGTCCCCCTCACGCTGGCGCCGATCAGACCGAGCCGGATTTTTTCTGGCATGTCACGTCTCCCAAACCGTGTCGCCGAGATTGCTTCGCTCCGCTCTCGCAATGACAATCGAAGAGAGGTTGTCATTGCGAGAAGCGCAGCGACGAAGCAATCTCGGTCCGGAGAGATTGAAGGCGGCGAGGCGGGAGGATGGGAAAGCTCGAGGGCAAGGTCGCGCTGATCACCGGTTCGGGGCGCAATATCGGCCGCGCGACGGCGCTCAAATTCGCCGGCGAGGGGGCGCATGTCGTCATCAACGCCCGCGCCAACCAGCAGGAAGCGGAATTGGTGGCGCGCGAGGTGCGCGATCTCGGCGTCAAATCCGCGCCGATCCTCGCCGATGTCGGCAACAAGGCGGAGGTCGAGGGGCTGGCGGAGAAGGCGCTGTCCGAATTCGGCCGGGTCGACATCCTGGTCAACAACGCCGCGATCCGGCCGCACAAGCCGTTTACCGAGGTCACCGACGAGGATTGGGAGCGGGTGCGCAATGTCGTGCTCGATGGCGCCTTCTATCTGACGCGGGCGCTGATCCCGTCGATGGTCAAGAACAAGTACGGCCGCATCCTGTTCTTCTGCGGCGACGGCTCGATTTCGGCCCGCGGCATGGGCCGGGCGCATCTGTCGGCGGCGAAGATGGGGCTGATCGGGATGGCGCGCGGGCTCGCCTCGGAATTCGCGGCGGACAACATCCGGGTCAATGTCGTCTCGCCCGGCAGCATCGACACGAGGCGCGACAATCCGGAATGGTACACCACCTCGCCCGGCGGCCACGTACCGAACGCCGCCGGCATCCCATTGGGCCGCCAGGGCAAGGTCGACGAGATCGCGGCGGCCTGCCTGTTCCTGGTCAGCGAGGATGGCGGCTTCATGACGGGACAGACGATCCACGTCAACGGCGGCGCGCATTATTATTGATCCGCGGCGGATATCATTTTGGGGAGTGCGGCGATGGCGCTGCTGATCTATGGGCTCGACAGGCAAATCGGCAACGCGCAGGCGTGGCGCGACACGGTCGCCGAATTGCTGCCCGGGCGCGAACTCCGCGTCTTTCCCGAGGTCGGGAATGCGGCGGAGATCGAATACCTCGCGTTCATGCGGCCGGATTTCGACGCAATTCCGGCGCTGCCGAACTTGAAGGCGATGTTCAGCCGCTCGGCCGGGGTCGAGGCGTTCATCGATCACCCGAAGCTGCCGCAAGTGCCGCTCGGCAAGATCGAGCCGGACGGCGGCGACCCGATGATGACCGAGTACACGGTCATGCACGTGCTGCGGTTTCATCGCGAGATGCCGCTGTACCAAGAGGCGCAGGCCAACCGCGAATGGCTGCGCCGGCCGATCGTGCGCCCCGAACAGCGCCGCATCGGGTTTCTCGGCCTCGGGCTGATGGCGAAGGCGCCGGCGCTGGTGCTGAAATCGCTCGGGTTTCCGGTATCGGCCTGGGTGCGCTCGCCGCGTGAGGGCGAGGAAATCCCGATCTTTCACGGCCCGGACCAGTTCGAGCCGTTCATGAGCCAGACCGATATCGCGGTGTGCCTGTTGCCGCTGACCCGCGAGACCGAGGGCATTTTGTGCGCCCGCACCTTCGCGATGATGCCGCGAGGGCGCGATGGTCATAAATATCGGGCGCGGCAAGCATGTCGTCGCAGCCGATTTGATCGCGGCGCTCGATTCCGGGCAGCTCTCCTACGCCGCGCTCGACGCGCTGCACCCCGAGCCGCTGCCGCCCGACAGCCCGCTATGGGCGCACCCGAAGGTGACCGTGATGCCGCATGTCGCGCGCCGGCCGACCGTGCGGCAGCTCGTCGCCGAGATCGCCGCCAATATAAGCAGCGTGGAGGCCGGCGGCGGGCTGCTGCAGGAGATCGACAAGACGATGGGGTATTAGCCGGCGGCCCGGCGCGTTGACTTGCGCCCGCGAATGCCTTGATCTTGCGGGTAAACCCGATTGGAGAAGCGGCGATGGCGCTCGACCTGTTGATCAAGAACGGCACCGTCGTGGACGGCTCGGGCCTGCCGCGCTATCGCGCCGATGTCGGCGTCAAGGGCGGGCGCATCGTCGAGATCGGCCGCATCCGCGCCGCCGCCGAGCGGGTGATCGACGCCGACGGGCTGATCGTCGCGCCGGGATTTATCGACGGCCACACGCATATGGACGCGCAGGTCGCCTGGGACCCGATCGGCAGCTGCTCGTGCTGGCACGGCGTCACGTCGGTCGTGATGGGCAATTGCGGCTTTGCGCTGGCGCCGTGCAAGCCCGAGGACCGGGAATGGTTCGCCCGCTGTCTGACGGCGGTCGAGGACATCCCGACCGAGGCGATGCTGGCCGGCATCGAGTGGAATTGGGAGACCTTCCCCGAGTACCTCGCCAATGTCGAGCGGCTGCCGAAGGCGCTCAATTACGGCATGTATATCGGCCATTCGGCGCTGCGCATGTACGCGATGGGCAAGCGCGGTCTCGACGAGAAAGCGACCGAGGACGATCTGCGCGTCATGGCGCACGCGGTTACGCGAGGCGATGCGGGCCGGCGCGCTGGGGTTTTCGACCTCGCGCGCGACGACGCATATCCGGCCCGACGGCGGCCCCGTGGCCAGCCGCATCGCCGACTGGGAGGAGATCGACCGGCTCGTCGGCGCGATGGCGGAACTCAATTCCGGCATCTTCCAGATCGGCCCCGATATCTCCGGCGGCGAGGCGCAGCGGGCGTTTCTCGAAAGGCTGCGCCGGGTCGCGCTCGACAGCGGGCGACCGATCATGTTCGGCACGCTGGCGACAAAGCAGGGGGTCGAGCCGAACCCGTGGGATTATCAGCTGCGCTGGATCGACGAGACCGTCGCGCAAGGCGGGCGCGTCTGGGGCCAGGCGACGACGCGCTCGATCAACGCGATCTTCTCGCTGAAATCGTATCTGCCGTTCGACTACTTGCCGGGATGGCGCGAGCTGCGCGCCTTGCCGCTCGACGAGCAGAAGGCGCGGCTGCGCGATCCCGAAACGCGGCGGCGTCTCGTCGCCGAAGAAGCGACGATGAAGCCGAAAGGGTCGGAGATGCAGGGCGGCGGCGCCGCGACGACCGATCCGCGCAAACCCGATTACGCCAATCTGTTCCCGATGTTCGACACGGATTGGGACGATCCGAGCGTCGCCGAACTGGCGCGCCGGCGCAACCAGCACCCGGTCGAGACGATCATCGATCTGTGCCTGGAGAACGACGACCGCGTCTTCGTGCAGCCGCTCGTCAACGAGTCGCCGGACGACGTGCTCGGCCTGTTGAAGCATCCGCGCACGCTGGCGACGTTCTCCGATTCCGGCGCGCATGTCTGCCAGGAGATGGGCTCGTCGCTGCAGACGCATCTGTTGAGCTACTGGGTGCGCAAGCGGCAGCAATTCACGCTCGAAGAGGCCGTGCGCATGCTGACCTTCGACAACGCCTCGGCCTGGGAACTGCCGGATCGCGGCCTCGTCCGCACCGGCTACGCCGCCGACCTCGTCGTGTTCGACGAGGCGCGGGTGCGGCCGCTGCTGCCGAAGGTCGAGCAGGATCTGCCGGGCGGCGCCCGAAGGCTCGTGCAGAAGGCCGACGGCATCGCCGCGACGGTGGTCAACGGCGCCGTCGCGTTCGAGAACGGCGAGGCGACCGGAAATTATGCCGGGCGGGTGCTAAAGGGCCGGCTCGCCGGCTGATGCTGTTCGATATTGCATCGTGGCGCGAGTGGACTAACTTCGGTTGGTCCACTCGTCGGAGACCGCATGCGCACCGTCAACATCCACGAAGCCAAGACCCATCTGTCGCGGCTGGTCGAGGCTGCGGCGAAGGGCGAGGCTTTCATCATCGCCAAGGCTGGTAAGCCACTGGTCAAAGTCGTGCCGATCGAGGAGCAGCCGGCCGAAAGAAATAAAACGGCTTGGCTTTATGCCAGATATCGAAGTACCCGAGGATTTCGACACCATGTTCGCGGACGAGATCGAAGAGATGTTTTACGGCGAGAAGTGAGGCTTCTCCTCGATACGCACCTGCTGCTGTGGGCGGCGGGACCATCGCCCCGGCTCTCCTCGGGGGCACGGCGACTGATCGACGATCCGAGTAACGAGCTGCTGTTCAGCGCGGCGAGTTTATGGGAGATCGCAATCAAGAGCGCACTCAGGCGTCCCAGCTTCCGACTCGATCCCTCGCTGTTCCAGCACAATCTGCTGAACAACAACTACCAGGAATTGGTGGTCACTGGCGAGCACGCCGCAGCCGTCGCCAGCCTGCCGCTGCTTCACCGCGATCCGTTCGAGCGGATGCTGGTGGCGCAAAGCATCGTCGAGGGCGTTGTCCTGCTGACCGCCGATCCAGTCGTCGCTCAATATCCGGCGCCGGTACGGAAAGTGTGAGGGCAAGCGGCGTCAGGGCGCCGCGCTGCCCTGGTACATGAAGGTCCAGGGTTTCGGACCCGGCATGTAGCCGGTGTCGAGCCGTTCCAGGCGAAACCCGGCGGCGCGGACCAGCGCGTCGATCCTGCGGTCGAGATGACACCCGCCGGCCAGCGCCTTCCAGCACGGCGTCATGCGGTGCTGCCATGCCGCGATCCCCGGCGTTGGCGACAGCCCGTGCTCGACAAAAAGCAGTCGTCCGCCGGGCTTCAGCACCCGGCGCGTCTCGCGCAGCGCGGCGATCGGATCGGGGATCGAGCACAAGGTCCAGGTCGCCACCGCCGTGTCGAACGCCGAATCGGCAAACGGCAGCACCTCGCCCGAAGCGCAAAGCAGCGAGACCGGCATGCGCGCCTCGCCGAGCCGCCGGGCGGCTAACCGCAGCAGCGGCGGCGACGGATCGAGCGCGACGACGCGGTCCAGCCGCTCGGTGTAGCGCGCAAAATTCAACCCGGAACCGGCCCCGATTTCGAGCACAAGCCCCTCGGCTGCGTCGAGCGCGCGCCGGCGGTATGGCGCGAGGTGATGGTCGCGCATGGCCCAGTCGAGCAGGCGCGGCAGGACACAATTTTCGTAAATTCCCATCGCCCGGAGATAGGTTGCGAACGCGGCGCCTCCCATGCCTCCAATGGCTCCCGGGTTCGCCCGGCCGCGAGCGCGGCTGCCCGCGATCCGGTATATTGAGCCGAAACGGTACGTTGCTCGTAGGTACTGAGACCGGCCGGATGGGGATGGCGTGAAACCGAATTTCCTGCTGCGCTTCGCGGTCCTCTGGGCGCTCATTCTGGCGACGGTCTGGGTACTCCAGCCCTACGCCGTGTCGCTGTGGGCGGTGGCGACCGAACCGCGCACGGTCACGCCGCGCGGCAGCCTCGCGGAATACGAGGATGCGACGATCGCGCTGTTCAAGGCGGCGTCGCCCTCTGTCGTGCACGTTTTCGCGGCGGCGCCGCAGCGCGGCATTTTCCAGCTCGAACCCGCCGAAGTCGCCGTGCAGTCGGGTTCGGGCATCGTCTGGGACGCGGCCGGGCACGTCATCACGAACTACCACGTGATCCGCGGTGCCCAGCGCATCCGCGTTCGCCTGACAAGCGGCGAGTTCGTCGACGCCGATATCGTCGGGACCGCGCCGAACTACGACATCGCGGTGCTGCGCCTCACCCGGTCGCGCACCGCGCTGCACCCGATCGCGATCGGGAATTCCGCCGATCTGCAGGTCGGGCAGGCCGCGTTCGCGATCGGCAACCCGTACGGGCTGGAGCAGACGCTGACCTCGGGCATCATCAGCGCGGTCGGCCGGCGTCTGCCGACCTCCGCGGCCTACGAGATCGGCGGTGTGATCCAGACCGACGCGGCGATCAACCCCGGCAACTCGGGCGGGCCGCTGCTCGACAGCGCCGGAAGGCTGATCGGGGTCAACAGCGCAATCATCTCCGGCTCGGGCGCCTCGGCCGGCATCGGCTTCGCGATCCCGGTCGACACGGTAAACCGGATCGCCGCCGAGCTGATTCGCGAGGGCCACGTTCCGATGCCCGGTATCGGCATCGTCGCGGCGCATGAAAGCACGGCGACGCAGCTCGGGGTGGACGGCATCATCATCGTCCGCGTTCTGCCCAACTCGCCGGCGGCGAAAGCCGGGCTCGTATCGGCGGCGAGCACCGGCGGCGCCATCGCCGACGTGATCCTCGCCGCGAACGGAACCCCGGTTCAAAACGTCTCGGAGCTGGCCGCGATCCTGCAGCAGATCGGGATCGGCAATACGGTGCGGCTGACCGTCCTGCGTAACGGCCAGACGCGCACGATCGACGTCGCGGTGGCCGACGTTTCGGGATTGCAGCAGCAGTGATCTTGTCCGGTTCGGCGCTCGTTTGCCCAATCGGAGGCGCGCCGGTTCACGAATCAGCCATACGACAGCAGTTCCGCGCGATGCCGCTTGAGCCAGGCGCGCTGTGCCGCGGGATCGGCGACCATCGTGCGCACCAGCTTCCAGAACCGCGGGCCGTGGTTCATCTCGATGAGATGCGCCACCTCGTGCGCGACGACATAGTCGAGCACCGGCTCCGGCGCCATGATCAGCCGCCAGCTGAACGACAGCGACCCGGCCGCGGAACAGCTTCCCCACCGGCTTTTCGTATCGCGCACCGTGATCCGGGTCACCTTCCTCCCGATTGCCGCCGCATGCAGGCGCGCGCGGCGCGCCAGTTCCTGCGCGGCGAGCCGGGCCAGATGGTCGCGCACGCGGCGCGCGACAGGCTCGGGGCCGCCGCGCACGCGGATTTCGCCGTCGATGATCGCCACGGTCGGCGGCGGCCGGATCGTCCTCGCGGCGGATCCGGTGCGGCACGCCGAGTACCGGCACGACCGCACCCTCGGCGAACGGCACGGCAATCGGCAACGCATCGAGCCGCGCCGCGATCCAGCCGCGCTGCGCCTCAAGAAATTTCAGCGCGGTTTCGGGCGGAAGTCCCCGCGGCAGAACCAGGTCGAACCGGCGCGTCGACGCATCCATGCGCAGGAGCAGCCGCCGCGCCCGCGGGTTGACGCGAATCGCCACCGGCGCGCCGAGCCCAAGACCCTCGGCGCGACGCTGCGCCTCGGCGAGCGAGAGGCCCGGAACAATGCCCGCCCTGCGCGACAACGCCCGCAACATGACGCGGATTCTCCGAGAGGAGCTGAAGCCGCTCCTATTATCGGGCAAGTCGGCTGCGGCGCGATAGCAGCTGCGGTGGCGCGCTCACACGAAACGGAACTCGTCGGCCGCGTCGATCAGCCATTCGGCCAGCCAGCGCGCGGCCGAGCGGCGCACGAACAGCCGGTAAAGCGGCGCCGCGCTCAGCTGGTCGATGATGACCGGCAGCTTCGCGAACACCGTCTGCGCGCATTGGCCTGGCCCGAACACCCTCGGATGCAGGTCGATCCCGCAGCCTTTTTGCAGCAGTGTCCGTGCCTGCGGGCCTTCTATCTCGATGATGGCGCGGCTGGCGGACAGGATCACGACCGTCGCGTGCCGCATCGCGACCGCCCGGCGCAAGCGGCCGAGCAGGTCCGGCGCAAACCCTTGCGGCGCCGTTACGAGCCATTCGTCGGGGCCGAGCCACAGCGTTCGCAGCGGACCCATGCCGGCGACGCGGTTCGGCGTCAGCGGCAGCGGCACCCCGGCGAGCCAGGCCGCCACCGGCGGCTTCACCCGCAGACACGATCTGCTCGGCGAATCGCAGCTCGGACAGGCGCGACCGCGCCGCCCGGCAGCGACCAGGGCAGCGACGCCGTCGAGCGGCGAACGCCGCTGCGGGCCGACGGGCGGGTCAGCCATCGCGCCGCCGTCCGTCGGCATCGTAGAACACCGGCGGGCAGATCCGCGCCGCGACGGTGCGATCGGGCAGCGGCGCCCAGACCGTCTCGCCGTGGCGCGCGCGTCCGCCCGCGACCAGCGCCAGCGCGAAGCCGCGCCCGATGCCGCGCGCCGTAATAGCTCGACGTGACATGGCCGATCATCGGCAGCGGCGGGGTGCCGCCGGGCTCGGCGACGAGCTGCGCGCCTTCGGGCAGGATTTCCGCCGGATCGTCGGGCAACAGCCCGACCAGCTGCTTGCGGTCGGGCCGCGCGGTGTCGCTGCGCGACAGCGAGCGGCGGCCGAGAAAATCCTTGTCCGCCGCGATCATCGCGCCGAGGCCAAGATCGAGCGGCGTCACCGACCCGTCGGTCTCCTGGCCGATCATGAAATATCCCTTCTCGGCGCGCAGCACGTGCATCGCCTCGGTGCCGTAGGGCGCGATGCCGTAGCGGCTCGCCGGCAGCGATCAGCCGCTCCCACAGCGCCAGCCCGAAATCGGCCGGCACGTTGATCTCGTAGCTGAGTTCGCCCGAGAAGCTGATGCGGAAAATGCGCGCCGGGATGCCGGCGACCTCGGCCTCGCGCATCCGCATGAACGGGAACGCGGCGGCATCGAGCGCGAGAGTCAGGCGCCAGCGCCTGCAGCACGTCGCGGGCGCGCGGTCCGACCAGCGTCGCGTTGGCCCATTCCTCGGTCACCGACGTGCAGAACACGTCGAGATCGGTCCACTCGGTCTGCAGCCATTCCTCGAGCCAGTCGAGCACGGCCGCGGCATTGCCGGTCGTGGTCGTCAGCAGGAAGCGGTCCGGCCGCGAGGCGGGTCCCGACCCCGTCGTCGAACACCATGCCGTCCTCGCGGCACATGACGCCGTAGCGGCAGGCGCCGACCGCGAGGTTGTCCCAGCGGTTGATGTAGATGCGGTCGAGAAAGCGCGCCGCGTCCGGCCCGGACACCTCGATTTTTCCCAAGGTCGAGGCGTCGAGCAGCGCCACCCGGTCGCGCGCCGCCAGGCACTCGCGCCGCACCGCCGCCGCCATGTCCTCGCCGGGACGCGGGTAGTAGCGCGCCCGCTTCCACTGCCCGACATCCTCGAACACCGCGCCCGCCGCGACATGCCAGTCGTGCATCGGCGTGACCCGCACCGGGTCGGCGAGACGGCCGCGCTCGCGCCCGGCCAGCAGGCCGTAGGACACCGGCGTATAAGGCGGGCGGAAGGTCGTCGGGGCCGTCGCGGCGAGGCTCTGCCCGGTGGCGGCGGCGAGCAGCGCGAGACCGGCGAGATTGCCGGTCTTGCCCTGGTCGGTGCCCATTCCCAGGGTCGTGTAGCGCTTCAGGTGCTCGGGGACGGCATAGCCCTCGCGCGCCGCCAGCACGATGTCGGCGGCGGTCACGTCGTTGTGCAGATCGACAAAGGCGCGCCGCGCCTCGCCGCGGGGACAGCGCGTGCGGGATCGGCGGCGGGGCCGCGGCCGGATTCGTGTCGTCGGCCGGCAACGCCGGGCCTGGCCTCGCCGCGAGACGTGCCGAAGCCGCACAGCGCGGCGGCCCGCGACCCCGGCCGCTTCGCCCTCGGCCAGGCACGCGGCAGAGGACAAAATTGCCGTTCGCCGCGCCGGCGCATTCGACGGCCGCATCGGTGTCGTCCGGCGTCAGCGCCGCGAGACCCGGGTCGAACCGCAGCCGGCCGCGCGCCTGCGCGAAAAGCTGCACATTCGGGTTCCAGCCGCCGGACACGGCCAGCAGGTCGCAGTCGAGCGCGACCGTCCGTCCCCGCGCTGCCGGCGCCGGATGCCTCGGCCGGCCGCACCCAGACCCGGCGCAGCGCGCCGCGCCCCGCGGTTCCGACAACGGCATGGCCCGAATAGAGCGGGATTCCGTCGGCCAGCCGGCTGCGCCGCCTCGCCCGGCTCCGGCCGCGGATCGACGATCGCCGCGACCGCGATTCCGGCCCGGACCAGCGCCGGCGCCAGCGGATACGCGCCGTCGTTGTTGACGAACAGCACCGCGCGCCGGCCGGCCGCCACCGCATAGCGATGCAGATAGGTCTCGACCGCGCCGGCCAGCATGATGCCGGGCCGGTCGTTGTCGGGAAACACGAGCGGCCGCTCGATCGCCCCGGTCGCCAGCACGACGCGGCGGGCGCGGATGTGCCAGAGGCGCTGACGCGGCAATCCGGAGGGCGCCGCCGGCCCGAGCCGCTCGCCGACCTGTTCGGCGGCGATCAGGTAATTGTCGTCGTAACAGCCGAGCACGGTCGTCTCGCGCAGCAGCCGCACCTCCGGCATCGCTTCGAGTTCCGCGACCGCGCGGCGCGCCCATGCCATGCCGTCGGCCTCGCCGATCCGCGTCGGACGGCGCAGCAGCCCGCCGCCGAATTCGGTGTCGCTGTCGGCAAGGATCACGCGCGCGCCGCGCCGCCCGGCGGCCAACGCCGCCGCCAGCCCGGCCGGACCGCCGCCGACCACCAGCACGTCGCAATGTTCGTGCCGCTTATCGTAGCGCGCCGGGTCCGGCGATGACGGCGCCCGCCCGAGCCCGGCCATGTGGCGCAGCAGCGGCTCCCAGAGCGTCCGCCACAGCCGGCGCCGGAGCCATAAAGGTCTTGTAGTAGAACCCGGCCGGGAGCAGTGGCGCGAACCGGTCGGCCAGCGCCGCCAGATCGAGCGCGAGACCCGGCCAGGCATGCTGGCTCGCGGCCCGCAGCCCGTCATACAGGGCGATATCGGTGGGGCGGCGGTTCGGCTCGGCGAAGGCGCCGGTTTCGAGCTGCACGAGGGCCGACGGCTCCTCGATCCCGGCGGTCATGATGCCGCGCGGCCGGTGGTACTTGAAGCTGCGCGCGACGACCCTGACACCGTTCGCCAGCAGCGCCGAGGCGAGCGTGTCCCCCGGATGTCCCTGATAGTCGCCGCCGGTCGAAGCGGAACTCGAGCACGCGCCCGCGCTCGATCATGCCCCCTTCCGGCAGGCGAAAATGCTGCGTCATCGGGCGACGCTACCGCACGCCAGCCTCGCCGCGAAACCACCGCGCCCCGAAGTCGCGGAGAAATTCCCGGCGGCCAGGGAATACCGCCGATGCGTCAGCCGTCCGCGGGCGGGGCCATCAGCGGCCAGTACCAGGCGTAGAAGGCGCGGTCGAGCGGGGCTGCGTCGATCGCGTCGCCGTCGCGCAGCGCGTCGCCGATCCCGTCCGCTTCGGCGGGGGCGCCGTTGCCGCGCGGCATCTGCACGACTTCGATCTCGGTCTGTCCGGGGAATTTCGGGATGAGCCGGATCAGGCGCCGCGTCGCCGTCGCGCAACGCCACCAGGCTTAAGCGGCCCGAGTTCGACGGCGGTATCGACCCCGTCGCCGAACGCCAGACCCGGCGACGACCACAGGACCTGCCGCACCCGCTTCCAGTTGTGCGCGGCCTTGTGGCGCGTGCGGCGCGCGACCGTGCGCTCGCCGAGATCCTCGGGAATGTCGCCGAGCTCGACCGGTTCGGCCGGCGGCGGTTCGGGCGCGACCTTCGACGGATCGACCAGGATCAGCCCGCGCTCGATCCGCATCGCATAGCGCGGCAGCCGGAAGCGTGAGCGGTCGGTCATCTTCGGCTGCAGCATCGGGTCGGTCAGCCGGCCGTCGAGCGCGTAATACCAGCCGTGATATTGGCAGAACAGCCGGTCGGTGCGGCCGCTTTCCTCCTCGCAGACGCGGTAGCCGGCATGCAGGCAGGCGTTGCGCATCGCATGCACGCACTCGGCGTTCTCGCGCACCAGCACGACCGAGCGCGAGCCGATATCGGCGCGCAGGTAATCGCCGGTCGCGGCGAGCCGGCTGGCATGATCGACCGCGAGCCATGGCTGCGTGAAGATCCGCGCCATCTCGGCCGAGAACACGTCATAGGCCTCGAAGAAATCGTCCTCGGGCGCGATATCGGCGCCCGCTTCGATCTGTTCGCCGATCGATTTGACCGCGTCGGGGAGTTCCATCCCAGTCGTCCGGAATTGTGGCCGCAACCGGTCAGCTATAGCGGGCTTTGCCGCCGCGTTCTCATGCAAAGGCGACATGCCAAGGGAGACATGGCAGGGGCGGCATGGCGGCAGGCCGGCCGCGCCTGCCGCCGGTTCAGTGCAGCGGCGCGCATCCTGACGAACCAGCGCAACTCGCTCTGGCACAAGTCGCGAAGGGGACAGGATGGACAGCGTTCGCCGCCACGATCGAGAAAGGCTCTGGCGCAGGCCTCGCGCATCGAGCATGGCGGCGCGGCCGGCACGGAGACGGGCATTCTGCTCGCGGTATCGGACATCTCGAAGCCCCTTTCGCTTCGGTCGGCAAGCGACTGCCGTGCCGCTCACGCGACGGCACTCCATGTCGCATAATAGCCGATAATTGGCGCTGCCTCGTTGACTCAGATCAATGGAGATCGGCGCATATCGGGGTTGTCTGCCTTTGCGGTCCGAAGGGGTACAGGCTAGGTTCGCGGCGGCCGCACCGAGAAAAATGGAAGGATCGCGATGTCAGTCGAGTTGCTCAGAACGCCGAGACGAGCGTCGAGACGGATTACGTCGCCCGCGTCCGCGCACTGGCGCCGCTGATCGCCGAGGCGGCCTCGGATGTCGAGGCCGGGCGCAGGCTGGACGACGCGGTCGTCGCGGCGCTGCACGATGCCGGGTTGTTCCGCATGATGATGCCGCGCTGGCTCGGCGGCGGCGAGGCGCTCCCGTCGGAGTTCGTGCAGGTGATCGAGACGATCGCGCGGGGCGATGCGAGCACGGCCTGGTGCCTGTCGCAGATGACCGTGTGCTCGCTGGCCTCGGTCTATCTCGAACGCGAGGCGGCTCGGGAGGTGTTCGGCGGCAATCGCGCGGCGCTCGCCTGGGGTTCGACGCCGGATGCGAAGGCGGTGCGCGTGCCGGGCGGCTACCGGGTCACCGGGAAATGGGAGTTCGGCAGCGGCTGTCATCACGCGACGTGGCTCGGGGGCCATATCGCCCTCGTCGAGCCGGACGGGACGCCGGTCCGCGGCGATGACGGCGAGCCGCTCGAACGCACGATGCTGTTCCCGAAAGCGGCGGCGCGGATCGCCGATGTCTGGCGGGTGCTGGGTCTGCGCGGCACCGGCAGCGATCTCTATAGCCTCGAAGACTATTTCATCCCCGAGGAGCACACGATCACATCGCTGTTCCGGTGGCCCGATGCGCCGCGGCTGAAGCTCCCGGTGCCGTACCGGTTCGGCGGCAGCAGCCTTTATGCGTCCGGCTTTGCTAGCGTCGCGCTCGGCAATGCCAGGGGCATGCTCGACGGGTTTATCGAATTGTCGAAGCGCAAGGTGCCGCGCTGGGGCAAAAACCCGCTGGCCGACAATATGATCGTGCAGGTCGCGGTGGCCGAATGCGACACCAAGCTCGAAAGCGCGCGTGTCTATCTCGTCCAGAACCTGCGCGACGTCGAGGCGGAAGCGCTGCGGCGGCAGGACGGGCCGACAATGGACGAGCGCATGAAGATCCGCGCCGCTGGCACCTATGCACTGCGGCTTGCGACCGGGGTCGTCAACCAGCTTTACGAGATGGCCGGCACGACCGCGATCTTCGACGGCAACCCGTTCGAGCGCCGCTTCCGCGACGCCCATACGATCTCGCAGCACGCCCAAGGCCGCATCAGCCACATGGAGACGGTCGGCAAAGCACCTGCTCGGCATCGATCAGGTGCCGCGGTTCGTGTAGTGGTCTGCCCATTCATCGACTACATGGCCGGACTTGGCCCGGCCATAACTGCCAAGGCGTCGCCGTAAAGTAATCGGAATCAACTTTCCGCAAAGAAATCTTCGTCGAGCTTTTTCAGATACAACGTTTCGTCAATCCGGGCACCAACATTGTGTCGAAGCATCAATCCAGATAATTCTTCGCCATCAATTAGAACTATTCTAAATGGGTGGCGTTCTGCAAAAGCCTGTGCCGGGTGGGTGAAGTAGGAGGTCGTTACAAATACACCTTTGTTTGCCTTGGCGGCACCGAGGCTGCCGCTGAATGCTCAAATTTCCGGTTCGCTCACGGCGTTCCCAGGTGCGTATTTCTTTGCCTGGATGTAGACTCGATCGAGCCCGAGTCGGTCCTGGTCAATAACACCGTCGATACCGCCGTCGCCGGACCGGCCGACTACCTGACCAGATTCCTCGCGGGATCCGCCATACCCCATCGAGAGTAGCAAGGTAACAATAAGCTTTTCAAAGAAGGTGGGCGGTGATGTTATCACTCGATTGAGTAAATCTTTCTTGAGAGCTTCTTCGATCTGCTTCATTGTAGAGCGGAGTAATTCGTCTGGAGTTGCCGCCTCCAACTCGACCTTAACATTGCCAGCAAGCGGCGCCTCGGCGCTGCCCGGCGTTCGACGGCGAAAATCGACAAATTCTGAGTATTGCTGAAGGAAGGCATTATCGATCCGGCGTAGCTTTGCCCTTAACGCCTCCCGCCCACGATCCGTAATCTTAAATCGTCCTCGCTGGGTTGCTTCCAACAACTTGGCTTGAACGAGATAGCCTCTCGCCCAGTGAACACGATTATCGAATGTGCCCTGGCGGCCGCTGGGAAGAAGCTGGCGACGCTCATGCTCTGTGAGATGGAATTCGTCAGCTAAGCCCTCGATGACGTCCCGGATGCGATGTTCGCTTCCATCTGCCGCGGCTTTCAGCACCGGCAACATAAGGGTTTGATAGTCAGGAATCGCCATCGCTGCCAGGATTGCACAAAAGGTTCATGCCGCCAGCTTCTGACGGGAGGCGGCGCGGATCATCGCGGCGCCTTTCTCGGCGATCATGATCGTCGGGGCGTTGGTGTTGGTCGAGGTCATGGCCGGCATTACCGAGGCGTCGATGACCCGCAAGCCCTCGATGCCGCGGACGCGCAGCTCGCTGTCGACGACGGCCATCGCGTGATCGCCCATCATGCAGCTGCAGCTCGCGTGGTACACCGTGCCGCCGTTCTGGCGGGCGTAGTCGAGCAGCTCGTCGTCGCTCTGCACGTCCGGCCCCGGCACTTTTTCGCGGACGACGTACTTCGCCAGGGCCGGCGCGGCGAATAGCTGGCGCACGAATTTGAGCCCCCCGACCATGGCGCGCCGGTCGGCGTCCTCGGACAGATAGCGCGGGTTGATTGCCGGCTGATCGTGCGGGTCCGGGCTGCGCGCCAGCACATAGCCGCGCGACAAGGGCCGCATCTGGAACGGCCCGCCGGTGATGCCGGGAACGTCGTCAAGCTGGCGAATGAGGCCCGGCTTGTAGCTCGCCGGGGCGAACACGACCTGCACGTCCGGCGTCGCCAATTCCTCAAGCACCTTGGCCGAGGCGGCGCACAGCGAGGCGCTGAAGGTTAGCATGCCGCCGCCCTTTAGCGCATAACGCCACAGCTCGCGGGCGAACGGCAGACCGCGACCGCGCTCGTTCAATGTCTCGACGCCGCGCACCTCGGCCGACATGCGCGCGATGTAATGGTCCTGGAAATTGTGGCCGACCCCGGGCAGGGCGTGACGCACCTGGATGCCGGCCTTCGCCAGATCCTCGGGCCGGCCGATCCCGGACAATTGCAGCAGATGCGGCGAGCCGACCGCACCGGCCGCCAGGATGACTTCGCGGGTCGCATCGACGATCTCGACCTTTCCGCCGCGCGACATCACGATGCCAGTCGCCCGGTTGCCGGTGAAGGTCAGCCGATGAACCAGCGCGTTCGTGACGATCTGCAGATTGCCGCGCTTCGCGGCCGGTTTCAGGTAGGTCTGCGCGGCGCTGGCGCGGCGACGGCCGCCGCGGGTCTGCTGGCACCAGCCGATGCTCGGGCCCGGCGCCCGGCGGCAGGTGGTTGACGTCCTCGCGGTATTCGAGGCCGAGTTCCTGCGCCGCCTCGATGATCGCCTGGCAAGCCGCCGGCCGCTCGCCCATCGGCGAGGTCGTCAGAAAACCGGCGTTGCCGTGGTGCTCGCTGTGCTCGCCCTGCCAGCGCTCGGCCTGCTTGAAATAGGGCAAGACGTCGTCCCAGCCCCAGCCGCGATTGCCGAGCTGCGCCCAATGGTCGAAATCCTCGGGCTGTCCGCGGATATAGATCAGCCCGTTGATCGACGACGAGCCGCCGAGCACTCGGCCGCGCGGATACGGGATTGCCCGCCCGGCGGTGCCGGGGTCGGGTTCGGCCTTGAACCCCCAGGTCAGCGTCGGGTGGTCGAGCAATTTCATGAACCCGACCGGGACATGGATCAGCGGGTTCCAGTCGCGCCCGCCGGCCTCGACGAGGATGACCCGCACCGACGGGTCCTCGGTCAGCCGGTTCGCGAGGACGCATCCGGCCGAGCCGGCGCCGACGATCACGTAATCTGCTTGCATCCCGTTCCCCTCTCCGCCCCCATGGACCACCCAGCCGGCGTGGGCGGCGACCTCCGTCGTGTGCTAGCGGCGAAGGACCGCCGTCGGCCGGCCGGCATGCCGGCGAGACCCCAGCGGTCGAATCGCACCGAGGCCCGTCAGCGCACCGCGTGGCCCATGAACTTGGCCGGGATCGGCTCGCCCCAGGGGCCGTTCAGCTCGTGCCTTCCGACCAGATTGGGCGGGATGCTGGCGTTGAGCACGTCGGTATCGGCCCAGTGCTCGTGCACCCGGCCCCACGGATCGCCCCAGTAATCGAACACCTGGCTGCCGAGCGAATGGCGGCCGATGCCCCAGAAATGCTCGTAGCCCTTCGACTTCATGTGCTCGTGGCCGATCATGATGTCGTCGATATCGGCCGCCTCGTAGGACAGGTGATTGAGGCCCGACTTGTCGCCGCGGATGCAGAAGAAGGCGTGGTGATCGACATAGTCGTCGCCGCGGTCGAGCCGGTTGAACGAACCGACGACGTTTTCCTTGCTGTCGGCATAGACGTCATCCGAGCAGCGGAAGCCGAGCGTCTCGCGGTACCAGCCGAGCATCTTCTCGAAATTGGTCGTCATCAGGACGAAATGGCCGAACCGCTTGATGTGCGACGGGCCGCGCTCGACACCTTTGTAATAGAGCGCGTTGCGGCGCTGCGTCTTGTCCTCGCCGGTATTGACCGGTGGCCGTGCCAGCCGAATTTTCGGCAGCTGCTCCATGCCATGGATGACTTCGATCTGGTAGCCGTCCGGGTCGGTCAGGCGGACGCGCTTGCCGCCGCCGGGCTCGTCGATGGTCCTCGATCGGCGAGGCGCCTTCGACGCCCGCGAGCTTTTCCAAGTCGTCCATGCTGCCGGCGTGGAAGGCGATCCCGACGAATTTCGGCTCGCCGAGTTCGGTGACGTGAAGGTGGTGCGCGGGGTCGGTGCCGCGCATATAGAGCGCGTTTTTCGTGCGGTCGGCGCGCACCATGCCGAACGCGGTCAGGAATTCCTCCTGCTTGTCGAGATCGGGCGAGCGCAGCCGCCCAAAGGCGAGATCGACGGCTTTGATGACGGGCATAAAGGGAACTCCGAAGCGGGTTTCGGTCGCGCGGGCGGCCACGTTGATATGGTGCCGTTATTGCAAGCGCGGAGCAAGGCCGCGTGGCGGCTGCAGCGAGGCGGCAGAGATCGTGCCCGTCGGCCGGCGACCCGACACAATCTAAGCTGATCACGTACAGCGGACAGACCGGTGTCTCCGCGGGTTGCCCGGACGGCAGCAGACCGTCGAGCGGGCGGGCACGCGCGGCCGCGATCCGTCGAGCTGCGATTTTCACCCGACCGCCTCGCGCAAACCAGAATTCGAACCCGTCGGCTGAGCAACGCCTCCAGCTCGTGATCCTCGCTCATGCGGCACCATATCGACCCTCCTCCCCGCCGAGAATGCGCCGCGGCAGGTTCCGAACCGCAGCGAAACCCGTTACGATCGCACCGGACCTTTGCGGGAGCCGGCAATGAGCGAGATCAATCTGCGGCACGGCATCTTTCTGCCGCCGTTTCATCCGAACGAGGAGAACCCGACCTCCTGCCTCGAGCGCGATCTCGATCTGATCGTGCATCTCGACAAGCTCGGCTTTCACGAGGCGTGGATCGGCGAGCACCATTCGGCCGGCTACGAGATCATCAGCTCGCCCGAGATCTTCATCGCCTTCGCCGCCGAGCGCACACGGCACATCAGGCTCGGCACCGGCGTCATCTCGCTGCCGTACCATCACCCGATGATGGTGGCCGACCGCATCGTGCAGCTCGACCACATGACGCGGGGCCGGGTCATGTTCGGCGCCGGGCCCGGGCTCTTGGCCTCGGATGCGATCATGATGGGCATCGACCCAATGACGCAGCGCGACCGGATGGCCGAGTCGCTCGACGCGATCCTGCGCCTGTTCCGCGGCGAGATCGTCACCGAGAAGACCGACTGGTACACGATGGAGGGCACTAGGCTGCACCTCTTGCCGTACACCAAGCCGCATCCCGAGGTCGCCGTCGTCAGCGCCGTGACGCCCTCGGGCGGCCGGCTCGCCGGCAAATATGACCTCAGCATGATCTGCGTCGCCGCGACAAACCCGTTCGGCTATGACGCGCTGGCATCGAATTGGCAGATCGCCTGCGATGTCGCCGCCGAGCACGGGCGCTCGATGGACCCGAACCGGCTGCGCCTCGTCGGCCCGATGCACATCGCCGAGACGCGCCAGAAGGCGTTCGAGAACGCGCGCTGGGGTTTCGAGCGCTATCTCGGGTATCTGAACAACAACCAGCCGCGCTTTATCGTGCCGAAGGGCGAGGACCCGCTCGAATGGTTCGTCGAGAACAGTTACGGCGTGTGCGGCACCCCGGACGACGCGATCGCGCTGATCGAGACGGCTGCAGGACAAGCAGGGCGAGTTCGGCGTGTTTCTGCAGCAGGCGCACAACTGGGCCGATTTCGAGGCGACCAAACGGTCATACGAACTTTACGCCCGCTATGTGATGCCGCATTTCAGCCAGGCGAACCGCTCGCGCGCGGCGTCGTTCCAATGGTGCGGCGACAACCGCGCCGAGTTCAGCGCCAAGCGCCAGGCCGCCGCCAAGGCGATGTTCGACAAGCACGAAGCCGAGCAGCGCGCTTTGCGTGAGGGCGGCGGGACGGCGCGTCCGGCGCACGGCCGCGAGGCATGGTGACCGCGGAGACGTGGCAGACGGTTTGATGGAGGCAAATTCCCTGCAAGCAGGGAATTTGCTCGTTCCGGTGCCGGAATTATTGAAAATTCCCTACGTCACAGAGGGTTAGGATCGGTTTCCCTGTGTTGTGAACAGGGAAACGGCCGGACACGAACAGCGATTTCCTGTGAACGGAGCAGGGAATTGCAGTGAACGCATCGCCGTGCCTCTTCGCGTATTGACCGGGATGCAGCATGGCACGCGATTGCGGCTATTTTTGCGTCGTTCTTTCCAGCGGCACCTCCCAACGAAGACGGGTTTGGGCCTTCGCAGGTTGATATGAGCCCATAAAGAAAATCGGCGGCCCACGGGCCGCCGATCCGGTTGACGCGGGACCGCTTACGACCGCTTGCGGCGGCGAAGGAGGCCGAAACCGATCAGCGCACTGCCAAGCAGCGCTAGGCTGGCCGGCTCCGGCACTGTCGGGGTGCAGCCGGACGTGCACGTTCCTTCTACGAAGGTATCGGGACCGGTCCCAAACGAGAAGGTTGCGGCTATTATCGTCGTATCGGCCGTGATGCCCCCCAGGTTCAGCGTGAACGTGCCTGGGCCGATAACCGAGGGATTAAAGTTGGTGATGCTCGCATTCGAAAGCGCGTAACTCCCTCCATCGGCTACGGACGGTAGGATCATCTGGCTTGGCTGACCACCTCCAATGACCTCCAGCGTGACGTTCGGGCCACTGACCGTGTATTGGCCGCCACCCACGCCGAGCCAACGGTCCGGCGAGCCGGCTATATAGGTCACGACGCCGGGGGTGGTACCGGCGACGTTGCCAAGTTGCCCCGAAGCGCTGGAGCTGACTTTTGCCCCGGCGTCGTTGCTCAATGTGAACGTGATGTCGCTCAGCGCCTGTCCAGCACTGCGAAGATCGCCGGGAGCCAGCGTATTCGTCAGGGTAACGATAATTTGACCGGCGCTCGTCGTAAAATCAGCGGTCGCGGATAGTGCTTCGGCCGCGTTCATACTGTTTGTCCCGCTTGCCGAATAGGTGATCACGGCAGCATCGGCGTTTGGGGCTGGGCCAAGCAGCGAGGCTGCGAACGCACCGGCAATCGCCAAGGCGGTGACACCCGCGGATTTTCTCCCGTAGCGTGTCATTTACACATTTCCTCTGTTACGCGTCACCTCACGTCGCTGAAGGTGCGCGTCTCGTGCCAGGAATTTCCGGTACA
Source organism: uncultured Alphaproteobacteria bacterium (assembly GCA_963753665.1). Lineage (GTDB taxonomy): Bacteria > Pseudomonadota > Alphaproteobacteria > ATCC43930 > CGMCC-115725 > DATARH01. The sequence goes on from CAVWDC010000006.1 coordinate 261,569, forward strand.
TCGGAAAATGCTTGCATTACAAAAGCTTAAAGAAATTCGAACCGAATGCGAGCCAAGGCGAGGCGCAAGAGTTGTCAAAAATTCCGACGGCTCTGATGCCGCCCCGACCGCATTACAGGCGGAAAGCGGATACGCGAGAGCCGCTGAAACCCGTGCATCGCCTCGCTTTGCGAAGTACCGATCAAGACTGACCCATTGTCAATATTACCGACACCCCTTCGTCCGCGCAGGCTAAACTTGACGTAAACCGGGCTGCCGAAATTCATGCCTTGTCCGGCTTTGCGGGGGATTGGGGCAGTCGGTCGAGCGTAAACATTCCCGACAGTGCCCCAATCGCTCCGATAGACCCTCCCGTACCTTGTCTTGAGATCGGGCGGATCGGCTCGGCGACGGGAACTCTTAGCCCCGCTTGCGGCGGCGGCGCGCGATCCCGAGACCGGCCAGCGCCGTGCCCAGCAACGCCAGACTGGCGGGCTCCGGAACCTTTGTGCAACCGGACGTGCACGAGCCAATCAGGGGGTCCAGCCTCGGGTTGGTGCCGAACGAGAAGTTCGCGGCTGTTATCGTCGTGGCCGCGGTGATGCCCGCCAGATCCAGTTCGAAGGTGGCGGGACCGATCACGTAAGGATTGAAGTTCTTCACGCCATTATTGGCGGCCGTGTATCGTCCTCCGTTCGCGATGAGCGGCAGAATCAGTTGGCTGGGCATTCCGCCTCCAAGCACCTCGAAGGTGACGTCGTCGCCCGATACCGAAAGGTGGCCCGCGCCAATCCAACGGGTTGGCGAGCCAACCGCATAGGTCACCACACCCGGAGTTGGGTTGCCGGAAACGTTGCCCAACTGCCCCGACGCGGTCTTGGTGCCGAGCGCTCCAGTGTCGTTGCTCAGAGTGAAGATGAGGTCACTGACACCCTGTCCGGAGCTGCGAACCTGAGACGTCATCAGGTCGTTCGACAGAACGATCTGAATGTGACCGGCGCTCGTTGTGAAGGTAGCGGATGCCGCCGCTGGGTTACCCGCATCCTCGGGGCTCGGGCCACTTGCCGACCAGGTGATCACTGCGGCCTCGGCGCGTGGGGCGGCCCCGAGCAGCGACGCAACAACCGCACCGGCTATCGCGAAGGTAGTAGATGACGGAACTCCTCGATCATTACGAGACTATTTTTGGTTAATTCCTTCTATTTCAAAAATGTTTAAGACAACCTATAATATGCATTCCACATGCCAAGGGTCTGTTTAAACCATTGAGCGAACGATTTTTCAGATGGTTAGAAGAAATTACGATACACGCGAAGCGGGAACCGGGCGCAAAGTGTCAAGATTTCCGACATTCGCGTTTCCCAAATCCGACGGCGCGCAGGTCAAGCGCAAGTGACCGAAACGGCTAAAACCCGAGACGGTCCTGTCTTGTCATCGACATTTGGCAAGAAACCCTACTGTCAATATTTCCGACAGTCCCGCCGAGGTTAACCTTAATTGTACGATCGACTGAAAACGGGTGGTCAGCTTTGGATGGACAGCAATTTTAAAAAAATTAACCATTTGTCAGCGAGCCGGCGCGAGATCGCCGTAGCCGATCAGGCGGATGCCGAGTTCGGCGAGCACGCCGCCGCACCGCCGGGCTGAGCAGGGCGGCCAACTCGTCTTCGTGGCGATAGCCCGGCATCGCCGCCGCCAGCGCCGGGGGCGTTCGGCTCGCCGGATGGAGGTAGATCTCGCTGTCCCCCGCCGGCAGGTGCGGCAGCAGCCGCAGAATTCGCTGCTCGACCATCGCGCCGCTCCAGGCGATGCCGAAGACGTGATCGTTCATCGCCAGCCCGGCGCGGCGGAGGCGCCGCCGCAGCGCCGCGACCGCCGGCTGATAGAGCCGGGGTCCGGTAGCGCTCGCCGGGGAATGCGGCGCGCAGCACGCTGGCCGGCTCGGCGGGCAGGCGAACCGCGCGCATGCCGTACTCGCGGCCGATCTCGACGAGCAGCCGCGCGACCGTCGGATGCAGATGCATGTGCTTGTGCGCGTTGACATGGTCGAGCGCGAGCCCGGTCGCGCGAAATGCCTCGAATTGCGCGCGGATCTCGGCGGCGAGCCGAATCCGGATGCCGGGCGAGAAAAAATACCGCAGCGCGGCGCGGGTCTGATGGGGGTCGAAGCGGCCGTCGCGCCGCACCAGCCGGCCGAGTTCGGCCGGCGGCAATACCGGCTCGCCGTCGATCAGGACGAGGTGCAGGCCGACCCGAAGCAGCGGCAGACGGCGCGCCCGCGCGACCGCGTCGGCGGCGGCCGGAGCGGCGACCATCAGGCTCGCGCAGGTCAGGATGCCGTCGCGGCACGCGGTCTCGACGGCCTCGTTGATCGCGGTGTCGCGGCCGAAATCGTCGGCGCAGACGATCAGCCGCCGCTCCGCCATTGTCGTGCCGTAGTCGTGGACGCTGGCGCGGTCAGCCGGCCATTTCGCGCTGGCGCAGGAACTGGAAGAACTCGACCCCCTCGCGCAGCCGGCGGCGCATCATCTGCGGGCTTTTGACCATCTCGGCCACCAGCGAGGCGATCTTCTGCCGGCGGAAATAGAACCGCCGGTAAAAGGTTTCGAGCGACTGGAAGATTTCGGTGTGGCTCAGATGCGGGTAGTGCAGCGGCGCGATCTGCACGCCGTGATCGTCGATCAGCTCGGCGTTGGCGATGTCGAGCCATCCCTGATCGACCGCCTGGCGATACAACTCGGTGCCGGGATAGGGCGCGGCGAGCGATACCTGGATCGTGTGCGGATTGATCTCGGCGGCGAAACGGATCGTCTCCTCGATCGTCTCCTTTGTCTCGCCGGGCAGCCCGAGGATGAAGGTGCCGTGGATCGTGATGCCGAGCTCGTGGCAATCCTTTGTAAAGCGGCGCGCGATGTCGATGCGCATCCCCTTTTTTATGTTGTTGAGGATCTGCTGGTTGCCGGTCTCGTAGCCGACCAGCAGCAGCCGCAGGCCGTTGTCGCGCAGGATTTCGAGCGTCGCGCGCGGCACGTTGGCCTTGGCGTTGCACGACCAGGTGACCCCGAGCTTGCCGAGTTCGCGGGCGATCGCCTCGGCGCGGGGACGGTCGTCGGTGAACGTGTCGTCGTCGAAAAAGAATTCCTTCACCTGCGGGAAATAGGCCTTCGCGAGGCGGATTTCCTCGATCACGTGAGCGACGCTGCGCACCCGGTAGCGATGCCCGCCGACGGTCTGCGGCCACAGGCAGAACGTGCATTTCGACCGGCAGCCGCGCCCGGTGTAGAGCGACAGATACGGGTGCTTCAGGTAGCCGATGAAGTAATCCTCGACCCTGAGGTCGCGCTTGTAGACTTCGGTGACGAACGGCAGAAGGTCCATGTCCTCGAGCACGGCGCGCGGCCGGTTGTGGGCGACACCGCCAGCTGCGCCGCGATAGCTGAGCCCGTCGATGTCGGCGAACTTGCGCCCCTCGGCGACCTCGCGGCAGGTGAAATCGAACTCCTCGCGGGCGACGAAATCGATCGCGCGCGACCCGGCGAGGCTGGCTTCCGGTTCGACCGCGACCTTGGCCCCGACCAGCCCGATCTTGAGCCGCGGGTTGGCGTCCTTCAGCGCCTCGGCGACTTTCACATCGGAGGCGAAGGACGGGGTCGAGGTATGCATCACGACCAGCTCGTAGTCGCCGGCGAGCGGCAGCACGTCGTCAAGCCGCAGCCGCGCCGGCGGCGCGTCGATCAGCCGGCTGCCCGGCACCAGAGCGGCGGGCTGCGCCAGCCAGGTCGGGTACCAGAACGACCGTATCTCCCGCCGCGCCTGATAGCGCGAGCCCGCGCCGCCATCGAACCCGTCGAACGACGGCGGATGCAGAAACAGCGTTTTCATCATGCCGCCTTGTCCCCTTCGATGCGCATGTGCCCGTCCGGCGCGATGCGAAGCAGCCGTTCGCCCCACTGAACCCGGCGGCCGCAGAAGCTACTCAGAAACACGGCAAACGACAAAGCATCGCGCAGCGGCAGCAGCCACAGGCCGCGCCGCGGCAGATCGAGCCAGCGGGCCATCGCCGCGGCGGACGCCCACCGGAGCAGCAGCGCCAGCACCACCGCGCCCCAGGCGGCAAGCCCCGACCCGAATAGAGCGGCGCCGAGCGCGGTCAAGATCACCGTGTGCGTCGTCACCGAACCGGCAAACCCGGCCGGAGCCATCAGCCGCGAGGTGCGCGCCCAGCGCAGCTCATGCCGCCACAAGCTGCCGAGCGAGCTCTCGGTGACCCGATTTTCGACGACGTATGGCGACAGAACGACCTTGAGCCCGAGATCACGCACCGCGGCGCCCATCCGGTGGTCGTCGGCCAGTTCGTCGCGCAGCCGCGCAAAACCGCCGATCCGATCCAGCACGTCGCGGCGCAGCGCGATCGTCGCGCCGAAGCAGCCGCCGCCGACGTTCATCGCGTCGCCGACCACCGCCCCCGGCAAAAAAGAGAAATTGATCTGCATCGCCGCCAGTCGCGACCACAATCCTCCGGTCGCGACCCCCTTGTAAAGGCAGGTCACGATGCCGGTTCCGGGGTGCGGCGAGCGGCTCGGCGATGACCGACAGGTAATCGCGAGTGACCCGCATGTCGCTGTCGGCCAGTACGATCCATTCGTGGCGCGCCGCGGGCAGCATGTTTTCGAGGTTGGCTACCTTGAGATTGCTGCCTCTGACGCGCGAATTGATCACCAGCGCGATGTCGCAATCGGGCCGGTCGCGAATCAGGGCGCGCGCGATCGGCAGGGCGCTGTCGCCGGGATCGCGGAGCCCAAGCACAATCTGCACCGCGGGATAGTCCTGGTCGGCGAACGAGCGCAGGTTTTCGGACAAGCCGGGCTCGGCGCCATGCAGCGGCTTCAGCACCGAAACGGGCCGATGGTCGGCGCGCGCCCCGCCCGACCTGCCCAACGGTCGTCGCGAAAAGCGCCATACCGCGAGGGTGGCGGCGGCGAGATAGCCCCATGCAACCGCCAGCACCGCCGCGAAACAGACAGCGCTCATCGGCGATCCATCGCCGATGCGCGTTCCGCTCACGCGCCGTGTTGTAGCCGATGCCGTCCCAACGAGACCGAACTCGCCGCGCCGATCGGCAACGCCTCCCGCTCCCGACCTGATCATCGTTCCTTTTTCAATCCGCGCCTGCCGCGTACGTAGCCGGTGGCGCCGATCGAGCGGCAAGAAGACACCGACCTCGCAATCAACTCTTCGGCTGCCGAGTCGTTCCGCGGCTGGAGCGGCGCTTTTCGACATAATTTTGTCATCCCCTCGGCAAGCCCAGCACCCGTTCGCCGATGATGTTGCGCTGGATCTCGCTGGTGCCGCCGGCGATCGTGTATTGCCGCGCCCCCAGCACGCGGTGCGTCCAGCGCGGCGCGTCCGGCACCAGCTCGGTCGGGGTCTCCAGGGTCGCGTAGGGCCCGAGCAGCGAGCCGGAGAAATCCGCGATGCGGGTCGCCAGTTCGGAGCCGAACAGTTTCAGGATCGAGCCCTCGGGTCCCGGCGGCTCGCCGCGCAGGCGTCGCGTCAGACCGCGCAGCCGGGTCACCTGCAGCGCCTTCGCGTCGATCGCCAGCTGCGCCAGTTGCTGCCGGATGTGGCTCTCGCGGAAGGCCGGCTCCTGCCGGTTCGGGAATTGCTTCGCGAGTTCCAAGAGGCGCGCGATCTGCGCCGCGTGATCGCGCCCGCCGGCGCCGCCGCGCTCGAACATCAGCGTCGTCGTCGTGACCTTCCAGCCCTCGTTGAGCGGCCCGACGAGGTTCTCCTTCGGCACCACGACGTCCTCGAAAAACACCTCGTTGAAATGCCGGTGGCCGTTGAGCAGCACGAGCGGGCGCACCGTCGATGCCCGGCGTCTTCATATCGACCAGCAGATACGAGATGCCGTGATGCTTCGGCTTGTCGGGATCGGTGCGCACCAGCAGAAAGCACCAGTCGGCGAAATGCGCGCCCGAGGTCCACACCTTCTGGCCGTTGACGAGGAAATGGTCGCCCTGGTCGACGGCGCGGGTGCGCAGACTGGCGAGATCGGAGCCGGCGCCCGGCTCGGAATAGCCCTGGCACCAGATCTCGTCGCAGGACAGGATTTTCGGCAGATAGCGCTTCTTCTGTTCCTCGGTGCCCCAATGGATCAGCGTCGGGCCCAACAGGCTCATGCCGACCGTGCCGGGCAGGATCGGCGCGCGGGCGCGGAAATACTCCTCGTCGAAGATGACCTGCTGCATGAAGCCGGCGCCGCGCCCGCCATATTCCTTCGGCCAGGCGATGCCGATCCAGCCGGCGGCGTGCATTTTCTTCTGCCAGGCGCGGCGGCGTTCCAGCGTCTCGCGATCGGGCGAGACGCGCTGGTCCTGCGCGTCCTCGACCTTGAGGTCGTCGGTCAGGTTCGCGTCGAGCCAGGCGCGCAACTCGCGGCGGAAGGCGGCGTCTTCCGGGGCGTCGGCGAAGTCCATTCTGTTCTCCTGCTTCTATCCGTAGGATAGCGGCCGATCCGGCACGGCTCAATTGCTCGCGATTCCGGCTAATCGGCGCCCGGCACCACGTCCCATCCACCCGCCGCAGAGGTTTCCGCCCGCGGCTCGCGAACGGTGCGCGGCGCGATGCGATCCGCTATTGTTTCGGCAAAGCCGCGACCGAATCGGCGCGCAGAGGAGGAGGGACCGCATGGACAGCATCGAACAGCAACCAACCGCGCAGCCGCCGGCCCGACGCCAAACTGCTCGCCGCCCTGCCCGAGCGGCTGCATCATAACGCCTATGTCGTGAAGGATCAGGAGGCGAACCGGCGGTTTTTCGAGGATGTGCTCGGAATTCCGCTGGTGGCGACGTGGTGCGAGAAGAGCTGGCGCGCCGAACTCGGCCGCGAGGTCGCGTATTGCCACACGTTCTTCGGGCTGGCCGACGGCGGCGCGCTGGCGTTCTTCCAATTCGCCGACCCTGAAATCTACGCGATGACCCAGGCCGAGAAACCGAAGATCAGCAGCCATTACCACATCGCGCTGAAGGTCGGCGAGGCGACCTATGCCGATTTGAAACGCCGGCTCGACCGCGCCGGCGAGAGGTTCCGCGAGACCGATCACGGCTACTGCAAGTCGATCTACACGATGACGCCGGACGGCATGATCCTCGAATTCACCTGCGACCCGCCCGACGCGGCCGAGATCGAGGCGCTGCGCCGCGCCGACGCGCACAGCGAACTGGCCCGCTGGCTTGCCGGAGACCATCGCGTCAACAACGAGCTGCGCCATCGGGAATCTTGAGAATGCACTGAATTACTGCGAAGGATTAAGAAGCCTTAACAAATCCTAAGCAAACAGGCAACGATAGAAAAATCCGAATCGATAATATTCGACGCACGACCGCTATACGCACTACTGAGACGCATCTGACACGGGCTCGCTCTGATCGGACTCGCATCGGCGCCTTGGGAGTGCATGATGAGCGATGACATCGACGGATTGCCCGTCGATCAGGGCTGGCGTCGTGCCGGGAGTCGTACCGGAACGGGGGTGACGAGCGGCGTTGCCGACCGCCTGCGCCGCCTTCTCGGATGCAGCCGCGGCGTGGCGGCGGTCGAATTCGCGCTGGCGGCGCCGATCCTGCTCGGCGTGCTCGTACCGGTCGCCGATCTCGGCATCGCCTTCGCCAAGCAGCAGCAGCTCCGGCAGGCGGTTCAGGCCGGCGCGCAATACGCGGCGAGCCACCCGTGGGACCAGGCATCGCCGGCCGCGATCGCCAGCGTCGTGACCGCGGCGACGCCGCTGTCCGGCGTCACCGTTTCGCCGGCCCCCTACCAGCAATGCGGGTGTCCAAACGGCAGCGGGATCACCACGGCGACATGCGGCAGCACCTGCGACGAATGGCCAGACCGCCGGGTATTACGTCGTCGTTTCGGCGCAGCTCGTCGTACACGCCGGTCCTGCCGTATTCGCTGCTCGGCAGTTCGAAGATTTTGACCGCTCAGTCGATGATCCGCATCCCGTGACGGCCCGAGGCGACAATCATAAAACGGTTTTCCGCCGCCCGGCGGCGGGCGCGGCGCCGTGGCCTGTTCCGGGACCAGAACGGCACCGCCGCGGTCGAAATGGCGCTTGGTGGCGATGCCGCTGTTTCTGTTCATTTTCGCGATCATCAACACCGGTCGCGCGCTGTGGCTGCAGAACGCGCTCGAAGCTTCCGTCATGCAGGCGGCGCGCTGCGCCACGCGTCAGCAGCACCACCACTTGCAGCACGGCGCAACCAAATCAAGGCCTATGCCGCCGCGCAGTCGGGGGCCGGCTTCGACAGCGCGATCTTCTCGGTCGCGCAGGTGAGTTGCGGAAACCAGGTCTCGGCGAGCTATCCGCTGACGCTGCCGGTGCATGAATTTGTCGCTCAATTTGAGCGCGCAGGCCTGCTATCCGATCAATCCGACCTGAGGGCTGGCGATGCCGAAATCAGCTATCGTGAGCAAAGCGGCGAGGCGCGGCGGGTTTCGCGCGATCCTCCGACGGCTTTGCGGCAATCCGCAGCCGATCGCGCGGGCGGCGTGACGACCGTGTTCGCGCTGTCGCTGCCGGCGATCGTCGGCTTCGCCGGGCTCGGCGCCGAAGCGGCGAGCTGGTATCTGACAAAGCGAACCATGCAGGGCGCCGCCGATACCGCCGCCTCGGCCGCCGCCACGGCTCTGTCGGCCGGCACGACCAGCGCCGCCGCCCTGGCGAGCGAAGCCAGAAGCATCGCGGCACGCTCCAATTTCGTGAACGGCAGCAACGGCACGACCGTCACGGTCAATTATCCGCCGAGCTCCGGCACTTATCAGGGCAGAGCCAACGCCGTCGAGGTGTCGATCAGCAAGCAGGAGCCGGCGCTCCTCTCGGCGCTGTTCCTGGCGCACGGGCCGACGATCGGCGCGCGCGCCGTCGCGCAGGCCAATCTCAGCGTGACCGCCGAAGCCTGCGTCATCGCGCTCGACAAGAACAACGAGACGGCGATGACGACGTCGGGGAGCCCGAACCTCAGCTTTCCCGGCTGCTCGCTTTACGCGAACTCTCCGGCCTCCGCCGCGCTCAACATGAATGGCAGCGCGTCGATCAGTGCGAACAAGGCATACTTTGTCGGTAACTACAGCGGGGGCGGCCTGACCACCGCCAACGGGATCTATCGCGGCGTCGATCCGATCATCGACCCGTATCGGAACATCGCCGTACCCGGCATATGCCGGCTGCAACGTCGAACAATTACAGTCTGACCGGCGGCAAAAGCGACACGAAAACGGTCGGAGCATCCGGCGTCTACGTGTTCTGCAAGGGGGTGAAGCTGACCGGCAACTCGTCACTGACGCTCGGTCCCGGCACGTTCATCATCGACGGCGGCGATTTCGACATCACAAGCGGCTCAGCTGACCGCGACCGGCGGCACGACGATCATCCTGACAACGAAACTCTCCGGCAGGCCGTGCGCCACCTCCAAGATCACCAGCGGCCCGATCAATATAACTGCTCCGACCTCGGGCAACCTGGCCGGGGTCGCGATCTACAAGGACCGCGCCTGCGTCAATCATGATTCGAACGACGACAAGGTGACCGGCAACGCGGCGCAAAACATCGTCGGTGCGATTTATTTTCCGGAACAATACATCGATTACTCAGGCGGGTCCGCGGCCGGCGGGGCGGTATGCACGCAGCTGATCGCCTGGAAGATCAGATTCACCGGCAACTCGGGGTTCCAGAGCAACTGCGCCGGCACCGGCACCCGCAAGCTGACCCTGAACGCCGGCCGCCTCGTCGAATAGGGCGAGACCGAGCATCGTGCGCCCCGAGTGAGTTCGGGGTCGGCTGCACCCAGCCGGCGTTCGCCTCGTACCCGTCACCCCGTCTCGAACGGCATTTGTAGAAGCGGGCACCGGGGCGGAGATGCGCTCGCCGGTCCCGATCCCGTTACGCCTACGCCAAGACCTGCCAAACCAGCCAGAAGTTCAGCACCGCGATTGTCACGGCGGCGATAACGCCCGCGATGCGAGCGCCGCCTGAATTGGCGAACGGCCCCATCAAGGCGCGGTCGCTGGTAAACATCACCAGCGGAACCACCGCAAAGCTGAGTTGAAGGCTCAGAATGACCTGGCTCAGCACGAGCAACCGGCCGGTCGCGCCTTCGCCGCATAAGGCCGTCACGATGATGGCAGGCGTTATCGCCATGCCGCGGGTTATCAGCCGGCGCGTCACGGGAGACACGCGCCAGCGCAGAAATCCTTCCATGACGACCTGGCCCGCCAGCGTCCCGGTCACCGCCGAGGCCTGCCCGGCGGCGAGCAGCGCGACGCCGAACAGCAGGCTCGCGACGGCAGTCCCGAACAGCGGCGTCAGCAGTCGGTAGGCGTCCTCGATTTCGGCGATCTGGACGAACCCGGCGCGATGAAACGACGCCGCTAGGATCATGATCGCTGCGTTGACAAAAAGCGCCGCAAGCAGCGCCGTCGTGCAATCGAATGTCAGAAAGCGCATCGCTTCGCGCCGGCCCCGCTCGGCCAGATCGAACCGGCGGGTCTGGGTCATCGCGCTATGCAGATAAAGGTTATGCGGCATGACGGTCGCGCCGAGGATGCCGATCGCGATGTACAACATGCCCGGCTCGCTGACGATCCGCGCGGACGGCAGCAGGGAGCCGGCGATTTCCTTGAGGTCCGGCTGCGCCATCACGATCTCGACCGCGAGGCATGCGCCGACCACAAGGAGCAGGCCAATAACGAGCGCTTCTATGTAGCGGAAGCCGCGGCTTTGCAGCCAAAGCACGACACCGACGTCCAGGGCGGTGGCGCACACGCCGATAATCAGCGGCAGACCGAACAGCAGCTGCAGGCCGATCGCCGAACCGATGATCTCGGCCAAGTCGCACGCCATGATCGCGAGTTCGCAGGCAATCCACAGCAATATTGCCGTCGGCCGGCTGAACCGTTCGCGACAAAGCTGCGCCAGATCACGTCCGGTCGCGATCCCCAGACGCAGCGCCAGCGTCTGCAGAAACATCGCCAGTACATTTGAGAGCACGATTACCGACAGCAGCGCATAGCCATACCGCGCGCCTCCGGCGATGTCGGTCGCCCAATTCCCGGGGTCGATATATCCCACCGCCACCAAGGAGCCGGGGCCGGCGAACGACCCCATCTTCGCCCAAAACCGTCCCCTCGCCGGCACCATGATCGACCGGAATACCTCGGGCAGGCTGACGGTATGGTCCGATCCGACAGAAAGATAATTTTCGGGTGCGGGTGAGCTTTCGACCGGCGGAGGGCTCATGAAATCGTATCGCGAACGGATTGATAATTCGACGGATCGACCCTGCTTCCGAGCCCGGATCGCTTACAGGAACATTGAAATCGCGGCTCAGCGGTCGAACATCGCACAAGCCTTCCAAGCGACGACGCTACCCGCGACGGACATGGCATTCACCGCTGGCCGTCTTGCAGGCTTCAACGGACGCCTTGTTTGGACTGTTCCCGCTAGGCTCGCCCACGCGGCCGAATACGCGAGCTGGCATCGAAATCAATAGTTAAAGAATTCACCCTCTGATCCAAACAACCCCAACGGGGTTCGCCGGACTGCAAGCCCCAGACCGGTTCGCCGGGAAGCAGTTCAACTGTCCGGCCTAAACCAAAAGAGGATTTTGCGCCATTACAACACGACAAAGCGGAAGATCAGAAATTTTCGTGAATGAGGAACCGATAAAATCAAGGCTTTGTTCGGCAGATTATCGTGACATCCTAAGATGGACTTATCCCATGTTTCTTCACCGGCCGATAATGCAACAGGAAGTCTATGTCCAGAACCCTGACCCGGTTTTCGCCGAAAAGCTCCTGGAGCAGTATGGCGGGGCAACCGGCGAACTCACCGCGGCGCTGACCTACTGGACACAATCGTTTCACACCGAGGACGCCGCGATCCGCGACATGCTTCAGGATATCGGCACGGAAGAGTTTACGCACCTCGAAATGATCGCGATGCTGATCGAGCAACATACGCGGCGCGCTTCGCAGGGTGCGCAAGACAACGCCTATCAGAGCACACTGTTCGCGGTGCGCGGCCATGGACCGCATCTTGTCGATTTCGAAGGGCTCGTTCTGGGATGCCCGCTATGTCAACGAAGGGGCCCATGTCACGCGCGACCTGCGGGCCGATGTGGCGGCCGAAGCCGGCGCGCTCGCCACTTACGAGGCGCTGCTCGACATCGCGCAGGACGACGGGACGCGCAAGGCGCTGAATTTCCTTGCCACCCGCGAGGTTGCGCACACGCATATGTTCATGGAGGCGCTGAACTCCATCGGGAAGCTCACTGAACCGCTGTTCGGCAATCTTCAGCCCGATGACACGGTCAATCTTTACTTCAATATGTCTTCGGGACCGGGAGCCGATCTGCGCGGCCCGTGGAATTCCGAGCCGGCGTTCCGCTACGTCTCGGATCCGTTGCAGCACGAACGGCAGGAGCATGCCGGTCAGCGTGGCGGCAGCGAGTCGACGATCATGCCAAATCAGGGCGGAAACGGCGGCTCGCAGAGCGGTGGCGGGCAAAACGGCGGCGGACGGTCGCGCTAGGCCCGGCGCAAGCGTTCGAGGCTGTCATGCCGCTCGAACCCTTCAGCCGCAGGCTTCTGCTGCAGGCGGCTGGCGCCGCCTTCGGCACGCTGGCCGGCTCCGGTTTGCTCGCCGGATTTGCCTCGGCCGCCGCGAGCGCCGCTGCCTCGCGGCCGCTGCGGGGCAGTCTGCTCGCCTGGATCCTGCTCTACCCCGAACAGGCCGCGGAAATCCGATTGGCCCATTTCGACGGTGACGGACGGCTCCTCGGCCGCGCTCCGCTTACCGCGCCTCGGTGGCGAGATGCTCGGCGCCGGCAATGGAGCCGTTTCCGCCTGGGGCCAGATGCAGCTTGCCTGCGCCCAGGCACAGGCCCTGTCCCTCTCCGCCGCCGCGCGGTCCTGGGAGGTAAGGCCGGAACACTGCTGCGTCCAGCCGCGTCGCATCGCCCACCCGCCGAGCGATCGCTCGATCGGTTTTGCGGTCTGGGCCGATATAATTTGATCCGAGGATCTCCGGGACGCATGGCCTAGCGTCCCGGCTTCACTGCCGCCGATCGCCCGCCGCACGGCGCCGCGTCGTCTCGCGCCACAGGATGTAGAGGCCGGAGGCGACGACGATCGCCGAGCCGAGCAGCAATTCCGGGGTCGGCACGTCGCCCCAGATCGCGAAGCCGAGGATCGTCGCCCAGACCAGCGACAGATAGTTGAACGGGACGACCGCCGAGGGCGGCGCCAGCGACAACGAACGCGTCCACCAGAATTGCGCGATGCCGTTACCGATGCCGGCGAAGGCGAGCATGGCGGCGTCGCTCCACGCTGGCATCCGGAACCCGAGCGGCAACAGGCACGCCGTGCACAGCGTCATGATGCTCATCTGATAGAGAGTGAGCGTCTCGGTCGATTCGGACAGGCTCATGCGGCGGATCGCGATCGCGACAGTCGAGATCAGGATCGCGTTGCCGAGCGCGAACAGCGCGCCGTAGGTTCAGCATGTTCGGGGCCTGGCTGCGTAATGATCAGGACGCCGACAAAGCCGAGAACCAGCGCCGACCAGCGGTGCACGCCGACCTTTTCTTTCAGGATCACGATCGACAGCAATGTCGTGAACAGCGGCGCCGCGAAGCCGATCGCGGTCGCCGCGCCGAGCGACAAGACGCCGACCGCGATGAACCAGCACAGCATCGAGCCGAATTGCGACAACCCGCGCTGCAGATGCTCGCGGTATCGCCGGGTGCGCAGCACCGCCCACCCGGCGCCGGGCAACACAATCGCCGCGACCGTGAGAAACGCGAACAGCGTGCGCAGGAACGCGACCTCGCCGAGCGGGTAGGTTTCGAGCTCCCATTTGACGACCGCGTTGCCGCCGGCGAACATCACCGTCGAGGCGACCATGTACGCGATGCCGCGCGGGATCTGGTTGCGCCGCGCCATCGGTGTTTGCGGGGTCTGGGTCTCCGCTTGGGGCTCCGCCACGGTCATTTTTTTATCAAGTCGCGATCGCGTAAGATGAGCCTATGACAATCCGCCTTCTGCCGCCGGTCGTGGTCAACCGCATCGCCGCCGGCGAAGTCATCGAGCGGCCGGCCGCCGCCGTCAAGGAACTGGTCGAAAACGCTATCGACGCCGGCGCGCGCAACATCGAGATCGTGCTGCGCGACGGCGGCAGGGCGCTGATCGCGGTCAGCGATGACGGCGCCGGCATGACCGCCGCCGAGCTCGATCTCGCCGTCGAGCGCCATTGCACCTCGAAACTGCCCGGCGACGATGTCCTCGACATCAAATTTCTCGGGTTTCGCGGCGAGGCGCTGCCGTCGATCGGCGCGGTCAGCCGGCTGCGCATCGTGTCGCGGCCGGCAAGGACCGACAGAGGGGCCGACAGCGCCTGGGAGATCGCGGTCGAGGCCGGCGCGAAGCGGGCGCCGGTGCCGGCGGCGCACCCGGCGGGGACGCGGGTCGAGGTGCGCGATTTGTTTTTCGCGACGCCGGCGCGGCTCAAATTCCTGAAGACCGCGCGCAGCGAGCGCGACTACGCGCTCGACGCGGTGCGGCGGCTGGCGATGGCGTGTCCGGCGGATCGGCTTTACGGTGATCGGCGACGACGAGCGGGTGCTGCTGCGCTTGGCCCCCGGCCGCGTCGCGCGAGGCGAGGCTCGCGGCGCTGCTCGGGCCGCGATTTCGCCGAGAATTCGGTGCCGGTGGCGGCGGCGCGCGACGGCTTCGCGCTGTCCGGGCTGATCGGGCTGCCGACCCTCAACCGCGGATTGCCGCGCGACCAGTACTCTCGTCGTCAACGGGCGGCCGGTGCGCGACAAGCTCTTGGTCGGCGCGGTGCGCGGCGCCTACCACGATCTGTTGGCGCGCGACCGCCACCCGGTCGTCGCGCTGTTCGTCGACGGGCCGCCAGCTGAGATCGACGTCAACGTGCATCCGGCGAAGACCGAGATCCGCTTCCGCGATGCGGGGCTGGTCCGCGGCCTGATCGTCGGCGCGCTGCGGCATGCGCTGGAAGCGGCCGGGATGCGGGCCTCGACGACGGTCGGCGCCGCTGCGCTCGCCGCGTTCCGGCCCGGGAACGGCGTGTCGCGGCCCGATTTATCGCAGTCCGGCGGAACGGCGCGGTTTTCGTTTCCGCCGGGCGCCCCGCCGCGCGGTTTGGCCGAGGCGGCGACGGCGATGCTGATGCCCTATCGAGCGTCCGCCGATGCCGCGCCAGCCGCCAGCGAGAAGCCGCCCGAAGCCGACCAGACCCCGAGCCGGGTCGCGACGCGCCGCTCGGCCAGCGCGCGGGCGCAGCTGCACGGCACCTATATCCTGGCCGAGACCGCGACCGGGATCGTGCTGGTCGATCAGCACGCGGCGCACGAGCGCCTCGTCTACGAGCGCATGAAGGAGGCGCTCGCGCGGCACGGGGTGGCGCGCCAGGTGCTGCTGCTGCCCGAGATCGTCGAACTGGAACCGGCGCTGGCCGACCGTCTCGCGGCGCGGGCCGAAGAGCTGGCCGAATTCGGTCTCGTGCTCGAGCCGTTCGGCACCGGCGCGGTGATCGTGCGCGAGGTGCCGGCGCTCATTCCCGGGCTCGATCTGCGCGCGCTGGTGCGCGATCTGGCCGACGAACTCGCCGAATGGGGCGACGCGCTGGCGCTCAGGGAGCGCGTCGAGAGCGTCTGCGGCACGCTCGCCTGTCATTCGAGCGTGCGCGCCGGGAACCGCCTGACGCCGGACGAAATGGACGCGCTGTTGCGCCAGATGGAGGCGACGCCGAACAGCGGCCAGTGCAACCACGGCCGCCCGACCTATGTCGAACTGGCGCTCGGCGATATCGAGCGCCTGTTCGGCCGGCGATGAGCCGTATCCGCCCGCCAGGTCCGTCTGCCGGGTGCGGCGCGCTTGCCATCGCGGCGGTTTGTCGGACAAATACCGGCCGGACAACCGCCACGATGCGGAGGCGAGCGATGCTGGAAGTGTGGAGCTGGCCGACGCCGAACGGCCACAAGGTGCATATCGCGCTCGAGGAGCTGGGGCTCGAATACCGGGTGATCCCGGTCAATATCGGCGCCGGCGACCAGTTCAAGCCGGAATTCCTCGAGATCACGCGCAATCACCGGATCCCGGCGCTGGTCGATCCGGACGGCCCCAGGGCGGTCCAGGCGGCAAGCCATTCACGCTGTTCGAATCGGCCGCGATCCTGATCTATCTGTCCGAGAAGACCGGCGGGCAGCTGATCCCGCAAGGACCCGATCGGCCGCTACAAATGCCTGGAATGGATGATGTTCCAGATGGGCGGCATCGGCCCGATGTTCGGCCAGTGGAACCATTTCGGCGCCTATGCCCCGGAAAAGGTGCCGTATGCGATCGAGCGCTATACGAACGAGGTCAAGCGGCTGACCCGCGTCTTGAACCACCGTCTCGATGAGGCGCCGTGGCTCGCCGGCGACGAATACAGCATGGCCGACATCATCACGTTTCCGTGGCTTCGCACCGCCGCCGACACCGGCGCTCGTTTCTCGGAGCGCGGCAGTCTCGATCTCGCCGAGTATCCCTCGGTCAAGCGCTGGTACGACGAGATCGCCGCCCGCCCGGCGGTGCAGCGCGGCCTCGCGGTGCTGTCCGACCAGCAGCGCGACCGCAAGATCGACGATGCCGAGCGCGAGAACACGTTCGGCGGCGATCGCGGACCGCGATCGGCCGCTGACAAATGCCTGGATGATGATGTTCCAGATGGGCGATCGGCCGATGTTCGGCCAGTGGAACCATTTCGGCGCCTACGCCCCGGAAAAGGTGCCCTACGCGATCGAGCGCTACACGAACGAGGTGAAGCGGCTGACCCGCGTCCTGAACCATCGCCTCGACGAGGCGCCGTGGCTCGCCGGCGACGAATACAGCATGGCCGACATCATCACCTTCCCGTGGATTCGCACCGCCGCCGAGCCGGCGCGCGTTTCGCCGAGCGCGGCAGTCTCGATCTCGCCGAGTATCCGTGCGGTCAAGCGCTGGTACGACGAGATCGCGGCGCGCCCGGCGGTGCAGCGCGGTCTCGCGGTGCTGGTCCGACCAGCAGCGCGACCGCAAGATCGACGATACCGAGCGCGAGAACACGTTCGGCAAGACGCAATTCGCGGCGCGGTGATCCTTCCGCCCTGCCAGTTGTCATCCCGGCGAGGCCGGGATCCAGTCCAGCGATCGGCGGCTGACAGTGGGTCCCGGCCTTCGGGATGACGATGAGCGGGTCCCGCCCTCAGGATTCAGCACGAAACAGGGTTGTGAAATGGCAGCAGAAAAAATCGGCGTTGTCGGCGCCGGGTTGATGGGGGCGGAGATCGCGCTCGTGTTCGCGCTCGCCGGACACGATGTCGTGCTCTCGGACCGCACCGACGAACAGCTCGCGGCGGCCAAGACCCGCCTCGCGACGGTGCTCGACCGCGGCATCCCGCGCGGCTTCTTCAAGGCGGAGGACAAGGAGCCGGCGCTCGCCCGGATCCGCACGACGACCGCGCTCGCCGATTTCGCCGACCGCGATTTCGTCACCGAGGCGGTGTTCGAGGACGAGGCGGTCAAGGCCGAGATCTACCGCACGCTCGACCGAGTGTGCGGCCCCGGTGCTATTTTCGCCAGCAACACCTCGACGATCCCGATCTCGACCTTGGCCTCCTATGTCGGCGAGGCGCGCCGGCCGCGTTTTATCGGCACGCATTATTTCTCGCCGGCCTCGCGCATGAAGCTGGTCGAGGTGATCCCGGCCTTCGAGACCGCGCCGGAGACGGTCGAGACCGCGCTGCGCCTGTGCCGCGAGGCGGGCAAGACGCCGATCCACGTCAAGGACGTCGCCGGTTTCGCGGTCAACCGCATGTTCCTGATCTTTCTCGCCGAGGCGGTGCGTCTCGTCGAGGACGGCGTCGCGACGCCGGAGGACATCGACACCGCGTGCCGGCTCGGCCTCGGGCACCCGATGGGTCCGTTCGAGCTGATGGACGCGATCGGCTCGAAACTGGCGCTGCAGACGCTGGACATTCTGCACGAGGCCTATGGCGAGCGCTTCCGCGCCCCGGCTCTGCTGAAGCAGCGGGTGCGCGCCGGGTTTGTCGGCGGCCGCGGCAACAAGGGCTGGCGCGAGAAAAGCTGACGCCGTGGAGCGGAGCGGCCCCGATCGGGCGATCAGACTGCGCGGCGGCTCGACCGGCCGGTTCCGCACCGGGGGCGGCGGAGGGTCGGGACGCGGGACCGGGATCGGCGGCGGCGGCTCGGTGATCGGCGGCGGCTGTGACGGATCGGGCGGCGGTACCGGCGGCGTGCCGGGCGGCGGCACCGGCTGTGGACCTTGGGCTCGCATCGGCCCCAGCCTAGCGAGCGCTGCTCTCCGGGTCAAAACGAACCGCAAGACGAACGTCACCGGCCAGCGAGTGCGCGCAAAGCCGTGGTAGCGCCGGCATTGCGCTATCGCATTCAGCCCGCCATCTGCCGAGGGACGACGAGATCAGTTCAGGAGTTTCCGATGACCGACGAACTCGTGTTCTACACCCATCCGATGTCGCGCGGCCGGATCGTGCGCTGGGTGCTCGAAGAGATCGGCCGGCCCTATCGCACCGAAATCCTCGATTACGGCACGACGATGAAGGCGCCCGCCTATCTCGCGATAAATCCGATGGGCAAGGTGCCGGCGCTGCGCCACGGCGATGCGATCGTCACCGAGACCGCCGCGATCTGCGCCTATCTGGCCGATGCGTTTCCCGATTCCGGTCTGGCGCCGCCGCCCGGCGACCGGCTGCGTGCGCCTTATTACCGCTGGCTGTTCTTCGCCGCCGGACCCCTCGAAGCCGCGGCGACCAACAAGGCTATAGGGTTCGCTCGTGCCGCCGGGGCGCGAGCCGATGGTCGGCTATGGTAGCTATAAAGCCGTCATCGACACGCTCGAAAGCGCCCTTACGGGCCGCGATCACATCGTCGGCGAGCGTTTAACGGCGGCCGATATCTATCTCGGATCGCATATCGGCTGGGGTATGGAGTTCGGCACGATCGAGAAGCGTCCGGCATTCGAAAGCTACTGGCAGCGGCTCGCGGACCGGCCGGCGGCACTGCGCGCCAGGGAAATCGACGACGCGCTTGCTGCCGCAGCATCCGCTACCGGGCCCACCGCCGCCGTCCGCCTGAGGCGAATGACCGTGCCCGCCGCTCTGCCTACGCTCGACCAGCTCGAAGCCGCCGCCGCGCTCGTGCATTCGGTCGTTCCGCCGACCCCGCAATATTGCTGGCCGCTGCTGTCGCGCCGCATCGGCGCCGAGCTGTGGGTCAAGCACGAGAACCACACCCCGGTCGGCGCCTTCAAGCTGCGCGGCGGGCTCGTCTATCTCGACGCATTGCGGCGGGCGCAACCCGGCATCGCCGGCGTCATCAGCGCCACGACCGGCAATCACGGGCAGAGCATCGCCTACGCCGCGACCCGGCTCGGCCTCGCCGCGACGATCGTCGTGCCGCACGGCAACAGCCCGGAGAAGAACCGGGCAATGCGGGGTTTCGGCGCCAACCTCGTCGAGCATGGGCACGATTTCCAGGCGGCCTATGAATACGCGGCGGCGCGGGCCAGGGACGACAATCTGCACATGCTGCGCTCGTTCGATCCGCTGCTGGTGCGCGGGGTCGCGAGCTACGGTCTCGAACTGTTCGGCGCGGTGGACCGGCTCGACACGGTCTATGTGCCGATCGGGCTCGGCAGCGGCATCTGCGGCGTGATCGCGGCGCGCGAGGCGCTGGGCCAGACCGCCGAGATCGTCGGCGTCGTCGCCGAGAACGCCCCGACTTATGCGCTGTCCTTTGCCGCCGGGCGCGCGGTGCCGACAAATTCCGCCGACACGATGGCCGGCGGGCTGGCCGTGCGCGTCCCCGACGACGAGGCGCTCGCGATCATCCGGAAGGGCGCGGCCCGCATCGTCACGGTATCGGAGGCCGAAATGCGGTCGGCGATGCGCGTCGATCTTCACCGACACGCACAACGTCGCCGAAGGGGCCGGCGCCGCCGCCTTCGCCGCGGCCTTCAAGGAGCGCGACCGGCTCGCCGGCAAGCGGGTCGCAATCGTGCTGTCGGGCGGCAATATCGACCGCGCGCTGTTCGCCGAGATTCTGGCCGAAGAGGGCGGTCCCGAGATGGAATAGCCATCGGAGAGACCCTATCATCTTGGCTATTGAACCCGCCTACAAGCTGCTGACCGTCGAGGAATTCCTCGACTCCGGTCCGAACGACGAGCGGCATTACCAGCTGATCGACGGGGTCATCGTCGCGATGGCGCCGCCGGCCATCCCGCATCAGATCATCGCCGGGAACCTGCCATTCGAGATCGGCGCGGCGGTTCGCGCGAACCGGCCGAACTGCACCGTGCGCAGCCAGGCCGGGATCGCGCCGCAAGGCCTATTCGGCCGCAATCATTTCGAGACCGACATTACGGTGACCTGCGAGCCGGGCGGCCATCGCGGGATCGCGGCCGAACCGCTGCTGATCGTCGAGATCCTGTCGCCCTCGACCGAGCGCGACGACCAGTTCGTCAAGCTGCCGCAGTACCAGGCAATCCCGAGCCTGCGCGAAATGCTGTATGTCGAGAGCGAGCGCGTCGCCGCCACGATTTACCGCCGGGACGGCGACGGCTGGATGACGATCGAGATCGCCGGGCCGGAAGCGCGCCTGCAACTCGCGACGATCGGGTTCGACATCGCGCTCGCCGCGAACTACCGCGGCGTGCCCGGCCTGTCACCGGCCTAATCACAGGTGCGATCGAAGGCATTGAGCCCGTCTCCGAGGTACTCCGGCAGCGAGGCGTCGCCGATCATGTAGTCCGGGTCGCGCGCCGCGATCCGCGCTTCGGCCTCGGCGAGCGCGTCATCCCATTCGGAAATATCGTAATCGCCGCGTCCGAGCCAGATCAGCGCCAAGAGATCGGTCTGCTCCTCGACATTGAGACCGGCGATAAACTCGACCATCTGGTGCCTTCGGTCGTCGCCCTCGTAAAAATCCTGTCCCGGTTCGTCGACGAGCGTTTCCAGCTCGCTGTCGTCGCCGGTTGTCGTGCGGTCGCCCGCCGTTGACGGCACCTTTCCCGCGACCTCGCGCGCCGCTTCGATAAATTCGCACACTTTTTCGGTACTGATCCTCAGCTCGGGCATGGTCCCTCCAGTTGCTGGTAACGGGAACGAAGCAATGCCGCCGCGCGATCCCTCGGCCGCCGCTGCCTCGCGGCGCGTCGCATGATACATCGGGGATAGGCCTGCGGCGCGAAACCCGCTATGACGCCCGCCTGCCCTGCCGCGCGACGCGGACAAGAACGAGAGGTGATCGGAACGTGCCGGTAGTCAGCCAAGCCACGATCGATTTCGTCAACAGCATTGCGGCCGAGGCCGAGCGCATCGACACGCCGTGCGGCGACGGCACGATGGCGTGGCGCTGCTGGGGCAGCGGACCGCCGCTTGTTCTGCTGCATGGCGGTTACGGCTCGTGGATGCACTGGATCCGCAACGTCAAGCCGCTGTCGCGGCAATTCACGGTGATCGCGCCCGGATCTGCCCGGTCTCGGCAACTCGGCGACGCCGCCCGAGCCGTGGACCGCCGGCGGGCTCGCCGCGATCATCGTCGCCGGGCTCGACATCGTGCTGCGCCGGATCGATCCGCCAGAGCAGGAAAAGCTGCACCTCGCCGGGTTCTCGTTCGGCGGCGTGATCGGCGGCAATGTCGCGGCGCAGCTTGGCGAGCGGTTGCACGGGTTTACCGTGGTCGGCTCGAACGGGCTCGGGCTCGAACGCTCGCCGACGCCGCTGCAAGCGCGTGCCGGCCGACGCCGACGAGACTGAGGAATTCGCGACGCACCGCTACAATCTGAACCAGCTGATGATCGCCGACCCCGACAAGATCGACGAGCTGGCGCTTTATTTGCAGAAGACAAACCACGCGCGCGCCCGCATGCGCAGCCGCCGGTTTTCGCGATCCGGGGCGCTGATCGAGGCGCTGCCGCAGGTCAAGGCGCGGCTCGATGGCATTTGGGGCGAGCGCGACGCGACCGCCTACCCGCATCTCGACGAGCGCGCCCGCATCCTGCGCAGTATCCAGCCGCAGGCCCGCTTCGCGGTCGTTCCCGGCGCCGGTCACTGGGTCCAATTCGAGGCGGCCGACCGGTTCAACCCGATCCTCGCCGAGTTCGCCTCCGGCTGATTGCGCCGACAATCGTAGGGCGGGTGAGCGAAGCGTAACCCGCAATATCCATGCTGCAAACCGGGCTACCAACCGGAGTGGCGGATGACGCTGCGCTCATCCGCCCTACGGTATTCCTTACTTCAGAACGCGACGGCGTCGCCGCCCTTCAGCGCCAAAAGCTGGCGCGCCTCGTCGGGGGTGGCGATTTCGAGCGACAAATTCTCGACGATCGCGCGGATGCGGCTGACCTGCTCGGCGTTGCTTTTGGCCAGCTGGCCGCGCCCGAGCCACAGCGAATCCTCGAGCCCGACCCGCACGTTGCCGCCCATGATCGCGCCCATCGTGATCAGCGGCATCTGGTGGCGGCCGGCGGCCAGGATCGACCAGGCGTAATCGTCGCCGAACAATTTGTCGGCGATGCGCTTCATGTGGGCGAGATTTTCCGGGTCGGCGCCGATGCCGCCGAGAATGCCGAAGATCGTCTGCACGAAGAACGGCGGCTTGACGAGCCCGCGATCGACGAAATGCGCCAGATTGTAGAGGTGCCCGACATCGTAGCACTCGAACTCGAAGCGGGTGCCGCAGCCCTCGCCCAGATCCTTGAGGATGCGCTCGATATCCTTGAAGGTGTTGCGAAAGATGAAGTCGCGCGTCATTTCGAGCTGGCGCGGCTCCCATTCGTATTTCCACTCCTTGTAGCGGTCGAGCATCGGATAGAGCCCGAAATTCATCGAGCCCATGTTCATCGAGCACATCTCGGGCTTGGCGCGCAGCGGCGCGGCGAGCCGCTCCTCCAAGGTCATGCCGTGGCCGCCGCCGGTCGTGATGTTGACGACCGCGTTGGTCGCCTGCTTGATGCGCGGCAGGAACTGCATGAACACCTCGGGGTCCGGCGTCGGCCGGCCGTCCTTCGGGTCGCGCGCGTGCAGGTGCAGGATCGCGGCGCCGGCCTCGGCCGCGGCGATCGCGTCGCGCGCGATCTCGTCCGGGGTCAGCGGCAGATAGGGGCTCATCGTCGGGGTATGGATCGACCCCGTCACCGCGCAGGTGATGACGACCTTGCCCCGTAGGCTGGTGCGCCGTGCGCCATCGGTGTTCATCGTGCTCCATAACTCCTTGCACGATTTGTAAAATTTATTGCCGCGGGCGTGTCAGTCACAAGAACAAGTGCAGCACGGTAGCACGTGGCATACCGCGCATCCACGCGGTTAATCCGCACCTTTCATCATCGAGAACAGATGGCGTACACGGGATGAAGATCCGCCGTCCTGTTGCTTTCATTCAGGATGCCGCTATTGTGAGGGACTGTTTGCAGTTTCCGGCGCAGCTGCAAAGCGAGTTCCTACCCCGATACGAATAGACGCGTGGATTTTATCGAACGGATATTCGGCATCGCGCCCGACGGCGGAGACGGCAGTTTCGAAATGCTGCTGTTCCTGGTGCCGCTCGCGCTGATTGCCGTGCTGGTGCTGCGCCGCTCGCGTGGGATGCGCGGCGACTAGAGGTTCCGGCCGATCAGGGGGCGACGCGCACCGCCCGGCAGGCGACGTTGTTGGATTCGGCGTTAGCCGCGAGAAACCGCCAGAACGAGGCAAAATCAGTGACCGCTGCGCGATTCGGCGCGGGGTCGTTGGCGGTGCCGATCAGCGCGATCAGCATGATGGCCTTGTAGATTTCGCCCGGCACGATATTGGCGGGAGCATCGAAGATCAATCCCGGCCGCGTGAAGCGGGAACTGTTGGCCGGAACGGTGACGGTCACGCCGCCCGCCGCGCCAATCACCTGCCAATCAGTACCGCGAGCAAACGCCGGAAACGCGGTCTGAAACAGCTGGACGGTCGCCTGGACATCGGCCGCCTGCCGGTTCGTCACCCGCACGAAAATGTGGTTCTGCGTGCCGCGCACCAGAACATCGGCTTGCCGCCGATCGGTCTGCGAGGCGAACGCGGTGTCCGGGTCGGCCTCGGCCGCCTGGCGGATCACGATGTCGAGACTGCGCGCTCCCCAGGCCACCGCGCCGACTTCGCCGGTATCGTCGATCGTATCGCGCGTGAAGAGCGCGCCCTGGGTGCGCAGCAGCACGCATCACGGCGCGGCGCTCGACGCGGACCAGGCTCGCCGCGCCGTGCACCCGCGGATCGACCTGCAGGGTCGGGAACGGCGCGGCAAAGCCGTCGAACTCGTGGTCGGTCAGCGCGAGCAGCGCGATCTGGCCGGGGAGGTCGATCGGCGCGTTCCAGATGATGCGGGCGACGCGCGGCTGACCCGGGCCGACCGCGCTCAGCGTCACCTCGCCGGCCTGCTGCCAGACATGCGGCGGCTCCGGGATGTTCGGGAAATTGGTCCAGAAATCGGCGTCGAGGTCGGGTGCGTTCCCGGCATTGTCGAGCGCGGCGAAATAGAGCTTGACCCGCACGTCATCGACGCGGGCGTGGCCGGTGTTCTGGACGTGCACGTAGATATGGTTGAGATCGCCACGGCGGATCAGGCCGCTGCGCAGATCCTCGTCGAATTCGGCGCCGTCCATCGTCAGCCCGACATCGAACGACACCGGGGCATCGATGCGCAGATCGTAGCCGTGCTCGAACTCGAACGGCACCTGCTGCGGCGCCGCGGCGCGGCGCAGCCGCGGGTCGAACGCGAGCGCGGCGGCGCCCAAATGCTCGCGGCCGTCGTCGATCACGGTCGAGCGCAACAGCAGGCGAACCCCGGGGGTGCCGGTCAGACTGACCTCGAAGATGCCGCGCCCGAACGTCGCCGCGCGGATCAGACGGTCGAGGATGTTGCCGGCGCCGTCGCGCAGCGGCACGAATTCCATATCCTGCACCAGCACCAGCGGCATGCCGTTGTTCAGCGTTCGCCATACGGCCTGCGGCGCGGCTCCGCCGGCCGGCTGCGGGATCGACGCCGCGCGCGACATACACCCCGGCGGCGGTGCCGACATAGATCGTCTGCGGATCGGCGAGGCCGTTGCCGCCGCGCGGATCGAAGCGCACGCAGGCCGCCGGGCTCGGCGCGATGCTGTTGGCCGGGTTCCCGATGTTGGAGATGTCGTGCCAGTTCGCGCCGGCGTCGTTCGACAGGAAAATCGGCGTTGCCGCATTATCGACCGCGACCGCGACGATGTTGGTGTTGCCGTGGTGGACCGCGATGTCGGCGATCCGGCTGCCGGCCGGGATAGGCGCGGCGTGCCGCGGCGTCCAGACGCGCCCCGGCATTCGAGGTGCTGAAGATCTCGCCATTATCGGTGCCGATCCACCAGGTGTTCGCCGGGATCGGACGGCGCTATGGCGATGGCGCTGACCTCGGGATTGGTTCCGGTGAAGGCGGGTGTCGCCAGCGGGTTGAAAGTTGATCCCGTCGGTCGACAGATACGGCCGGTTGCGCCGCGCCATGATCCAGGTGTTGGCGGATCCGGTCACCGCTTCGAGCCGGCCGCCGAACACCGGCGGGTCGGCGTTGGCGAAGTTGTTGTTCAACAGCGCGTGGTCGTCGCGGTCATAATGCCGATACCCGGCGACATCGACATCGGGGATGCGGTTGACCTCATGATTGGCATCGCCCACTGCCGCAGCCGGCGAATTGATCACCGTCGCGGTCCAGGCCGCCTTGCCACGTCGTCAGAAACCGCTGCGGATCGCCCGGCTCGAACCCGATCGCGCCGCCATCGCCGCCGTATCGACGTAATACCAGGACGGGCCGGCGAACCCGACCCAAGTGCCGTTGTCCTGCAGCCCGCCGCCGGTGATGAACGGGAAGGTCGGGTGCACCGTCACGTCGTAGAACTGCGCGGCGAGGATCCCGTGACTGCGCTTGCGCCACGCTGTCGCCCCGCCGGACGGCTGCCCGAGCGAAATCCCGCCGTCATTGGCGACCCAGATGTTGGCCGGGGTGGTGCGATCGAACAGTACGGCGTGCTGATCGGCGTGCTGGGCCCGGTCGCCGCGGTCATAGGCGGCGCCGTCCATGATGCGGGTCCAGTGCTGGCCGCTGTCGGTCGATTGGCTCAGATTGACCGATCCGGCGACGACGATCTCGGGTCTGGTCGGATGCACTTCCAGGGTCAGCGCGTACCAGCCGATCGTGCTGCCCGAATCCGGCGCATTCGGGCCGCCGGCGCGCTGCCGCCAGCGGTTGCCGCCATCGTCGGAATGGAACACGCGGCTCGGCACGCCGTCGGACGCCGCCGGCGGCGGTCCTTGCGCCATGATGAAATAGACGTGCTGCGGGTTGCCCTCGCACAGCGCCAGCTTGATGCGGCCGCGACGGCCGTCAAGCTGCGCCGCCGCGACGGTCGGCAGGGCCGCGAAGCCGGCACCGGCCGCCGCCGCGCCAAGGCGGGTCCAGGCCACGCCCGCGGTGAGACGGTAGGCGCCGGTGGCGGTATCGAAGGTGGCGCGGAACACGCCCTGTCCGCGCACCGCGGCAAAGACCGTGAACGTCGCGGGCGGCGCGGCCTGGGTCCGGTTGCCGAAATCGATCGCAATATCGGTGACGTCCTGCGGGTTGCCGGCGACGGGGGCGGCGTCGATCGCGTCCGCGGCTGCGCCGAATACCGGCGGCGCGGCGGCATTGGCGCCGGGCCCGCTGCGCCACAGCCCGGTCGGCGCCGCGATCCAGGCGCGCTTCGGCTGCCACGGATCGACCAGGATGCGCTCGAACCGGTCGGCCCGGATCGGGTCGCCGGCCGCGCCCGAGGAGGGCGGGGCGATGCGGGTGAAGCTCGTACCGCCGTTCGACGAGTAAAACAGGCCATGCCCGCCGGGCCAACCCGGCACCGGCTCGCCGGTGCCGACATAGATGTGCTGCGGGTCGCGATGGCACAGGCCGATCGCGCCGATCGGCGCCGCCACCTCCTTGCCCTCGCGCAGCAGCGTGCCGAGCGAGCTCCAGGTGTCGCCGGCGTCTTCGCTTTTCCAGATGCCGCCTTGCGCCGCGCCGGCATAGAGGATGCGCGGGGTCTGCGGGTCCTGCGCCAGGGCGCGGATGCGGCCGCCGATATTGCGCGGCCCGATCGGCATCCAGATCAGAACATCGTTCTCGACATCGCGGCGCGGCGGGTCGGCGGCATGATCGATCGCCGCGTCGGTGATCAGGGCGAGCGAGGTTTCGGGTATCGGCTGCCGCTGCTCGCGTTCGTCCGGATCATCCTCGATGAAGGGAAGCGGGGGGTCGTCGGACATCGCCAGTCCTCTACGGCGTTACGAAGAACCAGGTTTCGTGCACGCCGCCCGCGCCCTTGAGCGTCGTCACCCCGGTCACCGCGTCGAGCGCGGCCGAGAACATCCGCCCGTCGCTCGCCTGGATCAGTCCGCAATGGATGCGCACGGTGATCCGCCCGCCGGGGCGCATCGCGGCAGCGACGGCGTCCGTGGTGTCGGCCAGCGACCAGGCAATGGCGTCCGGCTGGATGCGGGTCTGGCCGTGCAAGACCTGCAGCGGTACCGGGGCGCGGGCCGTTGTCTGCGTCGGCGGCAAACCAGACCTCGATAAGCTGCGGGGTCTGCTCGATCGTCGCGGCGGCGATGGCCTGGGACGGCCGCGCTTCCAGCCGGGCCAGCAGGTTCAGCGCCTCCTGGATTGCAACACGCGCCTGAGGTCTCCAGGAAACGGCGCTGATGAATGGCCACTCCGGGTCGAGCCCAGGCCCGGCAGGGCCTTGCGACCCGGCCGGCCCTGTCGCGCCAGCGGGTCCCGCGGGTCCCTGGGTCCGGGACCTTGCGCGCCCGGCGGTCCCGGCGCTCCCGCCTCGCCCGGGGGACCGGCGGGCCCCGGCTCACCCTGCGGACCGGCCGCCCCGGCGGCTCCAGGCGGTCCGGGATCGCCTTGCGGTCCGGCCGGTCCTGTCGTGCCGGGCGCGCCCGCCGGCTCCTGGCTCGCCGGGAGGACCCGCGGGTCCTGTGGCACCCGGCGGTCCGGCCGGTCCCGGCGCCCCGGGCAGGACCCGGCGGTCCCGGAGGACCGGGCTCGCCAGGCGGTCCCGGGGGTCCCTCGACGCTGATCGGAGCGCCGTCGAACCGCCAGCGGCCGAACTCGTCCTGCACATGTTCGCCGCTGTGGCTGTGGGCGCCGGTCGCCGCAAAAAGGGCATCGTCCTGGCTCAGGGTTCGTCCGCTCTCTCCGGCCGCGCTCAGCCGGCCGATGATCAGGCGGTCCGGGCCGGCCGGGCTGTCGTCGTCGGGTTCGAGCGACGGGGTCGTTACCAGCGTAATCAGCGTCGGCTCGCCGCCGACCCGCAGCGCCTCGCGATCCGCGTTGGCCGCCGTCAGCACGAGACGGAGCGCCCCGGCCTCGGCGGGAACCGGCAATCCCGCCGCCGTGTCGATCGACAGCCGGGTGCCGTTCGCGGCAAAGGCGACACCCGGGTTCAGCGTGACCGTATCGCCCGCGAGCGTCGCGCGCAGCCCCCAGGCGATGCGCCCCAGGCCCACCGCGCAGCGCAGGTCGAAGACCGCCTCCCGCAGGCGGTCCTGCAGGTGCGCCATGTGCTCGGTCGTTACCCGAAGGCCGTCAACAAAGACGGTGCGGGCGTCGTCGGCCATCGCCGTCCCTCCGTCAGCCGGTTGTCACCAGATCGATCTCGGCGAATGTCACCGTCATCGCCGCGAGCGCGGTCACGGTGAGCGCTCGGGCGGCGGACGCGGCGGGGACGCTGACGCGAACCCCGGCGTCGCTCGGCGTGACCTCGACCGGCGCCAGCCCGGCATCGAGGCGCACCGGCGCGATCGGGGTCGCCTTGCCGGGCAAACCGATCGAGCGCAGCCGGCCGCGCAACAGGCCGAACGCGTTTCCCGGGCGGCGATCGAACAGCGCCGGCAGCGGATACCACGGCCCGGCGGCCGGGCCGATCCGCAGCGAGCCGGCCTCGTCGGTCGACAGCGGCAGCCAGCGTCGGACGCCAGATTGCCTGCCCCCGGCCGACCAGCACCGCCGCCCACAACGGCGCACCCGGCGCCGCGACGGCGACGGGATCGAAGGCGAACGAGACCCAGCGTTCCGCGCCTTCGTCGAGCAGCACCGGCTTGCTGACGCCCGCTGCGATCGGCGCGTCCGGCTCGCCCGCCGCGGTGCTCGACCACAGCGCGACCACCGCCTGCGCGCCGCCCGGCCCGACCGCCAGCGGCAGGCGCAGACCCGACAGGCTCGCGATCCTCGGGTCGAGATCCAGCCGCACCAGCGCGGCCCGGTTCGCGTCGAGCACGATTTCGACCAGATCCGAGGGATCGGGTCCGACCGGGGGCTGGACGCGTTCCGGCGGCGCCGTCCCCTTCGACGGTCACGCGGATTTCGCCGAGTCTGCGGCCTCGGCGGGCATCCCGGCCGCGGTCAACGACAGCGCCTCCGCGCCTTCATCCGAAAAGGCGAGACGGGGCGCGGCGTCGCCCGCCACAACCGCGCGCCAGACATGGCGCAGGCTGCGCCGCTCGACCGGCGCCGCCAGATCGAGCCGGCCGGCGGTGCGGCTCGTCAGCTCCAGGCGAAAGCGTCTTGGCCGCGGGCGCCACGGGATTGCCGGTGAGCGCGGCGAGGGCGGCGGTCAGATCGACCAGGCGCTGGCCGTTTTGATTGAAGCCATCCGGCGACAGATCCGTGCCCGGTTCGAGCCGCACGGCGCCATTGCTGCCGCCAGACCGGCGGGCCGTCGTCGATGCGCAGTTCGAGGTCGGAGGGTGCGTCCGGCAGCACGACCAGGGTTTCCGCGATCAGCGCCGCCTTGTCGCCGTTGCCGGTCAATTTCAGCTGCAGCCGCTCGGTCCGCGTCTCTTCGAGAATGCCGGTATTGCCGAAACCGACGTATGAAACGGTACCTGGGTGGCGAAGGCCATGCCGTTCCAGCTCAGTACCTGGTCGAGGTCAAACCCGCCGCCCGGCCGCACCATCGCGACCGTGCGCGGCGCCCCGAAATCGATGATCAGGTCTGTTGTGCCGCTGATCCGCACCTGGGCGACCTCGGCCGCGAGGGTCGCGATCGCCGGTTTGGCCGTGACGACAATCTCGAATTTGTCCACCAGCGCATTACTGTCCAGCTCGATGTCGAGATCGCGGCGTAGCGCGCCTTCGGCGACCAGATGGGGTTCCGGCTCGATAAAAGCCTCGGTCTGCGACAGGTCGGCGACCAGGAACGACCCGCCGGACCCGCTGACCGTGACGAAGCCGCCGAGAGCGGAGGAGAGCGCCATCGTCGCGATCAGCCGAACGCGGCCGCGGATTTCAGCGTCCGAAACGCGGAGCTGAAATCGCGCGCCGGATCGCCGTCATTGATCGGCGCGTTGTTGGCGACGAATTCGTCCCTGATGCGCTGCTGCGTCGCCGCCGGGATCTGGTCCGGCCGGTCGGCGTCGAGCACCGCGTTGCGGATCTCGGGGTCTGCCAGGAAATTGGTCAGTACTGTCTGCACGGTCAGATTGGCGTCGACCAGCGACCGGTGCGGCTGCTGCAGCACGCCGATCGGGATGATGGCCGGTTCGGCCAGCACGATGTCGACCGTGGTGTTGCGGGCGATCCGCGTGCCGGCCGGGCACCGACTGCGTGACAACGCGGCGGCGGTCCTCGATCGGCCCGATCACTCCGACATTGAGCCAGTTCTGCAGATCGGTCTGGCTGACGCCGACCGCCGGGACCTGCTTGCCGTCGCGGATCACGTTGGCGACCGCCGGGCGCTCGCTGACGTCGATCACCTTGATCGGCTGGCTCGTCGTGACACCGGCGACGCCGGAGACCCGCGCGGTGCTGCCGAGGGCAGCGCTCAGAATGGATCTATCGGACATGTGACACCTCCAAGCCGCCCGTTGTCATGACGGCCGGTCGTTGCGGGTCTGCACGTTGCCGAGCACCAGCCCGAGCTGATCGAGTACGCGCCGCGCCTCGACCAGCGTGAGACCGGCGAGCGAGGGCATCTCGATCGTCGCCTCGACTTCAAGCGCGGCCGACACGACGAGCTGGGCGCCGCTGTCGGCGGCGACCGGATAGCCGGGCGGCGGCACCTGAACCAGCACCAGGGTTGCGTTGAACTCGGCCCCGGGATTGGCCGGCGGCACGTCGCGCCCGGTAATGTCGACGACGCGCGCCGGCACGATCGCGGCGGTCTGCAGCGCCGCGAGCGCCTGTTCGAGCGTCAGCCCGAACACCGCCGGCATGGCGGGTGCGCTGCGGGTCAGCGTCAGCGACACCGGAGCTTCCGCCGGGACGGTGACCGCGGCGGTGGCGGCGGTAAAGCCGCGCGCCTCGGCCCGGATCGTGTAGGAGCCCGGCAGCAGATCCGATCAGCGTGAAGCTGTCCGACGGCGGCACCGGCGGGGCCGCGTCGGTGACCCCGCCATCGGCCGCGATGGCGCTGACCCGCACCGAATCCGTCTCGATCGACGGTCCGGCGACGTTAACCTGCAGCCGCGCCCCGGTCGTCGCCTCGACGAAGCCGCGCAAGTCGACGATCGCGTTGACGATGTCGTTCCAGGCCTGGGCGGTAACGGGCTCGCCGGCCCGCACCTGCCTGGCATCGAACGGTTGCAGCGGCATGTTCGCCTCCTCGTCTGCTCTGCCCGGCCTGCCGCGACCTCAGCCGCCGTCCGCCGGCGCCGGCCACAGCATCATACCGGCGGTCAGCGCCGCCACCGCCGATCCGCCGGCTTCGCCGAGCACGCCCTCGCCCAGCACCCAATGTTCGTCGACGAAGCCGATTTCGAGCGCCACGCCGGCCGGGCGGAAACGGTTGACCGCCTGCGCCAGCCGCCGGCGCAGCTCCGGCGCCTCGGGATCGTCCTCGAACTGGCGGAACCGGGGCGGGATCATCAGCCGGATCTTGTAGGCCTCGTGCTCGATCCAGCTCAGCGCGACGCGCGCCGGATTTCGGCGGGTCGGAACCGGGCGCCGCGTTGTAGACCGAGGCGTCGTAGATGCCCTGGAACGGGCGCGGCGTGACGGGCAGCACGGTGGGGCCGTCATCTGCGGCGAAATAAGCCTCATTGGCGAAGTAGGCGAAGCGGGTCACGCCGATCGCAACCCCCGGCATCGGAATGCTCTCGCCGGAATGGGGAAAGGTAAAGCTCCGATCGAGCGCGCCGTCCGGGCGTCGCGAGGGCGAACAAGTCCGTGTCGAAAACAGCGTCGTGCTCGGCATCCGGCGCATCCGCATCGGCAAAGGTCGCGCCCCGGAAGGCAAAAGCGAACGAGGTCACGTCGGCACCGTCGAGAGTCACGCGCCCGCTTTCGTCGAACACGAGCAGCGCGTTCGGCGGCACGATCCCGGCAAAGCCGACGCCGTGACCCTCGTCGCGATTGACCAGCACAGGCCCGAAGGTCAGCGGCGCCGTCTCGCCCATTCCGGTGATCCGCACCTGCAGCAGGGCGCGCTCGAAACCGCGCCGGACGAGATGAAACAGCTCGCCGGAATGACGAGCTACCGGATCGGTGCCGGCGCGGCGCAGCGGGTTTTCGATCAGGCCGAGCACTTCCGCGGCCGGCGTCAAGCGGCGCCGGAACGCGCGGCGGCCCGCCGGGCACGGGCGGCGGCAGCGGCGGCGGGCGCAGGCGCAGCCGATCGCGGGCAAACGCGGCGTGCATGAAATGGTCGTCGCTGTGCTCCAGCGCATCGAGGTCGAGATCGAGCGCGATTGCCGCCGCTTCGAGCACGGCCGCGATCGTGCCGTTCCCGTCGGCGTGGCGTGCGCAGATCCGCTGGACGCGCGCGCGTGCCGCCTCGATCTGGCGGGGATAGCTCAGCGCGTCGCCCGCCGTGACGGCGAGCCGGTCGAGCGCCGCCGCGCCGTCAGCCCCGGCAAGGTCGGGCGTCGTCGATTTCGGCGAAGGCGGCGAGCTGGGCGCCGCGAGGTCGAGCCCCCATAACTCGAGCAACGCCTCGGCCGCGGACAGCGCCGCGGCGCGATCGGCTGCGGCGCCGAGCATCGCCGCGAGCCGCGCCTCGGTGCGCGCGAAGCGCAGCGTCAGGCCGTCCAGTTCGCCGGGCGGATGCCGTGCAGCGCGGCGAGCGCGAACAGATCGGCAAATTCGTCGGCTTCGCCGAGCCGATGGGCGCGCCGGATGCCGGCGAGCTGGGTCGCCTGCACGTCGAGATCGCGAGCCAGCGCCGCGGCGAATTCGTAGAGCAGCTTGCCCGGCCGTCCGCCTCGAGATGGGCGGGCAAGCCGCGCGAGCAGCGTGTCGACCCGGCTCATCCGGCGGCCTCGTTGCTCAGCGTCACCGAGCCGATCCAGAACCGTTCGATCCCGGTTATCGGCAGCGCCGGGTCGCGCTGCAGACACGCGCAGCCCGGCATCCTCGTAGCTCGCCTGGTAAGTGAAGATCGTCAACCGTGTATTCGTCGGCGGTCAGCAGCAGCGCCCGCAGCGCCGCAACCGTAACCGTGCCCGAGCCCGAGCCGTCATCGGGAGCAAGCGTGGCCGACCCCGGCGCGCAGCTCCGACTCGACCTTCTGGCGGGCGTTCTCGCGCTGCAGTTCGGGCGGTCCTTCGAGCCCGGCGCCCTTCAGCGTGATGCGCAGCGAGACGTCGAGCACGACCAGCAAGCCGCCGACCCGGACGGTGATCGCGCCGGCGGCGGCCCGCGCGGCGGGCTTGCCGGGCAGGATGTTTTTGCGCTTCGCCCCGGCTTCACCGGCCGGGCTCATCTCCAGCGCCACGTCGAGGATGCCGGGGATCGCCATCAGCCGGCTGATCAGCTGGTTGTAGACCAGCGCTTCGCCGAGCCCAGCCGCCTCGATAAAGGCGCGGATTTCGTTCTCGCCGGCGACGCGCAGCGCGTTCTGCTCGGCCGCCGAGAGCCCGAGCGTCGTCGGCACCAGCACGGCGTTGACATCGACCGGAAAGAACAGCGTGTCGCCCGCGACGATCTGCACCGGCGAGGGTCCCTCGTCGGGGATGCCGCCGGGCGGCGGCGGCGTTTCTCCGGCCGGTTGCGGCGGGGCGGCGAGGCGGGCCAGGACGCGCACGCCGGCCGGCCGCGTCTCCTCGATCAGCGCGAGCGCGCGCGCGGCGACGTCATCGAGCGCGGCCGCGTCCTGCTGCTGCGGCGGCAGCGAGACATCGATCTCGATCAGACCGGGGCGGGCGATCGGGTCCTCGGCGACGCGGATGTCCTTTTCGCGCACCCCCGGAATGCCGCTCAGCGCGCCGATCAGCGCGCCGGTCGTGGCCTTGCCCGAGGCTTCCAGCCGGCGCCGCAGGCGGGCGCGCAGCGCGGCGTCGTCCTCCGCCGCGGTGGCGAAGGCGGTGGCCTGCGGGTTGGTGACGCTTTCGATCCCGAGCAGCGGGCGATGCAGCACGCCGATCGCGCCGGCCGGCACGATGCCGTCGCGTCCGGCGACGAGCGCGCGGATCGGCGCCTCGACGGAAATTTCGCCGCGCCG
Source organism: uncultured Alphaproteobacteria bacterium (assembly GCA_963753665.1). GTDB lineage: Bacteria > Pseudomonadota > Alphaproteobacteria > ATCC43930 > CGMCC-115725 > DATARH01. The sequence continues at coordinate 296,149 of CAVWDC010000006.1, forward strand.
CAAGCGTGCGCGCCTCGGTCGTCTCGAACAGCGTCGGCGGCGCGTCCGAGGTCGAGACGCGCGTCCCAGCCGGGATCGACACGTCGGCCGGCGACGGCGTGCGGCGGGCGAACACCATGCTGCCGCTGGCGGCGCTCGCCGTGACGCGGGTCACGCCGAGCAGCAGCGCGAGCTGGTCGAGGTCGCGGCCGCGTGGCGGTATCGATAAAGGCCGCCTGATAGACCGCGTCGAGCTGGCCCGAAATCACCGCGTATTCGCGCGCGAAGGTCTCCGCGATCAGCCGCGTGACGCTGCCGGGGTTGCGGTCGGTCAGGCGCGGGGCGGCTTCGACGAGGCCCTGGTGCTCGTAATTGACCCAGAACCGGCTGCCGCGCATCGGGCAGGATCGCGCCCGGGCCGCGGCGAGCCATCCGGCTGCTGCTGCCAGACGATCGTGTCGTCGGCGCCGATCACGTAGTCGGTGCCGGTGCGGAACACGGTGTGCGCTCCGGCCGAAATGCCGTGCACCCGCACCGTGTTGCGCAACAGCGGCGCCGGCGGGTCGAGCCGGAACGGAGCCTCCTCGGGCAGGAAGCGGAAGCCCTCGCGAACCACGCCGCCGGTCAGACCCGTCAAGAGGTCGTCGACGAACAGGCCGAACGGCTCCGCGACAAAGGTCATTGGCCGCCCTCCAGCGAGAACGGCACGACCAGGTTGAGCGCGGCTTGGGCGCCGATCGGCTTGATCGTCAGCTCGATCCGCACGATTTCGCGCGGCGGCGAGTGCTCGGCGCGCACATCGGCGCGCAGCACGCGCTCGATCCGCGGTTCGTCGCGCAGCGCCTGCAGGACGAAGAACTTGATCAGATTGCGGGTGCGCTCGACATTGGGCTCGCCCATCAGCTCGTGATGCCGCGAGCCATAATCGGGATGACCGAGCGCCGCCAGCTCGCCCTTCCGGGTCTTGAGCCGGTTGGCGACCGCCTGCACGAGGTTGTCCGCGTCCTCGGTCAGCGCGAGATCGCTGCGCGCGATGCCGCCGGCGCGCTGCGCGATCAGATCGGCATCCTCGCGGAAAGCCCCGAGCAGGTAGTCGAGCGCGAGATCGCGGCCGAGCAGCGGATTGGCCATCACGGCGCTCCCTGGTCGGCGACAAAGGGCGCCGCCGGCGGCCCGATGATGCTGAGCACGCCGGGGCCGGACGGGATCAGGTCGCCCATGCGCACCAGCGCCTGACCGGCGATCCGCAGCGACCCCGACCCGCCGCCCGGGCCGATCGGCAGCGGATACGGTACGCCGCTCACCGAATTGACCATCTGGCAGATGCTGCCGACTGTCGCGAGCGGCAGGCCGTTGGCGGTGACGATCGCCTGCGGGATGATGCTGATGAACGCCGGTGTCGGGCGGTCCGGCCGCTCCCGGGCGAGAGGACCACGGCGCAGCCGATCGATACGGGCGGTCCGGCCATCGTGCGCCCTCAACGCCGCGCTGAAGCTGGTGATGCCGGCGATGGTCACGGCGGCGCCCTGCAGCTTGGTCTCGGCCTGGCCCTGGATCGCGACCTGCGCCGCCTTCAGCGTGAGGCCGGTCGCCGCCTCGATCGTCATGTCGCTGCCGGCCTTGAGCGTGAGCCCGCTCTGCGAATTCGAGCGCAATGGCCTTGGCCGAGGTCACGCTGACATCGCCGTCCTGGGCGATCTGCAGCTTCGTGCCGCCGGCTTCGAACACGAGACCGCCATCGTCGATCGTCAGCTTGCCGCCGCCGGGCGTCGCGATATGGAAGCGCTTGACCGCGCTGTCCTGGTCGTCGGGCGGGATGAAGGCGGCGTCGAGCGCGGCGGATTGCGGCGGATGACGATCGGAATCGTAGAGGCTGCCGACCACGACCGGCGCATGCACATCGCCATCGACGAACAGCACGACGACCAGATCGCCCGGCCGCGGCAGCAGCGAGAAGCCGAGGCGCGGCACCGCGACCGGCACGCGCGACAGTTCGAGCCCGCTGCTGCGCAGGCGGAGATCGGCCTGATGGTTGCCGGCGCCGCCGTCGCCCGGATAAACCTGGGTCACGATGCCGAGTTCGGGCGGCCGTCGCGCCGCCAGCTCGTCGCGAATGATCGCGCGCAGCGCGTCGATCAGCGAACTCACGGCAGGCCTCCCGGAAGTCCCCCGGGCAGACCGCCGCCGCGCCGCCGACCCGCCGCCTTCCAGTTCGAGCACGCTGACGAAGCCGCGCGTGCCTTCGAAGACATGGCGAACGCGCACGGCCCGCCATGCCGGACCGCCGCCGCCCTCCTGCTCCGCCCAGCGCCGCCGCTGCCGCCGTGGCGGCCGCCGCGAGCAGCCCGCCGCTGTCGCCGCCGGGCAGGTTCTGCAGGTCGATGCCGTCGCCCGGACGCACCTCCGGCCGGCCCCAGACGGTGACGCGCCCGCACTTGCCGCGCGCGGCGCTGCGCGCCTTGGCGGCGTCGCTGGCCGTTGTCGCGGCCGCTTCGCTGACGATCGCTCCGCGCACCCGTGCCGGGTCCGGGTTCTGGCCGAGCGGATCGGGATTGACCCAGTGCCAGCGATCGGTGCCGGCGGCGCTGGCGCTGCCGTGCGGCGCGATTGCCGGGGCATCGGCGGCAACGCCTTCGCCTTCGGAAAAGGCGAGCATGTCGGCGCCATAGCGCAGCGCGCGCGTGTCGCCGCGTCCGCGCGGCCGCCACAGCAATTCGCCCGCCGCGGTGGCGCCCAGATCGCAGCCGGCGAGGCGCGCGAGATCGCGCAGATGCCACCAGACGCTGCGCCGGTTTTCGACGCCGTACTGCCCGAGTTCGAGATCGGACTCGGCGGCGGCGACGCTGACCGGGTCGGCGAGGTCGCGCACGATCGCCGCGACGGTCTGATTGAGGAACGTGCGGCTGATGAATTTCCGGTGCAGCGCCGCGGTCGGTTCGAGCGCCTCGATCAGCAGCGCGGCCGGCCCATGCGTGACGGTTTCGACCGCCCCGGTAAAGACCGCTTCCTCCTGCCCCTGCGCCCCGAGGGCGAGTTCGAGCTTTGCCCCGATCGTGGCGCCGGCGAGCTTGGAGCGTGGCCAGAGCAACAGCCGCGCCTCGCCGAATTCGCCAAGCCCGAGCTGCAGGTCGAGACCGGCGAGCGCCGCCTCGGCGGCGGTGAACCTCCGCCCGTCGAGCGTGATGACGGCGTTGGGACGGAACATGTAGCTCATGCCGCGCCGCCCTCGTCGGCGATGCCCTGGCGCCTTGCCTCGCGCCGCAGCACGCGCGCCAGCAGCTCGGCCACCTCCGCCTCGGCGGCAACATCCTCAGCGACATGCCGCGGGACGGAGAAGCGCGGGGCGACGGCCTCGCCCGCCGTCGACTGCGGGAAGACCGGCGCCGGCTGTTGACGAGAGGTTGCGCCGGCCGCCGGGACCGACGGCGAAAGCCGGCATTGCCTCCGGCATGCCGGCGAGCGGGTCGGCTGCCGGCCCGGAGGCCGGCTGCGCGAACAGGGCGGCGAGCCGGCGGAACCCCGATGCGGCCGGCGTTGCCGGCGGGGAGGGATTGGGCCGGGACGCGCAATCGACAGGGGCGCTGCATCGGGGCTGCGAGGCGCCCGGTCTGCGCGCCACGCGCGGCATCGATCCGGGCCAGGCCGGTCGTCAGGGCGCGAGCGATCTGCGTTGCCGGCGGCGGTAAGGCCGGCGCGGGCTTCTCGTCGGCTGGCGAATCTCCGGCGCCGGCATGTCGAGCGCGCCGAGCAGCGTCGCCGCCGACGGCCGCAGCCCGTTGAGAATGAGATCGACCGCCCGCCGCGCCTCGGCGGAAGCGGGGCTGGTGCCGATCGGCTGGCGTAGCCGCCCGCCGCGCAGCCTCGGTCAATGCCGAGGAGGCCTGGCGCGCAGGCGCGGCGGAACGCCTGAGATTGGTCGCGGTCGTGGCCGCTTTGTTGGCGGCGATCTCGTGGTCGACGCGGAAGGGGGCTTTACCGCCGCCGCCCGAGCCGCCGACAGCGCCGGCCGGCATGGTGTCTGCCGCCGGGCCGAACCCCAGGTCGGATCCCCGGTCCCGACCCGATCGGCGGCGCGCGATAAATACGTCGCGCCGAAGCGCGTGCGATCCGTGCCGCGCAACCGGGCCAGCGATTGCGCGATCGCCGCCGTGCCGTCCGGCGCTTCGAAGGCCCAGGCAATCGCCGCTATCTCGGTGAGCGGCGCAGCCGGGTTGGTGGTCAGCGCCGCCACCGCCTGCTCGGCATCGCGCAACGCGCCCAGCGCGCCGATGACCGCGTCCGCCTCGCGCCACATCCCGGCAAGCAGCTTGTGCGGCGGCCGCATCACAGCGGCGTCTCCGGCGTCTCGCCGCGGGCGAGCATCTCCAGATACAGCAGCACCTGGCCCAGGGTCAGCTCGCTGCACTGCTCCGGCGTCCAGCCGAACTCGCGCGACAGCACAAAGCAGGCGCGCACGATCGGCTCGCGCACCGCCGCCTCGAGTTCGCCGGCGCCGATCTCAAGGCCCGACAGCCGGTTCGTCGCCTGCAGCAGAAAGCGCACCAGCCCGGCCGGCAGGCTCGCGACCTGATCGACGCTGAGTTCCGGCTGCACCAGCGCCTGCTGCACCATCAATGCGCTGATCAGCACCCTGTCCTCCTTGGCCGCCTGGGTGACGCGCTGCACGTCGCGCAGCGTCAGCGGCCGCAGGACGACCTCGCCGCCGCGGCCGCGTCGCCGTCGCCGGCCGGCAGCAGCTCGCCGGGAATCGCCACCGTGTGGCGCACACCGGCGCCGCCGAGCAGATCCTGTGCGCTGAGCGGGCGGGCCATCGACAGATCAGCCGGCCGAGCCGTCCTCGACCTTCACCCAGAGCGCGCGGAACGCGACATTCTCCAGGATGAAGTCGTCCTCGGGCAGCGTGAAGTTCCACTCCGAGAGCTTCACGCCCATCACCGTCACCGACGAGAAATTCCCCGGCAGCGCCGGGTTCTCCATGCGGATGCTGAGATTGAAGGACGGGTTCGGGAACGAGCCCTGCGGCCGGCTCTGGGCCGGGCCGGCGCCGAGCATCAGCTTGAGCAGGGCGCCGTTGACATGCGCCCGCCCGATCGTGCCGTAGACATTGAGATTGCCCGGCCGCAGCTCGGTCGCGAAGCGCTGGCCCATCTCGTGGAACGGCTTGACGTCGTTGGTCACCTTGACGGTGACGCCGCTGACGCGTCCGACCGGCGCCAGGCCATAGGCGGTCTCGACCTCGCCGGCAAGGTCGCCTTCGGGGCCGGCCTCGACCGCGACGGAGATCGTGCCGTCGGCGCCGGTATAGACGTTGGTCGCCATTGTTCCCTCCCTGGGCCTCCTGGCCCTCCTGGCGGCGGGCTATTGCAGGATCATTGTCACGCGGATGAAGTCGATCGAGAAGGTCGGCTGCAGCGTCATCGTCACCGCGCAGATGCCCTCGATCTCCTGGCGCCGCGTCGCGGCAACGTCGAGCGTGTAGGCGGTCAGCATCTCGTCCTGCACCATCTGCGCGAGAAAGCCGTCGAGCGTGGCGCGCAGCGCGGTGCGGACGCGGGGATTGTTGAGGCGCCCGATATACGGGTTCGAGCCCTTGCGCACGCCCGCCTTGGCGTAATCGACGATGCGGCGCACCGAGATCTGCCGGAACGGCCCGGTATCCGTCGTCAGCCCGCGCAGCGCGCGAAAGCCGAGATTGCGGAACAGCACCATGATGCGCTCTTGCAGCAGCTGCTTTTGCTGCGAGCGGCTGTAGAGCTGGGTCAGACCCGGCGCCGGCACGTCCTTGTTGGTCAGGCTGACATGCGGCGCCAGCGTCGAGAGCTTGCCGGCGACCAGCGCCGCGGCGTAGGCGGGCGGCAGCTCGATCTGCGGCAGGCCCGGCTGCGCGGCATCGTTGGTGACGCAGACCCGGCGCGACCAGCACGACGCGGCCGTTCGACAGCGCCGCCGAATCCTGGGCGATGCCGGCGAGCTGGTCGCTGCGCGTGCCGAGAATGGCGATGCGCTCGTTGCCGGCGCTCTCGGTGTGTTCGAGATGCGTCAGCAGCGCCGCGGCGGCGGTGTCCGCCCCGTATCCGGCAACGACGACGATGTTGATCTCCTCGCCTTCCAGCAGCGCCAGGCCGTCGGCGATCTCCGGGATCAGCGTGCCCATCGCCCCGGCGCCGTCCGGACCGCCGCGGGCGTCGGCGGCAGCGGGCGTAACGGTGGTCGGCGCCGCATCCGCATTGGCGGCGGCCACTGCGCCGGCGCGCACCAGCGAGCTTTCCTGGTTCACCTCGCGGGCAAGCGCGGCCGCGGTGGCCGCCTCGAACGCCTCGCGCACCCGGCCGAGCTGCAGCACGAGGCGGGCCGGTCCGCCGTCGGCGCCGGGTGTCAGCGTCGCCTGGATGCTGTTGGCCCAGGTGCCGGGCGAGGTCGCCGTCAGCGTGAAGAGGTTGGTCGCGCCGGCCGCGACCTGCCAGGTCATCGACCGCATCTCGACATCGGCCGCCAGATTGGCGACCCGCACCGCGTAGACGGTCGATGCGCCGCCGGCGAACAGCTGGTCGAGCGTGCGGGCGAGCGTCAGATGCGCGGTCGCGGCCGGATCGTCCGGGAACGGGTCGGGCGCGCCGAACACGGCCAGCGCATCGGCCGAGCTGCCGAGGATCACCACCTCGTCGAGCGGACCGCGATTGGCGGTGCCCACCACCCCGATATTGCCGGTGGCGATGCCCCCGACACCGATCAGTCCCTCGGCGCGGACCTCGATATAGGTGCCCGGAATGATCAGCTCGCCGACGGTCTCGCTCATAAGGCGCTCCCTCTATCGGGTTTCGGTTACGCTCTCGACACCCTCCAAGCCCGTGGCGGGGTCGATGCGCAGCGCATTCAACGTGGTCGCGATCGGGATGCTGCGGATGATGCCGCCCGACGAGAAGGCATCATCGACGACATGTTCGAACTTGAACTGGAATCGCGCAATACGCGAGCGGAGACTGGCGCCGGCGGGCGGGGGCGGCGCGATCGCGCCGAGTTCGCCGAGCGCAAGGCTGCGCAGCCCGGGAGGCCCGGAGACATTGCCGTTGAGCAGAGCGCGCGTCGCGGCGACGCTCAGCGCTTCGACATCGGCCGCCGCCGCCGCATAGACGGCCAGCCGCAGCTCGCCGCCGAGCAGCGTCGTGCGCCGCTCCCAGGAGCCGATATGGTAATGCGCGGCGACCGTGCCGGCGGCGGGCAGCGCCGTCGCGAAGGTGACGATGCCCTGCAGCGGATCGACGCTGATGCCGTCGCCGGCGGGCGGCGGCGCCATCAGCGGACGCGGCGCGCCGGCCACAGTCAGCGAAAAATCCGCCGCGGCGAGCGGCCCGGTGTCGCCATCGGCGCGCACCAGCCCGCCATGCGGCAGGATCAGGCTCAGGCGGTCGGCGCCGACCAGGCTGAACCCCGGCAGATCCGGCAGGAACGGCGCCGCGAGATCGATCGCGACATCGACCGCCAGCGCCCCCGACATCGGCTCGATCCCGCCGCCGCTGCCGCCGGGGCCGAGGCGCTGCACCGCCGGCAGAGACAGCGCGATGGCCGGCGCGTCACCGGCGGCGGCCGGCTCGGCGATGCCGACCGATGCCGGCGCCGGCGTCAGCCGCCCGGGTTCCGCAGGAACGCCGCGAGCGCGTTGAGGAAAGCGGTTTCGGGCATCGCCGCGCCTCAGTTCACCCGCGTCGCCGGCTCGGGCAGATCGAGCAGCCAGGCAACCGCCCGGCTCAGCGCCTGGTTGGTCGGATGCATCGGGGCCGAGCGGGGTCGCGGCATTCGGATCCTGAGCCGGCTGGCGCATCACGTCGAGCCATTTCCGCAAGGTCGGCACCCAGCCGATTCCGAGCGCGGTCTGCTCCGCCTCGGCCGCCGCCGCCGCGCCGATCGGCGCGCGCCACGCCGCCGGGTCGGACGGTCCGCGCGAGCCGCTCGGCATCTTGTCGTCATAGCGGTCGGGCGCGGCCTTCTCGCTCCAGGCCCGTCCGGCGACCAGCATGCGCCATTCGTTGACGCGGCGGCGATCGAGGCTCCAGTTGCGAAAGACCTGGAAGATGCGCTCGCCGTCGCGCCCGGCCAGATGCGGCACGGCGCCGAGGCACAGCAGCGCCCCGACATCCCCGGCGATACTCATCAGCGTCTCGGAATCGATCCGGTTCTGGCTCAAGCGCGGTCCGGTGGTCGTGCACATAGGCATAGCCGTTGGCGATCTCGATGCTGCCGATCTCGCCCTCGCGCTCGAGGCTCGGGCGCGGCACCGGGCCGAGCGGACCGAGCCGGATCGACTGCCACACCTTCGGCACGTGGCGCAGCACGAAGGTGTCGTCGTTGTCGGTGTCGTTGAGCGCCACGAATTGCGCGGCGCCGGCGAGCGACCGACCGTCCTCGAGCTTTTCGGTCTGCGCAGTCGTCGCCATGCGCGGCAAAGACGGCGCCCGGCGGCAGGTCGTAATCCTCGCCGGCGAACAGCGCGCGCGTCACTGCAGTCCGCCGCCGTCTCCGAGGTGGTCGACGATCGTCGCGCCGAGAAAGCGTCAGGTATTCGTCGAGCGTCATCGGCGCGACCGGAGCCGGCACCAGCTGCACCGGCAGGTCCGCCCCGTCGCGATGCAGCCGGAAGGCTAGGCCGAAGCGGTCGGAGCGGATGCTCATCGTGCCTTCGCCGATCCACCACAGCCGCGCCAGGTCGCGCGTGTCGGACGGGAAATGGGCCAGCCGTTGGCGCCGTGCCGCGGAAGCAGAAAGAGCGTTTCCTCGTCGAACAGGCGGACGGCATGGCGTTTGCGCGCCGCGAACAGATCGGGGGTCTCGGCGAACTGGATGTCGCGCAGTTTGAACGAGAGCTTCACCCACAAGATGATCGCCGACGATCACCCAGATTCCCGCGGCGATCCAGAAGGCCGGCGCTGATCGGGTTGAAGCCCGCGTCGCCGATCAGTTCGGCAAGTCCGCTGATCGCCGCGAACGGGGCCAGGAACAGCGACGAACAGACAACAGAAAAATCACCCACGCCACGAACATGCCGATCGAGAACAGCCCCGGCATCAGCGTCGCCGCGGCGCGCCGCTTGTGATGTTTGCCGCCATCGGTCTTGCGCATGCTGTCGCTGCCGGTTAGCGCCAGGAAGATTGCCGTTCAGCACCAGCGGCATGACGAAGAGTAGCGTCCAGCGCGCTGCCGGCGACCACGCCTCGCGCCCGGCCTCGACATAGAACAGCACCGCCAGCGCGAGATTGGCAATGATCATGAGCAGGCTGAGGATCTGCCGCGCCCGTGACGCCGCGCATCGTGATGCTCATGAAGAGGGCCTGGTAGATCAGCGCCGACAGCGAGGCCGGGTACAGGGCGTGCGCGAGCGAGTTCGAACAACCTGGCGTTCGGTATCGGTCTCCGTCCGAGCCGGTCTCCGGCAGAAAGCGCAGGCCCGGCAGGATCAGCGCCATGAAGGGCAGCGCGATGACCGGCAGCATCGCCGGGGTCAGCAGCAGCGCCCAGCCGGGAGCGCCATGGCCGTAGACATGGCGGACGATGCCGCCCTTCAGCATCTCATAACCGTCGCGCAGGAAACCGTCGTCGAGCGTCGGCGGGTCGAGCTGGTTCAGCAGATGCTCGAATTCGCCGAGCCCCTTGGGCCGGTTGGTCTTCGCCTTCAGCACCACTTCGAGCGCGTCGGCATAAGCCGCGAACAGCTGATCGGGTATCTCGGTGTCGGTCTTCGGCCAGGCGTCCTCCCAGTCGGGACCGTCGCGCAGCCCGCCGCGGCCGAATACCCGCTGCGCCGACCGCGGCGTCATGCGCCGCCTCGCCATCGGCATGCGTCAGCTTGCTCTGGACCGCGGTGCCGAGGTGCCACTCGATATCGTTGATGAACGGGTGCGAGACGATATCGCCGGCCATATGGCACAGGTGGCCCTGCACGTAGGCCCGCATCCGGTCGCAGCGCGAGGTCCTGGCTGCCGGCCGGCACCTCCGAGCGAATGCGCGGCACGGCCTGCGCCGCGATCTCCAGCGCGACATCGACCGTGCGCGCGATGACCTGCTCGCGGTTGCTGTCGGGCGTTCCCTTGTGCACCGAATCGAACACCCACGCCTGCCCGGGCTGCAGCACGTTGGAGAAGGCCGGTATGTCGGGACCCATCGCGCCCATGACCGCGAGCTTCGACACAAGGCTGCCGAGCGGGGCGCCGCCCAGCACGTCGGGCGGGGCGAGCGGCGGCGCCGCAAAATTGTCGAGCGCCTCCTGCGCCAGGTCGCGCAGCCGCTGCTCGATCACCAGCGGCTTCTGACCCGCCGGATAGTGCCGGATCCGCGCGTCCAGAACGTCGCGCAGATCCTCCAGCCGCGCTTTCGCCAGCAGCATGATGGCCGTATGGGTGGCGACTGCCGGCATGCTCCGCCTCCTACCGACGCCTACGCTGACGCTGGCGCTGACCGAGGTGCTGCCGACCTGGTCGGGCAGCGCCCGCTGCAGCCGCTTGAACGCGTCGAAAGTTTCGTCGAGACCGTCCTCGATCTGTGCCGCGATCGCGTCGAGGCGGTCGAGGATCGGCCCGAGCAGCCGATCCACATCGAGCGCCGACAGGGCCGCGACAATGTCGGCGAAAATCGCGATCGGCTGTTCCAGCAGCTTGCCGAGATCGAGCTTGCCGAGAATGGATACGACACGCGCGCGCAGCGCGTCGAGCGCATCGCTGATCTCGCCGAGCGGGTCGAATGCGGCGAACGCCTGCTTGGCGTCGGCAAACGCGGCGAGCGGCGCGGCCAGCAGCGCGCTCGGACGAAACGCGTGTGATCTCGGACTTGACCGCGTCGGTGATGGCCTGCAGCCGGTCGCGCACCGGCGACAGGTCGAAAACGTCGATCGCGGCAATCAGATCGTCGATCGCGCCCCGCACCGGGCCGATGATCGCCTCGACGACCGCCTGCAGCCGGCCGCGCAGCGCGTCGAGCAGCGGCGTGACAATCTGCGCCAGGCGGCGGGGCGGCGCGATCTCGAGCAGATCGGCGACAAGCCCTGCGAGGCCGCGATCGAGGCGAGCCGAGGCCGATCGGTCCCGAGAATGTTGCGCGCCAGGCTCCCGAGCGGCGCGAACGGCGCGGCCGCGGCGGCGATACGCTGCGCCACGGCGTTGACTTCGGCGAAAACCCTCGGCGCCGAGATCGCGGGTAGCCTGGTCCGCTTCCGCGAGCAGCTCCTGGTAGCCGCGCCACGGCGCGCGCATCGCGGCAAGCTCGGCAAGCGGGCCGTCGATCGTCAGCGATGCTTCGAGCTGGAGCCGGGCCGGTCCCGCCGGCAGCGCGGCGATCGCTGCGGTCAGTGAGGCGAGCCGCGTCCGCAGCCGGTCGGCAAGCGCCGCCGGGTCGGCTCGCCGCTACCGCCGCGCTCGTCGCTGCTACAGCGGCGCGGATCGCGCGGGCCCGCTCCTCGAGCGGCGCCGCCGCCGCCCCGCCCGCCTCGATCCAGCCGGCGACGCGCGAGAACGCATCGGCCGACCCGACCCCGCCGAGGATCGGCGCAAGAGCGGCGAGCAGCGAATCGAGAAAGCCGAGCCGCGGTTCATCGGCGAGTTGCGCATGAAAATCCCGCAGGGCGACCGTCAGGTCTCGCTCGAGGCTGGTGACGTCGAGCAGGCGCGATGATCTCGCCGCCTGCGCGGCGACCTCGTCGAGCCGGTCGCGCCAGGTCCTCAGACCGACCGCTGTCGATCAGCTGCTCGCGCGCCCGATCGAGCCGCTCGTCGAGCGGGGCGATCAGCTGCGCCGGCGAGAAGCGGTCGATGCCGGCGATCAGTTCGTCGAACGCATGTTCCACCGGGTCCAGCAGCGCGCCGGATCGAGCTCAGCGACGGCCGCCTTGGCGGTGTCGAGGGCCTCGCGCAACGGTGCGAGTTCGACATCGAGGCTGAGGCCCTGAACCCTGGTCTTGAAATCGTCGATCGGCTGCTGCAGCGGCCGCGCCAGCTCCTCGGGGTCCAGCGCCCTGATTTGATCCGACAGCGCGGCGAGCTGGGTCTTGAGGTCGGCGATCGCCGCTTCGATCGTCGGCCGCAGGTCGAACTTGCCGTCCTGGATTTCCAGGGTGACTTCGATCTGCACGCGGGTGGCGTCGGCATCGACCTGTTTTATCGGGCGGATCGCATCGACCACGTCCTGTTCCATCGAATCCGGCAGCAGGTCGAACGGCACCTTTTCGACGACCGACGCCGCGGTGCCGATCCCGTCCGACGCGGCGTCGAAGAACGGCGCCATGTCCGCCTTGGCGACGATGTCGAGAAAGCCGCGGATATTCTCCTCGATCTCCGACGCGATCCCGTCGATGTCGGCGCTTTCGATGACCTGCCGCGCCGCGCCGAATGCGGTGTCGACCGCGTTCTTGAAGGCGTCGAGCCCGTCTTCCGCGCCTTGAAGCACACCCTCGGCGGCGTCGGCGGCGGCGCGGATCGCGTCCTCGACCCCGCCGATGATCCCCGCCAGCACCTCGATCGCGTCGCCGACCGCGCCGGCCAGCCGGCGCAGCTGCCCCGCTACATCGTCCAGCGGTAGCGCCCGCACGCCCGCCTGCACCGCATCGAGCGCATCACCGACCGCGTCCGCCGCATGCTGCAGCGTGCCGGCGAGCTGCCCGGGAAGCGCGGTGACTTGCGCCAGCCCCTCGCCCAGCGGCCCGAGCAGCGCGGCGATGTCGATCGTCGCGATGCCGGCGGCGAAAATCTCGACCTGACCCTCGATCTCCGTCAGCAGCTGTTCGAGGCTGCGGATCGGCGCGCCGCCCAGATCGAGCGAGGCCACCCCGGACAGCCGCCCGGCCACCGAGCCGCCAGCGTGCGCTCGAGCGGCGCCAGATCGGCGCCGCGGATTTCGCCGCGGATCGCCTCGACCGCCTGGCGGATCCCGGTCAGGTCGAGATGGACCAGGGTCGCCTCGCCGAACGCCATGCCGTCGCGGAAAGTCGAGGCGAGCACGCCGAGCCGGCCGGAGATCGTCTCCAGTTCGCGCGCCGCGCTGGCAACCGCCGCGGCGTCGCCCAGGTCAAGGGACGCGATGAAGCCCGCCAGCGAACCCGGGGGATCGCCGAGCCGGGCGGTGATTTCCGCCTCGATCCCGGTCAGGGCTGTCACGGTCGAGCTGCGCCGCGGCCAGTCCCGACAGCCGCTCCGCTTCCTCCAGAACGGATTCGAGCCGCGCCATGCCGCCGAGCGCCGCGGCAGCTCCGGTGATCGCGGGGAGGATTTCGGCAAAGCCGGCGAACGCCGTATCGGAAAGCGGCTGGCCTCCCACCAGACGCTCGATCTGCGATGCGAGATCGCGCAGCAAGGCCGCTTCGGGCGCGGATCTGACGATCTCCAATATCCGCAAGACCTGGCCGAGCGTGCTGCCGCGCTCGGCCTCGAGCGTCGCGTCGAGGCCGGCCGATCAGGTCGGTGATCCGCTGCGTCAGATCGGGCGCGGCGGTCTGTTCGAGCAGCGCGAGCGCGGTCTCGATCTCGGGCAGCGCGTTTTCGACGCCCGGGGATACGGTCGAGCAACGGCGTCACCGCGCCCGACACCCGTACGAGGGCCGCGCCGATCGCGTCGAGCGAGATCCCGGAAGCGGCGCCGGCGGCGCTGTCGCGCGCGGCGGGATCGAGCGGCGGGACGATGGCGCCGAGATTGCCGTCCGCCGTGTCGAGCACGCCGAGCAGCGTGCCGACCGGGCCGCCGATATCGAGATGTACGCTGAGATCGGCGCCGAGCGGCATGGCCTAACCGAACAGACGCTGCATCGGCGCCAGCAGCGAACCGGCGCCGCCGAGGGCCTCTTTCAGTCCGGCCGCGCCCTCCTGGACCGGAGCGAGCACGTCGCCGATGTCGGGAACGCTGCCGAGCAGCCCGGCAAGGTCGAGCAGGTCGAGCCCAAGGTCGATGTCGAGCCCAAGATCGTCGAGGCCGAGATCGAGAGCCCGGGGACGGCGGCTCGGGCGGCTCGGTGTATTCGACGAGGACGATCTCGTAGCGGAAGCCGTCGGGATCGCCGGCCCGTTCCTCAAGACGGAAATCGCTGATCAGCACCTGCTCGAGTTCGGATTCGTTGATGATATCGGCCACGAAATCGACCGGCGCGCCATCCTTGAAACGGGTGCGCAGTTCCTTCAGGTGTTCGTCGCGGGCGTCGTCGCCGGCGAGCGATCCGCTAATCCGCAGCGCCAGCATGCTGCGGCCGAGATCCTGATGCAGATCGCCGGCAAGTCCGGGTACCGGCAGCCTCACCAGACGCCGCGCCTCCTCGGTCGTGATCGCCTCGATCCCGCGCGGTTCCCAACCGCCGAGCATGGGTCGCACGAGCATGCGCCCCCTCCTGGCCGCGCCCGCCGAGGCGGCAGCCACAGCATTCGGGTTACCGATCACACGCCGTGGATGACCGGTTAGATGGAGATCAATGCAACAAAAATTACTTGCGATACAGGACAAATTCTCGACAAAACGCTAACGCGAAACGGACCGGCAAACAAGCATATGGTTCGGGAGGAGCATCGGGATGGCGTATGAGTTTTATTACTGGCCGACGATCCAGGGGCGCGGCGAGTTCGTCCGCCTCGCGTTGGAGGAGGCCGGCGCCGACTATGTCGATGTCGCGCGCCGATCGGGCGGCGTCGCGGCGATGCAACGGCTGATGGATGGGGCCGGCAACACGACTCCGCCCTTTGCCCCGCCGTTTCTGAAGAATGGCGACGTGCTGATTGCGCAGACCGCGAACATCCTCCTCTACCTCGGCCGGCGTCACGGCCTGGCGCCGCGCGACGAGGCCGGGCGGCTATGGGCGCATCAGCTGCAGCTAACGATCGCCGACATCGTCGACGAAGCGCACGACACCCATCACCCGATCGCCTCCAGCCTCTACTACGACGACCAGCAGGCCGAAGCGCGCCGCCGCGCCGCCGATTTCACCGCCAATCGCATCCCGAAATATCTCGGCTATTTCGAGCGGGTGCTCGAAGGCAACCCACGGGGTGACCGGCATCTCGTCGGACGGCGGACCAGCTACTGCGATCTATCGCTGTTTCAGCTGGTTGCCGGCCTGCGTTATGCCTGTCCGCGCGCGATGGCGCGGTTCGAACCGCGTATTCCGCGTGTTGTCGCGCTATACGACCGTGTCGCGGCACGGCCGAACATCGCGGCTTACTTGCAATCCGCGCGTCGTATCGCGTTCAACGAGCAAGGCGTTTTCCGCCATTACCCGGAGCTGGACGCGGCCGGTTAGCGGCCTTGCATTTCACGAGACGATCGCAAACCCGAGACCCAAGCACGGTCGAGATCGAGGAGTGCACGCGCTTGCATCGGAATGCCGGCACAGCTACATTCCGAACCGCCATACGACGCGGTGCCAAACCGCCGCCAAGAAAAACCGGGACGAAGTCGAAATAACTGATAACTCCGGGGTTTGCGGGTGTAGCTCAATGGCAGAGCAGAAGCTTCCCAAGCTTACGACGAGGGTTCGATTCCCTTCACCCGCTCCACCACTTAGCGGATTTTCGGGTGGCACGGGGCACAAATAGGGCACTCATACGGTCAATCCTCACCCGTAGATAAGAGCGTCTGACAGAGGTTTTGGGTCCGCTTTTACGCATGTCCGGCGCGAGCGCTCTAGCGTCCTGGGTCGAGACTGCTCGCCATCTTTATCCCAGTGTCGGCTGCAAACGATGCGCGCAATTGCGGCGTACACTGATCAAGGTGCTGGTGAGCGAAACAACACCCAAGTTTGTACTTACGGGCTTCCGTTAATAAATCTTCAACATTCTGGTCAAAAAACTCCGCTGCCTCATCAACCACGAGAAACGTACTGCGCCGTTCGCTCTCGGGAATGGCGGCTCGCTCAAGTATGGCCTGCAAGGTGAGAGCGATAAACATGCGGCCAAAATGCGAGGAGGAGCCTTTGAGAAAATCCTTCGCGGTATCAACGAGAATCACTGCCCCGTTATTAAGTTCGGTGAAGATGTCAACCTTCGTTGCCTGAGAGGTGAAAAGAGCCGCGATAGTCGGGTTCTCGATAATCCCTTGAAGCCGGTAGCGTAGCTGCTCCTTGGTCTGCTGAAAGGTGTTGGCTCTAAAATCGCGGGTAAAAAATTGGCGCCGTATCTGCGGGAGCGCCTGTATGGGTGAAACTCCGGCATGTCAAAAAGCCGCTCTTCCAGGATGACAAATTCGAAGAACGGATCGTAAAAATCGGCCCTCAATCCGGTTGGAATACGCTTGCCGATGAAGAGGCGGCTAAACGGTTCCGGCGCGCCCTTTTCACGGTTTTCATCGGTTCCGGGCGTCTATCGATCAGCTGAAACGGGATCCCTCGGCGTGCCAATTCAATCGCGACTACCAGGCCTGTCGGCCCTGCACCAACGATCAATCCTGCCGAAAGCCAGCTCCGAGCCGCTCCAAGGATAGCGACTAGCTTGACGAGCCGCATTCAGAGAATGTGACCTCCCCAGCCATAAATGCGTTCGTCATCTCGGCTGGGTCGAGGGTGCGCAGCTCCGCAATAACACCCTGACGACCGCGGCAATAAACTTAGAGGCTGCAATGGCTTACGAAACCTACCGCGTCGAGGTCACACGCGACGAGACGCTCCAGACCGGCGGCGTCGGCATCGAAATCACCGCCTATTTCGATCGCGTCCCCGAGACGCACGACTACACGGTCGGGATGCTGACCCGAACGCCGCGGGGGGTGTGGAATAGCCGGCTGGCGTTCGCCGGCGATTTCGCAACATTGGGCGAGGCGCTGGAAGCGATCGGCGCGGCCTTTCCGGAAGTCGACCGCATCCGCTGCTATGAATACACGATCGACAACGAGTTCCCGGTCGAAGTGCCGCCACTCGTCCGCTCGGGCGACAAATGGCGGCCCGCCAGTTGATTCGCCGTCTAGCGCGCCGCCTTCTATCGCCGTCCGTGTCGGCGCAGGAAGTCGATGAAGCGCGCCGCGAGCAGCCCCTCGCGCGCACCCCAGTCGGAAAAAGCCTCGTCGAGCGTCGCCCGCTGCTCGGTCACGACCTCCGCATATTCGGCGTTCGGCAGGAGACGGTGCGCCGCCTGACCGGCCGCCGTCGGATGCACCGGATCCATGCCGGGAACGATGCAGGTCGGCATCGTCATCGATCGCAGCTCGGCCGGGCTCAACCCGATCACCGGATGATCGGCGCCGGCCTGAAAGGCCTGCCGCCACCGTTCCATGCGAGCGATGAAATCCTGCGGATCAAACGCCATCAACGCGTCGCGCGCCTGTGGGTTGATCCCGATCACCTCGCTCCAATGGTCGAGTTTGCAGACCTCCGCCATGCCGCCCCGTCGCGCCGCCTCGATATGCGAGGTGTAGTACTGGTTTGTCAGGTGCTCGGCCGCATGCGCCCCGCCGGTCACCCGCCACAGCAACAGGCCACGCACCCATTCCGGGCGCTGCAACGCCAGCAGCAGCGCCAGCCGGCAGCCTGACGAACTGCCGCCGACAAACGCCGGCTGGGCGTCGATCTCGCGCAGCAATTCGTAAAGGTCGTCGGCCCATTCCTGGTTTTCCAACTCGCCGTCGATCGCGATACTCGAAGCGCCGGTGTTGCGCCGGTCGTAGATGACGACTCGGTAGCCGGCCTCGGCGATCTTGGAGGCCAGCGGCCGCAGCGACGCCCCGGCGCGCCGCCCGCCCGGCTGCAGCACGACAAACGGCCCGCCGTCGCCGAGAATCTCGTAATTGAGCGCGACGCCGCGAACCTTGGCGATCGGCATGTTCTCCTCCCTCGCTATGCGCACCGGTCATGTTAACCGCCGCCGTCGCCGCCGCAAACAACCCCGTTCCGGCCGGCGGGAGAACCGGTATAAGCTCGCGCGGGCACGCCGGCGGACCGCCCGCGCGGCTCAATAATGCGAGGCGACGGAGAACGCAGATGAAAATCCTCTATTTCGACGACTTCAAGCTCGGCGTGCTGAAGGGCGACAACACCGTCGTCGATGTCTCGGCCGTCGTGCAGGATATCCCGCATATCGGTCCCGGCGACCTGATCAGCGGTCTGATCGAGCGCTTCGGAAGCTACCGCGCGAAGCTCGAACAGGCCGCGTCGCAGGGCCAGGGCGTGCCCCTGTCGAGCGTGCGCATCCGTCCGCCATTGCCGAAGCCGACCAATATCGACTGCATGGCGGTCAACTACATGGAGGACGGCACGCGCAGTTCCCCGGCGCCGATCAACGCCTTCCACAAATCGCCCTCGGCGATCATCGGCAACGGCGACACGATGGTATTGCCCGACGCGCCGGCGACGATCTTCGAGGGCGAAGCCGAGATGGCCGTCATCATCGGCAAGCGCGCCAGCCACGTCAAAGCCGCCGACGCGATGGATTACATCTTCGGCTACACCAACTTCATCGACGGCTCGGCGCGCGGTCTGCCGGCGGGCGGCTTCTTCCACATGAAATCGCGCGACACCTTCGCGCCGATCGGGCCGTATATCGTCACCAAGGACGAGATCCGCGACCCCCAGAAATTGCAGATCCGGCTGTGGAACAACGGCACGTTGATGCAGAACTTCAACACCGATGACATGGCGCACAAGATCCCGCAATGCATCGAGTGGCTGACCTCGATCCACACCCTGGAGCCCGGCGACATCGTCGCCACCGGCACCAACCATCGCGGCCTCAACCCGTTCATCGACGGCGACAAGGTCGAGATCGAGATCGAGGGCCTCGGCCGGCTCGGCTTCAACATCAAGGACGAGCTGAAGCGGCAGTGGGAGCGCCGCACCCGTCTGCAATGCCATGAAGCGGCCGCGCAAAAGACCCCCGGCCTCTACCCCGACTACACCCCGCAGGTCTCCGGCAAATACGCCAAGGCCAGCTGACGCGAACGGCGCCGCTCGCCACGATCCGGGCGGCGCCCGCTCTTTGGCCGACGCATCACGCACAGCACGGTGAGACCGAGGCCGACGCTGAGAAGGGCAAGGGTAGACGGCTCCGGGACAGGGCTGAGTAGCGAGGCTGCGCCGGTCACCCGCCAAGCATCGGGATTGGCAGCGCTGCTGAGCAGTCCCTCCATCGGACCCAACGCGCTGATCCATGAAAGCTCGGTAGACAGATTTAGCCATCTGCCTCTATCGATAACATCCAGGATTTCGCCGGTATTCCACGCCACCTGGTAGTGCTTCGCTGAAAGTGCGGAAATCCCGCATCCATCGTCAGTAAGAAACGGGCTGCCAATACTCAACGGCAGCGGTGAACCGTCGAGCGAGACAAAGCCTCCACTGCCCCGATCAATGTCGAAGTTGACGATGTGGTTGCACAGCGTGGCGGCGGCCTGCGACATGATGCTGGCCGAAGGACGATTGTCAAAGGGGCTCGTGCAAATCTGTACCTCAAACTGATCAACCGCCGACCGGGTCAGCAGGAAATCGCCAAGCCCCTGATAATCGTATTTGACACCGTCGTAAGTCATGAAATGTGGATCGCCTGCGGCCGAGGCTCGGAAGCCGTGATAACCCGTACTGTCGCGAAAAGACCCGACGATCTGCCCCGCGTCGTTGATGCGTAGGCGCCTACCGGTGCGCCCGGCACGTCGATCTGGGTGAAGCTGCCGCCGCTGTACAGGAAGCGTGCCATCCGGGTGAAGCAGTCCCGACGATCTGCCCCACGTCGTTGATGCCCAGGGCGTCCGTAGACGCGGCGCCCGGCGGATCGATTTGAGTGGAGCTGCCGCCGCTGTAGAGGAAGCCGTGACCACCCGTGCTGTCCAAAAATACCCGACGATCTGCCCTGCGTCGTTGATGCCGTGGACCTCCATATCCCGTGCGCCCGGCACGTCGATTTGGGTGAAGCTGCCGCCGCTGTAGAGGAAGCCGTGGATACGCCGTGCTATCTGTTAAAATATCCGACGATCTGCCCAGCGTCGTTGATGCCGTAGGCGATCGTGTACGGTTGCGCCCGGCACATCGATTTGGGTGAAGCTGCCGCCGCTGTAGAGGAAGCCGTGCACCCGTGGTGTCGCCGAAACCACCCGACGATCTGCCCCGCGTCATTGATGCCGAGGGCGATACGTACGGAATGCGCCCGGCATGTCGATTTGGGTGAAGCTGCCGCCGCTGTAGAGGAAACCGTGGCAACCCGTGCTGTTGTCAAAAGGCCCGACGATCTGCCCCGCGTCGTTGATGCCGCGGGCGACCGTACGCGATGCGCCCGGCACGTCGATTTGGGTGAAACTGAACTTGGCGGCATTTGCGGAAGAGCCGGCAGCGATCGGGGCGGTGACGAGAATGCCGCGACTATGAAAACCATGGCCCAACGGGAATTCAACGACAGCATCCTTTCTGATTTCATAAGCATGATGTCCCTCCCGCAAACCTGTCACGTGCCATTCCCCCGGATCCGCGAGACGATTCTGAGAGACGGTTTTCGTCCCGCTATGGCACGCTGCAACGAAATTCGCCCTGGCGTATCGGTGCGTCGAAAATTAAACCTCCGGTGAAACTGCGGCATTGATCCAAATCAAGCGGCTCCACAATCCTGAAACCGCGAAAGGGTTCGCCGCTATCGCTCAGTCAGCAAGCGTAGCCTGCACCGAGCATTAGCGAAGCCCATGCGGAGACGCCGGGCAATCAGAGTTGTGCCGTGAGTGGTGGCGTCGACGCCACAGCGCCCCCTCCGCCGTTGATCCAAAAACGCAAGCGCGGGACCAACAAGCGACGTGCAATCCGGCGATCCTGATTCAGCTCGACGTGCTCGGAGGGACGGTTCGCTGAAAGGGAAATAGGTTGACTTCCAGCCGATGTTCCTTTAATGTTCTCGCGTCGACACCGGCTCCGAATCTCTGGCTTCCCTGATGCGTCCTGCAAATTCCCTGTAATGGCTGAGAAAATTCCCTGCTACGGCTGAGGAAATTCCCTGTAACGGACGCGGAAATTCCCTGCGGGTTGCCCCATCATTTTCGGTTTATCAATAACTTGCGAGGCAACACGCGAAAAAATTCCCTGCGAACAGGGAAATTGGCTCGGCCCGGACATGTCGCTAAGGCGCGGTCAATACGGGTAGCCCAGCAACGAAAAAACCAGCATCAGCAGCGGAATCAGGACCGCGCCGACAAGCATCGGCGCGAACAGCATGGCAATCATCCTGAGCATATCTCTAACGAATTGATCCGGCACTGGTATTAGTCTCCTTCTTTGCACAGGGAGGTTGCAGACGGTGCCGGACCGATCGGCGTTCGGGAACGGATCGAATATCTCCCACGCAAATCCGCCATGTATCGTCGCAACAACGGGGGCGGATCAGCAGAGTGCTATCCGCAGATCCCGATGCAGTCGACACGCTTGGCTGAGAAACTCGTGGAAAGCGGCGCCCAATCAACACCGCGGCGTTCACAGTGAAATATAGAAATAGTTCAGAACCGATTTGCCACGGAGACGAGCAGCCACATAATCACGACCACGACGACCATCGCTCCTATCCAAGCAACGATAAACAGCCCGAAATCATTGCGATTGTCATCATCGTTGCGCATCCCGACACTCCTGCAGCCGCAATAAGCGCCGCTCGATTGAGCTGCCATCCTGATCGAGCGCGGCGCGTTTCTCCGGCTCGGCGGCGAGCCGCGCAACGCGCCGAACCGAAACAAAATCAGCGAGATCCATATCAAAGCAATGAAGAAGCCAAAAAACCCCCTTGCGGCGCTATGCTCGCCCCATACCCGCCCGCGCGAGGCCTCGATGACCCAGCCCAACCCGATCCCCTACTCCGACGCCCAGATCCGCGCAATCCTCGAACGGGTCAAAACGATCGCGATGGTCGGCGCCTCGTCGAACTGGAACCGGCCCAGCTACTTCGTCATGAAATACCTACAGGGCAAGGGCTATCGCGTCATCCCGGTCAATCCCGGCAGCGCCGGCCAGCAGCTACTCGGCGAAACCGTCTACGCCTCGCTGCGCGACCTTCCGCCGGACCTCGCCGAGCAGATCGACATGGTCGATATGTTCCGCCCGTCCGCCGATGCGCCGAAGATCGTCGAGGACGCGATCGCGATCGGCGCGCCGGTCGTCTGGATGCAGCTCGGCATCCGCAACGACGCGGCAGCAGCCACGGCGGAGGCCGCCGGCATCGAAGTCGTCATGAACCGCTGTCCGAAGATCGAGTTCGGCCGCCTGGGCGGCGAATTGTCGTGGAGCGGCGTTAACAGCGGCATCATCCAGAACCGCCCGCCGCAAGCCCCCAGACCGCGCCGCGCCCGCGAAACCCCGGCCGCCGCCGCCGCGCAGCCGTCGCACAATCGCGGCTACGGGTTCGAGACGCTGGCGGTGCATGCCGGCGCCGCCCCCGACCCGACGACCGGCGCGCGTTCGACCCCGATCTATCAGACGACCTCGTATGTCTTCGAGGACGTCGATCACGCCGCCTCGCTCTTCAACCTGCACAATTTCGGCTACATCTATTCGCGCCTGACCAACCCGACCGTCTCGGTCCTCGAGGAGCGCATTGCCAGTATCGAAGGCGGGCGCGCCGCAGTTGCCGCCGCCTCGGGCCACGCCGCACAGTTCCTCGCGTTTTTCACGCTGATGTCACCGGGCGACGAATTCCTCGCGTCACGCAATCTCTACGGCGGCTCGCTGACGCAGTTCGGCCTGTCGTTCAAGAAACTCGGCTGGACCTGCCATTTCGTCGATCCGACCGATCCCGAGAACTTCCGCCGCGCGCTGACCCCGCGGTGCAAGGCGATCTTTGTCGAGAACCTCGCCAATCCCGGCGGCATCGTCGTCGATATCGAAAAAGTCGCGGCGGTCGCGCATGACGCCGGCATCCCGCTGATCGTCGACAACACGCTGGCGACGCCCTATCTGTGCCGCCCGTTCGATTGGGGCGCCGACCTGATCGTCCATTCGACGACGAAATTCCTCGGCGGGCACGGCGCGGCGCTCGGCGGCATGCTGGTCGAATCGGGCCGCTTCGACTGGGGCGCGGGCGACAAATTTCCGTCGCTGAGCGAGCCGGAGCCGGCCTATCACGGGCTCAAATTCTACGAGAACTTCGGCGATTTCGCCTTCACGACCAAGGCACGCGCGGTGGCGCTGCGCGATTTCGGCCCGACGCTGTCGCCGATGAACGCGTTTCTGACGCTGACCGGCATCGAGAGCCTGCACGTCCGGATGGACCGCCATGTCGAGAATGCGAAGAAGATCGCCGAATTCCTCGCCGGCCATCCGCGCGTCGAGTGGGTTTCGTATGCCGGACTCAAGGACAGCCCCTACTACGAGCTGGCCAGGAAATACATGCCGAAGGGGCCGGGCGCGGTGTTCACCTTCGGCGTCAAGGGCGGCTACGACGCTGGCACGCGCCTCGTCGAAAGCGTGCGGCTGTTCTCGCACCTCGCCAATATCGGCGACACGCGCAGCCTCATTCTGCATCCGGCATCGACGACGCACCGCCAGCTCTCCGACGAGCAGCGCCTCGCCGCCGGCGCCGGCCCGGACGTCGTGCGCCTGTCGATCGGCCTCGAAACCGCCGACGACCTGATCCGCGACCTCGACGAGGCGCTCGGCTCGGCATGAGCCCACCGGAAATCGCGACGACTGCGGAAGGCAGCGTCGACCCCCGCGGCGACAAGCTGGGCACGGCCGACCGAGATTCGCGCGACGCCGCGCTGACGCTGGCCTTTGCGCAGCCGGGCGACACGCTGCTTTATCTGCTCCTGCCGCTGCACCACGAAGCGTTCGGCGTCAGCCTCGCCGAGGCCGGTCTGCTGCTCGCCGCGAACCGGCTCGTGCGCATCGCGGGGTATGGCTGGATCGGACGGCTCTATGCCGAGCGGGGCGCGCGGGCATCCTGCCTCCTGGCGGCCTCGCGGCGCTCGTGGCCACATTCGGGTACGCGATCGGCTCCGGCGTGTGGGTGCTGTTGATCGCGCGGCTGCTCTGGGGGCTCGCTTTCGCGGCGATGAATGTCGCGACGCAGGCACTGGCGACCGCCGAGCCGTCAGGCGCGGGGCGGTAAAGCGGCCGATGCGCGCGATCCGCCAGCGGACCGGTCACCGGGCTCTTGGCGGGAGCGGTCGTCGCGCAATTCGCCGGACCACGCGCCGCGTTCCTGCTGCTTGCCGCGGGGGCACTGCTGGCGTTCCCGTTCGCGGCACGGTTGCCACCCGGCGGCGAGGGTCGGCCCGAACGGCTGCCGCGGCCGCGCTTCGGGCTGCCGTCGCGGCTCGACACGTGGTCGTTCATCCAGAGGATAACGCTCGACGGGCTTTTTGTGCTCGGCCTCTCGGTGCTCGGAGCTGCGGCACTGCCCGGCTATGCGGCGCTCGCGGCCGGCGCGGCTCTGGCGCTGCGTTACGTAGCGGAAATCCTGCTCGGACCGGTCGGCGGCGGCATCGCCGAACGCTATGGAGCGCGGCGGGTGCTGACCGTGCTGTCGGTCGCGACGGCCCTGGGGCTCGGCATCATCGGCGCCGACGCGCTGTGGACCGGCGCGGTCGTGGTCGTCGTGCTGCGCGGCCTGATCCAGCCGATCGCGGCGCCGGTTGTCGCGTTCGAAAACCCGGGGCGCGACCGGGTGCCGGCGCTGGCGCGGCTGGCGACATGGCGCGACCTCGGCGCCGGCGCCGGACCGCTGCTCGCCGGCGCGCTGCTGCCGCTTGTCCCGCACGAGGTGCTGTATGGCACGGCCGCCGCGCTTCTCGCGGTGTCGGCCATCGCTGTCGAGCGCGGGGACGGTAAAGCCACCGCCTCCTGACACAGAGCACCTGCATCCGCCGTCGGCGGATATATGAAAACCGTGTCTTAAAGCGAGAATTTGTAGGGAACCTCAAGGAGCACTTTCGCAGCTGGCGTGTTCGGACCGGCGCCGATGCCGATGCTCAGATTGAGCCGCGTAGACTGCGATATTTGGTAGCCCAGACCGAAATTGAATGTACCGAATGAGTAGGAGGATCCCGAAATTTTCTCGCCGTTCGAACTGGCCGAGAAGACATGCGTCTGCTGGTAGCTCAAGGTCAGCGCGGTACGGTCGTTTAGGGCGAAGCCGATGCCGAAGGTGACCGCTGGCGCCTCGCCTGGCTGCAGATCGACGGGAATGGGAGGACCTCCCTGGCGATCCTGGACGTTCTGCGTCTGGCCTATGTTGTGGCCCCATTGAAGATTGCCGAACAGTACCCCGGGAGCGGTCGGCAGCAGCACCGTCACGCTCGGAGTTATTTGGTTGAACCCGGTCCCGGTCGCCAAACTCTTCGGCGTTCCCGACAGAAACTGACCGTTCGGGTCATTGAGGGTGGTGATCGCGACGTCAAACGGGCTGGTTCCCGTAGCCGTCTTGTACAGGATGTTGCCGACAAAGATCGGCCAGCCGCTGTTGCCGGAATTAATCTGGTAGCTGGCGCCGAACTGAATGTCGCCGATGCCGAAACCGTCGGTCCCGAGCGACAGCAGCTGCGCGTTGGTGCCGACCGGGATGAGGCTGCTGACGCTGCCGGAGTTCCATACCAAAGGCACCTTCGCGTTCAGTTCCAGACGATCGGTCACGCCGCCACGCACCGTTACCGCGAAGGTCGAGATGTTTTGCTCGAAACGGGTGACGAAGATGTTGCCGAAGGTGATGCCGGGAATGATCTGAAACCCGTTCACCCCGAGCTGGTTCTGTGCCCAATAGTCATATTCGAACGACGGGTCGATGACGATCTGACCCTTCGGCGTCAGGACCCCGCCGACATTGGATAGGGCCGGCGCGGTCTCGACGACCTGACGAGCTTGCTGCTGTTCCGCAGAGGGCCCGGCGATCGGTGCCGCCTCACTTCCGGCCGGCGGCGCTTCGCTTGGCGGCGCTTCGCTCGGCGGCTCTGGCGCTGCGGGAGCCGCGGCCTGGGCAATCACGGGGCCGGGTGAACTCGGCTGGCTCTTCTCCAGGTTCGGCTGGCGCGGCATTTCTGCCGCCGGCGGAACAACCGGGGCCGTTCCCGTCGCCTGGAGCTTTTGCAGCTGCTCATCGAGCAACCGGTTCTTGCGGTCTAGCCGCCGCACTTCTTCGTTGAGCTGACGTTCCCGCTGCTTCA
Source organism: uncultured Alphaproteobacteria bacterium (assembly GCA_963753665.1). GTDB lineage: Bacteria > Pseudomonadota > Alphaproteobacteria > ATCC43930 > CGMCC-115725 > DATARH01. The sequence continues at coordinate 322,177 of CAVWDC010000006.1, forward strand.
GCTTTGTCAGCTCGCGCTGGATCTCGGCGCGAAGAGCCGCCAGCGCCTTTGCCGGATCATCCTCCGCAAATCCTGGCCGTGGCAGCAGAAACAGGCTCGCAGCGGCTAACATTGCCAGGGCGGGCGCACGGGGCCGGTCCGGGTCGCGCGGCCCTCCCCACGTCAACGTCGTGAGCCGTCGCAACCCTTTTCCGGCCAGATATTTGCGTCCCTGCATCACCTCTCGCCCGTCTCAGCAGATACGTTCAGCTCTACCGCAGGATGCGGCCCTCCGATGCAAATAAATTGTAGGGCGGAATTGCGCCGGCATCCAGCTTTGCCGCGCGAATATGCGTCGACGCCGCACCGGTTGTCGCGATAAGGCAAGCAATTGGTCGTTGACGCCGTGCGCAGGGAGGGCATGCCTTTCGCGGGGCTGCACAGGATTGGCCGCGGCAAAGCCTTTGTCGCACCGCCGAATCGGAAATCAACATCACCTCGTAGGCTGCCGAGAACTGGCTGATTGGCGTTTTGCGACAGATGAATGACGAAAATGTTTTGAGTTGGTCTGGTCTTCCCGGTCGCTAGCCGTAATCGGTGTAGCGGCGAGAACGGCGAGCGCCGCCCGCTCTAGTTCTGCGCGACATGCGGGGTGAGCGTCTGCTCGCGCAATTCCCTGACGAAGTCGGCGGTGTCCTAGGCTTGTCGGCGCCCAGCCTGATCGGGTTGCGGTAATCGGCACGCGGCTCGATCAAGGCGATGGCGGCAGCGCGCGTCGTCATCTCATCGGTCCTTGGACTTCACCCGGGATGCCCGGGGGCGGTTTTCCATCAGCGCGTGGCCTATGAAGCACGGCCGGGGGGCACGGCCGATTTGCCTTGCCCGGTCCCTTGCGCAACAGGCGCGCGTCGTCCCTGCGCATCCCGGTCCCGCAATTTTCCCCGACCAGCGAATCAGCGATGCGCCGATCCGGCAACCCCCTTCAGCAGCAGCCTGCTAGATCCGCTCGTACTTGACGACGCGGCGGGCGCGCGGCGTCCACTCGCCAGGCTGCACGCAATAGAAGTCGCCGCGCGAGTCGCCCCAGATGCCGTGGATCGAGCGCATGACAGGCCCGTCGCCCCAGCGCGCCAGCCGTTCGCCGTCGAGGTTCAGGATGCTGACCATGCCGCCATTGTGCTCGGGAATATAAACGATGTCGTCCTTGTCGACGTAGAAGAACGCCGGTCCGATCAGCTCGACCGGCCAGACCTGCAGAAACTTGCCGCTTTGGTCGAATACCTGCACCCGGTCGTTTTCGCGGTCGGCGACGAGGACCCGGCCGCGCCGGTCAATCCAGACGCCGTGCGGCAGGTTGAACTGGCCCGGCGCCGTGCCCGGCTCGCCCCACGAGAACTGGTATTTCGCATCGGGCGAGAATTTATGGACCCGCGCGTTGCCGTAGCCGTCGGTCATGAACATCGATCCGTCCGGCGCGAAGGCGATGTCGGTCGGCAGGTTGAACGGGCCGCCGCCATGCGTCACCTGCTTAAAGGCGGCCGAGCTCCATTCGCTCTCGGGCACCCCAGTGTCGGAGCGCGCGCCCTTCTCGCCGATCGTCTGCAACAGTTTGCCGTCGGTCGTGAATTTGTAGAACTGGTTGTGGTGCTCATCGCACAGCCAGACGCGGTCCTGGCCGTTCTCCGGCACGATGCGCACCGCGTGCGGGAACTTGAACAGCCCCTCGCCCCACGACGACAGGAATTTGCCGTCGCGGTCGAAGATCACGACCGGGTGCGCGTCGTTGCGATTGAAGCAGTAGACCCGGTCTTGCGAGTCGACCGACACCGCGCAGGCCTTGACGTCGAGCCATTCCGGCGGCTGCTGCCAGTCCTCGCGGACCCGGTACCGGTATTTGCCGCTGCCAACGATCGGTTCCATGTCGTCTCCCTTTCTCATTGCACCGTCATCGCCGGATGCTTGACCGCTGGCGATCTCCAGATCCGCGAATCATGCCGGCGGATCGCGCTTGCGATCGCCGCACCGGAACCGGCCTCACGCCGGAAATGATACGAAGCATTTGTCCGAGGCCAGGATGTAGGTTTCCATGTAATCCTGGATCACCGGCTTCTTGTCGAGCGCCTCCATCGCGCCCGCGAGCGCCATCCAGTTCAGCATCTCATGCTGGCCGGAATACTCCATGTCAACCAGCGAACGCTTGCGCCAGGCGGCCCAATCGGATCGCTCCAGCGCGTCGAACAGAATGCGGTCGCCTTCGTGATCCGGCCACAGATAGCCGTTCTTCGGCGACAGGAAGCAGTGCGACCACGACGACGAGGCGACCAGCGCCACCCGGTACGGCGACGCTGCCAGGACCTCGGCGATCGCCGCCCCGACATCCATAACGCGCCATGGCTGCGGTGATGGCGGGTCGCCCGACTCGCCCTCCGGCCGCGGCGGCCCGTACAGATGACCGAAGCCTCCCTTGGCGTGGATCAGGTTGCGGCCGTAGCAGTTGATCGCGAACGGCACGACCGGATACGGGAAGCCCTGCCGGTCCCAATCCAGATAGAGGAACGTGTTGGTAAAGGCGTGCGCCATCGGGTGGTGCAGCGGCTTGTAGGCATACGCCAAGTCGATGCCGCGATCGATTAGCCCCGTGGCGATGTGTTTCGCCGCCTCGCGATGACCTTTCAGGGGCAGCGCCCAATCGCCTTTTTCGCCCCAGCGATTCGGCTTGCCAGTGCCGTTGCTGCCGTTCGCGATGGCCCAGGGCTGCAAAGCGAATTCCTCATCATAGCCGAGGATGCAGAACGGCGGGACGATGTCCTCCTTGAAATTCTCGTACTGGTCGTCGCCCCAGACCAGCACGAAATCCGGGTGGAAATCGTCGAGGATTTTCCGTAAGGCCCGAAAATCGTTGCCGAACCGCTCGCCGCACCGCGTTGCCGCCGAGAGGCCGTTGTCGTTGCCGAGTTCGGCGAGCAGTTCGGAGGGCCAGTTCGCCGGGTCCTTGCGCACCGGATCGACATTGGGGGCGTCGAGCACCCGGTTGAAAACATCGGTCAGCCGCTCGTTCGGCAGGCAGAGGGTCGGCCAGTGCGTGCAGCCGAGCCCGAGAATTTCCGCCATGTTGGTATCCCTCCCGTTATCCGAGCCGATCAGCTCGGTCTTTTGGCAAAGCGCGGCACGTCGCCCGCGATATGCACCCAGGGCACCGCGTCTTCGCGGAAAATCTCGCGGCCCGGGGTTACTGCGGCCGGATTGTCGAACGTCCCGACATTGAGGATAAGCATGCCCGGCCGGCCGGCCGACTCCTCGGCGAGCGAGGAGCCGCATTGCGGACAGAAATGGCGCAGGATCGGCCTGCCGCTGCCGCCAAGGCTGCTGTAGGTCTTCATCGCGCCGTCAATCGTCAGTGCCTCTTTAGGCACGGCAACGAGGGCGGCGAAAGCGCTGCCGGTGAATTTTTGGCAGTCGCGGCAATGGCAGACGGTCGCGGCCGTCGGTTCGACCGTCGCCGAATAGCGCACCGAGCCGCAGAGGCACCCGCCCTTTATGTCCATTCTCGCCTCCAAAGCGCCTAGTACTGGCCCTTCGGTTCGAGGCCGAAGGCGTGCTGGCCGTACATCGTGCCGACCGCGTCCCAGTTGAGGCTGACATGGCGGGCGACGGCGTTGACGTCGCGCCAGGCGCGCTGCACCGGGTTTTCGAGATGCAGCCCGTAGCCGCCGGTCGATGCGTTCAGCGCCTCGACCGCCTGCACCGCCAGCTTCGTCACATAGGCCTGGTTGCGCCGGGCGCGGATGCGGTCGGCGACGGTGATCTCGCTCGCCGGCGCGCAGCTTCGCCATCGCGTTGCGCATATCGGTCAACAGGATCAGCTCGGCCGCCTCGACCGCGGCGGCGGCCTCGGCGAGGCGCAGCTGCACGGTCGCGAATTCCTTCATCCTCAGACCGCCGCCGGCCAGCGCGCCGCGCGTCGTCCGCCCGGAGGTCATCTCCAGATAGGCGTCGAGCGCGCCCTTCGCAGCGCCGACCGCGGTCGAGGCCAGCATCGACGCGCCGAGCATCAACAGCGGGATGCGGTAGATCGGATTGTCGTGATGGCGCGCGCCGGGCGCGGTGCCGGCCCTTGTATCGGCGAATTTCAGCACCCGGTGCGCCGGGACGAAGAGGTCCTCGACCGCGATATCCTTGCTGCCGGTGCCGGACAGGCCGCACACGAACCAGTTGTCGATGATTTGGCAATCCGCGACCGGCAGCAGGAAGAAGGCGCCTTCCGGCGGCTCGTCCTCGCGCTGGATCACCGCGCCGAGCTTGCCCCAGGCCGAGATGTCGCAACCGCTGGCGAACGACCATCGCCCGCTCAGGCGATAGCCGCCCGCGACGGGCACGGCCGTTCCGGTCGGCGCGAAGCAGGCGAAGGTGAACGGGTCGGTATCGTCGCCCCAGATCTCGCGCTGCGCCTCGAGCGACCAATGCGCCAGTGACAGGCCGTTTGATACCGCGCCGTTGACTGTCCAGCCGGTCGAGGCGCAGCCCTGCCGAGATCGTCATCGCGATTTTCAGCGCGACTTCGCCGTCATACTCGAAACCGCCGAACATCGCCGGCCGGCAGGTGCGCAGCAATTCGGCGGCGCGGATCTTCTCGACGATATGCGGGAACAGATTGCGGTTGCGCTCGGTCTCCTCGGCGAGAGCCCGAATCTCGGGCACCAACGCGCGCGCCCGCGCGATCAGTTCGTCCGGGCTCGGAACCGCCAGCCGGCGGATCGCGGCGGTGGTCATAGAGGCGCATCCCCATGGCCGCGCGTGGGTCCGCGGCCGGCGCTGTCGACCTTACTCCGCCGCGGCTGGCAGCGGCAATGCGGTTGCGGGCTGTCCGGTCTGAACCGGATCGGCCGTCCGGCTGCGAAGGCGTTCGAGGTTCTTCCGGGCGGCCGCCGCGGCGCGACTGTACGGAGACATCACCGAGACGCGCTGCCAGTCGAGCCGCGCCCCCTCTGGATCGCCGCGCAGCGAGCGGATATTGCCGCGTTCCAGCAGAGCCGGCACCGAGTTCGGGCGCGAGCTTCAGCGCATCGCTGATGTCGTCAAACGCCGGGTCGATCCGGTCCAACGCGCGGTTTGCCGCAGCCCGGTAGATCAGCGCATCGACGCGGGAACGGATCGGCCGCCAGCACGCGGTCGAGATCGGCGACGGCCTTGTCATACCACCCGGCCGCGCCCGCCGCCTCGGCGCGGTCGAGCAACAGGTCAGGATCGTCGGCCCGCAGTTCGAGCGCCAGACCGGCGGCGGCATAGGCGCGCGTCGGCTCGCCGGCGAGCATCCAGGCTTGCCCGGCCTGGTCGAAAACCCCGGCGCGCAGGCTCTCCGGCGCGCGCACCATCGCCCGGCCGAGCGCTTCGAGACGTTCGGCCGCCTCCTTGTACTGTCGCAATCCGATCAGCGCGACGGCGAAGCAATGGTCCGGCGGGGTGCCCGCCGCCGCTTTCCTGCCACTGCTGCGCCCGCTTGCGGCCGGCTTCCGGCTTGTCGCGCGCCAGCTTCATGCAGCGTTCGTACGCAGCCGCAGCGGCCGCGGCCGAACGCGGCGGCCCCGCAGGTGATGCGGCGGGCGGGGCGGAGAGCAGCGGCGGCGCCTTGGCCCGATCCGCCGCGGCAACCGCCGACGCCGTCAGCAAAACCGATAGAGCCACCGCGAACGCCGCCGTGCCGCCTTTTCTTCCGGTCATGAAATCAGCAGCTCACGCGGTGGCGCCGCCATCGACCGGCAGCGCCGCCCCTGAGACGAACGAGGCCTCGTCCGACAAGAGGAACAGCGCGGCGTTGGCGATCTCCTCCGGGCGGCCGGTGCGGCGCATCGGTACCTGCTGGCTGCGGCGCACGATCAGCTGTTCCTTGTCAATCGGCCCGGCCTCGCCGGGGGGTTGCTGCTGATCCGGGCGGGCGACAAAGACCCGCAGCATCGGCGTGTCGATCGGTCCGGGGCAGACCGCGTTGACGCGAATCCTGTCGGGCGCGAGGCGCTTCGCCAGCGAACGGACAAAGCCGACGACGCCGAACTTGGCCATCGAATAGACCGGGCTGAACGCCGAGCCGACCAGGCCCGAGGTCGAGGCCGTGTAGAGCAGAGCGCCGCCGCCGCGCGCCCGCATTTCCGGGATCGCCGCCTCGGTGGTTACCAGGACGCTGCGCAGGTTGAGGTCCATCGCCAGCTCGAAATCGGCCATGTCGATGCCCTCGATCGAGGCCGGGCCGGGATGGCCGACATGGTTCCAGACGAAATCGAGCCCGCCGAACGCGTTGGCGGTACGCCGCACGATATCGCGCGCGAAACCGTCGGTGCGCAGATCGCCGACCAGCGCCAGCGCCCGCCCGCCTGATGCCGTGATCTCCGCCGACGACCGCCTCGACCCCGGCCTGGTCGATATCGGCGACCCCGACCGCCGCGCCCTCGCGCGCGAAGCGCAGCGCGCCGGCCCGCCCCATGCCCGAGGCCGCCGCCGTGACGATGCCGATCTTGTTTTCGAGCCGCATGATGCTCCTCCGCTGTTCTCTTGGGGCGATGTCGCCCGGCGGAGCTTAGCAAGTGCGACGGATCGCGCCGCCAGACGGCGCCAGTCTCGGGCGAGGCGGAAATTCCCTGCAGGCAGGGAATTTTCCGGTCGCGGGCTTCAGCGTGTGGTGTAACACACTGGATACGCTTCCTTTTCGGCGAAATTCCCGTGCTGGAAACAGGGAAATCTTCGCACCCGATCAGGGAAGGAATTCGACCCGATCAGGGAAGCAATTGAAGCTGATCAGGGAAATGTCGCCATCGGGGCCGCGCCATTCTCGCAAGCGGTTTGAGGCACATTGAATGCCACACAAGTGTGGCGATTTTACCGTCGACGAAGAGCACGCGGGCAAGCCGCCACGAACACCGATGTAGGACGTATCGGCGGAATATGCTTCGCTTTTCCGCCCCATGCTTGTACGCTTGCTGGCACCTCAGCTTGACGAGATGCGGCCGCGATGAATGGGGAACAGGTGCGCGTTCGCGATCGGTTGTGGACGACAGCGGTACGCCCGGACAATTATGAGGGCGCGGGCGAGAAGTACCAGGCCGCGATCCTTGAGCAGTACAAGATCTATGTCGAGATGGCTGATCGTGTCAGCCAGCGGCGCGGGCTGACGAATACGTTTTTTCTAACGCTCAACTCCGCGATTTTCACGGTGATCGGGGTATTCTGGAAAGACGCGCCGAGCGGATCGGCCTGGCTGTTGGTTTTTCCTCTCGTCATCGCGCTCGGTCAATGCACCGCGTGGTGGTGGCTCGTCCGCTCGTATCGTTTGCTCAACGGCGCGAAATTCGAAGTTATCGGCGCGTTGGAGGAGCGGCTGCCGTCCTCTCCATACTGGCGCGCGGAGTGGATGGCGCTCGGGGAAGGCAGGGATTGGCGAAAATACCTGCCGCTGACCCATTTGGAACAATGGGTGCCGATCCTGTTCGAACTCGTCTACCTCGTCGGGTTCATCTGCGTCGTCGCCGTCTGATCGAGTGTCGGATTGGCGAGGCCGACGTACTCATAAGTGGTCTTCTCCCTGATCTTCGGCTTTTCCTTCTGGTTTTTTATCATCAGCCAATCAAGCGCCTTACGAAAATTGGTTATCTCTTGTCGCCCCATTTGTTCTTCCATGTTGGCAATCCTTTCGGAGCGGCCAACTCTTCTTGACGAATCCTGCAAGCAGAGATCGATGATTTCGGACGATGACCGTAGCGTCGTAGGGTAGTCAACAGAATCGGACGATGCCGTCGGCTCGCGGCGGATAAACAAAGAGCCCATACTCACGCCTGCCCTCGCTAAACGTGTAGCGCAAAAGCCGTTTGTCCTTTACATAGTTATCGCGTTGCGCGACGCTTGATTGAGTTAATGAAGATGGCAGCACTATCACCAGTTCGTAACTTCCGCCTTCGATCTGACAGCTGACGCCCTCGGCCGACACCTGATTCTCGGACATTAGGTGATCATGGACCGGAACGATAAAGTTATGGTAGTAGCCGTTTGCGAGCGCGGCGGATGGCAACAACGACAAAGCGGCTGATCTTGATTCGCTTTTGATACATGGACCGCAGGCGACCGACCTCTCTGCTCAGATATGCATCATCATCAAGTTTGTCAGGATCTAGGAGAAGCATGGTATTCCCATCCAAATCCGATGGAATTTTAAGGGCGGCTTTATTCTTCGCCACAACAACGGCATAGGCTCGCTCGCGCCCGCGAACGCCCATGAATAATCCGAGCTCGAAGATAACGTTATCGCGCGGCGATGCGTTTCCCAATCGCCACCAGTTGCTGGTTGTGAAATCATCGGCGCTTAGAACCAGTACGGCAAAGTCGAATAGGCTTACATAGCGAAGCAGGTCATCCAAAAGGTTGCTGCCGAGATCGAAAAGATTTTCGTTCCAAAGCTTAGGATCGATTTCCCCCTTGGCCGCAATTTTTTCCTTGATTTTTTCGGCGTGTTTTAAGGCAGCGGACGAACATCCAATAAAGACGGTAGGAGGAGGATAGTTGTGGTCCGGTTGACTTGTCTCGGGCGCCATAGCAATTCTCCCTGCACCAAATTTGCACACGGCGGGCGGTTTCGACATCGGCGCAAGCCGCGTGCTGTTTACGAAATTGACATCTAACCAATTTCTCGCTGCCATTTGAATACCGGCTGCACAGGGCAAGGCCGTCGCGCTGCCGTCGACTGCGGCAGCCGCCCGCGGCTAGACCGGACCGCAGCCCGGTATTCCCAGCGGGCCCTTGGGTCGGACAACCTGGGGGCCGTCGCTGCGGCACCGATCGGCGGCAGGCCGGAAGGGAGCGAGCCCGAGCGGATTATTGCGCAGCGTGTCCGCCCACCGCGCTCGAAATGCGCGCGCCTCCCGCAGAACCATGTCGTTTTCCGGGTGCGCGGCCTGCAGCGCCTCGAAGGCGCTTGCCGCCATCGCGTAGATCCGATACGCCTCGACGGTCTGCAGAAACGAGGTCAGCCCGGTCCGGCTGCCGGGCGGCGCGCCGCCGACGAAATGCCGGTAGGCCGCGGCCAACATATCCCAGAACGGCAGGAACGTGGCGCGGATCGGCAGCGGCGCGCCGGGGTCGCCGGGTCGGCTGTGCAAATTGTAGACGACGTTGGCGATGTTGCGCTGTCCCGGGTCGTCTTGCGCGTAGACGACGCCGCCAAGGTTCGCCAGATCCATGATGCCGGCGCATTGCGCGCAAGGTTCCAGCGTGCCGTAAAGCCTATCGCCTCGCAAAAGCGCGCCGAACGTCCAGGCCGGGGTCGCGGTTTTCGGACGGCTGCCGTTCGCCTGCTCGATCGCGGCGCCGACCGCCCGCGCCTCGGCATGCGCCAGGGTACTGTTGAGCGCGACGCTCCGGTTCAGCGCGAAGCAGGTGATGTTGTTGTTCTTATCCACCAATAGGGCGCCGATATTGTGCCCGAGGTAATCGGGAAATCGCCGCCCCGGGGCGGCCTCGGCATAGGCGGCGAGTTGCGCCGGGGACGCCCGGTCGACGCCCCAGGCGTCGAACAGCAGCGCCATCGCCAGCAGTAGGAGGATGCTGTGCCGTTCCTCTTCGGCCGGAGCGAGCGCGACCGCCGGGGCCGCGGTCAAATCGGTGAGGTCAGAGGGAGCTTCGGCGCTCCGGGCACGCAGCGCGGCACCGCAACCGCATAGCGATACCACCCCGAGCAGGGCATCGCGCCGTGAAAGCCTGGGGCCGCTCATCGCCGCTTCCGACCCCCGACACTCCGCTATATCCGCTACGCCGCGCCGCGGCGGTGCGAGAATTCGGTCTCGGCTGAGGTGATGAATTCCAGCAGCGCGGCGCGGCCGCTGTCGTTGACGCGGCGGGCGCGCTGGATCGCGCCGGCGACCTCGCCGGGGTCGGTGACCCGCTCGCCCCAGCCGCCGAGATCCTGCGCCAGATTGGCGTAATTGCCGCCGAGATCGCGCGTCCGGTGCCGCTCGTGCGACAGCGCCATCGCGTGCGTCTCGATCGCCATCGTCGAGTTGTTGAGGACGATCGTCGTGATCGGGATGCCGCTGCGCGCCGCCGTCTCGAAATCGAGCCCGGTCATGCCGAACGCCGCGTCGCCCATGAAATTGACGCACATCTTGTCGGGCGCGCCGACCTTGGCGCCGATCGCGAGGCCGAGGCCGGTGCCGAGCTGGTGCGACTTGCCCCAGCCGAGATAGCCGCGCGGCTTTTTCGCGACATAGAACGGCAGCAGCTGGTCGCGCGGGCTGCCGGAATCGTGCGTCACGATCGCGTCCTCCGAGGGCACGACGCGCATGAACTCGGCCATCACGAAATACGGGTTGATCGGCCTCTCGGTCGAGCGCCGCTTGGCCTCCCAGCGCTGCGAGCCACGCCTGTTTCAGATTCGGCGATGCGCGGCCGGGCGCCGGTCGAATGCGTCTTGCCGCCGAGCCGGTCCTTCGCGGCCTCGGCGAGCTGCGCGAGCACGAGCTTGGCGTCGCCGAGGATCGGGATCGCGGTGTCGTTCGCCTTGTAGAGGTCGCGCGCGTCGTTGGTCGCGTGGATGATCTTTTTGCCCGGCGGGATGATCGGGGTCGAGATGTTGTGCCGCGTCAGGCTCGTGCCGATCGCGAAGATCACGTCGCTGTCGAACAGGAACTGGCGGCCGTGCCCGGTATAGACGACGCCGCCCGAGCCCAGCGCCAGCGCGTGGTCCTCGGGAAACGCGCTCTTGCCGTCGGTCGTCGTCATGACCGGGATGTCGAGCAGTTCGGCCAGCGCCACCAGTTCGTCGCTGGCCTCGGCGTAGAGCACGCCCTGGCCGGCGATGATGATCGGCGACTTGGCGTCGATCAGCATCTTCGCGGCGTCGTCGATGTCGCGCGCGTCGCCGGCCGAGCGGGTCGCGCGGATCGCGGTGTAATCGACATCGTTGCCGGCGAACTCGGCGGTCATCACGTCGGCCGGCACCTCGACCATGACCGGACCGGGGCGGCCGTTCTTCAGCGCGTTGAACGCGCGGCGCATCGCCGGCACCGTGTGCTCGGGCAGCAGCACCGGCTCGACGTGCTTCGTGACGCTCGCATAGGTGCGGGTCGAGTTGAACAGCGGCCACATCGTCGCGGTCTCGCGCGGATGGCCGAGCGGGAGCAGCAGGATCGGGGTCGAGTCGGAATAGGCCGAGGCGATGCCGGCGAAGGCGTTCTCGGCGCCGGGGCCGTATTGCATCGCGAAGACGCCGGCCGGCTTGCCGTTGGTGACGCGGGCGCAGCCGTCGGCCATGTGGACGCCGACCCGCTCCTGGCGGCAGATCACCGGCCGCATGCCGCCCGCCACCGCCGCCTCGATGATCGGCGTCGTCGGGAAACAGAACAGCGTCGAGATCCCCTCGCGCTTCAGGATCTCGGTAATCGCGTCCATGACCAGCATCGGCGTTCTCCCCTTTTCGGCATCTGTGGGTATGGCCGAGCCTAGCGCCGGAACGCGCCGGCGCCAGAAGCCGAAAGGCGGGCTGCCGGAACGTCCGCTGACCGGCCTATTCCGGCGTGACGTACTCCATCACGTCCGCCAACTACCGTGCAAAGCTATACGCGAACTTGGCCCTTGAATACTAGAAGCCCGAGAGGCAGTCATGACATCACACGAGGGAGCTTTCGCATGAAACCAGAAACCGCAATCCTCATCGCCATTCTTTTACTTTTTGCCATTCCCGCGCAGGCGAACTGCAACATCACGATAAACGGACGCCATTACAGTTTTGAAGATTGCAATGGCAGCATCGTTACAAATAAACATGGAACCTATATGAATGGCGTTCTAATTGAAAGCTACAAAAGCGATGAAAGAACAATCAACGTGACAATCGATGGCAATGTTGGTCAAATTGATCATTCTGCTGGTGATTTGACAGTGAACGGAAATGTCACCGGAAATATCAAATCGAATGCCGGAAACGTCGAGATAAAAGGCGATGTTGGTGGTGATGTCAATTCTTCAGCAGGAAACGTAACCGCCAATATCATCAAAGGGCGCGCATCAGTGACAGCTGGAAACATATCCGGTGCAACACGATGATTGAATAATGATCATCGATTAAGAATCATATTGTCTCTCCGAACAGTGGCGAATCTTCCAACCGCTTAACGTAGCGGTGCGAGGCGGCGTTCGTGCAACTACGTCCGGCTGCCGCGCTCGCCGCCATACAATTCGCGCAGCCGCGTCTTCATGATTTTCCCCGTCGCGGTGTGCGGCAGCTCATCGACGACGAGCACGTCGTCGGGCAGCATCCAGCGCGGGAAACGTTCGGCAAGGAACGCGATCAGCGCGTCGCGCTCGGGCTTGCGGCCGGCCGGCAGGCCCGAGCGCGGCGTCACGATCAGCAGCGGCCGCTCGCCCCATTTCGGATGCGGCACCGCGATCGCCGCCGCCTCGCCGACATCGCCGTGCGCCATCGCGGCGTTTTCGAGTTCGATCGAGCTGATCCATTCGCCGCCCGACTTGATGATGTCCTTCTGCGATCGGTCAGCTGCAGATACCCGTCCGGGTCGATCGTCGCGACGTCGCCGGTATGGAACCAGCCGTCCGGCTCGACCGCCGCCGCGGTCGCCTCTGCGTCCTCGTAATAGGCGCCGACGATCCACGGGCCGCGCACCAGCAATTCGCCGACCGACTTGCCGTCATGCGGCAGCTCGCGGCCATCATCGTCGACGATCTTCATCTCGACGCCGAACAGCGGGCGGCCCTGCTTGGCGCGGATCGCGAGCCGCGCCTCGGCGTCGAGCGCGGCGTGCTTGGCCTTCAGCACCGCGGTCGTGCCGACCGGGCTCATCTCGGTCATGCCCCAGCCCTGGCGTGACCTCGATGCCGTGCCGCTCGAACCCGGTGATCATCGACGGCGGCACCGCCGCGCCGCCCGACAGGATGCGGCGGAAGGTCGAACAGCGCGCGCCGGTCGCCTCCAGATGCGCCGCGAAGCCGAGCCAGACGGTCGGCACGCCGAGGCTCAGCGTGACGCCCTCCGCCTCGAACAGCTCGTAAAGGCTGGCGCCGTCGAGATGGGGGCCGGGCAGCACCAGCTTGGCGCCGTTCATCGGCGCGAAATACGGCACGCTCCAGCCGCAGGCGTGGAACATCGGCACGACCGGGCAGATCGCGTCGCGGCTCGACACCGGGATGCGCGTCCGGCAACGACACGCCATAGGCGTGCAGCAGGGTCGAGCGGTGCGTGTAGAGGACGCCTTTCGGCCGGCCGGTCGTCCCCGACGTGTAGCACAGCGCCGACGCGCGTCCATTCGTCGAACTCGGGCCAGTCGAACCCGTCCTCGCTCTCGGAAGCGACCAGTTCGTCGTGGGTCGCGAGCACCGGCAGGCTCGTCTCGGCCGGTTCGAGCAGCACGATGCGGAGATCGGCGGGGAAGTTGCGGGCGCAGCCGCTCGACGAGCGGGATGAAGCTGGTTTCGACGAACAGCAGCCGGTCCTGCGCGTGGTTGACGATGTAGACGATCTGCTCGTCGAACAGGCGCGGGTTGATCGTGTGGCACACCGCGCCGATGCCGGAGACGCCGTAATACAGCTCGAAATGGCGGAAATTGTTCCAGGCCAGCGTGCCGACCCGGTCTCCCGGCGCGATCCCGAGCCGCAGCAGCGCCTTGCGCGAGCCGCCGCGAGCGGCGCTCGGCTTCGGCGTAGGTGTAGCGATGGATCGAGCGGTCGACGAGGCGCGAGACGATCTCGACATCGCCGTGATAGCGCGCCGCGTGCCGGATCAGGGTCGAGATCAGCAGCTGCCGCTCCGCCATCAACCCGCGCATCGTTTCCTCCCTCGCGCCGAACCGTGACCTGCCGACTATAGCCGGGGCGCCCGGCCGGTCTCGCCAATCGCGGCGTTGCGGCGGCTCGCGGCGCGGCGCATTCTCGCGGTCGGGCACCGGCGGTTTGGGACGCTATCGGACGCGACGGCACAAGGAGATTTGCAATGTCGTACATCTATTTCGTGCAGCTGGACATTCCGGAGGCGCTCGACGCCGAGCTGAACCGCATCTACGACCAGGAGCATGTCCCGATGCTGTCGAAGGTGCCGGGGGTGCGGCGCGTCTCGCGCTATCGCCGCGAGCAGTCGAACGACAGCCGGATGCAGAAATATCTCGCGATCTACGAGATCGACTCACCCGATGTGGTCGACAGCAAGGCATGGGAGGAAGCGAGCGCCTGGGGCGATTGGGCGAGCGAAGATCCGGCCGCACACGACGAGCCGGCACCACAGCTTCTTTCGGGAGATACTGAAGGCCGGCAAGGGCCGCGACGCCGGCGCGCCCTATATCTATGTCGTGCAGATGGACATTCCGGCGCAACACGAGGCCGAATTCAACCGCGTCTACGATTCCGAACATGCGCCGCTGCTGTCCGAATGCTGCGACGGCGGAACCCGCTACCGGCTCGAAAAATCGAACGACAGCCGCATGCAGAAATACATGGTGATCTACGAGATCGCCTCGCCTTCGGTCCTCGAAAGCAAGGAATGGCAGGAGGCCGGCGCGCGGGGCGACTGGGCGACCAAGATCCGCCCGCACACGACCAGCCGGCACCATACGGTGTTCAGAAGAGGATCGGTGAAGCATCCGGAGCCCGACGTATTCAAGGCCGAGAGCGCTTGCCGCGCCGGCGTACGCCGGGCATGGACGGCGAACTCGCTGGCGTCGACACTGCGCCAACGCGACGAGCCCGCCGATGACGACACTGCTCTACACGCACCAAGCCTGCCTCGAGCACGATCCGGGCGTACCATCCGGAATCGCCGGCCCGGCTGCGCGCGGTGCTGGAGGCGCTCGACGGGCCGGATTTCGCCCGGCTCGAACGGCGCGAGGCGCCCGAGGCCGACGATCGACGACATCGCCCGCGTCCATCCGCGCCGCTTTGTCGAGCGGCTGCTGGCCGCCGTGCCGCAATCCGGCCATGCCGGGATCGACGCCGACACGATCATGTCGCCGGGCTCCGGCCGCGCCGCGTTGCGCGCCGCCGGGGCCGTCGCCGCCGCGGTCGATGCGGTGATGGCGGGCGAGGCCGACAATGCGTTCTGCGCCGTGCGCCCGCCGGGGCACCATGCCGAGCCCGGCCGCGCGATGGGGTTCTGCCTGTTCAACAACGCCGCGATCGGCGCGCTGCGGGCGCGCGAGGTGCACGGCTTGGCGCGGGTCGCGGTGATCGATTTCGACGTGCATCACGGCAACGGCACGCAGGCCTGCTTCTGGGACGATGCCGGCCTGTTCTACGCCTCGACGCACCAGTCGCCGCTCTATCCCGGCACCGGCGGGCGCGGCGAGACCGGGCCGCCGACAACATCGTCAACGTGCCGCTGCGGCCGATGTCGGGCTCGCGCGAGTTCCGGCTCGGGCTGACGCGCGACATCCTGCCCGCGCTCGACGCGTTCCGTCCCGAATTGCTGCTGATCTCGGCCGGGTTCGACGCGCATCGGAGCGATCCGCTGGCGCAGCTGCTGCTCGACGAATCGGATTACGTCTGGGTGACCGAGCAGCTTCTGGAGGCGGCTCGCCGGCACGCCGGCGGACGGGTTGTATCGACGCTGGAGGGCGGCTACGACCTGCCGGCGCTCGGCGCCAGCGCGGCGGCGCATGTCAGGACGCTGATGTCGGCCGGCCTGGACTCGGGCGGATTGTTGCAATCCGGCAACGATTTCGGGTATTCGCGCGCTGGTGTTGCACAGGCGCAGCACATCCGCGTGTCCATTGTGTTGAGCTAGGGCACAGATGAGCGATCAGATCGTCCCCGCGGATATCGCCCCGATGCATCGCAGCGATGAGCTTCGAGGACGCGCTGGCCGAATTGGAGCAGATCGTGCGCCGGCTGGAGGCCGGGCAGGTCAAGCTCGACGACGCGATCCTGTGCTATGAACGGGGGACGCAGCTGAAACGCCATTGCGAGCAGAAGCTGAACGAAGCGCAACAGCGGGTCGACCGCATCGTCGTCGGACCCGACGGCGCGGTTTCCGCCGCGCCGGCCAAGTTCGACTGACGCCAAGCTCGACTGCGACGGAGCGGGAGCAGCGTGACCGAACGACTATGGCAGGATAACGTCTCGATCGACGAAGCGACGGCGGTCGCCGCGCGGCTGACCGACGCGCTGATCGAGCGGCTGCTGGCCGTGCCGCCCGGCCTCGAAGCGCGGGTCTACGAGGCGATGCGGTATTCGGCGCTGGCTCCCGGCAAGCGGCTGCGGCCGCTGCTGGTCCTGGCCTCCTCGCATCTGTTCGGCGTGGCCCGGCGCAGCGCGCTTGCAGGTCGCGGCGGCGATCGAGATGGTGCATGCCTATTCGCTGATCCACGACGATCTGCCGGCGATGGACAACAGCGATTTGCGGCGCGGCCGGCCGACCTGCCACAAGCAGTTCGACGACGCGACCGCCGTGCTCGCCGGCGACGGGCTGCTGACGATGGCCTTCGAGGTGCTGGCCGACCCCGATACGCATGGCGACGCGGCGGTGCGCGTCGAGCTGGTCGCCGCGCTGGCCGCGGCGGCCGGGTCCGGCGGGCATGGTCGGCGGCCAGATGATCGACCTGATCGCCGAGACAACGCCGCTCGATATCGGCGCGATCACCCGATTGCAGCGCATGAAAACCGGCGCGCTGATCGCGTTTTCCTGCGAGGCCGGCGCGATCCTGGCCAAGGCGCCGCATCGAGCTGCGCACCGCGTTGCGCTTCTATGCCCATGATCTGGGCCTCGCCTTCCAGATCGCCGACGACCTGCTCGATGTCGAGGGCGTGGCGGCGGAGACCGGCAAGCCGGTCGGCGCCGACGCCGCCGCCGGAAAGGCCACCTTCGTCTCGATCCTCGGGGTTGAGCGGGCGCGCGCGCAAGCGCGAGCTGCTGGTCGACCAAGCCGTTGCGCACCTTGATGTGTTTGAGGACCGCGCGGAACTTTTGCGACAAGTCGCACGATTCGTCGTTAACCGCCGTACGTGATCAGGAGCCTGTGCCTTGGATAGCAAACCCCTCCACATTTCGAACCGGACGCCGCTCCTCGACCGGATCGACATTCCGGCCGATCTGCGCCGCTTTCCCGAATCCGACCTGAAGCAGATCGCCGACGAGCTGCGCGCCGAGCTGATCGACGCGGTTTCGATCACCGGCGGGCATTTCGGCGCCGGGCTCGGCGTCGTCGAGCTGACCGTCGCGCTGCATTACGTCTTCGACACGCCGCACGACCGGCTGATCTGGGATGTCGGCCACCAGGCCTATCCGCACAAGATCCTGACCGGGCGGCGCGACCGCATCCGCACGATCCGGCAGGGCGGCGGCCTGTCCGGCTTCACCAAGCGGTCGGAGAGCGAATACGACCCGTTCGGCGCGGCGCACAGCTCGACCTCGATCTCGGCCGGGCTCGGCATGGCGGTGGCGCGCGACTTCAAGGGCGAAAAGCGCGACGTCATCGCGGTGATCGGCGACGGCGCGATGAGCGCCGGCATGGCCTACGAGGCGATGAACAATGCCGGGTCGATGGATTCGCGCCTGATCGTGATCCTCAACGACAACGACATGTCGATCGCGCCGCCGGTCGGCGCGCTGAGCGCGCATCTGTCGCGCGTCTTGACCTCGCGCCCGTTCATGTCGCTGCGCCATATCGGCGACGAGGTCGCGCGGCACCTGCCGAAGCGCCTGGAAACCGCCGCCCGCCGCGCCGAGGAACTGGCGCGCAGCTTCGTCACCGGCGGCACGCTGTTCGAGGAACTCGGCTTCTACTATGTCGGCCCGATCGACGGCCACAATATCGACCACCTGCTGCCGGTCCTGAAAAACGTCCGCGACAGCGCCGAGAAGGGTCCGGTGCTGATCCATGTCGTGACCGAAAAGGGCCACGGCTATCTGTCGGCCGAGCAGGCCGAGGACAAATGGCACAGCGTCGCCAAATTCGACGTCGTGACCGGCGCGCAGGCCAAATCGAGCGCGAAGGCGCCATCCTACACCAGCGTTTTCGCCAAATCGTTGATCAAGCACGCCGAACAGGACGACAGCATCGTCGCGATCACGGCGGCGATGCCGTCCGGCACCGGGCTCAACCTGTTCGAGGAAAAATTCCCGAAACGCACCTTCGATGTCGGGATCGCCGAGCAGCACGCGGTAACCTTCGCCGCCGGTCTCGCCACCGAGGGCATGAAGCCGTTCGCGGCGATCTATTCGACCTTTCTGCAGCGCGCCTACGACCAGATCGTGCACGATGTCGCGATCCAGAAACTGCCGGTGCAGGTTCGCGATCGACCGCGCCGGGCTGGTCGGCGCCGACGGGCAGACGCATGCCGGCTCGTTCGACGTGACCTATCTCGGCTGTCTGCCGGGGTTCGTGATCATGGCGGCGGGCGACGAGGCCGAGCTCGTGCACATGGTCGCGACCTGCGTCGCGATCGACGACGCGCCCTCGGCGGTGCGGTTCCCGCGCGGCGACGGGGTCGGCGTGGCGATGCCCGAAATCGGCGTGCCGCTCGAGATCGGGCGCGGCCGGATCATGCGCGAGGGCACCAGCATCGCGCTGTTGAGCCTCGGCGGACGGCTTCACGAATGCCTGAAGGCGGCCGACGAACTCGGCACCTACGGACTGTCGACGACGGTCGCCGACGCGCGTTTCGCGAAGCCGCTCGACACCGACCTCGTCAGCCGCCTCGCGCGCGAGCACGAAGTCGTCATCACGATCGAGGAAGGGGCGATCGGCGGGTTCGGGTCCTTCGTGCTGCACCACCTCGCGATGACCGGACAGCTCGATAGCGGGCTGAAGATCCGCACGATGGTATTGCCGGACGTGTTCCTCGACCACGATTCGCCAAACGCGCAATACGAGACCGCCGGCCTTACCGCCCGGCATATCGTCGCGACGGCGCTCGCCGCGCTCGGCCGCGACGTCGTGCAGCGCCCGGCCCGCGCTTAACTGCTGAAGCCGAGTTACGCCGCCCGCGCGGTGATCCGGCCCCGTCCGGCCCGCGGCAGACGCACTGTGAATTCGGTATACGCCCCGACCTCGCTGTCGACCGATATCGTGCCGCCGTGCTGCTGCGTCACGATCTCGTAGCTGATCGACAGACCGAGGCCGGTGCCCTCGCCGGTCGGTTTTGTCGTGAAGAATGGCTGGAACAGCTTGTCGCGGACTTCGGGCGGGACGCCGACACCGTTGTCGTGCACCCTGACCTCGACGGCGTCCCCGAGATCGCGCGTCGCCACGGTCACAGTCGGCTTGAAGTCCTCGGGCGACTGCTGCTTGCGTTTGTTCGCGGCGTAGAAGCCGTTGCCGATCAGGTTGAGGAACACCCGGGTGAGATCCTGCGGCACGACCTCGATCGGCGCCAGATCCGGCGCGAATTCGCGTTCCATCGTGATGTTGAAATTCTGATCCCGCGCCCGCGCGCCGTGATAGGCCAGGGTCAGCGCCTCATCGATGAGCGCGTTGAGATCGACAATCTGCCGATCGCCGGTGCCGCCGCGTGAATGTAGCAGCATGCTCCTGACAATGCCGTCGGCGCGCCTGCCGTGCTCGGCGATCTTTTCGAGATTGCCGGTCAGCATCGCGGAGGTGTCTTCGATATCGGTGCGCGCATCCTCGTCGAGCGTCGCGATGCCGGGCGCCGCAGTCTCCTTCAATTCGTCGAGCAGCTCGATCGACAGCGTCGCGAAGTTGTTGACGAAATTCAGCGGGTTCTTGATCTCGTGCGCGATCCCCGCGGTCAGCTGCCCGAGCGAGGCCATTTTCTCAGAATGGATCAGGTTGGCCTGCGCCGCCTTCAACTGTTCGTTCGTCTGGCGCATTTCCTGCTCACGGCGGCGCTGCTCTTCGAACAGCTTGGCGTTGCGCACCGCCAGCGCCGACTGGGCGGCGAAAGCTTCGACGAGCTCGACGGTCTCCTGCGAAAAATTACCGAGTTCGCGGCGCAGCACGACGAGCCCGCCGAGAATGCGCTCCTCGAACCGCAGCGGGACCGCGAGCAGAGCGCGGTATCCGGCGCGACCGAGGATGTCCCAGCCTTTCGCGGCGACGAAGTCGGGAGCGTTCGATATATCCGGCACCTCGACCGGCTCTCCGGTCATCGCGGTCTTGCCGACCGCGCCCTCGCCGCGCGCGACTGGATGGGCCCGGAGTTGCTCCGCCAGTTCCAGCTCCAACCCGTGGCTGGTGCGATAATGAAACTGTTCGCGTTCGGGGTCGTACTCGTAAATAATACCGGCCCGAGCGCCGGAGAATTCGATGGCGCGGGCGGTCACCATGCCGAGCACGGCTTCGGGATCGAGCGTCGAGCCGACGGCGCGGCCAACGCCCCGCAGCGCCTCGAACCGGTCCAAGGCCTGGCGGAGGTCGCGCATCGTATCGCGAAAGGCGAGCAACGTGCGCGCCATCGCGCCGATTTCGTCGGGGCCGCCGGACGGGATTTCGATCGCGACGTTTCCGGCGTTGAGGCCGTTCATCGCCGCCACGATGCGGCGCAGCGGAACGGCGATTGAGCCCACCACCAGAAACGTAAAGACGCAGCCGGCGAGTACGGCGGCGCCGACGACGATTTTCGACCGCGTTATTGCCGATGCTGCTTCTGCGATAACGCGATCACGCGCCGCGACGGCCTCGGCGCTCAGCTCGGCGACGATCGCGGCGAACAGTTCATCGGCCTTGATGCTGTGCGTTCGTGCCCGCGCCAGCAGCGTATTCCCGATGACGCGCTGGTCGTCGGTATACGCGTCGACGGCCTGCCCGGCGAGATCGTGGTATTGCGCCACCTCCTCCCGGATCGCCGCGATCGGCTGCGGGCGCAGCGGCGCCAGCTCGTCGAGATAGGCTTCGGTCCGCGCCTGCGCGGCCGCCGCCTTGCTCTCCGAAAGCGTCAGCAGGCTCACTGCCAGATCCGTCATCCAGTAGCGCATCTCGCCGAACGCGATCTGCGCGTTGTTCGCCTGCTCGATCGCCCCGAGCAGGTTTGCGGTTTCGACGGTCCCGGCGGTGTTTTCGTTCAGTTTGCGCGAGAGATAGACGTTTGTGGCGATCAGCACGAGGAGCAGCGCGCCCGAGAGGAACAAAATCCGGGTGCGGATCTTGCCGCCGCCGAAAATCCACCAGCCGGGCGGCCGCCGCTCCGATCGTGGGCCGGCGGTTCCGGTTGCGGGCGTGGCCGCTTCGGTCGCTGGCCGGCCCGGTTGGTCGGGGTTCGAAAGGGAAAAACCGTACATCGCAAGCCGTCACTGGTACAGGGTAATGCTGATGGCCGCACCTAGATCGTCGACCTTGCCGCCTTCTTTCGGATAGCCCGTGATGTCCATCTCGCCCTTCGGCGAGCCATGGCAGGCAAGGCACGATTCGGCATAGTATTCGGGCACCATGACGCGGTAGGCCGGCCGCCCTTTGGCTTCGGCCATCGCTGAATAGGGATCGCCGCGCGGCCAGTCCGGGGCGAGCAGCTTTGCCTTCATCACCGATGCCTCCCAGCTGTCCGGGCGCGCCTTGCGATTGCGAACGAACCCGGGTGGGGCGGTGATCTTGATTTCGGCCTCGCCGTCGGCGTTGCGGGCGAACGCCTCGCTGACGAGCCGTCCAAATACGGCCGGGATCAAGCCCTTGAATCCCATTCCCTTGACGTTGATCGTCTCTTGATTGGCGTCCATCACCTCGACAATGGAGACCATCATCGCCCGCAGCAGGCGGCCGTGGCGCGATTTCGGATCGACCGTCGCCGGATCGACCCCGGTATGTGATTTGTAAAGTTGCTCGGCCTCGTCGAGGACTTTCTTTCCGGTCAGCCCCTTGTCTCCGATGTCCGGGTTGTTGATCAGTTCCTGATTATTGGAGACGATGGTGCGCGCGTCGCGCAGCATCTCGGCCAGGCTTTGCGCGATCGCCGGGTCGTCGCCGGGCGCTTCCGGCGCGGCGAACGCGAGGATCGGCGCGGCGCAAAGCAGTATTATGGCCAGCCAAACGACGCGCACGGATCGCCCGGCTCGAGGCGGCTGCTTTTGTCAAGGCAGACCCTCTCTGTCTCATCATCGCGCTCCCGTGCTCACAGCGGCAATTCTTTCGCAGCGGCGAGAGCTTATCGCCTCGCAGGCTGCCAAAAAAGGCCGCCGACAGGTGGCGGTGCGGCGCAGTGCGTGCCCAACGGGCGACGTGATCGTGTAGCATCGTCGGATGGCGCACGGTATCCGCCGTGCGCCGCTATCGTGATTGGAGGGTCAGATGAGCGATGCGCCCGGGTATACCCCGCCGAAGGTCTGGGAATGGAACAAGCCGAGCGGCGGCAGGTTTGCGAATATCAACCGCCCGATCTCGGGTCCGACGCACGACAAGGAACTGCCGGTCGGACGCCATCCGCTGCAGCTTTACTCGCAGGGCACGCCGAACGGCGTCAAGGTCACGGTAATGCTCGAAGAGCTGCTGGCGCTCGGCCACAGCGGCGCGGAGTACGATGCCTGGCTGATCCGCATCGGCGAGGGCGACCAGTTCGGCAGCGGCTTTGTCGCGATAAACCCGAATTCGAAGATCCCGGCCCTGGTCGATCGCAGCGGCCCGACCCCGATCCGGGTGTTCGAAACCGCCGCGATTTTGATGTATCTCGCCGAGAAGTTCGGTGCGTTCCTGCCGACCGAACCGGCGGCGCGCGCGGAATGTCTGTCGTGGCTGTTCTGGCAGATGGGCAGCACGCCCTATGTCGGCGGCGGCTTCGGGCATTTCTATGCCTATGCGGAGGTCAAGATCGAATACGCGATCGACCGGTTCACGATGGAGACAAAGCGTCTGCTCGACGTGCTCGACAAGCAGCTTGCCAACAACGAATTTGTCGCCGGCAAGGAGTACACGATCGCCGACATGGCCTGTTGGCCGTGGTATGGCGGGTTGGTGAAGTTTGGCCAATACGGCGCAACTGAATTCCTCAACGTGCAGGAATACAAGAACGTGCAGCGCTGGGCCGATCAGATCCACGCTCGGCCGGCCGTGAAGCGTGGGCGCATGGTCAACCGCACTTCCGGGCAGCCTTCCGAACAGCTGCTCGAACGCCACGACGCCAGCGACTTCGAAACGAAGACGCAGGACAAACTGGCCGCCGCGCAGTAAGCGGGCGTTTCATTTCCGACCCGTCACCATCGGGAGATGTCCGTCATGCCGGTTCAGCTCGTTACTCGCGGCAAATCCGTTCGCGATCAGGTCAGCGCCGAGGAGTGGGAGGCCCGGGTCGAACTCGCGGCCGGGCACCGCGTGCTCGCCCATTACGGCGTCAACGATCTGACCTACAATCATTTCGGGCTGCGGGTGCCGGGCGAACCGGATCACATGCTGATCAAGCGCACGGACTGGATGTTTTCCGAGGTGACGGCGTCATCGTTATTGAAGGTCGATTTCGACGGCAACGTTCTGACCGATACCGATGTCGGTACGATCAAGGGCGGCGCGCTGATCATCCATGCCGGCTTGTTGCAGCACCGCCGCGACCTGAACGCAACGCTACATACGCATACCGTCAGCGGTATGGGCGTCGCGGCGCACAAATTCGGCTTATTGCCGATCAACCAGCATGCGATCCGGTTTTATGGCGAAATCAAGTATCACGAGTTCGAGGGCTTCGAATTCGACCATGAGATGACGCCGAAACTGGTCCGCGATCTCGACGGCGGCTCGTTTCTGATTTTGCGCAATCATGGCGTGCTGGTCTGCGGCGGCAGCGTCGCCGAATGCGTCGTCAACCATCACTTTCTCGAAATGGCCTGCCAGGGTCAGATCGCGGCGCTCGCGGCGGGACAGGGCAATTACACGATCCCGAGCAGGGAAGCCTGCGAATACGCCCACAGCCAGTTCATGGACGCCGGCAATTTCTTGAAGGGCGGCAAGGACTGGGCCGCCTGCCTGCGGCTCGCCGACCGGCTCGATCCGTCGTACAAGGATTGACCGGCGCCGACAATCGAGGCGCGCGGCTCCGATTGCCGAGTTGCACCGGCCTCCGATCGCCCCGCGCGCAAAAGAAGTTCAGTCGCGCTGGGACGCGTCGGCGAGAACCCGATCCGCAACGCTGCCGTATAATCGGGCGTTCTGCCGATGGTGCTTGCCATTGCTCGAAAAGGAATAGCGATGTTGACTTCCGGCAAAATCCGGTGGCTGCGGCGGATCGGCCTGATCGCGATGGCCGCCGCCGGGATCGGTGCCGCAGTTATCGGTGCGCCGGCGCCGGCACAGGCCCAATGGTACAATCCGTACTATTATACTTACCCGTATTACCGTCCGTACTATCCGCGACCGTACTGGAACCCCGGATACGCGCCGGGATATCGCGGCTGTCCGCCGGGATGGCATTTCGCCCGCGGGCAGTGGAACGCGCTATGGCCGCTGGATTCCGCCCGGGTGCCGGCGGAATTGGTGGTAGGTACTAGCCGAGCCGGGTCAGCGCGGCAGGTTGTAGCCGACCGCCGCCTCGGCTTCGAGCGTCCGCCGCACCGCCGGCCGCGCCATCATCCGGTCGTAATGCGCCGAAAGGTTCGGATAGGCGTCCAGCGGCGGCTCCAGCGTCTTGACGAACCGCCAATAGAGCCGGAACAGGTGAATGTCGGCGATCGAATACCTGTCCACCGCCCACTCGTTCGGCCCGAGCCGCTGCTCGGCGAGGTGAAACACCTCGCGCCAGCGCTCGTCGCCGGCGCGGCGCGCCGGATGGATCGTCGCGGCGATAAACGACATCCACGAGATGACGCGCGCCTCGGCCTCGATGTCGCCGTATTGCGGCAAGAGCCCGGCCTCCGGATAACGCCGCGCCAGATACCACAACGTCGCCGCCACTTCGGTCAGCGGCGGCCGCCCGTCGATCACCAGGGCCGGCACCTTGCCCTCGGGGTTGACGGCGAGGTACTCGGCGGCGCGGTTCTCGTTGCGGTGCAGCGCGGTCAGCTTCAGCTCGAACGGCGCGCCGACCTCGTTCAGCGCGATATGCGTCGCCATCGAGCTGGAGCCGGGCGAATAATACAGGGTCAGCATGCCCTGACCTCCTGCGTGCATCGGGCGTTCAGCCGCGCAGCTGCCGGATGTACCCGGCCCAGCGGTCGAGCACCGGCAGGATTTCGTCGCGCTTGTCGGACATCAGCGTGACGTTGACCGCGTCCACGCCCATGTCGCGGTAGCGTTTCAGCTGGTCGAGATCGTCGGGCGCGCCGCCGAGACGCAGCGACAGCGATTTGGGGTCGCGCCCGGCTTCTTGCGCCATCTCGCGGAACGCCGGGATGTACAGCTCCGGATCGCCGCTCGACGCGTTCGGATACCAGCCGTCGCCGTAGCGCACCGCGCGCCGCGCCGCCCACGGAAAGGCGCCGCCGAGAATGATCGGCGGATACGGCTTCTGCACCGGCTTCGGCCAGGTCATCATCGTGTCGAAATTGACGATGTCGCCGTGATATTCCGGCTTCGGCTTGGTCCAGATCTCCTTCATCGCCTCGATCTGCTCGCGCATCTTCTGCATGCGCGTCGCGAAGACCGTGTCGTGGTTTTCGATCTCCTCCTGGTTCCAGCCGCCGCCGATGCCGAAGATGAACCGGCCGCCCGAGACCTGATCGATCGAGGCGACGAGTTTCGCGGTCTGGATCGTGTCGCGCTGGATCACCAGAGCGATGCCGGTCGCGACCTGGAGCCGCTTCGTCGCGCAGGCCGCCGCGGTCAGCGTCACGAACGGGTCCATCACGTCGTAATAGCGCTTGCCCAGCTCGGTATCGGCGCGCGTTCGCCGCGGCACCGGGATGTGCGAATGCTCGGCCGCCCAGACCGAGTCGAAGCCGCGTTCCTCGAGCGCCACGCCGAGCTCGGCCGGGGTGATCGAGTAATCCGTGAAAAAGATCGAAGCGCCGACATCCATCGCCATTCTCCGCCGCGCGCACCGCGCGAATTGGGGGATGCTGTCATTGCCGAAGCAGGCGCGCAACCGTGATCGTCAGCGCTCCGCCAACAGGATCGCGACCAGCCGCTCAACGCCGGCGCGGTCCGCCTCGTCGAAGCGGCCGGGGAGCGGACTGTCGAGATCGAGAACGCCGAGGACCTCGCCGTCCCTGACGAGCGGCACGACAAGCTCGGAACGCGATGCCGGATCGCAGGCGATATGGCCGGGGAAATCGTGCACGTCCGGCACGATCACCGCCGCGCCGCGCGCCGCCGCCGTGCCGCACACGCCTTTTCCCCACGGAATGCGCACACAGGCCGGCTTGCCCTGAAAGGGGCCGAGGACGAGTTCGCCACCTCGATTATAGTAGAAGCCGGCCCAGTTCAGGTCGGGCAGTCCGTGGTAGATCAAGGCGGCCGCGTTGGCGGCGTTGGCGACCGGGTCGTCCTCGCCTTCCAGCAGCGCGGCGAGCTGCGCCGCCAAATCCTCGTATAGCGCGCGTTTTTCGGGCGCTGTCATTTTCGCAGCGGCGTTCAATGCGGTACGTCTCCGGCGATCGGGCGAACCTCGATGCGGCTGTTGCGCATCCCTCTTGCTCCTTCGAAATTCCCTGCGGAACGTGTTGCGGACGCGACCCTCGTGCAAGCGGATATGAGACATGGAGGCGGATTTCGTCGATCTGATCTATCAAGCCGGGCGTCTGAGCTGGCCGGGCGGCTCGGCGCGAGCGGCTTGCGGGCGCGGCGGGGTATGCGCCGACAAGCGCGAGGGCGATGGCGCCAGCCCGGAAGGAATCTATCCAGTTGGTCGCGGCCTATTACCGGCCCGACCGTATCGCCCCGCCCGCGACCGGGCTGCCGCTCACGCCACTATGCCCCGAGCACGGCTGGGTCGACGATCCGGGCGATGCGCTGTACAACTGCCCGGTGTCGCTGCCCTGCCGCGCGAGCCATGAGCGGATGTGGCGCGAGGACGGGCTCTACGACCTCGTCGTCGTGATCGGCTACAACACCGATCCGCCGGTTCCCGGGCTCGGCAGCGCGATTTTCCTGCATGTCGCCCGGCCCGATTTCGCGCCGACCGAGGGCTGTATCGCGGTCGAGCGCGATGTGCTGGCCGAATTGCTGGCGCTGATCGGGCCGGGCAGCACGATCGCGATCCGGCCCTGACAAGCGGCCCGTGCGCTGGGCTAGAACTCGTGTCATTGCGACCCGCGGGCTGACCCGCGGGGAAGCAATCTCGAGCAGAGCGCGCTTCTCTGATCGAGGTTGCTTCGTCGCTGTCGCTCCTCGCAATGACAGCGGGGGCAAGGAGGTGGAATGTCTCTCGCCGTCGCGATCCAGATGGATCCGATCGACACGATCAACATCGACGCCGATTCGACCTTCGCGCTGGCGCTGGAGGGGCAGGCGCGCGGGCACGCGCTCTTCCACTACCTGCCGCAAGCGTTGACGTTGCGCGACGGGCGGCTGTTCGCCCATGGGCGAAAGCTCGAAGTCTTCCGCCGCCACGGCAACCACCACCGGTTCGGGGATGTCGAGGAACTCGACCTCGCCGGGTTCGACATCATCCTGATGCGGCAGGACCCGCCGTTCGACATGGCCTACATCACGGCGACGCACCTGTTGGAGCTGCTGCAGGAGGAGGGCCCGCTCGTCGTCAACGATCCGGCTTCGGTGCGCAATGCCCCCGAAAAGCTGTTCGTGCTGCGCTTCAAGGAGCTGATGCCGCCGACCCTGCTGACCTTGGATGTCCGCGAAATCCGCGAATTCTGGCGCGAGCACGGCGACATCATCGTCAAGCCGCTATTCGGCAATGGCGGCGCCGGCGTGTTTCATTTGCGGCCCGGCGACGAGAACCTGAACGCGCTGCTGGAGATGTTTTCCGCCTTCCATCGCGAGCCGGTGATGGTGCAGCGCTACGTGCCCGAGGTGCGGCGCGGCGACAAGCGCATCATCCTCGTCGAGGGCGAGCCGGTCGGCGCCGTCAACCGGGTGCCGCCGGAGGGCGAGGCGCGCGCCAATCTGCATGTCGGCGGCCGCGCGGAACAGACGGCACTGACCGAACGCGAGCGCGAGATATGCGCCGCGATCGGCCCGACCTTGCGCGAGCAGGGGCTGGTGTTTGTCGGGATCGACGTCATCGGCGACTACATCACCGAGATCAACGTGACCTCGCCGACCGGCATCCAGGAGATCGCGCGGCTCGACGGCGTCGATCTGGCCGTCAACATCTGGGACGCGGTCGAGGCGCGGCACGCCTGCCGTACGCCGCCCGATGGCGCCGCCTGATCGCTGGCGCCCGAACCTTGCCACTCTCTGATTCCCGGTCCGAGCGCGAGGAGATTGATCGATGCCCGATGCGTCCGGTTCCGACCCCAGGCGGCCCACCCGCCCGCGCAACGTGTTTGGCGAGCCGCTCGCCGAATGCTGCGCTAAGCCGCTGACCGGGTTCTACCGGACCGGCAGCTGCGAGACCGGCCCCGAGGATTTCGGCGTGCACACGGTCTGCGCCCAGGTCGACGCCGATTTTCTCGCGTTCTCGAAGGCAGCCGGCAACGATTTGTCGACGCCGTTTCCGGCCGCGGGGTTTGCGGGGCTGAAGCCGGGCGATTGCTGGTGCCTGTGCGCGGCGCGGTGGAAGGAGGCGTTCGACGCGGGCAGGGCGCCGAAGGTGCGTCTCACCGCGACGCACGAGGCGACATTGCAGATCGTGCCGCTCGATCTGCTGAAGAAACACGCGCTCGATCTGAGCTGAGGCCGAGTGATGCCGGGGTGGCTCGGAAGGCTGTTCGGCCGCAAGGAGGCGGGTCCGGCCTGGATCGAGCCCGCATGGATCGAGCCCGCATGGATCGAGACTGGCGAGCTGCGCGATCGGCTCGGGCCGCGGCGAGGCATCCGCTGATCCTCGACGTGCGCGGTCCGGACGAGTTCGGCGGGCCGCTCGGGCATATCGACGGCGCGCGCAACGTGCCGCTGGCGGAGCTTCCGAATCAGAATCTCGGAGATCGGGCGGGAGACGGGGCCGATCGTCGTTGTCTGCCTGACCGACAAGCGATCGTCGCAAGCCGCCGTGGCGCTCGCCGAGGCCGGTATCCGCGACGTCGCGGTGCTGCGCGGCGGCATGCGCGCGTGGCGCGGCGATTAGGACTGATCCTCGGCAGCGCCTTTCATCTACCGCCGTTTGGTGAGGAATTCGGCCTTCGCGATCGCGCGCTGAAGGCTCAGCCGCTCCCGCACGTTCAGCGGCCGGCGGGCACGGCCGGCGACGATGTGTTTCGGCAGGCCGCTTTTCGCCAGCAACTCGTCGAGGCGCGACAGCAGCCCGTCGAAACCGTTGCCGTCGAGCGTCCAGTTGCGCACCGGGCCGGTGTCGAGGTGGACAAAGCGCGAGCGCGGGTACCAGCCGACGCCGCCGCGCCCCATCGCCCGCGCCTGCTGCATCGCGTCTTCAAGCCGCGAGTTCGAGCCGGACGTCGAGCGCCCGGCCGTAGATGTGCTGGCTGTTGTCGGCGACCCCGAACGTTGTTTTCGCGAGCATCCGGTTGGTCGCGACGGTGCGATAGGCCGACAGCACCGTGGCGCGGCTGGCGCCGACCCCGTCCATCACGGCGGCGAGGAAATCGACAACATCGACGTCGATCGCGATCCGTTGGCCGGAATGGTGGTCGCGCAGCAGGTGCGACAGATCCTCCATCGCCGCCGCGATCGGGCCGTGCTCGTCGCGATACGGCCCGTCAAAGCTCTCACCGGTATGGGCGTTGTGCAGCCTGATGCGGCGCGGCGCGGCATTCGGCAGGGCCCTGGCCGGTCGCGAAGCCATAAACCCGAAGGCGGCGGCGAGAAATACCCGTCGGTCCATGGCTCCATTACAGAACAACTCGGACGCGAAGGGAAGCATCCGGATGCCCTAACCGCCAGAACCGCCAGATCGGCGGGGTCTCAAGCTCCGGGTATCGCGATGCGCCGGCCCGACCATGCCGGATAGGGCAATCCCGCATGCGACGCGGCGGCGGCCGAGACGCGCTCGTACATATCGGGCGGAAACGGGCAGACCCGGCGCGCCGCAAGATCGACATGCAGGAACATCAATTCCTGCGTCGCGGTCCGCCGGCCGGCGTCGGGGCCGTCGAGCGCGAACATCTCATGGCCGATATGCATTCGTTTGGCGTCGATCGCGATGATCTGCGTCGCGACCCGCACCCGCGCCCCGACCAGCAATTCGCGCTCGTAGAGGTTGTGCGTCTCGGCGACAAAGGTCCCGAGCTTGCGGTCGCGGCGGTAGTCAAGCCCCAATCCCAATTCGTCGAACAGAAGATCGGTCGCCTGATCGAACAGCACCGTGTAATAGGCGAGGTTCATATGCCCGTTATAGTCGATCCACTCGGGCAGGACCTCGCCGCGAAACCGGTCGAACGGGGCGGGAATGCTCATCGCGACGCTCCAGATGCTCGATGCCAATCGAGGCGGCTTTTAGCAGGCAAGCGCGGGCGGCGGCGAGGCCCGTGCGCGAGCGCCGCGGTCCCGAGGAACCGGCCTGGATTGCTTTGGAGCTGAGGGTTTGTTAGAACGCGCCGGCGCGTGAAGCCGCGGGATCGGGCCCGACGGCACGGATTTCCCCGTCGGCGATGAAGATCCTTACCTGCAATAGCAATCGGCCGCTCGCCGAGGCGATTTCGGCCTATCTCGGCCTGCCGCTCACGCGGGCCAGCGTGCGCCGGTTTTCCGACCTGGAGGTGTTCGTCGAGATCCACGAAAACGTCCGCGGCGAGGACGTCTTCGTCATCCAATCGACCTCCTACCCGGCAAATGATCATCTGATGGAGTTGCTGGTCGCGCTCGACGCGCTGAAGCGAGGCTCGGCGCGGCGGGTCACGGCCGTCATCCCGTATTACGGCTACGCCCGGCAGGACCGCAAATCGGGGCCACGTACGCCAATTTCGGCGAAGCTCGTCGCCAATCTGATCACCACGGCCGGCGCCGACCGCGTGCTGACGATGGACCTGCACGCCGGCCAGATCCAAGGGTTTTTCGATATCCCGACCGACAATCTGATTGCGTCGCCGGTGCTCGTGAAGGACATACGCGAGAACCATGCCGGCAAGGATCTCGTTATCGTCTCGCCCGATGTCGGCGGCGTCGTGCGCGCCCGGGAGATCGCACGCCGGCTCGACGGTGATCTGGCAATTATCGACAAAAGGCGCGAGCGTGCCGGCGTTTCGGAGGTCATGAACATTATCGGCGACGTAGAGGGCCGCCGCTGCATCCTCGTCGACGACATCGTCGACAGCGCCGGCACGCTGTGCAACGCCGCCGCGGCGCTGATCGACAGCGGCGCCGAGGCGGTGTACGCCTATGTGACCCACGGCGTGCTCTCCGGCGGCGCGGTGGCGCGGGTCGCGGCCTCGCCGATCGAGAAGCTGGTGCTGACCGACAGCATCGTCGCGACCGAGGCCGTGCGCGTGTCGCAGAACGTGCGGCAGCTGACGATCGCGCCGCTGATGGCCGAGGCGATCCTGCGGATCAGCGAGGAACGCTCGGTTTCGAGCCTGTTCGATTGATCATCGGCCGAGATGGGCGCTGCCGCAGCGCGCGCCTGACCGGTCTGTTCCGCATGAAGGAGTGAATGTAAATGCCCGAACTGATCAGCCTCAGCGCCGAACCGCGGTTGCACGCGGGCAAGGGCGCGGCGCGCGCGACGCGGCGCGCCGGGCGTGTCCCGGCGATCGTCTACGGCGACAGCAAGGAGCCGGTGATGATCAGCCTCGAACCACGCGAGCTGGGGCGCGTGCTGGCGCGGCCCGGGTTCTTCAACCACCTCGTCGAGATCAGCGTCGACGGCACGACGCACCGCACGCTGCCGCGCGAGGTGCAGTACCACCCGGTAACGGACGCGCCGCTGCACCTTGATTTCCAGCGGGTCGGGGCGGGGTCGCAGGTCACGGTCGCGGTGCCGGTCGTCTTCATCAATCAGGAGCAGTCGCCGGGGATGCGCCGCGGCGGCATCCTCAACGTCGTGCGCCACGAGGTCGAGATGGTCTGCTCGGTCGACAGCATCCCCGAGCGGATCGTCGCCGACCTGACCGGGCTGGAGATCGGCGACACGCTGCATATCAGCGCGGTCGAGCTGCCGCCCCAGGCGCGCCCGGTCATCCAGGATCGCGACTTCACGGTCGCCAGCATCGCGGCGTCCTCGGCGGTGCGTGAGGAGGCGGCCGCGGCCGCCGCGACCGCGGCGATCACGCCGGCCGACGAAGAAACGGAACAGGCCTAGCCGGCTGGGATCGGCTGCTTCATGCGCCTGATCGTCGGTCTCGGCAATCCCGGCGCGCGCTACGCCCGCAACCGGCACAATGTCGGGTTCATGGCGGTCGAGGCGATCGCCCGCCGCTACGGGTTCCCGGCGTTCCGCAGCCGCTTCAAGGGCGAATTGGCGGAGGGGACGATCGCCGGCGAGCGGCGCCTGCTGCTGCGCCCGCAGACTTTCATGAACGCGTCCGGCGAGTCGGTCCTGGCGGCGATGAGCTTCTACAAGATCGCCCCCGGCGATATCGCGGTCATTCACGACGAACTCGATCTGCGGCCGGGCAAGGTGCGCGTCAAGCGCGGCGGCGGCAGCGCCGGGCATAACGGGCTGCGCTCGATCGATGCGATGATCGGGGCCGATTACTGGCGGGTCCGCATCGGCATCGGCCATCCCGGGATCAAGGAGCTGGTGCACCCGTACGTGCTGCAGAATTTCCCGCCCGACGAAATGCGCTTTACCGAAAAGCTGGTCGATGCCGTGGCCGAGACGATCCCGCTGCTGCTCGGCGGCGCGCCCGACGCGTTCATGAGCGAGGTCGCGCGCCTTTGCCCGGCGCCGGAACCTGCGCGTGCCCGGCGCGACGGCATGAGAACGGAGGGTCGGATGAGCGAGCCGCGAGGATCGCCTCGACCGCCTGCTGCTGGCGCAGGAGATCGCCGAATTCCTCTACCGCGAGGCCGAGCTGCTCGACGAGCGGCGCTATCAGGACTGGCTGGCGCTGCTGGCCGACGATATCCGCTACTGGATGCCGATGCGGCGCAACGTCAAATACGGCGAGAGCGAGCGCGAATTCACCCGCAGCCGCAGCGACATCAACTGGTTCGACGAGGGCAAGGAGACGCTGGCCCGGCGCGTCAAGCAGATCGAGACCGGCATCCATTGGGCCGAGGAGCCGGTCTCGCGCATCTCGCATCTGGTGTCGAACGTGCAGATCGTCGAGGCGACGCCGTCGGCGGCCGAGCGCGCGCGAGGTCGCGCGTCAAATGCCGCTTCCTGATCTACCGCAACCGGGTCGAGACCGAGACCGACATCCTGGTCGGCAAGCGCGAGGATCTGCTGCGCCGCGACGGGCGAGGGCTGGCGCATCGCGCGGCGCAAGATCATCCTCGACCAGAACGTGCTGCTGAGCAAGAACCTGACGTTTTTCTTCTGAGGCAACGAGACATACTTCGCGTCACGCGTCATGGCAGGAGCTTGTCCGCGGTCATTCGCGTGGAGCGCCAGCGACAGGCCCGGCAATGCTCGTCCTGAGAAGCGATAGCGGGAGGATACGCATGGCGACGGCACGCACGCAGGGTTATCGCCCCGGCCTGGTCGATCTCGCGATCGGGGCAGATCAGCCGCGAGATCTTCGTCAACGACGAGATCTACGCCGAGGAGCAGGAGAAGATCTTCGCCCGCGCCTGGCTGTTCGTCGGCCACGAGAGCCAGATCCCGAACCCCGGCGATTATGTTCGTCTCGTGCATGGGCGAGGAGTCGGTGATCCTGTGCCGCGACCGCGCCGGCGCGGATCCACGTCTTCCTCAATTCGTGCCGGCATCGCGGCATGAAGGTGTGCCGCTACGACGAGGGCAACACGACCGTCTTCACCTGCCCGTATCACGGCTGGAGCTACGGCACCGACGGGCGGCTGGTCGGCGTGCCGTTCTTTCGCGAGGCGTATCATTCGAAGCTCGACCGCGCCAAATGGGGCCTCGTCGAGGTCGCGCAGCTGTGCAACTACAAGGGCGCGATCTTGGCGACCTGGGACACAGAGGCGCCGTCGTTCGAGGAATATCTCGGCGACTTCACGCGGTTTCTCGACCTGCAGCTCGACGGCTGGGACGGGCGCGAGGGGCAGGCCGAATTGCTGTGCGGCGTGCAGAAATGGCGCGTGCCGTGCAACTGGAAATTCCCGGCCGAGAATTTCAGCGGCGACACCTACCACAATATCAGCCACCGCTCGGTCGATCTCGCCGGCATCGGCCCGTCGGGCAGCAGCCGCCGCGACCTCGGCGAGCGCGACGTCAGCCGCAAACTGCACGTCTGCATCCCCGACCGCGGCCACCAGACGATCCTTTATGTGATGCCGCGCGGGCATCGAGACGCCGGTCGCCTACCAGAACGCGCCGATCGTCTCCGAGTATTTCTCGCATTGCGAGGCCGAGAAACGGCGGCTGCGCGGCGAGGAGGCGCGGCTCGTCGGCGCGCCCGGCGAGATCTTCCCGAATACGGCGCTGCTGTCGCGCCAGCCGCGCACGATGGCGGTGTGGCATCCGCGCGGCCCGCAACGAGACCGAATGCTGGCGCTATTTCTTTGTCGATCGCGACGCGCCGCGCGAGGTCAAGGAGTTCCTGCGCGACTACTACATCCGCTATTCCGGGCCCGGCCGGCATGACCGAGCAGGACGACATGGAGAACTGGAACTACGCGCACGCCGCCAGCCGCGGCACGATCGCCCGACGCCATCCGTACAGCTACGAGCAGGGCATCGATACGGCGGTGCGCGATTACGAGTTCCAGGGCATGCGCGTTCCCGGCGAGGTCATCGACATCACCGAGGTGCAGTCGAGCGAGCAGCCGATGCGCAACCTCTACCGCCGCTGGGCCGAATTCATGGAAGCCGACAGCTGGGATCAGCTCGCCACCTGGCGCAGCCCGACGCGAGCGGCGGCGGAATAAGGCGGGCGCGCGGTGCGGTCTGAGGAAGCCGGCGCTGTTTGGAGGGACCGATGAAAATTCGCGAGATCGAGGCGTTCCAGGTCGCCTGGGCGCCGAACGACACCCCGGCGCAGCGCAGCGCGTTCGTCCGCGTCCACACCGATGACGGGCTGTCGGGGATCGGCGAGGCGTCGCCGATGCAGGGCGGGCTCGCCTCGCTCGGCATTGTTACCCACGATCTCGCGCCGGCGCTGATCGGCCAGGACCCGCTCGACCATGCGGTGCTGCACGACCGGCTGCTGCACCGATTCGTCAAGCTCGGTCCCGAGGGCGCGCTGACCGGCGCGCTCGCCGCGATCGACATCGCGTTGTGGGATTTGAAGGGGCAAGCGCTCGGCCAGCCGATCTACAAGCTGCTCGGCGGCGCCTGGCGAACCGAGCTGCCATTCTATGCCTCGATCGGCGGCAACGGCGACCGCGCGCTCGACGATGTGCTGCGCGTCGTGGAGACAGCGGCTGAAGGACCAGCCCGCCGCGGTCAAGATCCGCTTCGATAATGACCGCACCCGGCTCGACGCCGACATTCCCGGCGACATCGCGAAGGCCAGGGCGGTTCGGCGGCTGGTCGGCGACGATTTCCCGCTCGCGTTCGACGCGAATAACGGCTACTCGGTCGGCGGCGCGATGCGTGTCGGACGCGCGCTGGAGGAACTCGGATACTGGTGGTTCGAGGAGCCGGTGCAGCACTACCACGTCGGCGCGATGGGCGAGGTGGCGCGGCGTCTCGACATTACCGTGTCGGCCGGCGAGCAGACCTATACGCTGTCGGGGCTGGCCGATCTGATCGCCGCCGGCGTGCGTATGGTGCAGCCGGACATCGTGAAGATGGGCGGTGTCACCGGTCTGATACGGTGCGCGGCGCTGGCACAAGCACACGGTGTCGAACTGGTGCCGCACCAGACGCAGCCGACAATCGGCCACATGGCGAATTTGCATGTCGTCGCGAGCCAGCTGCACGCGATCAAGCCGTGCGAGCTGAACGATCCGTCACCGCGCACGCACGCTGTGTTCGAAAACCCACCAGTACCGGTCGGCGGCGTGTTCCGGCTGTCGCAGGAGCCCGGTCTCGGGCTGCGGATCAACGAGGCCGAATTGGCCCGGCGACGCATCCCGATTGGCTGATCAAAAAACCAGACGCCGCGGGTGCCCGTTGCGTCTGGTACAGGGCGCATTGACCGCCGGCGCGAGGATTTCCACGCGCCGGCTGTCGGAGGGGATTACTTGTTGACGATGCAGCGGTGCGCCTTGCGCGAGTAGTGCATCCCCGCCGGGCAGTGGCGGGACGCGCGTCGGTGAGACTTCCCGGCCATCGGCGGCGGCGGCGGAGCAACCATCGGAGGCGGCGGGGCAACGACCGGCGGCGGCGGCGGCGGCGGCGGCGGGGGCGGCTTGGGCGGCGCGGCGCAAGACGCCAGACCGATCAGCATAACCGCAGCAATTGTTGAGCCTATCGTGGTTCTCATGCGTTCCTTCCTCCATTGGTACGGCGGGCACCCGGACGGCAACCGCGCAACGCTAACACCGAACGAGTACGATCATCTTACGGTCGATTGACAAACGCAACCAGTGCAAAAGTGGCGCGGGAACGCAAAAGTTGAGAGAAGCCGTGGCCGCGGCCGCGGCCGATATGACTCGAGCGCGCGCCTCCGGCAAGTTGACCGAGATCAAGGCGTTATGTGGATTTATCCTCACGATTGCCTTACGGAGACCAAACCCAGAGGCGAGGAGGCAGGAAATGAAGGTCGGCGATATCATGACGCACCCGGTGATCACGGTTACGCCGGAAACGACAATCGGCGAGGCGGCGGAACTGATGATTGGGCATCGCATCAGCGGATTGCCGGTCGTCAATGCCGCCGGCGACGTCACGGGGATCGTGACCGAAGGCGATCTGCTGCGGCGTGCCGAAACCGGAACGGAGCGGCGCCGCGCCCGATGGCTCGAATTCCTGATCGCGCCGGGCCGCCTGGCGAGCGAATACGCCCACGCAAACGGCCGGCGGGTTGGCGAGGTGATGACCGACACCGTTGTGTCGGTTGGTCCGGACGATCCGGTGGCTGACCTCATCGAGGTGATGGAGCGGCGGCGGATAAAGCGCATGCCGGTAATTGACCGGGGACGGCTGGTCGGCATTGTCAGCCGCGCCAATTTGGTCCGAGCGCTGGTGCGCAATCTGCCGCGCCCCGACAGCGCGACCGTCACCTCGGACGAGGCGATCCGCGACCAGATTGTTGCCGAAATCGCGAAACAGCCCTGGGGTCCGCGCGCCAGCGTCGATGTACGGGTCGAGAACGGCATTGTCGAACTGCGCGGCGCGGTTATCGACGACCGCGAGCGCCCGGCGCTGCGCGTCCTCGCCGAAAATGTGCCGGGCGTCAAAGAGGTTCGCGATCATCTCGCATGGGTCGAGCCGGTCTCCGGGTTTGTCGTCCCGGCCGACGGATCGACCGCCGGCGGCTCGGACCGTTGAGCCGCTTCTTTGTATTGGCGGTCTGCGACACGGCGATACAGCCCACGGTGATCCGGCCGTCCGAGCGAATTTGGGAATGGGACGTCGGAGAGCGCGATGGACGAAGCGTTGCGTCAGCAAATCGTGGAGCTGCTCGATCGACACCGGATCACAACCGTGGCGACCAACCGACCCGACGGCTGGCCGCAGGCGACGACGGTCGGTTATGTCAATGACGGGCTGATACTGTACTTCTTGTGCAGCCCGCAAAGCCAGAAATCCCGGAACCTGGCGCGCGATGACCGGGTGTCGTTGACGATCGACCGCGACACGCCGGATCCGATGGCAATCACCGGCCTGTCGATGGCGGCCCACGCGCACCGGGTGCACGATCCGGCGGAAGTGGCGAAGGCCCTAGCCCTGCTTGGACAGCGATATCCGGAGTATGCGAATTTTCCGATCCGGCCCGACGAGATCGTGGTGTTCCGCGTCGAGCCGAGAGTGATCTCGCTGCTGGATTATTCGAAAGGGTTCGGTCACACCGATCTTGTCACCGTGTGAACTCCGCCTGCCAGCCGGGCGGAGCACCTTTCCGTCACCGGTGCCAAAACCAGCAACGCAGTCGCGTCGCGACGCGACTGCGTTGCGCAGGCTCAGCCGATCCGCTCCCAGAGCCCGGTTTCCTCGTCGAGCCGGTCCTGTTCGAGACCACGAAAATCGCCGCGCGACACAATGCCGACGACAATGCCATTGTTCACGATCGGCAGATGACGGCACCGTGCATCCTGCATTAGCCGCAGCGCGTCGATCGCCGAATGTCCGGGCGAAAGGCATTCGGGAGTGGGAGTCATGACCTCGGCCAGAATCGTGCTGCCGGCGGATTTTCCCTCCGCGAGAACGCGGCTGATCGCGTCGCGGCCGGTGAAAATACCGACCAACCGGCAACTACCCTCGGTGACCAGGACGGCCCCGACATTACGCTCGCGCATGCACCGGGCGGCGTCGAGTACCGTGGCGCTCGGCGGCAACATCACCGGGTCCTGGTTGCGGACGAGATCGGACATGTTTCGCATAGGATCAGCATAGAGCGAACCGGAGGCGGCGCGTTGATCTGCGTCAAGGGCGGGAAGACGGTGGCGTCTGCCGCTGCGGCTCGGGCGCGGGGTCGAGCGTCGCCCAGCCGACCGGCCGTCCGGTCGGAGGCAGCTCGCGCCGGCGATCGCTGTCGCGCAGGATATGCGCTTTCGCCACCATCTGCGCCGTTACCGGCGGCGTCAGAAACAGGAAAATCGTGATCATCAGCTCGTGAAACGACAGGTGTTCGTGCGCGAGGAGAAAGTAAAGCATCGAAGCGATCAGCAGAAACCCGATGCCCAGCGTCGCGGCCTTAGTCGGCCCGTGCAGCCGGCGCATCGTGTCGGGCAGCTTCGCCAGTGCGTACGAGCCGACCAGCAAGAAGAAGGCACCGGCGATAATCAACGCCGAAACCCCGACTTCTTCGAGCCAGTGCATCATCGGTTCGCTCATTCGATGACGTTGCCGCGCAGCAGGAACTTGCAGAACGAGACGGTGCTGATGAACCCGACCATCGCGAACAGCAGCGCTGCCTCGAAATACATCGTCGTATCGTAGATAATCCCGGCCAGCACAATCAGCGCGATCAGGTTGATGACGAGCGCGTCGAGAGCGAGAACGCGGTCAACGACGTCGGGCCCGCGAAACAGGCGATAGAGTGTCAGCAGCATCGCCATCGAGACGGCGACGAGCGCGACATAGCAAGCCATGGCGATCATTCGAATATCCTCAGAAGACGGCGTTCGTAGCGGCGTTTTATCTTGGCCACCGTGGCGGCCGGGTCGTCCGTTTCAAGGCAGTGGACGAGCAGCGCGCGACCGTCGGCGCTGAGATCGGCGCTGACCGTGCCGGGGGTCATGGTGATCGTCCCGGCAAGGACCGCGATCGCTTCCGGCGTTTGCACGTCGAGCGGGATCGTCACAAAACGCGATCTCAGACTGTCGCCGCGCCGGAACAGCACCAGGTAGGCCACCTGGATGTTGGCGACGATGATGTCCCAGAGGACGATCAAGCCGTACTGGGCGGCGATCAGCGGCGCAGTGACACGCGGCCGACCCTCCCAATAGACGCTCGTCAGCAGCGGCACAAAGATCCCGAGCGCCACGCCAAACAGCACGGTTCCAGCACCGATCTCGTTCGCGAGCAGGATCCAGACGAGCGCGAGCAGCACCGTCAGATGCGGATGCGGGACGAGGCGGGCCATTTTGTCGCCCTTCCTCTACCGATGCGCCTGCGGCGGCAACGCGGCGGGGCCGAGTACGGCGCGGACATAGGCCTCGGTATCCAACGCCTGCTCGGCGGTTTTTCCCAGGGCCAGCGTCACCGGCCCGCCGAACGCCGCCAGCGCGGCCGTCGCGGCGATCAGCAGCCCGGCGACGGCGAGTGGCAGCCGTCGCCGGATTTGCCCGGCCGCTTCGGCCCGGTTCGCCTCGACGGCGGCGCCAGGGTCGATATTCCAGAAGATGGCGCTTCCGGCGCGGGCGAAGCCGAGCACCATGACAAGCGTCATCCCGAGCACGACCGACCAGATCCACGGCGCGGCTTCGGCCCCGCGGCCGGCCTGGAGGATCATCAGCTTGCCGACGAACCCGGAAAGCGGCGGCAGCCCGACGATCGCCATCGCGCCGAGCAGGAACAACCCGCCGAGCAGGTTCTGCTGGCGAAGTTCGGGGGCCGGTACGAGCCGGTCCAGAATGCGCCCGCGGCGCTCGGCGATCAGATCGACGATCAGAAACAGCGCGGCGCCGGTCAGCGTGCTGTGTACGAGGTAATAGAGCGCCGTCGTCACGCCGGCGGCTCCGGCCACGCCGACCGCGATCAGCAGCATGCCCATCGACCCGACGATTGCGAAGGCGACGAGGTCAAGCAGCGTCCGGCTCGCCAGGATGCCGATCGTGCCGACGACCACGGTCGCGAGCGCGGCCGGCAATATCCACGGTTCGGCGATGCCGGCGAGCGGTCCGGCGGCGACCCCGAACACCGTGCCATAGACGCGCAACATCGCGTAGACACCGACTTTCGTCATGATCATGAACAGCGCGGCGGCCGGAGCCGACGCGGCGGCATAGGTCGCCGGCAGCCACCAGTGCAGCGGCACGAGCGCCGCCTTGATCGCGAAAACGAGAAACAGCAGCAGCACCCCGGTGCGCAACAGCGCCGCGTCGGACGGGCCGACCAGCGGCGCCTTGCGGGCGAGGTCGGCCATGTTGAGCGTGCCGAGTACGGCGTATATCAGGCCGACCGCGAACAGGAACAGGGTCGAGGCCAGCAGGTTCACCGCGACGTACTGGAATCCCGCGCGCAACCGGCGCGGTCCGCCGCCATGCAGCAGCAGCCCGTAGGAGGCGATCAGCATCACCTCGAAGAACACGAACAGGTTGAACACATCGCCGGTCAGAAACGCGCCATTGATGCCCAACAGCTGGAACTGGAACAGCGGGTGGAAGTGCCGTCCGCGTTCGTCCCAGCCGTTGACGGCATAGAGGATGACGCACAGCGCGAGAGCGGCGGTAAGCACCAGCATCGTTGCCGACAAGCGGTCGAGCACCAGCACGATGCCGAACGGCGCCGGCCAATCGCCGAGACGATAGACACGCGGCGCGCCGTCGCTCGCCAGCCCGTACAGCGCAATCGCGATCGCGAGCAGACCCGCGGTGGCGACAACCGATATCAGCCGCTGCCGCTTCAGGTCGTAGCGAACGGCGAGCAGCAGAAACGCCGCGGTCAGCGCCGGCACGACGGTCGGCAGGACGATCAGGTCGGTCATCGGACGTGCCCGCCCGGCGGCAGGCGTGCGCGGTGCTGATCGGCGTCATGCACCGGCGCAGATCCGAGATCGCCACGATCGGAGCCGGTTTCGAGAAAACTCCGCAACGCGATCACGACGATCAGCGCCGTCATTCCGAACGAGATCACGATCGCGGTCAGGACCAGCGCCTGCGGCAGCGGGTCGGTATAGGCGGCGACGCCGGGCGCGATGATCGGTGGGCGGTCGATCGCCAGACGTCCCATCGCCAATAGATACAGGTTGGCGGCGTAGGACAGGAAGCTGAGGCCGATCACCACCGGAAAGGTCGTGCGCCGCAGCACCAGATAGACCCCGACCGCGGTCAGCAGCCCGATCGCGCTCGCCACCAGCGCTTCCATGTCAGCTGTCCTCGTGCGGCGCCGCATTCGCAACCGTTTCGGGCTCCGCCGAACCCGCTTCGGGTTGCGCCCGGCGCGCTCCGGAGTCCGCGGCTTCGGGCTCGCGATCGGCCGGCAACTGGATGTCCATCGGTCCCTCGGGCGTCCGGGCGTGTTCGGCGCGCTGCTCGACCCGCGAAATCTGACGCAGCGACAGCATCACTGCTCCGACAACGGTAAGCATCACCCCGAGATCGAACCCAACCGCCGAGGCAAGCTCGACGTCGCCGACCAGAGGCAAGTGAATTTCACCGTGGGCGCTGGTCAGGAACGGCCGCCCGAAATACAACGCGGCGATGCCGGTTAGTCCGGCAAGCGCAACGCCGCCTCCGATCATCGCCTGGGCGTCGACGCGCGAGCGCTGGGCCGCCCAGCCATAGCCGCTGGCGATATACTGCATGATCAGCGCGATCGCGACGACGAGCCCGGCGATGAAACCGCCGCCCGGTGCGTTATGTCCGCGCAGGAAGATGTAGATCGCGACCGTCATCGCGAGCGGCAGCAAAACCCGCGTTGCCACGACGAGCAGCAGAGGATGCGCGTCGCGCGCCTGCTCCGGATGGCGCATGGCGGCGAGCCGCCGCGCCGCTGCGCCGCGTAACGCCGTGTCGAGCAGCGCGAAAATCGCGACGGCCGCGATCCCGAGCACGATGATCTCGCCAAACGTATCGAAGCCGCGAAAATCGACGAGGATCACGTTGACGACATTGGCGCCACCGCCGCCCGGCTTGGCCTCGGCAAGATAATACCCGGAGATCGTCTCGAAATTCCGTGTCATCACCGCGTAGGAAAGGCCGCCGATACCGGTTCCGGCGAGCGCCGCCACGGCCGCGTGCAGCCAGCGTGCCCCGTCTGCCGGCTCCTCGCTCGTCCGTGGCAGCAGGTTCAGCGCCAGCAACAGCAGGATCGTCGTGACCACATCGACCGTGATCTGGGTCAGCGCCAGATCGGGCGCGGAGAATTGCATGAAGGCGAGCGACACGATCAGCCCGACAATGCTTGTCAACACGAGCGAAAACAGCCGGTCGCGGTGGCGAACAAGGACGGCCGTCGATGCCGCCACCAGCGCGATCCAGGCGGTCACGGCGGGCAGGCTCGGCGGCAGCATCGTGCAAGTCCCTGCCTCATAGGTGCCACCGACGAAACCGGCGAGGCCAACGACGATAATTGCGACGAGAGTGACCCCGACATAGCGCGCGAGCGAACCGTCATGGACGGTGTCGATCAGCCGGCGGGCGGCGGCAACGGTGCCGCCAATCACGGCGTCATGGATCTGTTTCGCGTCCGGTCTCGGCAGAGCGAGAAGCAGCGCGTTTATCGGACCGTAAGCCGCGAACAGGGTCGCGCCGCCGAGCAGCCCGACCGCGCTCATCACGACAACAGCGGAGAAGCCGTGCCATAAGGCCGGCTCGAACGCCGGCGGAGCACCGCCGACCACGGCCCGCGCGGTGTGCTCGACGATCGCCCCGACGACTGTTTCCGGCGCGACGCCGATCGCGACGATCGGCAGGACCAGGACCGCGATCGGCAGCCACAGCCCGGCCGGCGGGTCGTGCGGGTGCTGCGGATAATCGCTCCTTACCGGGCCGAGAAATGTGCGGATCGCGAAACGGAACGAATAGGCGGCCGACAACAGCGCCGCCGCCGTCGCCAGTATCGGAAACAGCCAGACTGTTCCGGCATAGACCGTGTGCGACGCCTCCGCGAGCATCATCTCCTTCGACAGGAACCCGCTCGATAGCGGGATGCCGGCCATCGCCGCCGCCGCAATGAACGACAGCGTCGCGACGATCGGCATCAGCGTCGCGAGGCCGCCAAGGCGATGGATATGGCGGGTGCCGACTTCGTGGTCGATCGCGCCGGCGCTCATGAACAGCGCCGCCTTGAAGGTCGCGTGGTTGACGATGTGAAACACCGCGACGACCGCGGCGGCGGCCGTGCCGAAGCCGAGCAGCATCGTCATCATGCCGAGCTGACTGACCGTGGAAAACGCGAGGATTGCCTTCAAATCGTCCTTGAACAGTGCGATCCAGGCCGCGATCAGCATCGTCGCGAGCCCGACCGGCGCGACGATCAGAAACCAGCTAGGGGTACCGGCCAGAACCGGCCACAAGCGCGCCAGCAGGAAAATTCCGGCTTTGACCATCGTCGCCGAGTGCAGATAGGCCGATACCGGAGTCGGCGCCGACATCGCGTGCGGCAGCCAGAAATGGAACGGAAACTGCGCCGATTTGGTGAACGCGCCGGTCAGGACCAGCAGCAGCGCCGGAATGTATAGGGCCGACGCTTTGACGACATCGCCGTGCTCGAGAATCTCGGTCAACTCGTACGACCCGGCGATATTGCCGAGGATCAGCATGCCGCCAATCAGCGCGAGCCCGCCGCCGCCGGTCACGACGAGCGCCATGCGCGCCCCCTGGCGGGCCTGCGGCAGATGGCGCCAATACCCGATCAGCAGGAACGAGCTGAGGCTCGTCAGCTCCCAAAAAACGATCAGCAGCAGCACATTGTCGCTCAGCACGATGCCGACCATCGCGCCCTGGAACAGCAGCAGATAGGCGTAGAACTTTCCGATCGGGTCCTCGCGGCCGAGATAAAACCGCGCGTAAAGGATGATCAGCAGACCGATCCCGAGGATCAGCGCGGCGAAAAACAACCCGAGCCCGTCGATAAAGAACGAGAACGACAACCCGATCTGCGGGATCCACGGCACGCCCCAGGTGACGATCTCGCCGCCATAGACGGCGGGGGCGCGGGCAAGCAACA
Organism: uncultured Alphaproteobacteria bacterium; assembly: GCA_963753665.1. Classification (GTDB taxonomy): domain Bacteria; phylum Pseudomonadota; class Alphaproteobacteria; order ATCC43930; family CGMCC-115725; genus DATARH01. Next base: position 366,524 of record CAVWDC010000006.1, read on the forward strand.
GCAGCAGCGCGGTGGACGTAACCGCCGCGGTCGCGCCGGCGCAGACGTTACGGCCGGAGCGCGCGGTCAGAGGCGGGAGGCAGGCACCCAGAAACGGCAGCAGAACGATAAGCGCAACATCCATGCGGGCTGTAATCGCAGCTGTTCGAGAGTGCGCCGACTGTATGGCAAAGCCAGAGCACAGTCGAACGCGGCGTCGGAGGCGGGCTCGGTATTCTCTGGCCTTATCTCAGCCGGCGGCCATGGGCTTCGCGTTGCTCAGCCCACCCTACGATCGAGTTTGCGAAGCGCAGGCGCAGAAAGTCGCGGAAATCGGTGGCGCAGCGGTCGGGGACCGCATCGCAGATATTGTGCGGCAGGCCCTCATAGATGCGGAACTCGACATCGGCGAGGCGGCGGAACGGGTCGTAATTGGCGACCGTGCCGACGGTTTCGGCGCCGGGGATCACGACCAGCGTCGGGCAGCGTTATCTTCTGGACCTGGTCGCTCCAGTCGTAGCTCGCCATCAGCAGCACGAATTTGCCGATATAGGCCGGGTCGTTCTTCGCCGCCTCGTCGAGAAACCATTCGACGAGGCCGGGATCGGCGTCTGCCGGCAGGCGGTCGCGGATCGTCTCGGCGAGGAAGCCGCGCAGGCCCTTCGCCTGGATCCGCGGGATCCAGCTCGGCGCCTGGCTTTCTTCAAGCCCGGGGTCGAGCCGAACAGCGACAGGCTCTTGACCCGCGCCGGCATGGTCATCGCCAATTGCTGGCCGAGATAGCCGCCGGCCGAATTGCCGACGATGTGCGCGCTGTCGAGGCCGAGATGGTCGAGCAGTTCGGCGACATCGCTGACCAGCCGTTCGAGCAGTGAGCGGCCGGTCGGCCGGCGGCACCTGCGAGGCGCCGTGGCCGCGCAGATCGAGCCGCACGACCCGCCAGTCGCGCGCCAGATGCGGGACCCAGCCGAAATAGCGCCGCGCGCTGCCCATCGCCGCGTGCAGCAGCAGCACGGTGTCGGGCCGCCGCCACGGGTCGGTGAAGTCGTCGATGTAATAGGCGAGGCGAGGCCGTCGCTGGTCGTGAAATTCCGGCTCTCGGTCATTGCGCCGCCTTATTGCGCCGCCTGGGCCGGCGCGTCGTCGAGCGTCGCCAGGAACTCGACCAGGTACGGCTTCCACAGCTTGGCGTAGTAATGGCTGAAATGGCCGTGCGTGTCGGGGCCGGCCGGGATCAGGACGTAGCGGCCGTGCTTGACGCGCTTCATCGCGCGCTCGACGGTGCCGAGTTCGGGCGGGTTGGCGTGGTCCTCGGCGTCGTTGATCAGCAATACCCGGGCCTTGATCTTGTCGAGATCGGGCTCCGGGTTGTAGTCCTGGATCGCCTCGATCGCCCATAGCTGGTTGTTGGCGTCGCCCTTCGCCGCCTCGGCGAGCCGGCGCTCGTAGAGCGCGTTCGCGGCGGCCAGGGTCGGCGCCATCTCCTGGATGCGGGTCGGGCTCTCGGTGCCGAAATTGCCGGCGGCGCTGTAGATGTAGTGACGCGGGTTCTCGGTCGTAGTCGCCGTTGTTCCAGTCCGGGTCGTGGCGGATCGCCTCGGCCGCGGCGCGCCGTCCGAGCCAGTTGCGGCCGCTGATCTCGACCGGCTGGCACGACAGCGGGACAACCCCGTCCATCAGGTCGGGATACATCTCGGCCCACATCCAGGCGTGCATGCCGCCCATCGAGCTGCCGATCACGAGCCGCAGATGGCCGACGCCGAGCCCCTCGGTGATAAAGCGATAGCCGCTGTCGACCATGTCGCGGTAGCGGTAATGCGGGAATTTGCCCTTGAGGCCGTCCGACGGCTTCGCTCGATCCGCCGCGGCCGATCGCGTCCTGCATGATCATGAAATATTTCGTCGCGTCGAGCGGCTGGCCCGGGCCGTACAGCTCGTCGGCGAGCGTCGGGCGCAGCCAGTTGGCGCCGGTGCCGGTATTGCCTTGCAGCAGCAGCACGCCGTTGACGATCTTCCCGGCCGCGTCGCGCCGCGGCACGCCCATCGTGCGGTAATGCAGCCTCAGTTCGGGCAGCACCTCGCCGCTGGCGAAGCGGTAGTCCTTGATGACGAAATCGGCCTCGGTGTAGTTCGGCCAGCGTGCGGCGGGATCGGTGGTGGTCATCGGAGGCATCCTGTGATGGGCGAGCGGCGGATGATACGAGCGACCCCGCGGGAAAGCGAGACCGCGCACCGAAGACGGCGCGGCTGCGCCGAAAACTGGAGATCGGCGGGTCATCAGGTTTTGTCGTTGTCGGATACACTTGCAGCAATCTAACAACTCCCTCGGTGGAATTTTGCTGTTTCTGCCAGCGAATGTCGAGCAAAATACTCTAAAGTTTTATGTCCCCACTAAGAACGGTGAGGTTCTGCCGTCGCGCACGGCCCTCGGGCGCTCGCCTCATGCAGTCGCAGCTGTTATCAGAGGAATGCGGCGGATTTGCCGTCGGCACACCGCCCGTGCAATCTCCGGAATACGGTTTCGGCCGGACGGGTTGGGTTGCCCGCGCGCCACCTCATTCTCGGCCCGGTCAGTGCCGCAGGAAATACACCTGGCGCAGCTGGTCGCGGAAGCTCTCGCTCTTCTCCATCGCGGCGCGGAAATCGGCTTCGCCGAGCACGTAGGTTTCGAGCGGGTCGGTCGCGACCACGGTGGCGTTGCGCGGGTTGCCGCTCAGCAGCGCCAGCTCGCCGAAAAACTCGCCGGGGCCGAGCCGCGCGACTTCGCGCCCGGAGCGCTCGACCTTGACGTCGCCATCCGAAATCAGAAACAGCTCGTGCCCGGTCTCGCCCTGGCGGATCACGACGTCGCCGGGGAGGTAGTGGCGTTTCGTCATGCGCTCGGCGACATGCGTCAGCTCGGTCGGGGTCAGCGCCTTGAACAGCTCGACCCCCTTCAGGAACTCGCAGATGCGCAGCGCGTCGTTGAGCATCACGTCGGAGACGATGCGGCCGTCGACCATGTGAAGGAGCCGGTCGGCCAGTTCGATGATGCGGTGGTCGTGCGTCACCATCAGGATCGCGGCGCCCTCCTCGACGGTCAGCTCCTTGAACAGGCGGACGACGTTGCGCGTCGAATCCGGGTCGAGCGCGGCGGTCGGCTCGTCGGCGAGCACCAGCTTCGGCCGGTTCGCCAGCGCCCGCGCGATCGCGACGCGCTGCCGCTGGCCGCCGGACAGCGAGCGCGGCTTGTGGTTGATGCGGTGGCCGAGGCCGAGCCGCTCCAGCATCGCGACGCCGCGGCGGCGCATCTCGGCCGCCGATAGTCCGCCGGAAAGTTGCAGCGCCATCTTGACGTTTTCGTAGGCCGACAGCGCCTCGAACAGATTGTGCATCTGGAAGATGAACCCGATCTCGCGCCGGACGCGCACCAGATCGCCGGCGCCGAGCCGCGACAGATCGCGGCCGAGCACCTCGAGCCGGCCCTGCTGCAGCGAGCGCAGCGCGCCGACCAGGGTCAGCAGCGTGGTTTTGCCGGACCCCGACGGGCCGGTCATCACGATAAGCTGGCCGGGCAGAATCTCGACGCCGATATCGAACAGCACCTGAAAGCGCGACTCGCCTTCGCCGTAAAAGAAATTGACGCCGTCGCAGCGCACCAGCGGGGCGCCGCCGGTTTCCAGCGCGCCGCGGGGAGTGGCGAAGGCGGGCGCATCATCCATCAGAACACCTCGGCCGGGTCGACGGCGATCACCCGGCGGATCGCCAGCGCGGCGGATACCAGGCACATCCCCAATGTCAGGGCGAAGCTGATCACGGTCACCTGCAGCGTCATGTGCAGCGGCATCAGCGCCAATTCGCCGATGATGCGGTAGACGAGCAGACACAGGAGCCAGGCCGGAATGTAAGCCGCGACGGCCGCGAAGGCGGCTTGCTGAAACACCACTTTCACCAGATAGAGACTCCCATATCCCATGCCCTTCAACGTCGCGTATTGCGGCAGCTGGTCGGACAGATCGGTGTAGATGATCTGATACGAAATCAGCATGCCGACGATGAACCCGACGATCGTGCCCATCCAGAAGATCGGCCCGGCGGACGACAGATCGGCCTGGAAAGGAACGCTCGAACGCCTCCAGTTCGGGCTTGCTCAGCACCCGCAATTCGCCCGGCAGCGCGGCCCGCACCGCCTGCTCCACGGCAGCGGGATCAGCCCCGGGTTGCAGCTTGACCACCCCGAACTCGACCGGGATGTATTTCAGGTAATCCGGATTGCCGGCCAGCAGCGCCGCGTAGGTGCGCTCGCTCATCATCACGGTGCCGTTGGCCATGAAATCGGGGCCGAGCGAATAACTGCCGACGATCCGCACGGGGCGGCCGTTGATCTCGGTCGCGGTTGCCCCTTCATCCATCCCGAGAAATGGCCGCGAGCGCCGATCGACGATCACGGTGTCGAGCTGCTTCAGCAATTCGCTGTGTTTCCGCAATTCGGGGATCGAAAAGGGAGGATGGTCGGGATCGAACCCGAATCCCTGCACGAGATAGGTCTTCTCGCCGTTCGGGTCCTTCCACAGGAAGTGCTGCCAGGCGGCGTAAAGCGGCGCGACGCTCGCGACGCCGGCGACCTCCCGCGCTGGCGCCAGCTCGGCTGCCTTGAACGGGTCCTCGCTGCCGAACCGATACTTGCTGCCGCGCATGATAAACAGATCGCCGTCGAGCTCGCGCAAAATCCCGAGCGAGGCGTCGAAGAAGCCGCCCTCGAAGCCAAGCTGCACCAGCATCAGCAGCACCGCGAACCCGATCCCCGCGATCGAGCGCACGAGACGCAGCTTGTTCGAGACGAGATTGCGCCAGGCGAGCGGGACCGAGCGCATTTCCGGGCGAAGCGAGGCGGTGTCGGCGGTCACGGTGCGGCGGGCCTCAGAAGATCTCGGCCGGGTCGGCGCGGCGCAATCTGACGAGCGACAGCATCGCCGATATCGCCGACATGACAACGGCGACGGCGAAGACGCCCCCGAGCTCGATCGGCGACATCGTCACCGGCAGCAAGGTCTGTGCGCGGATCACCGAGTAGACCCAGAGCGCGACGGCTACCGCCGGCAGAAAGGCCGCGAGCATCACCAGCATCGCCTCGATCAGGACAATCGCCTCGAGCCGCCGGTTGGTGTGGCCGATCGCCTTCAGCATCGCGAATTGCGGCAGCTGCCGCGCTATCTGGGTCGCGAGGGTCTGGTACAGGATCATGATGCCGACGATGAAGGCGACGATCAGCCCCGATCCGAAAATCAGCCCCGTCCCGGTCTTCGTCGTCCAGAACGCGATCTCGTTCGCGTCCAGCTGGTCGCGGGTCAGAACCTGGGTGTCCTGGGGGAGAACCTCGCGCAGAGCGCGCGCGACCTTGTCGGGGTCGGCCCCGGGCTTCAGCGTGACCAGCCCGAGATTGACCGTGTCGCGCGGACGTGGCCGCGGGCCGGTGCCGAAAATCCGGAAGAACGTGTCCTCGCTTGCCGCGACGACCCCCAGCCCGAGAAACCCGGTACCGAGCGTATAACGCCCGCCGATCGTCACCTTGTGTCCGCCGAGCTCGATAACGCGCCCGGTGTCGAGCGGGCCGAAGATCGAGCGCGTCTGGCGATCGACGAGCACGGTGTCCGGACGCTCGAGAACCTGGCTTTGCGCCATCAGGTCCGGCACGGAAAAGACGCCGGAACCCGGGTCGAAGCCGATCACCGTGGCGTCGATCCGCTTGCCGCCCTGCGGGTCCTGCCACTTGGCATTGCCGATATAGACCGCACTCGCCTGTGCCACGTCCGGGTTGGCGCGCACGGGATCGAGGCGAGCGCGCGCGAAGGTACCGGATTCGGCCTGGTTGACGTAGCGGTTCGAGGCCACGAGCAGATCGAACCGCATATGGTTGTAGACCAGCAGCCCGCCCTGCGGTACCGCGATAAAGAAGCCGAGCTCGACGAAGATCAGCAGGATCGCGACAAAGATGCCGCCGACCGCCAGCGCGGTGCGCCCCTTCTGGTAGGTCAATATCCGCCAGGCGACCGCGAACGCCACGAAGCGCTTTCCCCTATACTGTTGATCGACAACGGTATACCGCATGTCGCGCGGCGCGCGGGCGGAAAACCGTCATCTCTGGGCGCAGCCCGGAACGGAGACCGCCGCCTGATTTTTTCCTGTCAACCCTCAGCTGTTGCTTCCGCGCCGGACTTTTGGCGGACCGATCACGCCGCCATTTCGGCCGGTGGCGGTGCCGGTCGGCCGCGGATCATGTCCGCTGCCTTCTCGCCGATCATCAGCGTCGAGGCGTAGGTGTTGGCGCTCGGCATGTTCGGCATGATCGAGGCATCGACGACGCGCAGACCCTCGACACCGTGCACAATCAACTGGTCGTCGACGACGGCGCTCGGGTCGCTCGCCGGCCCCATGCGGGCGGTGCCGATCAGGTGGTAGCAAGTCGAGCCGTAACGGCGCGCGAAGTCGAGCAGCTCGTCATCGCTCTGCGCCGCGGGGCCGGGCAGTGTCTCGCCCTCCAGCCAGGGAAGCAGCGACGGTGTCTGCAACAGCCGGCGCGCCAACCGCATGCCGCCGAGCAGGGCGCGGCGATCACCGTCGTCGGCCAAGTAGTTCGGCTGAATGATCGGATCGTCAAATGCATCGGGCGAGCGCAGCCGGACATATCCGGTGCTGTCGGGCCGGTGCTGCCAAATCCCGCAGGTCATGCCCGGAAAATCGTCGAGCATGCCGACAAACCCCTCCTTGTACGAAGCCGGCGTGAACACGCCCTGCAGGTCGGCGGCGCTCAGATTTTCGTTCGACTTCCAGAACACGTGCACCAGCGACGGGCTGAGCGCGAGGATGCTCGGCCGCCCGAGCACCCATTTTGCGATCTCGCCGCCGAGCCGGGGTCCTCGTGCCAGCTCGTTGATCGTCGTGGCGTCCCTGACGCGCGCGACGAGCCGCACCGCGTAATGGTCGCGGAAATTCTCCCCGACCCCAGGCAGATCGCGCACTACCGGGATGCCGAGACCCTGCAGCAACGCCGCTCGCCCGATACCCGAGAGTTGCAGCAGCCTCGCGGTGTTGATTGTGCCGCTCGAAACGATCACCTCGCGGCGTGCCCGCACGACACGCGGATTGCCGCGATCGTCGCCGGCTGCGTAGCGCACGCCGACCGCGCGCCTTCGGTCGAATTGGATCGCGGTCGCGCGCGCGTTGGTGCGCACCTCGAGATTGCCCCGCGATTTCGCCGGCAGCAGAAATACGCGCGCCGCGCTGCGCCGCCTTCCACGCCAGATCACCCGCTGGAAATACCCGACCCCCTCCTGCGAGGCGCCGTTGTAGTCGGGGTTGCGCGGGATGCCGAGCCCGACCGCGCCCTCGATAAAGGCGTCGCACAGCGGATGCTTCCAGTCGATGTCGGTGACATAGAGATTGCCGTCGCGGCCGTGCCAATCATCCTCGCTCGCGCCGACGCGCCGTTCGGACCGTTTGAAATAGGGCAGCACGTCGGCATAGCCCCAGCCGCGATTGCCGCGCTGCGCCCAATTGTCGAAGTCGGCGCGCTGGCCGCGGTTGTAGATCATGCCGTTGATCGAACTGGTGCCGCCAAGGGTGCGGCCCTGGGTCGTCGGGATCGGACGGCCGCCGGTCCATTCGCCGGGTTCGGTCTTGAACTGCCAGGTGAAGCGCGGGTTGAACAGCATCTTGATGAACCCGCCCGGAATGTGGATGAACGGGTGATAATCGGGCGGCCCGGCTTCGAGCACGCAGACCGTCGTGCCCGGATCCTCGGTAAGCCGGTTCGCGACGACCGATCCGGCGGCGCCGCTGCCGACGATCACGTAATCGAACACATCCGCCTCGCGCGCCGCCGGCATCTCCGTTCCTTCCACCGCGACCTGTTTGCCGCAGGATACAGCCATGCCGGCGCCCGCCATAGCTTCCCGCCGGCCGGTCGTCGTACTAGGATCGCCCCCGACACTGGCGAGTGGTGCCGGAGAAAGGCGGAGGAAAACGATGGCGACGGGCAAGAAGATAGCGGTGGTCTGCACCGGGGCGGTCGGCGGCTATGCCGGCGCGCACATGGTCCAAGCCGGCGAGGATGTGACATTCATCGATTTCTGGCCCGAGCATGTCGATCACATGAAGCAGAATGGGCTGACGATCACGCATCTGCGCGAGGTCGAACCATTCACGGTGCCGGTGCGCGCGCTGCATATCACCGAGGCGCAGCATCTTTCGAAAGAGAAGCCGATCGATATCGCATTCATCTGTACGAAATCCTACGACACGCCCTGGGCGACGGCGCTGATCAGGCAGTATCTCGCACCGGACGGGTATTGCGTGTCGCTGCAAAACTGCATGAACGAGGAGACGATCGCCGGTATCGTCGGCTGGGGCAAGACGCTGGGGTCGATCGCCAGCTCGATCACGGTCGAACTGCACGCGCCCGGCCAGATCAGGCGCGCCGCCGGCAAGTCCGGGGTCGAAGCACACGGTCTTCCGGGTTGGCGAGGTGCACGGCCGCGTCACCGATCGGGCCAAGGAGGTCTGCGGGCTGCTGGCCAACGCCGACAGCGCCTTCGTCACCGAGAATTCGTGGGGCGAGCGCTGGTCGAAGCTGGTGACCAACGTGATGGGCAACGGCCTCTGCGCCTGCACCGGCCTCATTGGCCGCGAAGTCGTCAAGAACGACGCGCTGCGGCATTTCTCCAATCGGCTCGGCGCCGAGGCGATCCGCGTCGGCCAGGCGCTCGGCTATACGTTCGACGAGGTCAGCCACATGGATCCCGAGACCCTGGCCAAGGCCGGCGAGGGCGATCCGGCGGCGCAAAAGGAGATCGACGAGCATCGCCTCGCGGTCGCCAACACCGGCGGCGGCGAGCATCGTCCGTCGACCGGGCAGGACATGGTCAAGGGCCGGCGCACCGAGATCCCGTTCCTCAACGGCTTTGTCGCGCGCAAGGGCGAGGAGATCGGCATCCCGACGCCGACCAATGTGATCCTGACCGATGTCGTGCTGCGCGTCGAAAAGGGCGAGCTGAAGCCCGACCCGAAAAACATCACCGATTTGCGGCTGAACTGACGCATCGAACCGGCGGCCGGTATCCATTCTGCACCGGTCGCCGGACGGCATGAAGATGGTTCGACGCCGTATCTGGCTCCGACCCCGAGAAGGCCGACCAGCCCGTGTTCTGCAAGAAGATGGAGGAGTCGGACCACGAGAGGAACTGAACCGCACCAGGCATCCAGCGACGGAAGCGGCGGCGAAATGGACAGAACCATTTCGACGGGCGCGTCACGCCCTGATCGAGTGGTTGTCGCATCTGCTGGTCGTGGCGGGGCTGCTTCTCGGTTTTCACGGGATCGAAATTCTTCTCCACGCCCTTGGATCTGACGACAGGCTTCTATTCGGGGAAATACCGCTCAGATATCTGTTCGATGCCGGGGACGCCGCTCTGATCATCGGATTTCTTGTGTATGGCATCTACTCGGTATTGAACGCGTATAGGAAATAGCTGCCATGGGCTTCCGGCAAGAATTCTGCGCCGATCACGGATTTACTACCGAAGCTGTTGAAACGTGCAGTGCTTGGGGTACCGACCCATTACACCGCCCGCACCTTTGTGGCCCGGATCGGTCATCACTTGTTGATTTATACAACGCTGGCGGCATCGGCGATCCTGCTCGTCATATTCCTGTATCGGCCCCTTGAGACCGGGATCATTCTCGCGGTCCTGGTTTCGCTTTGCGCACTTGCATCAAACTGGCCGCGCCCAGGCAACTCGTCGTCGAACACGGCGGCCGCGGCTTACGCGCGAGTTCTTCCGATGGGAGTTCCCGTTCTCCTTTATATTCTGGCGGCCGGCTTGCTGTGGAAGGAGCTTACGGACGGGGCATTGTCGCGGCTGTTCGGAGGCTAGGGAGCGTTGATGCTCGCCATCGTCAACACGCCGGCAGGCCCCGAGCCGGTCGCGATCCGCGAGATCGCTGAGCCCGAACCGAAGCCGAACGAGGCGCTCGTCGCGGTGCACGCGTTCTCGCTGAACCGCGGCGAATTGCGTTTGTTTCAGGCGCGTCCCGAAGGATGGCGGCCGGGGCAGGACATTGCCGGGGTCGTATTGCGCGCCGCCGAAGACGGCAGCGGTCCGCCGGCCGGGACGCCGGTCGTCGGCCTGTGCGACTGGCACGGCTGGGCCGAGCGCGCGGCGGTGCCGAGCCACCGCATCGCACCGATCGCCGACAATGTCTCGTTCGCCGCGGCGGCGGCGTTGCCGGTCGCCGGACTGACCGCGCTGCGCACCTTGCGACACGGCGCGCCGCTCTTGGCCAAGCGCGTGCTGATCACCGGCGCGGCCGGCGGGGTCGGCAATCTGGCGGTGCAGCTGGCGGCGCGCTCCGGGGCGCGGGTCACGGCGGTTGTCGGCAGCGCGGAACGCGCCCGCGTCATCGACGGTCTCGGCGCCGCCGAAACCGTCACCGATATCGAACAGGCCGAGGGCCGCTTCGCGCTGATCCTCGAAGCGGCGGGCGGAAGCTCGCTGAAGGCGGCGATCGACCGGGTCGAGGCAAAGGGCACCATCGTCATCTTCGGCAACTCGTCGGGCGAGCCGACCGAGATCGACTTCCGCGTGTTCGGCGAGCACCAGAACGCCCGTATCCAGGCTTTCCACTATTTCACGTGCGAGAGCGAGGATCGCTTCGCGCCGGATCTGGCGCTGCTCGCCTCGCTGGTCGCGGACGGCTCGCTGCGGCCGGTCGTCAGCGAGTACGACTGGCGCGACATCAACCGGATCGGGCCGCTGTTGCGCGGCCGTCAGGTCAGGGGAAAAGCCGTATTTCACATCGAGCAGAAGGTGGACAGACGATGACGATAAAAATCGGCGACAGGATCCCGTCGGGCATCACGCTGCGCTACGTTGGCCCGGACGGCGTCAACGCGGTTTCGACCGATGAATTCTTCAAGGGCAAAAAGGTAGCAATATTCGGATTGCCCGGCGCCTATACGCGCACCTGCTCGTCGCGCCACCTGCCGGGCTATGTGCAGAATTCCGACGCTGCTCAAGCAAAAGGGCATCGACCAGATCGCCTGCATCTCGGCAAATGACGCGTTCGTGATGGGCGCCTGGGGCAAGGAGCACAACGCGGACGACAAGGTCGTGATGCTCGGCGACGGCAGTTGCGAGTTCACCGAGGCGATCGGGCTGACCGTCGATCGGCGCGAGGCCGGCATGGGCATCCGCTCGCAGCGCTATTCGATGATCGTCGATGACGGCGTCGTCAAGGAACTGAACGTCGAGCCTTCGGGCGAATACGGCGCCTCCAGCGCCGAGACGATGCTCGCCAAACTCTAACCAGCTTACCGTCACCCCCGTGACGAAAGCGAGGGGTCCAGGTGCAGCGACGGAGCGTATGGCTCTGGGTTCCCGCTTTCGCGGGAATGACGCCGGTGAGAGGATGAACATGCGTTTTCTGGTGCTCGGGGCCGGCGCGGTCGGCGGGTATTTCGGCGGGCGGCTGGCCGAGGCCGGGCGCGATGTGACGTTCCTGGTTCGCGGCGCGCGCGCGAATGCGCTGGCCGAGCACGGACTCCGTGTCGAAAGCCCGCTCGGCGATTTCACGGTGCCGGTCAAAGTCGCGACCGCCGACCGGGTCGGCGGACCCTATGACGTCGTGCTCTTGACGGCGAAGCATTACGACCTCGACGCCGCGATCGACGCGATCCGCCCCGGGGTCGGTCCGAGACCGCGGTGCTGCCGCTGCTCAACGGCCTCGTTCACCTGGAACGGCTCGACCGCGCCTTCGGCCCCGGAAGGGTGCTCGGCGGCGTCGCCTATGTCGGCGCCGTGCTGCTGCCCGACGGCAGCATCCGCCATCACAATCGCCTGTCCGGGATCGCCTTCGGCGAGAGAGGCGGCGGGATCAGCGAGCGGGCGCGCGCGATCGAGCGGGAGTTCGCCGGCACGCCGGTCAGCGCCCCGGCAAACCCGAACATCATCCAGGAGATGTGGGAAAAATTCGTGATGATGGGCGCGATGGCCGGCATGAACTGCCTGTTGCGCGGCAATATCGGCGAGATCGTCGCAACCGAGGAGGGCAGGGCGCTGATGACCGATGCGCTCGCCGAGTGTCAGGCAGTCGCCGCCGCCTCGGGCTATGCGCCGCGGCCGCAATCGCGCGAGCGGGTGCAGGCGATGCTGACCGAGCCGGGCAGCATCAACAGCGCCTCGATGCGGCAGGACCTCGAAGCCGGGCGGCGGACCGAAGCGGATGCGATCGTCGGCGACATGCTGCGCCGCGCCCGCGGCTTCGGCATCTCAACCCCGCTGCTGCGCGCCGCCTGGTGCTATCTTCAGGTGCACGAGAACCGCCTCGCTCGCGGCTGATCTCAGGAGAAGACGGAACAAGAAAAAGGGTCATCCCGGCGAAGGCCGGGACCCACTATTCAAGCAACTCCCGCCGGATAAATGGATCCCGGCCTGCGCCGGGATGACGGTTTTTTCCGGCGTCAGCTGACCAGCGGCTCGAACTCCAACTCCAGCGGCACGCGCAGCGAGTCGTTGATCTTGTTCAGCATGCCCATCGCGCTGGCGACGACGACGATCTCAACCCGCTCCTGCGGCGTGAACTGTTTGGCAAATTCGGTCGCGACCTCATCCGGAATGTCGCCGGCGTCGATCGTCATCGCCTGCGCGAAACGCACCGCGGCACGCTCGCGCGGACTGAGCGCGTCGCTCTCGGGCTGACCAATGGCGGCGATTTTCGGCGCCGCGACGCCGAGCCCGACCAGCTGGTGCTTCTGGTGCGCGGTGCAGTAGCGGCACTGGTTCGCGTTCGACACCGCGAGGCGGATCAACAGGCGCATTTCGCGCGACAGCGAACCCAGCGTCATCGCCGACGATAGAAAATCGCGGGCCGCCCCGCCCAATTCCTCGGCGTGGGCGCAGGCATGCACGCTGTTGATCTGCACGCCGAGCCGCTCGCGCGCCGCCCGCGAGCGCGTCTGAAAGGCCGGGCTGAGCTCCTCGTAGGGAACAACCGGAACGAGCGGTTCGGCGGCTTGGCTCATGGCGTAGACCTCCCGGACAGTATTTCGCGATTTTTGAACCACGTTTCTTGAAAATGCCCGCGGGTCAGGTTCGCGGCAAGCGCTTCCGGTCGAGCCTCACGGCAGATTTGAATCGATGTTAATTCAAATTGCTGCGGAACGCCGCAGTCTCACGTCCGCCTGCTTTTAACCAGCATAGCACCAATCCCGGCGTGCTCCGCGACAGGGCATTTAACGACAGACGCCGTGCGTATTGACCGCAACGCCCCATGCGATCGCAAGTCGCTATTTCGGTCTGTGCAATTCGAGCAGCACCCGCTGCTGCGGGTATCGACGTCGCGCCGCGGCTACAGCACCAACTCGACCCACTCCTTCAGCTTGCCCTTCGGCAGCGCGCCGATCTTGGTCGCCGCGACCTGGCCGCCCTTGAACAGCATCATCGTCGGGATGCCGCGTACGCCGTATTTGCGCGGCGTCTGCGGGTTCTCGTCGATGTTGACCTTGGCGACGGTGACCCGGCCCTCCATCTCGGTGGCCAGGTCGTCGAGGAATGGCGCAATCATCTTGCACGGGCCGCACCACTCGGCCCAGAAATCGACGAGCACCGGCTCGCTGGCGCGGAGCACCATGGCATCGAAGCTGCTGTCGCTGACCGGCGTCGGCTTCATCCCGTATTCCTCTATCTAACTGCCTCGCGACATTAGGGGAGCGGCGAAACCGGCGTCAAGGCGGCCTTCCGATCGCGCTGCGTCGCGGCGGAGCAGCCATGCCATGTCAATTTGCGATAGCTCGATTTCGCCTGGCCGCCATTCGCTACGCGGCGTGCTCCCTGGCCCAGCGCGCGACCTCGTCATGCGTGCCGAACCACACGCCGGGGCGTGCCTGCGCGAGGCGGATCAGCTCGTCGAGGATCCAGATGCGCGAGCGGTAGCCGATCACGTGCGGGTGCATCGTCAGCTGGAACAGCCCGCCATCCTCGTAGGCCGCCTCGAACTCGCGGCGGAAGATGTCGAACACGTCGGTCGGCGGCGTGTACGGGCGCAGCGCCGAAAAGCGGTTCATCATGAAATAGACCGCGTCGTCGCGCACCCATTCGACCGGCAGTTCGACGACGCCGCACGGATTGCCGTCGAGCAGCAATTCGTAGCAATCCTCGTCCGACATCAGCGAGGAATCGTAGAACAGCCCCATCTCGGCGGCGATCGCCAGCGTGCTCCAGCTGAAATCCCACGACGGCGTGCGCATGCCGACCGGCCTGCATGCCGCAGATCTTTTCGAGCGTGTCGGCCGAGCGCAGCATCAGGTCGCGCTCGTCCTCGTGCGGCAGGACCGAATTCAGCTCGTGGATCCAGCCGTGGATGCCGATCTCGTGCCCCTCGGCGACGATGCGGCGCTGCTCGTCGGGGTGGATCAGCGCGGTGACCGCCGGCACGTAGAACGCTCGCCTTGACGCCGTGGCGCTCGAGCAGCTTGCAGGATGCGCGGCACGCGCGACCCGCGCGCCGTACTGTCCCCAGGACAGCCGGCCGATCGACTTGCCGCCGTCGCGCAGATCGCTGGTTTCATGATCGCTGTCGAACGACAGCGCGACCGCGCAGCGCGCGCCGTCCGGCCACTCGCGCGGCCGCAGCGACCGCCCGGCGCGCACCCGGCTCGACCAGCCTGCGCCAGTGCTCCTCGCGGCCATTGCCAGGGTTCGAGATCGGATTCCGGTCGGGTCATCGGCTTTCTCTCGACCAGCTCGCCGGCGCTGCGGCGCATGCTGGTGCTGCCGGAGAATTGGTCGGAGCGGTGAGATTCGAACTCACGACCCTCAGCACCCCATGCTGATGCGCTACCAGGCTGCGCTACGCTCCGAACTGGTCTTCCGGCAGGCAGAGGATAGCGAGAGGCGGCGCGCAGCGCAACGCGATCCGACTGGCGCGGCGTGCGATGCGGCGCTGCCGGCGGCCTCATGATTTTTCGGGCGGCCGCAGCAACCCATCGAGCAGGGCGCGGGCTTGCCGCAGATCACGGCGGATCTCCTCGAGTTCGGCCCGCGTCTCGGGATCGAGAAATTCCGGTTTGCGTTCTCGAACGGGCGGCGGGGCCGCTGGCAACCGGTCCGGGGCGTCCGCATCCGACCCGGACGCCGTCTCGGCTGCGAGGCCGGCTCCGGCATCGGCGTCGAAGCCCGGCCGCCGCCAACGGGCCGGCGACGTCCTGATCCTCGCCCGACATCGGCCATGGCCGGCGCGTTGCTCTCCAGCAGCTGCTGCACGCCGCGGATCGTGTATCCGTCCTGATAGAGCCATTGCCGGATGCCGGCGCAGCAGCTGGATATCCTCGGGGCGGTAATAGCGCCGGCCGCCGCTGCGTTTCACCGGCTTGAGCTGCGGAAACTTCGTCTCCCAGAACCGCAGCACATGCGCCGGAAGATCGAGTTCGTCGGCCACCTCTCCGATCGTGCGAAACGCGGCGGCGCTTTTCTGCGGCCGAGCCGGCGCGGGCTGGCCGGGGTCGCTCACTTCAGCCCGAATCCGCCCTTAGCGGGCGCGCCGTTCCGGCGCGACGCCGGCATCGGCGACAGCGGCAGCGGCGAACCGGTTCTGGGGGCCGTTGATCTGGTCCTTCAGCGTATGCGAGGCGCGAAACACCAGAACCCGGCGCGGGCTGATCGGGACCTCTTCGCCGGTCTTCGGGTTGCGCCCGACGCGCTCGCCCTTGCGCCGCACCGCAAAGCTTCCGAACGAGGATATCTTCACGATGTCGCCGCGCTCCAGCGCTCGCGAGATCTCGGCGATCACCGATTCGACGAGTTCCGCCAACTCGTTGCGCGAGAGCCCGACTTGCTGATAGACCGCCTCGGCGAGCTGAGCGCGGGTAACGGTATGCCCGGCCATGACCCCTCCCTGCTTTGATCGAGGGTAACCCCGCCCGGAAATTTCGTCAAATTCCAGTGTGTTGCTTCTTAACGTTTGTTGCTTACCGCCGGTCGCACGGCGCCGGTGGACAGCGCGTCTACCACCGGACGACGCTGGCGCCCCAGGTCAGGCCGCCGCCCAGCGCCTCCATCAGCACGAGATGCCCGGGCCGGATGCGCCGGTCGCCGACGGCTTCGTCGAGAGCCAGCGGGATCGATGCCGCCGAGGTATTCGCGTGCCGTTCGATCGTGACGACCGTCCGATCGGCGCCCAGCCCGAGCTTGCGGCCGACCGCCTCGATGATGCGCGTGTTGGCCTGGTGCGGGACGAGCCAGTCGATATCGGCCCCGGTGAGGCCGTTGGCCGCCAGCGCCTCGTCGACGACCGCGGCCAGATGCGTGACCGCCTGCCGGAACACCTCGCGGCCTTCCATGCGCAGGCATCCGGCGGCGCCGGTCGAGGACGGGCCGCCATCGACATAGAGGATGTCGTGCTGGCGGCCGTCGGAATGCAGATGCGTCGACAGGATGCCGCGGGCCGAGGTTTCCGGCACCGCCTGCAGCACGACGGCGCCGGCGCCGTCGCCGAACAGCACGCAGGTGCCGCGATCCTGCCAGTCGAGGATGCGCGAAAACGTCTCGGCGCCGATCACCAGCGCGGTGCGCGCCTGACCCAGCCGCAACGCGTTGTCGGCGACGGCGAGCGCGAAGATGAAACCGGAGCAGACCGCCTGCACGTCGAACGCGGCGCCGCGCTTCATGCCGAGGCGCGCCTGCACCTTGACCGCGGTCGACGGAAACGTCTGGTCCGGGGTTGCCGTGGCCAGCACGATCAGATCGAGATCGCCGCCGCTCATCCCGGCGCGTTCGAGGGCCCGCCTCGCCGCTTCGGTGGCGAGATCCGAGGTCAGCTCGCCCGGCGCGGCGATGCGCCGCTCGGCGATGCCGGTGCGCTGCCGGATCCAGGCATCCGAGGTGTCGAGCCGCGCCGCCAGCTCGTCATTGGTGACGATCCGTTCGGGGAGGTAGCCGCCGGTCCCCGCGGCCTGCGAGCGCCATCTCATATCGAGGCGGTGACCACGCCGGAGCCATTATCCGCCGGAGCCGCGTTGAGGCGTGCCATCTCGTCGATAATCTTTTCCAGAAGTCCGTAGCGCTTCACGTCCGCCGCGACGCCGATCGCATTCGCGAACCCGAACGCGTCGGTCGAACCGTGGCTCTTGACCGCGATCCCCGTCAAGCCGAGGAACATCGCACCGTTATAACGGCGCGGATCGAGCCGCGTCCCCAATTTCTTCAGAGAACCGCGCGCGAACACATAGCCGAAGCGCGCCGGCATCGAGTGGCGGAACGAGGCGCGCAGCGATTCGGCGAACAGCTTGGCGATCCCCTCGATCGCCTTCAGCGCCACGTTGCCGGTAAACCCGTCGGTCACGAACACGTCGACGGTTCCCGCCGCGATATCGTCGCCCTCGACAAAGCCGTGAAAGCGGATCGGCGTGATTGCCTCGCGCAGCCGGGCATGCGCGCCGCGCACCGCGTCGTTTCCCTTCATGTCCTCCGAGCCGACATTCAGCAGGCCGACGACCGGCTGCGGCAGCCCGAGAACGATGCGGGCGAAGGCGTTGCCCATCACGGCGAACTGCACCAGGTTTTCGGCGTCGCATTCGATATTGGCGCCGAGGTCGAGCATCACGCTTTCGCCGCGCCGGGTCGGGAACAGCCCGGCGATCGCCGGGCGGTCGATCCCGGGCAGCGTCTTCAGCACGAATTTCGCCATCGCCATCAGCGCGCCGGTGTTGCCGGCGGAGACGACGCAGTCGGCGCGGCCGTCCGCGACCGCGTCGATCGCCAGCCGCATGCTGGACCGGCGTCCGGCGCGCAAGGCGACCGACGGCTTGGCGTCCCCGAGCACGACATCGGGCGTATGGTGCACGGTCGCGGCGCCCGCCAGCCGCGGCAGCTTTGCCAGCAGCGGCGCGATGCGAGCTTCGTCGCCGAACAGCAGAAAGCGCGCGGCGGGGTCGCGCTCGAGGGCGAGATCGGCCCCTTGCAGCACCATCGCCGGAGCCTGGTCGCCGCCCATCGCGTCGACGGCAATCGTGATGCTGCCGTTCACCGGGCGTTCACCGCCTGCGCGCCTGCCGGGATGCCGCGCGTCGCTAGGCCGTTGTCGCGTCCGGCTGCGGCACGACTTCACGTCCGTCATAATGGCCGCAGGACTGGCACAGATGATGCGGCCGCTTCAGCTCGCCGCAATCGGGGCATTCGGCATAGGCCGGCGCGCTCAGCGCGTGGTGCGAGCGGCGCATGTTGCGGCGCGAGGGCGAGGTTTTCTTTTTCGGAACAGCCATGATCGTCTCGTTGCGAGCTGGGCTCCTCCCGTCGCTCCGCCGCAATCGGGGGACGGAACGGAGAGGGCGAGGGGTTGCGGTACTTAGCCAAATTCAGCCATCACGGCAATAACGATGGCGTGTGCCGGACAGCTCCCGGCTGATGCCGGCCGCGCAGGCGGGGCGGAAGACGCCTCACGTCTCGCCGCTGTCGCGATCGACGAGCCGCAACAACCCGGCAAACGGATTGGGCGCAGGCGGCGGCATCGGATTCGGCTTCGACGCGGATTTCGGGGCTGCGCGGAAACGGCGGCAGCGCCAGCGAGAATTCCTGAGCAACCGCCTCGCCGATGTCGATCGCGTCGCCGACGAGCGGCTCGAACGCGACGTCCTCGCCGACCAGGCTGGACAGCGGCCTCTTCGGCCTCCGGAGGGCCGTAGAGCAGTTCGAACCGCTCGGCGAGCACGCCCGCGATCGGGTCCAGCGTGACGATGCAGCGTTGCGCGAAGGCCGCTTCGAAATCGGCGCGCAGCAGAATCGTTGCCCGTTCACCCCTGGGATCGCCCCGGGATCGCCTGGGGATCAGTTCGACCGCGGCATCGAGCCGGTCCAGCGACACCAGATCGAAACGCCGGGCCAGCGCGGCGCGCTCGTCTTCGCTCGCGCTGATCCGCTGGCGATACGGCTCGGCCCCGATGCGAGCCAGCTTCACGCGCCGCGAGAACTCGGGGGTGCCGCTCATCGGCCCGCCGCCCCGTCGGCCGCAACCGCTGGCTCGGCCGGACCCGGCGGCTCGCCGAACGCGATGTCGCCGGCCAGCAGCGCGCCCGCATCCTGTCGCCGCAGCGCCGCCGCCTCTTCGCGCACATACTCGGCCATCGCCGTCAGCTGCGCCGGGTCCGGGGTCGTGGTGCCGAACAGATTGCGCGCCAGCGCCGGACGCAACACGGCATCGTCCGCCGCAAGCCCTTCCTCGTACGCGGCGAAGCGGCCATAGAAACCTTCCGCCATCCGTTTCACCTCGCGTCCGACGCTGAGATCGCCGGTTCCCATCTCGCGCAGCGAGCGGTCGAAATCGGCGAACATCGCCGCGACGAAACGCCGGCCGTGACGCGCCGATCGCGGCTGCTCGCCCTTGAGCCGGTGCAGGTAAAGGAAGGCGTGCAGGCAGATCAGTTCAAACCGGCCGTCGACCGTATCGGGGACGCCGCCATTCAGGAAGAAACCGGGCTGGCGCGCCTGATCGACGATCCGACGATAGGCGATTTCGGCGGCGGTTCGCTCGGGATTGGGTCTGAACAGCATGAACATTGGCGATGAACGCGGCCGGGTCTGGTCGGCGGGCGTTGACAGCTTCATACTCATGGATAAAGTCGATGCGAAACAGATGGGATGAGGTTCTGACCATTTCAACCAAACCTGTTGCAGGCAGCGCTGGACTTTGGGGCGCCGCGCCCGTTTCCCGGTGTTGGCGCTGGTCGTTGCTGCTGTCGTCGGATGCGGGGCCACCGTCGATCAGCGCGGCAATCTCCCCGAGACGGAAAAGCTCGCCGAGATTCAACCGGGAACGACGACGCGCGACCAGGTCGTCAAGATCCTGGGGACGCCGTCGAGCACCGGCGTGTTCGATGACAAGAGCTGGTTCTACATCAGCCGCAAGACGAAGCAGTTCGCGTTTCTCAACCCCGACGTGCTGGATCAGCAGGTCTATATCGTCCGGTTCGACGGCAACGGGGTTGTCGCGAGCGTCGATCGCAAGGACCTGAAGGACGGGCGCGACATCGAGCCGGCGCCGGGCGCGACGCCGGCGCCGGGACGCGAACTGACGTTCATCGAACAGGTCCTCGGCAATATGGGCCGGTTCAACAAAGGCGGGGGCGGCTCGGGCGAACCCGAGGGGAGAGCGCCGGGACCCAACCCCAACCGGATTATTGAGCCGCCGCCCTCTCCGGTGCGGGAGAGGATTGCTGTTGTCCGCGCGCGGTTACGCCAGCGCGTAGAGGTGGTCGGGCGAGGGCGCCGCCTGCCCGAGTTCGACGCGTTTCACGGCCGCGATCAGCTTTTCGTGGGTCGGTGCGGCGCGGCCGATCTCGCGCCCGCGCGCGACGATGACGCCGTTGATGAAATCGATCTCGGTGCGGCGGCCTTTCTGCATGTCCTGGCCCATCGACGGCCGCTGGTGTTCGCTGCGCTGCTGCGTGTTGCGGAGCGCGAGCATCAGCGATTCGACCTCGTCGAGCGCGGCCCGGTCGCCTTCCGAGGCGCGCGCCAGTTTCTCGGCGTCCTGCCCGGCGATGTCCTCGAGCCGGTAGCCCTGCGCCTGCCCGATCCGCACCGCCTCGCCGCCGAGCTTGATGATGACGCGGCGGATCTTGTCATCCTGGCGCATCGCGTTGCCCGACAGGCCGCTCGCCGCCGATACGCCGTTATGCATGCCATTGACGCATAGCTTCGACCAGCGCTCGCCCCACAGATTGTCGGTGACCTTGCAGGTATCGACGGTGCGGATCATCGCGCCCAACTCCTCGATCCGAGGCGTGATGCTGCCGTGCACCTCGCCGACCCGATAGACCTCGTGGCCGGGCGGGTTCTTGGCGCCGGTGCGGCGGATCTTGCCGGGCGCGTACAGCTCGGCCGACAGCAGCGCGGCGATCGCGCCGACCGTCCGGCCCCAGCCGACGACGCCGGCGATCGTCTCCTCGTTGATGCAGTTCTGCAACGACACGACGTAGCCGGTCGGCGCCAGGTATTGCCGGATCATCGTCGTCGCCCACTCGGTGTCGTAGGACTTCATCGAGATGAAGGCGATGTCGACCGGCCGCTCCTTCGCGAGGTGCTGCACTTCGGTCAGGTGCAGGGTCTTCGGGTGCGCGACGACCAATTCCGACGGCGAGATTCCTTCGAGCGACAAGCCGTCCTTGCGGATCGCCTCGACATGCTCGGGCCAGGGATCGATCAACGTGACGTCGAACCCGTTATGCGCGAGATTTCCGCCGGTATAGCCGCCGATCGCGCCGGCCCCGACCACGACAATGCGCTTGTCCATCCGTCCCTCCGTCACGGCATCCCGTTGGGGGACCTTAGGGACGGATCCGACGGAGCGCAATCGGGCGCCGCCGACCCCTCCTGCCCAGCAGCGTCACCGGCGCCGCTGTTCCGCGCCAGCGACGCCACGGCCGGCGGGCCAACCGATTTCGCATGCCATTACGCGGGCGTTTCGCGCTAAGGTCAGGCCGGCATCACCAATCGCGGACCTTCTATCATGCCCGTCACGCCGTCGCCGCAAATCATCTCCGAACTGGCCCCGACCGGGGCGCTGCGCGCCGCGATCAACATGGGGAATTTTCTGCTGGTCACCGGCAGGACGCCGTCAGGCGACCCGACCGGCGTGTCGCCCGACATGGCGGCGGCGGTCGCGGCGCGGCTCGGCGTGCCGGTCAAGTTCGTGCCCTACGAGCGGCCCGGACAGATCGCCGACGACGCCGAGAGCGGCAAATGGGACATCGGCAATATCGGCGCCGAGCCGCAGCGCGCCGCTGTCATCAACTTCACCGCGGCCTATTGCGAAATCGAGGCGACCTATCTGGTTCCGGCCGGCTCGCCGATCCGCAACGTCTCCGAGGTCGATCAGCCCGGCCGCCGGGTCGCCGTGACCGCGCGCAGCGCCTACGGGCTGTGGCTCGAAAACAACTACAAGCGCGGCGAATTGCTGCAATTCGACAACGCCGACGCGGCGATCAAGGCCTTTACCGAGCAGAAGATGGACGCCTATGCCGGGCTGCGGCCGGGGCTGATCGATGTCGCCGCGAAACTGCCGGGATCGCGCATTCTCGACGGCCAGTTCACCGCCGTGCAGCAGGCCATCGGCACACCGAAGAAGAACGCCGCGGCGTTCGCGTTCCTGCGCGACTTTGTCGCGGAGTTGAAAAAGAACGGTCTGATCGCGAGCCTGATCGAACGGCACGGCGTCACCGGCCGCCTGTCGGTCGCGCCGCCGGCCTGAGAACACACTTTACGTCCGTCATTCCCGCGCAAGCGGGAATCCAGGACCGCGCACCATCCGCTTGCCCCTGGACCCCCGCCTCCGCGGGGGTGACGATAATCGGATGTGGAGGAGCCTATGAAAGCGGCATATCTGACCGGCCATGGCGGGGTCGATAAGTTCGTCTATGGCGATTTGCCGGACCCGGTCGCCGGGCCGGGCGAGGTCGTCGTCGATGTCAACGCGGCCAGCGTCAACGCCGCCGACTACAAGGTGCGGCTCGGCGGCGGCGCCTATAGCGCCGCGAGCAACCTGAACTTCCCCTACATCCTCGGGCGCGATTTCTCGGGCACGGTGGCGGCGCTCGGCCCCGGCGTCACCGATTTCAAGGTCGGCGACCCGGTGTTCGGCGTCATGGATGCCGGGATCGAGGGCTGCTACGCCGAGAAGGTCAAGATCGCCGCCGCGATCATCGCGCAAGAAGCCCGACAGACTCGACGATGCCGAGGCGGCGGCGATGGCGCTGACCAGCCTGACCGCGATCTGGGCGCTCGAAGACACCGCCCAGCTCAAACGCGGCGAGACGATCCTGATCCAGGGCGGCGCCGGCGGTGTCGCCGGGTTCGCGATCCAGCTCGCCAAGCATATCGGCGCCACCGTCATCACCACCGCCAGCGCGCGCAATCACGACTATGTGCGCGGCCTCGGCGCCGACCGGGTGATCGACTACAACACCGAGGACTTCACGAAAACCGTGTCCGGCGTCGATGTCGTGTTCGACACGGTCGGCGGCGATGTTCAGGTCCGCTCCTACGAGGTGCTGAAGCCGGGCGGGCGGCTCGTGTGGATCGCGGCGGCGCCTGCCGGGTTTCAGCCGTCGCGCAAGGATGTCGAGGTGCTGCGTCCGCGCGTCGCGCGCGACCGGGCGCATCTCGAACGGATGAAGGAGCTGCTCGCTGCCGGCGCCGTGTCGCCGCCCGCGATCACCCGCTACAAATTGGCCGACGCCGCCGAGGCGCACCGGGTCAGCGAGGGGCGCCACCTGCAAGGAAAACTGGTGCTGATGGTGCGCTGAGCGCACACCGATCCAACAAAGGAGGAAGCAAATGGCAGGAAACGGAGACAACGTCATCGCACTCGACGCGCAGCGGATGACGGCGATGTCGCAAAGCCGATGTCGGCGACGCTCAACGAGGCTGATCGCCGACGAACTCGTCTACACGCATTCCTCGGCACGGCTCGATACGAAGCAGAGCCTGATCGAGAACATGCAGACGGGCAAGACCAGGTACACCGCGGTCGTGCCCTCCGACGTAAAGGCGCAGGATTGCGGCGATACGGTCGTCCTGACCGGGGTCGCGCGGATCAGCGTCAATTCGGGCGGCAACGCGATGAATTTCGGCGTCCGCTTTACCGATGTCTGGGCCAACAAGGGCGGCAACTGGCAGATGGTCGCCTGGCAATCGACCAAATTGCCCGAATAGCGGCCGGCCGCGGACGCCCCAAGTCGCGGCACGCCTCAAAAACGGCGGCCGCGGCTGAAAACAGCAAAGGAGAGAACCGATGCCGGAGACGACCGACGGCCGAGTGCATTTGATTACCGGCGGTTTTCCGCCCGGTTCTCTGGCTGGGCACGACCATGATTATGCAAGGCTGCGGCTGCTGACGCTGCTCAACGAACGCGACATCCCGGCATCGGTCGCCAACGATTTCGCCGATATCGGGAAAGTGGCTGCCGGGAAGCCGGCTGCTGATCGCCTATGTCGCCGGCCCCTACCCGGACACCGATCAATGCCGCGCTCTCCGCGAATGGCTGGAGGCCGGCGGTCGCTGGCTGGCGCTGCACGGCACCAGCGGCGGGCGCGCCCAGCGCGTCGAGGGCGTACGCAACCGCCGCACGGTCAAGATGGAGCACCACGCGCTGCTCGGCAGCTACTTCCTGACCCATCCGCCGATTTGCGAGATCCGGGTCGAGGTGCGCGACCGCGATTCGCCGCTGACGCAGGGGCTCGGCACCTCGTTCGTCGTCGAGGACGAACCGTATTTCATCGAGCTGCAGGACCCGGCCTCGACGCGGATCCTGCTGACCGCGGATTACGGAGCGAGCGGCGACTGGCCGGTGGCCGGCGCCCTGTACGGCTCAGACACGTCGCTGTTGCCCGACGGACGGACCCGGGTGCTCGGATACTCGAAGGAGGTCGGCCAGGGCGGCGTCGCGTATTTTGCGCTCGGCCATTGCCACAACCCGGCGATCCACGCGACCCGCAACCGCGATCCCGCCGACAAGACGCCGCCGCGGTTTCACGGACCGTGGGACACGGAGGCATTCACGACGCTGCTGCGCAACGCGATCGCGTGGGGCGTTGATCGATAGGAGGCCGCCGCCCTATTGCTGCCGCGCCGCGGCCCCGACTGCCGGGAAGTGTCCGGCGTCTCGGTGCGGAGCCCAGCACCGGGCAAGCTTGGGTGCAAGGATCATTCAGTCGCGCAGGCCTCGGGCGTTTTCATGACCTCCTGCGCCTCGACGCGGGTCTTGGGCCGTTGCCGCCGATTATCGTGTAGGCGGCGCCGATCGGTTTCTTTTCGACGACCGCGCATTTCTTGGTCTTGGCGTCCTGCGCCACGTACCAAAATCGGGTCGCTCGCGGCCATCGCGGGAATCGCGAACCCCACGGCAAAGGCGGCGATCAGCTTGATCGTCGGGTTCATTCGCGTTCTCCGAGCGAACGCCATGTCTCTGAGCTGAGAACAAGATCGTCGGCCGGCGGGTTCCGCGGCAAGCAAGGGCGCCCGCTGGATCGCGATTACGGGTATCGGCCCGCCGGCATCGGGACGCAAAAAAACCCGCCGGGAGGTCCCGGCGGGTTCGAGAGTGGGTGTCCGAGTTTGGTTTGGTCGGCTAGAAGCGCAAGCGCATGCGGTTGACGATCACGTGCTCGTTGCCCATCGCGCCGCTGACGACCTTGCGCAGCCCGTAGTTGTATTCGAGACCGAAATCGACAAACGAGATCGGCTGCCAGATCACGTTGGCCTTGCCCATGACAACCGCTCGTTGAGGCCGCAGCCGCCGCTCGAATTCGCCTGTTCGCCGCCGGGCAGACGGAGCCGTTCAGGCCGTTGATGTCGAGCTGCCAGATGCCGACGCCGACATTCGAGCGGATTTCCGGCGTCCACTGGTGCCGATAGGCAATGTTGCCTGAATAGCCGCTGGTCGGCCTGACCAGC
This sequence comes from uncultured Alphaproteobacteria bacterium, assembly GCA_963753665.1. Classification (GTDB taxonomy): domain Bacteria; phylum Pseudomonadota; class Alphaproteobacteria; order ATCC43930; family CGMCC-115725; genus DATARH01. The sequence goes on from CAVWDC010000006.1 coordinate 391,982, forward strand.
GTCGTCCCGTTCGCCAGCGTGTCGCCGGTCAGATTGCTGACGAGTCCGATGCTGCTGCCGCTGCCGGCATACAGGTAGCGCCCCATCGCCTGGCCGCCGACGACGTTCCAGGTGATGAAGTCCTTGTCCCAGCCGAACCAGCGCGGCTTGACGTCGCCGCTGAAGTTGACGCCATAACCCATATAGGTCCGGTCGATGCCTTGGCCGAACGGGGTGTTGATCGTCATCGTCGGCCGCCAGACCGCGGAAAAATCGACATGGCCCCAGGGCTGCGGAATGTACCAGGCGGCGACCACGTCGGGCGCTGTGGCCTTCAGCGGATTGGCGACCGCCCCAAAGGGGCCCGCCGGTATCGTGGGGTCGTCTTTGCGTCGTTGGCGATACACGCCGGCGCCGGGCGACCAGATTTCGGTCTCGGGGCTCTCCGCCGCGACCGACAGGGCGCCCAGCAGGCCCTACCCGGCAAGCGGCTGGGTCCAGCGGATCTGCGGTACGCGCGACGGGCCGCCGCCGCCGATCAGACCGCCGAACTCCAGGCTTTCCATGCCGGCGTCGGAATCGTTGAAGTTCGAGTTGGCCTGGCCGAACAGCAACGGGCCGAGGGTTCCGTAGGCATAGCGCAGGCGGGGAACGAGGCTGTCCGACGTCGATAGCGGCCGGTGACCGAGACGCGGCGCCCGCGAAGTCGAATTCGATAAAGCTGCGCGCCTCGCCCCAGGCGGTCGGGGTGCGCGTCTCGACGCTCAGTTTCGACTGCTGCGGCGACATGACGAAGACGTCCTGACCGCGCACCCGGTTTATGCGCATTGCTGGAATTGGGCGGGGTGCCGGTCAGCGGGATACTGTTCAGCTGCCCGGTGGTGCCGGCGTTGGTGCTTGGAAAGGTGTTCGGGTTGCCGCCGGTGATCCAGAACAGGCTGAGCAGCCGGATTTCGCCGCCGACCCGGATCGAGGTGTCGGTGCCGGGGATCAGGAACGAGCGCGGGAAGCTGCCGCCGGTCATCTGCACGTTGACCGGGCCCGGCGGGCCGCCGACGCCGAACAGATTGCCCGGCACCTGCGCCTGCGCCAGCTGATCGACGCGCTGCTGGAGAAGCTCTTGATTGGCCTTCAGATCCGCCACTTCGTCGGCTGTTGCCGCCAGCGGCGCCGTCATCAGCGCCACCGCCGCGGTGAGCCCGCCGAGCGCCGCCCTGGTCCCGAATGTCCGTTTTCTGGTCATTGCTCCCCCAACCCGTCCGAAGTTGCACCAAAGCGCGCGAAGAGGCGCGCGCTCCTCTCGACTGATGATATTGCGCGCGTCGCGGCGATCAAGCGCGGTTTATTCGCCTCGTGGTGTTTCCGCCCCAGCGTGGCTAAGACGCAACACTTTATAGTAAGATGCTGGAAAATATAATTAAACATTCCGGGACGAAAGCCACACCAGGCAGCCGCTCAAGTGCCGGTCGGGGATATTGGTGCCCAAAAAGGCGGCAGCACGCCCCTCGAACGCCGCGAGCGCCGATCCGACGCGAAGACCTGGCGGCTCCGAGGCTTTCCCAGATGGGTCGGTTTACCCGAAGGGGTTGAGGAGCTTCAGCCGCGCCGACCAGCGGTGTCGCGCGGTTTCGCGATGCACGACCTCCGGCCCCGTTACCCAGTTGAGCTGCACGACCCGGCGCTCGCCGCGATGCGGCCGGTGGCCGTGGAACGACGAATCGGAACGCCGGAACGCCACCATCGTCCCGGCGAGCGGCGCGACCTCGGCCACGAAATCTTCGAGATCGTCGGCCCGGCGCAGCAGGCGCAGCCTTCCGCACGGCTCGTCCCAAACCGGGTTCATGTAAAGCAGCAAGGTGATCAGCTTCGTCGGCGAATCGGTGTGGATGCGCCCGTCCTTGCCGTCGCTGCGGCCGCGCACCGTGATCAGCGTCGGCCGCCCGGCAAGGTCGATCGCGAATTTCCGCTCGATCTCGCGGCGCAGCGCGGCGCCCTGTAGCTCGGTAGCGAGGCCGGCGAATTCCGTTCCATGCGCGGACCGCAGCAAGCGGGAAGCTGCCGTGCCGCTTCACGGCCGGAAAGGCGGCGACGAGGCCAGGCACGGTCTCGGGTCGAATGAAATCCTCGACGATCACGAAGTCGAACGGATCGCGCCGCAACTTCGCCTCCCGCAGCCGGTCGAGATCGAGAATCATGCCGCCTCCTGCCGCCTCGACAATCCGCCCGCCTTGCGCCCTCGGCCACGCGCTTCGCCGGAATTGCACGACAAATTTGCGTCGCCCCGCGCAACACCGCAACGACAGCCTGTCGCCGTCCGACGGTTTCGGGTTTAATCGCCGGTGAAGGCAAGCGCCATCAGCGGAGACGGCAATGACAATGGAAGTGCGGCGGATCGTGACGGGACATGATGCGGACGGCAAAGCAATCGTCGCCAGCGACGAGCGGATGAGCGCGGTCGCTTCGCCGGCCCGTCCCGGGATCTCGCGCGTCGAGATCTGGTCCACCGACAAGATGCCGGTCGACAATTCGGAGGGCGCGGCCGCCGAGGCGCAGCGCAAGGGTTTTGTCGTGCGCCACAATTATGTCGGCTCGGGCCAGGGTACCGTGGTCCGCATCACCGAATTCGCGCCGGGCTCGGCGAAATTCATGCACCGCACCGAGACGCTCGACTACGCGATCCTGCTATAAGGCGAATGCGACCTCGAACTCGACGACGGCAAGACCGTAGCGATGAAACCGGGCGATATCGTCGTGCAGCGCGGCACGATGCACGCCTGGGTCAATACCGGCACCGAGCCGTGCGTTTTCGCCTTTGTCCTGATCGACGCCGATCCGGTCGAGACCGGCGGACAAAAGCTGACGACGCATTACCCGTCGCGTTAGGCGTCTACGCCCGCCTTTTCTGATTCCGTCGCTCTCGATCGCGCTCTTCGCGGCGCGCAAGTCGCCGCCGCCGCGGTCGAGCGCTGCCCGCGCCTCGTCGATGCCGACGCCTTCGAGCAGCAGGAGCGCCAGCTTGACGCTGCCGTCGGCTTCGCGCAGCGCCTCGCGCACGCGGTCGCGGCCGTGCCCGGTCAATTGCGCAACCATCGCCTCGCTGCGGCGCACGAGCTTGCTGTTGGTGGCCTGCACATCAACCATCAGCCCCTGATAGACATGCCCGAGCCGGATCATCACCAGCGACGACAGCAGCGTCAGCGCGACGCGTTGCGCGGTTCCGGCCTTCATGCGGGTCGAGCCGGCGATCGGCTCGGGGCCGGTATCGAGCCGGATCGGGTGGTCCGATTCGTCGAGGATCGGCGTGTTCGGGTTGTTGGCGATGCCGACCGTCAGCGCCCCGCGCGATCCGGCTTCGCGCAGACAGCCGAGCGTGAACGGCGTCGTGCCGCTGGCCGCCACCGCGATCAGCGCGTCCGGCTCGCCGATCGCATGCTGCTCGACAAGAAGCGGCGGCCGCGTCGGCCTCGTCCTCGGCGCCCTCAATGGATTGCAACAGCGCGGCGCGCCCGCCGGCCATCAGCAGCACGAGCCGCGACGCCGGCCAGCCGAAGGTCGGCATCAGCTCGGCGCCGTCCTGCACCGCGAGCCGCCCCGACGTGCCGGCGCCGGCATAGACAAGGCGCCCACCGCCGCGCAGCCGCTCCTCGACAGCCAGAGCGGCGCGTTCGAGCGCCGGGCGCGCCGCATGCACGGCGGCGACCGCGGCGAACTGCCCCTCGAGCATCGCGTCGAGGATGTCCGCCGGCCGCCACAAATCGATCGTTGAATAGCGCGGACTTGGTCGTTCGGTGTCCATCATCTCGCCCACCTCGCAGCATAAACGCGCGCGCCGATCGCCGGTTCGAATCGTTTAAGCGGCAGCGGTTAAGATCGCGTGCGAGAGGCCTTGAACATGGGCACGTCGGGCGACCCGCGCGAGGCGCCGGATGCGGTGCGACGCCGGCGCTGGCCCCGGCCACCCGCTACGCGACGCGGTCTGCCTGATCCAGGCCCTATATGCGATGATGGTCGGCGCGACTGTGCGGCTCGACATCGACCCGGAAGGTCGCACCCACGGAAGGTTTCGCGAACGCGATGACCGGCACAAGCGGCATGCGATCACGGCCGATGCCGTCTTCGACGGCGCGACGCTGCACCGCGACTGCGCGGTCGTGATCGACGGCGCCGACATCACCGCGTTGGTGCCGCGCCGCGAGATGCCGGCGGCGGATGCCGGTGCGGGCGATGCCGCCGGGAGCATGGCTGGCGCCCGGGTTTATCGACGTGCAGGTCAATGGCGGCGGCGACGTGCTGTTCAACGACAATCCGACGCCGGAGGGCATCGCGGCGATCGCGGCGGCGCACCGGCGCTTCGGCACGACCGGGCTGCTGCCGACCCTGATCAGCGACACCGCCGGAAAAGATGCGCGCGCGCGAGCGAGGCGGTCGGCGGCGGCGATGCGCGCCTGCCCGGGCGTCCTCGGGATCCATTTCGAGGGGCCGTTTCTGTCGCCGGAGCGTGCCGGCGTGCACGATCCGGCGATGTTCCGCGTGCCGGGCGACGCCGACCTCGGGCTGCTGACGGCGCCGCGTGGCGGCGTCACGCTGGTGACGCTGGCGCCGGAGATGCGTGCCGCCCGGCTTTGTCGCGGCGCTGGCGCGGCCCGGGGTGCGGGTCGCGCTCGGCCATTCGATGGCGAGCTACGAAGCAGACCCGTGCGGCGATCGCCGAGGGCCTGACCGGCTTTACCCATCTGTTCAACGCGATGCGGCCGCTCGCGGCGCGCGACCCGGGCCGATCGCGGCGGCGCTCGAAGACCCGCGCGCGTTTTACGGGCTGATCGTCGATGGCGAGCATGTCGCGCCGGCGATGCTGCGGCTGGCGCTGCGCGGCGCGGGGCAGGCGATGCTGGTCACCGACGCGATGCCGCCGGTCGGCGGCTGCCGAGACGCCTTCCTGCTCGGCGGCAAGGACATCGTGGTGCAGCGACGGCCGCGTTACGACCGCCGACGGCATACTCGCCGGCTCGGCGCTCGACATGGCGAGCGCGGTGCGCAACTGCGTTCGCCTGCTCGGGCTGAGTTTGCCCGAGGCGCTGCTGTCTCGCCATCGGCGGCGCCGGCCGCGTTTCTCGGCCTGGCGCGCCGACTTCGGCCGCATCGCGCCCGGTTGTCGCGCCGATCTCGTCGCGCTCGCCCCCGATGCCGTCCGGGTCTTGGCAACCTGGGTCGCCGGCGAGGCGGACGAGCCTGCGTCTGCTACGGCAGGCCTTTCAGTCTGATACCAGACGCCACCAGGGTCTGAGTAATGCGATCATAAACTTACGTCACGCTGGCGAGCGCTCCGACAGAAACGCGTCTCGAAGCACGCACGAAGCCGATGCCGATCGCCCGGACACTACCCCTCCCCCGAAAAATTGCCGCAATCGCCTAGGGCGTGTCGTCAATTGTTAGGTTGTACACGTAAAGCGAGTCCTGCATCGAGCATAGTTCCGTAAAACGAGTCTATTCTAACTGTATTTTATGTGATTCATGGAAGGTCGGCTGAGAACAGGCTGACCGATGACCCGATATGGACTGCGCGACGACCAGTGGGAAAGGATAAAGGACTTGCTGCCCGGCAAACTTGGCGATCCGGGTGTTACGGCACAAGACAACCGGCGCTTTGTCGAAGCCGTGCTCTATCGCTATCGCGCCGGCATCCCGTGGCGCGACTTGCCAGAGCGATTCGGCGATTGGAAGAACACCCATCGGCGCTACAGCCGGTGGGCCGAGAAAGGGGTGTGGCGGCGGGTCTTCGAGCATCTTGCGAGCGATGCCGACAATGAATACGCAATGATCGACAGCACCATCGTCCGCGCCCATCAGCACAGCGCCGGCGCGCCGAAAAAAACCATGTCGATCAGGCAATCGGCCGCAGCAAAGGCGGGGTGAGCACCAAGATCCATGCCGTGGTCGACGCCCTCGGCAACCCGGTAGCCTTCCAACTGACCGCTGGCGAGGCGCATGATCTTGTCGGCGCGGACGCGTTGCTGCCGCACGTCGCCGCCGATACTCTGATCGCGGACAAGGCTTACGATGCCGACGAGCGGGTCATCCAGCGGCTTGTCGCGGCCGGCAAGAGGGCGGTCATTCCGCTCCGCCGCAACCGCACCACGGCTCGTGATTTCGACAAACATCTCTACCAGGCGCGCCACCTGATCGAGAATTTCTTCTGTAAACTCAAACAGTTCCGAGCCATCGCCACGCGCTATGACAAAACCGCGAGAAATTTCCTCGCCGCCATTTACCTCGCCGCCGCTACAATCTGGCTCAATTGACGACACGCCCTAGCATATTGGGCACAGTCGGGGTGAAAAGGCACAATCCCGATCCGGGCAGACAATTTCCCTGGGCTTCCCTGTTTCGGGCAGCGGAATACCTTGCTCGCTGCTTTCCCGTTCCCTGTTTCGGGCCGCGTGAATGCCGGTCAAGCCATTTGAAATTTCAGTGTTACAATCCAGGACAATCAGGGACAATTTGGAATAAATTCCCTGGCAGGAGGGAATTTTGCGGCCCGCGCCGCCGCCGCCGGGCCGTTGCGGGCGATGCGCGCTGCCGCCATTCTGGGGCGGCTGGGAGGCGCGTGATGGCGGCAGGCCAAAGGGCGGCGGGCACGAGGCGGCGGGTCGGGGTGATCGGGGCCGGCATGGTCGGGGTCTGCGCCGCCCGCTGGCTGCAGCGCGACGGGCACAGCGTCTTTCTGATCGAGCCGGGCAATCCCGGCGAGGGCGCCTCGTTCGGCAATGCCGGGGCGTTCAACGGTTCGTCGGTGACCCCGGTCGCGATGCCCGGCGTGATCCGGCAGGTCCCGCACTGGCTGAAAGACCCGCTCGGACCGTTGTCGCTGCGTTGGACATATCTGCCGACCATCCTCCCCTATCTGGCGCGAATGGTGCGTTCGGCGACGCCGGAGAAGGTGCGGGCGCAGGCCCGCGCGCTGCGGCCGCTGATCGCGCCGACCGTGAAGCTGGTGCGCGAACTGGCGCGCGACGCCGGCGCCGAGGAGCTGATCCATCAGCGCGGCCATCTCTACGTCTACCGCTCGGCCGAGGCGCTCGCGAAGGACGGGCTGGCCTGGGCATTGCGGCGCGAGAATGGGGTAGTGGTTGATGAGTTCGACGCCGACGAACTGCGCCAGCTCGAACCGGTCCTGTCGCGCGAGTATGTGCGCGGATTGCTGGTGCGCGAAAACGGGCACACCAGCAACCCGCACGGCCTCGTGACACGGCTTTTCGAGCAGTTCCGGCGCGACGGTGGCGATATCGTGCGTGCCCACGCCACCGGGTTTCGGCTCGACGGGAAGCGGCTGACCGCGATCCGCACCGATGCCGGCGAGCTTCCGGCCGACGCCGCCGTAGTGTGCGCCGGGGCCTGGTCGAAGCCGCTCGCCGCCGCGCTCGGCGACAAGGTGCCGCTCGAAACCGAACGCGGCTATCACCTGATGATCCGCGACCCCGAGGTGATGCCGCGCATCCCGACCGCCGACGCCGACGGCAAGTTCGTCGCGACCCCGATGGAGCTGGGGCTGCGTCTCGCCGGCACGGTCGAACTGGCCGGGCTGAAGGCGCCGCCCGACTGGCGCCGCTCGCGCATCCTGCTGACCCAGGCGCGCCGCATGCTGCCCGGTCTTGCCCCCACCGACCAGGGCGAGCATGACGAGGACCGCATCACGGTATGGATGGGCCACCGCCCCGCCCTGCCCGATTCGCTGCCGGTGATCGGACCGTCGCGCGCCAGCCCGGACGTGATCTACGCGTTCGGCCACGGCCATATCGGCATGACCTCGGCGCCGATGACCGGCCGCATCGTCGCCGATCTCGTCACCGGCCGCCCGGCCCCGATCGATATTTCTCCGTTTGCCGCCGGCCGCTTCGCTTGACCGGCGACACTGCGCTCAACCGGAGGCGGCCGCCTCCTTGCGCTCGCGAATACGGCGGTGCAGGTTGCGCACGATCAGCCCGGTCAGCCGCTCGTCGTGGATGAACAGGCGCTGCCCGATCGGGTACGGGTCCTGCTGCGTGACCGGGATCGGCCCCTTCAGAATCTCGTCCGGCTCGACGCCGCGATCGACATGGGTCTCGATAAACCCGACCCAGTTCTCGACGATCTGCGCCTGCTCGCGCAGATAATCCTTGCCGCACGGCTCGCCGTGCCCCGGCACGATCGTCTCGACATCGAGCGCCGCGATCTGGTCGAGCGCCGCGAGCCATTCCCACGGATCGCATTCCTGCATCCAGGTCCGGCATTTGTGGAAGACGTTGTCGCCGGTGAAGACAACGCCTTCCTCGGGAACATAAACCGAGGTCTGCGGCGCGGTGTGTCCCGGCATATGGATGATGTTGAATTTGTGATTGCCGACATTGAGGGTCAGCGCGTCGGTGAACGTCACACTCGGCCCGTGCGACGGTGGATAGTCCGGATGACCGACCAGCCAGACGCTGTCCGGGTCGGTCTGCTTGAAGCGCTCGCGTTTTTCCTCGGGTGAACCGAACGCGTTCAGATATTGCGTCAAAGCATTCCTGCAATTTGACCTGGCCGACGACCGGGACTTTCGGGAAATAGGCGTTGCCCGCGATGTGGTCGCCGTGCGGCTCGGTATTGATCAGGTAGCGGATCGGCGCCTTCTCTTCGAGCTGCTCACGCCAGCGCACCGCGTCGATCGGCTGCTGCGGCAAGTCGACCATCACATAGCCGTCGCTGGTCTCGACAAAGCTCGGATTGCATCCGGCGAAATAGATTTCGGTAAAGCTGTTCGGTCCCACCCTGCGCATTCCAACCTCCCCGGCATTCGCGGCCCGAATTTCTCCTGTCCTACAGACCTTCCTACTCCGCCGCCAGCTTCTGCGGACGCACCGTCTTCTCGCGCATCGTAACAAATTCCTCGGCGGCGCTTGGGTGGATGCCGACGGTCTGGTCGAACATCCGCTTGGTGGCGCCGGCCTTGATCGCGATCGCGAGGCCCTGGGCAATTTCGGGCGCGTCCGGCCCCAGCATGTGACAGCCGAGCACCCGGTCGCTCCGAGCATCGACAACCAGCTTCATCAGGGTGCGCTCGTTCCGGCCCGACAGCGTGTTCTTCATCGGCCGGAAATGCGCGCTGTAGATGTCGACATCGTCGCCGTATTGCTCGCGCGCCTGCTCCTCGGTCAGCCCCACCGTGCCGATCGGCGGGTTGCTGAATACCGCGGTCGGCACGTCCGCGTGATCCATCTTTATCGGGTTGTTGTTGAACAGCGTCTCGGCGATCGCGCGCCCTTCGCCGATCGCGACCGGAGTCAGGTTGAGCCGGTCGGTGACATCGCCGACCGCGTAGACATTCGGCACGCTGGTGCGCTGCCACTCATCGACGACGACCGCGCCGTTCCGCTTTGTTTCGATCCCGATTTCGGCGAGCCCGAGGCCTCTTGTGTTCGGACCGCGCCCGGTTGCGTACATGACCAGATCGGCCGAGATCTCCTGGCCGATCTCGGTGAACACGCTATAGCCCTCGCGCGGGTCCTTCTCGATGCGCGTGACGTTCGTGCGGGTGTGGATCTCGACGCCGCGATTGCGCATCTCCTGGGCCAGCGCGATGCGGAGGTCGTCATCGAACCCGTACAGCAATTCCTCGCGCCGGATGATCTCGACGACCTCGCTTCCGAAGCCGCGGAAGATGCCGGCGAACTCGACCGCGATATAGCCGCCGCCGACGATGACGATGCGGCGCGGCAGTTCCGGCAAATCGAGCGCCTCGTTCGACGAGATCACATGCTCGATACCGGGGATGTTCGGAACGGTCGGATGCCCGCCGGTCGCGATCAGGATGGTTTCGGCCGTATAATGCCGCCCGGCGACCTCGACCGTGTGCGGATCGACCAGCACGCCGCGCCCCTCGATGATCTCGACGGCGCTGTTGCGCGAGCATGTTGACGTAGATCTTCTCAAGCCGGTCGAGTTCGTTGTTCTTCGCGGCAATGAGGCTCGGCCAGTCGAAACGCGGCGGCGCGACGCTCCAGCCGAACCCGGCTGAGTCGGCGAAGGCATCGGCAAATTGCGCGCCGTAGACCAGCAGCTTTTTCGGTACGCAGCCGCGCAGCACGCAGGTGCCGCCGATGCGGCTCTCCTCGACGATCGCGACCCGCGCGCCATAGCCGCCGGCCCGCCGCGAGCTGGCGACGCCGCCCGACCCGGCGCCGATCGTGAGCATGTCGAAATCATAACGCGCCATGCCGGTCCACTCCGATCCGGGGTTGTCGAAAGCTCCTGGTTGTCACAACAGGCCGCCCGCCGCAAGCCACCTACGGTTTCACAGATGAAACGGTGCCGCGGCAGGGCGGGACGGCGAGACCGACCGGTGCTTCAGATGGAAAGGGGTGAGACGCGTCCGTCGCCTCCGCTCAGGCATCTCGCAGGAACCAGGCCCCCTCAATGCGACATCAGCAGCGGCACCGTCGCGTGATCCAGCAATCCGCGGCTGACCCCACCGATCAACGCCTCGCGAAACTGCGAGTGATGGTAGGCGCCGGCGACAATCAGATCGGCGTCGATATCGGCGGCACGCGACAGCAGCAGTTCGGTGACCGGCAGGTCGCTTCCGACCACCTCTTCGAGCCGGGCCGGAATGCCGTGCCGCACGAGATGCCGGACGACGCGGTCGAGAGACGGATGCGCCCGTTCGGCCTGCGCCTCGCGCATGCTGACGCCGACCACGACCGCCGCCTCGGCCTTGGCGATCAGCGGCAGCGCATCGTGCAACGCGCGGGCCGCCTCGCGGCTGCCGTCCCAGGCGATGAGGACGCGCCGGCCAATCGCGCCAAACTCACCGGCGTACGGGACCACCAAAACCGGTCGGCCGGTACCGACGATGACGTCCGCCGGCCGAAACCCGCCCGGCAACCGGTAATCATTCGAGGTCTGACCGAGAACCACGAGATCGACCGCGGTCAGCAATGCGATGAACTCGGCGTTGTCACCCGACCCAAATTGATACCAGTCACCGGCGATCGAATGCGGCTCGACCTCGGCGCGGAACCGTTGCTCGACGATATCGGCGATCTCTAGTTCGCCGGCCGCGCCAAGGCCGGGATTCACCCCTTGCACCGGTACCCCGGCAACCAGCCCCGCCTGGGGCATCCAGGCGACGCCGGTGGGCGGCATGACCGTGCCCGCGGCTCGCGGCGGCGCCCCTGGAATCGCCTCCGGTAACAACAAAGCGGCGGACAGATGGGCGTGATGCTCGCGCGCCAGCGCCGCCGCAAGGCGCAGCCGGGATTCTCCGGCGTCGGTCGGATCGAGACAGACAAAAATGTCTTTGGGGCCCATCGCACCGCTCCCGCTGACGAACAAGGCTCTGCCGATTAACCCAAAGGGTCGCGGCGAGTTTCCGCCCGCATCGCGGCGGCCGTCAAGCTAGCCCGATGCGCGTAGACCATGCAATTTGGTGGGCTGCGCGCACGCGGTGGCGTTCATTGTCGGCCTCCCCAGCCTGTTGGCGTTGTTGCCGCTTCGTACCGCAGCGCGCCGACGCCGCCGAATTGATGGACGCGTACTGCGTTTATTAGGCGGCTCCCGGCAGGATTCGGGGCGGGGTCAGCGGGTTGGGTGGCGGCCGGCGCAGCAGAAGGATCAGCAGAATGCCAAGAACGGAGATCCAGGCAATCAGCCAAAATGCATCGATGTAGGCCAACACATAGGCTTCGCGGCGCACCAGGGCGGCCAGCACGCCGGCTCCCTGAGTCGCGGGATCGCCAAGGCCGGTGGGTCGAGCGCTGAACGGCAAGCTGAGTTGTGTCGTTCGCTCTATGACGGTCGAAGACCCGGCGGCGAGGTGCAGCCCGATCAGATTGGAATAGACCTGCTCGCGCACCCGAACGAAGGTCTGAATCAGAGCGGTGCCGAATTCGGTGCCGATCAGCCGGGCGATTTGCACCGTCGTCGCGATCGCCGCAGCCTGCGGCGGCGTTATGTTCGCTACAACGAACGTGATCGCCGCTGTGATGGCGAAGGCGAGGCCGATGGCCTCGATCAGCTGCGACACCATGAAATCGTCGCTGATCCAGTCGTGCGTCAGACCGGTATCAAGCCAGCTGCCGACCGCGATCATTGCGAGCCCGAACACGAGCAGCAGGCGGGCATCGATCCATCGCAGCAGCAAGGCCGCGAGCGGCACCAGCACGATCTGCGGCAGCGCAATCCAGTTCAGCGCCTCGCTGATCTGCAAGGCGCGCAGGCCCCGCACGCGGATCAGGTGGTCGGGCAATACGAACGAGGTTGCCGCGACGCCGATACCGAATATCGAAATCAGCAGCGCCGGGATCGCGATGTTTCGCTGGACGAGTACGGACAGATGAATCAGCGGGTATTCGGTCCATGCCTCGCGCACCACAAACGCCGTAATCAGCAGGCCGCCGGCCAGCAGCAATCCGTTGACGGCGCCGGAATTGAACCAGTCGACGCGGTTGCCCTGATCGAGCCCGGCATAGAGGAGGCCGAAACCGAGCCCGGCATAGATGATGCCGGTCCAGTCGGTGCGCGCCAGCAGCACGCGGTCGACCGGCCGACGCGGCATCGCGATCGCGACCAGAAGCATCATCACCGGCGTCAGCGCCGTGTTCTGCCAGAAGATCCACTGCCAGCGGCCGGTATCCGAATACCAGCCCTCGATGGCGCCGCCGATATTCTGCGAGAAGACGAAACGGAAGGCGTAGGCGGCGATGCCCCAGATCCACCACTGCGGCGCCAGGCTGCGCAGCACGAAGCCGAGCGCCGCCGGGATAAACGCGCCGACCGCGAGACCGCGGACGAACTGCAGCGCGATCAGCGTATCGTAGTCGCGGATCAACGGCGGCAATACCGAAGCGACCGTGAACACCGCGCCCGTCCACAGCAGCACGCGGCGCGTGCCGAGCACGGTGCTCAGCCACGCCGCCGCCGGCGTCACGAGCATCTGCGACGCGCCAAAGACCGTGCTTATCCATGAACCTTCGTCGAAACCGAGGCCGAGGGCGCCGCGGATGTCGGCCAGCCCGGTGGTCGTGATCCGCGCATTCAGCGTCGAGATGACGGCCCCGAGCATGACGGCGGCGACGCCGATCGCCGGATAGCCGCATCGGCCAGTTACCGGCGATGGCGCGGCCGCGCTTACCGGAATAGCGATGGTCATGGCGGTGGCGGGGTGGTGTCGGTCATGATCGTCGCCACGACCGACATGCCCGGACGCAGGTGACCCCGCAGCGGGTTGTCCGGATCGAGCCGCAGCTTGACCGGGATGCGCTGCACGACCTTGGTGAAGTTGCCGGTCGCATTGTCCGGCGGCAGCAGGCTGAACTGTGCGCCGCTCGCCGGGGCGATGCTGTCGACATGCGCCTTGACGACCACTCCGGGAAAGGTGTCGACGCGAATCTCGGCCTGCTGGCCGATCGCGACATGGGTCAGCTGCGTCTCCTTGTAATTCGCGACAACCCAGACATTGTCCAGCGGCACGACTGCGATCACCTGCGACCCGGCGTGCACGTACTGTCCCGCTCGGACGCCCCGCTGGCTGACCTCGCCGCTCACCGGCGCTGCGATGCGGGTATAGCCGAGGTTGATCTTCGCCAAATCGAGCGCTGCCTGCTTCGCTTTCATATCGGCGCGCAATTCCAATTCCTCCGTGTCGAGCACGGCGAGTTGGCGGCGCTGCCCGTCGAGCGCCGCCTCGCTGCTTGTAAAGTTCGCGGCAAGGCGCTTTTCGGCCGCGATCGCCTGCTCGACCTTCTGTCGTGTGCCAAAGCTGGTGGCGAGCAGTGCGCGCTGCCGTGCCGCCTCATCGCGTGTGCGCTCGACATCTGCGCCGGCTGCGGTGACGGCGCTTTCCGCCTCGGCGACCTGGGCCTTTTGCATCGCCTTTTTCGATTTGATGTTGGCGATCGCCGCTTCGGCCCCGACGAGCGCCGCCTCGGCTTGCGCGACCCGGGCCTGATAATCGGCATCATCGATCTCGACCAACAGATCGCCCTTGTTTACGTGCTGGAAATCGTCGACGAGGACGCTGCCGATATTGCCGCTGATCTGCGCGCTGAGCGGCGTCACATCGCCGCTGACATAGGCGTTGTCGGTCTCCTGCCGCATAGCGTCGCCGATCCAGCGGTTCCACTGCGTCGTGAACAGCGCGATGATGAGGGCCGCGGCCGCCAGGATCGCCAGCCGGAGCAGAATCTCGGGAAGCCGCCGCGAGCGTCGCGCCGGCAAATTCTCGGCCCCCGCGACACTCGCCGGCGAAGCGTGCTGCGAGGTGGCGGAGGGGGGTGCTTCTGCCAAGGCGGTCACCTGAAATTCGAGACGCTGCCGAGAATGCGGTCGGAGGCTCTCCGACTATTTACCTTTACTCCGTCCGTCACTCCATCCGGCGTGCCTTAGGGCGATCGCTGTGCGGGTCGTTGGCGTTCACGGGCAGATCTAATGCCATCGCTCAATAACCTCGACTGATGCGCGGTGCCCAATCGACTGCCTGGCCGCCCCTTCAGGATCGATGCCTTGTGTCCGCCGCCGTGGGCAGCCCTAATCGCCATCCGAGCTGTTGTTGCGACGTTCGCCGCCACTGTTGCATGCCCAGGCTTCTCATCCGCCGCTCTCGGAACATATCGTGAAGGCTGAACGGGAGGTCAAAAAGGCATTTGCGGGGCTTACTACCTCAGCCGGGCGCGGTCGTGCGGAGCGGCGAAGTCGAGGGCAGGGCCGAGCGGGAGGATCCCGTTCGGGTTGATGTGCTTCATCCCGCCGTAATAGCCGAGCTTTATCTTCGCGAAATCGACGGTCGCGGCGACACCCGGCATCTGGTAAATCTCGCGCGTGTAGTTCCAAAGATTGTGATAATCGGTCAGGTGCCGCAGGTTGCATTTGAACAGTACGTAATAGACCGTGTCGAAGCGTAATAGCGTCGGGAACAGGCGCAGATCGGCTTCGGTGAACCGGTCGCCGACGAGCCACCGTTGTTGACTGAGGCGAG
>CAVWDC010000007.1:0-190505 GCA_963753665.1 uncultured Alphaproteobacteria bacterium
CTATGTTCTGTGCCGCACCCGTTCGTTACGTATTGCTGGGTTCAAGGCCGACGCCTGCGACGGTCGCGAGATCATCTACCCGCGCGGCCGGGTGCTCGGCGGCTCGTCGTCGATCAATGGCCTGATTTACATTCGCGGCCAACCCGAGGATTACGACCACTGGGCCCAGCTCGGCAATCGCGGCTGGTCGTGGGACGATTGCCTGCCGTATTTCAAGCGGGCCGAGCGCTGGGAAGGCGAGCACGACGACGTCCACGGCAAGGATGGCTTCCTGTTTACCTCGAAGATGGACCAGTCGCCGATCTGCGCCAAGGTCATCGAGGCCGGCACGCAGCTCGGCCTCGAATACCGCGAAGACGTTAACAACCTGCCGCCCGGCGCCGGCCCGAGCATCGGCTGGTGCCAGCAGACCCGCGGCGGCCGCCGCCGCGCCAGCACGGCGCGCAGCTATCTGCGTCCGGTGCTGAAGCGGCCGAACCTGCAGCTCGTGACCAAGGCGCTGGTGCATCGCGTGCTGTTCGACGGCAAGCGCGCCACCGGCGTCGAGTTCTCTCGCAACGGTGTCACCGAGCGGGCTGACTCGGCGCGGGAGGTGCTTCTGTCGGCCGGCGCGATCGGCTCGCCGCACATCCTGCAATTGTCGGGCGTCGGCGACCCGGAGCATCTCGGCCGCATCGGCGTGCCGGTCGTGCACGAGCTGCGAGGCGTCGGCAAGAACATGCAGGACCACTACGTCGTGCGCGTCACCTACCCGATCCACGGCATCGCGACGGCGAACGAGCGGGCGCGCGGCCTGCCGCTGGCCAGCGAGTTGGTGCGCTACGCGCTGACCGGCAAGGGCATCTTGACCTACAGCGCGTCGCTGATCGCCGCCTCGGTCAAGATCCTGCCGGAATCGGCGACGCCGGACGTGCAGATCTCGTTCGCGCCGGGCAGCTTCAAGGACGGCCAGATCGGGCAGCTCGAAGCAGAGCCCGGCCTGACCGGCGGCCCCTGGCAGATGCGTCCGCTGTCGCGCGGCTATGTCGAGGCGAAGACCAACCGGCCCGGCGACGCGCCGGCGATCAACCCGCGCTATCTGACCGAGGAGAGCGACCACCGCGCGATCGTCGGCGGCCTTCACTACGTCCGCGAACTCTTCGCGGCGCCGGCGCTGCAGCCCTATGTCGGCGAGGAAAAGCTGCCGGGCAAGCAGGTGCAGAGCGACGACGAGCTGTTGGATTACGCGAAGCGCAACGGCAACACGGTCTATCACGCGAGCTGTACCTGCATGATGGGGCCGCAGGCGAACTGCGTCGTGGACAGCGAATTGCGGGTGCACGGCCTCGACGGCCTGCGCGTCATCGACGCCTCGGTGATGCCGTCGGTGACCTCGACCAACACCAACGCGCCGACGATCATGATCGCCGAGAAGGGCGCCGAGATGATCAAGGCCGCGGCGCGGCAGCGTCTGGCGGCTTAGATGGATCGGGAGCGCCGCCTACAGCGCTAGCGAGGGAGCGCTTAGCTGTTCGCGGCTGCCGGCGTTTGCTCGGCCGCACTGCTGCGTCGTGGGTTGGTTCGCTCCAAAAGGGCGCTGACAGGCGCAAGAATTGCTCGGCCTTGCCATGCGGGGCAACGTCACGGTCCGGGGTACTCCTGCTCAGGGTGAGGGAGAAACAACTGAGCGGCAGAAAGACCGTTGTCGTCGCGGGGCTCGGGACTACGCAGACCCTGGCCTGGGCGTCGAGTTTTTATCTGCCGGCGATATTGGGTGCGCCGATCGCGGCGGCGCTCGGGGTCGCGCCGACCGTGTTTTTCGGCCTGTTCTCGGCGGCGCTGCTGCTGTCGGCGGCGACCGCCCCTTATGTCGGAGCGCTGATCGACCGGCACGGCGGACGCGCCGTGCTGGTCGCCTCGAATGTCATACTGGCCGTTGGTCTCGTGCTGCTCGGGCTGGCGCAGGGTATCCCGAGTCTGGCGCTGGCCTGGGTTGTACTGGGCATCGGCATGGCGATGGGGTTGTATGACCCGGCCTTCGCGGCGCTGACCCGGCTGTACGGCAGCGGCGCGCGCGGGCCGATCACCGGGATCACGCTGATCGCCGGCTTTGCTAGCACGGTAGGCTGGCCCGTCACGGCGTGGATCGAGCACGCGCTCGGCTGGCGCGAGGCGTGCCTGATCTGGGCCGCGGTCAATCTCTGCGTGGCCATGCCGCTCAATCTGCTGGCGATACCGCCGGCCCCGCCATTGCCCGCTCCGAAACCCGGAGCGGCTGCGGCCAACCCCGATGCCGCCGCGCCGCCCGGCGCGATGCTGATCCTCGCCTATTTCTTTTCGGCGACGCGGTTTGTCTCCGGCGCGCTGGCGGCGCATCTTCCTGGATTGCTGCTCGGGATGGGGGCGACCGAGGTGGCGGCAATCGCCGCCGCGGCGTTGGTCGGACCGGCGCAGGTCGGGGCGCGCCTTGTCGAATTCGGGCTGTTGCGCTCGTTTCACCCGGTTATTTCGGCGCGGATTGCTGCCATGCTGCATCCCGTGGGGGCCGCGTTCCTGGTCGCGCTCGGCCCGGCCGGGGCGGCGGTTTTCGCGGTGCTGCACGGCGCCGGCAACGGCATGATCACGATCGCGAAGGGCACCTTGCCGCTCGCGATTTTCGGGCCGACCGGCTACGGAAGGCGCAACGGCATTCTGTCGGTCCCGACCCGGATCGCCGAGGCGAGCGCGCCGTTGGTGTTCGGTGTTCTGCTGAATGCGATCGGCAGCCAGGCGGTCCTTGTTACAGCCGGCCTGTGCCTGTCGGCCTTCGCCTCGCTATTGCTGCTGCGTGTGCGTCGGGCGCCGGATCGGGCACTGCCGAGCCCCGGAAACTGACGCGGCCAGCCAGGGACTTGAACCACTGGGCCCCCGGGAGATGCAGGAAATCGAACCGCGCCGGCCCAGGGACGCCGTGCATGGCAAGCTTGTCGGGCAGGTCCGCCACGCCTGAGTAGGCATCCGCCGGCCGCCCGGTGTAGGCTCGGCCGCGCTCGAATTCGTCGAGCACGCGCATGCAGGGGGAGGGCCGAGATGGGCGCCAGCGACAAGAATTGCGGGATCATGTTCACCGATTGCGAGATCACGGCCTCGGTGAGCGCCGGGGCCAGCGCCAGCGCCGGTGGGGGCGGCGGATCAAGCGCGCACGCGGATGCGCACGAGCAGCGCTGGGAAGTCGTGATCGCCGGCAAGCGCATCAAGACCGTCGACGTGCACGCGCATTGCATCGTCCCGGACGCCGCCAAGGTCATCAATCATCCGCTCGAAGCGCCCGGCCTCCTGTGGTCGAATGTCGGCGACCGGCTGGCGCAGATGGACCGCTCCGGCGTCGATGTCGAGGCGCTCAGCATCAACCCGTACTGGTATCGCGCCGAGCGCGACGCCGCCGCCGAGCTGATCCGGATACAAAACGAGCAGCTCGTCGAATTCTGCGCCAGCCACCCCGACCGCTTTGTCGCCTTCGCGACGGCCGCGCTGCAACACCCCGATCTGGCCGCTCAAGCAGGTCGAGCACGCCGTGAAAAACCTCGGCTTCCGCGGTGTCGGGGTCGCCGGCAGCGTCGCCGGCGAGGATGTCGCGAACCCGAAATTCCATCCGTTCTGGGCGAAATGCGAGGAGCTTGGGGTGCTGGTGTTCATGCACCCGCTCGGCACCCGCGAATTGGAGCCGAGCGGCCGGCTGTCCGGCAACGGCCTGTTGACCAACACGATCGGCAACCCGCTCGAAACGACGATCGCGCTGTCGCACCTGATCTTCGAGGGCACGCTCGACCGCTTCCCCGGCCTTAAGATCTGCGCCGCGCACGGCGGCGGCTTCCTGCCCTCCTACATGAACCGCTCGGACGCGGTCATGACGACGTTCCCGGACCGGGTCGGCACCTACCCGAAGAAGAAGCCGACCGAATACATCAGCGGCGGCCAGCTCTATTTCGATTCGATCATGTTCACCGGCGAGGCCATGCGCCACCTGATCGCCGAAGCAGGGATCGATCACGTCGTGCTCGGGACCGACTACCCGTTCCCGTGGAACACCGCGCCGGTCGATCACATCCTGTCGGTCCCCGGTCTGAGCGACGGCGACAAGATCAAGATCCTCGGCGCCACGGCGGCGAAACTGCTCGGCATCGTCGATTGACCGTCGCGGCGGTGGGACGCATGACGCCGGGCGACGCTGAACGTGACACATTCGGCCGAGGCGCCCCCTCCCTTACTCACCCCTCCCCGGGCTCGACCCGGGGATCACGGGGGAGGGAAGGGTGGGGGCATCGACCAGCATCTTGGATAGGCCGCGTAAGGCACGTTTCGGCCACGGCGCTGATCGCTCTCTGTATCGCCGGATGCGGCAGCGGCGGCGCGTCGCCCTCCACGGCCGGATCCGAGCCGGCTGCCCCTTCCGCCACCCCTGCAGCCTCCGAGCCCGGTCCACTTCCGCCGACGCCGACGACCCCCAGCGCGCGGCTTCGGGTCGGGTTCGGCGGCTTGGTCGATACGATCGAGGTCAGCGCGGTTGAGTATCTGCCGCTGCGGGAGGCGATGCTCGTCGCGCCGGACGGCACGATCGTGCCGGCGACCTACATTACCGTCGGCGACAACCCGCGCCTCGCGACCGGCCAATGGTCGCTGGCCCAGCGCTGGGACAATCTGGGAAACCAGGACAACGCCCTCGCCGCGATGGCGCTCCACAACGCGCAGGCCGGCGCCGCGCTGCTACTCGAATCGGCAGCTGCTGGCGATGGTGTCGCGCGCCGACATTCCGCTGCCCGATCCGGTCGCCTATCGCCGCGACTGGCGAGAGTGGCGCATCCGGCTCACCTTCGGCACGCCGCCGGGCGAACTCGAGACCCGCATCATCGCCGCTCCCGAGCCGCCGCCCGGATAAAGGGCGATCGATACGGCACGATCACTGGCGGTCGCGCTCCTCAAGTATCCGAATGGCGGCGTTCCACAGACGCAGGCTGTCGCTGAGGCCCCCGATCCCGGCATCGACATGCGCGAACCGCTCGATCAGGTACAATTCGGCGCGCGAGCCCAGTGCGGCCGACAGCTTCACGCTTTCACCGGCCGGGATCATCGTGTCGTCCTCGCCGTGCACCACGAACACCGGACCGGCGAGAAACGGCAACGGCCGGCCTTTCAGATCGAGACGTTGCAGTTCCGCCCGGATCGCCTCCGGCAATCGCGCGATCAGCGCCGGCACGAGCAGCGGATCGCGATTGGCGACAAGGTCATAAACGGCGCGTCCCTCGCGGCCGAGCCGCGCGACAAGTTTGGCGATGTCGGAAGCCGGGTCGGCGAGACGCCGATCGGCGATCGCGATCAGCGTGGCGCGGTCCGCCGGGTCACGTACCCGCTCGGCATTGCCGCGCAGGAAAACGAACGCTCCATATTCGTTCGGGGCCGCGCCGACCCAATTCCCGTCTGCCGCCCGGTATGCGCCGGTCGTCGCGAAGCCGATCGCCGCGTCGATGTCGTAATATGCGCCGATCGTCACAGCGAACCGGACCAGCCGCCCGGCAGGCGTTTCGCCGGCGGCAAGCAATGCTGGTCCGGCGCCGAACGAGATCGCGACGAGTCCGACCGAGCGGTCGGCGCCATTGGCGAAACGCCGCGCCAATTCCTCGATTGCGTCGGCGATGATCGCACTGTCGGCGGCACTGACCCGGAGCGCACGTAAATCGGCGATTTCCGGGATCAGCACGATAAAGCGGGACCGCGCCAGGCTCCCTGCAAAGGTGGCGAGGCGCGGATCGTCCTTGCCGTAGGGCGTCAGTCCGGGCACGACCACGGCCGCGCCGCGCGGCGGCTCGCCCGGCTGATAAAGATCTCCGGTCGCCTCGCCCGCACTGCGGCCGGCATAGCGGATCGTCGTCCGCACCGGCCCCGGGGTGGTCTCCTTGAGCCGGCTCGGACCGTCGCCTGCCGCTATATCGGCGAGCAGCGCGGCCGCCTCGTTGCCGCGCGGCGACACGCACCCGGCAAGGCAAAGAGAGACGAGGCACACTGCCGCGATCGGCTGGAAACCGCTGGCGCGCCTGCGCACCGGCGAACTCGGGCCTCGCCTCGTGCGAACCGGCCCCCAGCCCGGAGCAGCCGCCCTCATAAAACTAAAGCCGCCCGACGCAGGGGGCGGCCATGGCGGTCCGAATGAAACGGCGGCTTACGGAGCCGCTTGCAGCGTCATCGAGGCCACGCCGGCCGCGACATTGAGCCCGGTCGTGCCTTCGATGCTGAGCGGCTGCAGCGCGATCGTGTTATTGCTGCCGCCGACCAGCGCATTGGCCCCGAGCCCCACCCCGACCGTCGCGCCGGCGGTGACACCGCCATAATTGCCCGCGAGAGCACCGGGTCCTACCTGTCCCGGCGCGAACACGCCCCAAAGCAGGACGCCGCCCCTGGTGAAGCCGATATCGACGCCAAATTTCGAGATCGTTCCGGTGTAGTGCTCGACGCGCCCCCCCGGCCCGGAAAACGTGCATGCCAGGTCGCGCGACGAGCCGAAGATGAAGCCCACGCTGCCGGAGGCATTGCAGTTCAGCGTCCCGATCTGAACGCCGCTTTGCGCACCGGCCGGTGTCGCGAACGGCACCGACACCGCGATAGCCGCGACTGCGGCCGCATACCGTAACCCATAAGACATAACCCGCTTTCCTTTACTGTTTCGCGCTCTCACGCCTGACTCGCAGGGATATACACGGGTTCCACCAGTGGTGGAACCGCCATGCGGCTGGCGAGTGCTCAGTTGAAGCCGCAGATCGGTGATGTTGCGCGGGTCCTGCTTGAGTTCGCCGCGCTCGACCTTTTTCACGATCTCGACGAGGCGCTCGTTGGCGCGGGCCGGCAATCCGACCTTTTCGCCCTCGCGCACGACAAAGCCGTTCAGGAACTCGATCTCGGTGCGCCTGCCCTTGGCCATGTCCTGGCCCATCGACGGGCGCTGCTCGGCCGAGCCGCGGCGCTGCGTCGCGAGCCGGTCCTCGTAGCGGCCCAGCGCTTGCGCGTCGCCCTCGCCGGCCTTGGCGATGACTTCCGGCGGCAAATGGTTGACCTCTTCGAGCTTGTAGCCGAGCGCCTGGCCGATGCGGATCGCCTCGCTGCCGAGCCGCGCCTGGAACCGCCGGATCGCCTCGTTCTGCGCCATCTGCGCGCCGGACAGCCCGGTCGCCGCCGAACAGCCGTTGGCCATCGAGTTCGTCACCAGCTTCGACCAGCGCTCGCCCCACAGATTGTCGGTCGCGATCGCGCTGTCGGCCAGCGACACCAGCCGCAGCACTTCCTCGGCGCGCTCGGTGACGCGGCCGGTTATCTCGCCGCAGCGATAGACCGTGTGCGCCGCGCCGCCCTTCAGCCCGCCGCGATGGACATGCCCCGGCTCGACGAGGCCGACGCTGATATTGCTGGCGATGCAGCCCAATACCTTGCCCCAGCCGACGATCTCGGCGATCGTCGCCTCGTTCATGCAGTTCTGCAGCGAAACGACATAGCCGGTCGGCGCCAGATATTGCCGGATCATCAGGGTCGCCCATGCCGTGTCGTAGGATTTCGTGCAGACGAACGCGATATCGACCGGCGCCTCTTTCGACAGATGCTGCGCCTCGGTCAAATGCAGCGCGCGCGGCCGCGCGGTGAACGGCTCCTCGCCCTGGTGGTGCGTGATCGTCAGCCCGTCCGTTTTTCATTTTTTCGACATGCTCGGGCCAGCCGTCGATAAACGTCACGTCCTCGCCGGCTTTTGCCATGATGCGCCCCGGTATAGCCGCCGACCGCGCCCGCCCCGACGATGACGATCTTCTTGCCCATGTTGCGCTCCCTCGGGAAATGTCTTGCGGCGATCGTAGCCCGGCGCGACACCGTCGGGCAATCGCGCGGGGCGGAGGCGGTGTTTGCGGGACCAGCGCCGTGCGGTACCGTGGCGGGCCGCCGCAACGGAGATGTCGCACCCCGCATGACCGCCCTCGATACCGCGCCGCCGCTTCCAGCGATGCCGCCGCGTCCGCCCCGGCGCCTGTCGACCTGGCGCCTGCTGCGCACGGCGCAGCAGAATTCGCTCGCCGCCTGCGACGAGAAATTGTTCGAGGAGCTGTTTGTCGAGCGCCGCCTGCTCGGTCAGCGCTTTTTTATCGTCAGCGATCCGGACGGCATCCGCCGGGTCATGCAGGACAATTACGACAATTACCCGCGCCTGACCTGGATCCGCCGCGTCTTCGAGTTTACCGCCGGCAGCGGCATGCTGCACGCCGAGGGCGACCCCTGGCGGCGACACCGGCGGCTGATCAACCCGACCCTCGACCATCGCGCGACGGTGCCGGACGGGCCGATGCTGATCGAGCTTGCCGAGGCGATGGCGCGTCAGCTCGCGGCGCTGCCGCCCGGAACGCCGATCGACCTGCACGATGTCTTCCGCCATCTGGTCACGGTTTCGGCCGGGCACGTCTTCGCCGGGACAGACCGCGCGCTCGACCCGATGATCGACCATATGGGCCAGTATCCCGGCCCCTATGGCGCGCTCGACTTGCTGCCGACGCCCGGCATGGCTGCGCCCGCTCGACCGCTGGCGCAAGACCCGCATCGAAGCGGCCCGCTACGCGCCGGTGCTCGACCGGCTGATCGAGGAGCGTCGCGACCCGGACTATGCCGGCCGCGAGGATCTGCTGTGGCGGCTCGCCAACGCGCGCGACCGCGACACCGGCGAGGGGCTGAGCCGCGACGAACTGCACGACGAGATGCTGACATTGGGCGCGACCTCGGCAACCTCGCTGCGCCCGCTGCCGTGGATCTGGTACCTGCTCGCGACCCACCCCTGGGCCGAGCGCCGCCTGCACGCGGAGCTCGATCAGGTGCTCGGGAACGGCCCGCCCAATATTCGCGATCTGGCAAAGCTGAACTGGCTGCGTCAGCTGCTCGACGAGACGATGCGGCTCTATCCGCCGCTGCCGATAATGATGATGCGCCGCGCGATTTCCGCCGACACGCTGTGCGGCCGGCGCATTCCGCGCGGCTCGGTCGTCGCGATCATGCCGTGGGTCCTGCACCGCCATCGCAAATTGTGGTTCGACCCCGACCGGTTCGACCCCGAGCGCTTCGCACCCGATGCGGTCGCCGCGCGCTCGCGCTACGCCTATCTGCCGTTCGCGGTCGGGCCGCATGTCTGCGTCGGCGCGTCGATGGCGATGCTGCAGCTTATGGTGGCAGTGGCGGTGCTGGCGCGCCATTTCCGCTTCCATCTCGTCCCTGGCCGCCCAGTCGAGCCGACCGCCTGGACCAATATCCGCCCGAAAGGGGGCATGTGGATGACGCTGGAGCCGCGCCGCGCCATCCCGAGCCGCGCGGCTTGAACTACTCCTCTCCGCCGGTCGTGACCGCGGCTCCTTCATTCGCCGGGTCGTCCACGGTGACCAGGAAGGCCACGCCGCCGCGAAACTCGGGATTGCGCATCACCGTATCGAGCGACGACGGGTCGGGAATTGGATCGCCCCCGTCACGCATCACAGCGACATGCCCTCTCAAAGCCTCCCGCGCCAGCTCCTTGGCTTCCTCCAGCGTCCGGCCTGCGGTAATGCAGCCGGGAAAATCGGGAAAGCTGACGCCGAAATCGCTATCCGGGTCTTTGTGAATGATCGCGGTATAATCGATCGCCATTGGAACTTATCTCAGGTTCGGCCCACTCTGCTTCTCGATGGACCGCAACGTGCCGATCGGTATGTCACGCCGGGGGTGGGGCACAGTCGTGACCCCAGGTTTGACCGGATGCCGGAAATGGTGATGACTGCCGGTCACCCTGACCCGTTTCCAGCCGTCCCGTTCAAGCGCTCTGATAATATCACTTCTGTCCATTACCAGCGATATTAAGCCGGATGACGATTTCTCTTGAAGCGCCGGACACGCATTCTGCCGCACCCTCCCCCGCATTGGCGATGCCGCCGCTTCCGGCCCGGCCGCTATCCTCGCTCGGGCTGCTGCGCACCTTCACGGCGAACTCGCTCGCCGCCTGCGACGACGCGCTGTTCGAGGAACTGTTCGTCGAGCGCCGCTATTTCTGGGGCCGGGTATTCGTCGTCAGCGACCCCGACGGGATGCGGCGGGTGTTGCAGGACAACACCGACAACTACCAGCGCATCGCCGCGTTCCGGCGCATCTTCGAGTTCAGCAGCGGCGGCGGCATGGTCTGTCTCGAAGGCGAGGATTGGTGGCGTCATCGCCGCGTCGTCAACCCGGCGCTCGACCAGCGGGCATTGCGGCCCGATCTCGGCGCCCTGATCGCGCTGACCGAGGAAATGGCGCGGCTTCTCGCCGAGGCGCCGCGCGGCGAGCAATTCGAACTCGGACGCACGCTGCAGCACCTGATCACGCGCACCACCGGTCAGGTCTGGGCCGGCAACGAGCCAGAGATCGACCGAATGGTGCTGCGCATGGGGCGCTACCCCGAGAAATACAGCGTCCTCGACCTGTTCCCGCTCCCAGCACGCCTTCGCTTTATCGAGCGCTGGCGCTCCGAGCCGCTCCGGCGTTGCCCCGTATTACAAGCTGCTCGACCGGCTGATCGCCGAGCGCCGCGACCCGGATTACGCCGGCGGCCAGGACCTGATCTGGCGGCTCGCGCACACGCCCGACCGGCAGACCGGCCGCCTGTTGACCGACGGCGAGATCCGCGACGAGGTGCTGACCCTGTCGGCGACGGCGGCGACGCCGCTGCGCGCGATGTTGTGGCTCTGGTATCTGCTGGCGCTGCATCCGTGGGCCGACGAGCGGCTCGGCCGACGAACTCGACCGCGTGCTCGGCGACCGCACGCCGCGGCCCGACGATCTCGCGAAACTCGTCTATCTCCGCCGGCTCGTCGACGAGGCGATGCGGCTCTATCCGCCGCTGCCGCTGACCCTGCGCACCGCCGTGGCCGACGACACCGTATGCGGCAGGCGCGTGCCGCGCGGCTCGATCGTCGCCGTGATGCCGTTTGTCGTGCATCGCCACCGCAAACTATGGTCCGATCCGGACCGCTTCGACCCGGACCGTTTCAGTCCGGAACAGTCCCGCGCCCGCCCGCGCTATTCCTACATACCGTTCGGCATCGGCCCGCATGTCTGCCCCGGCGCCGCGCTGGCGATGAACGAGATCCTGATCACCGTCGCGATCCTGGCGCGCCTCTTTCGCTTCCGCCTCGTGCCCGGCCAGACCGTCGAGCCGACCGCGTGGACGACGCTGCGCCCGAATAACGGCCTTATGGTTACGATCGAGCCGCGGTAATGGAGCCTTGCCGCCAATCCTCACACCTAATTGGCGGGCTAACAGTGCGGCCAGCTCCGCATGCCGCACGTTGCCGCGATCAGCCCCCGGCGGCACCGACTCCGGAAAGACGAACGAAGCGTTTCCGTTCGTCCCGTATCTCGGCGAGAGCGGATTCGATAGTGGCGGGGTGAGGACGCGGCCAAAACGCGTTCCTCCGTGAATGATACGCTCCAGGATGTGCTCGCCCAGCGCGCTCTTGTAGTGCCCCGGCTCCCAGTACCAACGCATTTCGGACTTTGGTATCGCCGCGACCGGGGACCGCCTCGGTGGTGAATTCATTGTATCCTGAAAAGTCGATCACCCGTATCTCTGTCCCGTCGGGATCGAGGTCCGCGACTTGCGCGACGAGATGACGTTTCCAATCCTCAAAGCTTTCCCAAAAACCGAAATAATCGAGCATGTCGAGAAAAGTTGCGTGGTACGGGTGGATATAAATCGTCAACGGGATGTGGTGCTCCACGGCCAACTTCGCCAGTGCCACAAAGCATCGGTCTCTGCGAGCTCATAGTCGGCGAGGGACGTGAAAAATTTGGCATCGGCAAGGCGGCATATTGTTTGCGATAGCCCGCATTCTTCGCCGAAAACAGGCCGTAATAGCCGCTGCGTGCGACGAACTCCCGGTACTCGTGCAACGGATTGAAGCCGAGCTCGGTCATTGTCGCGCTGTAGACCGAGTTCTGGTTCAGCAGGGTCGTGATGCTGTCGAGAAGCACATCGATCGTCAGCGTCGCGGCAAATCGATCCTTCCAGACCTGCCGCTCGCGTTGAGGATTGCGATGCCCGCCTTCATCAACCAGCAGGCGTGGCTGAAGATCGCTTGGCCCAAACGAGATTCCTCCCGTGGCCAGCATATCCTGAAAATCCACCCCGAGAATAATCCGCTCGGGAATTCGAACAGCCATCGCGTCGCGCAGCATCAATAGCGAGGTGCAGACGTCGCGGCCGGGATACGAGGCATTGAAAACGGCGCGCTGCTCGGCCGGAAACCGCGGGCTCATCGGATCGAGTCCGATTTCCGTGCGGGAGTTTCCGAGAAGCAATGTTTTCGGTGCGATCCGCTCCAGTTGATAGGTCTTCGCGATACCCATCTGCTCGGCGGCGCGCGGCTTGAGCTCCGTCAAGCCTGGCACAGTCGGCGTGTCAAACATGCGATAGGGATCTACAAGTATCGTAAAGACAATCGTGCCTAAGGCCAGCGCGACTATCGTGCCGGCCACCATCAACAGATAGGCGGGGGCGCGCATCGTCTCAGAACTGCCAATAAAGAAATTCGCTGACCCGCGTGATCGAGATCATGGCGATGAATGCCGCGCAGCCGATGGCAAATGCCCATAAGGCGGAAGGCCGCCATTCCCACCACGAAACCCGACCGGCCGGACCCCGGACACCGCCTCCCGCCGGGCGGGCCGAGGCCTCCAGCACCGGATCGAACCGCGCCAGGATCTGCTGGCTGTTCGGGAACAGAAACGCAATCTGCCAGCAGGGCCATAACCCATCCATAGGTCATCAGCAAGACCGTGCCGGAGGTATCGGCAAAGCGAATCCCAAGGACATTCAGCAAGCCCCGGACCGGTGCTACGGCGAAGGCCAGACCCGACGGTATCGCGACGCCGTGCAGGCCCGCCATTCCGGCGAGAAGATTGAAGGCGCCCGAGAAACTGTGGGCGCGGAAAAAGACCCAGGCGACGACGACGGCGAGGAACGTCAATATCAGACCGAAGGCGGCGCCCGACCGGGAGTGCCTGAATGCCGTCAATGCCGGCGACCGCGCGGCCACGGCGAGCCAGGCGTGGTTGATCATCAGGTAAACGCCGTGCAGCGCTCCCCACACGATGAACGTCCAGTTGGCCCCGTGCCACAGACCTCCCAGCAGCATCGTTATGAGCAGGTTCAGATATCGCCGTACCGGGCCGCGGCGATTGCCGCCGAGCCCGAAATACAAATAATCGCGCAAGAAGCGCGACAGGGTGATATGCCAGCGCCGCCAGAACTCGACAATGCTGGTGGACTTGTAGGGAGAAATCGAAATTCATCGGAAAGCGAATGCCGAAACAGCGCGCCGCGCCGATCGCCATGTCGGAATATCCGGAAAAGTCGAAATACAGCTGGCACGTGTAGGCCAGGGCGCCTCCCCATGCCATCAGCAGGTCGATCGCCTCGCCGTGTTCCGCCGCGGTGAACACCGGCGATGCGTATGGCGCGACGCCGTCGGCGAGAACCGTCTTTTTCAAGAGGCCAATGGTGAACATCGTGAGGCCGACCGCGAGATCCTCGGCGAAGGCGCGGGCCGGTCGCGGGCGAGCGAATTGCGGCGCGATCTCGTTGTATCGGATAATCGGTCCGGCGACCAGCCGCGGAAAGAAGGACACGAACAAGGCATAGTGCACATAGAGAGACGGCCGCGTTTGCCCGCGCCTGACATCGACCAGGAAACTGATCTGCTCGAAGGTGAAGAAGGAGATTCCCAGCGGCAGAATGATGCTGCCGAGCGCGAAATCGGTGCCGAACGCGGCGTTGACATTCGTGACGGTAAAATAAGCGTATTTGAAGACGCCGAGAACTGCCCAGATTGAGCGCGATCGCCGCCGTCATCAACCATCCTGCCGCGCGCTGTCGGCCATTGCTGACACAGGAGGCGATGATCGTCCCGGCGATATAGTTGACTGTGATGGAAAGATATCAGGAGCGGCAGGAAACGGATATCCCACCACGCATAGAAAAACAGCGAACGGCGAGAAGGGCAAAGTGCTCCAGCCGTCCGCCAAAGCGCTTGCACAGGAAAAAAATAACGAGCGAGATCGGAAAAAATGCAAAAAGAAACTCGTAAGAATTAAACAGCATGGGCTTAACACTGATTTAAAGCGTGGACGAGCATCGGTTCGGGCGAGAACGATTCTCCACGAGTTCGCAACTCATCAGTGGAGTATCCAGATTTCTCGTCAACGCGATGCGGCACGCAACGAAACGCCTGTAACAGATCGATTCTTGGAATCGAAAATTTATACATGAACGGCGTGGATCCGGCAACAGGTGAGTCGAGGTTTCGAGCGCCGCGGAGGCCCCGAGCAAAGCGGCGTGCTAGCTGCGCGTTATCAATCCGACCGCGACTCGCGATATCGAGCCAGCCCTGCGCGGTCACCGAGGCCGTGTCGCCGGGGCGCAGCAGCACGGTCGTCATCGCCGACTTCGATCACCGCCGGGCCGGCGATGCGCTGCTCCGGCGCGAGCGCGTCGAAGCGGTAGACCGGCGCCGCCACCCACTCGTCCAGATAGATGCGGCGCTCGCCCACGCGGCGGGGCGGGCGGAGCAGGCGGCAGGTTCGGCTCGCGCGGCAACTCCTCGAGGATCCCGGAGACCGTGACGCGCGCGTTGACCAGCACGCTTTCCTGGTCCGGCATCGCATAGGTGTAGAGCGCCTCGTGCCGGCGGTGGAAGCGCTCGACGATCTGCGGCAGCGGGTCGGCGGCGGACCAGTCGACATCGTCGAGCGGCACGGTGATCTCGAAGACCTGCTCGCCGTAGCGCATGTCGGCCGAACGGCTGGCGCGCGCCGGCCCGGCGAACGAGGCACGCAAGCCGGCGCATGCCCTCGGCCTCCATGTCGTCGAACAGGTGCTTGACGGCGGCGCCGTCGAGCGCGCCGGCGTCGCCGATATGGGTGCGCGACACCTCGAAGCGCAGATCGGTCGCCAGCATGCCCCAGGCCGACAGCACCGCCGCGACGCGCGGCACGATGACCCGCGACAGGCCGAGCTGGCGCGCGATGTCGGTCGCGTGCAGCCCGGCCGCGCCGCCGAACGCGAACAGCGCGAACCGCCGGGGATCGACGCCGCGCCGCACCGAGACGAGCCGCACGCCCTCGGCCATGTTCGTGTTGACGATGCGATGGATGCCGCTCGCGGCCGCGATGCGGTCGATGCCGAGCGCGGGCGGCAATCGCATCGACGGCGCGCTCGGCGGCCGCCAGGTCGAGCCGGCGGTCGCCGCCGAGGAAATTGTCCGGGTCGAGATAGCCGAGCACGAGGTTGGCGTCGGTGACGGTCGCCTCGGTGCCGCCCTGGCCGTAGCAGGCCGGTCCCGGCACCGCGCCGGCGCTTTCCGGCCCGACATGCAGGATGCCGCCGGCATCGACCCGCGCGATCGAGCCGCCGCCGGCGCCGATGCTCGCGATGTCGAGGCTGTTCAGCGCGATGCGGTGGCCGCCGATCTTGCGGTTCATGACCAGCGTCGCCGCGCCGTCCACCACCAGGCTGATATCGGTCGAGGTGCCGCCCATGTCGAACGGGATCAGGTCTGGTTGCGCCCGATCAGGCGGGCGGCGTAGACGCTGCCGGCGACGCCGCCGGCCGGTCCCGACAGCACGGCGCCGGCCGCGAGCCGCCCGGCCTCGGCGATCGGCGCGACGCCGCCATGCGACTGGATGATCAGCGTCGGCCCCGCGATAGCCGGCCTCGCCGAGCCGGGTTTCGAGCCGCGCCAGATAGCGCGCCAGCACCGGGCCGACATAGGCGTTGACGATTGTCGTCGAGACCCGCTCGAACTCCTTGATCTGCGGCAGGACCTCCGAGGACAGCGAGACATAGGCGTCGGGCAGCGCGCGTCGCAGCGCCTCGGCGGTCGCGTGCTCGTGGCGCGGGTCGCGCCAGGCGTGCAGGTAGCAGACCGCGACCGCCTCGACTTTTTCCTGCTGCAGCACGGCGATCGCGGCGTCGAGCGAGGCCGGGTCGAGCGGGATCTCGATGCGGCCGTCGGCGCGCATCCGCTCGCGCACCGCCGAGGCGCAGCCGGCGCGGCACGAGCTGCTCGGGCGGCGGCATGCGGAGGTTGTAGCGGTCGTCCTTGAGCCCCTCGCGCATCTCGATGACGTCGCGATGGCCTTCGGTCGTCAGGAGGCCCAGGCGGGCGCCCTTGCGTTCGAGCAGCGCGTTGGTCGCGACGGTCGTGCCGTGCACGATCCGGTCGGTCTGCGCGAGCAGCGCGGCGCGGTCGAGGCGAGGCGCTGGCCAGCTGGTGAGGCCGTCGAGCACGCCGAGCGAGGGGTCCTGCGGCGTCGAGGGCACTTTTGCGAGCGTCGTCGCGCCGTCGCGTCGATCGCGACGAGATCGGTAAACGTGCCGCCGACATCGATGCCGATGCGGTACATGGCTTGCCCCCACCCTAACCCTCCCCCGCTAGCGGGGGAGGGGATGTCTGCATCGCGGACGGCGAGCGGACTTCCTCCCCCGCAAGCGGGGGAGGGTTGGGTGGGGGTATCCGGCGCCGGTCCGAGCGCTTCAGCGATGATCTGCAACACGCCATCGCGGTTCTGAGAATATCGTCGTTCCAGAAGCGCAGAATGCGCCAGCCCCGCGCAATTGCGATCGCGCCGGTCATGGTCGCCGGGATCGCGTGCTGCCCGCCATCGGCCTCGACGATCAGCTTGCCTCGATGCAGGCGAAATCGACGATGTAAGGCGGGATCGGGAATTGCCGCGGAAGCGCCAGCCGACGATTGCGCGCCTGCAAGCCGCGGCACGATGCCTCCGCGCGTCGGCACGCTGTCGGCGCAGCCGCGCGCATTCGGCGTTGGCGGATACCGCCGCGCTATGCGGCTGCGGGGAGGCTTGGGCGCGACCATCCTGCCCTCTCCCGCAAGCGGGGGAGGGTCGGGGTCGGGGTGATCCGGTCACGAACCCGTTCGCGACATCCTCCGCGATCGCGGCCGGGTCGCGCTTGGCGGGGTCGCCCCAGCCGCCGCCGCCGCCGGATTCGAGGACGAGACGGTCGCCGGGGCGGATCACGATTCCGGTTTCCTTGGTCCGGATCGGGCGCGGCTCGTCGTTGCCGGAATAGAGCAGGTAGCGGTGCGGCAGACCGTCTTCGCCGCCGAGGATGCCGCAGGCGCCGTATCTGACGCCGTCGCCGGCCGTGTTGCCGATCGCCGGCTCGGCGGTCTCGACGACCATCTCGACGACGCCGCCGGGACCGCCGCGATACTGCCCGGCGCCGCCCGAAATCCGGGCGGAATTCGTGCGTCTTGAAGAACAGCGGAAAGCGCACCTCGGTGACTTCGAGGCTGCCGAATTTGATGCCGCCGGCCGCCTGCCACTCGCCGGCTCCGGGCCAGCCGTCGCCGGCCGACGACGCGCCGCCGCCGGGCCGCGCCTGGAAGAAATGCCAGATGAACGGGCGTCCGCCTGGGTCGCCATCGGGCGCGGCGCGGCGCGGGTCGCGTGCCCTGGATCGCGATGCGGAAGCGGCGCCCCCAGCCGGCCATCGCGCGCTCGGGGCACGCGGGCGCCAGCGCCTTGATGATCGCCTCGAGGATTTCCTGCGCGCAGTGGTTGGTCGCCAGCGTGACCGGCGCGCCGGGATTGGCCCACACGACCGTGCCCGGCTTGGCGATGATCTCCAGCGGGCGGAACGTGCCGTCGTTTTTCGGCGTGTCCGGGTCGATCAGATAGGACAGCGCGACGACCACCGACGAATACATGTTCGGGTAGGACGAATTGACAAAGCTCGCGACCTGCTGATGCGAGTCGGTCAGGTCGATCTTCAGGTCGCTGCCCGATTTGGTGACCGTGGCGCGGATGTGGATGTCGTCGTTGCCGCGCCCGTCATCGTCGAGCAGCGCCTCGCCGAAATAGACCCCGTCCGTCCATTCGGCGATGACCGCGCGGGTCTGGCGCTCGGCGCCGTCGAGCACGGCCTCGATCGCGGCGTGCGTCGTCTCCCAGCCGAATTCCTGCGCCAATGCCAGAAAGCGCCGCTCGCCGACATGCGCCGAGCCGATCATCGCCGCGAGATCGCCGCGAAAATCGCGCGGGTGGCGGACATTGGTCGCGATCATCTGCATCACGTCGCGCCGGATTTCGCCGCGGTCGTAGAGCTTCAGCGGCGTGATGCGGATGCCTTCCTGCCAGATATCGGTCGCGGAGGCGTTGTAGGCGCCGTGCGTCGCGCCGCCGATATCGCTCTGATGCGCCCGGTTGATCGACCAGAACCTGTGGTTCATCATCCTCGAAAATCGGCACGAAGGCGGTCAGGTCGGGCAGATGGTTGCCGCCGTGATACGGGTCGTTGAGCAGGAAGACGTCGCCCGGGTTTATGTCGCCGCGGAAGAACTCGGTCATCGCCTTCGCCGCGAACGGCAGCGCGCCGACATGGATCGGCACGTGCTCGGCCTGCGCGATCAGCCGGCCGTCGAGGTCGCAGATCGCGGTCGAGAAATCGCGGCTCGAATTGAGGATCTGCGAATACGCGGTGCGCAGCATCGCCTCGCCCATCTCCTCGACGATCGCGAGCAGCCGGTGCTGCACGACCGAGACGACGACCGGATCGACGGGGTTTGGCAAGGCGGCCTCCGACGCGGCGAAGATCGGCGCCAAGATGGCTCGTTCGCTCGCCGTGGCGCCAGCACCGCGCTTCCGCTGTCATTGCGAGGAGCGCACGCGACGAAGCAATCTCGCGTCCGGCGACGCTCGGCTGTCCGAGATCGCGGTTCGCTCTGCTCGCAATGAAAGACGAGGAGGAAGCGGCGTGACCGAACGCATTTTCGACGGGCTCAAGGTCATCGATTGCGCGAGCTTTATCGCCGGGCCGGCGGCGGCGACGGTGATGTCGGATTTCGGCGCCGAGGTCATCAAGATCGAGCCGCCCGGCACCGGCGACCCGTATCGCCGGCGCGCCGTGCCGATCCCGGGACGGCCGGCGATCAATCCCGGCTTCGTGCTCGACAGCCGTAATAAGAAGAGTCTGGCGCTCGACCTGCGCAGCCGATGCCGGGCGCGAGGTGCTGTACCGGCTGGTGCGCGGCGCCGACGTCTTCATCACGAATTACCCGCCGCCGGTACGACAGCGCCTCAAGATCACCTATGACGACCTGTCGCATCTGAACGAGCGGCTGATCTACGCCTCGTTCACCGGCTATGGCGAGACCGGCCCCGAGGCCAGCAAGCCCGGCTTCGACGCGACCGCGTGGTGGGCCCGCACCGGCCTCATGCATCTCGTGCGGGCCGGCGAAGAGGCGACCCCGGCGCGCTCGCTGCCGGGCATGGGCGACCACCCGTCGGCGATGGGCACCTACGGCGCGATCGTCACGGCGCTGTACCAGCGCGAGCGCACCGGCCGAGGCAATTACGTCAGCTCGTCGCTGCTGGCGAACGGTCTGTGGGCCAACGGCTGCTCGGTGCAGGCGGCGCTGTGCGGCGATCCGGTGGCGCCGCAGCCGCCGCGCGAGGCGGCGGTCAACGCGCTGCGCGTGCATTACCGCTGCCGTGACGGGCGCTGGCTGTTGCTGTCGATCGCGTCCGACGAATGGCGCTGGGACAAGTTCAAAGCGTGTCTCGCCGACCCGGCGCTCGACGATCCGCGCTATGCCAGCGTCGCGTCCCGCGAACAGAACGCCCGCGCGCTGGTGCGCGAACTCGACCGCGTCTTCGCGACGCGCGACCTCGCGCACTGGCGCCGCGTGCTCGACGAGGCCGGGCTGATCTTCGGCATCGTCGCCGAAACGCCAGGACATCGCGACCGACGAGCAGGCGCTGGCAGCCGGGCACCTCGTCCGCTTCACCGATGCCGAATACATGACCGTCAACAGCCCGATCGAGATCCGCGGCCAGGAGAAGGTGCCGCCGC
Organism: uncultured Alphaproteobacteria bacterium; assembly: GCA_963753665.1. GTDB lineage: Bacteria > Pseudomonadota > Alphaproteobacteria > ATCC43930 > CGMCC-115725 > DATARH01. The sequence goes on from CAVWDC010000007.1 coordinate 19,913, forward strand.
GTCTCGCGCCCGATGTCGGCGAGCACAGCGAACAGGTGCTGCGCGAGGCGGGCTACGCCGATTCCGAGATCGCCGCGCTGCGCGAGGCCGGCGTGATCGGCTGAGAGCGCGGCTTTCTCGCAACGCGGGTCGGTCATCCGGCGGATCAGCCTTGCCGAACCGGCGGTTGCCGGCTGCCTATATGCGCGCCATCTTGAAAACCGCACAAAGGGAGGAATAGGCCCGGAATGACGACGGAAGCGCTGGCGGCGCCCGGTGGCGTGCGCGGCAGAGCGGGGGAATACCAGGCGATTGCGCTGGTCTCGGCGGCGCATTTCGTCAATCACTTCCAGCACCTCGTGCTGCCGCCGCTGTTCCCGCTGCTGAAGGCGCAGCTGGGGGTCGATTTTCTCCAGCTCGGCCTGGCGCTGACGGTCGCGAACGTGCTCGCGGTCACGGCGCAGCTGCCGGTCGGGTTTCTGGTCGATCGGCTCGGGTCGCGGCGCATGCTCGTCGCGGCGCTGCTCGGCGCCGGGATCGCGTTTATCGGGTTCGGGCTGGCGCCGTCCTACTGGCACTTGCTGCTCGCGATGGCGCTGGTCGGATTGACCAACGCGGTGTTTCATCCCGCCGACTACGCCTTGCTGTCGCACAAGATCCCGTCGACCCGGCTCGGCCGCGCCTTTTCGATCCACACCTTCTCCGGGTTTCTCGGCAACGCCGTCGCGCCGGTCACGATGCTCGCCCTGGTCGCGTTTGGGGGCTTGAGCTTCGGGCTGATCGCGGCCGGCGTTCTCGCCATTGTCGTCGCGCTGCCGCTGGGGCTGGCGCGCGGCGTCGAGGAGAGGCCAGCGCCTGTCGCCGCCGCTGCACGGGGTCGCCGGCGACCGGGCTCGCCGGTCCGAAGCTGGGCATGACCGCGATCCTGACCCCGGCGATCCTGGGGCTGACCGGGTTTTTCGCGCTGATGAGCCTGTCGAGCAGCGGCATCAGCACATTCTCGGTCGTCGCGCTGACGACGGCGTACGGCACGCCGCTCTCGGTCGCCAATCTGGCGCTGACCGCGTATCTCGCGGCGCAGGCGCTGGGCGTCCTGGGCGGCGGTTTCATCGCCGACCTGACCCGACGGCACGCCGACGTCGCGGCGCTCGGCTACGCGATCAATGCCGGCATCGTGGCGATGATCGGGCTGGTCGCGCTCGGCACGGCGCCGCTGCTCGTCGCGATGGCGGCGGCCGGGCTGCTCGGCGGGCTGATCATGCCGTCGCGCGACATGCTGGTGCGCGCCGCCGCGCCGCCTGGGGCGGTCGGACGCACCTTCGGCGTCGTCACGACCGGGTTCAATTTCGCCGGGATGCTCGGGCCGCTGATGTTCGGCTACATCATGGACCAGGGGGCGCCGCGCTGGGTGTTCCTCATCAGCATGATCTTTATGACGATCACCGCGCTCGACCGCGTGGCTCGGCGACCGCCATGTCGCCGCCAAGCGCCGCGAGCGCGCCGGGGTGGCGGAGGCGGCGTCGGCCGAATGAGCCGCGGACTTGCCGTCGTCGCGCGGCAGGTTCATGCTGCCGCGAAATCGGAGCGGAGCGTCGCGATGATCCGTGCCGCAGATGTGCCGCAAGACGGTCTGGTCGCGGTCGTCAAGCGCGACTGTCCGACCTGCGTGATGACGGCCCCGGTCCTCGGCGAATTGGCGCGGCGCGGCGGGCTCACGGTCTACACGCAGGACGACCCCGGTTTTCCGGAAACGGTGCCGTCGCGCGAAGCCGATCTCGGGCTCGACGTTTCGCATCGGCTGAAGATCGAGATCGTGCCGACCCTGATCCGCATGGAGGGCGGGCGCGAGGTCGGCGCGCACCTTCGGCTGGGACCGCGGCGAATGGGAGCGGCTGACCGGCATCGCCGGTCTCGGGCGTGACCTGCCGGAATCGCAGCCGGGCTGCGGCGCGAAGAATATCGAGCCGGGCGTCATCGAACGCCTCAAGGTGCGCTTCAACGAGACCGGGCTCAGATCGCGCCGGGTCGAGATCGGCGGCGACGAGGACGAGCAGGAGGCGATGTTCGCGCGCGGCTGGTCGGACGGGCTGCCATTGGTGCCGCCGACCGAGGAGCGCGTCCTGCGCATGCTCGACGGCACCGCGCGCGACCCGCAGGAGGTCATCGGCTGGTGCCGCCGGCCTTGGCCGCCGCGACCGTCGAGAAGATCGCGATCAACGCCGTGATGGCCGGGCTGCAAGCCGGAATATCTGCCGGTCGTGCTGGCGGCGGTCGAGGCCGTGCTCGACGAGTCGTTCGCGATGCACGGCGTGCTGGCGACGACGATGTTCGTCGGCCCGGTCGTCATCGTCAACGGGCCGGTCCGCCGCCAGATCGGCATGAACGCGAAGGGCAATGCGCTCGGGCAGGGCAACCGCGCCAACTCATCGATCGGCCGCGCGCTGCAGCTGGTGATCCGCAACATCGGCGAGGGACGGCCGCAGGAGGTCGACCGCGCGACCCTCGGCAATCCCGGCAAGCTCGGCTATTGCTTCGCCGAGGACGAGGAGGGGTCGTCCTGGGAGCCGCTGTCGGTCGAGCGCGGCGTCAAGCCGGGCGTGTCGGCGGTGACCGTGTTCGCCGGGTTCGGGTTGCAGGGCGTCGTCGATCAGAAATCGCGCGAACCCGAGAGCTTGGCGCGCAGCTTCGCCGAGTCGCTGAAGGCGATCCACAGCGTCAAGCTGGCGCCGGCCTGCGACGCGCTGCTCGTGGTCTGCCCGAGCATCACCGCACGTTCAGGAACGCCGGCTGGTCGAAGGCGCGGCTCTACGAGGAACTGTACCGGCTGTGCGAAATCCCCGGCGACGATTTGATCGCCGGCGCAAAGGGAATCGCCGAGGGCGGCCCGCAATCATTGGCCGGCAAGACCGTCAACAAATTCCGTCCGGGCGGCCTCTTGATCGTCCGCGCCGGCGGCGAGGCCGGAATGTTTTCCGGCATTATCGGCGGCTGGTCGGCCGGCGGCCCCCGCGGCAGCGTGCCGGTGACGCGGGAGGTGCGGCCGTAAGGATTATAAGGTACGTAGGTGCGTAGCCAAGGGAGCAGCGAAATGAAATATCGCGTTTACGGTTTGTTTGTAGCGCTATGCCTATATACCCGGCTGTTGCAATGGCTCAGGAATGTGGTGGGTCCGGTAGCAATGGAATGACGAATTGCAGTCGGGGGGACCCCAACGTGCCATTAGTACCGAAACCGTTCAATCCTCGGCCGGCCGGGCCGGATACTTCGGGTCCGGGTCATAACGCACCCGCTATTTGAAGGAGGTATCAATGACCGTGCTTCTCGATCCGACGTCGGAACGAAATCCGACGATAAGACCGCGGCTGGCGCGGCCCGAGCGTCTCGACGGGCTGACGATCGGCCTCCTGGATATTGCGAAGCCGCGCGGCGATGTGTTTCTCGACCGGCTCGAGGAGCGGCTCACCGAGCGCGGTCTCGCGACGCGGCGCTACAAAAAGCCGACCAATACGCGGACCGGCGCCGCTGCCGCTGCAGCAGCAGATCGCGACCGAGGTCAATCTCGTCATCGAGGGGCTGAGCGACTGAGGGTCCTGCATATCGTGCTGTACGCATGACATGGCGGAACTCGAAGCACGCGGCATCCCGACGGTCGGAGTGGCAACGGAGGAATTCATAGAAGGCGCGAAGGCGCAGGCGAAATCGCTCGGCACCGACCCGGCGCTGGTCTTTATCCCGCACCCGGTACAGGACCGCACCGACGCCGAGCTGCACGAACTGGCCGACGACCATTTCGACGCGATCGTCCGGCTGCTGGTGAGGTAATCGCGGTGCTGCCCGTGGGGCGGTGGGCTCAGCCCGCCGTCTCGCAGCGGACAACACCGCAGGTCGGATCGAGCCGGCGGCGGGTCGGTATTCCGCTTGACCCTCCACGGCGCGCTGCCTATATTCCGCGCCTTCACGGCTGGCGGTAGGATGCTACCTGGACGCAGCCGGGTCCGATGAAAGTGGCACGTGCCCTTGCGAGAGGGCGCAATACAGTGGGCCGAGGGACGTTCCTCGCCCGGCGCGCGTTAGCGGTCGGGCGTCTGTCTGTTCGGTTTGGCGCGTTCGTTTTCGGATTGGTGAGAAATGCCGACGATCAACCAGTTGATCAACAAGCCGCGCAAGCCGATAGCGGCGCGCAACAAGGTTCCGGCGATGGAGGAGTGCCCGCAGAAGCGAGGCGTCTGCACGCGCGTCTACACGACAACTCCGAAAAAGCCGAACTCGGCGCTGCGCAAGGTGGCGCGCGTGCGGCTGACCAACGGCTTCGAGGTGACCAGCTACATTCCGGGTGAGGGCCATAATCTGCAGGAGCACTCGGTCGTGCTGATCCGCGGCGGGCGGGTCAAGGACCTGCCCGGCGTGCGCTATCACATCATCCGCGGCACGCACGACACGCAGGGCGTCAAGGACCGGCGGCAGCGCCGCTCCAAATACGGCGCCAAGCGGCCGAAGTAGAGCCAGGGACAAGGGAGCAGAGCGATGTCGCGCCGTCGCGCCGCGGTCAAACGCGAAGTCCTGCCGGATCCGAAATTCGGCGATGCAATCCTCACGAAATTCATGAACTGCCTGATGTACGAGGGCAAGAAGTCGGTCGCCGAGCGCATCGTCTACGGCGCCTTCGACCGCATCCAGCGGCGCAGCGGGCAGGACCCGATCCAGGTATTTCACGACGCGCTCGGCAATGTCCGCCCGGCGGTCGAAGTGCGCTCGCGCCGGGTCGGCGGCGCCACCTATCAGGTGCCGGTCGAGGTGCGGCCGGATCGCAGCCAGGCGCTGGCGATCCGCTGGCTGATCGGCAGCTCGCGCAACCGGTCGGAAAATACGATGGAGGAACGGCTGTCGGGCGAATTGCTCGATGCCGCGAACAATCGGGGCGTCGCCGTCAAGCGGCGGGAAGACACGCACCGGATGGCGGACGCGAACAAAGCGTTCTCGCATTATCGCTGGTAACGCACGTCTCTCACGCGGGTGTGCCCGTCGGTTCACGGTCGCTGACCGGGACGGTCTGTTCTTGGCACAATCGAAGTGGCGCCCCTGTCGGCAGGCGAAAGCGGGCGCTGTTGGAGTATTCGGTAATGGCACGCACGACGCCTCTGGAGCGATACCGCAACATCGGCATCATGGCGCATATCGACGCCGGCAAGACGACGACGACCGAGCGCGTCCTCTATTACACCGGGCGCTCGTACAAGATCGGCGAGGTGCACGAGGGCACCGCGACGATGGACTGGATGGAGCAGGAGCAGGAGCGCGGCATCACGATCACCTCGGCCGCGACGACCTGCTTCTGGAACGACCACCGCATCAACATCATCGACACGCCGGGCCACGTCGATTTCACGATCGAGGTCGAGCGCTCGTTGCGCGTGCTCGACGGCGCGGTCGCGGTGTTCGACTCGGTCGCCGGTGTCGAGCCGCAATCCGAGACGGTGTGGCGGCAGGCCGACAAATACGGCGTGCCGCGCATCTGTTTCGTCAACAAGATGGACCGCATCGGCGCCGACTTCCCGCGCTGCGTGCGCGAGATCACCGAGCGGCTCGGCGCGGTGCCGGTCGTCACGCAGCTGCCGATCGGGGTCGAGAGCGATTTTGTCGGCGTCGTCGATCTGGTCGCCAACGCCGCGATCAAGTGGCGCGACGAGTCGCTGGGCGCGCAGTTCGATGTCGTCGATATTCCCGCCGACATGAAGGACGCGGCGGCGGAAGCGCGGCACCAGCTCGTCGAACTGGCGGTCGAACAGGACGATGCCGCGCTCGAAGCCTATCTCGGCGGCGAGGAGCCGGATGCCGAGACGTTGCAGCGCTGCATCCGCAAGGGCACGATATCGGGCGCCTTCGTCCCGGTGCTGTGCGGCTCGGCGTTCAAGAATAAGGGCGTGCAGCCGCTGCTCGACGCCGTCGTCGCGTATCTGCCGGCGCCGACCGATGTCGCGGCGATCAAGGGCGTCAAGATGGGCTCGGACGAGCCGATCGAGCGCCACGCCTCGGACGACGAGCCGTTCGCCGGCCTCGCGTTCAAGATCATGTCGGACCCGTTTGTCGGCTCGCTGACCTTCGTCCGGATCTATTCGGGGGTCCTCAACAGCGGCGACCAGGTGCTCAACACGGTCAAGAACCAGCGCGAGCGCATCGGCCGCATGCTGTTGATGCACGCCAACCACCGCGAGGACGTCAAGGAGGCGCGCGCCGGCGATATCCTGGCATTGGCCGGGCTCAAGAACACGACGACCGGCGACACGCTGTCCAATGTCGGCCACCCGGTCGTGCTCGAAAAGATGGAGTTCCCGGACCCGGTCATCGAGATCGCGGTCGAGCCGAAGACCAAGGGCGACCAGGAAAAGATGGGCCAGGCTTTGGCGCGGCTCGCGACCGAGGACCCCTCGTTCCGGGTCGCGGTCGATCACGAGAGCGGCCAGACCGTGATCAAGGGGATGGGCGAACTGCACCTCGAGATCATCGTCGACCGCATGAAGCGCGAGTTCAAGGTGGACGCCAATATCGGCGCGCCGCAGGTCGCCTATCGCGAGACGATCACCAGGCCGGCCGAGATCGATTACACCCACAAGAAGCAGACCGGTGGCGCCGGGCAGTACGCCCGCGTCAAAATCCGCTTCGAGCCGCTGCCGCCGGGCAGCGGGTTCGTGTTCGAGAATTCGGTCGTCGGCGGCGCCGTGCCGAAGGAATACGTGCCGGGCGTCGAGAAGGGCCTCAAGGCCTCGACCGAGAACGGCGTGCTCGCCGGCTTCCCGGTGATCGACCTGAAGGCCGAACTGATCGACGGCGCCTATCACGACGTCGATTCGAGCGTGCTGGCGTTCGAGATCGCGGCCCGCGCCGCCTTCAAGGACGGCGTCATGAAGGCGGCGCCGAAGCTCTGGAGCCGATCATGCGGGTCGAGGTGGTGACGCCCGAGGACTATATGGGCGACGTGATCGGCGACCTGAACAGCCGGCGCGGCCAGGTCACCGGCATGGACACGCGCGGCAACGCCCGCGTCATCAACGCGATGGTGCCGCTCGCCAACATGTTCGGCTATGTCAACACGCTGCGCTCGATGAGCCAGGGCCGGGCGCAGTACACAATGCATTTCGACCATTACGAGCAGGTGCCGCAGGCCGTCGCGGACGAAGTCCGCGCCAAGATGGCGTGACGCCGCTGCTCAGAGATTGACTGGAGAAGAAAGCGATGGGTAAGGCGAGGTTTAGTCGGACGAAGCCGCATTGCAATGTCGGGACGATCGGGCATGTCGATCACGGCAAGACGACGCTGACGGCGGCGATCACCAAGGTGTTGGCGGAGACCGGCGGGGCGACGTTCACCGCCTACGACCAGATCGACAAGGCGCCGGAGGAGAAGGCGCGCGGCATCACGATCGCGACGGCGCATGTCGAGTACGAGACCGAGAAGCGGCACTACGCGCATGTCGATTGCCCGGGGCACGCCGACTACGTCAAGAACATGATCACCGGCGCGGCGCAGATGGACGGCGCGATCCTGGTGGTCTCGGCGGCCGACGGGCCGATGCCGCAGACCCGCGAGCACATCCTGCTGGCGCGCCAGGTCGGGGTGCCCTCGCTCGGTCGTCTACATGAACAAGACCGACATGGTCGACGACGAGGAGCTGATCGAGCTGGTCGAATTGGAGGTGCGCGAGCTGTTGTCGTCCTATGATTTCCCGGGCGACGACATCCCGGTGATCAAGGGCTCGGCGCTGGCGGCGCTGGAGGGCAAGGACCCCGAGATCGGGCGCACGACTCGATCCTCGAGCTGATGCAGGCGGTCGACGACTACATCCCGCAGCCGGAGCGCCCGAAGGACCGGCCGTTTCTGATGCCGATCGAGGACGTGTTCACGATCTCGGGGCGCGGCACGGTGGTGACGGGGCGGGTCGAGCGCGGCATCGTCAAGGTCGGCGACGAAGTTGAGATCGTCGGGCTGCGGCCGACCGCGAAGACGGTGGCGACCGGGGTCGAGATGTTCCGCAAGCTGTTGGACCAGGGCGAGGCGGGCGACAATATCGGCGTCTTGTTGCGCGGCACCAAGCGCGAGGAAGTGGAGCGCGGCCAGGTCCTGGCGAAGCCCGGCTCGATCACGCCGCACACCGTAGTTCACGGCCGAGGCCTATGTGTTGACCAAGGAGGAGGGCGGCCGGCACACGCCGTTCTTCGACAATTACCGGCCGCAATTCTACTTCCGCACGACCGACGTCACGGGCTCGGTGAAATTGCCCGAGGGCACCGAGATGGTGATGCCGGGCGACAACGTGTCGATGGAGGTGGAACTGCTTGGTGCCGATCGCGATGGACGAGGGCCTGCGCTTCGCGATCCGCGAAGGCGGCCGCACCGTCGGCGCCGGCGTCGTCGCGAAAATATTGAAATAACGATCTCGGCTGGGCTACACCCCCCGCCCGCCTCACGGGCGGGGGGCTTGCATGCCGGGACAGCGGAACGCCAGATGGACAATCAGAACATACGAATTCGCCTTCGGGCGTACGATCACCGCGTTCTCGACCAGTCGACGAGCGAGATCGTCAACACCGCGAAGCGGACCGGCGCGCGGGTGCGCGGGCCGATCCCGCTGCCGACCCGGATCGAGAAATTCACCGTGCTGCGCTCGCCGCATGTCGACAAGAAGTCGCGCGAGCAGTTCGAGATCCGCACGCACAAGCGGGTGCTCGATATCGTCGATCCGACGCCGCAGACCGTCGATGCGCTGATGAAGCTCGATCTGGCGGCCGGCGTCGATGTCGAGATCAAGCTGTAGGGTGCCGGAATGCGAACCGGTCTGATCGCGACGAAAGCTCGGCATGAGCCGGGTCTTCACCGAAGAGGGCAACCACGTCGCCGTCACGGTATTGCGCGTCGATAATTGCCAGGTTATCGCGCAGCGCACGCCGGACAGGGACGGCTACACCGCGCTGCAGCTCGGGGTCGGCGCCGCCAAGGTCAAGAACGTGACCAAGCCGCAGCGCGGCCATTTCGCCGCTGCGAAGGTCGAACCGAAGGCGAAACTGGCCGAGTTCCGCGTCTCCGAGGACGCGCTCGTGGCGGTCGGCAGCCGAGATCACCGCGGCGCATTTCGTGCCCGGGCAATACGTCGACGTGACCGGAACCAGCATCGGCAAGGGCTATGCCGGCGGCATGAAGCGGCACAATTTCGGCGGCCTGCGCGCCAGCCACGGCGTGTCGGTCTCGCATCGCAGCCTGGGCTCGACCGGGCAGCGGCAGGACCCAGGCAAGACCTTCAAGAACAAGAAGATGGCCGGCCAGCTCGGCAACGAGCGGGTCACGACGCAGAGCCTCGAAATCGTCGAATCCGACGCCGAGCGCGGTCTCATTCTGATCAAGGGCTCGGTGCCGGGCAGCGAAAACGGCTGGGTGCTGATCCGCGATGCCGTAAAGCGCAAGGCGCCGGACGGGCTGCCGTTCCCGGCCGCGCTGCGCAGCGAGGCACGGCCGATGACGACGAAGCCAGCGGCGACGCGGCGCCGGCCGAGGAGTCCGCCACGGAACGAGGCGCCGAAACCGTCGGCGCGCCGAGCGAGGAGGCCTCGCCATGAAGGCGACGGTAAGAACTCTCGACAATCAGGAAGTCGGCGACATCGAGCTGGCCGAGGACGTGTTCGGCCTGCCGGTGCGGCGCGACATTCTCGCCCGCGTCGTCAATTGGCAGCTCGCCAAGCGGCGCGCCGGCACGCACAAGACCAAGGGCATCAGCGACATCAGCGGGACGACCAAGAAGCCCTACAAGCAGAAGGGCACCGGGCGGGCGCGCCAGGGCAGCCTGCGCTCGCCGCAATTCCGCGGCGGCGCGGTGATCTTCGGGCCGGTCGTGCGCAGCCACGAATTCGGGCTGCAGAAGAAGGTGCGGCGGCTGGGACTCAAGACCGCGCTGTCGGCGAAGCAGGCCGAGGGCAAGCTGATCGTGATCGACGCCGCGCGGGTCGATGAAGCGAAGACCAAGGCGCTGCGGGCCCGGTTCGACGCGCTCGGCTGGGATTCGGTGCTGATCATCGACGGCGACCGTCGATGACGGTTTCGCCCGCGCCGCGCGCAATCTGCCGAAGGTCGACGTGCTGCCCGAGAAGGGCGCCAATGTCTATGACATCCTGCGGCGCGACACGCTGGTCTTGACGCGCGACGCGGTCCAACAGCTCGAGGCCCGTTTGAAATGAGAGGGCTCAGATGAGCCGATTTCGCGTTATTCCGCGCACCGAGACGCGGCTGACCCGGCAAGAGATGTACGATATCGTGCGCGCGCCGGTCATCACCGAGAAGGCGACCACCGTCTCGGAGCACAACCAGGTGATCTTCCGGGTTGCGCTCGACGCGAACAAGCGCGAGGTCAAGGCGGCCGTCGAAGGGCTGTTCGACGTCAAGGTCGATGCGGTCAACACGATCCGCGTCGCCGGCAAGTCCAAGCGGTTTCGCGGCCGCCCGGGCCGCCGCTCCGACTACAAGAAGGCGATCGTCACCCTGGCCGAAGGCTCGTCGATCGACGTGACGACCGGGATCTGAGCCGCAGGGATTTCTGAATTATGGCGCTGAAGACATTCAACCCGACGACGCCGTCGCAGCGGCACCTCGTCATCGTCGACCGCGGCGAGCTGTGGAAGGGCAAGCCCGTCAAGACGCTGACCGAGGGGCTGCGGCAGAAGGGCGGGCGCAACAACACCGGCCGCACGACGGTGCGCTGGCGCGGCGGCGGCCACAAGCGGCGCTACCGTCTCGTCGATTTCAAGCGGCGCACGGACGATGCCCCGGCGACCGTCGAGCGGCTCGAATACGATCCGAACCGCACCGCGTTTATCGCGCTGATCACCTATCCGGACGGCGAGCAATCGTACATCCTGGCGCCGCAGCGGCTGCGCGCCGGCGACACGGTGGTTTCCGGCGAGCGGGTCGATGTCAAGCCCGGCAACGCGATGCCGCTGCGGAACATGCCGCTCGGCACGATCGTCCATAATGTCGAGATGAAGCCCGGCAAGGGCGGTCAGATCGCGCGCTCGGCCGGCACCTATGTCCAGCTGGTCGGCCGCGAGCAGGGCTATGCGCTGCTGCGCATGACCTCGGGCGAGATGCGCATGGTGCGCGCCGAATGCCGCGCGACGATCGGAGCGGTGTCGAACCCCGACCACCAGAACATCGTGATCGGCAAGGCCGGCCGCAATCGCTGGCTCGGCCGGCGGCCCTCGGTGCGCGGCGTCGCGATGAACCCGATCGACCATCCGCATGGCGGCGGCGAAGGCAAGTCGTCGGGCGGCCGGCATCCGGTGACGCCGTGGGGCAAGCCGACCAAGGGCAAGAAGACGCGTCAGAACAAGGCGACGGACCGGCTGATCATCCGCCGCCGCCAGCAGAAGCGATAGGAACGGAGAGAGGGCGTGGCACGCTCGGTATGGAAAGGCCCGTTCGTCGACGGCTATCTGCTGAAGAAGGCCGAGAAGACGCGCGGTTCGGGACGCAACGAGGTGATCCGGACCTGGTCGCGGCGCTCGACGATATTTCCGCAATTCGTCGGGCTGACGTTCGGCGTCTATAACGGCCACAAATTCATCCCGGTGCTGGTGACCGAGAACATGATCGGCCACAAATTCGGCGAGTTCGCGCCGACCCGCACCTTCTATGGCCATGCCGGCGACAAGCGGGCCCGGCGGAGTTGAGGAGAGGCTGAGATGGGCAAGCAAGCCGCCGCGCGCCGGCTCGACGACAACGAGGCCTCGGCGTTTCTGCGCGCGATCCGCACCAGCCCGCGCAAGCTGAACCTTGTCGCGCAGATGATCCGCGGCAAGGACGCGGCGACCGCGCTCGCCGACCTGACATTCGCGCGCCGCCGGATCGCGCACGAGGTCAAGAAGGTGCTCGAAGCGGCGATCGCCAACGCCGAGAACAACCACCAGCTCGACGTCGACCGGCTCTATGTCAAGGAAGCGACGGTCGGCCGGGCATTCGTCATGAAACGCTTCCATACGCGCGGCCGCGGCCGCTCGGCGCGCATCGAGAAGCCGTTCGCGCATCTGAGCGTCGTCGTGCGCGAACGCGCCGAAGCCTAGGAGAGCCTGATGGGACAGAAGGTCAATCCGATCGGGCTGCGGCTCGGGATCAACCGCACCTGGGATTCGCGCTGGTTTTCCAGAAAGGAATACGGCAACCAGCTGCTCGACGATTTGAAGCTGCGCGAGTTTCTCGGCAAGCGGCTGGGCCAGGCGGCGGTCTCGAAGATCCTGATCGAGCGGGCCGCGCGCCGGACGCGGATCACGCTGCATTCGGCCCGCCCGGGCGTCATCATCGGCAAGAAGGGCGCCGATATCGACAAATTGCGCGGCGACATCGCGAAGATCACGAACAGCGAGGTCAGCCTCAACATCGTCGAGATCCGCAAGCCCGAGATCGAGGCGAAGCTGATCGCCGACGGCATCGCGCAGCAACTCGAACGGCGCGTCGCGTTCCGCCGCGCGATGAAGCGAGCCGTGCAATCGGCGATGCGGTTCGGCGCGCAGGGCATCCGCATCAACTGCTCCGGGCGGCTCGGCGGCGCCGAGATCGCGCGCATGGAGTGGTATCGCGAGGGCCGCGTGCCGCTGCACACGCTGCGCGCCGATGTCGATTTCGGCTACGGCACGGCGAAAACCACATACGGCGCCTGCGGCGTCAAGGTCTGGGTCTTCAAGGGCGAGATCCTGGCGCATGACCCGATGGCGCAGGACAAGCGATTGAGCGAGCAGCAGGCCGGCGGTCCCGAGCGGCCGGAGCGCCGCGAGCGGGGCGACGCGGCAAGACGCGGCAAGACCGCGGCGACCGCGGCCGGTAGGGCGAACAGCAATGCTCTCACCGAAACGCACGAAATACCGCAAGGCCCACAAGGGCCGCATCCACGGCGTCGCGAAGGGCGGCACGACGCTCAATTTCGGCGCGTTCGGCCTGAAGGCGCTCGAACCGGGGCGCATCACGGCGCGCCAGATCGAGGCGGCGCGGCGCACGATCACGCGCTCGATGCGCCGCAGCGGCCGGGTGTGGATCCGGATATTTCCCGGACGTGCCGGTCTCCTCGAAACCGGCCGAAGTGCGCATGGGCAGCGGCAAGGGGTCGCCGGAATTCTGGGTGTGCCGGGTCAAGCCGGGCCGGATCATGTTCGAGCTCGACGGCGTGACCCCCGAGGTGGCGCGCGAGGCGTTCGAGCTGGCCGCCGCCAAGCTGCCGATCGGCACCCGCTTCGTGACCCGGCAGGCCGAAGAGGTGACGGCGTGAAGGGCGCCAAAGCCTCCGACCTGCGCACGCGCAGCGACGACGAGCTGGGCGAGCAGGTCGATAATCTCGGCAAGGAGATCTTCAACCTGCGCTTCCAGCGCGCCAGCGGCCAGCTCGAAAACACCGCGCGGGTTCGCCAGGTGCGGCGCGAGATCGCGCGCATCAAAACCATCCTCGGCGAGCGGCGCCGACAGGCGTCGCCGGGAGCGTAAGGGAATGCCGAAACGCGTTCTGCAGGGGGTCGTGGTCAGCCACGCCTGCGACAAGACCGTGATCGTGCGCGTCGAGCGGCGCGTCATGCACCCGCTCTACAAGAAGTTCGTGTCGCGCTCGAAAAAATACGCGGCGCACGACGCCGACAACCGCTACCGCACCGGCGACACGGTGCGGATCGAGGAATGCCGCCCGATCTCGAAACGCAAGAGCTGGCTCGTCGTCGAGGGCCCGGCTGACGCAGCGCCGGGGCGGCGCAACGCGGCGCCGGCCACGGCCGCCGAACAGGTCGCGGCGGAGGCCGCCGCGGCGGCAGGGAGTGCGGCATGATCCAGATGCAGACCAATCTCGACGTCGCCGACAATTCCGGCGCGCGTCGGGTGCAGTGCATCAAGGTGCTCGGCGGCTCGAAGCGCAAGACCGCGACGATCGGCGACGTGATCATCGTCTCGGTCAAGGAGGCGATCCCGCGCGGCCGCGTCAAGAAGGGCGACGTGCACCGCGCCGTGATCGTGCGCACCGCCAAGGAAATCCACCGCACCGACGGCAGCGCGATCCGCTTCGACCGCAACGCGGCGGTGCTGATCAACCGCCAGGGCGAGCCGGTCGGCACGCGCATTTTCGGGCCGGTCACCCGCGAACTCAGGGCGCGGCGGTTCATGAAGATCGTGTCGCTGGCGCCCGAGGTACTGTGATGAGAGGAAGTCTCGTCATTCCCGCGAAAGCGGGAACCCAGGGCCGGCGCTCTCCCGCGTGCTCCTGGACCCCCGCCTGCGTCGGGGTGACGGTTGGAACGGTGTGACCGATGCCGAAGCTGAAGATCAAGAAGGGCGACAACGTCGTCGTCATCAGCGGCCGCGACAAGGGCAAGCGCGGCCAGGTGCTGCGCGTCTTCCCGGACGAGAACCGGCTGATCGTGCAGGGCGTCCACATGGCGCGCCGGCACACCGGCAGCGGCTCGGCGAACCGGGCGGGATCGTCGACAAGGAATTGACGATCCACGTCTCGAATGTCGCGCATCTCGACCCGCAATCCGGCAAGCCGACGCGGGTCGGCTACAGGATCCTTGCCGACGGCCGCAAGGTGCGCGTCGCCCGCCGCTCGGGCGAGGTAATTGACAAGTGAGCCCGCCGGGACAAATGAGAACGCCGGCTATGACGACCCGCTTGCAGGAACGCTATCAAACGACCGTCAAGCCCGCCCTGATGCAGGAGTTCGGCTACACGAACCCGCTGCAGGCGCCGCGCCTCGAAAAAATCGTCGTCAACATGGGCGTTGGCGAGGCGGTGCAGGACGCCAAGAAGATCGATGCCGCGGTCGGCGATCTGACCGCGATCACCGGGCAGCACCCGGTCGTGATCCGCGCCCGGCGCTCGATCGCGACCTTCAAGCTGCGCCAGAACATGCCGATCGGCGTCAAGGTCACGCTGCGGCGCGATCGCATGTACGAATTTCTCGACCGGCTGATCACCGTGGCGCTGCCGCGGGTGCGCGATTTCCGCGGCGTGTCGTCGCGGAGCTTCGACGGGCGCGGCAACTATGCGCTCGGTCTCAAGGAGCAGCTGGTCTTCCCCGAAATCGACTATGACAGGGTCGATACCGTGCGCGGCATGGATATCGTGATCGTGACGACCGCGAACACCGATGACGAAGCCCGTTCCTTGCTGAAGGGCTTCGAGATGCCGTTCGCGGCCTGATCGCATAACCATCCGCGCGACGTAACGGCCTCCCGGAGTATCTGGTCCCGATGGCAAAGAAGAGTTCGATCGAAAAGAACAACCGCCGCGCCAAGCTGGCGAAGCAGAAGGCGCCGACGCGCGCGCGGCTGAAGGCGCTGGCGCGCGACCGGGACGCGGCGCCGGAGGAGCGCTTCGCGGCGCAGTTGAAGCTGTCCGAACTGCCGCGCAACAGCTCCCCGACGCGCATCCGCAACCGCTGCGCGCTGACCGGGCGGCCGCGCGGCTATTACCGCAAGTTCAAGATGTCGCGCATCGCGATGCGCGAGCTCGCCTCGGCCGGGCAGATCCCCGGCATGCTGAAGTCGAGCTGGTAGGAGCAGCGCGATGACGATGAGCGATCCGCTTGCCGACATGCTGACCCGCATCCGCAACGGCCAGCGCGCGAGGCAGGCCGTCGTCGCGGCGCCGGCGTCGAATTTCCGCGCCAACGTGCTCGAAGTGTTGCAGCGCGAAGGCTATATCCGCGGCTTCACGCGCGAGCAGGTGCGGCCCGGCATCGCGCAGCTCAAGATCGAGTTGAAATACGTCGATGGCGAGCCGGTGATCCGCGAGATCGCGCGGGTCTCGAAGCCGGGGCGGCGCGTCTATTCGAAGATCGGCGATCTGCCGCGCGTCTATAACGGTCTCGGGATCTCGATCCTGTCGACCCCGCGCGGGGTCCTGTCGGACAACGAGGCGCGCGCCGCGAAGGTCGGCGGCGAGGTGCTGTGCCGGGTGTTCTGACACCGGTAATGTGAGGAAAACACGATGTCCCGTATCGGCAAAAACCCGGTCGCGATCCCGCAGGGCGTGACCGTCGATCTGGCCGGCCAGACGCTGACCGCAAAGGGGCGGCTCGGCACGCTGAGCCTTGACGTCAGCAACGATGTGACGGCCACGATCGCCGACGGCGCCGTCACGATCGCGCCGAAGGACGACAGCAAGCGGGCGCGGGCGATGTGGGGAACGACGCGGGCCCTGGTCAACAACATCGTGACCGGCGTCTCGGCCGGCTTTACGCGCAATCTCGAGATCAACGGCGTCGGCTATCGCGCCGCGGTGCAGGGGAGCAACCTCAACCTGCAGCTCGGCTACAGCCACGACATCAGCTATCCGATCCCGCCCGACGTGAAGATCGCCTGCGAGCGGCCGACCGCGATCACGGTGACCGGCGCCGACCGCCAGCGCGTCGGGCAGGTCGCGAGCGAGATCCGCGCGTTCCGTCCCCCCGAGCCGTACAAGGGCAAGGGGATCAAGTACAGCGACGAGACGATCCGCCGCAAGGAAGGCAAGAAGAAGTAGGCCCCATGGCGAATAGCATGTCGAACAAACAGGATGCGCTGTTCCGGCGGCGTCGCGAACGCACCCGCTTCAAGCTGCGGCAGGTGGCGAAGGGGCGTGCCCGGCTGTCGGTGCACCGCACCTCGCGCCACATCTACGCCCAGGTCATCGACGATGCTGCCGGACATACGCTGGCGGCGGCCTCGACGCTCGACGCCGGGCTTGCGGACCGAGCTGAAGACCGGGGCCGACAAGGCGGCGGCGAGCGCGGTCGGCAAGCTGATCGCCGAGCGCGCCAAGGCGGCCGGTGTCGAGCGTGTCGTGTTCGACCGCGGCGCCTATATGTATCATGGCCGGGTCAAGGCCCTGGCCGATGCCGCCCGCGAGGGCGGGCTCGATTTCTGAGAGGACGGCGATGGCACGCACGCAGGGTGAACGGCGCAGGCGCGACGGCGGCGACGGCCAACCGCGCGACCGCGACGACAGCGAGTTCGCCGAAAAGCTGGTCAACATCAATCGCGTCGCCAAGGTCGTGAAGGGCGGACGGCGGTTCGGCTTCGCCGCGCTCGTCATCGTCGGCGACAAAAAGGGCCGGGTCGGCTACGGCGCGGGCAAGGCGCGCGAGGTGCCGGAGGCGATCCGCAAGGCGACCGAGCAGGCACGGCGCAGCATGATCCGCGTGCCGCTGCGCGAGGGGCGCACGCTTGCACCACGACATCGCCGACCGCTACGGCGCCGGCAAGGTCGTCGTTCGCGCCGCCAAACCCGGCACCGGCATCATCGCCGGCGGCCCGATGCGCGCGATCTTCGAGGCGCTGGGCGTGCAGGACATCGTCGCGAAATCGGTCGGCACCTCGAACCCGCACAATATGATCAAGGCGACGTTCGCCGCGCTCGGCCATGTCACGAGCCCGCGGGCCGTCGCGGCGCGGCGCGGCAAGCGGGTCGCCGAGATCCTCGGACGGCCGCAGAGCGAAGCGCGGGAGAACGCGTGATGAAGCGGGTTCGCTCCCGGATGGTTCGCTCGGCGGCAAGAAGACCGTAACGGTCGAGCAGACCGGCAGCCCGATCGGGCGTCGCGCCGACCAGGAGGCGACGCTGAAGGGGCTCGGCCTCAACAAGCGTCACCGGCGGCGCACGCTCGAGGACACCCCGTCCGTGCGCGGCATGATCAACAAGGTCAAGCACCTCGTGCGGGTGGTCGAGGAAGCATAAGGAACGCGGCCGTCTCGGCCGCCAGGCGGGCCGGAGGCCCGCGGTCCGAGGAACAGTGATGAAGCTCAACGAGATCAGGGACAATCCGGGCGCGCATTACCGGGCGAAGCGGGTCGGGCGCGGCATCGGATCGGGCAAGGGCAAGACGTCGGGGCGCGGCGGCAAGGGGCAGACCGCGCGCAGCGGCGTCGCGATCAACGGCTTCGAGGGCGGCCAGACGCCGCTGCATCGCCGCCTGCCGAAGCGCGGCTTCAACAACAAGATCTTCCAGAAGGACTACAAGATCGTCAATCTCGGGCGTCTGCAGCAGGCGATCGACGCCGGACGCCTCGGCATCGAGGGGCCGGTGACCGCGGCAACGCTTGTCGCTTCCGGCGTACTGCGGCGCGCCGGCGACGGCGTTCGCCTGCTCGCCGAGGGCGAGCTGACGGCGGCGATCACGATCGAGGTGGCCGGCGCGTCTCGGGCGGCGGTCGCGGCGGTCGAGGCGGCCGGCGGCACGGTCGTCGTCAGCGGCGCGAAAGAAGCCGGCGAGGCACCGGCTTCCCCGGCGTGACGCAACGGCCTATTAATCTACGTCCGTCGTCCCCGCGTGATCCCGGATCGAGCGGGAGGGGTCCAGGGCAACCATGCGTCGCTTGCCCTGGGTTCCCGCTTTCGCGGGAATGACGATCCATTAGGATCGAACATCATGGCGTCAGCCGCCGAACAACTCGCCGCGAGTATAAATTTCGGGGCGTTCTCGAAGGCCACCGAGCTGAAGAACCGCATCTGGTTCACGCTCGGCGCGCTGGTGATTTATCGCCTCGGCACCTACATCCCGCTTCCGGGCATCGATTCGAGCATTCTGCAGGAAATATTCAAGCAGAACGCCGGCGGCATTCTCGGCATGTTCGACATGTTCTCGGGCGGGGCGCTCGGGCGCATGACGATCTTCGCCCTCAACATCATGCCGTATATTTCGGCATCGATTATCATCCAGCTGCTGACGGCTGTCTCGCCGACCCTTGAAAATCTGAAAAAAGAGGGCGAGAGCGGGCGCAAGAAGCTCAACCAATACACCCGTTACGGCACCGTCCTCTTGGCCGCGGTGCAGTCCTACGGCATCGCGATCGGGCTCGAGGGCATGCGGGCCGGCGCGCATTCGGCGGTGATCGACCCGGGGCTGTTCTTCCGGCTCGTCACGGTGATCACGCTGACCGGCGGCACCGTCTTCCTGATGTGGCTCGGCGAGCAGATCACCGCGCGCGGCATCGGCAACGGCATTTCGCTGATCATCATGTCCGGCATCGTCGCGAACCTGCCGCACGCGCTGGCCGCGACGCTGGAACTGGGACGCACCGGCGCGATCTCGACCGTCTTCATCATCATCTTCCTGCTGATGGCGGTCGCCGTCGTGATGGTGATCGTCTTCATGGAGCGGGCGCAGCGCCGCATCCTCGTGCAGTACCCGAAACGGCAGCAGGGCAACCGCATGTTCGGCGGCGAAGCCTCGCACCTGCCGCTGAAGATCAACACCGCGGGTGTGATCCCGCCGATCTTCGCCTCGTCGCTGCTGCTGATGCCGGTGACGATCGCGAGCTTCGAGGCGAGCGGCCAGAGCTACGGCTGGCTCGGCACGATCACATCGTATGTGGCGCACGGTACGCTGCTCTATATGGCGCTCTATATCGGGCTGATCGTGTTCTTCTGTTTCTTCTACACCGCGATCGTGTTCAATCCGGCCGAGACGGCCGACAATCTGCGCAAATACGGCGGCTTCATCCCCGGCATCCGCCCGGGCAAGAACACCGCCGATTATCTCGACTATGTGCTGACCCGCATCACGGTGGCCGGCGCGATCTACCTCGCGGCGGTCTGCATCCTGCCCGAGATCCTGATCTCGCAATACGCGGTGCCGTTCTATTTCGGCGGCACCAGCCTGTTGATCGTCGTCAGCGTGACGATGGATACGGTTGCGCAGATCCACTCGCACCTGCTCGCGCATCAATATGAAGGGCTGATCAAGAAGGCGCGGCTTGCGGGGACGGCGCTGATGAACCTGATCCTTCTCGGGCCTCCCGGCGCCGGCAAGGGCACTCAGGCGAAGCGGCTCGAACAGACGCATGGCATCGTGCAGCTCGCGACCGGCGACATGCTGCGCGCCGCGGTCGCCTCGGGCAGCGCGCTCGGAGCGCGGGTCAAGGCGATCATGGAAGCCGGCCGGCTGGTCCCCGACGACATCATCATCGAGATGCTGGCAACCCGGATCGCCGAGCCGGACTGCGCCAACGGCTTTATCCTCGACGGCTTCCCGCGCACCGTGCCGCAGGCCGAGGCGCTCGACCGCATGCTGGCCGCCGGTAACCGCGCTCTCGACTACGTGATCCTGATGGAGGTCGACGAGGCGGCGCTGATCGAGCGGATTTCCGGGCGCTTCACCTGCCGCAACTGCGGCGCCAGCTATCACGAGCGCTATCATCGGCCGCGGGTCGACGGCGTCTGCGACGGTTGCGGCGGCACCGACCTGGTGCATCGCGCCGACGACCGCGCGGAGGCGGTCGGGACCCGGCTCGCCGCCTATCGCAATCAGACCGCGCCGTTACTACCTTATTACCGCGAGCGCGGCATCCTGCGCACGGTGGACGGCATGGCCGACATCGACGAGGTCACCCGCCAGATCGAAGCGGTGCTGCGGGGACGGCGGTTGCGGGTAGTGCTTCTCCGGGTTCGCTGCAGATTTGCTGCTGAATCACGCGACCGGTTGACAGGCGCGTGGCAATCGTTACATTGACACGCTTGGCTGGAGGTGTGGCCCTCCCTTCCCGGAAAACTGAAGGAGATGCGCAGGTGGCGCGAATTGCTGGGGTCAATATCCCGAACCAGAAACGGGTGCCGATCGCTCTGACCTATATCCACGGCATCGGCCGGACCAAGGCGCACGAGATCTGTGACGCGAGTCGGCATCCCGCCGGAGCGTCGCGCGCAGGAGATGACCGACGACGAGGTGCTGCGGGTGCGCGAGCTGATCGACCGCGAATACACGGTCGAAGGCGATCTGCGGCGCCAGGTCGCGATGAACATCAAGCGGCTGATGGACCTCGGGTCCTATCGCGGCCTGCGGCACCGCAAGGGCCTGCCGGTGCGGGGCCAGCGGACCCATACCAATGCGCGCACGCGCAAGGGGCCGGCGCGGCCGATCGCGGGCAAGAAGAAGTAACGCGCTGCACGTTCTATCCCTGGAGCAGCGCAGCGGCGGAAGAGCTAAATGGCAAAGAGCACGGCGGCACCGCGTCTGCGTCGACGCGAGCGCAAGAACATTACGTCCGGAACCGCGCATGTCAGCGCGAGCTTCAACAATACGATGATCACGATTACCGACGCTCAGGGCAATGCGATCGCCTGGTCGTCATCGGGCAGCCAGGGCTTCAAGGGGTCGCGCAAATCGACCCCCTATGCGGCGCAGGTCGCCGCCGAGGATGCCGGGCGCAAAGCGATGGAACACGGCATGCGGACCCTCGACATCGAGGTCAAGGGGCCGGGCTCGGGACGGGAATCGGCGTTGCGCGCGTTGCAGGCGGTCGGGTTTGCGATCACGTCGATCCGCGACGTCACGCCGATCCCGCATAACGGCTGCCGACCGCCGAAACGCCGCCGCGTCTGACACGGTCTGACCGCGCCGCTTGGGCCGTTTGCGCGCTCCGGCGGCTCCCGCATAGAGGCTGCACGGTTCCACGCGCCTCCGTCCCTTGCGGGGATCAGTTTCCTTTTACCGACCGAGGTCGTTGTGCTTCAGAAGAATTGGCAAACCCTGATCAAACCCAAGCAGCTTGCCGTCGAACGGGGCGGCGATGCGAAGCGCGTCGCGACGGTCGTCGCCGAGCCGCTCGAACGCGGATTCGGGCTGACGCTCGGAAACGCGCTGCGCCGCGTCCTGCTGTCCTCGCTGCAAGGCGCCGCCGTCACGACGATCCAGATCGAGGGCGTGCTGCACGAGTTTTCCTCGCTGCCGGGCGTACTCGAGGACGTTACCGACATCGTGCTCAACGTCAAGAGCGTCGGGCTGCGGATGCACGGCGACGGGCCGAAGCGGATGCGGTTGCGCGCGACCGGGCCCGGCGAGGTGCTCGCCGGCCAAATCGAGACCGGCCACGACATCGAGGTGCTGAACCCCGAGCAGGTCATCTGCACGCTCGACAACGGCGCCCATATCGCGATGGAGCTGACTGTCGAGAACGGCAAGGGCTACGTGCCGGCGTTGCAGAACCGGCCGGAGGACGCGCCGATCGGCCTTATCCCGGTCGATGCGCTGTTCAGCCCGGTGCGCAAGGTCTCGTATCGCGTCGAGAATACCCGCGTCGGACAGGTGACCGACTACGACAGCCTGTCGATGCGGGTCGAGACCAACGGCGCGATGACCCCCGAGGATGCGGTCGCGCTCGCCGCGCGCATCCTGCAGGATCAGCTGCAGCTGTTCATCAATTTCGAGGAGCCGCGTCACGCGATCGAGAAGGAGATCGCCGGCGAGCCGCTGATCAACAAAAACCTGCTGCGCAAGGTCGATGAACTCGAATTGTCGGTGCGTTCGGCGAACTGCCTGAAGAACGACAACATCGTGTATATCGGCGATCTCGTGCAGAAGACCGAGGCCGAGATGCTGCGTACCCCCAATTTCGGCCGCAAGTCGCTGAACGAAATCAAGGAGGTGCTCGCCAATATGGGCCTGCATCTCGGCATGGAGATCCCGAACTGGCCGCCCGAGAACATCGAGGAGCTGGCCAAGCGCATCGACGAGCCGTATTAAACCGTATTGCGTCAGGCCTGAACCGTCCCTGATCGGTCATTCCCGCGAAAGCGGGAATCCAGGGGCACGGTGCTCTGATCGCGTGGCTCTGGACCCCGCCTACGCGGGGGTGACGTTAGTTGGAGTTCAGGGGATTATGCGTCACAGGATGAGCCATCGCGGCTTCAGCCGCAATTCAGCCCATCGCAAGGCGATGTTCGAAAACCTCGCCGCGTCGTTGATCAAGCACGAGCAGATCCGCACGACGCTGCCGAAAGCCAAGGATCTGCGGCCGCTTGCCGAACGGCTGATCACGCTCGGCAAACGGGGCGGGCTGCACCGGCGGCGCCAGGCGATCGCCAAGCTCGGCGACGCGAAGCTCGCCGACAAGTTGCTGACGACGCTCGCCGAGCGCTACGCCGACCGCGCCGGCGGCTATACCCGCATCATCAAGGCCGGGTTTCCGCTACGGCGACAATGCGGCGATGGCGATCATCGAGCTGGTGGATCGCGACCCGGCCGCCAAGGGCGTCGATTCCGGACCGCGCCCCAGCGAAGAAGAGACCGAAGCGGCGGCCTAAGTCGGGACCGCTGGTCTCCGGCCGGCGCCGTATCCGGCGAGGACCGGCCGAACCGTTCCCGTGCGGCAGGCCGTCATAGCTCTTGAGCGTGCCTTGTTTTAGCAGCTTGACCGCCAGCGGCGCGGCGTCGGCATAGGGCACGATCTGATCGTCAGTACCGTGCATCACCAGAACCGGCACGCCAATGCGTTCAGGTCCTCGGTGAAGTCGGTTTCCAGAAGGCCTTGATGCAGTCATAGTGGGCTTTGGCGCCGCCCATCATCCCCTGGCGCCACCAGTTGTCGACGATCCCCTGACTGAACCGTGCGCCCTCGCGGTTGAAGCCATAGAACGGGCCAGCCGGTAATATGGCCCTGTCGTGCACGGCATCACCAACCGCCTGCACGACTGGCTCGAGCAGGAGGAGCGCCTTTTCTCGGCGGCGGAAACCGGCGGTGCGGCTCCGCCGCTAGGCCGCCTGCGCCACCGGGACCGGCGCCTCGCCTTTCAGCATCAGCCGATACAGGTAGCGCCGCTCGTTCATGTCGTAATCGGGGTTGGCCTTGTGCAGGACGCTGCGGTTGTCCCACATCACCATGTCGCCATAGCGCCATTGATGGCGGTATTCGTATTTCTGCTGCGTCGCGTGCGCCATCAGCTCGGCGACAAGGTCGAGCGCCTCGTCATCCGGCATGCCGACGATCAACTCGATCCTGACCGGGTTAAGGAACAGCGCCTTGCGGCCGTTGTCCGGGTGTACCCGCACCAGCGGATGAATGCCCGGCGGCGGCAACGCCTTGAGGCTCTCCTCGTTGAGCGGCTTCAAGGGGCGCGGGCTGTATTTGCTCAGATAAACATGCACCGCCTTCAAATTCTCGATCCGGCGCTTCATCGCCTCGGGAAGCTCGTCATAGGCGAGGTGCATATTGACGTATTGCGTATCGCCGCCGCGACTTGGCAGCGCCACCGGGTAAAGGATCGTCGCCTTCGGCGGCGCCGGATGATTCGAGTGATCGGTGTGGAACGTCTCGCCAGGGATCATCCGCCGATCCCCGAGGAATTCCTGGTTGGTGACGTAGTACATCTCCGGGAAACCGGGGATATGGTGGTCCTTCTTGTCGTGCGGCTGCAATTCGCCCCAGATCTGCACGGCGCGGATGAAATCCGCCGGTTCGTATTTCTGGTCGCGCACGACCAGCACATGGTACTGCGCGAAGGCGCGGTTCAGGGCGGCTCTGGTTTCGGGATCGACCGGCTTGGTCAGGTCGAGGCCGCGCACTTCGGCGCCGGTGTTGTGCGGGGTCAGCGGCGTGATCGTGTACGCCATATCGAGCCTCCGTTAAGAGCCGGCAGCGATTTTATTGCGATCGCGCGGCAGCGTCAAACCGCGCTTCGCCGCACGGGCAGCACCATGCCTTTCCGAGCTCAGTGCGCGGTCCTGAGTGTCACAAATTGGACCAAACGCCGCAGGCCGTTGACAAAACGACGCACAATGGCCCGAGGACCACCTTGGCCCTTGCCCCGCGGGAGTAGGAACCGCACTTTTGTGGCCATGGCCATGCTCCGTTCTGCGCCGCGCCTCGTCGCGGTACTCGGGCCGACCAATACCGGCAAGACGCACTTTGCCATCGAGCGCATGCTCGACCACCCGACCGGCATGATCGGGTTTCCGCTGCGCCTGCTGGCGCGCGAAAATTACGACCGTATCGTCAAGCTGCGCGGTGCCCGCGCCGTCGCGCTGATCACCGGCGAAGAGAAAATCCTGCCGCCGAACCCGTCTTATTTCGTCTGCACGGTCGAATCGATGCCGCTCGACCGTCCGGTCGAATTTCTCGCGGTGGACGAAATCCAGCTCTGCGCCGACCCCGAGCGCGGCCACGTCTTCACGGCCCGGCTGCTGCACGCGCGCGGCATGACCGAGACGATGTTTCTCGGCGCCGACACGATAAAGCCGCTGATGCGCCGCCTCGTGCCGAAGGTCGAGTACATCAGCCGCCCGCGCTTTTCCAACCTGGCCTATACCGGACACAAGAAGGTGACGCGGCTGCCGCGCCGCAGCGCCGTCGTCGCGTTCAGCCTCGCGGACGTGTTCTCGCTGGCCGAGCTGGTGCGGCGACAGCGCGGCGGCACCGCGGTCGTGCTCGGCGCGCTGAGCCCGCGGGCGCGCAACGCGCAGGTCGGCATGTTCCAGGCCGGCGAAGTCGATTACCTCGTCGCGACCGACGCGATCGGCATGGGGCTGAACATGGATCTGGACCATGTCGCCTTCGCCCGCCTCGCGAAATTCGACGGGCGCGGGCCGCGGCGCCTGTCGCCGGCGGAAATCGGCCAGATCGCCGGACGCGCCGGCCGGCACATGAGCAACGGCACGTTCGGGACGACCGCCGACGAGGGCCTGCTCGGACCGGAAATCGTCTCGGCCGTCGAGGAGCACCGGTTCGAGCCGCTGACCCGGATTTCGTGGCGCAACAGCAATCTGCGATTCAATTCGGTCGGCGCGCTGCTGCAGAGCCTCGACGAGCGGCCGCCGCGTACCGGGCCTCGTCCAGGTGCGCGACGCCGACGACCACCGGGCGCTGCAACTGCTGTCGCGCAACGCCGAAGTCATCGGTCTCGCGACCAATCCCGGTGCCGTGCGGCTGCTCTGGGAGGTCTGCCAGATCCCCGATTTCCGCAAGGTGATGAGCGACAGCCATGCGCGGTTTCTGGCGCATTGCTTCGTGCACCTCGCGGGGCCGGGCGAGCGCCTGCCGGCCGCCTGGGTCGGCAAGCAGATGGCGCAGCTCGACCGGCTCGATGGCGACATCGACACGCTGATGGCGCGCATCGCCCATATCCGGACCTGGACCTACATCACGCATCGCGGCGAATGGATCGAGGGGGCGGCGGAGTGGCAGGACCGCGCCCGCGGCATCGAGGACCGCCTGTCGGACGCGCTGCACGACCGCATCACACAGCGCTTCGTCGACCGGCGCTCGGCGTTTCTCGTGCGCCATCTCGCGGGCGCCGGCGAGCTGCTGGCGTCGGTTGACAAAGCAAGGCGAGGTGTGCGTCGAGGGGACTTACGTCGGCAAGCTGCTGCGGTTTCCGCTTCGTCCCCGACGCCGGCCGACGGCGAGGCGATGCGCACGCTGATCACCGCGGCGAACCGCGTGCTGCGCAGCGAGGTCGGCGCGCGGGCGCGGCGGCTCGCCGGCGAGAGCGGCGACGCGTTCTCGCTCGACCCGGACGGGGACATCCTTTGGCATGGCGAACCGGTCGGCAGACTGACGGCCGGGGAGACGATGCTCGCGCCGCGAGTTGAGGTGCGGGCCGGCGACTTTCTCCAGGGCGAGGCGCGCGAGCGGGTCCGGCGGCGGCTGCAGGGATTTGTCCGCGGCGAGATCGAGCGCCGGTTGGCGCCGCTGTTCGCGGCGCAGGCGTTGAAGCTGCCCGCGGCGGCGCGCGGCATCGTGTTCCAGCTGTCGGCCGCGCTCGGCTGCGTCCCGACAGAGGAGGCCGCGGCGGCGCTCAAATCGCTCGACCGGCCAAGCCGCCGGGCGCTGGCCCGGCTGGGGGTGCGGTTCGGGACCGAGACGATCTACGTGGAGCCGCTGCTCGGCCCCGATGCGGTCCGCTTCCGGGCGCTGCTCTGGGCGGTATGGCATGGCCGAACGCCGCCGAAGCTGCCGGGCGGACGCCGCCCCGGCAAGGCGATCGCGATCGATCCGGATGTGCCGCTTTCCTTCTATGCCGCGATCGGGCGGCGCGTCGGTTGCCGGTCTGGCGCTGCGGCCGGATCGTCTCGAGCGATTGGCGGCGGCTGCCCGCCTTCGCTCGCGTGCCGGAGCTTTTGCCGCTGACGCGGAACTGGCCGCATCGGGCGGCGTCGCTCCCGACGCGCTGCGCGGGGTCTTGCTGGCGCTCGGCTATCGCGCCCTTATCGAAGGGGATCGCGAGTTCTTCGTCGCCAAACCGCGCCGGCGCGCATCCGAGGCGACAGAAGCGCGGGCGCCCTGCCGCTTCCCGCAACGATAATCCGTTCGCCAAACTTAAGGAGCTGAGATTCGCTTGATCGCGAATGATGCCGCGCCGGAACGCGCCAAGGCCCGCCTCGACCAATGGTTGTGGTTCGCCCGTTTTGCGAAAAGCCGATCTCTGGCGGCGCGGCTGTGTGCGGCCGGCGCCGTCACGATCAATGGAAGCGCCGTGACAAAGCCCAATCAAGCCGTGCGGATCGGCGATATCGTGAGTGTTGCCGCAAGGCGGCTGGCAACACACGGTGCGGGTGATCGCGCTCGGCGTTCGCCGGGGTCCGCGCGAGCGAAGCCCGCACTGCTTTACGAGGAAGCTAGCCGCCGCGCTGCGCCTGTCCGCGGCCGCGTCCGATTGGGTCCCGCTGCTCGAAGCCGGCGAAACCGAGGACATGAGATCGTCGCCGCCCGCTTGAGTGCGGTCGCTGCCGCCCGTGGATCGCGGGCTATTTTATCAACGCGATGATGTCGCGGAAGCGAGGATGCTCGGCCGAGCCGAGCCATTCGAACACAACCATTTCGGTGGTGACGATCTCGGCGCCGTGCCGCGCCAGCCGCGCGACCGCGGTCTCCTTGCTTTCCGAGCGGCGCGAGCCGACCGCATCGCGCACCAGATAGACGCGCCTTCCGGCATCGAGCAGCCCAAGCGCGGTCTGCAGCACGCAGACATGCGCCTCGCAGCCGGCAACGACGATATCGCGCCGATCCTCCAGCCGGTCGAGAAAGCCCGCCATGCGGCAGGCGTCGAACGTGATCTTGTGCGCCAGTCGGCGATCCGCGAAGTCCGCCAACTCGGCGACCGTCGGACCGAGCCCGCCGGCATTGTGCTCGGTAAACAGGATCGGGACCCCGAGCATCTCCGCGGCCTGGAGCAGGCGCCGCGCATTGGCCACGGCGGCCGCCCCATCCTCGATAGCCGGCATCAGCCGCTGTTGAAAATCGATGATCAACAGTGCCGAACGGTCCCGATCGATCGTAAGCATACCCGTCTCTTACAACTGCCCGCCCGCCTTGTGCGCCGCAGCCGGCACAAGATCGGGGACAAAGCCGGACATTACACCAAAATCTTCGTAGCAGTGGCGCCCGGCGCACAGAGTCATTTATTCATGTTCCAGATGTCGGTCGCGAGCTTCCACTGATTGTTTATCTTGCGCCACACCACGACGTACTTGCCGTTGACCTCCTCCGGCGCATTGCCCTTAGTCTTGAAGCTGAACGTGCCGATCTCGCGCGCCGCATCGGACCCGAGCGGCTGCACATCGACGGTGGTCAGCTTGGCGTCGCCGAGCTGCTTCATCGCGGTGTCCCAGAAACTCTGGAGGGCTTGCCGCCCATGAACCATCTCGCTGCCGGCGGGAAGGACATAGGCATCCTCGGTATACAATTCAGCCACCGCATTGGAATCGCCCTTGTTGAAAGCGGCGGCCCACGCATCGCTCAGCTTTTGGATTGTCGGCTTGTCCTGGGCGGCGGCCGATCCTGCCAGCAGCGCAAGCGATATCGTGATTGCGGCGAGACGTGACATGAGACCCTCCAATCGCTCCCGTGTCGGGCACGAATAGCGCAAGCTTCGGCTCACCCCAGCGGCGCGCGGTCAGATCGTGATCGTGCCTTCGAGATAGAGAACGGCGCGGCCGGCGATCGTCACCCTGTCGCCATGAGGCCGCAGGACAGGCGACCGCCGCGCCGCGACAGCTGGCGCGCTTCGAACCGTGACTTGCCGAGCCGCTCCGCCCAATACGGGATCAGCGTGCAATGCGCCGAGCCGGTCACGGGATCCTCCGGTACGCCGTGGGCCGGCGCGAAAAAGCGCGATACGAAATCGACGCCGTCGGACCCCGGCGCTGTCGCGATCACCGCGAACCGGTCGAGCGCGGCCACTGCGGCGAAGTCGGGGGTGAGCCTGGCGATCTCGTCGGCCCCTCCATAGACGGCGAGATAGTCGCGGGCCGCCAGCAGCGCCGCCGGTCGCCTGCCGAGCGCCGCGGCGAGCGCATTCGACATCGGGCAGGACAGCGGCGGCCTCGACGGAAAATCGAGCACGAGATCCTCGCCGTCGCGCCCGACTGTCAGCATCCCGGCTTTCTCGGTCTGAAACGATCACGCTGTCGCGGCCGGGCGCCAGATAGCGGAAGACGACAAACGCCGAGGCCAGGGTCGCGTGGCCGCACAGATCGACCTCGACGCTCGGGGTGAACCAGCGCAGCCGGTAGCCAGTCGCCTTCGGGGACGAAGAACGCGGTTTCGGAGAGGTTGTTCTCGGCCGCGATCGCCTGCATGGTTTCGGCCGGCAGCCAGGCGTCGAGCGGGCACACGGCCGCCGGATTGCCGGTAAACGGCCCGTCGGCGAACGCGTCGATCTGGTACAGCGGGATGCGCATGATGTGGGCTCGTTCACCGCGCCAAGCGCTGCGCACGCAGCGGGTGGGCGTGGTCGAGCGGGCCGTGGCCGCGGCCGATGCCGGGCGCCGTGGCGATCGCGCGGCGGACATACTCGCGCGCCCGCTCGACGGCCGCCTCGATCAGCCAGACCTTGCGCCAGCCCGGCGGCGATCGCCGAGGCCAAGGTGCAGCCGGTGCCGTGCGTGTGACGGCTCTCGATCCGGGCTTGGCTCCAGGCGCGATGCCCCGCTTCGGTCGCGAGCACGTCGTGCACGGTATCGCCGGCGAGGTGTCCACCTTTCAGAAGCACCGCGCGGCAGCCGAGCGCCAGCAGAGCGTCCGCGGCTTCATGCATGGCCTCGACGCTCTCGATGCTGCCGTCCGGCGAGGATCTCGGCCTCCGGCAGGTTCGGGGTCAGCACCGCGGCGCGCGGCACCAGAAGCCGCTTCAGCGCGTCGATCGCCGCCGGTTCGATCAGCTTCGCGCCGCCTTTGGCGACCATGACCGGATCGAGGACAAGCGGTGTCCGCGGCGCCCGCTCGGCGAGCGCCGCGGCGACGGTCTCGATAACGGCGGCATCGTGCAGCATGCCGGTCTTGACCGCGTCGGCCCCGATATCGTCGAGCACGATTTCGATCTGTTGCCGGATGAAATCGGGCGGGACCGGCAATATGCCGAAAACGCCGAGCGTGTTCTGCGCCGTCAGCGCCGTGATCGCCGTGGCGGCGAAACCGTCAAGCATGGTCACGGTTTTGATGTCGGCCTGAATGCCGGCGCCGCCGCCCGAATCGGAGCCGGCGATGATCAGCACCCGCCCCTTCATACGTTTGCCCTAGCATCGAATACGAACCCGACCATTCTCCCG
Source organism: uncultured Alphaproteobacteria bacterium (assembly GCA_963753665.1). GTDB lineage: Bacteria > Pseudomonadota > Alphaproteobacteria > ATCC43930 > CGMCC-115725 > DATARH01. Next base: position 50,196 of record CAVWDC010000007.1, read on the forward strand.
ACTGAACGGTACCGCATCCGTTATTCGGCGGCCTGGGCCGGCATTTCGAGGTCATCCATGCCGCGCGCAGCTGCCAGAATCTCATCGCAGATCGCGTCGACGACGCCGGCCAGCAAGTCCTCGTCCTCGCCCTGGGCCATGACCCGGATCACCGGCTCGGTTCCCGAGTTGCGGATCACCAGCCGCCCCGCCGATCCGAGGCGGGCCTCGCCATCGGCAATCGCCTGACGCACGCGGCGCGACTCGAGCGGCTGGCCCTGGCCAAAGCGCACGTTACGCAATAGCTGCGGGATCGGCTCGAAAACGCGGCAGACCTCGCTGGCGCGTTTGCCGGTCTCCACAATACGCAGCCAGGACCTGCAGCGCGGCGATGAGCCCGTCTCCGGTCGTCGCATAATCGCTGAGAATGATATGGCCGGACTGCTCGCCGCCGAGATTGCAGCCGAGGCTGCGCATCTTCTCGACGACATAGCGGTCGCCGACCGCGGTGCGATGCAGCCCGATGCCGCGCGCGCCGAGACAGCGTTCGAGGCCGAGATTGGACATGACCGTCGCGACCAGAGCGCCGCCCGCAAGCCGGCCGTTGCGCGCCAGGCTGGTCGCGATCAGCGCCATCAGCTGGTCGCCGTCCATGATATTGCCGCCCTCGTCGGCGACGATCAGCCGGTCGGCGTCGCCGTCGAGAGCGATGCCGATGTCGGCGCGCCGCGCCAGGACTTCCTGGCGCATCTGCTCGGGCGCGAGAGCGCCGCACTCGCGGTTGATGTTCAGCCCGTCCGGCGCGACCGCGATCGGGAACACCTCGGCGCCGAGCTCCCACAGCACGGTCGGCGCGACCTTGTAGGCGGCGCCATGCGCGCAGTCGACGACGACCCGCAGCCCGTCCAGCCGCAGCCCTTTCGGAAAACTTTGCTTCACGAACTCGATATAGCGGCCGCCGGCGTCCTCGAGCCGCTTGGCGCGCCCGAGTTCGCCCGGTGCGGCGCGGTGGAACCGCCCCTTTGCGAGCGTCTCCTCGGTCTTTAATTCAAGATCGTCGGACAGCTTGTAGCCGTCGCGGCCGAACAACTTGATGCCGTTATCGGCATACGGGTTGTGCGAGGCCGACAGCATGACCCCGATATCGGCCCGCAGGCTGCGCGTCAGCATCGCGACCGCCGGGGTCGGCAGCGGACCGATCAGGACGACATCCATGCCCATCGTGATGAACCCGGCGGTCAGCGCCGGCTCCAGCATGTAGCCGGACAGCCTCGTGTCCTTGCCGATCACGACGAGGTGCTTATGCGTGCCGTTGCGAAAACATTCGCCGACCGCCATGGCGACTTTGAGCGCCGTCTCCGGCGTCATCGGCTCGCTGTTCGCGGTGCCGCGAATGCCGTCCGTCCCGAAAAGCTTACGCGTCATCCCGCGACAACCCCCAGACGATACGATCACCCCGGCCGTAATCCTGGCCGGTGCTGGAGCATACCAGAAAAACCGCGACCGGATTGTTAAGCTGCTACCGATCGCGTCTGTTCCGGGAGCAAGGTGCTTTGGTCAGCTGCCCGGTTGCGGCTCGGGTTCGGGGCCGATCCCGCTCGGCCGGCCCGAGGGCGGCACCGAACTGCGCCGGCCCGGGCGCTCGTCGGGCGCGGCGGGCGTTGTGGTTTCCCTGACAATCCGCTCGCCCTTGATTACGCGATTGATCTCATCGACTGACAGGGTCTCGTATTCGAGCAGGCCCTTCGCCAGCAGATGAAGCTCTTCCAAATGCGCGGTCAGAATCTCGCGCGCGGTGCGCTCGCCCTCGTCGACGATGCGGCGGATCTCGTCGTCGATCAGCTTGGCCGTCGCGTCGGAGACGTTCTTGCGCTGGGTCACCGAATGGCCGAGGAAAACCTCCTCCTCGTTTTCGGCGTAGCGCAGCGGCCCGAGCTTGTCGCTGAACCCGAACTCGGTGACCATGCGCCGCGCCAATCCGGTCGCGCGGCGGATGTCGTCGGACGGCGCCGGTCGTCACGCGATCGTCGCCAAAGATCAGCTGCTCGGCGACCCGGCCGCCGAACAGGCTGACCATCATCGCCTTTATCTCGATCTTCGATTGGCTGTACTTGTCCCGCTCCGGCAGGAACATCGTCACGCCGAGCGCCCGGCCGCGCGGAATGATCGTGACCTTGTGCAGCGGCTCGTGCGCCTCCGCGTAGAGCATGCACAGCGCGTGGCCGGCCTCGTGGTAGGCGGTCAGCTTCTTCTCGTCCTCGGTCATCACCATCGAGCGCCGCTCGGCGCCCATCATGACCTTGTCCTTGGCCTGCTCGAACTCGGTCATCCCGACCGAGCGCCGGCCGCGGCGGGCGGCCATCAGCGCCGCCTCGTTGACGAGATTGGCGAGATCGGCGCCGGAGAAGCCGGGCGTGCCGCGCGCGATCACCTTCGGATCGACATCCGAGGAAAGCGGCACCTTGCGCATGTGGACCTTCAGGATCTTCTCGCGGCCGGCGACATCGGGGTTCGGCACGACGACCTGGCGATCGAAACGTCCCGGACGCAGCAGCGCCGGGTCCAGCACGTCGGGGCGGTTCGTCGCGGCGATCAGGATGACGCCCTCGTTCGCCTCGAACCCGTCCATCTCGACGAGCAGCTGGTTCAAGGTCTGCTCGCGCTCGTCGTTGCCGCCGCCGAGACCGGCGCCGCGATGGCGGCCGACCGCGTCGATCTCATCGATGAAGATGATGCAGGGGGCGTTCTTCTTGCCCTGCTCGAACATGTCGCGCACCCGGCTGGCGCCGACGCCGACAAACATCTCGACGAAATCCGAGCCGGAGATCGTGAAAAACGGGACGTTGGCCTCGCCGGCAATCGCGCGCGCCAGCAGCGTCTTGCCGGTGCCCGGAGGGCCGACCAGCAGCACGCCCTTCGGGATCTTGCCGCCGAGCCGCTGAAATTTCTGCGGGTCTTTCAGGTACTCGACGATCTCCTCGAGTTCCTGCTTCGCCTCGTCGATGCCGGCGACATCCTCGAACGTGATGCGGCCGACCTTCTCGGTCAGCAGCCGCGCACGGCTCTTGCCGAAACCCATGGCGCGGCCGCCGCCGCCCTGCATCTGGCGCATAAAGAAAATCCAGACGCCGATCAGCAGCAGCATCGGGAACCACGAAACGAGCACGCCGAACAGCGACGGCACGTTCTCCTCGGTCGGCGCCGCGGTAATCCGCACGCCCTTGTCGATCAGGCGGCCGACCAGGCCCGGATCGGACGGCGCGTAGGTGCTGAAGGCGCGTCCGTCGGCGAAATGGCCGCTGATGTTGTTGCCCTGGATCGTGACGTCCGTAACCTGCCCGCGATTGACTTCGGATACGAAATCCGAAAACGCGAGCGTCGATTGCGGACCGCGGGTCGAGGACGTCTGGAAGAGATTGAAAAGGGCGACGAGAAGCAGCCCTATGACGATCCACAGGGCGAGATTCTTGCCGAAATTGTTCACGCTAAAGGCCTTTCCCTACGCCTCCGGCACCGGGTCCGATGCGCCAGTGCCGGAGGTGCCGCGCCAGCAACAGATAGGATGCTCTACTCCCTAAACAACTGTAAAGCTCGGTGGTGCCAGCGGCTTGCAAGGCCGGAACGAAAGCTTCGCGAGAACAGTCGGCCCGGGCCGGCAATAGCCGAGATGCGGCACGCTCGCGACGCCCCGCCCGTCCCAGAACGCGGGCAGCACGGAACGAACAAGCGGCGGCAGCATTCGCCCGAAATCGCCCTGCGGCGCCGCGCCGGCGTGCTGCCCGAGATACCCGAACGTGACCGACGCCGGTCGCCTCCGGCGGGAGCGAAACGGCAAAGCGCCGGTCCCAAAGCAGATCGGCGCCCGGTTCGAGCAGAGACCGGAGCCTCGGCGGCGGCCAGCTCGCGCAATACCAGCAGCCGGCCTCGCCATGGGACGAAACGGCAGCCGCCGAGCGTGCGCGCCCGCCGCGGCTCCTGCGCGAGCGCGGTGCAGCAGACGGGCCAGCCGCGCTCCTCTCGCCGGATAGCGCAACCCGCCGAGACAGCGAGACGACGCGCGACAGCAGGCGCGCGGCGGTCTCGGGATCCGCGGCGGCGAGCACCGCCGGATCGAGCACCCCGAACCCGGCCGGGTGCAGCGCGAGCGCCCGGGCGCTCAGCGCGTCGACCGCCTGCTCGCGCGCGATCCGCGCGCGGGCGCAGGCCCGCACGTCTGCAGAATCAGGCGCCGCTGGGTCGGCGCCGTGGCTCTCATGGCCTCTCTCCCGGTGGGGGAGAGGGAGATTGCCGGATAGACATCAACCGGAGGCGGGCGCGCTCGAAGACCGGGTTCAGGTTGCTCGGATCGCGCAGGAACGGCTGTTCTTCGGCCGCGAGCAGCGCGCCAAGCGCGCCCGAGACTACGGCACAGCAGCGGTCGCACGAGGCGGCAGCCCGACAGTTCGCGCACCGCCGACATTCCGGCCAGCCCGTCGACGCCGCTGCCGGCGCGGCGCCGGATCAGATGCGTTTCGATCTGATCCTCGAGATGATGCGCCGTAAGCAGGTGCAGGCAGCAGCGGTCGCGGCACCATGCCGTCAGCAGGCGATAACGCGCCTCGCGCGCCGCCTCCTGGATGCCGCTCGCCGGCTTCGGTCCACACCCAGCGCAGGATATCGTGCGGAATCCGCACGGGCGCCGAGCCATGACGCCGACCGTTCGCGCCTCATCGGCGCTTTCGCGGCGCAATCCATGATCGACGGTAAGCCCCCACGCCCGACCGCCACGCATTCGCGCCCAGCGGTCGGCGAGCAGCATCAACGCCATGCTGTCGGGCCCGCCGGAGACCGCGACCGCGATCAGCGGCCGCGTCTCGAACCCGCCGATCGCCGCAAGGCTGGCGGCGAATTCCGGCAGCGTCAGCGGCGCGGGATGCACGGCGGGGCACGTCCGGGTCAGCAGCCCAGTTTTTTCATCTCGGAGGCGGCGCGCTGACGGACCGACGCGGCCGCATGCGGAAACTCGTCGCCGAGTTTCGCCAGCGCAACGCAGGCATTCTGCTTCTGCTCGGCGCGAGCCAGCGACATGCCGAGTTTCAGCAGCGCGTCCGGCGCTTTCGCGCTTTTCGGGTAACGCTTATAGCCGTCCGCGAACGCGCTCGCCGCCTCCATGTACTTGCCGCGCGCGTAATAGGTCTCGCCAAGCCAGTATTGCGCGTTGCCGGCCATCTGATCCTTCGGATGCGCCTCGACAAATTCCTTGAAGGCCGCCTCGGCGGCCGGATACTTGGCCTGCTTTCATAAGGCCGAAGGCATAATTGTACTGCTCGGTCGCCGAACCGCCGGGCAGCACGCCGTCCGAGGCCGAAGGCTGCACGGCGGCGCTCACCGGGTCGGTCGAGCCGCGGCGGCGAGCGGCGGCTCGGGGGACACGCCGGGAGGCGTCAAGGTGCCGACGATCGGGGTCGGCCCGCTGAGTGGCGGTCCGTTGGGCGGTGGCCCCCGCTCGTCGTCGTAGGACCCGGCCGCTCCGGCATTGCCGGCGGGCGAGCGGGAAGCGGCGGCCCGCCGGCAATGCCGGAGCGCGCCGGCGGCATCGCGGCGGCAACCGGGCCTTGAGCCGCCGGACCGGAGCCGCGGGCCGAAGCGCAGATCGGCCTCGCCGTTGAGCTGTTCGACCCGCCGGCGCAGCTGCTCGAGGCGGTTCCCGTATTCCTCGACCCGGCCGGTCAGCTCGCGCATCTCGGCTTCGAGCCGATCCATGCGGAGCTGAGCATTGACGGAAGCGGCGCCATCGGGCGCGTAGGTGGAAACCGCAGCGCCGCGATAGACGTGCCGCTGCAGCATGTTCAAATCGCGTTCGAGCCGGTCGAGCCGCTCGTATGGCGACCGCTCCTGCCCCCATGCCGGGGGGTAGGACAGCGTCAGACCGAGCGCAAGCGTCAGACAAGCGCGCGGCAGCAGCGATTGTCGGAACATCCCTGCGGGGCCTCGTGGACAAAGTGCGCTGGGCAGCCCGATTCTCCGGCTGGAAGCGGCAACGACAAGCCGAACTCAGTAGAACCGGTTTTGGGCGAAAAATGGGCGCAAACCGGAGCCGGCGACGGACGTCGGCCGGCGTCATAGGCCGCCAGTTCTCCAACTCACCCATTTCTCAATTGACCACAGTCACCGCCCGGCGGTTCTGCGCGTAAGCCTCTTCGGTCGAGCCCGGTACGGCGGGACGTTCCTTGCCATAGCTGATCGTCGATATCCGCGAGGCAGGTATGCCCAGCGCAACGAGCACGTTGCGGGCCGCCTGCGCGCGTCGTTCGCCGAGGGCCAAATTGTATTCGCGCGTACCGCGTTCGTCGGTATGGCCTTCGATCGTCACGGTCACGTTCGAGTAGCGCTTCAGCCATTCGGCCTGACGCTGCAGCACGAGCTGCGCCTCGGGCGTGATCTCGGAGCTGTCGAAAGCGAAGAAAATCCGGTCGCCGGCCGTCGCCGCCAGATCCTGTTGCGACCCCGGGCCGAACCGCGACGCGCCGATCCCGCCGGGCCGCCAAGACCCACAGGAGCACCGGCTCCGCCCGGACCGCCCGGCCCCCCGGCCGTCTCAGGCTGGTTGCTGCAGGCGGCGAGCATCAGCAAGGCCCCCGCGAAGGCCGTCAGGCGAAGAAACATGAAATCCCCCTTCAAGACACGCGGCGAGCCGCGGCAAAATTACCCCCAGTTGGCGCGACCCGCATGGCCACCTCTGCTTCGCCTCCAGCGGGTGCTGCCAACGCAGGGCACAGCTAGCCGGGCGAGCCCACCTAACGAAGCAATGGCGACCACGCCGGGTCGGACGCGCTGCCCGGCGTGGGGACGACCCGCTGGTTCTGCCCGGTAAGGTCGATCGTATAAAGCTGCGCGATTGCCGCCGCCGCCGCGCGAGTCGGTGCGGCCCTGGCGGAAATACATCAGCACGCGTCCGTTCGGCGCCCAGGTCGGCCCCTCGACGAGATAGTCCTGCGTCAACAGCCGCTCGCCGGAACCGTCCGGCCGCATCACGCCGATGTAGAACGATCCGCCGTCGATCTTGGTGAACGCGATCAGGTCGCCGCGCGGCGACCATACCGGCGTGCCGTATTTCCCCGAACCGAAGCTGATCCGCCGCGCCTCTCCGCCGCTCGGCGCTCATCACGTAAAGCTGCTGCGAGCCGCCGCGGTCCGAGTTGAACACGATGCGGTTGCCGTCCGGCGAATAGCTGGGCGAGGTATCGATCGCGTTGCCGCTGGTCAGCCGCGCCAGCCGCCGGCTGCGCAGATCGAGCGTGAACAGGTTCGTCGCGCCGCCCTCGGTGCGGCTGAGGACGAGCCTTGTGCCGTCGGGCGAGAAGCGGGGCGCGAAGGTCATGCCCGGAAAATCGCCGATCGGCTCCTGCGTGTCCGGTTTCGATGTTGTAGAGGTACACGCGCGGCGTCCGGCCGGCATAGGACAGGTAGGTGATCTGCTGCGCCGACGGCGAGAAGCGCGGGGTCAGCACCAGCGAGCGGCCATCGGTCAGGTACTGATTATTGGCGCCGTCCTGGTCCATGATCGCGAGCCGCTTGACGCGGGCCTGCGCCGGCCCGGATTCGGCGATATAGACGATCCGCGTGTCGAAATAGCCGTCCTCGCCGGTGATCCGCTTGTAGATCTGGTCGGCGATCACATGCGCGATGCGCCGCCAGTTCTGCCGCGTCGTCGTGAACGCGAAGCCGGCGAGCTGCTGCTCGGCGAAGACATCCCACAGCCGGAACTCGACCCTGAGGCGGCCGTCGCCTTGCGGCTGCACCGAGCCGGTCACCAAAGCCTGCGCGTTGATCTGGCGCCAGTCGGCGAAGCGCGGGCGTCTCGCCGGCCGCGACAGTCTGGATGAAAGCGCGCTGGTCGACCGGACGGAACAGGCCCGAGCGTTCGAGATCGGCCGCGACGACCTGCGCGATGTCGCGTCCGACCGTAGCGGCGTCGCCGGGGCCCGGCAATGGCGGTATCGCGATCGGCAGCGGCTGGGCCGTGCCGCGCGTGATGTCGAGACGCAGCTCGGCCCGCGCCGGGAACCCGAGCAAAAGCAGCGCAACAACAAGCAGCGCCGCGCGCGCGGCGCCGCGAACGGCAGATCCCCCAATCATAGAACGGCAAATCCCCCAATCATAAGATGTCCTTCGGGCTCAACTCGATCTCGAACGTCTTCCACGATTCGTATTTTTCCGGCGGCAGACGCAGCGGCGTACATAGCGGATGGAAAAAGGCGCGGCGCGCGCTTTCCGCCGCGGCGCGGAAAAACGGGTCGCCGAGCCTGGCCTGATCGACGATCGTCGCCTGCAGCACCCGTCCGTCCGGGGCGATCGTGCCGCGAATCGTAACGACGAGGTCCTTGGCGTCCCGCGCCCCGGCCGGGATGTTCCAGCAGCGCGACAGCTGCTGGCGGACGACATCGATCTCGCTGGCGGTCAGCTCGGCCCCGAGCGGCGCCTTCGGCTGCGCCGAGGGCGGCGACAGCGACGCCATGCGCCGCGGCACCGGTTTCGCCTCCTCGGTACGCGCCGATTGCTCCTTGGTCAGATTCTTCAACAGACTGTCGAAGGCGTCGGGCTGATCCTTCTTCTCGCGTTTCTCGTGTGTTTCGAGATCCTGGAGCAGCTTGCCGAACGCCGTTGGATCGACCTTCTTCGCCTCGGGCCTGGGCTCGGCCTTTGGCTCGGCGCGAGCCGTGTGCGCGGGTTCGGGCTTCCGGTTGGATTCGGGCTTCGTCTCGGCGCGCGCATGCTGCGCGAGTCGCGGCTCGGGTTTCGGCTTGGGTTTGTGTTCCGGAATCGGCGGCGGGACGATCGGCGCTCGCGCTTCGACCGGCTTCGGCGGGGGCGGCGGAGCCGGCGCGCTTCGGGTCGGCTTTCGCCGCTTGTGGCGGCGGGGGCTGGGATCGGCTTCGGCTCGGGTTTGGGCGGCGACAACGCGACCGGCTCGGGCACCGGTTTCGCTTCGGGTTTGGGCGGTGGTGGAACAGGGGGCGGCGAAGGCGTTGCGGCGGCGGACGGGGGCGGCGCGGGGCTCGGCGTCGGCGGTTCCGGCTTCGGTTCGGGTATCGGCGCGGGCTGGGCGAGCGGCGGTTCGGGCTTGGCTTCGGGTTGCGGGCGGAACGGGTTCGGCGTGCGTGGCGCGGGTTTCCGGCGCGATCGTCACGAGCTGCACCGCGATCGGCGTGTCCTCCAGCGGCGGCTTGCGGAACAGATTCGGCAGCCCGAGCAGAACCAGCGCCAGGATGATCAGATGCAGCGCCGCCGACCCGGCGATGCCGCCCCGGGTCATATCGCGCAGGCGTCATGTCGTGCCGTTCGCCGGCATCCAACCCCCCGCCGCGCCTCGCCCCGCCCGCTTCGATCGCGTCCGCCGTCATGCCCCCGCTAACCCGGAACGCCGCCCATTCAGCGCTTCGCCTGGCCGGGCTGGCGCGCCGGCGCCGAACTGATTTTCGGCATCTCCGCCACCAGCGACACCTTGCGGAAACCGGCCGAGCTGACAAGGCTCATGATTTCGAGCACGCGCCCGTAATTGATCGCCTTGTCGCCGCGGACATAGAGCACGGCGTCGGGGTTGCCGCCGGTGATCGCCTGCAGCCGCGGCACCAGCAAATCGACCTCGATGCCGGTCTCCTGCAGGAACACGGCGCCGTCGCGGTTGACCGTGATCGTCAGCGGCTCCTTCGGCTCGTTGATCGCCGGCGCCGCGGTCTCCGGCAGGTCCACCGGCACGCCGACCGCCAGCAGCGGCGCCGTGACCATGAACACGACCAGCAGCACCAGCATGACGTCGACCATCGGCGTCACGTTGATCTCGGCCATCGGCTTGTAGCGTCCGCGTCCGCGCGCCGCTGCCGCCGCCGCCGCTATAGGCCGAGGCGGCCATCGCTCTACGGCCTCTCGTCCAGCTGGCGCGACAGGATCGCGCTGAATTCGGTGGCGAACCCCTCGAGCCGGCCGGCGTAGCGGCCGAAATCGGTGGCCAGCTTGTTGTAGGCGACGACCGCCGGGATCGCCGCGACAAGGCCGAGCGCGGTCGCGAACAGCGCCTCGGCGATGCCCGGCGCGACGACGGCGAGGCTCGTGTTTTTCGACGCGGCGATCGCCTGGAAGCTGTTCATGATGCCCCAGACCGTGCCGAACAGACCGACGAACGGCGCCGTCGAGCCGACCGTCGCGAGAAAGCTCATGAAGCGCTCGACGCGATCCATCTCGCGCCCGACCGTGACGTTCATGACGCGCTCGATGCGCTGCTGCAGGCTGGAGCGCATGCCCGGCGTGCCGAGCAGGCCCTTGGCGGCGCTGCGCCGCCATTCGCGCATCGCCGCGCCGAAGACGGCGCTCATCGGGTCCGCCGGCCGCGTTCCGACCCGGTCGTAAAGATCGTCGAGCGAGCCGCCCGACCAGAACGTGTCCTCGAAGCTGGCCGCCGCCCGCTGCAGCCGGCGCAGCCGCAGCACCTTGTCGAAGATCACCGCCCACGACCAGAACGAGGCGAGGAGCAGGATCAGCATCACGAGTTTGACGATGCTGTCCGACTGCAGGAACAGGTCGAACATCGAAAGGCTAGGAGACACGGTGCCGGCGAGCGTTGTGGTTTGTAACGGCTGCATGTGATGGCGGCCTTTTATGGCGTCTTTGCGACGATTGATGGCGGTACGGAGAAATGATCGGCGGCGGCGAGCGCGGTGCGCAGCGCCGGCGGAATCCGTCGCGGGCGGCCGTCCCGACCGACACAGGCAACGACGATTTCGAGCGCCACGAGGACCGCGCCGTCCCGGCAGATCCGCTGGTCGAGAAGCAACCTCGCCCCGCCGATCTCGACAATTCGGGTCTCCACCTCCAGCAGGTCGTCGAGCCGCGCCGGCAGCCGGTAGTCGGCGGTGACTCTTCTGACCGTGAAGACAATGCCGGTTTCGGCGGCGATGCCGCTATGCGCGAAGCCGAGGGCGCGCATCATCTCGGTGCGCCCGCGCTCGGCGAATTTCAGGAAATTGGCGTGATAGACGATGCCGCTCGCGTCGGTGTCCTCGTAATAGACGCGCAGGCGCATCGCGTGCGTAAGCCCGGACAAGTCGCCGGCCGCTCATCGCGAGTTCACCCGGACCTCGGCTCAAACTCGGATCGTAGGATGGGCTGAGCGATGCGAGCCCAGGCTGTTCCGCGGCCATGTGATGGGCTTCGCGCCGCTCAGCCCATCCTGCGGATCCGCCCGATTTTCACGGCAGGTCGCCTGTCTCGGCCATCCCGGCGAGCAGATCGAGCTGTGCCGGCAGGGTCGGCGGCGGCGGCAGATCCAGATGGCGATAGGCGATCTCGGTCAGCATGCGGCCGCGCGGCGTGCGCTGCATAAAGCCTTGCTGCATCAGATACGGTTCGACGACTTCCTCGATCACGTCGCGCTGCTCGCCGAGCACCGCCGCCATCGTCTCGATGCCGACCGGACCGCCGCCGTAATTCTCGGCGATCGCGCGCAGATAGCGCCGGTCCATGCCGTCGAGCCCGCGCGAATCGACCTCGAGCCGCAGCAGCGCGCGGTCGGCGACCGCGGCATTGACGCTCGCTGACAGGCTGCACCGCGGCGAAGTCTCGGATGCGGCGCAAGAGGCGCATCGCGACCCGCGGCGTGCCGCGCGCCCGCCTGTGCGATCTCGGCGGCCCCGTCGGGACTCAGGTCGAAATCGAGGATCCGGGCGCCGCGCCCGACGATCCGGGCCAGCTCGTCCGGCTCATAGAATTGCAGACGCAGCGGGATGCCGAAGCGCTCGCGCAACGGCCTGGTGATCAGCCCCGAGCGCGTTGTCGCCCCGACCAGCGTGAACGGCGGCAGGTCGATGCGGATCGAGCGCGCGCCGGGACCCTCGCCGATGATCAGGTCGAGCTGGAAATCCTCCATCGCCGGGTAGAGGATTTCCTCCACCGCCGGCGCCAGCCGATGGATCTCGTCGATGAACAGCACGTCGCGCGGCTGCAGATTGGTCAAGAGCGCGGCGAGGTCGCCGGCCCGCTGGATCACCGGGCCCGAGGTGGCGCGGAAGCCGACCCCGAGCTCGCGGGCGACGATCTGCGCCAGGGTCGTCTTGCCGAGCCCGGGCGGCCCGAAAAACAGCACATGATCGAGCGCCTCGCGCCGGCTCTTCGCGGCCTCGATAAAGACCCGCAAATTGTCGCGCAATTGCCGCTGGCCGACGAACTCGTCGAGCGCCAGCGGGCGGATCGAGGCCTCGGACGCATCGCCCTCATGCGGCTCGGCCGCGACCATCCGAGGCGCTGCATCGTTCACGGCAGCGGCCTCTGCTGCGCCTGACCAAGCTCCTGCAGCCCGGCCGTGATCAGCGCCTCGACCGCGGCGCCGTCGCCGAGCCGGCGCGCCGCCGCGGTGACCGCGCCATAGGCTTCGGCGCGTCCGATATTGAGGTTTTCGAGTGCGGAGACGGCATCGGCGATCACGCCGTTGGCGGCACCGGCGGGTACAACCCCAGGCGAAGCGGCATGGAAGGCGGCGCCGTCGAGCCCGACGGCTCCGACCTTGTCGCGCAACTCGTTGACGATGCGCCCGGCAAGCCGCGGCCCGACCCCGTCGGCGCGCGCCAACGCCGCCCTGTCCTGCGCGGCGATCGCAAGGGTCAGCGCCTCCGGCGCGATCGCCGACAGCACCGCCAGCGCGAGCCGGGCGCCGACCCCCTGCACCGTCGTCAACAGCCGGAACCAGTCGCGCTCGACGGCGTCGATAAAGCCGTAAAGATGGATGTGGTCCTCGCGCACATGCGTCTCGACAAGGAGCCGAACCGCGGCCGCCGGTCGGCGGCAGCCGCGCCCAGCGTGCGCGTCGAACAGAAAGCGAGATACCCGACCCCGCCGACATCGATCACCGCGCCGTCCGGCCCGATCGAGTCGAGCGTTCCGGCGAGCTTCGCAATCATCGCGCCGGATTTCCGACCGGTCGCGTGCCGGCCGTCTCGGCTGCCGACCGCGCCTGCCAGGCCCGCACCGTGCCGGCGTGATGCGCGTGGCAGATCGCGACCGCGAGCGCGTCGGCCGCGTCCGGCTCGGCGATCGTGCAGCCCGGCAACAGCCGCCGCACCATCAGCTGCACCTGCTCCTTTCCGGCATGCCCGGCCCCGACGACCGATTTCTTGATCATGTTCGCCGAGTATTCGGCGACCGGGATGCCGCGCTCGGCCGGCGCGAGCAGCACGACCCCGCGCGCCACGCCGAGCCGCAACGTCGAGGCCGCGTTCTTGTTCACGAAGGTTTCCTCGACCGCCGCCTCATCCGGACGGAAGCGCCCGAGCACGTCGCCGAGCTGCCGGAACAGCGACACAAGCCGTTCGGCCAAGGGACCGTCGGTCGGTGCATGCACGACGCCGTCGGCGACATGGGTCAGCCGATTCGCGGCGACGTCGATGACCCCCCAACCGGTATGGCGCAGGCCCGGATCGAGCCCGAGAACCCGCATTCACCCTTCCCCCGAACAGCGCGCCCATCGTCCGGCGACAGGATGCCCGCTTTGCCGGGTAGACAAAAATGTTTGTACCCCGGTTCACGCGCTCAAGCGCGCCAGCACCTCGTCGCCGACCTCGAAATTGGCGTAAACATTTTGCACATCGTCGCTGTCTTCCAGCGTTTCGATCAGCTTGAACAGGCTTGTCGCCGTCTCCTCGTCGATCACGGCGCTGTTCAGCGGCCGCCAGACCAGCCCCGCCAACTCGGCCGGACCGAATCGGGCCTCCAGCGCATCGCGCACGCTGTTGAAATCCTCCGGCGCGCAGATCACGACATGCCCGTCGGCATCGCTGACGACGTCGCCGGCACCGGCCTCGATCGCCGCTTCCAGCATGTCGTCGGCGCTCGCCGCGCTTGCCTGATAAGCGATTTCGCCGACATGGTCGAATTGGAAGCTGACGCTGTTCGTTTCGCCCAGCGCCCCACCGGCCTTGGCGAAGGCGGCGCGCACATCGCTTGCCGTGCGATTGCGGTTGTCGGTCAGCGCCTCGACGATGAGCGCCGTGCCTCCCGGGCCATAGCCTTCGTAACGCACCTCCTCGTACGCTTCGGCGCCCTCGCCGCCGGCGCCGCGCTTGATCGCGCGCTCGACCGTGTCCTTCGGCATGTTGGCCTGCCGCGCCGCCAGCACGGCGGCGCGCAGCCGCGGATTCGCCGCGGGATCGGGCAGGCCGGAGCGGGCCGCCGTCGTCAGTTCCCGGATGATTTTGGTGAAGATCTTGGCGCGCTTTTTGTCCTGCGCGCCTTTGCGGTACATGATGTTCTTGAATTGCGAATGGCCGGCCATCTCGGTTCCCGGATCAGAAGGAGTGGAATGTCGGGGCCGCTGCGCCCGTTCCGGCTACCAGCCGATCTTGTGGGTTCGCGGCCTAGCAACCCAATATGGCAGCAATACGGCGCGTCCTGAACCCCATTCGAGCAGCAGCGATCGCACTGGCGCGAACGTGGCGCGCACGCCGACTTGCGCTCGCCGCCCCACCGCGTGTTACACTGAACGACAAACGGGGGAAAAGAAATGGCCAACGAACCGAAATATCAAGGCGCCTATCCCCAGCTTGTCACGAAGATCATCGCCAGCTACGTGTCGCACCACAATGTCGCGCCGGAGCAGATCCCCGAGCTGATCAGCTCGGTGCACCGCATCTTCGACACTCTCGCCAGACCGAGCGAGATGCCAGGCGTGCTGACGCCGGCCGTGCCGTTGCGTCGCTCGGTGCAGCGCGACGCCGTCGTGTGCCTCGAATGCGGCTGGAGGGGCAAGATGCTGCGCCGCCATCTGAGCACCCGCCACGGCCTGACCGGCGAGCAGTACCTGAAGCGCTGGAAGTTGCCGATCGAACACCCGCTGACCGCGCCCAACTATTCCAAGCAGCGCTCCAGCCTCGCCAAGGAACTGGGCCTCGGCCGCGGCAGCATCCAGCAGGAGATCGCGGCCACGGAAACGAACGCCGCACCCGAGCCGCCGCGCCCGCGACGCGGCCGCCCGCGACGGCCCGCACCGGAGCCTCGCGAAGGAGCGTAGCCGGCGCCGATTACTTGCGGCGCGTGCCGGTTTCGGTGACGATCGCGCCCATCGGCACGTCGAAGCTCTGCGGGTGGATCGTCGCCAGCAGCTGGAACTCGAAACCGACGCCGATCGCCAGCGGCCGCGGCGACAGGCTCGCCAGCGTCCGGTCGAAATAGCCGCCGCCATAGCCGAGCCGATAGCAGGCGCGGTCGAAACCGACGAGCGGCGCAAGCACGATCGCCGGCACGACGATCATCGCGCTTTTCCGGGACCGGAATGTTCCAGACGCCGTCGACCAGCGTCTCGCCGGGGCGCCAGGCGCGGTATTCGAGCGGGCCCTTCTTGTCGATCACGACCGGGAGCGCGACCGTGCGGCCGGCGGCGACGGCCCACTCGATCAGCGGCCGCGGGTCGAACTCGGCGCGAAACGGCCAGTACACGCCGAGAATGCCCGGGCGCTCTGCGATGAGGCGCGCGCAGCTCGGTCTCGATCGCGGCGCCGAGGCGGCGCCTCTCATCGGCCGGCATCGCCTGGCGCAGCGCGATCAGCCGCTCGCGCTCGGCCCGCCGCCAGCGCTTTACGGCATCGAGGTCCATGCTGCCGCCGTCATTCCGGGATCATGTCGAGCACGTCTTCGCCGCTGTGCAGACGCTCGGCGAGCCGCATATGAAAGTCGCGCAGCCATTCGACCATTTCTTCGGCGGCTCTTGATCGGACGCGCGTTTTCGTACT
Organism: uncultured Alphaproteobacteria bacterium; assembly: GCA_963753665.1. GTDB lineage: Bacteria > Pseudomonadota > Alphaproteobacteria > ATCC43930 > CGMCC-115725 > DATARH01. The sequence goes on from CAVWDC010000007.1 coordinate 65,927, forward strand.
GCCGCTGCACCAAATCCATCATTCGGCGCATGTTTCTGTATTTCGACCCCCCCAAATGGATAATCGAACAGCAGGTCGAAATAGAACTTCGAAGGAACCTGTCCGGTTGTGAGGTTTGAAGCGCAAGGATTGGATTTCCTCGAGCCAGTTCTGCACCTCGCGCCGGAAATGCCGGCGCGTTTCAGGCGGAAAACCGAACGCCACGAGTTCGACGAGGTGACGGTTCAGCGGCGATTGCAGCCCCAGAATGCCGATGCTCGACGAGCTTCTTCGGGAACGCCATCACATCGGCATCGTCGAGCTTCATCGGCCTCTCCCCGCTGCCGGCTCAGAACAGCCCGGTGATCCGCCCGTCCTCGGTCAGGTCGATGCTGTTGGCGGCCGGCACGCGCGGCAGGCCGGGCATCGTCATGATCTCGCCGCAGACCGCGACGATGAACTCGGCGCCGGCCGACAGCCGCACCTCGCGCACCCCCAGAATGTGGTCGCTCGGCGCCCCCTTCGCGTTCGCGTCGGTCGAGAAGCTGTACTGCGTCTTGGCGATACACACCGGGAAATGCCCGAACCCGCCCTTCTGCAATTCGGCGAGCCGGCTCTCGACCGCGCCGTCGCAGGCGATGTCGCGCGCCCGGTAGATCTTCTGCGCGATCGTCCTGATCTTGTCGCGCAGCGGCATCTCGTCGGGATAGAGGAACTTGAAATCGGCCGGGCTCTTGTCGATGACCCGCACCACGGCCTCGGCGACCGGCGCGGCGCCCTCGCCGCCATAGGCCCAATGGTCGGCGATGACCACCTCGGCCTCGTGGGCGGCGCACAATTCCTTGCAGCTTGGCGTGCTCGGCCTCGGTGTCGGCGCTGAACCGGTTGACCGAGACGACCACCGGCACGCCGAAGCCGCGCAGGTTTTCGAGATGGCGCGCCAGGTTCGCGAAGCCGGCTTCGACCGCCGCGACATTCTCCGCCCGCAGCTGGTCGCGCGCCACGCCGCCATGCATCTTGAGGGCGCGCACGGTGGCGACGACGACCGCCGCGTCCGGCTTCAGCCCGGCCTTGCGGCACTTGATGTCGAAGAACTTCTCGGCGCCGAGATCGGCCCCGAACCCGGCCTCGGTGACGACGTAATCGGCCAGCTTCAGCGCGGTCTTCGTCGCGATGACCGAGTTGCAGCCATGCGCGATGTTCGCGAACGGCCCGCCATGGATAAAGGCCGGGTTGTTCTCCAGCGTCTGCACCAGGTTCGGCGCGACCGCGTCCTTCAGCAGCACCGCCATCGCGCCCGGCGCCTTCAGCTGCTCGGCGCGCACCAGCTCGCGCGCCCGCGTCTGGCCGACGATGATGTTGCCGAGCCGCCGCTTCAGATCGGCGAGATCGCTCGGCGAGACAGAAGATCGCCATCACCTCGGAGGCGACGACGATGTCGAACCCGTCCTCGCGCGGGAACCCGTTCGCGACCCCGCCGAGCGAGGAGACGATCGAGCGCAGCGCCCGGTCGTTCATGTCGAGGCCGCGCCGCCAGGTCACGCGGCGCGAGTCGATGCCGAGTTCGTTGCCCCAGTAGATGTGGTTGTCGACCATCGCGGCGAGCAGGTTGTTCGCGGCGCCGATCGCGTGGAAATCGCCGGTGAAATGGAGGTTGATGTCCTCCATCGGCACGACCTGGGCATAGCCGCCGCCGGCCGCGCCGCCCTTCATGCCGAAGCTCGGGCCGAGGCTCGGCTCGCGCAGGCAGATGATCGCCTTCTTGCCGATATGGTTCAGCGCGTCGCCGAGCCCGACCGTCGTCGTCGTCTTGCCCTCGCCGGCCGGGGTCGGCGTGATCGCGGTGACGAGGATCAGCTTGCCGTTCGGCCGGTCCTTCAGCGTCGCGACGTAATCCAGGTCGATCTTCGCCTTGTAGCGGCCATAGGGCGACACGGCCTCGTCGGGAATCCCGAGCTTGCCGGCGATCTCGCCGATCGGGCGCATCGTCGCCGCCTGGGCGATCTGGATGTCGGTTTCAGGGTTCTGGTGCTGGTCGGCTCCGCGCGCCACGGGCTTGTCTCCTTCGGCTAAAGCTCGCAGGGTCTTAGCCCGTCCGGCCCGCAGCCTGCAACCGCCGCGCACCCGATTCCGGACGCAGCGCGAGCATAACGGCCCCAGCATAACGGCATCGTCGCCACATGCGCCTTCGCAGACCGACCGAGCCGAGCGCGAGCACGAAAGCGCGACGCGCCGCCGGCGCTCGCGCGTTCGGCCGCGCCGGATTTCACTGATGCGGCGGCTTCTTCGCTTTCGTGCTTCTGCTCGGCCTGGTTGTTCGTCGCGGCCTCGATAGTGGTGGTGGCGCTTTACCGCGTCATGCCGCCCCCGGCGACGCCGCTGATGCTGATGCGGGCGGCGCAGGGTTATGGCATGGCGAAAACCTGGCGTCCGCTTGAACGAGATCTCGCCGAACCTGGTGCGCGCCGTGATCGCCGGCGAGGATGCCCGGTTCTGCCAGCATCACGGGTTCGATTGGGACGCGATCGGGACGGCGTGGGAGCGCTATCGAGCGCGGCGGCGGGCGGCTGGTCGGCGCCAGCACGATCTCGATGCAGACCGCGAAAAACCTGTTCCTGTGGCCCGGCCGCGACTGGCTGCGCAAGGCGCTCGAAGCCTGGTTCACGGCATGGATCGAGCTGGCCTGGAGCAAGCGGCGGATCATCGAGGTCTATCTGAACATCGTCGAATGGGACTCCGGCGTCTACGGCGCCGAGGCCGCCGCGCGGCACTATTTCGGCAAGCCGGCGGCGGCGCTGAGCGTGCGCGAGGCGGCGCGCCTGGCGGCCGTGTTGCCCGATCCGCTCGACCGCTCGGCGAGCACGCCCCGGCCCGACCGCGCGCCGGCACGCGGCCTTTATCATCGAACAGATGCCGCTGGTGCCGGTGATGCCCCGCTGCCGTGCGGCGGGCGGTGAAGGCGGAGCGGCCGCCGGCCCCGGGTCTCCATGGCCAGTGGGCGCCTGCGGCCCCATGCCCAGGCGCTCCCGTCGGAACCTCACCCTGCCGCGATGCGGTCGTAGACGGCTTGCAGCCGGTCGCGGTCGCGGCGGGCGTCGGCTTCGCGCTCGCGCTGCTCCTCGACCACCTCGGGCTTGGCCTTGGCGAGAAACGCCGGGTTGCCGAGCTTCTGCGCGAATTTCTTCAGATCGGAGTCGAGCCGGCCGATCTCCTTCGCGAGCCGCGCCTTCTCCTTCGCCAGGTCGATCACGTCGCCGACCCGCAGGATCAGCGTCGCGCCTTCGACGACCGCGGCGACGCCGCCCGTCTGGTACGGTCTCGACCGCCTCGATGCGCTCGATCCGCGCGAGGCGCTGGATGTGCTCGCGGTGGCGTTCGAGCCGGGCCATCGCGGCGGCATCGGCGTCCTTGACCAGCAGCGGCAGCCGCGAAGCGGCCGGCACGTTGACCTCGGTGCGGATCGCGCGGATCGCGGTGATCGCCGCGACGACCCAATCCATCTCGGCCGCCGCTTCGGGATCATGCAGGTCGGGCGGCAGATCGGGCCAGTCCGCCCGGATCAGCATGCCCGCCTTCTCGCCGGCGAGCTGACGCCACAGCTCCTCGGTGATGAACGGCATGACCGGGTGCAGCAGATGAACCAGCTGGGCCAGCACCCACGCCGTCATCGCCTGCGTTTCGGCGCGCGCCGCCGCGTCGTCGCCCTGCAGGATCGGCTTGGTGAATTCGAGATACCAGTCGCAGAACGTACCCCACGCGAAATGGTAGAGCCGATGCGCCGCCTCGTCGAAACGGAAGGTTTCGAGCGCGGTCGTCACCGCCGACAGCGCAATCGCGCGTCGCGCCGGCGATCCAGCGGTTGACGGTCAGCCGGCAGCCGCGCGGATCGAAATCCGGCACCAGGGCGCAGCCGTTCATCTCGGCGTAGCGCGCCGCGTTCCACAGCTTGGTCGCGAAGTTGCGCGAGCTTTCGACGCGGCTCTCGGCGAGCTTGATGTCGCGGCCGGGCGAAGCCAGCGCCGCCAGCGTGAAGCGCAGCGCGTCGCAGCCGTAGCGGTCGATCAGATCGAGCGGGTCGATGATGTTGCCGCGCGACTTCGACATTTTCTGGCCGCGCTCGTCGCGCACCAGCGCGTGGATGTAGACCGTGCGGAACGGCACGTCGCCCATGAAATGCAGCCCCTGCATCATCATGCGCGCGACCCAGAAGAAGATGATGTCGAACCCGGTCACCAGCACGTCGCCGGGGTAATAGCGCTTCAGCTCGGGCGTTTCCTCGGGCCAGCCGAGCGTCGAAAACGGCCACAGCGCCGACGAGAACCAGGTGTCGAGCACGTCCTCGTCCTGCCGCAGATCGACCGGGCGGCCGTAATGCGCCGCCGCGTCGCGCGCTGCCTCGTCCTCGCTCTCGGCGACGAAGACATGGCCGTCCGGCACCGTACCAGGCCGGGATCTGGTGTCCCCACCACAGCTGGCGCGAAATGCACCAGGGCTGGATGTTGCGCATCCACTCGAAAAACGTGTTCTCCCACTGGCGCGGCACGAACTGCGTGCGGCCGCGCTCGACGGCCTCGATCGCCGGCTTGGCAAGCTCGGCGGCGTTGCAGAACCACTGGTCGGTCAGCCACGGCTCGATGATCTCGCCCGAGCGGTCGTGGTGCGGCACCATCAGCACCTGGTCCTCGACCTTCTCGATCAGCCCCTGGGCTTCGAGATCGGCGAGCACCTGTTTGCGCGCCGCGAAGCGCTCCAGCCCACGGTATTTCTCGGGCACGGCGTCGTTCAGATGCGCGTCGCGGTCGAAGATGTTGATCGCTTCGAGACCGTGCCGGCGGCCGACCTCGAAATCGTTGAAATCGTGCGCCGGCGTGATCTTGACCGCGCCGCTGCCCTTCTCGGGGTCGGCGTATTCGTCGGCGACGATCGGGATCAGCCGCCCGACGAGCGGCAGCCGCACCGTCTTGCCGACCAGATCGGCGTGGCGCGGGTCGTCGGGATGCACCGCGACGCCGGTGTCGCCGAGCATCGTCTCCGGCCGGGTCGTCGCGACGACGATAAAGCGGCCGGGTTCGCCGCCCTCTCATCGATCGGATAGCGGATATGCCACAGCGAGCCGCGCGTCTCGCGGTTGTCGACTTCGAGGTCCGAGATGACCGTGTGCATCACCGGGTCCCAGTTCACGAGGCGCTTGTCGCGATAGATCAGCCCTTCGCGGTACAGCGTCACGAACACCCGGCGCACCGCCGCCGACAGCCCGGCATCCATCGTGAAGCGGTCGCGGCCCAGTCGAGCGAGCGCCGAGGCGGCGCAGCTGGCGCGTGATCGTGCCGCCCGATTCCGCCTTCCATTCCCAGACGCGCTCGATGAATGCTGTCGCGGCCGAGATCGTGCTTGCCGATCTGCCGCTCGGCGAGCTGGTTCGAGACGACGATCTCGGTCGCGATGCCGGCATGATCGGTGCCGGGCTGCCACAGCGCGTCGCGCCCGCGCATGCGCTCGAAGCGGATCAGGATGTCCTGCAACGTGTAGCTGAGCGCATGCCCCATGTGCAGGCTGCCGGTGACGTTCGGCGGCGGCAGCATGATCGTGTAGGGGCGCTTGCTGCTGGCCGGGTCGGCGGCGAACGCGCCGGCCTCTTCCCACGCCTCGTATTGGCGCGTCTCCACGGTTTCCGGGCGATAAGTCTTGTCCAGCATCGCGCTGTCAGTCCGTTGCGAAATAGGTGATCGTGTCTAAATACCCGAGATCGTTCGGCCGTGCGCGGCCGATTGCCGATCGCCGCGAGCCGGCGACGAACCGGCTCAACCCGGCCCGGAGCGGGAGGAGATCCTCGCGATCTCGGCCTGAACCAGGCGCTCGACGATGCCGGGCAGGTTCTCGTCGAGCCAGGTCTGCAACAGCGGGCGCAGCAGCTCGCGCACGATCTCGTCGAGCGGGCGGCCGCCGACCAGCGGCGGCTCCCGGCGAGCACGCGGGACCGCGGCCAGACGCCCGAACGCCGTCGCGGCGGCCAGCGCGGCGACATCCGAGACAAGCCGCTCGTCATTCGCGCCGGCAGGCGGCGTGGCGGACGGGGACGGGCCGGGATCAGCCGCGCGCTCGGCCTCCGAATTGCTTCGTCCGATGCCGGGCGATCGGTCCTCGGGCTCGCTTCGGCCGGCGTTGCCACGCGGCTGTCGGCGCGGCAGAGCGTCGTTTCAGCGGACGCGCGGCGCGCGGCTCCGACTCCGGTGCGCCGGGCGCGTCCGCGATCGGCTCCAGGCGCTGCACGCTGCCGTCCTCGTTCAGAGCATCGGTCAGATCGAGAACATTGTTCGCCGCGCCTCCGCCGCGTCGTCGGGCAGCGCGGCCGTATCGCAGCGGCCCATCGGCGGGAACGCCGCGTCCGGCGGCGCCGCTCGACCGCTCGTCTTCGGCGATGATGCGCCGTATTGTCGCGAGGATCTCGTCCATCGAGAGATCCTGCGGAGACTTGGCATCCGACATCGCTCGCACCCGTGACCGACAGTCCGGACCGCCAAGCTACGCAAGTCCGCCGCAATGCGCCAGCCGGATACCTTTCGGCTACTCCTTCAGCCCGCCGCCGAACCCGAACCATTTGTCTTTGACCAGCTTGTAGTGGTGCTCCATGTTGTAGAGCTCCACCGGCAGCTTCAAGGCGGGGGCTACCAGGCGGCCGATCGCGGCCACCAGCGTGTACTCCGCGAGCGCGGCGTCGTGCTGCGCCGTGACCAGCTGCGACTGTGTCGTGAACAATTGCTGTTCGGCGATCAGCACATCGAGCACGGTGCGCGAGCCGACAAGCGCTTCCTGCTGCGTGCCCTGCAGCGCGATCTGGGCCGCCCGCACCGCCGTTACAAACGACGCGATCGAGGCGCGCGCCGCCTGCAGCGTCTCCCAGGCGCTGGCCGCATTCTGCACCGCGGCGCGGCGGGCGACATCGACCTGACTGCGCCGCTGCCCGACTGTCTGCTGCGCCTGCCTTGTCTGCGCGTAGACACTGCCCCCTTCGTAAAGCGGCACGGTCATCTGAGCGACCACCGCCCCCGTATCGGTGGTCGCGCCGCTCTGCGTGATCGACGGCGAGACGCTGCGCCCGATGCTGCCGACGATCGAGACCTGCGGCAGCAGCTGGGAGCGGACCACATCGACATTGTCGCGCGCCGCGGCTTCGGTAAAGTTCGCCGAGATCACATTGAAATTGTTGGTCGCGGCAAGCGCGAGCGCCTCGTCCCGGGTCGCCGGCAAGGCCGGGCGCTCGGACGGCATGATGAGCCGCTCGGGCGGATGTCCGACCACCCTGGTGTACGTTGACCGGCTGGTCTCCAGGGTGCCTTCGGCGGTGATCCGCTGCGCGATCGCCTGCGCCAGCGAGGACTCTGCTTGCGCCACGTCGGTACGGGTCACCTCGCCGACCCGAAACCGGTCGCGCGTCGCTTCCAGCTGCTTGCGCAGAACCTGCTCGTTGTTGCGGGCGACCTCGAGCAGGTTCTGGTCGCGCACCACGTCGAGAAATGCCGTGACGACGGAGGTAAAGACGTCGGTCTCGACCGAGAAGGTCTGCGCGCGGGCGGCCTGCACCGTGTTGATCGCCCGCCGGGTTGCCGCTTCGGTGCGGCCGCCGCGATAGATCGGCTGCGTTGCCTGGAGCAGCACCTGCCGGCTTATAAAGTTGTCGTATGTCGTTGCCGGGTTTCCGCTCGGCGTGTTCGTCGCGGTGAAACCCCCACGGTTCCACCCGGCCTGACTGGTTATGTTCACGGTCGGCCGCCACCCGGAGAGCGCCACCGGGACCTCCTCGTCGGTGGCGCGCAGCGATGCGCGTTGCGCCAGCAGCTGAGGATTGTTCTGGTAGGCATAGGCCAGCGCCTCGGTAAGGGTTTGCGCCGCCGCGGTGCTCGCCGGTGATCAGCAAGGCGGCGGCCACGCCAAACCCGCCTGCGGCCAGCCTCCACGACCGCCGACGCGGTGTCGGCCATTCCCTCGGCTGCGGCATCTACCCCCTCAGAACACGAACCCGGGCTCGGCTGCAAAACCCGGAAGTAGCGGCGTGGCGGCGTCAAATATAACCCGTTGCGCGAGTACCGCACCAGTCCGTGTTATCAAGCGTGGCCCGGCCGAGAGGCGATCCCGGTTCCCGCAGAACAACGCCCATGCGTCCGCCTTCGGCCAGCTGAGCGCTGATTTCCGTCGGGGATCGAGGCCACCGCGCCGCCGAACAGGATCACGTCGTAGGGCGCGCGCGCCGCGATGTCCCGCGCTGAGCGGCGCCTCGACATAGGTGACCGAGGCGATTCGGTGATCGACCAGGGCGGACCGGCCGATCCGGGCGAGCTGCGGATCCTCCTCGAGCGCGATAACGCCGCGCGCCAGCAGCCCCAGCACCGCGGCCTCGTAGCCGACCCCGGCGCCGACGACCAGGGCGGCGTCCTTCGGCTGCACCGCGAGCGCCTGCAGCAGCCGTGCCGCGACCATCGGCTCCATCAGGTAGCGCCCGGGCGCGACGGGCAGATCCTCGTCGATATAGGCAACCCCGCGCAGCGCCGGCGGCACGAACAGCTCCCGCTGGAGCCGAAGAAAGGCGTCGAGCACCCGGTCGTCGTGCACCTTGTTGGCGCGCAGCTGGTTGTCGACCATGTTGTGGCGGGCTTCGTCGCGAGCGGCGACGGACGAATTGCTCATCGGGAACTCGCTTCGCAGGCAGTGGCGCAGCGCGCCGGCGCGGCCTTATATCGGTCCGCCGGGTCGATCACAATGAACTCGCCGTGTGCGCGATAAAACCCGATGGCGCGACGAAACCAGTGGGGAGGCGCTACGAGCAACCCGGATCGGCCCCCGCATCGCGCCAAGGCGCGGACCGGCTGCTCCCCCCGCGGCAGAGCGGCGAGCAGTTCGGCGGCGGTTTTCCCCAATCGCGGATGGCGCCATTGCGGCGCGATCTCGGCCAGCGGGGCAAGCACGAAGCGGCGCTCGTGCAGGCGCGGGTGCGGCAGCACGAGGCGTTCGCCGATGCAGCGCGTCCCGTCGTAGTCGAGCAGGTCGAGATCGAGCGTGCGCGCGGCATTCGGCACGCTGCGGCGGCGTCCGAACCCGGCTTCGAGCGCGAGCAGCGCGTCGAGCAGCGCGATCGGCGCGAGCGCCGTTTCGACCGCGGCGACACCGTTCACGTACCACGGCTGGTCCGAGGGCGGCACCGGCTGCGACGTATACCAGCGGGAGCGGCGCAGAACCGCGATCCCGACGCTCGAAAACCGTGCCACCGAAGCGGCCGCGGTATCCAGCGGCGAGGCGAATCCGGCGGCAGCCAGGTTGCTGCCGATGCCGATCAGGATCACCGGGCCGGGCCCGGCATCGCGCCGCGCTTGACGGGAAATCTCGCGCACATGACAATATCGGGAAATTTCGATTTCACCGGAGTACCCATGCTCTTCTATCCAGAAGAACGTATTGCGATATTCATTGACGGCGCCAACCTCTATTCTGCCGCTCGCAGCCTGCAATTCGACATAGATTACAAGCGGCTGCTCGACCTTTTCCGCTCGAAGGGACGGCTGATCCGGGCGTTCTACTACACTGCGCTGCTCGAGGACCAGGAATACTCGCCGATCCGGCCGCTGGTCGATTGGCTCGATTACAACGGCTACACGATGGTCACCAAGCCGACCAAGGAGTTCACCGACTCGATGGGCCGGCGCCGCATCAAGGGCAACATGGACATCGAGCTGGCGATCGACATGCTCGAGATGGCGCCGCATCATGGACCATGCCGTCCTGTTCTCGGGCGACGGCGATTTTCGCCGGCTGGTCGAGGCCGTGCAGCGGCGCGGCGTGCGGGTGACGGTCGTCTCGACGATGCGCTCCTCGCCGCCGATGGTTTCGGACGATCTGCGCCGGCAGGCCGACAGCTTCATCGAACTGCAGGATCTGGCGCCGAACATCATGCGCAATCACCATCCGCGCGACGAGACCCGGCCGGCCGCCCCGGACAGACGGGTCGAGCCGGTCGAGATCGCCTGAGTTGCCGGCTTCGGCGGCGGCGGTCGCGAGGCGCCGCCGAGCTCCCGACGGCCGATTGCCCGCTGTGCCCACGCCTTGCGGCGTTCCGCGCGGCGCAGCGGGAGGCGCATCCCGACTGGTTCAACGCGCCGGTGCCGTCATTCGGCGATCCCGAACCGGAGTTGCTGATCGTCGGCCTCGCGCCGGGACTGCGCGGCGCGAACCGCACCGGACGCCCGTTCACCGGCGATTATGCCGGCGATCTGCTCTATCGCACGCTGCTCAAATCGGGCTTCGCGACCGGGCAAATACGGCGCCGATATCGCGGACGGTCTGGCGCTGCGCCGTGCCCGCATCACCAACGCGGTCCGCTGCGTGCCGCCGCAAAACAAGCCGGAACGCGCCGAAATCGCCGCCTGCGGCCGGTTTCTCGCGGCCGAGCTGGCGGCCTCGCCGCGCATCCGGGCGATCCTGGCGCTCGGGGCGATCGCGCACGACGCGGTGCTCGTGGCCAAGGGCCTGAAGCGGGCGCGCTACAAATTCGCGCACGGCGCGATGCACGAGCTGCCGGACGGCACGGTGCTGGCCGACAGCTATCACTGCTCGCGGCTGAACACGAACACCGGCACGCTGACCCCGCAGATGTTCGAGGCCGTCGTCGCCGGCCTCGCCAATCGCCTCGCAGAGCCGCCAAGCTGAGCCGCGTCCGCTCGGGCGGCGCGTGCATATACCTGCGCTTGCCGATAATTACGCGGCAGTGGCACCGATCGGAACGGGGCGAAACGATGCGGTTCGGGTTGTTCGGCGGCGCGTCGGCGCGACGCGGCGTGCAGGCGGCGGAAAGCGCGCGCGGCTATCACGATTTTGTCGACTACCATATCGAGGCGGAGGCGCTCGGGTTTTACGGCAGCTTCGTCACCGAGCACCATTTCACGAAGATCGGCCAGATCTCGGCGACCTTGAACCTGCTGACCTGGATCGCCGCGCGCACGACGACATTGCGGCTTGGCACGGCGGTCATCGTGCTGCCGTGGCACAATCCGGTGCTGCTCGCCGAACAGGCCGCGACGCTCGACCTCTTGTCCGGCGGCCGGCTCGATTTCGGGGTCGGCAAGGGCTATCGCAACAACGAGTTCGCCGGGTTCGCGATGCCGCCGGAGGAGGCCGAGAGCCGCTTCGACGAGGCGCTTTGCGATCATCGTGAAGGCGTTCACCGCCGACGAGCCGTTTTCGCACTCCGGCCGCTACTGGCGTTTCGACAATATCGTCGTCGAGCCGCCGCCGGCGCAGCGGCCGCACCCGCCGCTTGTGGATGGCGGCGAGCAGCGCCGAATCGATCCGCGGCTGCGCCCGGCGCGGCGCCAACCTGCTGCTCGACCAGTTCGCGGCGCCGGAGCTGATCGGCGAGCGCATCGCACTGTACCGCCGCGCGCTCGAGGAGGCCGGGCATGTCTTCGACCGGACGCGGGTGGCGCTGGCGCGCAATTTCTGGGTCGCGAGCGATGCCGCCGACAAGGAGGCGGCATTGCGGCGCCAGGCGCAGGCGAACCAGCGCCTGCTCGATCTGTCGCGCGGCCCGGCGAGCCGTCCGACCTCGCACATCCTCGGCTATTCCGACGCGCCGGGCGCGCGCGAGGCGCACGCGCTGATCGGCACGCCGGACGAGATCGCCGCCAAGCTCGACGCGCTGCGTCAGGTCGGGGTCGATTACGTGCTGCTCAGCGGCCAAGGCTCGCGCGACAACCTCCGCCGCTTCGCCCGCGACATCATGCCGGCGTTTTCGGAGCCGTGAGCCCGTCATGCGCTTTACGACCCGCATGCCGACCGGAAATCCTCAGCACGCCGGATGGCGGGGTATGTATCGGTCGGCAGGCATGCAAGCTGCGGGAGGGCGCGCCATAGTCAACCGCGCAACGAAAGTGTAGACCATAGTCCCCGGAACGAGTTCGGCGGACCGACTCGCGGCGGCTGCCCGGCCACGACCAGGAGCTTCCCTCACATGCCCCGTCTTCGCTTCGGCGCGTTTCTCGCGCCGCATCATCCGATCGGCGAGCATCCGATGCTGCAGTTCCGCCGCGATCTCGACCTGGTCGAGCAGCTCGACCGGCTCGGCTATGACGAGTTCTGGTGCGGCGAGCACCATTCGAGCGGCTGGGAGATGATCGCCTCGCCCGAGATGTTCCTCGCCGCGGCCGGCGAGCGGACGAAGCGCATCAAGCTCGCCACCGGCGTCGTCTCGCTGCCCTATCACCACCCGTACAATGTCGCGCAGCGCATGGTGCAGCTCGACCACATGACCGGCGGGCGCGCGATCTTCGGTTCGGGTCCGGGGGCGCTGGCGTCGGACGCGCACACGCTCGGCATCGACCCGATGCTGCAACGCGACCGCCAGGACGAGGCGATCGGCGTGATCCGCCGGCTGATGCGCGGCGAGCGCGTAACCCATGAAAGCGAGTGGTTCACGTTGCGCGACGCCGCGCTGCAATTGCTGCCGTTGCAGGACGAGATGCCGTTCGCGGTCGCCTCGCAGATCAGCCCGTCGGGCATGACGCTGGCCGGCAAGCACGGGATCGGCGTGATCTCGATCGGCTCCTTGTCCGAGGAGGGGCTCAACGCGTTGCCGACGCAATGGGGCTTTGCCGAGACGGCGGCGAAGAAGCACGGCACGGACGTCGATCGCCAGGACTGGCGCGTGCTGCTGTCGTGGCACATCGCCGAAACGCGCGACAAGGCGATCGCCGAGGCGCGCGAGGGCCTGCTGCGCCATCACAACGAATACATCGTCGGCACGTTGCAGCGGCCCGGCGCGACGCCGTTCAAGACCACCGACGAGGCGATCGAGAAGACCGCCTTTTCGCCGAGCCGCCGCGGCGACGATCGGCACGCCGGACGATCTGGTGGCGCGCATCAAGTCGGTGCTCGAAATCAGCGGCGGTTTCGGCACCGTGGTCGGCTTTGTCCATGACTGGGCCAACCCGGAAAACACGGCGCGCAGCTGGGACATGGTGGCGCGCTACGTCGTGCCCGAGATCAACGGCTATCTCGCCGGTCTCAGGCGTTCGCAGCACTTCGTCGCGACCGAGCGCGCCGTCTTTGACCGCGCCAAGGAGGCGATCATGGCCAAGGTCTACGAGAACGAGGCCGCGGTCGCCGCGCTCGCGCTGACCCGCGGCTCACGTCTCGGCGACGTCGCCTCGGCCAGCAACGCCCCCGACCTCGACAAGGCCCGGTGTGCCCACACCGGCGGGCGGGAAGCCGCGGAGTAGTCTTTGTTCCGCTGTGTAACGGCTGCCTGCACAGATTGCCTCGACGGCGCGGGCGTGCGAGGCTCGGCGGCGGCTGGTTTTCGGGAGGATAATTCATGCTCAAGATCTACGGCATCCCGCGCTCGCGCGCGTTCCGCACGCTGTGGATGGCAAAGGAACTGGGGCTCGAATACGAAAACGTCGCGATCGACATGGGCAAGGGCGAGACGCGCACCCCCGAATTTCTCGCGATCAACCCGAACGGGCAGATCCCGGCGATCGACGACGACGGCTTCGTGCTGTGGGAATCGATGGCGATCAACCTTTACCTCGCCAAGAAGCACGCGCGCGGCAGCCTGTACCCGATCCTCTTCGAGGACGAGGCAAAGACGTGGCAGTGGAGCTTCTGGGGCATGACCGAGGTCGAGCGGCCGGTCCTGACCGCGATGTTCCATCGCGCGCTGCTGCCCGAGGACAAGCGCGACGCGGCGCTCGCCGACCAGTGCGAGCACGAACTGGGGCGGCCGCTGATGGTGCTCGATCAGGCGGTCGCGAACCAGCCCTACCTGCTCGGCGAGCATTTCACCGTCGCCGATCTGAACGTCGCCAGCATCCTGTCCTGGGCCCGGCCAGCGCGGATCGATTTCTCACACGTGCCGAAGGCGGCGGATTGGCTGAAGCGCTGCGCCGAGCGGCCGGCCGCGCGCGCCGCCCGCGACCTGCAGCGCTGAGCAGCGAGCGCGATGGCGCAGGGGAAATCCGGAAACCATCGTTTATGTCTCGAATGCCGGCGACCCGAGCATCTCGGTGCTGTCGCTGGACCGGGCCAAGGGCGATGTCGAGCTGATCGAAAAGACCGAAATCCCGGGGGCCGAAGAGCCGTCGCCGACCAGCATGCCGCTGGCGCTGAGTCCCGACCGGCGCTTTCTGTATGCCGCGCTGCGCTGCGAGCCGTTCACGATCGTCAGCTTCGCGATCGACCCGGAGAGCGGCAAGCTTGCCCATCTGCACAGTGCGCCGCTCGAAGCGAGCATGGCCTACACGACGGTCGATCGCACCGGGAAGTGGCTGCTCGCCACCTCCTATCCGGCCGGCAAGGTGACCGTGAACCCGATCGACGCCGACGGCAGGGTCACGGCGCCCGCCTGCCAGATCCTGGCGGATCGCCCGAAGGCACATTGCATCGCGCTCGACGCGGCGAACGAGCACGCCTACTGCGCCGTGCTCGAACAGGATTTGATCCTGCAGATGAATTTCGACGCGGCTTCCGGCAAGCTCAGCCCCAATACTCCGGGGGAGATCGCGACCAAAAGCGGCGCCGGCCCGCGCCATTTGGCCTTCCATCCGAACGGCCGGTTTCTCTACCTGATCACCGAGACGACCGCGACGATCGGCGCCTACGCGATCGACAGCAAAACCGGCGCGCTCCAGGAGCTGCAGTTCGTCGACATGCTCGCCGCGCCGCCGAAGGAGAAGGCCGCCGCGGCCGACCTGCACGTGACGCCGGACGGAAAATTTCTCTACGGCAGCGAGCGCCGCAGCAACGTACTGGCCGGGTTCCGCATCGACCCCAACAAGGGCACGCTGACGCTCGCCGGACGTTGCGCGACCGAGACGACACCGCGCGGCTTCGGTATCGAGCCGAAGGGGAAATTCCTTCTGTCGGTCGGCCTCGATTCACACAACATGACGGTTTACGCGATACGCACGAACGGTTCGCTCGACCCCGTGAAGCAGCACGCGATGGGCAAGAACCCGAACTGGATCGAATTCGCCGATCTCCAGTAGAGGGGGTCGCGGGTACTGCCTCCAGGTTCCGGTGTTCGCGCCATCGGGCGTTCTCGAACCGCTCGGCAAGGGCCTCGCGCTGCTGCTCCTGACGGGCGCGGCCTGCCTTGGTGAAGGATTGCAGCCTTCCCCCGATGCTCCGCTGCTGCCGCTCAAGGGCCTGCGCCTCCCGTGCTTCTCGCGCGTGGATTCGGGCGGCGTGGCCGGCCTCGGCGGCCTCGCGGTCGCGGGTGTGGTTCTCAAGCTGGTTCCGGTGGAGCGCCAGTTCCCGCTTTTCCTGCCGCGCTGCATAGATCAGGTCGGCATGAACGCGCCGGAACTCGCCATCAATGTAGGCGGTGGCCTGCGTTCTGATTTCGTTGGCCATGCCGTGAAAGGGTAACTTCCCGAACCTTTGAACGTTTGGCAAAGCCATACGTTGCGCCGCCCGGTGCATCACATGGTTTCAAATTTCATGGCTATATTATTGATCAAGTTGCATGCGGGCTACATATACTTTGAAGGCGAGCGCAAGTTTCTTCTGTGCTTGTCGTATCTCCGGCGCATCAGCAATTACGTTTTTAAGGAACTGCGCTAAAGTGCTAGCCTGCTTTGAATTTAGGCGACCACCAAACACTAGTTGTGATCGCGTTTCACTTGACAATATCTGCGGATCGAATGAAAATGGCCTATAAATCTTTCGAAACGCCGGTTCGGGTATATTGCATTCGGACGCACCGTCAGTCATCATCCTCGCAAACCCAGGTATCGCATTTTCATTGATGCGATTCCCATAAGCTTCTGCTTCTTCACGATTATCCTGTATCGAATTAAATACAGCGCTTTCCAACTTCTCAAGGGCGTATTTATTAGTACTCTCTGACACCACAACATAATAATCATTTGGGTATGTTTTCTTCACAACATCGACAAAGGAATCCGAAAACTCGGGTCCGATTTTCCCTGCAAGAGAACACGCAGATAACGCAAGCTGTGCTGGATTGTAGAAGCGTTGAATCAAAGTACTCGGATTACTGATTTCGATATTTGGTTCCGTATCGTGAGGTTTTGCTTCGCCTACTACAATCTCATAGGGATATTCAAATACCTTGTGCACATAAATGTGACCTCTATTAAAGGTATTAAGATCAAAATCTTGATTATCTTCGGCCATTTTACTGAGTATATTACGAAACTCTACTACATCGCCTTTCAAAAAAGCTGTGGTCGCTTTCCAGAATCTATTACTGTTTTTTCGTGCTTCAATCTGTTGCAATTGGATATAATCGGAAATAGGCGGCAACAGCTTGTGATATATGGCATCCAATAATTTTCCCTCTTTCACTAATAACGTTGGGTCGGATTTCTCCGTTAAAAAAAATTTAGCCTCAAGTGCGGTCGATGTCAAACCCAATATATCTATCTCAAACGGACCCTTTTCATAAAATCCTGCAGCAGGAGATTCTTAAGAACTCTAACTTCTGCTGAATAAATTCTGGATAAATATTAGTCCCGGCAGGCGGCTTTAATCGCGCGACCAGTAATTTCATTGACAATGAGGGACGAAGCTCATGTAATTCAGAGGCAATCGCGTTATCTAATTTTGCAATAGCCGCACGATAACGTACTGGATCGGACTTAAGGAGCTGAGACCAGCCTTTGATTTTGTTAATATCACCCGGTGTTGCTTGATAAGCTAAAGCATGACTGAGCGCAGACAAGTACCCGTCGAGTGGAGGTCGTAGCACGGTATCAGAAACAATACCAGCCGTCGCTCCGTCTTCTAGGCTACTTGCAACACAATGTACAAAATCTTCTTGAAACTGGTTTTGTAGTAACTTAGAGGTGTCGCATTGCGGTGAATTTAGTGTCTTTTGAGCCCAGCCGATTGCTGACAAAGGCACAATAACGAAAAAAGCAATTAGTATTATACCGGCAACATTCCTTCGTGGTGTCACGTGAAATAGCCGCACTTCAGCCACCGGTAGCACCGACATGCCAACAAATCAGATTAGTGAATACCTTGGTCTCTAAAGTGGCGACCTGGGATTCGGATCCCGGAGGTTCAGATGTCATTTCCACTTGAAGAACCGGATGCAGAGTGGTTTCTGATAACGAAGTGTTGTGGTCTAGTGAGATACTAGAAAGTTCAAGTTCTTTGCCTTCCTTGCCTTCGGCGGCAGGAGTTGGCTCGCGGGTAACCAAAAAGAGGCGTAAACGGTGGTTCTTTTTATATATCGTCGGAATAGGTATATACGTGATTTGATCGGGATCCGCCAATAGCTACGTCATACGCCAGCCATTTTTCCTCAGCCGAAATGTCGCTAAAAAGGGAGGTTGTCCATGTTTCCTTGAAGCGTCGATATTTCCAAATTATCTTCATCATATCGGCGTCTTCAATGATCTTGCCGTGATGTACGAACTTATAATCAGAATTATAAAATAGTCCCATTATTTTCGGGTTGTGTAAAATATTATCGACATCGGCAATATGGCTGCGATCAGCAGACGAGATTATGGCTAGAAGGTGGGTAGCCTGAGGGCTGGATACAAAGCCACTAGGAGTTTGACAACTAACGCCAACGTTTGTCAGAAAAAATGCAGGTGGGGCAGCAGATGGTGGAAATATTTTATCCGAGAAGGATGACGCCGTAAACCAGAGGGAAAACAAGGCCCCAATTACTGCTAAGATAGGCGTTACGCCAAAGCGCCTGATCCAGCTGTCCGCAGGAATGCCAGAGGTATTTACAGTTTCACCTATTACGACCGTTAAGATGATAGCTACGGAGCAAAAAAAGGAAATCATTAGAACGTAAGAGGGAAAGGCAGAGACACTATCTATCCACAAATGCTGTCGCATATAATTGATAGAGACGTACAATACGAGATTGACTAAAACAACCGCGACAAGCAAAACAAGAGCGCGTATACCGAGTGCGGGTGCGGGTGTTAGTTGCTGTTGTGAAACAGCTGGGGCTGTAGAGGGGAGGCAGGAGCCGTAATTCTGTTAGTTGTAGGCAGGGTATTCCTACCGGTCTCGTCTGGGTTTCCGACCAGCGACTCAGGAGCGGTGGGATCGTTATCAGCCGGCATAGAAGGAAGCCCAACACCGTTGCCGCCCCACCACAGGACTCAAGAAAGCGAATAAGGTGTGTCGGCTCGAAAGTAACTCACAACACTGGAATCTGGTACGATTAACGACTATGCAATTAAGGACGATCCGTCGCGTATGCAGAGGAAGAGGTCGCTACAAAAACTGCGCCAGCGCCGACGCCTGTGAATGCGATGACAAGAGCGAGAAGAGCGACCTTTTTCAGCATAGGAAGTTCCTCTAAGACTAGCGGGATATAGTGCTCGCATTATGGCACACGTGTCAACCCAGCGCGGATGGTAAATATCGGGGTCGGTAGCTTTCCGGCCGCATCGGAACATCACCGCGATCTGCCCGGCGACGACGCGAAATCCGCCACATTGCGGGCGTATGGTAAAACCGGTGCCGTGGGTCGGAGCGATGGCGGGCGCGCGTTTGCTGTTCTTTTGCTGCAAAATCCACCCTCCGCCGTCGCGAAATCCGCGCGGCGCAAGGGGTTGGCGTCGGCGTTTGCTGCAGATTTCACTGCAGAAGCAGCAAACCGTGCCCGGAACAGGGAAAAAAACGGCCCACGATCGCGACTCTAATCCCGGATGCAGCCGATTGCGTACGAAATTGCGCGCCGTTCGCGAGTTAGGTCAGGACGGCGCGGCGGCGCAGCTCGGCGACGATGCGGTCTGCCAACGTGTCCGGATCGGCGTCGATCGTCTCGAGGCGGAGTTCGGGGTTCTCGGGCGGCTCGTACGCCGAATTGATGCCGGTGAAATTCGGGATCGCGCCGGCCTGCGCCTTCGCGTAAAGCCCCTTCGGATCGCGCCTGATGCATTCGCCGATCGGGGTGTCTACGAATACCTCGATAAACGCGTGCGGACCGGCGATCTCGCGCGCCATCTGTCGGTCCGCCCGGAACGGCGAAATGAAGGCGCAAATGACGATCAGCCCGGCGTCGCCCATCAGCCGGGCGACCTCGCCGACCCGGCGGATGTTCTCGACCCGGTCGGCGTCGGTGAAGCCGAGGTCGCGATTGAGCCCGTGACGGACATTGTCGCCGTCGAGCAGCATCGTGTGAACAGCCGCTCGCCAGCAGCTTCTGTTCGAGGCGGTTGGCGACCGTCGATTTGCCGGCGCCGGAAAGCCCGGTGAACCAGAGGATCGCGGCGTGATGACCGTTGAGCGCGGCGCGCTGCGCCGGGCCGACCGCGAGGTCCTGCCAATGGATGTTGGTGGCCCGCCGCAGCGCGAATTCGATGACGCCGGCCGCCGCGGTTTCCTGGCTGATCCGGTCGATCAGGATGAAGCCGCCGGTGGCGCGGCTCGTCTTGTACGCGTCGAAGGCGAGCGGCGTGCTGGTGGCAATATTGCAGTAGCCGATCTCGTTCAACTCCAGCGTGCGCGCCGCGGCATGCGCGCCGGTGTTGACGTCGATGCGGTGCTTCAGCCCGGTCACCGAGGCCAACACCATCCTTGTGCCGATCTTCAGCCAATAGGAGCGGCCCGGAACGAGCGGGTCTTCCTTCATCCAGACGAGATGGGCGGCGAATTGGTCGGCGAATTCGCAGGGCGATTGCGGATGCACCAGCATGTCGCCGCGCGAGACGTCGATCTCATCCTCCAGCGTTAGCGTCACAGCGTCGCCGGTCGCGGCGCGCCCGAGCGGGCCGTCGAACGTGACGATCTCCTTGACGCGCGACGCGCGCGACGAACCCATGACCTGGATCGGGTCGCCCGGCGCCACCTCGCCGGCGGCAACGGTGCCCGAAAACCCGCGGAATTCTTGGCTCGGGCGATTGACCCATTGCACCGGGAAACGAAATTTCTGGCCGGCGGCGTCTTCGCTGACATTGATCGTTTCGAGATGCTCGAGCAGGCTCGGCCCCTGGTACCACGGCGTACGTTCTGAGCGCTCGGTCAGGTTGTCGCCGTGGCGCGCCGAGAGCGGGATCGCGACCAGCGACGCAAAACCGAGCCCAGCGGCGAACTGCGCATAGTCGGTCGCGATCTTGTCGAACACCTCGCGATCGAAGCCGACCAGATCGAGCTTGTTGACCGCAAGCACGACGTGGCGGATGCCGAACAGCGAGCAGATCAGCGAATGCCGGCGGGTCTGCGGCAGCACGCCCTTGCGGGCATCAACCAACAGCACCGCGAGATCGGCGTTCGACGCGCCGGTCGCCATGTTGCGCGTGTATTGCTCGTGGCCCGGGCTGTCGGCGACGATGAACGAGCGGCGCGGGGTCGAGAAATAGCGGTAGGCGACATCGATCGTGATGCGCTGCTGGCGCTCGTCCTCGAGCCCGTCGAGCAGCAGCGAAAAATCGATTTCGTCGCCCGTCGTGCCGAAGCGCCGCGACTCGGCCTTGAGCGCCTCGAGCTGGTCGCTCATCACGCCGTCGGCGTTGTAGAGAAGGTGCCCGATCAGCGTCGATTTGCCGTCATCGACCGAGCCGCAGGTAAGCAACCGCAGCAGACTGCGGTCTCCAGCGCGGACGGCCCCGCCAATGTCCACGGGCGGCACCCGGACCGGATCGTCGGGCATCAGAAATACCCCTGTTTCTTCTTCCGCTCCATCGAGGCCGTGTCGTCCGTGTCGATCATCCGGCCCTGCCGCTCCGAGGTGCGTGCGCGGCGCAATTCGGCCGTGATTTCGCACGACTGTTGCGGCTACGGACTCGACCGCCCCGGTTAGCGGATAGCAGCCGAGCGTCCGGAAGCGCACCATGCGCAGGCTGCGGACTTTCGCCCTGGCGCAGCGGCAGCCGGTCGTCATCGACCATGATCCACACGCCGTCGCGATCCACGACCGGCCGCTCCTTTCGCGAAATAAAGCGGCACGACGGGGATGCGCTCCGCCTCGATATAGTCCCACACATCCAACTCGGTCCAGTTCGACAGCGGGAATACCCGCATCGTCTCGCCGGGCGCGAGGCGGGTGTTATAGAGGTGCCAAAGCTCCGGTCGCTGGCGCCGCGGCTCCCAAATGTGACCGGGCCCGCGACGGGAAAACACCCGTTCCTTGGCGCGGCTTTTCTCCTCGTCGCGCCTCGCCCCGCCGAGCGCGGCGTCGAAACCGTATTTATCAAGCGCCTGCTTCAGCGCATCGGTTTTCATTATTTCAGTATGCAGGGCCGAACCCGATGCGATCGGGTTGATGCCGCGCGCCAGCCCCTCCGGATTGGTGTGGACAATCAGATCGAGGCCAAGCTCGTGCGCCGTCGCGTCACGAAACGCGATCATTTCGCGGAACTTCCAGGTCGTATCGATATGCAGCAGCGGGAAAGGCGGATTTGACGGATGGAACGCCTTGCGCGCGAGATGCAGCAGGACACTCGAATCCTTGCCGATCGAATACATCAGGACCGGGTTGCGAAACTCGGCCGCGACCTCGCGCAATATTGCTATCGCCTCCGCTTCCAGCCGGCGAAGATGGAGCGGGATGATCGTCCTGGCAGACGCAATCGTCGCCGGAGCGACGAACGTTTCGCTCAAATCCATTCCCTTGATGCCGGTGTGCCGTGGCGCTAATCGGCAGCGTGGTCGCCGTGTGCCAGCGCCTCGCGCAATGTCTGGAGCAGAGCGCGTTCATCTATCGGCTTTGTCAGGTACGAGGCCACCCCCATCGATATCGCCCGTTCCCGCTCTCCGCTCGTCGGAGAACCGGTTATCAGGATTATCGGAATCCGGCAACCCTCGGCGAGCAGATGATCGTGCAGTCTCCAGCCAGTCATTCCCGGCATGCGAACATCGAGGATCAGACAGGATTCGTCGCAGGGGCGGCCCGAAGCCAGAAACTGCTCGGCCGAAGCAAAGACCGCTGTCGAAAATCCGTACGACCGGAGCATGCGCTGCAAGGCTTCGCGCACCGCCTGGTCGTCATCGATTATCGCGATCAGCGGCTCCATGGCCGGTAACTGCCCGTCTGCCTACCGCCGCTGAAGCATAGCGGGGCGTAGCGCCGGATATCGAGCGGTCATCGAGACACTCGGATAGCGAGTAGGGAGAGCTCGGTTTAATCCTTTGTTTAACGCGGCGGTATTGGCCTCAGCGCATCGCTCGCGGCGCCGCAAGCGGCAACTCGAAGCCGACGACGGCGCCGGTCGGCGTGCCGGGCGCCGCCCACATCGAGCCTCCGTGCGCCTCGATGATCGAGCGGCTGATCGCGAGCCCGACGCCGATGCCGCCCTGCTTCGTCGTGTAGAAACTATCAAACATGTGAGCGACCCGATCGGGATCGAAGCCGGCGACCGTTATCCTCGACGGCAACCGCGGCGGTTTCGCCATCGGCCCGTGAGCGCACGGTCAGGATGCGCTCGGCTTCGGGCGTACCAGCCATCGCTTCGAGCGCGTTCGTTATCAGGTTGACGAGGACCTGCTGCAGCTGCACCGGATCCGCCTGAACCATTGGCGGCGGACTGGCCAACTCGGTGCGGACGACGACAAGCTGCCGTTCGATCGACGCCGCGCGACAGGGCGAGGACGGCCTCGACGGCCTCGTTGAGGTCTAAGAGCTGCTGCCGCGGCGGTTCCTTGTTGAACAGCGCGCGGATCCGGGCGATCACGTCGCCGGCCCGGTGGCCGTCGGCGACAATGCAGCTCGCCGCCTCGCGCGCGGTGTCGAGCAGCGGCGGATCGCGCTGCAGCGACCGCAGGCAGGCGCTGCCGTTCGCCGTGATCGCGGCCAGCGGCTGGTTGATCTCGTGCGCGATCGTGGCGGCCAGTTCGGCCATCGTGGCCAGGCGCAAGGTGCGGGCCAGCTCCGCCTCGGCGTCGCGCAGCGCCCGCTCCGTCGCCTCGCGCTCGGCCATTTCGTCCTTCAGCGCCGCATTCGCCCGCACCAACTCGGCGGTGCGCTCCTGGACCGTCGTTTCGAGCGCGTACTGGGTGCGCCGTCGCTGCACGCTCCAGGCCAGGCTCATCAGCGCGAAAACGACAAACGCCACGAAGGACGGCAGATCAACTGGCGGGATATCCCAGCTGTAGCGACCCGGCGTCCAGAAATCCGCTGCTGCGAGAGCCGACAGGACAAATGATAGCAGGCCCGGCCCGACGCCGAGCCATGCCCCGGCAACAACGGCCGCATAAAACGGAAAGGCGGTGAACTTGCCGGTTCCGACTTCGAGCAGCATGGCCGCCAAGTAGGCCGCGACGACAAAGACGAGCGCCAGCCCGTATCGCGCGGCCGACGAACGCGGGGCGAGCCGATGGGGCAAACCCGCTCGCCGAAGGACGAAACGGGACCGCTCGCCTGCACGCACGGGCGGGCGGGACCGCGTTCGCAGCGGGCGCCGAGCGGCCACTCCTCACGGTCGCCTGCCGAAATCGGTCCGCTCGCCTGCACCTCGTCCGCCTCCGTGGGATTCAAAATCCGAGCGGCGCGCATCGAATTGGGCCTCGCTGAAGCTCGGCGTCGCACTGTGAGGCGGTCGCTTCCGGCCAGCGCAACTCAAAACGCGTGTAATCGCGCCGGCTCGCGGCGACGACCTTCCGCGTCCTTGCGCTGGCCGCGGCGCGATGGTTGACCGCGCGCGGTGCACAATGATTACCTTCTTTGTAGATCGAGCGGGAGGCGGCGATGGCGGAAGCGCAGGCACTGGCGGGCAAGGTCGCGATCGTTACCGGGGCCGGCAAGAACATCGGCAAGGCGATCGCCCTCGCACTCGCCGAGGACGGCGCGGCGGTTGTCGTCAACGGCCGCGGCGACCGCGCGATCATCGAGGAGACCGCGGGCGAAATCCGCGCCGCGCGGCGGCCGCGCGCATGCCCTGTCTCGCCGATGTGTCGAAGCCCGAGCAGGTCGCGGCGATGGTCGAGGCCGCGGTCAAGGAATTCGGCGGGATCGATATCGCCGTCAACAATGCCGGGCTGCGCCGCCAGACGCCGTTTCTGCAGATGAGCCTCGACGAGTGGCACGAGATCCTGTCGGTGGCGCTCGACGGCGCCTTCATTCTCGCGAAAGCCTGCGCGCCGGAGATGATCAAGCGCGGCGGCGGCAGCCTGATCGGGCTGTCGGGCATTTCGCATCATGCCGGAGCGGTCGGGCGGGTACACGTCAACGCCTCGAAGGCCGGGCTTGAAGGATTTATCCGCGGCCTCGCGATGGAGCTGGCGCCGCACGGCATTACGGCCAATTGCGTCGCGCCCGGCTCGATCGACACGGTGCGCGGCGCATCGGCCGGCGGTCCGCACGGGCGCGGCAGTCTCGCGCGCGGCATCCCGCTCGGGAGGCAGGGCCGGGCCGAGGAGATCGCTGCCATGGTGCGGTTTCTGGTCGGACCGGAAGGCCGCTACATCACCGGACAGACGATCCACGTCAACGGCGGCCTGTTTCTCGGCAAGTAGCCGCCGGCCGGATACGGCTCCGCAGGGCGCGGCGGTCTCGCGAAAGTCGGCGCAATGGAGCCGGACGGCCTTGCGAACTGGCTGAGGTTGTTGTTGCTGCTTACAGTCGCAAACGGGGCGCCGGTGCTCGCCAAGAAGGATCTGGGGCGGCGCGCTGGCGCGGCCGGTTGATGCCGGGCAGGCGTTTCGTTGATCGGCGCCCACTATTTGGCCCGACGAAGACCGTGCGCGGGAGTGCTGGTTTCGGTCGCGGCGACAGCCGCCGCGGCCCCCTTTGTCGGGATCGCCTGGTGGATCGGCGCGCTGATCGGGGCGACCGCGATGGCCGGCGACCTGTTCTCCAGTTTCATCAAGCGGCGTCTCAACCGGCCGCCGAGCAGCCGAGCCCTCGGCCTCGACCAGATTCCCGAGTCGCTGCTGCCGCTTCTCGCCTGCTCACTCGGCGCTGGGGCTGACGGCCGCGGATATCGGCATTGTCGTCGCGGCGTTTTTTGCCGGCGCGGTCGTTCTGTCGCGTCTGCTGTACTCGGATCGGGTTGCGCGACGAGCCGCATTGAGACTTTCGCCGGGAGGCGCGTTCGCACGCGCAGGGGCGCGCGCGGTCAGCCGCGGTGCAGGGAATGCAGCGTAATCGCCGGCGGGCAATTCAATCGCACCGGTTCGACGCAGGACCCGACCCCGACCGAGGTATAGCCGATCATGCCGCGATAGGCCCAGGCTCCGGAACCCATGCGCCGCGGCAGCGACCGAATTGAGGGTGATCGGGATCGCGCCGGGAAGGCAGATCTGGCCGCCATGCGTGTGCCCGCTCAACAGCAGGTCGAACCCGGCGGAAGCTGCCTCGCCGGTACACTTCGGGCGTGTGCGATAGCAGGATCGAAAACGCCGCCATCGGGATCCCGGTCGACGCCCTTTGGATGTCGTGAAGGCGGTAAAGATGGGCGTCGTCGATGCCGGCGAGATGGATCGCGTGATTGCCGCGGACGATCGGTTCGCACTCGTTGAGCAGAACCCGGATACCGATCGCTTCGAGCCCCGGCACCATCAGGATCGAATCGTGGTTGCCGAGGACGGCATAGGCCGGCTCCGGCAGGCGCGGGCGCAGCCGGGCCAGTCCATCGAGGGTGGCGTCGAACGGTCCGTGTGTCTTGCCGCGGAAGTCGCCGGTCAGGACGCAGAAATCGCAGCGCAGCCCCGGCAGCAGCTCGGCAAGCTGACACATCGCGTCTTCGCTCATGTCGACATGCAGGTCGCTGAGATGGAGGATCCTGAGCCCGTCGAAGGCCTCCGGCAGGTTTGCGAAGCGGAGGATGTTTTCCTCCACTTGCACCCGCGCGGCGTTGGCGCGGGCACGGCGATACAGCCCAAGCGATTTCAGCGCGCCGCGAATGAGCGTCGGCGAGGAATGCAGATTTCTGTACGCGGAACGCCGCGATCCCGCCGCGCTTCATGCGGTGTTCATGCGCGGATTCGCGCCGCAGCCGCTCTATCGCATGCGCGGAATTAAGACGGCGGTCGACTTGGTCCAAGATTTCCGGTTCCGGACGCATCGGTTCTTTGCTGGGCGGAGGTTTGGCTTCGGTGTTGGTGGCCGGCCACAACGGTTCGGGCGCGGCGGATAATCCGTTGTAGCGAACTTTGGCGAAGATCTACTTAACATAGGACGCCGAAAACCGCTATTGTTCTCCTCTCCTCGCCCCTCCGTCTCACGGAACCGGCTCGGCACAGCAGCGGCGCACAGGATTTCAAACCTTCAGCCGGGGTCGCGATTGCCGCCGGTCCACGGACGCGGTTTTCGGGACGACGGGAAGCAGAATGTGCGACGGGCGCTCGGAGGACGTGAAGACGCGGTTGCGGGCCGGGCGCGGATGACGCCACGAGCCTTCCGGCTCGCCCGAGTTCGGGTTCACGTCGAAATGCGGGAAGTTGCTGCTCGATACGTCGAGCCGCAGCCGGTGTCCGCGGCGGAACAAATTGGCGGTCGGGAACAGCTCGATCGTGATCGCGTAGACCTCGCCTGGGGTCATCAGCGAGGGCCGCTCCCAGCTGTCGCGGTAGCGCACGCGCAGCAGACCCTCGGTCAGGTTCATCGCGAATCCGTTGGGATAGTCCGGGCTTGGCGGGTAGAGGTCGATCAGCTTGGCCGTGAAATCGGTGTCGGGCGCGTCGGAGGCGATCCACAGCTGCGCCGTAATCGGCCCGATGATTTCGAGGTCGTCATCGAGCGGCGGCGTCGTGAAAACCAGCACGTCGGAACGGTTCGCGGCGGCGCTCTGGTCGAACGCGCCGGCGTGCATGACCGGCTCGCCGGAGCTGATCGCGCCGCCCTGCGTCGGCGCCGGGTCGCGCGGGTCGAAGACATAGTCGAGCGCGCCCGTCCCCGTCGGCGGCGCCGCGCCGAGGCCGCGATCGGGGTGCAGATAGAAGCGCGTCCAGCGCGTCTCGGGCAGCGGCCACTCCGATGCGGCGCGCCAGCGGCCGCCGTGGTCGAGCCGGCCATCGCGATTGCGCCTGCCGGGGCCGCCGCCCATCACAAAAACCCGCACCGGCGGTTCCGCCTCGACGCCGTTTGCCGCGCCGCGGATCCAGCGGTCGAACCAGCGGCGGCGCAGGTCGAAAAAATCCTCCGCCAGATTGCCGTCGACCGGCGCCTTGTCGCCGAACTCGACCTCACCGGCATGGCTCAGCGAGCGGTCGCCATGGGTCCACGGTCCGAGAATCAGACGCTGCGGACGCCGCCCGGCACGCGTGAGGCCGACATAGTTGTCGGTCGCGGTGCGCGCGTAGGGGTCATACCAACCCGACAGATGCACGACCGGGACCGCGGCGTAGCGCGTCGTAAAACCCCTCGGCATAGAGGCCCGGCTGCTTCCAATAATCGTCGAAGACGCCGTGCGACCACTGCTCGAACAGGTAGTCCTCGTACTCGGGGGCTGCGCTGACCGGCGAATCCCCCCGACTCCACGGCATCCGGCGGAACCAAGCGGCGATGTCCTGGGCCGCCAACGCCGCCCGGGTCTCCGGCTCGCGGGCGTCGGCGAGCGCGTTGCGGTAAGCCCAGGTCGCCTGCTTCAGGTCGAATGCGCCGCCGTGCCGGATGCCGCTGCGATAGGCGTTCGAGAAGCCGCCGCAATCGAGGAATTGCGCCGCGAGGCCGGGCGGGTCGAGACATCCGAGCGCCGCCTGGGTGTGCGCGGCGTAGGACAGGCCGAACGTGCCGATACGCCCGTCACACGAGGGCTGACGCCTCAGCCAGGCGAGCGTGTCGACGCCGTCCTCGGCCTCGCTGAGGTATTTCGTGAAGTTTCCGCCGGAGCGATAGCGGCCGCGGCAGTCCTGATAGGCGACGGCATAGCCGTGCGCGACGAAATAGGCGGCGACCTCCTCGCGCGAGCGCGGCGTCGGGTCGGAGGCGGTGCGCTCCGACCGGCTCGGGGCCGATTTGTCGTAGGGGGTGCGCTCGAGCAGCACCGGAAACGGCCCGCACCCTTGCGGCCGGTAGATGTCGGTCGCCAGCATGATTCCGTCGCGCGCCGGCGCCATCAGGTCGCGCTCGACGACGATCTCCGCTGCGATCCCCCCTGCCCCCATCGGCTTTCCCCTCTAGCCCGAGCCGGCGACTTCTCACGTGGCGTCCGGCTCGCCTCTCCGTAACGCGCCGACGTTACGGCGCGAATGTGACCGTCCGACGGCGGCGCGGTCAAACCTCCATCAGGACTTCGGCGAGTGCGATCCCACCTTCGCCGGCGACGGCATGGAATAGGTAGACGCGGCCCTCGTCTTCGAGGATCGCGGGGTCGCGCAGCTGGTTCACATGGCCGTAGGCGGTGCTGCGGACCGAGGGTTTGAGCGGCGCGTCAGCGCCTTCCCACGGAAATTCCGGCCGCAACACCTCGACCGCCTCGCTGTCCTTCCAGCCGGTCCAGTCGCCGGCGAGGTCGACGCGGCTGAGCAGAATGCGCTCCGGCGCGTCACCGACCTGCGTCCAGAAAACCCACAGCGCATCGCCACGCTTCAGCAGGGCCGCGTGCCGCATATGCGGGTTGAACAGCGTCGGTCCGGTCTCGAAATTGTTAATGCCGTCGCGCGAACGGTAGAAGATTCCGGGCATCGCCATCGCATAAGTCATCCCGTCATGCGCGAAGACGCGCATATAGGAACGGCCGAGAATCTGCGGCTGCGCGGTGAAATCGATGCCATCGCGCGATGTGGCAACCCGCGTCACCTGCGTCCCGACGCCGTCGAGGCCGTGGAAATACATCACGATGCGTCGCTTGATCTGATCGACGTGCACGTCCGGCGAGGCGATGTGCGGCGTCGTGATCTCGGCAAAAAGGTCGTGCGACATCGGCGCGCCCCGGGCCTTGTAATGGGCCTCAAATTCGGCGAGCTGCTCCGGCGTGACCGCGGGCGGTTCGGTCAGAAACCCGGATTGCGCGAGATGCAGGCTGCCCGGCGGATGGACTGTCCACGGGCCGGTCGGACGGTCGGCATAGGCGAGCCGGATATAGCTTCCCTTGTGGTCGGCGAAATACAGGTAGTAGTTGCCGAGCCGGCCCGAAACCCATTCGGGCACGCGGATTGCCGACGGGCCCTGGATGTTGACGCCGATGCTGGGGTGCAGCGACGGCGCGATGATCGGACCGTCAACCAGTCGCCGTACCCGCATGTCTCGCTCGTCTCCGCCTTTGGAAATGTCGCGATCATAGCACGCCGCCGACATGGCGAAGCGGCGGAAGCGACGTCTGGGTAAGACTGCTCGGCGACGACACGAAATCCGCCACATTGCGGGAGTATCAAGCATCGGTGCCCTGGGCTCGGAGCGATGGCGGGCGGTTGGTTGCTGTTCTTTTGCTGCAGAATTTGCCCTCCGCCGCCGCGAAACCCGCGCGGTGCAAGGGTTAGAGCGCGCGTTTGCTGTTGATTCCCTACAGAAACAGCAAAAGCAGCAGACCGCTGCTGCAACGGTTCGGAAGCGGGCGCTCGCGCCCCGGAAATTTCAATCGAGGCGGCGCCGGCGGACGCGGCGGCTGGTTTCCAGCGGCGGCGGCGTGCTAGGCTGCATATGGTTAATTCAGTCGCAACAACATGACCCGGAGAACGCCGTGGCCCAATCTCAGCCCACCTCGTCGCGCGACGCCGTCCGCGACGTCGTCCCGGCCCTGATCCACTACACCGAGACGGTGCTGTTCGGCGATGTCTGGGAGCGGCCGGGCCTGTCGAAGCGCGACCGCAGCCTGATCGTCGTCGCCACCCTGATCGCGCTCGGCCGCGAGAAGCAGCTGGTCGGCCATCTCGAACGCGCGCTGAACAACGGTGTGACGAAGGCCGAGCTGAGCGAGGTCATCACCCATCTCGCCTTCTACGCCGGCTGGCCGGCCGCGATGACCGCCGCCCTCGTCGCCAAGGACGTGTTCGAGAAGAAGTAGGCGCGCGCCGACCGCCGTGAGGGCAGCGGCGCTCGTCCTGCCGATCCTGGCCGCCGCTGCGGTAGCGCCGTTTCCGGCCTGGGCGCTCGCCAACCCGGCCTCGGTGTTCTGCGCCCAGAGCGGCGGCAGGAGCGAGATTCTGCAGACCGCGAGCGGCGCCCAGCTCGGCATCTGTATTCTGCCCGGCGGCGAGATCGTCGACGAATGGGCGTATTTCCGCGCCCGCCATCCGCCGGCATCGCAGGGACGATGAGCGCCGTCCGGAGCCGGGCGGCGAAAAAGGCAAAAAAGGGAGACAGCGAACATGAAGGTCGGTTTCATCGGGCTCGGCACGATGGGCGCCAGCATGGCGGCCAATCTGCAAAAGGCCGGGTACGAGCTTGTCGTCCACGACATCAGGCGGGCCGCCGCCGAGCGGCACATGGCGGCCGGCGCGGTCTGGGCCGACACGCCAAAGGCGCTCGCCGAGCAGTGCGAGGTCATCTTCACCTCGCTGCCCGGACCGCCCGAGGTCGAGGAGGTCGCGCTCGGGGCAAACGGGCTGCTCGCCGGCATGAAGGACGGCAGCGCCTATTTCGACCTGTCGACCAATTCGCCGACGCTGGTGCGCGAGTTGAACCGCCGCTTCGCCGAGAAGCACGTCTACATGCTCGACGCGCCGGTCAGCGGCGGTCCCAGGGGCGCCGCCTCGGGACGGCTCGCGCTGTGGATCGGCGGCGACGAGCAGATCTTCAACCGGCACAAGAAGGTGCTCGACGCGATCGGCGACCAGGCGCGCTATATCGGCCCGATCGGCGCCGGCTCGGTCGCCAAGCTCGTGCACAATTGCGCCGGCTACGCCGTGCAATGCTGCCTCGCCGAAGTGTTCACGATGGGGGTCAAGGCCGGGGTCGAACCGCTGGCGCTGTGGGAAGCGGTGCGGCAAGGGGCCGGCGGAAGGCGGCGCAGTTTCGACGGGCTGGTCGATCAGTTCCTGCCGAACAAATACGACCCGCCGGCCTTCGCGCTGCGCCTCGCGCACAAGGACGTGACCTTGGCGACGCAGCTCGCGCGCGAATTAAAGGTGCCGATGCACATGGCCAATCTGGCGCTCGACGAGCTGACCGAGGCGCTGAACCGCGGCTGGGGCAATCGCGACTCGCGGGTCGCGATGCTGCTGCAGCAGGAGCGCGCCGGGGTCAAGATCGAGGTCCCCGAGGCCGAGCTGAAGGCCGCGATCGAGCGCGACGGGAAGTAGCGGCTGGCCTGCGGTCTCCGGGCTGGGGACGGTACGGGGTTGGCAAACACCTCGGGTGCCACATGGGCGTCATTGCCAAGACGATCCCGCCGCGCGAAGCCAACCAGGCGTTTTTCCGCGTTACTCGCGAGGTCGAGGCGGCCAAAACTTGGCGCGTCGAAACTCACTCGTTCGACCCGGGCGGAGGGCTGACACCTCAGGCTCGCGAGCTGCTCGGGTTGTAATCGGGAAGACCCGACCGCGGGCGATATCGGTTATTCCGGCGAGCGTTCCAGGATGCGCTGCAGGGTCACCGCACCGCTGAGGCCGGGCGGCGACTGGTGCCCGCCCACTTCAAGCCGGCGGCGGTGCGCCTCCTCCCAGTGGCGGCCATCGAAGAAGCGGGTCGGCTTCAGGCTCGGTCCGTCGATCCCGTCGAGACAGCGCGCGTTGACCGTCACGCGGTCCGGCTGCGTGCGCGGAATATAGAAAGCGTGCATGCCGCAATTCGAGCAGAACGTGTGCTGCGCCACGCCGGTGCCGAACGTGTATGCGGTCAGCGCCGTCTTGCCGCGCAGCAGCTCGAAATCCTCCGGGCGCGACCGGCAGATGCAATATGCCTTTTTCGTGCACACGGTGCAGTTGCACTGCGACAGCAAATCCAGATCGACGCGCGCGCGAAATCTGACACGGCCGCAGTGACAGCCGCCCTCACGCACTTCCAGCATGGCCGCCGCTCCCGATTGTGAGTTCCAGAGACGGGCCATCCTGTCGCTTGGCGGGCGGCGCGGCAATCCCCGGCGCGTCTAGCCGGCTTCGCCGTGGGCCCGAGCCGGCGATTAGCGGCCGAGCGCCCGCGTGCGGGCCTCGCAGCTCCACCCAGGTCGGTGCGTGGTCGCTGGCTTTTTCCCAGCCGCGCACCTCCCGGTCAACTTCCGCCGCAATCAGCGTATCGGCGAGCGGCGGGCTGAGCAGCAGGTGGTCGATGCGCAGCCCGGCATTGCGCGCCCAGGCGTTGCGGAAATAGTCCCAGAACGTGTAGATCCGCTCGCCCGGGTGCAGCTGGCGCACCCCGTCGGTCCAGCCCTGGGCAACGAGCCGGCGAAACGCCTCGCGGACTTCGGGTCGGAACAGGGCGTCGTCGACCCAGCGCTCGGGTTTGTAGACGTCGAGTTCGGTCGGCATCACGTTGAAGTCGCCGGCGAGCACGACCGGCAGGCCGCTCGCCAGCAATTCCGCGGCATGCGCGCCGAGCCGTTCGAACCAGCGCAGCTTGTAGTCGAATTTCGGGCCGGGGGCCGGGTTGCCGTTCGGCAGATAGAGGCAGCCGATCAACACGCCGCTGACGGCCGCCTCGATATAGCGGCTCTGCCCGTCCTCCGGGTCGCCGGGCAGCCCGCGGCGGGTCTCGATCGGGGTTTCGCCGCGCGCCAGGATCGCGACCCCGTTCCAGCTTTTCTGACCGTGCCAGACCGCGCCGTACCCGGCCTGCCGCAGCGCCGCCTCGGGGAATTTCTCGTCCGGCGCCTTCAGCTCCTGCAGGCAGACGACATCGGGCGCGCTCGTCTCGAGCCAGCGCAGCAGAACCGGCAGCCGCCCGTTGACGCCGTTGACGTTGAACGTCGCGATTTTCATCCGGCGGAGCGCGCGGATGCTGTGGTCATTCGCGGTCATTCTTCGGCGCGACGGCGCTCCTCGGGTTGAGGCTCTGGATGTGGCCGCTCTCGGTGCCGGCGGTCGGGTCGATGACGGCGTTGATCAGCGCCGGCTTGCCCGAGGCGAGCGCCTCGCTCAGCGCGTCGGTCAGGCCCGGCGTGTCGGTCACGTGGTAGCCCCTGCCGCCGAACGCCTCGATGATCTTCTCGTAGCGCGCGCCGCGAATGAGGCCGGTCGGCGAATAGGGCCGGTCCTCCGGGTCGCCGCGATAGACGCCGTTATTGTTGAAGATGATCGTCGTCACCGGCAGCTCGTAGCGGCAGATCGTCTCGATTTCCATGCCGCTGAAGCCGAACGCGCTGTCGCCCTCGATCGCGACCACCGGCTTGCCGGTCACCGCCGCGGCGCCGACCGCGTAGCCCATGCCGATGCCCATGACGCCCCAGGTGCCGCTGTCGAGGCGGTGGCGCGGCAGGTGCATGTCGATGATGTTGCGGCCGAAATCGAGCGTGTTGGCGCCCTCGTTGACGATATAGACATCGGGCTGGGTGGCGAGCGCGTTGCGCACCGCGCGCAGGGCGGAGGAAAAATTCATCGGGTTCGGGTCGGCGTTGAGCCGCGCCGCCATGCGCTCGATGTTCTGTTGCTTGCGCTTGCCGATCTCGTCGGTCCAGGCCGCCTGGCGCTTGACCTGACCGGGTTTCAGCGCGGCGTTGAAGGCGGCGAACACCGATTTGATGTCGCCGATCACCGGCGCGGCGATCGCGCGGTTGCTGTCGATCTCGGTCGGCGAGATGTCGACCTGGATCAGCCGCGTGTTCTCGTTCCACAGCGGCGCGCGGCCGTGCGACAGGAGCCAGTTGAGCCGCGCCCCGGCGACCAGCACGACATCGGCGTTGCCGATCACATAGGACCGCGCGGCGGCGGCCGATTGCGGATGGTCATCGGGCAACAGGCCCTTCGCCATCGACATCGGCAGGAACGGGATGCCGGTCGTCTCGATAAACGAGCGGATCTCGGCGTCGGCCTGGGCGTAGGCCGCGCCCTTGCCGAGGATCGCCAGCGGCCGCTGAGCCGAAGCCAAGCAGGTCGAGCGCGCGGCCGACCGCGTCGGGCGCCGGGATGTGCGGCGGCGCCGGATCGACGACCTTGACCAGCGACTTCCGGCCGGCCTCGGCGTCGAGACCGGAGCCGAGCACCTCGGCGGTCAGGTCGAGATAGACGCCGCCGGGCCGCCCGGAGACCGCGGCGCGGATCGCCCGCGCGATGCCGATGCCGATATCCTGCGGGCGGTTGACCCGGTACGCCGCCTTGGCGTAGGGCCGGGCGGCGGCGAGCTGGTCCATCTCCTCGTAATCGCCCTGTTCGAGATCGACGATCGCGCGGTCGCGACGAGCCGCTGATCAGCACCATCGGGAAGCAGTTCGTCGTCGCGTTGGCCAGCGCGACGAGACCGTTCAGGAAGCCGGGGGCCGAAACGGTCATGCAGATGCCGGGCTTCTGCGTCAGAAACCCGGCGATCGCGGCGGCGTTGCCGGCCGACTGCTCGTGCCGGAAGCCGTAATAGCGGATGCCTTCGGCCTGCGCCAGGCGCAACAGGTCGGTGATCGGGATGCCGGCTACCCCAAAGATAGTATCGACCCCGTTCAGTTTCAGAGCCTCCACCACAAGGTGAAAGCCGTCGGTCATATTCCGCCGGCATGTCCGCTTGACTCATGTCCGCTGCGCTCATCTCGCCCACGCGTTGGAGTAATGTGCAGAGGTCTGACCGCGGCTTTTTGGCCACCGGCCGTAACCGAGCTTATAGCCGCAAATAACGCGATGCGCCGCGGATCGCCGTGTGGCACATTGGCGACGCCACACCCCCGAGTCCCAGGCGGGATCCGGACACGCCGGCGGTAACGCGGCCTGTCACCCGATCGCAAAAACTCCCCACGTAAACCTTAACAACCACTTACCACAACGCGGGGAACCTGTAGATGAAACCCAACTTGCCGCTGCCCCTGATGGCCGCTCTGATCGCGCTTGCGGCGGCAGCCGATGCCGGCGCTGCACCCAGCGCCTTCCAGGACTTTACGCCGCTAGCCGCCTCGGTGCCCGGCTGGCTCGCTCCCGGAATCTCAAGCCGTTCTATTGTCGTCTCCCTGATTCCAACAGCGGACCCTGTCGGCTAACGACCTGGGGCCAGCAGAACGGTGGCGTCAAGCTCGGCGACAACTGGGACATGAACACCTTGAACGAGAACGGTCCCAGCGCCGGCCGCTATCTGTTTCATCCGTACGAGACCGGAACCGCGGGGGTGATGCGGCTGGACCGCTCGACCGGGCAGGGGGTCACGATCGTGCCCGAGGGCACCCAGGGCTTCGTCAACGGCGACGCCTCGCGCTGGACCCCGTTCGGCACCTATCTCACGGCCGAGGAATCCTGGGGCGCGGGCAGCACCAAAGGCCGCCTGTTCGAGGTGACGAACCCGCTCGCCGCGCCCGGCTCGGTCAATTTCGAGCAGCGCAACGTCATCCCGCGCGTGGCGCACGAGGGGCTCGCCTTCGACAGCGCCAACAATCTGTACTTCATCGACGAGCTCAACGGCGGCAGCCATCTACCGCTATACGTCCGCCACGCCTAACGATGGCGCCACCTTCTTCGACGCCGGGCAGACCTCTGTGCTCAAAGTCGGGGCCGGCGGCAATTTCGAGGCCACCGGCGCGGCCACCTGGGTACCGATCACCGATGCGAACGGCAACGCGCTGCCCGGCATTCCAACGATCGTCGATGGCGCGCTCACAAGCGTCGACGGCCGGGCGGCCGCGGACGCGGTGGGCGCCACAGAGTTCAACCGGCCCGAGGATATGGAAATCCAGACGCTCGCGGACGGCACGCAGCGCATCTATTTCGGCACCACCGACACCCATAAGGCATGGGCGCTCAATGTGACCGACCCATCGGCACCAGCGATTGCGAATTTTCTTTGACCAATCCACGATCGATGCCGCGACCGGGCTGCCGGTAGGAAGCGCGTTCGAGAACCCCGACAACATCGCGATCGACATCAACGGCAACATCTACGTGGTCGAGGATAGAGGCAACATCGGCGCCGAGGGGTTCGACATCTGGTTCGCGTATGACGCCAACCGCGACGGGGTGGCCGAAGAGATCGGCCGGTGGGCTTCGCTCTCCACGCTCGGCGCCGAGCCGACCGGGTTGTACTTCGACCCGTTCCGGCCGAACATCGCCTATATCAACGTGCAGCACACCGCGAGTGACATCGACCGCACGATCGAAATCAGCGCCGTTCCCGAGCCGGGAACCATCTCCCTGCTGATGGCTGGGCTCGTGGGGCTGATGTTGACCCGGCGGTCACGGCGGACGGCGCCTGATAAAGCCTGACGCTTCTCCTATTATTTGGAAGCACCAGAATGGGGGCGGGCCAAATGACGACCCGACCCCAATTCTGCGGGTACGTAGGTGGAAAGCGGAGGGCATTCGACCATTATTGGGACGTCAACGGCACGGGCGAATGACGCTGCGCTCATCCGGCCTTCGGGTCGCGTCCCGGCGGGACACGACCGTCCGGTAAACCAGCTCAGTGGATGGCGCATTGAGCGCGCATAAGCGTAATGGACCCGATCCGCAGACTGACATAAGGGCCTGCGGCATGCGCTTTGAGGCAACTTGAGGCCGGACACACGTCAGCGCCTGACCACATGCCCACGCCAGCAGCCATTCGTGTCTGTCCGTCAAGCGGCGTGGCCGATGCCCGCCCATCGACATCGCCGCCGCGCTGCCTGTCGCGCGGAACCGCTGTCGCCGACTCACCACCGCGGCGACGCTAACCCCGAACACTTTCGCCGTGGCACGGCGGGAACGCCCGCTCACCACCGACCCGACAACTCGGTCCCGCAAATCCTGTAAATAGGGTCTTGGCATGCTTGCTGGCCCCCAGCCCCAGCGAGCATCTTGAAATCACAAATCGTCCGTGCCGGGAATCCACAATCGCCGAGACGCTGGAGTCGCTCTCGATCGTGGCGCGGCGACAGATGTCAACGCTACCCAGCTGTTCAAATGGCGACGGGAGATGTATCGGGGCGACAAATTCCGGTATGCATGCAAGGAACGCGGATTTTCCGGGAAGACGGACCGCTTCGCATAGCCGCTGGTTATTGACAGCTGTCAAGGCGAGGTTGACGAACGCGCTGCTATGCTTTTCCGTTTCGTAAATAGCAGAATACGACGAATTCGCATCAACGGAAATACGAGCGGGTTTAATCGTGTCGTTCTACATTAGCATTGCCAAATAGTACTCAAGTAGCGCGCTGCAGTTCGGAGCTTGTCGCAGTTGCGA
Source organism: uncultured Alphaproteobacteria bacterium (assembly GCA_963753665.1). GTDB lineage: Bacteria > Pseudomonadota > Alphaproteobacteria > ATCC43930 > CGMCC-115725 > DATARH01. The sequence continues at coordinate 102,984 of CAVWDC010000007.1, forward strand.
TCACCGGACGCTTTCGAATCAATATGTCAACTTCCCAGGATGGATGAGGCGTGCTCGATGCCAAGCGTGCGACAGGAGATTCGGGAGGCCGGACGGACGTGGTCGGCGCTAACCATCTATGGAAGATTTGAACACGCCATCGCGTCCATCCTCACCGTCCTGATCGCGATTGTTGTCGTAGCCGCTACGTGGCATCTTGCGACGAGCGTTGTGGAATTGATAGTCGTTGGGGATGTGAACCCGGCAAATCAGGGCGCTTTTCAGCGGATTTTTGGTATGATCCTGATCGTCCTAATCGCGCTGGAGTTCGAACACTCGCTTCTTGTGGTCTTGGCGCGCCACGAAAGCATTGTGCGGTTGCGCACAGTGATTGTCGTCGCGATGCTGGCCATGGTCCGAAAATTCATTGTGCTGGATCTCCATTCGATGCCCAGCGACGAGCTACTCGCGCTTTCAGCAGCAATTTTGGCGCTGGGTATCGTCCACTGGCTCGTGCGCGACCAAGATCGGCGTCAAGAACAACATCAACGCCAAGCAACACCCGTCAGCAGCATCGAGGAGTGATCTGCACCGGATCCGATGCCAACGCTGGGCCGGCTGCGGTCGAAAGGAGTGTCCGCTAGCCTAGCGCTTGCGGTACCAGCATTCTTTTTCGCGTGAATGCGGGCTCGCCAATTATTCGGGGAGGAAATTGACGACGGTCAAGGCGAACACGCCGGCCGCTTTCTATTCATCGTGTGGACAGCTGCTTGGACCTGCACACGCCGGTGTTTGGAGGAACGGATCGGGTTCGAAAAACGGGAATTTGGCGGTGCTCATTTCGAAGGATTACCTGCGCGGCTCATCGGTGGCCCCGATCCGCGCAAATCTCTTGCTGACGCCCCAAGCAGCCCCACCGAAGCAGAAGCGGAAAAGGAGTGATTAGATGTCCGACAATTCGAGGCAACGTTCTGAGAACCGCTCGCTCGCGCGGCGGGGCGAAGGCATGCATCCGGTGCCCGCATTCCGCCGGGATTTCGAGCGCCTGTTCGAGGAGTTTTTTAGCGTGTTCGGCATGCCGATGCGGGGCGACGGGCAACAGGGAGCGATGCAGCGGGCGATGATCGCGCCCCGCATGGATGTCAGCGAGACCGAGAACGAAATCCGCATCACGGTCGACCTGCCCGGAGTTGATGAGCGGAACATCGATATCAGGCTCATCGACGACGTGCTGACCATCAGCGGCGAGACCAAAATCGAGCGCGACGAAGAGAAAGAGGACTTCCATCTGATCGAGCGTGCCCGAGGGAGCTTCGCACGCTCGCTGCGGCTGCCGTTCCGGGTCGACGCAAAGGATGTGCAGGCGAGTTTCAAGGACGGTGTCCTGACGATCGCGATACCCAAGCCGCAAGAGGCCCGCGAGAGGGTGCAGCGGATCGAGGTTGGTCGCGACCAGGCAGGCGCTGGCGGCGAACAAAACGCGGCTTCCGGCAGCCAGCCCCAGCAGGCCGGCGGCAGTCAATCCGGCGCCGAACAGCGGCAGCCCGAAACCGCGGCGGGATAAGCGAAAAACGGAGGGGATCGCCTCGGGCACGCGGCGATCTCTTTCACCGCGGCCTATCGAAAAATTTTGGAGCGCACCGATGCCGAAAGTGATCGGGATCGATCTGGGAACGACAAATTCCTGCGTCGCCGTTATGGAAGGCGGCACCGCCAAGGTCATCGAAAATGCCGAAGGCGTTCGCACGACGCCGTCGGTGGTTGCTTTTGCCGGGACCGGCGAAGTGCTGGTCGGTCAGCCCGCGAAGCGCCAGGCGATCACCAACCCCGAAAACACGATTTTCGCTATCAAGCGGCTGATTGGTCGCCGGTTTGACGATCCGATGGTCGAAAAGCACCGGGCGCTCGTCCCGTACAAGATCGTGCGCGGCGACAATGGCGATGCGTGGGTCGAAGCGCGCGGCAAGCGCTACAGCCCGAGCCAGATCAGCGCCTTCGTTCTGACAAAGATGAAGGAAACCGCCGAAGCCTATCTCGGTGAAACGGTCACCCAGGCAGTCATCACCGTACCGGCGTATTTCAACGACAGCCAGCGTCAGGCGACAAAGGACGCCGGCCGCATTGCCGGGCTGGAAGTACTCCGCATCATCAACGAGCCGACCGCTGCCGCACTGTCCTACGGCCTGGAAAAGAAGGGCACCGGCAACATCGCGGTCTACGATCTGGGCGGCGGCACCTTCGACATATCAATCCTCGACATCGCGGAGGGGGTGTTCGAGGTCAAGTCGACAAACGGCGACACGTTTCTCGGCGGCGAGGATTTCGATCAGCGGGTGATCGAGTATCTCGTGGACGAGTTCAAGAAAGACCAGGGGATCGATCTTCGCAACGACCGGCTCGCGCTGCAGCGCCTCAAGGATGCCGCGGAAAAGGCCAAGATCGAGCTGTCCTCGACCCTTCAGACCGACGTCAACCTGCCGTTCATCACCGCCGACCAGGCCGGCCCCAAGCACCTCAATATCGCGCTGACGCGGGCCAAGCTCGAGGCGCTCGTCGGCGATCTGATCGAACGGACCATCGGTCCGTGCCGCGCGGCGATGAAGGACGCCGGGCTGACAAGCGCCGAGATCGCCGAGGTGATCCTGGTCGGCGGGCAGACCCGGATGCCGAAAGTGGTCGATACGGTAAAGAATTTTTTCGGCAAGGAGCCGCACAAGGGCGTCAATCCCGACGAGGTCGTCGCGGTCGGCGCCGCAATTCAGGCCGGCGTGCTGCAAGGCGACGTCAAGGACGTGTTGCTGCTCGATGTGACCCCGCTGTCGCTCGGGCTCGAAACGCTCGGCGGCGTGATGACCAAGCTGATCGAGCGCAACACGACGATCCCGGCCAAGAAGAGCCAGATCTTCTCGACCGCCGAGGACAACCAGACCGCGGTGACGATCCGCGTCTTCCAGGGCGAACGCGAACTGGCGGCGGACAACAAGCTGCTCGGCAAGTTCGATCTGGTCGGCATCCCGCCGGCGCCACGCGGCACGCCGCAGATAGAGGTGACGTTCGATATCGACGCCAACGGGATCGTCAATGTGTCGGCCCGGGACAAGGCGACCGGCAAGGAGCAGCAGATCCGCATCCAGGCCTCGGGTGGTCTGTCCGAGGCCGAAATCGAGCGAATGGTCCGCGAGGCTGAACAGCATGCTTCCGAAGACAAGCGACGGCGGGAAGTGATCGAAGCCCGCAATGAGGCAGATGCGCTGCTCTACTCCACGGAAAGGAACCTGAAGGAATACGGCGATCGTCTCGGGAGCGGCGACCGGCGCGCCATCGAGCAGGCTGTCGCCGATCTTCGCTCGGTAATGACCGGCGATGACGCGGCCGCGATCCGGCAGCGGGCCACCGGTTTGGCGCAGGCCGCGGCGCCGCTCGCGTCGGCGATGCAGCAATCGGGTGATGCGGGTTCCCGGGCGGGGGATGAAGCGAGCGGCGACGGTGACGAGTGCGTCGTCGATGCCGAATTCGAAGACGCCAACGACGACAGACGACGGGCGCCATAATCGACCTGACGCCGCACCGCTCATAAACAGGAGCGCGATATGGATACCAGAGACACAAGAATCCCGATCAACACCCGGAGCGATCCGGGTTCGTCTCGCCCATCTGCCGCGAGCCCTTCTCCCGCGGAAGCAGCGTTTTGGCCGGGCGGATGGTCCCCCAACGACGACATGAGCGCGTTGCTGGCGCGCAACTGGTGGGCGATCGCGCTGCGCGGAGTATTCGCGATCCTGTTCGGGATCATCGCGCTATTCCTGCCGCTGGTGACGATCACAGCACTCGTCTTGCTGTTCGGCGCTTACATGCTCGTTGACGGAATCTTTACAATCGTTGCCGCCGTGCGGGCGGCGCGTCAGCACGAGCGCTGGGGCTGGCTCGTGGTTGAGGGAATTGCCGATTTCGTCGCTGCTGGCATCGCCTTTTTTTGGCCGCTCGCTACCGTCATCGCCTTCGTGATCCTGATGGCCGCCTGGGCGATTGTCTCGGGGGCGATAATGACCGCCGCTGCCTTTCGCCTTAATGTACCGCATGGCCGTGGCTGGATGCTGTTCGGCGGCATCGTTTCGATGATTTGGGGCGTCCTGCTGCTCCTGTGGCCGCTGATCGGCGCTGTCGTGCTGACCTGGTGGATGGCCGCTTATGCGCTGTTCTTCGGCGGCGCGCTGCTGGTGCTCGCGTTCCGGCTGCGGTCGCGCCGCCATGAGGCGCCGCCCTCGGCCGCCGCTGCGCAACTCGCGTGACGCCGGCAGCTGGCCATGAATGCAAAATCCTCTGCCGAGCCAAGTGATCCGGGCGACATCGTCGAGGAAGCGTCGGTCGTGTCGTTTCCCGCCAGCGATCCGCCGGCCTGGACCCCGGTCAATGGCGAGCGAGCCGAAATTGCGGCAGGCGAGGATGACGCAATCACCGGCCTCAAGCATGAGATTGCCGCCCTCAACGACCGGCTCCTTCGGGCACTGGCCGAACAGGAAAATATCCGTCGGCGCGCCGCCCGCGAGCGGGAACAGGCGGTGAGGTTCTCGGGTGCGGAATTGGTGAAGATGCTTTTGCCGATGATCGACAATCTGCGTCGCGCCCTAGAGAGCGCCCCCCAATACGACGTGCCGCCGGACGGCGCCTGGAAGACTTTGCTTGCCGGTGTCGCTGCGACTGAACGAGGGCTGATCGATGCCCTTGCGAAGCAAGGCATCCACCCGATCGAGCCGGCGCCGTGCGACCCCTTCGATCCGTCGCACCACCAGGCGCTCTTCGAAGTCGAGGATAGCTCGTGCCCGCCGGGTACGGTCGCCCAGGTCGTTCAGCCGGGGTACCTCTATCACGAACGGTTGTTGCGGCCGGCTCTTGTCGGGGTCGCGAAGACCAAAAGCTGATGAAGACTGGAAGCTGATACGGGCGGGCATTGGTCTGAATACAGGAGAGGTACATGAACCCGACCAGCATTCTCGTTTATATCGATACTACCCCAGCTTGCGATATCCGTATGGACTTGGCGTTTCGCTTGGCTCGGCGCTGCGATGCCCATCTCACGGGGGCGGGGCTCGAGGAGGCGGTAGTCGGTCCGGTGGGCCGCTTCGACCGTCTGCTCCGAGAAGAGCAGGTCTCCGGCGAGTGGCAGACCATCATAGGGTTGCCCGAATCATACCTGACCCGATATGCCTGCGCGCATGATCTCGTTGTTGTTGGGCAGCGCGATGACGATGACGATGATCCAACCGCATTGGCCGCGCCCGAGAACATCGTCCTGAGCTGTGGGCGACCAGTCCTGATCGTGCCTCGTGTAGCGGCTTTGCCGCGGGTCGAAGGCAATGTCCTGATTGCCTGGAATGGCAGCCGCGAGGCGGCGCGCGCCGTCCAGGACGCATTGCCGGTGATGAGCCTTTACGATGCTGTCACTGTGCTGGCGGTCAATCCCGAGGAAGACGCAGACATCGAACTGCAAGCCAAGCTGATCGAGCATTTGGCGCGTCACGGCCTCAATGCCGTGCCGGAGACAACCAGAACCGCGTCGGGTGTCGTCGCCGATGCCATAATGGACCGCGCCACGGAACTCGATGCCGCTGCGATCGTGATGGGAGCATACGGTCACTCGCGCTTGCGCGAGACGATTCTCGGCGGCGTAACCCACGACATGCTGCTGGATACAAGCCGGCCGTTGCTGATGTCTCACTGAACGGCGCGCGTCGGAGGGTTTGACATGGATTTGGAAAAGTATACGGAGCGCTCGAAGGGGTTTGTGCAGGCGGCGCAGGGGATGGCGCTGCGCAGCGGGCACCAGCGGCTCGCGCCGGAGCATCTGGCGAAGGTGCTGCTGGAGGACAAGGAAGGGCTGTGCGCCAATCTGATCAAGGCCGCCGGCGGCGACCCGAAGATCGTCTTGGCCCAGGTCGAGGCCGAGCTCAACAAGATGCCCAAGGTCGAGGGCAGCGGCGCCGGCCAGGTCTACATGTCGCCCGAACTGGCCCGCGTGTTCGACCAGGCCGAGAAGATCGCCGAGAAGGCCGGCGACAGCTATGTGACCGTCGAGCGGCTGCTGCTCGCGCTGGCGATGGCGAAGGACACGCCGGCGGGCAAGGCGCTGGCGGCGGGCGGGGTCACGCCGCAGAGCCTCAACGCGGCGATCGAGCAATTGCGCAAGGGCAGGAAGGCCGACAGCGCCTCGGCCGAGGAAGGCTATGACGCCTTGAAGAAATACGCCCGCGACCTGACCGAGGCGGCGCGCGAGGGAAAACTCGATCCGGTGATCGGCCGCGATGAGGAAATCCGCCGCACGATCCAGGTGCTGTCGCGGCGCACCAAAAACAATCCGGTGCTGATCGGCGAACCCGGCGTCGGCAAGACCGCGATCGTCGAGGGGCTGGCGCTGCGCATCGTCAACGGCGACGTGCCGGAGAGCCTCAAGGACAAGCGCCTGATGGCATTGGATCTCGGCGCGATGGTGGCCGGCGCGAAGTACCGCGGCGAGTTCGAGGAGCGCCTCAAAGCCGTGCTGCAGGAGATCACCGCGGCCGCCGGCGAGATCATCGTCTTTATCGACGAACTGCACACGCTGGTCGGCGCCGGCAAGGCGGAAGGCGCGATGGACGCCTCGAACATGCTGAAACCGGCCCTGGCGCGCGGCGAATTGCACTGCGTCGGCGCGACCACGCTCGACGAGTATAGAAAGCACATCGAGAAGGACGCGGCCTTGGCGCGGCGCTTTCAGCCGGTGTTTGTCAGCGAGCCGTCGGTCGAGGACACGATCTCGATCCTGCGCGGCATCAAGGAAAAATACGAGGTGCACCACGGCGTGCGCATTACCGACGGCGCGATCGTCGCCGCGGCGACCTTGTCGCACCGCTACATCACCGACCGGTTTCTACCCGACAAGGCGATCGACCTGATGGACGAGGCCGCCTCGCGGCTGCGCATGGAGGTCGATTCGAAACCGGAGGAGATCGACGAACTCGACCGCCGCATCGTACAGCTGAAGATCGAGCGCGAGGCCTTGAAGAAGGAGCACGACCCGGCCTCGCAGGATCGGCTGCAGAAGCTCGAAAAGGAATTGCAGGAGCTGGAGCAGCGCTCGGCCGAATTGACCGCCGAGTGGCAGGCCGAGAAATCGAAGCTGGCGGACGCGCAGAAATTGAAGGAGCAGCTCGACCACGCCCGCGCCGAACTCGACCAGGCGCAGCGCCGGGGCGACTGGGGCCGGGCCGGCGAATTGACCTATGGCGTGATCCCGCAGCTCGAAAAACAGCTGCGCGACGCGGAGGGCGCCGAGAAGGCGCGCATGCTCGAGGAGGCGGTAACCGCCGAGCACATCGCCGGCGTCGTGTCGCGCTGGACCGGCATTCCCGTGGATAAAATGCTCGAGGGCGAGCGCGACAAGCTGTTGCGGATGGAGCAGAACCTCGAGCGCCGGGTGATCGGCCAGCACGAGGCCGTGGTCGCGGTGTCGAACGCGATCCGCCGCGCCCGCGCCGGGCTGCAGGACCCGAACCGTCCGATCGGCTCGTTCCTGTTCCTTGGACCGACCGGCGTCGGCAAGACCGAGCTGACCAAGGCGCTGGCCGAATTCCTGTTTGACGACGAGAGCGCGCTGATCCGCATCGACATGTCGGAATACATGGAGAAGCACTCGGTCGCGCGGCTGATCGGCGCCCCGCCGGGCTATGTCGGCTATGACGAGGGCGGCGCCCTGACCGAGGCGGTGCGGCGGCGGCCGTATCAGGTGATCCTGTTCGACGAGATCGAAAAGGCGCACCCCGATGTGTTCAACGTGCTGTTGCAGGTGCTCGACGACGGGCGGCTGACCGACGGGCAGGGGCGCACGGTCGATTTCCGCAACACCCTCATCGTGTTGACCTCGAACCTCGGCAGCGACGCGATCGCCAACCTGCCGGACGGCGCCGATATCGAGAAGGCGCGGCCGGCGGTGATGGAGGCGGTGCGCGCCGCGTTCCGCCCCGAGTTTTTGAACCGGCTCGACGAGATCCTGTTGTTCCGCCGCCTGTCGCGCGACGACATGGCCGGCATCGTCGAGATCCAGCTGCGCCACCTGAAGAGGTTGCTGGCCGACCGCAAGATCGCGCTCGAGCTCGACGAGGGCGCGAAATCGTGGCTGGCCGACCGCGGCTACGACCCGGTCTATGGCGCGCGCCCCTTAAAGCGGGTGATCCAGCGCGAGTTGCAGAACCCGCTGGCGCAGAAAATCCTCGAAGGCAGCATCCCCGACGGCGCCACCGTCCACGTCACCGCCACCCCCCTCGGCCTGATGATCCAGCCGGTCTCGGGACAATCGAGCGAACGGCAGGCGGCAGAGTGACCGGCCGATATTCCCAGTGGAGGGCGCGAAAATGAACGATGTCGAGCAGACGATCGAGCTGATCGGGACCCGCGGCTCGGCCACTGCTTACGCGATCCGCGATTTCCTGCACCGCAGCGACGTGCCCTTTCGCTGGGTAGAGCTGCGGGCAGACGAGGACGCGCGAAGCATCGCCGGGGTGGACAACCTCGGCGATCCGCGTCTGCCGATCTGCCGTTTTCCCGATGGCACGCGGCTGGAACATCCAACAGTGCGCCAGATTACCGAGAAACTGGGCTGGTTCCGTAACCCGTCGCGCTCGGAATACGATCTGGCGATTTATGGCGCCGGCCCGGCTGGGCTCAGCGCGGCGGTTTACGGCGCCTCGGAGGGGCTCAAGACCGTCGTCGTCGAGCGCTGGGCTGTTGGCGGGCAGGCAGGCAGCAGTCCGAAAATCGAAAACTATTTGGGCTTCCCGGGAGGGATCAGCGGCGCTGAACTGGCCGAGCGGGCGCGCGAGCAGGCGCTTCGGTTCGGTGCCGAAATCCTGTTGAACCGGGAAGGTGTCCGTGGCGAGTTCATGCCCGGGAAGGGGATCGGCTACCTCGCGGACGGCACGAAGATCATCGCCCGCGCCTCGGTTTGTGCAACAGGCGTTGCGTACCGACGGCTGGGATTGCCGGACGAGGACAGGTTTTTCGGGGCCGGCGTCTATTACGGCGCCGGGGCAAGCGAGGCGATGCTGTGCGGGCGCCAGCACGTCTTCGTGGTCGGCGGCGGCAATTCGGCGGGACAGGCCGCACTCCATTTCTGCCGCTATACCGACAAGGTCACCGTGGTGGTGCGCGAGGATTCCCTCAAATATTCCCTTTCCAAATACCTGATAGATCGCCTGCACGACACCCCGCAGGTCGAGATCCTTTTGTGCACTGAGGTGGTGGCGCTGCATGGCGATCAGGTATTGGAGGCCATCGCGTTGCGGGACAACCGGACAGGGCGCGAGTGGATGGAAAAAACCAGCTGGCTGTTTCTTTGCCTCGGCGGTGAGCCGCAAACCGATTGGGCGGCAGGGGTCGGTATCCTGCGTGACCAGGCGGGCTACCTGCTGACCGGCGCCGACCTGAAGATTGACGGCAAATGGCCCGGGAATTGGACGCTCGACCGCGACCCGCATCCGATGGAGACGAACATGCCCGGGGTTTTCGCGGCCGGCGACGTCCGGCACGGCTCGATCAAGCGCTGCGCCTCCGCGGTCGGCGAAGGCGCGATGGCGGTGGTCTCCGTCCATCGCTATCTGACGGGCGGATAACCCAACTCCTCGTCATCGCCCTTTTGCGGACGCCTGCGGCAGGACCGGTATGCTCGTCAGGGTACGGATCAAGTCGGCCTGACCGCTCACGCCGACTTTCTTCAGGATCGAACGCAGCTGGCTGCGCAAGGTGGCGATCCGCGGGCCGGTGTCGACAGCGATCTGTGAGAGCCTGCTGCCCCGGATCAATGCCGCGGCCAACCGGCTTTCGGCCGGCGACAGTCCGAATAGATCGGCCAGATCGGCCGCCGACGGCTGACGCTGGTCGGGTCCGGAAATCAGCACCAACGCCAGCGGACGCGGAGCAAGCGACAGCTCGGCCCCGAGCGGAGCGACCGTGACCATGCAAGGCAAGCTTCCGTCGCGCCTGCCGATCAGCATCCGTCCGATCGTTGGTGCGCTTCCCAGGCTGGTAGCCTCGGCGATCAGCGCGGCCAGTTTCGACGTCTCGAAATTGCGCACGGCGCTGAGCTCGCCGTCACGCACCGTCAATCCGTCACCCGCCGAGAGCAGCCGTTCGCCCGCCCGGTTCAGTTCGACGATCCGCCCGTCAGTATCGGTAACGATAACCGCCGCGCCAAGCTGGTCCAGCGCGAGACCCGCGACCGATGCTCTCTGTTCGTGATTGTTTAGGTGAAGGTGAAGGTTGGCGGCCTGGCGCAGCGGCTCGTTAAGGAGTTGCAGGCGCGCCGCATGCCGCGACTCCGGAAGTGCGCGATGAAGTCCGTAGTGAAGACCAAACACAACGCTGTGCAACGGGGTGGAACAGAGCTGCGCGGCTATGATGTCGCGCACACCCGATTTCTTCACGAAATCATTGTACCACTCATCCTGGCGCAGTTGCGTTTCGGGCAGGCAAGCCAACAAACGGAGCCAGCCTCGGGCGGGCTCGGTTTCGAGCAGCGGGGTATAAGGGTCAATCGCAGCAAAATGGCTGACGTAATCCGCCTGTCGCCCAACGCTCGGGCCCGACACACTGATCCATTCGACCCGTGCAGTTAACTTGTTCATCAGGATATAGGCGGCACCGTCCGCTTCCAGATAGCCGGTAATATCCTGCAAGACGCCCGGCCATGCTTCAGGCTTCAGGGCTGCTTCGCATATGCCGGACAAAACACCTGCCAAAAGGTCCGGGCGAATCTGGCTCTCTTTCGTTCCGGATTGCTGTCGATCAATCATCCATTTGGACGAAATCGTTAGAGTTGGAATTGGCCTGCCGCTCGCTGGCCACTAGGCTTCCCATTTTTAAGGAGCAGAAAATGGTATCATCCGATCCGCACGGGCAAGTAGCGCTGATGCTCTGCGAAAGCCTGCTCCATGTCCTGGTCGAGGAATCCGTTTTGCCACGTGAGAAGGCAATCGAGGTCATCGACACCGTGGCCGATCTCGTGCGGAACCCGGCCGAAACTCGGGCGCGTGGAGGGCACGCAAGCTCGCCGGCCGCGCTGATCGAACGAATTGCCGCAACTTTTGCCGCGAAAGATTGATCCGACCGGTACCAACTCGGGCAATGCTCGCATGCGGTGCCCACACGGCCAGAACGGACGGCAGCCATAGGTGGGCACCAGGTTTAGCAAGGCTCGCTTAGTTCGGTCGGGTTGCTGCCTCCTGTAAGCGTTGCAGCTCCTCGAGGTAACGCGCTGCCTCTGCTGGTATGCCGGTCAAGTGCAAATAATCCTCGGTCAACTCCGCCAGGCCCTGAAGACGCCCCATGTCATGCAGCCGCAGGTAGCGTTGCGCCAATGTGATAAGTCCCTCGCGGCGGAATTGCTGCAAGACGCGGTTCACATGGACTGGCGTCAGCCCAAGCGCGTCGGCGATGTCGGTCTGGGTCAGCGGCAGCCGAATCGTATGATCTTCGGCCAACTCCACCTCTCGCTGCCGCCACAACAGCTCGCAGAGAATATAGGCCACGCGGCCTCGCGCGCTGCGCCGCCCAAGCCCGACGATGCGCTCGCGCATGATCGCCGCTTCCTGCATCCAACACCACCAGATGGCGGCGCCGATCCGCGGATGGCGCGCAATGAGGGTGGTGATCGCAGCGCGCTCAATCACCACGAGCCGACCAGCCGTCAATGTGACGGCGGAATGGTCCGTCGCTTTGAGCAGGTACGAGTGCAACTCGCAAAAGTCTCCGGGGAGCAGGAAGGTCAGGATCTGTCGCCGCCCGTCGGCCAGAATGCGGTAGCGGCAAGCCATGCCGCGGGTCATGATAAATGGCGAACGCGGCGGATCGCCTTCGTTGAGGAGATCGACGCGGGCGCGAAAGTGCTCTTCATTCGAGCAGAGCGTCTCAAGAACGCCGATTTCTGTCCGCGACAAGGGCCCAAAGCGCAATAGCTTGGCTACGAGGGGATTCGTGGCCCGTCTACGATCACCGATCATGCCCAGCTCCTTCGGATCCGCGCGTCCACCCCTCTGCCAAAAGCTGATCGAGTTTAGTGCGCGGCCGGCGCGCGCTCTACTATGCATGTCAAGACAGCCGACAGCGGGGACGACGAGTGGAGCCGCAGATCACCGTTATCGGTATAACGCATCCGAGCAGGAAAAAAGATGTCTGCTGACCGCGTTGTCCATATTCTCGCCGACGATGCTGCTTTTAGCGGGTATATGGAGCGGATGCTGCGTTCATACGGGCTCGCCTCGATTGTGCACGATACGGTCGGGGCTGCCTTGGATGCGGCAGAGCTAACTGCCGGGTGCATCCTGCTCGATATCGAAACGCCTGAAACCGGCGGGCTGGGCATCCTTTTCCGGTTGAAGGCTCGCGGGGTCCATTTGCCGGTCGTGGTGACGGCACCCCCCGGCAGTGTTGCCACGGCGGTACACGCGATGAAGGCGGGAGCGGTTGATTTTCTCGAACGGCCCTTTGATGACCGTCGGCTCATCGGCGCAATCGAGGCCGCGTTGGTGGAGACGCTTGATATAGCGGTCCACTGCGAGGCGGCCAGGGCGGTCCGCCGGCTCACCGTCCTCAGCCGCCGCGAACGCGAAGTGCTTGCTGCGATCGTGGCCGGTCACCCGAACAAGGTGATTGCTCACAAACTCGCGATTAGTATGCGCACAGTCGAGGTGCATCGCGCGCGCATACTGGATCGCCTCGGCCTTCGCGCCATCGCCGAGGCCATCCGCCTCGCTGTGCTGGCCAGTTTGGCGCCGGTCGAAGACGGGGACGATGAGGCGCCGGAAGTCGGCGCTTCGCCCGCTCGCAACGGCCTCAGGCGAAGCCGCGACGACACGGAGCGAGAGCTTTAAGCTCGCTCCGAAATGGCTCAGGTGCATTCAGCCACTCGCGCGCGACAATGCGTACGTTGCGAGGTCCTGCCAGCGTGATAGCACCGTCGCGCTTGAGGGCGGTCAACGCACGGCTGACCGTTTCGACAGAAAGCGCCAGATAATCGGCGATATCATAACGCGAGATCGGCAGCTTCACGTGATCCGCCGGCTGCCCGGCAAGGCGGCCGGCCAGATGCGCCAGAAAGGCCGCGACCTTCTGCTGCGCCGTGGTTTGGCCCAGGATCAGGATCAAATCCTGCAACCTGCGGCTTTCCTCCGATGCCATTTCGTGCAGCATTCTGGCCATTCGGGGATCCGACGCGGCAAGGGTTTCGAGGCGCACACGCGAATAGCGCGCAATTACGGTGCCGTCCCTGATCGCCTCTGCGGCAAAAGCATGCCAGCCCTGTGCGCCGAAGCCGAACACATCTCCGGGCAGAAGCAGATCGACGATCTGCCGGCGGCCGTCAGATCGTACGTTGAACCGCCGTGCCATACCCGAAACGACGCGGTACCAGCACTCGACGGGATCACCCTCGTCGTAGATGATTTGAGCACGACCCCAGCGCGTTCGTATCGCCAGCGTGTCGGCCAAAATTGGCCAGTCGGCTTTCGGCTGCGCTATCTTTTGCTGCTGACTTACCGGGGCCGCCGCAAACGCAGCTTGATATCGGGCCATTTGTGCATTCCCTGCAATCCGAGGCGGTCGACCGCGCACGGTCCTTCCGCCGTACCCTCGGTGAATAGTCTAGGAACAATTGTCCCGGGCCACACTTGGGGAAATCACCTAGATCGCCACACGGAACTATATCCCATGAAACGGATTTCAGATGGTTGGCGATCACTGCCTTTAAAAAAGTTAATTCCTTGACGATAAGCTCTGGTTCGCGGGACCGGCTTTCACGACTACAGCATAGCAACAAACCGCTACTAACTCTCCGGAAAGTTGACCGGTATCAACGCGACTGACGCGGTCAGGCGCTATCTCTGCACCGTGCAACTCTGCGAGGGACGCGTGATGGCGGGTTTCAGGCCACTTCACGACCGGGTGATGGTCAAGCGGATAGAGGCGGTAGAAAAAACCGCAGGTGGCATCATCATCCCGGATACCGCGAAGGAGAAGCCGGTTGAAGCCGAGGTGTTGGCCGTCGGCCCGGGCGGGCGAGACGAGGCGGGCAAGATTATCCCGCTGGACGTCAAGATCGGCGACCGTGTGGTGTTCGGAAAATGGGCCGGCACCGAAGTGCTAATTGATGGCGCCGATCGGCTGATCCTCAAGGAATCGGATATATTGGGCGTTTTCGAACAGTAGCGCTTCTCGTCCCGAGGCTGGCACAACTTGAAATTGTTTCAGCACGGCGGCGGCTCGCGCGGCGAGGCCTGTTTGACCATAAAAGTGCGGCACCGTCCACAACTGCAAAGAGCGCACATCGACATACGTTCGCGCGCCAATGGCAGGGCTCTGCAACAAGTCGCAACGAAAAGGGACCACATGACAGACCCGCATCTGAATATGATCCGCAATGTCATCCCAAGCGCCCCTGGTTGCGAGGATTGCTTGAGAATTGGAAGTGGTTGGGTTCATTTGAGGCTGTGCCTCACTTGCGGTCACGTCGGCTGCTGCAATTCATCTCCGCATCGGCACGCACGTCAGCACTTCCATCGGGTGGGACATCCGATCATTCAATCCTTCGAGCCGGAAGAAGACTGGCGCTGGTGTTACATCGACCAGATTCTGGTGTGAAGTGCCACTGACACTCGTACTTCAAAACCAGGCGGGAGTTGGGGGAAACTGGCAAGGTTACATGCAGGAGCAGTAAGAATGGCTAGTAACACTTTAAACGGACTGAAAGTCGCTATCCTGGTGACGGACGGCTTCGAGCAGGTTGAGATGGTGGAGCCGCGCAAAGCCCTGGACGAGGCCGGTGCCGACACAAGTATCGTGTCACCGAAGACCGGCCAGGTCCGCGGCTGGAATTTCACCGATTGGGGCGCCGAGTTTCCGGTAGATCGCGCACTTGACACGGCCAGGCCGCAGGACTTCGACGCGCTGCTTCTGCCGGGCGGCGTCATCAATCCGGACAAGCTTCGGATGGAGCCGAAAGCGGTCGCGTTCGCGAAGGCCTTCTTTGATGCCGACAAGCCGGTGGCGGCGATCTGTCACGGACCCTGGACTGTCATCGAGGCCGGCGCCGCGCGCGGGCGAAAGATCGCGTCGTGGCCGTCGCTGAAAACCGATTTGAGGAACGCCGGCGCCGAGTGGATGGATCAGGAAGTGGTCACCGACGGCAATCTCGTTTCGAGCCGCAAGCCCGGCGACATACCCGCCTTCAACCGAGGAATGATCGATCTGTTCAGCGGCGCACGCGAGCTCTCGAGCCGTACCGCGTGAGGAGGGAGCAAGCGATGAAGAGACGGCAGTTTGGTCCGGTGAAGCGACCGGTTTCGATCATTGGCCAAGGTACCTGGTATATCGACGAGGCCCACCATGCCCCGGCGCTCGCTGCCCTGCGCCGAGGGCTCGATCTTGGCATGACCCACATCGATACGGCCGAGATGTATGGAATGGGCGCCTCGGAGGAGCTGATCGGCGAGGCAATCGCAGGGCGGCGTGACGAGGTGTTTCTTGTTTCGAAGGTACTTCCCGAGAACGCGTCGAGATCCGGGACCCGGATGGCCTGCGAGCGGTCACTGATGCGTCTCGATACCGATCGCCTCGACTGTTACCTGCTGCATTGGCGCGGCCGCTACCCGCTTGAGGAAACAATCGCGGCATTCGTGGAGCTCCAAACAGCCGGCAAGATCCTGTCCTGGGGTGTCAGCAATTTCGATGTCCCCGACCTGCAGGAGGCCCGGTTGATCGCCGGCGACGGCCGGATCGCCTGCAATCAGGTCCTTTATCACCTGCAGCAGCGCGCAATCGAGCATGAGGTGCTGCCCTGGTGCGAGGAGCACGGGGTTGCCATTACCGGCTACAGCCCGTTCGGTCACGGACAGTTCCCCGATCCGCACACGGCCGGAGGCCGGGTGCTTGCCGAGATAGCGGCAGCACATGGCGCAACGCGACGCCAAGTGGCGCTCGCATTTCTGACGCGCCGGCCGTCGCTTTTCACGATCCCGAAAGCATCGAACCCCGAGCACGCCGAAGAAAACGCCGCCGCAGGCGATTTGCTTCTATCAAAAGACCAGATCGCCCTCATCGACGCGGCATTCCCGCGTGGTCGCCCCGGCAGCCTCCCGGTACTTTAGGCCGGATCGCCGGTAGCCGCGACAGAAAAGCTGTTCACAACAAAGCGGCCGATAAACTTGATGACCGTCAAGGCCGCCGCAACACCCGGTGCCATATTCGACGTCTTGAGCCGATCCGCTGACGGTAGCTGGCGTTAACGGCGGAACGGCAGGTATTAGCGCGATCATCCAAGTAGAGCATGGGGATTTCTCACCCGCCTAATCGATATCAATGCTCGCTCATCATGGTCGCACACGCAGCCGGTCGGCGCCTCCGAATTGTGGTATTACGTTAACCACAGGAGCTGTTGTAATGAACGATATCGCCTATCGCGAATTGAACCCTCCTTCCCCCTACACCGGTTTCGACCAGATGCCGATAGGCGGTGCATGGCGCCGGGGAAGCCGGCAGGACGCGTTGGAAGACCGCAATCCTTATACCGGGGAGGTCATTCTCGAAATGCCCCAAGCCAGCTGCGAGGATATGGATCAGGCCTATAAAGCGGCGGCAAAGGCGCACATCGATGGGCGGCGGCAACCCCGATGGCGCGAGCCGCGGTCATGCGCCGGGCAGCGGAGATAATGGAGGGCCGCCGTGACGAAATCGTCTCCTGGTTGGTGCGCGAGTTCGGCAGCACACCACTGAAGGCGATCTCTCGAATATGAGTTGACCCATGCGATCATGCTCTGGGCGGCTACGCTTCCCTACCAAGTATAGGGAAAAATTCTGCCTACCGATGTCCCCGGCCAAAAAAGCCGTGTTTACCGCAAGCCGGTCGGTGTCGTTGGCGTGATCAGTCCTTGGAACTGGCCGCTTCACCTGACTTGCCGCTCGCTCGCACCTGCACTGGCCGCGGGTAACGCCTGTGTCGTCAAACCGGCGAGCGACACGCCGGTTACGGGCGGGTTGCTACTCGCCAAAATCTTCGAAGAAGCCGGCCTTCCGCCGAGGCTGCTCAGTGTCGTGGTCGGCGCGGGCAGAGATATCGGCGACGCATTCGTCTTCGTCACGCATTCGATCCCACGCGTCATATCGTTCACCGGGTCCACCCCGGTCGGCCGACATATCGCGGAGCTGGCCGCGAAGGCTCCTATCCTGAAGAGGCTCGAACTCGAACTGGGCGGCAACAGCCCCTTCATCGTTCTGCACGATGCCGACATCGATCAGGCCCTGGAAGCGGGCCTGTTCGGCAAGTTCCTGCATCAAGGCCAGATCTGCATGAGCGTCAACCGCTTTATTATCGATGACCGCGTCTACGACACGTTCGTCCAGCGCTTCGTCGAGCGCGTTCGCGCCATCAGGGTCGGCGACCCGGAGCAGCCTTCCACGATGATCGGTCCTATCATCAATAAAGGACAGCTTCAAAGCCTGGCCGAGCGGATCCAGGATGCCCGCGCCACTGGCGCCCACCAGGTGACCGGCGGCGACCCCGACGGTCTGGTTCTGCCGCCGCACGTCTTCGCCGATGTTACCAATGACATGAAACTGGCCCGCGAGGAGATTTTCGGCCCGATCGCACCGATGATCCGGGCGCATGGCGATGATGACGCACTGCGGATCGCGAACGAAACCGAATACGGGCTCGCAGGCAGCGTCTTCACTCGCGATCTCGAGCGCGGCGCGCGTTTTGCGCAGAGCCTTGAGGTCGGCATGGCTCATGTCAACGATCAGCCGGTGCTGGATCTAGTGAACTACCCGTTCGGTGGCGAGAAGAATTCCGGGATCGGACGGTTCAATGGCAAGTGGGCGATCAACGCGTTCACTACCGATCAGTGGCTCACGATTTAACGCGTGCCGCAGCATTACCCGCAGGATGCCCGCAGCATCAAAGGCCCATGGGGCGGCGGGTGAATGGCATCAGAACCGGCAATCATCAACCCTGGAGTAAATTCGACGGATGTTGGCTTTACCGGTCTTGGTCGAGCCGGCCGGGCGATTGCTCGCAATCTTCTGAAGAGCGACATCGGGGTCATCGTCTTCGATCGCATGCGTCGTGGCGGCCCAGGCGGAGACCCTGCCGATTCTGGATGCAAGCCTTGTGCGCGACCACGTCATCGCTGCGGTGGTGCGCAGCAAGGATGATCTCCACTGGTCGGGGCTGGCGCAGGTGGCCGAAAAGGACGCCGGTTCGTAGCAAGTGGGCACGAAGAACGATTCTGATCCATATCGCGAAACGGCCCCGCAATTCGCATCCACGAGATTCGCGTTTAAGTGTATGAACACGATCCGGTCGTCGCGATAAAGGACCTGAACCGAGCTTAAACCTCAAGAATAGTGATCACCGTCAAGGCTCGCAAAATCTTCTGCGGCTAGGTAGATCGGGGTGAGTGTCCACATAGCGGCGGCCTGATAAAGATGCCGCCCGGATTCGAAGGAGTCAGGCATGAGCGCGTCACGTAATACAATTTGCGCAGGTCGCGGATTTGCGAGCGCATTGGCAGCTTCGGTCTTGATTTTGTCGCTGCCGCAGCCGGTTTATTCGCAACAGCCGGTCGAAATTGTCGCGGTCAATGTCAAGACCGTCGATGAGGGTTACCGCGCAAGCAAGCTGATCGGTGATAGCGTGGTAAACGACATAGGTGAGAAGATCGGGACGATCGACGATATCGTCGTTGGTCACAACGGTCAACTTTTCGCGGTTCTGCAAGTCGGCGGCTTCCTGGGTCTTGGCGCACATCGTATCGCCGTCCCGTTCAACAGTCTTGTCTTCAATCAGCAAAAGAATGAAGTCGTGCTTCCCGGCGCAACGAAGGAAGCACTGCGGAACATCCCGGAAATCAAGTTCCCGAGCTGAGCTTTTGTATCGGGTCCGGAGCGTTGTTCGTTCCCCCGGGCGTTCCCCGGACCCGAATGCTTCCAACAATGCGGAATCCGCTAGCTTCTTGACGCGGCTCGTGCTCACCGTCAGCGTTGCCGCGGGGTAGCGAAAAAGCTGCGGGTCGACGCTCGGTCAGCGCAACGACTTAGTCGAGACGCTGGTTGTTGATTAAGGTGTCCCGATGAACGACCAACACCCTGAGCCGGGCAGCCCCGCGGCGATAGCGGAAGGTTGCATCTGCCCGCCGCAGACAGGGCCGGATCGTATTTGCGATGAGAATTGTCCGATCCATGGTAACTCGGATTGGGTCCAGCCGTGCCCGCACGGCCATATCGACCCCGGCGATTGTCCGGCGTGTAACCCGGACTGACTGTCACGTTTGAACCGAGACCACTTCCGGATTTATCGTCCGTCGTCGCCCGTCTCTAGAGCAGCAGATCGGCTAACCTCCGGCGTGACGAGGGCGCCCCGGTTAGCCGGCAGCGTCTGAGGCGAGCCGGGAGCGCCAGCGCGTCGCGCAACTGAATGATTTGCGACACCCCGTCCCCGCCGATGATCTCGAGGCTGTTTAGCAGAAGGCCGGTTTCGTCCACGTAGATCTGGTCCGGATGGGTGATCATATGGTCAAGCCCGTCGAGCGCGACTTCCAAAACATCGCTTTTCGGATCATAGGTAATCCCCAGCAGCGGCAGCCACTCCGCCTCGATCTGGTGACCAAGGCTCAAAGAGGCGATCTCGATCTCGGCGCGCTTGCCGGTGACCGCCTTCGACGTCCGTTCGAAATACGGATGCCATTCCGATTTGTCGAGCTTGCGTACCGCCATCGATCATCTCCTATCCGAGCATTGGGCGCATTGAGCGGTCGTCCTGCTGGCCCAGTTGGACAATGGCCGAGATCATCGCTCGCGCACCAACACGGATTGCGACACGCCGTCCCGGTCAACAATTTCGAGGCTGTAGAGTTCTCGGCCCCTTTCTTCCGAAACCACGGACTGCGGCTGAGCGATCCGATGATCGAGACCGTCGAGAATGATATCGATGACGTCGTTCTTCGGATCGTAGCTGATTCCCAGCAGCGGCAGCCATTCCGCCTCGATCTGCTCATGGTCGGCGGGTGCCACAATCACGATCTCGGCGCGCCGGCCGGTCAGCGAGCGCGATATGCGGTCAAAAAACGGCCGCCACTCGGCCTTCGCTGGTTTGAGAACTGCCATATACGCATATCCCGACTTGATCCGCGGGCCGCAAATGCGATCGGCAGGTTACCGTGCTTCGGGATGCTGCGCCTTGACGCTCGTCAAATCCTGCTCGGCGTGACCAACGGTCGCCTTGTCCGCCTTTCTGCCAACGCGCAGCTTGTTGCGGTTCCGGGCGGGGGCCCGAGAAGGCGGAGGGGAATCGCACATGGCGGATATCAGCGGCGTCAAGATCACCGACCTGACGGCGTGCGGCACGTCGGAGGACGGCGAGCACGTCTGGATCACACACCGGCTGGGCGACGGAACCGAGTATCCCCTCGTCTATCCGTTCGAGGCGCTGGGGTACCTGATCACGGTCTTGGCCGATACCGCGCGAGTGGCGCACCGACGCCGCATTGCCCGCAACCCCAATGAGGCCGTCGAGGGGGTGGACACCGACGCGATTCCGGTCGAGGCGGCTCGGGTCGGGACATCGCGGGGCAATTCGGCGGCTATTCTCCATGTCACGACCGCGGACGGCGTGCCGATCGCGTTGGAACTGCCCGGGGCCGCTGTCCCTGATCTCATCGAGCAGCTACAGCGGGTCGCAACAAATCTCGTCGTCCCCGCGGCGTCGCGACTGCTGCACTAGCCAGCCTTAATGTTACCGGGAGCATTCCCGGGGTGAGACCGAGCAGCGCTGGGCTACGCATCCACGCTCGCGGCGATGACCACAAAGCGCGAGCCGCGTCCCGGCGCGGAATACAGTTCGATGCGGTGTCCGCACTGCTCCGCCGCGCGCTTGACGATGAAGAGTCCGAGGCCAAGCCCGTTGGCTTGGGTCGCATCGGCCCGGCTGAAGGCGCGGAACACCTCTGCGTGTGCCTCGGCGAGTATGCCGACGCCATTATCGCGCACCTCGATGTGCACCGCCGGTCGCCGGCGGCGACAGGCGATAAGCACGCGCCCGCCCGGCGGCGTGTAGGCAACGGCGTTGCGCACCAGATTGCGCAGGATTCCACCGAGCAGGACAGGATTGCTCAAGACACGTGCGCGTCCCGGAAGGACGCGAAGCTCCACTCGCCTCGCTCGCGCCCATTCGGCGTGATCCGCCACGAGGGCCGAGAGGATGTTGTCGAGCCAAACCGGCACCAGATGATCACAGCCTGCCGCGTGGTGCAGGTGAAGCGCATCGACCAGCATCGAAAGACAGTCGGAGAGCTGCGCTGACGCGCGCGCGATGCTCGCCAGGGCGGCCTGTTCAGCCCGTCGCGGGGGAGGCGCTCGGTCAGCAACTCTTGTGCGCCAATAATAACCTGCAGTGGCTGGCGCAAATCGTGGCTGGCCATCGCCAGCAGCACCGCGGAAAGATCGCTGTCGCCGCCGGCTGAAGGGCTTGCGCCGTCGCCGGCCGGGTGATCGTAGGAGGTAGTTGGGCCGGATACATGAATCACTTGACCCGGGCGTCTGGTTGTCGCTCGGGTCAGGCGCCCTGCCCTTATCGCCTTCATTCTCCGGGAGACGGCATATCGGCGCATCCGCATCGGCAATGATCATCGGTGATCCAATTCGGCATCTCGTTGATCCGTGGTTCGGCACTAGACAGCGTTCCCGAGACGGTCGCCTTGACTGCCGTCAATTCGCAAGCATTCGGCACTTCTTTCTTTTTTTCTTTCTCAACAACCGCTCTGCGATCCGGTTGGTTTGCATGAAAAAGGCAAATATGTGCAGAGATGAGAAATCCGGGCGCGTATAAACTTGGCGATCATCAATATGTCACCACGCCGTATCGGCCCGATTCCCAATTCTGCTTAACAGGGCAAAAATCATCGAAACTTGACTGTTATCAACGCGGCGCATGCGGTTCCTCACGATGTTTGCGCCTGCGCACAGCTCAATGTTCGCGGCTGCATGCGCCCGTTGCATACGGCGATTTTTAATTCGCGAACCTCGCCAGCAGGAGGAGGAACTATGCGTTCCGACAGCGAAATCAAACGGGATGTCGAGGACGAGCTGCGCTTCGATCCCGTTCTCGACCCCGGCGACATCGCCGTATCGGTTAAGAACGGCGTCGTAACCCTGACCGGCTTCGTCAAGCGCTACGCAGATAAATTCGAAGCCGAGGAGGCAGCCAAGCGGGTCGCCGGGGTCGTCGGATTGGCCAACGATATCGAGGTGCGGCTACCGACCGGTTCCGATAGACCGGACCCCGATATCGCGCGCGAGGTCGTCTCGGCGATCAAATTGAGACTGCCACTGTCAGCCGAACACATTCGTCCCGTCGTGAAGAATGGCTGGGTCACCCTCGAAGGAAACGTCGAGTGGAATTACCAGCGCAGAGTCGGCCGAAAACGCGGCCCGGCGCGTCCCAGGCGTCAAAGGGGTAAGCAATTTAATTAAGCTACAGCCGCGAGCCGCGCCCGGCGAGATCAAGCGCAACATCGAGGAGGCCTTCCGGCGCAGTGCCGAGGTTGACGCCAATCGGATTAGCGTCGAGACAATCGGCGGGGAAGTCATTCTCAAAGGCACTGTCCGATCCTGGGCCGAACGCCGCGAAGCTGAACGTGCCGCCTGGGCGGCTCCAGGAGTGGTCAAGGTCGATAACCGCATCACAATCAGCCCGTAAGGCGCCAAAAGCACGAGGCGAAGGGTGCGACAAACCGGCCTTTTGCCTCGTCGCTCACAAATCGGGGACGCGTCGATCCTCCCTCGATATCATCACCAAATCCCCTTGCAGAGCCCGCGCTAAACGGGGGCTCCGCGCCGCCCCCGCCCAACACGACCGCTTCGGTAGGACCCGCTGCTGTGATCACGATGACGACAGCGGTGAGAACACAGACAAAGTTTGCTGCCAAACTTCAAGACGTCGCTCCTAATCGATTAAATCCGTTCAACTTACTCTAAGGAGAGGCTGACCTATTTATCGGCTGCCGCTGCCGCACCACAAACCCATGAAGTCGACCAACATGCCCGGCCCGGTGTAGCGCTGGTGTTGGAGCCGCTGGCGCCGCGGCTGCTCGCGCCCGTGCGGGACTGGCGGTGTTGGCGGCCTCGGAGCGCCGGGCGGGCGGCGCGGGCTTAACAGCGTCGGCATCGGCCGCTAACCGTCTTAATCTCTGGCGAGTTGGCCCCTTCAAAATTGTGCGCTGAAAGGGAAGAACGGGGACCCGCCCCTCCCGGGCGGCAAGCTCCGGAACTCGCGATGACAGCGTTTGGGCTGCCGCGGCGAGCCCACGGGCGTGGCATTTCGCCGGCCCGTGGACAAACTTCGTGAGGCAAATCTCGCCGGGATTCCCTCTCTACCCGCGCAGTTCCGGGACGATCCAGAACGGCTTCTGGCCGCGCGCGACGCGCTCGCAATTGTCGAAGGCGTTGCGCCAGCGCTTCGGGTGGTTGTCCCAGGTCGGGCCGGCCGAGTGCGGGCTGAAGATCGCGTTTTGCAGCGTGAACAGCTCGTGGTCCGGTTGCGGCGGCTCCTCGCGCATGACGTCGAGCCCGGCGCCGAGGATCTTTTCGTCGCGCAGCGCCCGGTAGAGCGCCTTCTCCTCGACCACCGGGCCGCGGCAGGTGTTGATCAGGATCGCCGTCGGCTTCATCAGGCCGAGTTCGCGCTCGCCGATCAGATTGTGCGTCGACAGGTCGAGCGGCACGTGCAGCGTGACGATGTCCGAGGTCTTCAGCAGCTCGGGCAGCAGCACGAAGCGGACGCCGAGCGCGTCTTCCTGGTCGGTCGTCATGCGGTTGATGTCGTAATAATTGATCCGCATGTCGAAGGCCTTGGCGCGGCGCGCGACCTTCTTGCCGATATTGCCGAGGCCGACGATGCCGAGCGTCTTGTCCTCGAGTTCGTAGAGCTTGGCCTGATTGAAGTCGTTGCCGCGCCAGCGCCCGGAGGTGACGCCCTCGTGCACCCAGATCAGCTTGCGCGAGACGGCGAGCATCAGCAGCATCGCGTGCTCGGCGACGGCGGTGGCATTGGCGCCGCCATTGTTGCAGATCGGCACGCCGGCGGCGCGGGCGGCGTCGAGATCGTAGGTGTTGTAGCCGGCGCTCAGGGTCTGGACGAGCTTCAGCTTCGGCGCCTGGGCGTAGAATTCGGGGCCGTGCTTGAACTGGCCGGCGCCGATATAGAAATCGGCGTCCTTCAGCAGGTTCCAGAACTCGGGCCGGCCGTGCGGCGCGGTGACCAGCTCGAGGCCGTCGGGCAGCAAGTCGTGGGCGATCTGCATCGTCTCGTCGCCGTGGCTGTCCGGGGTCAGAACGCGGTGGGGCATGTTGCGTCTCCTCTGCGGTGTTGTCTTCGGGACGGTATCGTAGCGACTGTCGCCGATGCTGCCCAACAGCAAAAGACGCGGCCCGGCCCGGCGCGGTGCGCGGTTGCTGGTTTGTCAAGGCTCGGCTAGGGTGCGCGCCGTATTTCCGCCACTGCCGATGCCAGCAATCCATCCACGCGAAAGACGAGGCCGCGCCGATGTCGGACGACGACAATCTCGACTACCGCTTTCAGAACCTGCACGAGTTCGTCAAGGTCGCGCGGCAGAACCTGAACCGCAACAACTGGGATTACCTGATCGGCGCCTCGGAGAGCGAGACGACGCTGGCGCGCAACCGGCTGGCGCTCGATTCGATCGGCTTCCGGCCGCGCGTGCTGCGCGACGTGTCCGAGTGTCGATGTGAGCCGCGAGATTTTCGGCCGCAAATTGCGCATCCCGGTGCTGTGCGCGCCGGTCGGCTCGCTCGAAAATTTCGAGCCGGGCGGCGGCGGCACGGTCGCGGCGGCGACGGCAAAGTTCGGCAACGGCATGATCCTGTCGTCGGTGTCGCATCCCGGCCTCGAAAAGACCGCCGAGGCGGCCGGCGACGGGTTCCGCGTGTTCCAGCTCTATGTGCGCGGCGACGAGGCGTGGGTCGACGACCATGTCCGGCGCGCGATGGACAACGGCTACAACGCGTTCTGCCTGACGGTCGATACCGACAGCTACAGCCGGCGCGAGCGCGACATCGCCAAGCGGCACGAGCGCCGCCGCGTGCGGCGTCGGCGACGCGCGGATCTATCAGGCGCGGTTCAACTGGCGCGACATCGAGCGCATCAAGCGGCTGTCGAAGATCCCGGTCATCATCAAGGGCATCGCGACGGCCGAGGACGCCCGGATCGCGGTCGATCACGGCGTCGATGTCGTCTACGTGTCGAACCATGGCGGGCGCCAGCTCGACCAGGGCGTCGGGTCGATCTCGGTCGTGCCGGAGGTCGTCGAGGCGGTCGGCGGGCGCGGCAAGGTGTGGGTCGACGGCTCGATCACGCGCGGCACCGATGTCGTCAAGGCGATCATCCTCGGCGCCGATTGCGTCGTGGTCGGCCGGCTCTATGTGTACGGTCTCGCGGCGGCCGGCGGTCCGGGGGTCGTGCGGCTGTTCGAGATCCTCGAGGACGAGATCCGCATCTGCCTGTCGCTGCTCGGCGTCAACGGCTACGGCGAACTCGACAAATCCTATATCCGGGCGGCGCCGCAGGTGGTGTGGCCGCACGTCCACAGCCCGTTCCCGCATCTCGACCTGCCGATCGAGAAATACTAGGTCGGGAGAACCCGCGAAGCAACGAGCGCCGTTCGGCTTGCCCGAGGTGAACCGAACGGCGCATCGGCCTTTCGTCGCTTCGATCGGATCGAAAACCGAAGCATGAGATGTTTCACGTTGCGGCGGCGATATGAGGCTGCCGCGCTGCGGCGATAAAGAACCGCACCGGTCATCGAGGGAGGAGAGAAGATGAAGCAATTCCTGTTCGCGGGTTCGGCGTTGGTCTTTGCCTTTGGTTTTGCGACACCGGTCTTCGCGGCAAGCGCGGCGGACTGCCAGGCGATGTGGGCGAAGGCCGATGTCGATCACGATGGAGCGATCGACGGCGACGAAATCGGTCCGTATGCGAAGGCCGCCAAAAAGGCGGGGCTGCATATTGCCGATGACAACAAGATCACCCAGGCGGAATTTATGCCGGCCTGCGAAAAGGACGTTTTCGCGGGATTGCCGCAGATGCATGCGGCCCCGAAGGGTGTGAGAGCAAACTGAGCGGTCAACTCGGCCAGAGACGGGGCGCCCGGCTGCTTGATTTCTGATCAGGCGGCGGGCTCGGCGCGCGCGGCGGCGGACAAGGTCGTATCTCGCCCGCTGGCCGCGTCGGCGGCGGCCGGCGGGCCAGGACATGCGCGACGATGCCGGCGACGATCAGCGCGCCGCCGACCGCCCGCCACGGCGTCATCGCCTCGCCGAGCACCAGCACGCCGATCGAAACGACGACGACCAGCTCGGTATTGGCGAGGATCGCGAAGCTGCTCGCGCCGAGACGCGGCACGCTGTAGGTGAACAAGCGTCATCGTCACCGCGCCGGGTCCGAGCCCGATGAACAGCAGCCACGCCCAGCCGGCGGGCGTTGTCGGAACATGCAGGCCGAACCAGCCGGCCATCAGCGCCGAACGTCGCGGCCATGCCGATATACAGCCCGGCCGCGCCGATCAGCGGCTTGTACCGGCGCAGGAGTCGGACATTGATCGCGAGATAGACGGCATAGAGCAGCGGCGCCGGCAACGCCCAGGCCAGGCCGCGCGGGTCGAGCGTGCCGCCGTGCAGCCCCGGCGCGGTAATCAGCGCCGCCCCCAACAGGATCGCGCCGATGCACATCAGCGCCAGCGGACGCACCCGGTGCCCGAACACGAGCCGGTCGAGCGCGACTGTGAGCGCCGGGTAGGTGTAGAACAGCAGGACCGCGACGCTGGTCTCCAGCGTCTTGATGCTTTCCCAGAAGCACAGCGTCTGGCCGGCGCCCAATGTCGCGCCGAGCAGCACGACGCGCCAGGCGCCGTCGCGCCAGGCCTGCGACAGCTTGAGACCGGCGAGAATCGCGGCGGCGCCGAGCGCGAGGATCGCGATCACGTAGCGCCAGAACAGCATCGACGGCGGGCTGAGCCCGTCGGCATAGAGGTGCAGCGCGGCGAGCGGCATCACGCCAACCAGAGCGCTGCCGGCGATCGCGGCCAGCGCCGCCGACCAGGATTGCGGAAGGCGAAGGCTGCTCACCGCCTCAGTCTAACAGGAACACAATTCGAGGATCGGAGAGCGAGTACGCCCCAGCATGTCCGCCTGCATGCGGCGCCCCTGGTCGATCCCGACGCGAATCGGCGGACGGTTCCGGCGCGGCATCCAGAGTAGTTCCTTCACCGGACGCCAAGTCTGAGTGAGGCAATTCGCAAAAAAGGGTGGACAAGCTGCCGACGCCGCTCCCAGGATTCCGTCCGAAACGGGGGACCACGATAGCGTTTTCGAGGCAAATTCCCGCCGAAGCGAGCAACGCCTGGCGCCGGAAAAGCTCTGTCTGCGTCTTTTCAGAACATTTCGAAGCGAATTTGGGGACAACATCTGCTCGTATAGTGGGGAATACATGGCAGTCACCTCGCTGCTGGGGACTGATGCGCGGCTGGCGACCGATCGGGGTCGGCGGCCGGGGCGGCGCGCGGCAAAGGCGGTCATTGTCGCGCTGGCGAGCTTGTCGCTGCTGTTCGCGGCGCCGGCCGACAGCTTCGGCAGAAGCAAGAAAAGGCATGAAGCGCGGCACGCGCACCACGCCGTGTCGCATGCCGCCGCCAAACGCCACGTTACGAAGCATCGCCACACGAAAAAGCTCGTCGCCAAGAAAGGACGCACTGGCGGCAAGGGCGGCGTCAAGAGCGCCAAGGCGGCCCCGTTACCGGCGCTGCGCTCGGCGATCCTGATCGATGCCGAGACCGGCACGGTTTTGAGCCAGACCAAGCCCGACATGGCCGCCTATCCGGCCTCGCTGACCAAGATGATGACGCTGTACCTGACCTTCGCGGCGCTCAACGAGGGCCGGCTCAGCCTCGATCAGCGCCTCCCGGTCTCGGCCCACGCGGCCGCCCAGGCGCCGAGCAAGCTGTGGCTGAAACCCGGCGATTCGGTCGCGGTGCGCTCGCTGATCCTGGCCCTGGTGACCCGCTCGGCAAACGATGCGGCGGTGGTGCTGGCCGAGGCGCTGGCGGGCAGCGAACCCGCTTTCGCGGCGCGCATGACCGAAACCGCCCGCCGGCTCGGGATGGTCAACACGACATTCCGCAACGCCTCGGGTCTGCCGGACCCGGAGCAGCGCACGACGGCGCGCGATCTCGCTCGGCTGTCGCTGGCGCTGCATCAGGATTTCCCGCGCGAATATGCGTATTTCTCGGTTCGTCAATTCGAGTTCCGCGGCCAGACGATCGCCACGCACAACCATATGCTCGAATCGTACGAGGGCACGGACGGCATCAAGACCGGGTTCACGCGCGCCTCGGGGTTCAATCTCGCGGCGTCGGCGGAGCGCGACGGGCATCGCCTGATCGGGGTCGTCCTCGGCAGCCCGTCGTGGCCGGTTCGCGACAAGCAGATGGCCGCGCTGCTCGACCGCGGCTTCGCGGCGCTCGGTGCGGTGCATGTCGCCGGCGCGGACACGGTCGAACCGGCCCCCGGCCAAGCGAAGCGCGCCGGCCTCGTCGCCCGTCTCGCCACCTACGCCGCGCCGGTCGGAAAGGCAGTCGCGGCGCCGGCGGCGAAGCTCGCGATCCGCCGGGCCGTAAACGCCCCGGCTACCAAGGCCAGAAACGCGCCGGCGCGCAGGCGGCGGACGACAGGGATCGCGCGATCCAGCTCGGCGCGTTCCGGGCGCGGACCGCCGCGGCCAGGCTCGCGAAAAGCGCCTCGCGGCTCAAGCCGGCCAGGGGAAAGGATGTACGCGTTCTCAAGATCGACGGCGGGCGCAAGGGTACGCTGTACGCGGTGCAGGTGTCGGATTTTACCGACAAGGGCGCGCGCGACGCCTGCGGGGTTCTGCGCAAGGCCAAGTTCGGCTGCTTCGTCGTCCCCGAACCGGACGAGGGCTGACGACACCTCGGCAGCGCCCTGCTGGGATGCGGCCTGCCTCCATCGCCGTCAACGCCGAAACGCCTAGCCGCAACGGCTTCACCAAACCGACGGACGGCGGCGCCCCGAGAAGCCGCTTCTTATGACGTGTTATGACCTGATTGGCGAAATTCGGGGCTGCCAGCCGGCAGTGTGCTGCGACGGAAAACTTTGCACGCGATATAGACCGGAGAAGCCGAGTAATCTTTCGGCATCTATGACGGCGGAGAGCGCGATATGAGTTGGCTCGCTCACGATCATTCGCAATGGCCGAGCTCGCGCTGGGGCGCGGGCGACCAGATCGGCGCCGGCAACCTGCTGACGGTCGAGAGACGGCTCGCGGCGCTGCGCTCGGTGCAAAGCGGCCGGATTTATGATGTGAGCCACGAGATCAGCGCCGACGCGCCCTTTCTGGTGCCGAACCAGACGCCGTATCTGCTGTCGATCTGGGCGTCGTGGCGCGATTCGATCAAGCGCCGCCGCAACGACCGGCGCGACCAACGACGCCGGCGCCAACGTCGAGCGGGTCGAGATGACGATGCATGTCGGCACGCATATCGACGCGCTCGGCCATTTCTCGATCGGCGACAGGCTCTATAACGGGCTCGAGCGCCGCCGAGGCGGTCACCGATTGGGGGCTCGACAAGCTCGGCATCGAGCACGCGCCGCCGATGATCAGCCGCGGCGTGCTGCTCGACGTCGCCGGGCTGGACGGCGGGCAATTCCTCAAGCCGGGCCGGGCCGTGTCGCCCGATGACCTGGCGCGCGCCGCCGAGATGCCGGCGTGGCGATCGAGGCCGGCGACATCGTGCTGATCCGCACCGGCTGGGGCCGGTATTTCGGCATCGACAACCCGCGCTATCTCGCAGGGCGAGACCGGGCATCGACGTGCCGGCGGCGCACTGGCTGACGAGCGCGACGTCGTCGCGATCGGCTGCGACAACATGGCGGTCGAGGTGCTGCCCAACCCGGACCGCAGCCTGATGATGCCGGTGCACCAGCACGTGCTGGCCGAAGCCGGCGTATATCTGATCGAGAACCTGGCGCTGGACGAAATCGCGCGCGAGCGGCTGGCGAGTTTCTGCTTCATCCTGCTGGCGACGAAGTACAAGGGCGCGACCGGCTGCCCGGTTCGTCCGGTTCGTCGCGCTCGCGTTAGCCGTACCGGCCGCGGGCTCACTCCCGGTTTGCTCGGACGATGAGTCCCCGCTTCGGCACCGCCGTTCAGGCGCGGAGCATCCGCCGCTGCTGCGCGTCGAGTTCCTTGGCCTCGACAAAGATGCGGGTGACTTCCGGGAACTCGGATTTGACGCTGCGTTCGATGCCGGCGACGGCTTCTTCCACCTGCTCGGCCGAAATCGCGTCGTCGAAATCGAGGCTTAGCGCGGCCAGGATCTGTTCCGGCCCGAAATGCATCGTCAGCACCTGGTTGATGTGCTGCACCCCCGGCGCGGCGCGGGCGATCGCCTCGATGCCTTGCCGGACCTCCGGAAAAGCCGCCTCGCCGGTCAACAGGCTCTGGCTTTCGTAGCCAAGGAAAATCGCCGTCGCCGCCAGCACCAGCGCGATCCCGATCGAGGCGACGCCGTCGAGCACCGGCATATGGAGCAGGTCGGCGAGCGTGATGCCGACCAGCGCGATGACGAGGCCGATCAGCGCCGCCGTATCCTCGAACAGCACGGCAAACACGGTCGGGTCCTTGCTGCGCCGCACCGTTCGGAACCAGCCCAATCCGTTGGTTTGCTTGCGGAATTCTCGGAGCGCGATGAACCAGGAACCGCCCTCGAACAGGATCGCCATCCCGAGCACGACGTAATTGACGAGAATGTTCTTGGCCGGCTCGGGGTTGCTGATCTTGCGCAGTCCCTCGATAAACGAAAACACCGCGCCGAAGCCGAAGATCAGCACA
The DNA here is from genome assembly GCA_963753665.1 of uncultured Alphaproteobacteria bacterium. GTDB lineage: Bacteria > Pseudomonadota > Alphaproteobacteria > ATCC43930 > CGMCC-115725 > DATARH01. Next base: position 133,951 of record CAVWDC010000007.1, read on the forward strand.
GCGACGACGAATACCCAGAAATACAGCTGCAGCCCGTATCCGAACGGGTGCGACGCGTCGGCCGGCCGCTCCGCTCGGCTCAATCCGAACATCAGCAGCAATTCGTTCCCGGTATCGACCGTCGAATGGATCGCCTCGCTGAGCATCGCCGAACTGCCGGTGAACATCGCGGCGACAAATTTGCTGATCGCGATCGCGGTATTGCCGGCAAGGGCGGCGTAAATGACGGTGTGCGAGGACGAGTGCGAGGCCATCGATGCGCTTCCGTTGCTGTCCAGTGTCTCTGGATAACGGAGCGGGCGGCCGTAAGGCTCACGTGGCCAGCGGCGTTCGTCCCGCCGCGGTGCCGAGGCACGGCGTCGAGAAAAGAAACCCCACTTTCGCGGTGGCTCCATGCTGCGGACCGCCCGCACGGCGCGGTCAATCCGGTTTAGTCCAACCGAACCGCCCCTCGGGGCGAGCCGTTGGCCCGCCGGAACGGGTCAGGTCTTCTTCAGCGCCGTTGCCATATAGGCGTCGAAGCTGAATTCGTTCAGCCGGAACCACTGTATTTCGTTATCGAGGAACTGCTTCCACGGCTCGTAAATCGCCTTCCATTTCGGGTTCTTCTGCGAAAGCTCGGCGTAATATTCCTGCGCGGCCTTGTAGGAAGCATCGAGGATCTCGCGCGAGAACGGCCGCAATTCCGCGCCGTTGGCCACCAGTTTGCGCAACGCTGCGACATTGTCGGTATCGTATTTGCCGAGCATCCAGTGATTGCGCGTCGGAGCACGCGGCGGTCAGTATCGCCTGATAGGTCTTCGGCAATTTGTTCCACTGGTCGAGATTGATATAGGCCGTAGAGCTGGGCCTGGCCTTCCCACCATCCCGGATAATAGTAGTATTTGGCGACCTTGTAGAAGCCGAGCTTCTCGTCGTCATAGGGGCCGACCCACTCGGCCGCGTCGATCGTGCCTTTTTCGAGCGCCGGGTAGATATCGGCCGCCGGCGATCTGCTGCGTCACGACGCCGAGCTTGCTGAGCACCGCGCCGCCAAGCCCGCCGATGCGGAACTTGAGCCCCTTCAGATCGTCGACGGTCTTGATCTCCTTGCGGAACCAGCCGCCCATCTGCGCCCCGGTATTGCCCGCCGGGATATTGTAGACGTTGTAGTCCGCGAAGAATTTGCGCAGCAAGTCGAGCCCGCCGCCATGCGTCATCCAGGCATTCATCTGCCGCGTAATTCATGCCGAACGGGATCGTGCAGTCGAGAGCGAAGGTCGGGTCCTTGCCAACGTAATAGTAGCTGGCGGTATGTCCGATCTCGACGGTGTTGTTCTGCACCGCGTCGAGTACCTGTAGCGCCGGCACGATCTCGCCGCCGGCAAAGGCGCGGATCTGGAATTTGTTGTCGGTCGCCTCGGCGACGCGCTTAGCGAGAAATTCGGCGCCGCCAAATAGCGTGTCGAGGCTCTTCGGCCAGCTCGTGGCCATCCGCCACTTGATTTCGGGTTGCGATTGCGCGATCGCCGGCGCCGCGAGCGCCGCCGCGCCCGCCAGCCCGAAGCCGCCGCTCGCGAGGAACGCTCGACGCCGCATCGATACCTCCACTATTCCTGCTGTCGGTCAATGCTCAAATTGGGTGCAAATTATGGCCGGGCTCGCCGCAAGTAAATCCGGCGACACAATTCGACCGCGATATTTGCGTAGTACCCGCCTTATCCGCTTTGTCGTATCAGGTCAGTTGTGACCCGGCCCCGAGCGTCGGTCGTGTATGATCCGGCGCGAGAGGATCAGCAGGCATCGGAGCTTCGGTATTGGAACAGCGCAATCTGGGCCGGTCCGGCCTGATCGTCTCGGCGGTCGGGCTCGGGTGCAACAATTTCGGCGGGCGGATGGACATGGCGGCAACCCGTGCCGTCGTGCACAAGGCGCTCGATCTCGGCATCACGTTTTTCGACACCGCCGATACCTACGGCGAGCGCGGCGGGTCCGAGGAATATCTCGGCCGCGCACTGGCCGGAAGACGGCACGACATCGTGCTCGCGACCAAATTCGCCCGTCCGATGGACCGTGCCATGAACCAAGGGGGGCGGCTGCAGGGCGCCTCGCGCCGCTACATCGTCGGCGCGGTCGAAGCCAGCCTCAAGCGGCTCGGCACCGACTATATCGACCTCTACTACCAGCACATCGCCGACCCCCGCACGCCGATCGAGGAAACCCTGCGTGCGCTCGACGATCTCGTGCATCAGGGCAAGGTCCGCTATATCGCCTCGTCGACCTTGTCGGCCTGGCAGGTCGTCGAGGCGCAGTGGACCTCGACGCATCTCGGTCTGGAGCGCTTTGTCGCCTGCCAGGAGCGCTACAATCTGCTCGGAGCGCGAACTCGAAGACGCGCTGATGCCGGTGCTGCAGTCCTACCGTCTCGGGCTCGTCCCGTTCGCGCCGCTCGCCAACGGTCTGTTGACCGGAAAATATCGCCGCGACGGGCCGCTGCCTTCCGGCACGCGCATGGCCGCGATGCCGCATGTCGCCGAGCGCTACCTGACCGAGGCGAACTGGGACAGGCGTCGAGCGCCTCGGCGCGTTCTGCGCGTCGCGGGGCCACACCCTGCTCGAACTCGCGTTCAGCTGGCTGTTGCACCGCCCGATGGTGGCGAGCGTCATCGCCGGCGCGACGACGCCGGAGCAGGTTTCGGCGAATGTCGCGGCGGCCGGCTGGTCCCTGTCGCGCGAAGACATGGACGAGATCGACCGCATCACGGCAAACTAGGCGCCCCCGCCGGCGCGGGTCGGCACGAAATCACGGGAGGGAGTTGTCATGGAAATCCGGTTGGACGGCAGAAGCGCGATCGTTACCGGCGGCAGCAAGGGGCTCGGTCTCGCGATCGCGCAGGAATACGCGGCCTCGGGCGCCGATGTCGCGATCCTGGCGCGCGACCCCGGCACGCTCGCCGAGGCGAAATCGCAGATCGAGGCCGGCGCGCCGGGCCGCAAAGTCGTCGCGATCAGCTGCGACGTCGCGAAGGCCGACGCTATCCGTCGCGCCTACGACGAGGCGATGTCGGCCTTCGGCAAGATCGACATCTTCGTCAACAATGCCGGACAATCGACCCGCGGGCCGTCGGAGACGATAACCGACGAGATGTGGCAGGCCGATTTCGACCTTAAGCTGTTTGCGCAGGTCCGCTTTTGCCGCCTGATTTTCCCGCAGATGAAGGAGCGCCGCTGGGGGCGGATCATCAGCGTGCTCAACATCGGGGCCAAGGCCCCTGGGGCCGACAGCGCGCCGACCTCGATCAGCCGCGCGGCGCAGCTGGCCTTTACAAAGGTCCTGTCGCAGGAGGGCGCGCCGCACAACGTGCTGGCCAATTCGCTGCATGTCGGGGTCATCGTCAGCGACCAGATCGTGCGCCGGCACAGCCGCGAGGGCGCCAATGTGTCGCTCGACGATTTCATCGCGCAGGCCGGCCGCGCCGTGCCGCTAGGGCGCATGGGGCGAGCCGAGGAATTCGCCAGCATCGCGACCTTCCTGGCGTCCGACGCGGCCTCCTACATCACCGGCACCTCGATCAACGTCGATGGCGGCCGCTCGCCGATCTGGTAGGCGGCAAGACGGGCCGGCGTTCAGCGCCGGCCCTCAGACCTTGTAGCGGCGGCGCCAAGCGAGGCCCTCGACCGTGTCGCCGAGCGGGGCGTATTCGCAGCCGATCCAGCCGGCATAGCCGAGTTCGTCGATCCGCCGGAACACGTATTCCCAGCCGATCTCGCCAGTGCCCGGCTCGTGCCGTCCGGGCACGTCGGCGAGCTGCATATGATCGATGACGGGCATCAGCGCCGCGAGCCGCGTCGTCACATCGCCCTGCGCCGTCTGGCAGTGATACAGGTCGAATTGCAGCCCGAGCCGGTCGCGGCCGATCGCGGCGACGATCGCGGCCCCCTGTTCCTGCGTTCGCAGCAGGTAGCCCGGCGCGTCGCGCGGATTGAGCGGCTCGATGACGAGTTTGACGCCGGCGGCAATAGCGCGCTCGGCGGCCCAGGCGAGATTGACGGCGTAGAGAGCCAGCGCCGTGTCATAGGGGCGATCGGCCGGCGGCACCCCACCCATCACATGCACGAGCCGGCAATCGAGCGCGGCCGCGTAATCGAGCGCCTGCGCGATGCTGTCGCGGAACGTCGCCTCGCGCCTGGGGAGGCAGGCGAAGCCGCGCTCGCCGGCGGCGCGGTTCCCGGCCGGGCTGTTGATCAGCGCCAGGGTCAGCCCGTTGTCGCTTAGCCGCGTGCGCAGTTCGGCGGCCGGATGCTCGTAGGGCGAGGCAAATTCGACCCCGGCGAACCCGGCGCGCGCCGCCGCCGCGAAACGATCGAGAAACGGCAGCTCGGGAAACAGAAACCCGAGATTGGCACAGAAGCGGAGCATGTTTCCTCCAGCGAACGGCCTCGCCCTGAACAGCCGGCCTCTCGGGGTCCGGCTCAGCAGGCCCGGAATTGATCGGATATAGGCTCCGGATCGGCAGCCTGCGATTCAAGCTTGAGTCTCGTCGGCACGCCCGCCGCTGATGCAGTAAAAAAGGTGGTCCGTGCGGACCACCTTGATTGGCTTCCGGCAAAACAACCTCTCTCCCCAAAGGCGAGGAGAGAGGCTTTCGTCAGCAATCGGCGGGGCTTACTTCGCCGCTTCGGCGTAGCGCGGCTGGCTGGTGCCCTGGAGGACCGCCGCGGCTTCCTTCTCGACCCGCGTGCCCTTGAAGAAGTCGGGGTTCTGCGTGCCCCACAGCTTGACCGCGTTGGTGAACACGAAGTCGCGGAAGTTGGCGTCGCTGATATAGCCGTCCTCGACCAGCTCATAGGCTTCCGCCAGCGGCTCGCGCATGTCGATCACGTCGAAATGCCCGATATCGGAGCTGTAGATCGCGTTGAGCTGGGCGTCGAACGGGTTCAGCTTCAGGAACGCGGTCGCGTTCATCCGGTCGTCCGCCTCGCAGCCGAAATAGTACGGCTTGACGTACAGATCGACCCAGTCCTCCTTGCGGGTGAACTTGCAGGGCCGCGAAATCGTCGAGATTCTCGACCCCGCCAGTGGAACGCAGTTCCGGATCGGGCCACCCGTCGCGCGCCCGCAGCGCTTCGGCGTGCTCCTTGTAGCCGTATTTCTCGACGTACCTCATCAGCATGTCGCGGTCGAGCTTCTCCGGCTTCATGTTTTCGAGCGCCTTGATGTTGCGGCGTTCCCAATGCTCCATCAGATCGCCGAACAATTGCGCGCCCCAGCCGACGCCGCCTTCGAGGAAGGCAAAGCGCAGTTCCGGGAAACGCCTGGTGACGCCGCCGAGGAAGATGCCCTTCGCCGCCGCGTGGCCGGCATCGGCAAAATGGCCGATATGGTTGTAGGTGAAGTTGGTCGGCGAGTTGCGCAGCGCCTGGTTGCTGCCGGCCGAGTGGAAGGTCGGCGCGATCTTGACTTCGCGGCATTTCTCCCAGACCGGGTCGAAATCGTACTCGCTGTCGATCCCGAACACCTCGTAATAGACCGCGAGGCGGTTGACGTCGGGATCGTCCGAGTTGACCGACGGCACCTTTTTCGGCTGCGCGCTGCCGAACATGCCGACCTTCGAGCCGAGCTGCTTGGTGACGAATTCGAGTTCGGCGATCGCCTCGTCCGGCGTGTGCATCGGGATGATCGCGGCCGGCGTCATGCGGTCCTGGAGCTTCTCGAAATAGCTCGCCGAGACGATGTTGTAGGCGCGGATCACGGCGCGGCGGGTCTCGTCATCGACGATGCGCGGCAGGCGCAGCCCGGCGGTCGGATAGATGATCGCGAAATCCGAGCCGATCTCGTCGAGCCGGTCATACAGCAGATGCGGGATCATCGCCGTGGCGCGGTCGTACGTGTTGCCGGTCTGCCGCGTCCAGAAGCCCGGCATCGCGACGCGGCGCCGCTTGCGCTCGGCGACGCCGAGTTCGAGCGCGTTCTTGGTCGCGGCCATCGCCGCCAGAAAACCGTCGGCCGCCTTGTCGCCGCCGACTTTGCGCATCTGCTCGGCGAAGACCGGGTCATATTCGACCCAGTGGCCGTCACCGTCGACGATCGGGTGGTTCAGCTTGGCCCGAATTTCCTCCGGGGTATGATGGCCGTGACCGCTCATGTGGTTCCTCCGCGTGGTGGTTCCGGAAAAATCTTGACGTTGCACGTTCCTCCTCCGCTGTCCGGACGCAGCGGAGAAGGCGTGTTCGAGATCAGTTCAGGCCGTAGAAGCCCATCGCGCCGCCGGCGAGCACGCCGCGCTGCGTCTCGGGCGAGGTGCCCTTGAGGCGCTCGCGCACCATGTCCGGCGCGCCGGGGAAGAAGCCGTCGCGGTGCGGGTAGTCGGTCGCCCACATGATCTTGTTGGGGCCGATATAGTCGGCCAGCGCGTTGAGGCTGCCCTCGACCGGCTCGAACGAGATCCAGCAATTGCGCCGGAACAATTCGCTGGGCCGGGTCTTGAGGCCGCTATCGTTGAAGCCCTGGTCGTCGAAATGCCGGTCCATGCGGTCGAGCCACGGCGCGATCCAGCCGCCGCCCGAATTCGAGGAACCCGATGCGGATCTTCGGGTGCTTTTCGCAGACGCCGCCCCAGATCACCGCGAGACAGGCCAGCATCATCTCCATCGTGTGGCTGACGATGTGGCGCGCGGCGCGGCCCTCGAAGCGGTCGATCCCGACCGTCGGCATGCCGGAGGAGCCGCCCTCGTGGAACCCGATCGCCATGTCGAGGTCCTCGGCCGCCTGCCAGAACGGTCTCGTACATCGGGTCGTTGATCATCTTGGTGCCGTGATACGGGTTCGGCCGCAGAAAGCAGGCCCGGAAACCGAGGTCGCGGCGGGCGAATGTCATCTCCTGGATCGCATGCTCGACCGATTGCATCGGCACCATCGCGACGCCGAACAGCCGGTCCGGGTAGGGCTTGCAGTAATCGGCGAGCCAGCGGTTGTAGGCGCGGCACAGCGCGCTCGCCAGCTCCGGGTCGTGCACCGCGCCGGCGAACAGCCCCATGCTCGGATAAAGAAAGGCGGCGTCGATGCCGTCGAGGTCCATGTCGGGGATGCGCTTGTGCGGGTCGAACCCGCCGGGGCGGCCCTCATTGTATTTCATCTCGGCCGCCTTGACCGCGCCCTGGCGCGCCCCGACACCGCCGATCCCGCCCATGCCCTGCTGGCTGCCGAGCAGCTGGCCCTCGACGTCGAGCTTCTCGGTGCCGGTCGCGGGATCGACGACAAGCCGCGGCGCCCGGTCGCGGAATTTGGGGTCCATGTATTTGTCCCAGAGATCGAGCGGCTCCAGGATGTGCCCATCGGCATCGATGACGTTATAGGCGCGGGTCATCGCGACAGCCTCCGCAGTGGACCGATACGCTTGCGGCATCGTAGCGCAGCCGCTTCGGTGCGACGAGCCGAATGTCGTTCAGAATGCCGAATACAGGGTTGCGTTTGAGCGAGTGGCTGATAGCGGCTCACCGCGGGCGAGCCCCGGCCGGACCGGCCCGGTCAGGCGATGCCCCGATCACAAGCCCAGGGCGCGGGCCGGTGTAGCGGGCGCGCGGCCGGATCAGGACGCCGCTTTCGTACTGCTCAATCGCATGCGCGATCCAGCCGACCGTGCGTCCGACGAGGAACAGCGCCAGCGCGCTCCCGTCGGGCAGCCCGAGCGCCGTCACGGCCGCGCCGAGCGCGAAATCGACGTTCGGATGCTGGCCGGTCAGCTGTTTCGCGGCGAGCGCGGCGGCGGCGATGCGGGCGCCGGAAGCGGGCCGCGCCCTGGCGATCGCCTCGATGATCGCGCGGGCGCGCGGATCGCCGTCCGGGTAGAGCGGATGGCCGAGCCCCGGCAGGTCGTCGCCGCGCGCCAGCCGCGCCGCCATGCCCGGCATCGGGTCGGCGCTGTCGCCGATCTCGAGGAACAGCGCTTCGGCGCGCGCCGATTGGCCGCCGTGCCGCCGCCCCGACAACGCGCCGAGCGCCGCCGAGACGACCGCATACGGCGTCGCGCCGGTCGAGGCGACGCAACGCGCGACAAAAGCCGACGCGTTCAGCTCGTGGTCGGCCAGCAGCACGAGAACGCGGCGGATCAGATCGGCCCCCGCCTCGTCCAGATCCCAGGAAGCGGCGAGCCGCCGGTGCACCGGATCGTCGCCGGGTTCGGCAGCGATCTCGGTATTGGCGATAGCGGCGACCAGTTCGGCCAGGATCGTGCGCCCGGTCCGGATAATTCCGGCCCGCCGCAGGTCGAGCGCGGCAAGGTCCTCGGCGGCGAGCGTCGCCAGCCTGACCTGAACGCGCCCGATCAATCCTTGGGCCGAATTTCCGGCAGCGAGTGCTCGACGCGCGTCCGGCGCTCGTGGCGCTCGCCCCCAGCCGCTGACCCTCTCCCGCGCGGCGGGGCGAGGGGGGGCGGTGGTGCGGCACCGGCACGTCACCGGCCGCCCAAAGAAGATCGGCGACCTCCTCCAACGTCGCGGTGTCGGCGAGACGCAGGGCATCGTGACCGCGATAGAAGAAACGGCCGCCCTCGATCAGGCAGATCGCCGAATCGATCACCGGGATCAGCGCCTCGCGCCCGCGCTCGCCGCCGCGGCCGGCGCGAAACCGTTCGACATCGTCGGCGCGGTAGTGCCGCTCGCGGCTGCCCGGCACCGCCACCGAGCGCAGCAAGCCGCGGCTGACATAGGCGTAGAGCGTGTCGAGCTTGACGCCGAGCCGGGCGGCGGCGTCGCGCGCCCGCAGCAGCCGTTCGCCGTCCGCCTGGATAGTTGGTTGACTGCATAAATCAATGTTGACATGAATCGGCGGCCGGACATCAACTCCGGTCGAGATCGCGGTGGATTTCGCGGGAGAAGAGCAATGGCGAAGCGGATCGAGGTGGAGAAATTGCAGACGGTGGTCGGCACGCTGTACCCGCCGCCATTCGACGAGCCGTGCCGGGCGCGCGAGCGCACGCGGCTCGGCGACGTCGCCGGGCTGACGCAGTTCGGGGTCAATCTGCTGCGGCTGCCGCCCGGCGCGTGGTCGAGCCAGCGCCATTGGCACACCGGCGAGGACGAGTTCGTCTATATCCTCTCGGGCGAGGTCGTGCTGGTGACCGATGCCGGCGAGGAGGTTTTGCGGGCCGGCGATTGCGCCGGGTTTCAAGGCCAATGACGGCGACGGCCACCACCTGCAAAACCGCTCCGGCCAGGATGTGGTCCTGCTCGAAATCGGCAGCCGCGTCCCGACCAGCATCGGCCACTATTCGGACATCGACATGATGGTAACAGCCGGGTGTCGGCTATACGCATCGCGACGGCACGCCCTACCCGAAGGCGGAACGCCGCGGGCCGTAGAACCCGGCAGAAAGGCGAGCGCCAGCGGCAGGACCGCGCGGCGCCGCGCCGCAAGCGTCAACGACGTGCTGGGCCGCGCCTTTGCGCTGACAACCGGCTGCGGCCGTGCTAAATCTTCTACAAGGCCGTCAAGAAGCGGCCGGAAACACATGGCCGGGGCATTCCCGGCCGATTAGGGAGATAACGCATGCCGACGTCGAAACTGACGCGGCGGTCCGTGCTGACGGCCGCCGCGCTGGCTCCGCCCGCTTTTGCCGCCAGCTCGTTTGTCGCGCCGTTCGTCAGCGGCGCCTATGCCGCCGGCTCGCTTTCGATGGGCACCTGGGACCATTGGGTGCCCGGGGCGAGCCAGAATTTGGAAAAAATCTGCTCAGGAGTGGGCGAAGAAGGAAAAGGTCGACCTCAAAATCGACCTGATCACGTCGAACGGCGACAAGGATCTCCTGACCCTGATGGCCGAAGGGCAGTCAAGATCCGGGCACGACATCATGGGCCTGCGCACGTGGTACGTGTATGCCCAAAAGGACCGGTTCGTCCCGGTGGACGACATTGTCAAGCCGCTGCTGGACAAGTACGGCAAGATCGCGATGGCGGCGGAATATTGCGCCAAGATCGACGGACCAGTTGGATGGCGGTGCCGACCGCCTATGGCAGCAGCTCGCTGCCGCCCTGCGCCCGCATCGACTATTTCAAGGAGTTTGCCGGGCTCGACGTGCAGAAGATGTATCCCGGGCCCGGCGTCGAAGCCGACAAGGAACTCGTCGACAACTGGACCTGGGAGAAATTTCTCGACGTCGCCGAGAAATGCGCGAAGCGCGACCACCCGTTCGGTTTCGGGCTCAGCACCTGCACCGACGCGATCAACGTCGCCGGATCGGTAATGGCAGCCTTCGGCGCCGAAATGTTCGACGCCAAGGGCAATATCACGGTGAAGTCCGACGCGATGCGGCAGGTTCTCGACTGGTACAAGCGCCTGTCGAAGTCGCTGCCCGACAGCGTCTATGCCTACGACAATGCCTCGAACAACAAGGCAATACGTCTCGGGCCAGGCGGCGTTAATCATGAACCCGCCGAGCGCCTACGCGGTGGCCAAGCGCGACAGGCCCGAAATCGCGGAGCAGACTTGGACCTTTTCGTCGCCGAAGGGCCCGAAGGGACGGTTCGATCCGGCCGGTTATTACTACTGGGGCATCTGGAACTTCTCGAAGAACATTCCAGCGGCGAAGAGCCTGCTGGCCTATCTGGCCGAGCGCGACACCCAGGAGAAGATCGTATCGGCCAGCTCCGGGTTCGACATTCCGCCGTTCGAGAGCTTCATGGATTTCAAGATCTGGGAAGAGGTCGAGCCGCCGAAATACACGGTGTACAACTTCCCGCCGCGGCGGGATGTGATCCCGCATTTGACCGGCTACCCGGCGCCGCTCAAGCTCGGCACGCAGATGTGGGCGCAGGCGACGATGATGAAAATGATCGCCCAGCACACCCAGTCCGGGAAGTCCGTCGAACGACTCGATAGCCTGGGCCGAATCCGAACTTGAAGGCTTTATGCGGTCAGTTAGCCCGATCGCCGTCCTCTCCACGGCGACAGGACGGGGTGACCTGCTGTTCGGGAAAGCTGCCGCAGCCTCGTCTACAGTCGACTGCCTCACCCGGCGGAGAGCGCCTCCATGCGTTCAGACTGCCGGGGTGCGGACGTGCTCGGGGCGGAAGCCCATCCCGATCAGCCGGGCCGGAATGCGCGCGAGCGGCGGCACCTTGTTGAACAGCCGCACCGGCCAGGGGGCCGTCAGCGGGGCGTCGGAGTTGAGAACCGGGTCGATGACGCGCTGCTGGATCGCGACCTGAACCGCCTGCGTGAGGCGCGTCGGCAGCGTGCGGCGCTGCTGCACGGCGGCAAGATGCGTGTCGGCCAGCGTGCCGTCGCGCAGCGGCGCGGCGAGGATGTTGGCGGCGGCGACGGCGTCCTGGACCGCGAGGTTGATCCCGACCCCGCCGATCGGCGACATCGCGTGCGCGCTGTCGCCGATGCACAACAGGCCCGGCCGCCACCATTGTTCGAGCCGGTCGACGGTGACGGTCAGCAGCTTGACGTCATCCCAGTCGCGCAGCTCGGCGACCCGATCGTGCAGAAACGGCGCGATCGCGACGATATCGGCGCGGAACGCGTCGAGGCCGCGCGCCCGCACCGCGGCAAACCCGTCCTTGCGGATCACAAACGCGCATTGCCAGTAATCGCCGCGGTCGAGCGTCACCAGCATGCGGCCGCGATTGATCCGCCCGGCGGTTTCCTGCGGATCGCCCGGCCGTTTCGAGAGCCGCATCCACAGCACGTCGATCGGCGCGCCGAGATTGACCACCTTCAGGCCGGCGCGCTCGCGCACGACCGAGTGCCGGCCATCGGCCCCGATCACGAGATCGGCCCGCACCTCGAACGCGCCGTCGGGCGTCTCGCCGCGCACGCCGGCGATGCGCCCGCCGTCCTCGACGAGATCGGTCACCTCGGCCTGCATCGCCAGGTGAAATCCGGGATAACGGGCACCCTGCTCAGCCAGGAAATCGAGAAAATCCCATTGCGGCATCATCGCGATGAAGCGGCAGCGTGTCGGCAGATGGCGGAAATCGGCGAGCTTGATCTCGGTGTCGCCGACGATGCCGTGCAGCTCGCGGACTTCCTGATGCGGCAGCGCGAGAAACGCGTCGAGCAGGCCAAGCTCGTGCATGACCTGCAAGGTCGACGGATGGATCGTGTCGCCGCGAAAATCGCGCAGAAAGTCGCGGTGCTTCTCGCAGACGACCACCTCGACCCCGGCGCGCGCCAGCAGAAAGCCGAGCATCATCCCGGCCGGACCGCCGCCGGCGATCGCGCAGGTGGTTCGCGGCGGCGGGGGGCGGTCATCGGCTCCGCGTCATTGCGCCGCCGCGATCGATATCGGCCGATGTGCTCCGCTTAGGCGAGGCGGCGTTCCTCGATGACGGTCGTATCGATAATCGCCTCCTGCTCGTACATCCAGCGGGCCAGAAGCCCGGCGACGATCGCGCCGACGATCGGCACCACCCAGAACAGCCAGAGCTGGCCGACATATTCGCCGCCGGCGAACAGGGCCGGGCCGGTGCTGCGGGCCGGGTTGACCGAGGTGTTCGTGACCGGGATCGTTATCAGATGGATCAAGGTCAGCGCGAGGCCGATCGGTATCCCGGCGAAACCGGCGGCGGCGCCCTTCGAGGTCGTCCCGATGATGATGAACAGGAAAAAGAACGTCGCCAGGAATTCGGTCAGAACGCAGGCGCCAAGCCCGTATTTTCCGGGGCTCAGCGCGCCATAGCCGTTCGAGGCGAAACCGCCCGGGATCCAGTCCGGCTTGCCGGACGCGATCGCCCACAGCGCCGCCGCCGCGATAATGCCGCCGATCACCTGGGCGATGATGTAGGGAATGACGTCCTTGCTGGGGCAGCGTCCGGCGGCCCACAGGCCAAACGTCACGGCCGGATTGAAATGACCGCCCGAGATATGGCCGACGGCATAGGCCATCGTCAGCACGGTCAGGCCAAAGGCGAAGGCGACGCCGAGAAAGCCGATCCCGAGATTTGGGAACGCCGCCGCGAGCACCGCCGCGCCGCAGCCTCCGAATACCAGCCAAAACGTACCGAAGAACTCTGCGGCGGCGCGCCGTGACATATCTGGCTGCATGGTCCACGACTCCTCGTGATTGCGTGCCTATTTCACCTACCGCTCCAATAGAACCGGTTCATTGTTGCACGACGATGAAACCTTAACGTTCTACTAACTTTCCCTGCAAGCGAAAGGCGGCGGCACTCAATCGCGATCCATTCGGGTTGCCACGGGAGGGGCCGGCCGCCGCATGCCTATCATCGAATTCAGCGGCTCTACGCCTGTGTCCGTGCGATGCGGGCGGGCGGACGGCTTTCATGTTACCAGCCCAGCGCGTAGGCCGCGCGGCGCGGGTCGGCGCCGGCTTCCTTGACGCCGCGCTTCGTGTCCGAGCGAATCGCGCAGACCGCGCCGGCCAGCCAGATCCAATCGGGCCAGCGCTCGACCTGATGGCCGCGCCGCGCGAGATCGTCGGTGATCGCCGCGCGGGATGCGGCCCTCGATGTTGAGCCGGCCCGGATAATAGTCGTAGGGCGAGAACGACGACGGGAAGCTGTAGCTCGCGAAACGCGGGCTCTCGATCGCGCCCTGCACCGACTGGCCGTGCACGAAAATGTTGAGCAGCACCTGCAGCATCGCCTGCGTCTGCACGTCGCCGCCCGGCGTGCCGAACGGCAGGAACTCGGTGCCGCCCCTGATCGCCAGCGCCGGGTTCGGCGTCAGGCGCGGCCGCTTGCCGGGCGCGACGCCGGCCGGATGCTTCGGATCGGGGCGCGACTGCGAGCCGCGCGAGGACGGAATGAGGCCGGTGCCGGGCACCATCGGCGAGCCGTAGGAGCCGTCGCTCGGCGTCGCCGAGAACACATTGCCCCAGCGGTCGGCGGCGCAGACATAAGAGGTGTCGGGCTCCGGGTTCGGGTTCGGCGGGCTGGCGCTGCAGCCGCTGGTCCATCGCGCCGAGCTGGCCCGGCGGCGGCATCTCGGGCCACGCCTTGTCCGGGCGGATCAATTTGCGCCGCTCGGCGGCGTATTCCGACGAGATCAGCGTCGGCAGCGGCACGTTGCCGACAGCCGGGTCGGTGTAATAGGCCTCGCGGTCGGCAAAGGCGAGTTTCAGCGCCTCGGTCAGCGTGTGGATGTAATCGGCGCTGTTGTGGCCGAGCGCCTTGAGATCGGTGCCTTCGAGCAGCGCCAGGGTTTGCAGCAGCGTCGGCCCCTGGCACCAGGCGCCGCAGGTAAACACGTCGAGATCGCCGAACCGGCGCCGCTCGGGCGGCACGACCGGCGAATGGTAATTCGCCATGTCCTCGGCCGACAGCAGCCCGCCCTGGTCCTTGATAAAGCCGACGATTTTCCGCGCGATGTCGCCGCGGTAAAAAGCGTCGCGCGCCGCGTCCAGACCGGCCTCGCGCCCGCGGCCCGACGCGGCGCTTTTCCTCGTCGGCCATGTATTGCAGCGAGGCGGCGAGATCGGTTTGGCGGAATACGTCCCCGACCTGCGGCGGGCTGCCGTTCGGCAGCATGACCGCGGCGCTCGACGGCCATTGCCGCAGCCGCTCCTGCTGCTTCTCGATGCTGGCGGCCATCAGCGGGTACATCGGGAACCCGTCGCGCGCGAGCCGGATCGACGCCGCCGCGACCTCGCCGAAACTCATCGTGCCATAGCGCTTCAGCGCCGTGATCCACGCATCGGGCGCCGCCGGCACGACGATGCGCAACACGCCGAGCGGGATTTTGCCGCCGTGCTCGCGCATGAAGAACTCGGGGTCGAGCGCGCGCGGCCAGGTGCCGAGCCCGGCGATCGTCACGACCTCGCGCTTTTCGGCGTGGTAGATCATGATCGGCGCGACCCCGGCGAAATCGACGAGGTCGATCTGCAAGATGCCGAGCGCGATCCCGGCCGCGACGCCGGCATCGATCGCGTTGCCGCCGGCCTGCAGGATCTCGAACCCGGCGGTGGCGGCGAGATAGTGTCCGGCGGCAATCGCGTGCGTCGTGACGGCGATAGTCGGGCGATGCGCATCAAAAGGCTGGTTCGCGGCCATGATCGGCTCTCCGGATTAGGTTGCGGCTAGCGTATCGCGTTCTGGCCGGATTGCGCTCGGAAAAATTGGCATAACAGCCGATGCCGAGCCGACTGGATGCCGAGCACGCCGTGCAGCGATCGGCCCGTGTCACTGCGATTGGCAGCGTCGTATCAGCCGGACACGAGCTCGCCGCCGCGCAGCAGAGCGCTGGATGAACTCGGCGAGATTGCCGCCGCGAAACCGATAGCCGGGGATCGCCGCCGCCGCCGCCGCCGCGAGATCGCTGTCCCGGTCGCCGATCAGAAAACTCTTCTCGCGGTCGACGGGCCACGTGCGCAGCAGGTCGAGGATCATCCCGGGCGCCGGCTTGCGCCAGTCGCTGGCGCGGCGATAGGCGGCCACGACGCCCTCCGGGTGGTACGGGCAATAGCGGAAATCGTCGATATGCGCCCCGATCGGACGCGAGCTGTTCCGCCATGTGCGCGTGCACGGCATTGCACGGCCGCCTCGTCGTAAAAGCCGCGCGCGACGCCCGACTGGTTGGTGACGACGAACACGAACAGCCCGGCGTCGTTGAGCGCCTTGACCGCCTCCGGCGCGCCCGGAATCCAGCGGAAGCGCTCGACGGACCCGACATGACCGTCATCGTGGTTGAGGACCCCGTCGCGGTCGAGAAACACAGCCGGCCGCCGGCGATGCGGCGGAAACTGGCGGCGCAACCGGGCGAGATCGTCCGCCGCCCCGGTATCGGCGAGCCGGCCGCATCGGATGACGGCCTGTCAGGTCATAACTCAAACTCCGGATCGGTAATCGCGGAGGCGAACTTCCCGTGGAGCATTGAGTTAGCTCAATGACGCCCAGTCTTCGCCGCGGCATTGTTGTGGCTAATTGGCAACACCATATCGGAGATCGAAGGGACGCGGAGGTCGCCTTATAGGGGCGCCGCGGCCGGTTCACGGGAGGGTTCGAGATGGACATGGAAAAGTATACGGAGCGCTCGAAGGGGTTCGTGCAGGCGGCGCAGGCGATGGCGCTGCGCAGCGGGCACCAGCGGCTCGCGCCGGAGCATCTGCCGAAGGTGCTGCTGGAGGACAAGGAAGGGCTGGCGCCAACCTGATCAAGGCCGCCGGCGGCGACCCGAAGATCGTCTTGGCCCAGGTCGAGGCCGAGCTCGCCAAGATGCCCAAGGTCGAGGGCAGCGGCGCCGGCCAGGTCTACATGTCGCCCGAACTGGCGCGCGTGTTCGACCAGGCCGAGAAGATCGCCGAGAAGGCCGGCGACAGCTTCGTCACCGTCGAGCGGCTGCTGCTGGCGCTGGCGATGGCGAAGGACACGCCGGCGGGCAAGGCGCTGGCGGCGGGCGGGCGTCACGCCGCAGAGCCTGAACGCGGCGATCGACGCAGTTGCGCAAGGGCCGCACCGCCGACAGCGCCACCGCCGAGGAGGGCTACGACGCCCTGAAGAAATACGCCCGCGACCTGACCGAGGCGGCGCGCGAGGGCAAGCTCGACCCGGTCATCGGCCGCGACGAGGAAATCCGCCGCACCATCCAGGTGCTGTCGCGGCGCACCAAGAACAATCCGGTGCTGATCGGCGAGCCCGGCGTCGGCAAGACCGCGATCGTCGAGGGGCTGGCGCTGCGCATCGTCAACGGCGACGTGCCGGAGAGCCTGAAGGACAAGAAGCTGATGGCGCTCGACATGGGCGCGCTGATCGCCGGCGCGAAGTACCGCGGCGAGTTCGAGGAGCGGCTGAAGGCCGTGCTGACGGAGATCACCGCGGCGGCCGGCGAGATCATCCTCTTCATCGACGAGACTGCACACGCTGGTCGGCGCCGGCAAGGCGGAAGGCGCGATGGACGCCTCGAACCTGCTGAAGCCGGCGCTGGCGCGCGGCGAACTGCACTGCGTCGGCGCCACCACGCTCGACGAGTACCGCAAGCACGTCGAGAAGGACGCGGCGCTGGCGCGGCGCTTCCAGCCGGTGTTCGTCAGCGAGCCGACGGTCGAGGACACGATCTCGATCCTGCGCGGCATCAAGGAGAAATACGAGCTGCACCACGGCGTGCGCATCACCGACGGCGCGCTGGTCGCGGCGGCGACGCTGTCGCACCGCTACATCACCGACCGGTTCCTGCCCGACAAGGCGATCGACCTGATGGACGAGGCGGCGTCGCGGCTGCGCATGGAGGTCGATTCCAAGCCCGAGGAGCTGGACGAGCTCGACCGCCGCATCATGCAGCTGAAGATCGAGCGCGAGGCGCTGAAGAAGGAGACCGACGCGGCCTCGCAGGACCGGCTGCAGAAGCTGGAAAAGGAGCTGCGCGGAGCTGGAGGAGCAGCTCGGCCGAGCTGACCGCCGAGCTGGCAGGCCGAGAAGCGAAGCTCGGCCGGCGCGCAGAAATTCAAGGAGCAGCTCGACCAGGCGCGCGCCGAGCTGGAGAAGGCCCAGCGCCAGGGCGATCTGGCGCGGGCCGGCGAGCTGTCCTACGGCGTCATCCCCGAGCTCGAGAAGCAGCTGCGCGAGGCGGAGGCGCCGAGAAGGCGCGGCCGCATGGTCGAGGAGGCGGTGACCGCCGAGCACATCGCCGGCGGTCGTGTCGCGCTGGACCGGCATTCCGGTCGACAAGATGCTGGAGGGCGAGCGCGAGAAGCTGCTGCGCATGGAGGACGCGCTTGAGCGCGCGCGTGATCGGCCAGGACGAGGCGGTGGGCGCGGTGTCGCAACGCGGTGCGCCGGGCGCGCGCCGGGCTGCAGGACCCGAACCGGCCGATCGGCTCGTTCCTGTTCCTCGGGCCGACCGGCGTCGGCAAGACCGAGCTGACCAAGGCGCTGGCCGCATTCCTGTTCGACGACGACCAGCGCGATGGTGCGCATCGACATGTCGGAGTACATGGAGAAGCACTCGGTCGCGCGGCTGATCGGCGCGCCGCCGGGCTATGTCGGCTATGACGAGGGCGGCGCGCTGACCGAGGCGGTGCGGCGGCGGCCCTATCAGGTGATCCTGTTCGACGAGGTCGAGAAGGCGCATCCGGACGTCTTCAACGTGCTGTTGCAGGTGCTCGACGACGGGCGGCTGACCGACGGCCAGGGCCGCACGGTCGACTTCAAGCAACACGCTGATCGTGCTGACCTCGAACCTCGGCAGCCGACGTGATCGCGCAGCCTGCCGGAGGGCGCCGATATCGAGGCGGTGCGCGACCAGGTGATGGAGGCGGTGCGCGGCGCATTTCCGGCCGGAGTTCCTGAACCGGCTGGACGAGATCATCCTGTTCCACCGGCTGACGCGCGAGCGACATGGACGGCATCGTCGACATCCAGCTCGCGCACCTGGAGAAGCTGCTGGCGGACCGCAAGATCGCGCTCGAGCTCGACGACAGGCGCGCAACGTGGCTGGCCGACGCGCGGCTACGACCCGGTCTACGGCGCGCGGCCGCTGAAGCGGGTGATCCAGCGCGAGCTGCAGGACCCGCTGGCGCAGAAGATCCTCGAGGGCAGATCCCCGACGGCGCCACCGTCCACGTCACCGCCACCCCGCTCGGCCTGATGATCGGCGACGGCGCTCCGACCGCGATGGCGGCGCAGTAATTACCGGCGGCCCTCTCCCGCGCCGCGGGAGAGGGGGTTCGGCAGATCTCGGCACGGGCAATTATTCCTCCGGGATCCCCGTTCTGCGCAAACCTGCGAAATACGTCGTTTCGGCAAGGTCACGAATGGCTGGGCCATCCAGCATTGAGCTGTTCGCCCTTGCCCGGGCGATGCTCGGCAGAGACCCGCTGCCGCCCTTCTTGCCTGGACGAGTTCGGCGGCGGCGCGATCGGTCTTGTCGAGTTGGGCGCGAATCCATGGGTGCTGCGGATTGGCGGCGCGCGCCTACCAGCCAGACGATCGATCCGCGTCTGCGCGATTGCGGCAGACGCGCCGGACCGATCCTTGAATAATGGGACGGCGATGCCGGGACCGACCGGGTCGAGGTGGAGCGCTTTTTCGTGCAGCGCGATCGCCTCTCCAGCAGCCCCAGGCGGGTCTTGCATCTCCCGATTTGGGATATCGCGCCGATCCAGTTTTGGTCGGACGCGAGCGCTGCTTCGAACTCTGGAATGGCTTCATCGCATCGGTGCCGCGCCGGGGTGTTGCTGCAGCTGCATAGGACGCCGTGATCTCACTGGAGCGCCGCACGCGCCCGGTGCATCGAAATCTAAATGTGGATACAGGCGCGCGGGATAGAGAGTGAGATGGTTTTCTAAGTGCCGGAATTCCTAAATCCAGTGGCGGAGAGAGAATCCGTCGAACGATCATACATTATCGTTCGATTACAACGAGCTTATAAACACTGGCGCCGCAATTGCCGCAGACAACCGGCTGCAACCCGGTCCGGCCATGCACCCGGCATAGCTTCGAGCCTCGCCGCGGCGCCCAGTCACTATAACTCGGCCGCCGCGCGCGACACAGCGGCAGCACCGCGGCCGAGCCACCAAGCGATGACGGTCAGCGCTACGGCTGTGCCGACAGTCTTCCGGGCTCTCAAAATCCCCCTGCTATAATCCTGCCCCTTCGATCCGGGCCATAATCTCGGGCAAGGCGTACGCCACGAATTGCACCAAACATGTGACCGCCGCGGTGAAAATGTGCGCCAGTAAATCTTCACCGAAGTCGCTCCACGCCCTGGCGTTGCCGATATGTTTGCCGGAATCAACAATGAGCAGCGCCGTGGGCTGGTTCCGGAGCTATGCCGTCGGATTGAGGCGCGGCCCATCCGGTACGGTCGCGCTACCACTTGTAGACTTTCTGTAACGTTCCCCCCATGAGTGCTGCCTTGTCGCTCTCGGACAGGCGTTTGGTGTCGCGGACCGGCGCGACGCCCTGCTCATAGGTCAGCATGCCGATCGTCCGCGTCCAGTCGGTGCCCCACATGCAGCGATCCAGCCCGAACGCATCGATGACCCGCAGTACCGGTTCCCAGATATCGTCGTATGGGAACGGTTGGTGCGACATCGTGCAGGCACCGCTGATCTTCACCCTTACGTTCAATCGGTCGGACAAGCAGGAGGACAGCCGTGCAGTCATCGACGTTCAGGTTCATCCCTTCGATCGAAACCATCCCGGCCGGCCGTGGGCCAGTCCCTCGCACGGACTTCAACTCCGCCACAGGCGAAGAGATGGTCGCTGCGATGAACAGTGTCGGCGTCGACGGTGCGATCATGGTCTCGTCGGTCGAAATGTGGTGATAAGGATGATCGGTAGCCACCAGTCCTCTCACGGAGTCGGCACCTCAATAGACTTCAATCGCGTATGGGCACGGCCCGCGCGCGCTTTCATCCCGTCGAGATACGTGCTCACATCGTTTCCCGGCAGGTTCAGCACCTTGCACCCGAGCTTCCAATATTCCTCGATCTGCGCCTCGGTCTCCGGCGATCCCCGAGCGAGCTTGCCATGTGCTTTGCACGCCGCCGCGATCCGCCGCACCGCCGCTTTGAAGGTCGGGTGCTCAAGGTCGAGGTGAACCCCAAGTTGTGCGCTCAGGTCGGAATGCCCATACGCGATCATGTCGATCCCGTCGACCGCCGCAATCTTCTCGACATTCTCCAAACCCTCAAGCGACTCGATCGACGGGCATATGATGATGTTCTCGTTGGCCCATGGCGCGTATTCGGTCACGTGGCGGGCGCCATAGCTCCTGTATCCCGTGTGCGGCCCCTGGCCGGAGATGCCTCGGTTTCCGATCGGCAGATACTTCGCCAAGCGGACGATTGCCCGCGCCTCCTGGGCGGTTTCCACCTCGGACACCTGGATGCCCATGATGCCTTGATCCAGGATACCGGGAATGAGATGCGCGAATGACTTGTGAAGCCGAACGATAGGCGAGACGTTCGTCGCCTGGAACCAGCTCGCCAGTTTCGCGATCGTTTCCATGTCGAATGCCCCGTGTTCGTGGTCGATCGCACAGTAATCGAACCCGGCCTCCTCGATGATCCAGGGAACGCCGCGTGATGCGAACTCCTTGAGCCCGGTGCCTAGCGCCGCCCGTCCGTCGCGCACTGCCCGCCTTATGCTGTTCTCTTTCATGATTCGTTCCCAGCTTCCTTCGTATTACCTCGTCATCCACGACCGGGATTGATATGTATAGCCTATTCGATCCCGGCACCCGAGGGCTTGCCCGTTTTGTATGGGACCTATACGCGAGAACCGCGGTTTATCTTGGGCGATCAGCAGCACCAGCATCGGGAACAAAAGGCGATTTTACACCTCGCCGTTGATGTCGATTTAATAGGCTGACGTCACGCGCAACCTGTTCGAGGTCGAACGGGGACATGTACGGGCGCTCAAGGGCATCAAAGCGTTCGAATGTTCTGCCGGGGAGCGGCGCAAAGTGTCAACGCCAAAAATTTGCGACAGGGCCCTTGCGATCAATCTGCGTGACCAGCGCGATCCGGTTACCCGTGGCCTCGGTTACTCCCTGTATGACGGGTCGATACGATCGAGCTTGCGCAACAATGCCGCCCATTCGAGCTTCTTCGGGTCGGTGCGGTCGCTGACGGCTCCGCCTCGGGCGATCGCCGCCCTGACAACGCCGTCATCGATCGGGTTGAACTCGGCTCCTGATTGCTGAAAGTGGAGTTGCATGGCGCAGGCTCGTTCCATGCGGTAGGTCAAGATAAAGGCGTCACCGATCGTCTCGCCGATGACAATAAGGCCATGGTTCCGCAACACCATGATGTGGCGTTCGCCGAGATTGGCGAGAAAGCGCCTCCGTTCCTCGCCGCTTCTGCCGATGCCTTCGTAATCATGGTAGGCCACATCGCCAAGCACCTGTAGCGCATGCTGGTTCAGCGGCAATAGCCCCTGCTTCTGCATCGATACCGCGCAGCCCGCGATCGTGTGCGTGTGGATGACGCAGGCGATCTCGGGGCGGGCATGATGGATCGTGCTCGGGATCGCAAATCCGCCGCGATTGACCGGGGCGTCCGTCGGCTCGACATCGTTGCCGTCGCTGTCGATCTTGACCAGCGACGATGCGGTGATCTCATCGTAGAGCATGTCAACGCGGTTGATCAGGAAATGCTCGGGCGCTCCGGGTATTCGCGCCGTGATGCGCGTGTTGACCAGGTCCGACCAGCCAAACAGGTCGACCAGCCGGTAGCAGGCCGCGAGATCGACTCGCGTCCGCCACTCGACCTCGCTCATCCGCGTCCGCGGTATCGCCGTCACTGCCATATCGCGATCCTCAGCCAGAAGGCGGCTGACATAGCGCACCGGCCGACCCTCACTGTCAAGCTGACGCAAATCCCGCAAGCTGACGCAAATCCCGCCAACCCCGCACGATTCAATGTGGTGCGGAGTACTCCTTTGCGTGCACGATGATCTCTCTGTGAGAAGGAGTACGCGCATGATCGTGCGGATATATACGGGCCACGACGGTCAGACCCATTGTGAAGATCTCCCTCTGCCGGCCGAGGAGAGCCACAACGTTGCGCTTCAGGCAGGCGCCAACCTCTTGTTCCGCTGTTTTCCTGCGGACTATTGGAGCGATTGGCACACCGCGCCCCGGCGACAATACATTTTTATTCTCGCGGGGCAGATGGAAATCGGGATCGGCGATGGCGCCACGCGCCGTTTTGGACCGGGTGATGTGGTCCTCGCCGACGATCTCACGGGCCAGGGCCACACGACGCGCTCGGTGGGAGGTCCCCGCATCAGTGCCACTGTGCCGGTGGGCGCCTGATGCGGGTCCTGGCCGCCATCCACCTATGAGGCCACCCGTGGCACTTCGGCCAGCGTGTTGTTCTGACGGACCGCAGGGCATCTGGGGATATTCCGGCAAAGCGCTAGCTGGCTCGCCGGCGGCCGCCGCTGTGCCAGGACGGTTCGGTTACACACGAGGAGACTGCTCATGCCAGAGCGTCAACGTATGACGACCCAACTGAAGACCTTGTTTGAACGACCCGAATTATTTGTCTTAGCCGGCGGGATCAATCCCATTGGTGCGAAAATGGCGCAAGCGCTGGGCTATGACGCTTTCTACATGTCCGGGGGCAATACCTCGGCGCACCAACTGGGTTGGCCCGACTCTGGGACCAGTATGCGCGACATGGTGGACAACGCCCGGAAAATTGTCTTGACCGTTGACATCCCGGTCTTCGCGGATGCCGACACGGGGTACGGTGACGCCATCAGCACGCATTACACCGTGCGGGAATACATTCAGGCGGGCATCGCTGGTGCCCACATTGAAGACCAGACGTTTCCGCCGAAATCCGGCCCCCGCCGCCGCTGTATCTCGATCCAGGAGATGGTCGGAAAGCTCCGGGCGGCGATGGATGCCAAACAGGCTCTCGACCCGGACTTCGTAATCATGGCCCGGTGCGATCTCGGCGGCGTGCCGGGCGCCAGCTTTGGGGAGATTATTGAACGCTGCCAGGCCTACAAGGCCGAAGCGCAGGTCGATGTCATCTGCCCCAATGGCTTGCGCACCTGGGAGGAAATTCAAGAGGCAATCCGCCTCATTCCCGGGCCCGTTGTCCCCCTCATTCCCGCCCACCTGTCGCCGTATCCCTCCTTACAGGCGCAGCAGGATGCCGGGGCCGCCGCTGCTTGGTTCCCTGCGCTGACCACCATGGCTGGCTTGCAGGCCAACTGGGATTTCCTGAGTGATTTTCAGCAGCGCGGCACATTGGCCCTCGATGCGCTCCGTGCCCAGGCGGCTCAGAGTCCCTGGGGCGTCGCCAGCAATGGCCGCATTCTGGACGAGGCGCGTCTGCGCTCCATGGAGGAAATGTATCTCCCAGACTGAGGCTGGGAGACGCTGTCCCGGACTCTCAGCTGATCTGCTAAACGCTTGCTCGGCGGTGACTGCAGCGGTGGTATCAATGCCTGTTTGATCAGGCTGTAACGGAATACCTCGAAATTGAGGTCGAGCGGCGTGAATGACAGCGCCAAACGCGGATATCAGAGGGCAAATGCGTGCCGCCTCCTCTCCACCCCCGCTTGCGCGGGGGTAACGAACATCATCGGCCGGCTCGCATACTCACTTATCCAGCCAGATGGTCGCTAAATCCTGGTTGATGAAATGGCTTGGGCTGATCTTCCAGCCCTTTACGTAAGACCGGTACGGCACGGCGCGATACCAATAGGCGATCCACATCGCGTGCGCTTGCGTATCGAGAACATATTTCTCGAATTCCCGCATCAGCGCGCGCTGCCGGAGAGGGTCGGTTTCGTGCAGCATCTTTTCGTAGAGTGCCACTTCGTCGGGATCTTCGAACTGGGCGTAATTGCCGTTGAAGACCGAGCCGGGAAGGTAGCGCTGTATGTCGAGCACCGGGTTAGGCACTCCGTGGCAGTTGGCCGCCGAGACGACATCGAAATCGCCGCGCCGCATCGCGTCGAGCCAGGGGCCGGTGGGCGCCATCCGTTGCGTCACCTTGACGCCGATTTTCTGCCATTCATCGACCAGCCAAGTGCCGACATATTTATAGGGCTGGTCGACGTTGCGGTTCAGCAGCTCGAAGCTGAGCCCCTCGGCGCCGGCTTCTTTCAGCAGCTTTTTCGCCTCGGCGCGCGATTGCTCAATGTCGGGCCAGAAGCCGGCGATCTGCTGCAGTTCGTCCTTGGTGGCGGCCAGCGGCGTGCCCGGCAAGACGATGCCGCCGACGGCATGCACGTCGGCAACTTTGGACAGAGCGGCTATGCCGTGCCAGCGGTCGATTGCCAGGGTCAGCGCCCGCCGCACTCGCACGTCGTCAAACGGTTTTCTCTTGTGGTTTACCTCGACGAAGCTGCCGCAGTCCCAATCGCTTTCTTGCTCGGCTAGCTTGTCGCCGAGATTGGCCTTCAGCTCGTTGCGCGCCGCCGGCGGCAGCCCGCGGAATTCGATCGCGGCACGGTCGCTGCGCAAGGCATCAATCCGCGTCACCTGCTTCTCGGCGAAAATGCCTTTGAACCCGTCGAGATAGGGCAGGCCCGGGTGGTAATAATCGGGGTTGCGCACGCCGTTGATCGACTGACCGGTCTCGTAGGATACGAACTTGAAGGGCCCCGACCCTTCGATATTCTTCTCGTACCAGCGTGGGTTCTTTTCAAGGGTGGTCTTTTTGTAGATGAAATTACGCGGGTCCGCGAGCGCCGGTAGGAACACCGTTGTCGCGAATTTGAGGCGGAACACGACGGTTTTCGGGTCGGGCGCTTCGACCGAGTCGACCATCATAAAGTAGCTCTGCCTGACGCTCAGCACGCCTTCCGGCGGCGAAATGATGTGGTCCCAACTTGCCTTGACGTCGGCCGCCGTCAGCGGTGTGCCGTCGTGGAATTTGACGCCGTCGCGCAGCTCGAAGACATAGGTCTTTCCGCCGTCGCCCGGTTCCGGCATGGCGGTGCACAGATCGCAGACGAAATCGGTCGTCGACGACGGGTTGACCGGATTGATTCGGATCAATGTGCTGTAAAATGGCGCCGTCGCATGCACCATCGCAAAAGTGCCTTCGCGATGCCCGTCGAAACTCGGCGGCGAGTTGGCTGGAATCAGATAGGTCAGTGTGCCGCCGCGTTTCGGCGGCCCTTCCGCCGCGCTGGCCGGCCATGTCAGGGCCAGCAGCGCACAGCATCCCGCCGCTATTCGATACCGCAACCCATCCGTCATCGTAATGTCCTCCCTAAATTGTTGCTGACTGGTTTACCCCATCCTGCCCCTTCGAGAAGCGGTGTCCAACAGTACCAATTCAGCCGCTCCTCAACGATTTGTTCCAACGGCCGTTTTCGGCGCGTCTGCGTCGCTCTGCATGGTCCGGCGAGCGTCTTTTGACCAAACCGATGCGGACCTCCCTGCCGGTGATGGGGCCGGCAGCCTATGCCCCGAAGCGAACCTTTTCGGTGCGATCGGCAGATCGCGGCCGGCATGGGGGTCGGCTACACATCAGCGCGGATTGCCGCTCCTCGGAGCCCGTTCAGGCTGATGACTTTCGGAGGGAGCTGGGGTTCCTGAAGTCTCGCGCGTCCAATCCGGGGGGAGGGAACTTCTGAGTTCTTTTGCTGTTCTGCCGGCAGCTACCAACGCGAGGGCTGATTATGAACGGTCTGATTTATCTCATCGGCCTAATCGTTGTGATCTTGGCAATCCTCTCGTTCTTCGGCCTACGCTGACACAGAGGTAGCCATGCAAACCTCCGAGATCGCGACTGCCCCGGTGGAGGTCCGAATGGATTTCCTGCAGTGGAGCCCTGTCATCGCCGGCGCGCTCGTCGCATCAGCCTTTTCACTGGTACTGATAACCTTCGGCACGTCCTTGGGCCTATCGGTCGCTTCCACCGCGCCAACTTGGCGTGACACCTCGCCAGCGCTCGCGCTCGCCTCCGGGATCTACCTAGCTGTGACGGCGATTGTTAGTTTTGGGTTTGGCGGATATGTAGCCGGCAGGCTTCGGAGAAGTTGGCACACGCCTCTGCATCGGGAGTTCGTCGAATTCCGAGATGGGGCACACGGGCTAACCGCTTGGGCGCTTGCGGTAGCGATCACGGCACTGATTGCCGCCGTGATAGCCGGCGCCACCGCATCGCGAACGGTGCCACAGGCGAGCACGCCGGGTTCAAGCACCGGCGAAACCCTCATCGCTTATGATCTCGATCGGCTGTTCCGATCGGACCAGCGGAACCAGGGCGATCTGACCTACAGCCGGGCGGAAGCGAGCTGTATTCTGCTACCCGGGACCAGTCGCGTGGGTATCAAATCGAGTGACCGGGAGTACTTGGTGCGGCTCGTCGCCAACCAGACCGGGATCGCTCCGAGCGAGGCTGAGCAACGCGTGAACGACGCAATTTCTTCCACAATGCTCGCCGTGAAGAGGACGCGGCAGACCGGTGTCATTTTGGGTTTTTCGATCGCGGTTTCGCTCCTTCTCGGAGCAGCCGCAGCGTGGTACGCGGCGCGACTTGGCGGAGAACACGGAGACCAGACCGCACCGCCTCTGCGGTGGGACTTGGCATGAGTGTAGCGCCCGCTGGCGGGACCCGGTCGCTGCTGAAAGCGGTCCGATCGAGCGGCACGCCATAGCCCTCCCATTGCGGCGGTGTCGGCGTAGAACAATCATCGGAATGGGTGGTCCGATCAGCCGATCGCGGCCCACCCTTGCTGCAAAAATGACGGCCGCCAAGAGCAAACCCGCTCGTTCGACCGGCTTGGTACGGATGTCGGCTTTCGGCGCATCTCGCCCCAGGGACGCGGCGGCGAAATTGTCCGGAAAGGGCCGCCACTCCCCGCTAAATTCAGCGCTCGGGTAAATGCAGCGCTCGGGCCGTCGGCTGCCAGAACGGCAGAGCTGTCCGGAACGCGATCGTCCGGAAGGAAGTGGAGAGCCGTCGTCCCGAGCGAGCGCGACATGCGGTGGCGACTGCCCCGAAGCTGACCCTGCTCGAGCTGTGCTACGCTTGGTCCGACAACCAAGGAGAGCCCGGACCATGCCACGGCCGGTCGTCATTACCGCGTCCCGCGCGCAGCAGGATGCGGTCATCGGAGTAATTACGCTCGCCTTTAGCACCGATCCCGCTGCGCGGTTTGCGCTGCCCGATCCCGCAGCCTATCTCGAAATGATGCCCCGTATCACCCTGGCGTTCGGCGGCGCTGCGCTCGATCACGATAGCGCTTGGTGTATCGCCGGTTTTTCAGGAGCCGCGTTGTGGCTATCACCCGGCGTTGATCCCGATCATGACGAGCTGCAGGCGCTTATCGAGCGGTCAGTACCGGAATCCCGCAAAGAAGCGATGGGCGAAGCCTTCGAGCAGATGGGTGCGAGCCATCCGGACGAGCCGCACTGGTATCTGCCGCTGATCGGTGTCGACCCGAATCAACAGGGCCAAGGCCTCGGCTCGGTGCTGATGGAGCACGCTACACGGTGTTCGACCGCAACGGCATGCTCGCCTATTTGGAGAGTAGCAACCCTCGCAACATAGCGTTCTATCAGCGTCACGGCTTCGAGGTGCTTCGTACCATCCGAGTGGGCGAATGCCCGCCGATCACCCCGATGCTGCGGCGGCCGGGGCGGTAGGCGCGAGCGAACACCAGCCGGCCGCGGACGCGCCGCTGGACTGCGGAGTGGCAAGGGCGAGCCTGCGATGCTGTAGTCGGCGCAACGGGGTCCATCGGGGTGCGAGCCGCGAAGGCCGCTTTGTTAGATTATGCCGTCGTTTTTTCCGAAAACCAGCTCCCAGACGCGCACCCGGCCCGGTTCGCTCGGCTTGCGCCGGTAGGTCTGCCACGCGCCTCTGCGGGTATCGATCACTGCGGCATCGGCGGTGAGCGCTACCAGCCAATTCCCGTTGAGCAGCCAAAGCAGCCCGGCCCTGTCGATCCGAGTGAAACGGCTGGTCACGATCGCAGCCGAAAAGATCATTTGGTCCCCAGCCGAGCGCTGCGGCCTGAAGCGCAAACCCACGATCGAGAAACGGCCGATCATCGTCACGAAGCGCAACCAGCGCTGCGGCGGCACGTCACCGGGCGGCCGATCCGGATCGAGCCAGGCGAAGCCCTCCGCCCATTCACGCGGCGCGCCGCCGTCATGCTCGACGATCGCGGCGCGCTCGTCTTCCGCCTCGCACCATAGATGCTCATCCGCGCCATAGGTGCTCATTTTTCAGGAGTTGAGCATCTATGGGGCTGGGTTGAGCATCCATGGCGCCGGATAAGCGTCTATGCTGATCCTCAGAATGCGTCAGCAGGTTCAGCAATTCCGGCTTTGCTGAGCGCGCTTTCTCGATCAGCGGCGGCGGCACCGGACGCGGACCGACGCGCAGCAGCAGCCGGCCGCCTTGCCGTTCCACCCTCGCCCCGACCGCGGCCAGACGCGCGAGAATGTCGCGTGTGGCAGCGCTCACAGCTCAATCTCGCCAGTGAAGCCGGGATCGTCCTGCATTGCCCAAGCCCACCGGCCGCCGGCTCCGAAACCGTCGCGGCGGACGATGAACCCAATCGCGTCCCCGGCGCGGCGCACTGTCGCCCAGGTCAGACCCGCTGCATTGGCGGCTTGTTGGATTCCTCGCTCGCCACCGGCCCGGCGGCAAGCTCGGCCCGAAGCCAATCTGCTGCGATGTCGGCTTTGCGCGGCTGCCGTTCGCCGCCGTGCGCCGCGAGCGCGTCGTCAGCCGAGACCGTCACCGCCTCCAATTCCCAGGCAACGCGCGAGGTGGTGATCTCGCCGGGCAGCTCGGCACCCTCAATTCGGAAGGCGTATCCGGTCCTGTGGTCGCCGAGATTTTCTTCGCCGGCAAAAGCAGGTTCCGGCCCACTGCCTCCCGGTCGCGGATGATAAGATACGCCGCACGCGACGCCGCGACGAACGCCAGCGAACCCGATACGCTCAGGATCGCAGCACCCTCGTTCGATTTGCGAAGATGGCTCACCGCGACCACCGCCGCCCCGACGCGCGCCGCCAGATCGGCGAGCGGGGCCAGCACTGCGCGCACGTCGGCGTTCTTGTAATTATCCGTGCCGCCGAGATAGGCGGTTATCGGGTCGATGATGACGAGCGCCGGATCGGCAATGTCGACAAGCGCGGCTTCAAGACGGGCCAAATCGTTCGCGATCGAAAACCCGCGCGTCCGTCCGTCTGGCTCACGCACGGCACCGATGATGTGACACCGTTCCAGATCGGCGCCGGCCGCATCGAGGCGCGGGCGGATCGTATCCGCCGGATGATCCTCCGCGCTCAGGATCACCGCCGATCCCGGCTCGGCGCGGGAGCCTGACACCGGCCCCGCCCCCGGGTCGTGACGATCGCGCGAGCATCAAGGCGAGCTGCGATTTCCCAAGCCCCGGATCCCGGCGAGCATCGTCACCTTGCCGTGCGCGATCGTGCGCGGCCACAACCACCAGATCGGCCGCGCCTCGATGTCAGAAACCCTTCAAATGTTGAGGGGCGGGATCACGGGTGCGGCCTCGATGAGCCGTAAAAGTCAGGCTGCGACATCGCCCAGTCCACAGCGCCGCGGGCGAGAATGTCATTGAAATCCGTGCCGGGTTCCGGCGGCATCACGATCCGCACGCACCGGCCTTCGGCGAGCCAGCGCTGCGCCGCTGCATGCGCGGCGCACTCGCCCGCTCCGTTCTCGTCGTGATCCGTGAGGATGATGACGCTCCGCACGATCGACGGCAGCCTGAGCCCGACCAACCCCGCGTGCTGATGCCGCCCATGCAGGCTGCGCTGTCGCCTGTGTCGCCGCAAGGCAGGTTTCGACCCGCTTCGCCAACCAGCAGGGCTCCGTGCGCTGAGGCAAGCCGCACCGCGCCGCCGGCAGCGCGCCCCAACATCGCGCGGTCGCGGCGCCGCCATGTTCCATCCGGGGCGCGATCGATCCAGGTGCGATGCACCCCGATCACCTCGCCGTCGAGGCTGTCAATGCGCGCGAGCATCGCCGGCCCGCCGGCTCCCGTCACGGCGGCGCAGCGCGGACGCGGAGCGCAGCGAAGGCGGCGGGGGCATGTTGATGCGCCGGCCGGCGAGATAGCGCACCACAGGGCTGCCAAACGCGTTCTGCGCCGGAGGAAATCGATTTGGCGGCAAAGGTGTGGCTTGTACCGGCCGATCGCATGAAGGCGGCGAGGTTCTGGGCGCGTGCTGGGCGCCGGGTTCGGTCCCTGGCGAAAGCCGCGCACGGCGGCGGCATCAAGCACCGCTTCGATACGGCTGCGCACCCGGCTCGCCGTTTCCGGCTTCTCGGTCCAGATCGGATCAAGCACTTGCACGACAAGCCCGGTGTCGATCGCAGACACGGGCAATTCCCCGAGCGTTGTATAGACATAGGTGCGAGCGTGTTTTCCCATTGCTGCCGGTGCTTGGCGTTGCGCCACCCCGCCCGGTGCTTTTCAATGAACTCGGCGGCACATTCGCGGAAGGCGCGCACCTTTCGCGGCGGCAACGCGCTGCGCTTGCCGCTGAGCGGCCTTGGCGTCGAGACGGTCTGTCCCGTCGCGGCGCTGGTTTCGGTGCTCTCCCCGCGCCACGGCGCGCCTCCGCAAGCGAAATATCGGGGAAGGGTCCTAGCCCAATATCGCGGCGCTTGCCCTCGATCTGAAACCGGAACACCCACGATCTCGCGCCGGTCGGTGCGATCCGCAGTAAAGCCCGCCGGCGTCGTGCAGCACGGCCGGCCCCTTCGCCTTCTGTACCTCAACCGCCGATAGCTTCCGGTGCGTGCCATTGCTGCCCCTCGCATCCGGCGGACGGGGCGGGACTTGAAGCGCCCAGATCCCCCATTCCTTCCCCGACCGTGGGCGAGATTATAGGACACGCTGAGAGACGATGGAAGACTGTCACACTCCTCAAGGGCGCGGTGTGCCTAGGTTCGTGCGATGGCCTGAGACTATCAGAAACCAGGGATTGGCGGAGAGGGAGGGAAAGTCCCTCATTTCGCCGGAAACCGCAGAAATGCTAGGGTTCTGACTCTGCTACGGATGCGGCTTTGTACCACCCCAGCGGATCACCGGTCAACCGCCCCGGTGAGCCCGGCCGTGGTGGTTTCTACATGCGGAGACTGTGAGACTAGACAAACTCACCAGAACATGGCGAAGAAAGGGACCGCAGCTTGAAAATATGGCGTTATGTTGACCTCCCGAAATTCGTAAGCATGCTGGCCACCCGTACGCTCCATTTTGCGCCCGTTTCCAGCTTTGAGGATCCCTACGAGGGATGGTTACCGCGCAGCTACATGGAGGCCATGGTCAACCTGACCCGCACATTACTCGACGAGCAACGGCAGTTGCACAATCATCTGATAGCCTCTAAGCCATCCATTGATCGTGCACAGTTGGAAAACATCATACGGGACGCAGAACGCAAGTTGCACATGCCGCAGATTATCAAGGATTTGAACAAAAAATCGGTGCGAGCTGTTGGCACATCAATGAAGGCGAAGTCAGAAGCCATGTGGCGGCTCTATGGTCCTGCCGGAGCCGGAATCGCCATCGAATTCTACTAAGGAGCGGCTGGAAGCCGCCATGAGGGATGCAGTACCCTACACAGTCCATATCGATTCTGTCCGCTATATGGATTTTGATAACGACCCTACCGACAAAGGGGGACATCGACACCTAATGGGCTTCATTAAGCGAAAGTCCTTCGAGCACGAGCGGGAGCTGCGCGCCCTTGTCATGCTGCCCGAACCCTGCAACGGTGTGGGGATGCCCTGTGATATGAATATTTTGATCGCCGGGGTTCACATCGCTCCCTTAGCCAAGTCGTATTACATCGATGCCGTGCGCTACGTCATTGACTATTCCGATCCGAAGCTCGATGCCCAAGTTGTGGCTTCAAAGCTCTTGGATCCACCCGACTATTAAATCCTTTTGACCGGTTCAGGCCCCTTCCCGTAACCACTTCTCAGGCTCCGGTGCAGCTCGCAGGGCGGGCCGGAAACCGCTTCTTGCTGCTGTCTCTTGGGGGAGAGGCAAAGAGGGGGAAACTTTGGATGTGATAACGGCTAATATAACCCACCGCAGTCCACAAAACCCGGCAGCAGAACAAAAGGCCACCACCGCCAACCGGAGTTGTTCCGGCCTTGGTTGAAGGCTCGGCCTGTTGCAAAAGCCTTCCTTTTCGCTACACTTAAACCCGCAGAAGCAGGGCAACAAGTGCTGTTACGGCGCTAACAACCGATGCAATTGCTGACGCCAATGTTACCATCCATGCGCGGTTTTCTCGAATTGAACGTTCAGTCTCAATCAAACGCCGCTGCAATTCATAATCTGAAGCTCGTGGACTATTCCCGAGTGAGCTTTTGGTGCGTAGCGTCCCTTGGATATCGATGCCGAGTTTGCGGCATCGTTGTTCTAGTTCCTTCCCTGCCAAGAGCCTTGCCATTGATCAACACCTTTTCTCTGCTGCGTTAATTCATCCGAGCCCTTTCAGCGCCCGTCTCAGCGTGACGGCATCCACGCCAAGCAGCGCCGCCGGCCCGGCTCGTGTTTCCTTGCCGTCCGCGATCAACTGGCGGGCATGGTCAAGCTTGTGCGGTGTCAGCTTGCGTGGCCTCCCTACATGACGGCCCCGACGCTTCGCCGACGCCATTCCGGCCTTGGTCCGCTCCCGGATCAATTCCCGCTCGAACTCTGCCAGAGCGGCAAACACACCGAGAATGAATCGGCCCTCCGGCTTTGTCGTGTCGATAGAAGCGCCCGCGCCGGTCAGCACCTTGAGGCCCGCATCCCTGCCCTGTAGGGCTTCCACAAGCCCCACAAGCGACGACAGGGACCGGCCCAGCCGGTCGAGCTTCCAGACCACCAGCACATCGCCGGAGCCGCACCGCGCGAGCGCCGCGGCGAGGCCCTTCCTGCTATCGTCAGACCCCGATCCGGTGTCCTGAAAAGATTTCCTCGCACCCAACCCCGCGCAGCGCGTCGAGTTGCAGGGCGAGGTTTTGTTCCTCTGTTGAGACGCGGGCATAACCGATCATCATGGCAAAACCTCAAAGGCCAAGTTCACTATGGGACCCCATCCGCACGAGTTCGAGGTTGTCGCCATCCGGCTTGCGGTAAATCAGCACAAGATCGGACCGCAGATGACAATCCGCAATCGCTCCATTCCCCGGAAAGCGCATGATCTCTGTTCCGGGGCGGCAACATCGTATCTGCGGCCAGCAGATTAACAACTTCTATAAGCAAAGCATCGAGCCTTTTACCGTGAACGCTCGATTTCTCCCGCTTGTAGTCGCGTTGAAAACGCTTCGTGTATTTAACAGTCCGCATTCAAATTCTTGAGCAGATTTTCCGGTTTTCCTGCCGTGACCGTTTCGCCCCGGCGAGCGGCCTTGATTGCGTCTATCGTTTCCTCGTTGGGAACGAGCGGGTCGAACGGAAGCGCCTTTTCCGCCGCCACTCGCACCAGCAGCAAGCGGAAGGCATCGGACAGAGTAAGCCCTATCGACTTCAGCACGGCGGCGGCTTCCTGCTTCGTGCGTGCGTCGATCCGGGCGCGGACAACGGGATTGTCGGTCATGACGAGAACTCCTCTTCTGTGTGCTACAGTGTAGCCCAAAAACGGGGAGTTTGTCCAATTTTTGCACCGGCAATTTCGCCCAGCCCTTTTGTCGCTTTCCAGCCCTTTGCAGATCAATGGCTTGGAAAGCTGTGACCGGACCGACAAAAGGGTTCCCTTTTATCCGGTGCGATAACTGCTATTGTGTAAAATAAAAGCTTTCTACTCAGCAGGAGCGACGGCTCTTTGTCCGCCTCGCAATTCCTTGCTGGCATGACTGACAATCTGCGATCCGCCCCACAGGCCGAGTCCGCCCAAAATCGCGGCCACAATCACGTCCGGCCAGCCAGTGCCCGTGCCGAACACACCAGCAGCGGCCAGAACCACGGCAAGGTTGCCAATGGCGTCATTGCGCGAGCAAATCCAGACCGACCGCATGTTCGAATCCCCGGCGCGGAAGCGGTAGAGCATCAAGGCCACGCCGGTATTGGCAATGAGCGCCGCAACGCCCACCACGCCCATGACTTCCGCTTGCGGCAAAGTGCCGTGCAGCGCGTACCATGCCGTGCTGGCAAGCACCCAGAGGGCGAAAGCGATCAAGGTAGCGCCTTTGACCGCAGCGGCGCGGGCACGCCACGCGAGCGCCAGCCCGGCGACACCGAGACTGATGGCGTAATTCGCGGCATCCCCGAAAAAGTCGAGCGCGTCAGCTTGGAGCGCAGCCGTCCGGCAACGATACCCACCGCCATCTCGGCAAGGAAGAAGCCCCCATTCACGGCGAGAGCAATCCACAGCGCCCCCCGCCATTGAGGGCTGTTCAGTGTCGTCTGGGGAGCGGAGCATTGATCATCGTGACAGCAGGCCATGGAACACCGGGCGATTGATTTTCGGATGAAATAGGGCGTTTTCCAGTGCGCGCACGCGACGGGCGATTGAGAAACACCTCGCTCATCCCGATGTTTGGGCTACAGGGCATTCATGAGGTTTGACATGCGACAGCACGCTCTAGTCTTTACCATGTCTGCGTTTATTCTGGCGGGTGGGGCTACATCTGCGACTGCGCAGCAAGGTCCAGGTAGTCCGATGACGCAGCAACCAAGCCAGGAGCAAACGCAGCAGCAGGGCTCAGGTCACGAGAGCATGACCGGGCGACGAGGTATGATGGGCCACGGCATGATGGGGCAAGGGAATATGATGGGCATGATGGGGCAGCGGGGAATGGACCGTGGCATGACGGGCCATCCTCTCATGATGCGCATCATGTTCATTCTGATGGATAGCAACGGTGACGGCATCATCTCACTGCAGGAGTTTCAGGCGGCTCACGAGCGAATTTTCAAGGCAATGGATTCAAACAAGGATGGTGGTCTCACGCTGGAGGAGATGCAGGTCTTCATGCAGGGAAGCAGAACATCCACGCCCCAGCAGTAGTGTACCAACGCCTTTCGTCGTCATCTTTTTGAAGGGATAGACGGCGCGTAGCGCTGTCGGGAGCGGAGCCGGAGGCGTAGCGGACGCGGTGCCTGTCCCTGAAAATCCGTCATTCCCCGCCCATGTTTGAGGCGAGGAAGCCGCAACATGCGAACGCAAGCCGCCCCGCCCGACGATATCAGAACGCAGGCCGCCACCTACATTGACGGCGAACACCGCCGCGTCCATGACGACCTGATCCATGAGCACCGGCGGCAAGAGCAACGGATGCTCTCTTGGGAAAAATCCCGGCTGGAGAGCCACGCCCGCAACCGGGAAATTTCAGGGCTTCGCTACGCGCAGCGGCTTCGGACGATTGAGGAGAAGCGCGCCCGCATAGCCGGGGTCACCACACGATCTGTTCAAAACTGCACGCTAAGCCGCCAGGGGCGGGTGTATAGGGCGGTCAAATTCAGGCCACGGGGCGGAGGAAAAACCGGCCACCGCGGCCCAGAACGTGCGCCACTAAAATCCCATACAAGACAGGCGTTTAGAACCTATCGGCCTTTGGGACCATCGATGCTCGTAGCCTGCATTTTGCGGCGGCGGAGTGGCCTGAATTTGGACCGCCCTCTACAGAGGTTGTGAGATCGGCCTAACGTTAGGCCGCTCGCAGTGTCTCCGTCTCCCGCGCGGGCGCATTGTTGGCAACGAAGTTCTTCTGATCGGCATGAGGCAGGTTTAGCTTGCTGAGGCTATACCGAAACCCTGTCCGAAACCGGGCCGCTGAACGCCGTGCATTTGCTCGCTTGACGTCGGTCGATTGACCCCATACGATAACCAAGTGTTTTGCGCATGGAACGGGCAATGGCGACAGCGAACGAGGCAGCGGCAGGCCATGCCTGCTCGAAGCGGGTAGGGCTTTACCTGCGGGTCAGCACGGCGGGGCGGGATCAGACTGTCGAGAACCAGCGACAAGCCTTGACAGCCGCCATGGAGCGCAGGGGCTGGCAGATCGTCGCCGAATTCCGCGACGACGGGATCAGCGGTGCCAAGGGCCGCGAGAAGCGCCCTGGCTTTGATCGGCTGCACAAGGCGATTGCTCGGCGCGAGATCGACATTGTTGCTGCATGGAGCGTGGACCGGCTCGGCCGCAGCTTGCAGGATCTCGTTGCCTTTCTCGGCGAAATCCATGCGGTCGGGGTCGATCTCTACCTCGACAGACAGGGGCTCGACACCAGCACGCCATCCGGCAAGGCGATGTTCCAGATGCTTGGGGTCTTCGCCGAGTTCGAACGGGCAATCATCCAAGAGCGTATCCATGCCGGGATCGCCAGAGCGCGCGCTCTCGGCACCAAGAGCGGCAAGCCGATCGGCCGTGCCCGGATCAGCGCAGATAAAGAGGCAGCTATCAGGGCCTTGCTCGCCAGTGGCAAGGGCGTGCTTAAAGTGGCACGGGAAGTCGGCACCGGAAGCAGCACGGTGCAGCGGATCAAGGCGGAAATAATGGCAACGACGACACTGTCCGGTGCAGCCAATGCTGCCGCAGCGGTTGCTGCTGAATGAGCAGGGCCGCTATGGAGACAAACCAAGGAAGTCGATCAGAACCGTTTGCGCCATCAAGGGACCGGGCAGAAGGTCGAAGGCTGCTCTCGCCAAGCTTGACGGGTTTGCTCGCCGCTCCGTCGTGCCGTTTTCAATTGTCGTGCTTCTGAACACCGCGGGCAGCCTCGTCAAAGATGGTAAGTGCAAATTCGCCGAAACAGGCAGTGTAAGTCGTCATGCATGGCCGTTTTCTCTGGCTTAGCCGCTGACTCAGCGGTTGAGGACCCTTGCCGTTGACAAGCTACGCCCGGTGATTACCTTTTGGTAGCTTTGTCAGGGGGGAAAAATGACCGATGTCAGGCCGGAAGTTGAAGCTCTCGCACGGTCGATGATAGACGGCAAGGAACAGCTTGATGACATTTTAAAAGAACTCAGGGACAAGATAAAGGGAAAGTTTCAGGTCTCAACCTTTCTGGCTGGGCTTTGCTTTCCTACCCTCAGTGCACAAATCGCGCTTCTGCCGCTGCGCCAAGACGTCTTGCTGCTCCCTCTTTCGGTTTCATTCCTGATTGTGGCAGAGTTTCTGTTTATAGCGGCGGTGATCTCACTTGACGCTCTGACCATGCCAAAAATATTTTGGACTACTGACAGGTGCCACACACCGGAAGAAATTGCGACCTATGGTCCGGATTCTATGCTTCCTAACTTTACGCCACCATGGCCAAAACCGAAAAATCTTTGGACGCTCAAGAACCTCATGGTTTGGTTTTGGAGTTGGCTCACGTTAATCGCGTTGTTTCTGATGGCCGTGTCGTTCTTACTAGCACTGATGCCATACCATATTGAAACAGGCGGGACCAGAACGATCATTGAGACCTTCTGGATGATGCTGCCATATGTCGGGTGCTCGGTCGCTGGAGCGCTCGTTTACATCGCCATAATCTATGTCAGCGCGGCGGCGATATATGGACGACTTATATGGGATTAGCTCTGATGTAAAATATGCACCCACAGCGTATGCACCCACAGCGCGGAGCGACAAGACACGGAGTATGGTTTACAGTCAGTATTTATCTAAATCTGACCATGATCTTTTTAAACAAAACCCGCCTTCGTCCTGAGTGTAGCCGTCTCGGAAAAGATGTGCTGAATGGCTGAGCGTATCTAGTATATAACAGTAGCCTATATAAGTGTCTTCATGTCATTCTATAGCCGCCTCAGAAAAATGTGGCGAAAATACCTAGACTATATATAAGTAACTTCACCACATTCCACATTTCGCAGAGGGATGACCCGAACCTTGCTGGCACAAGATACCCTTCATCGTCTCCGTACCCGGTTTGCTTCCTACGGTCTTCACCTGTCTCCGCAGATGTGGATCGGGGTCGAAGACCTGGCGCTTTGCCTGCAGCGGATGGCAGACGGTGAGGCAAACCAGACTTTCTTTCTCTCTTCACTCGATCCTGGCGTCGGGAAGACACAGACTGTCCTCAGCTTCCTGCAATCTCTATTGGCTTCGCGGAGACATGATCATATCGGTGCTGTCGTGTTCACCTTCACCAAGGCCGAGATTAAGACCTTCGTTCAGGAGGCACTCGAAGCGGGACTATCCGGGGACACTTTCGCTGCCCGCGTACACAGCGACGATAGAGAGGTCAACGAACTCGGTTGCGGTGACCCTAAACGGGCTCGTATCCTGTTCACGACACAACAGCGTCTCCTCACAATTTGTAATGACCGTAAGTTCAGCGATGTAGCTGAGTTCCGATACCAAGACCAAGTACGTCAAATCAGAGTATGGGATGAGAGCCTGCTTCCAGCGCACCCTGTGCTTCTTGATGGTCGGCAGATCGCGGGTCTCTACCCCCACTTACCGAACGACCGGACAAAGCTGATTGACGATCTGGACCGGCTTCGTATGTCTCTCAAGGAGGCGGAAGACCACAGGATCATAGACGTTCCTGATTTAGCGTCCTCGCACCGGCTCTCAGCGTCCGAGCTACAGTGGTCTCTTCGAGAAAAGCAAAGCGAGACACAAAGGGCTGCAGCTGACCTTTGGGGCTTGTTGGGAAAGAAGGTTATTGTTCGCAAGGATGGCAGTCCCGAGCCCATATTAGTTAGTTACCGGGAGAGCTTACCCGATGACCTTGCACCGCTCGTCATACTCGATGCATCCGGCCGGGTCGCGACAACATATTCGTGGTGGGAGACGCATCGCGGGTCTCTGTCCAGGCTGAAGGCAGGCCATAAGCGCTACGACAACCTGACCATTCACGTCTGGCGCATTGGGGGCGGAGCGTCTGCCTTCAAGTCGGATAATGATAATTTCGCGCTACGGCGCAGCGGCATCGTTCAGACGATCAAGTCCAAGCTCATTGAGCCATGGCTCGTTGTTTGCCACAAGACGCATGAACAACAGCTCAAGGCCGAGATCGAGGCTGAACTGATCGGAACTGGCGTCTCGGTTGCGTTTACTCATTGGGGTCTACATCGGGCTACAAATCAGTACCGAGACATTCCTAACGTTATTCTTGCGGGAACACAATTCTTGCCTTCTTCAACTCTTGAGGCTCAGGGACGAGCAGCATCGGGTCTCCCTCCGGGAGATGGTCCGTTGACTGAACAGCAAGAACGCGAACTACTGGTCGGAAACCAAGCAGAAATAATTCTTCAAGCAGTCTGCCGGGGATCGGCCCGTGGCACTGTCGATGGCACTTGCGGTCGCAGCGATGTTTATATGATTATGCATTCGAGGCACGGCATGATCGAACGGCTACAGGACGTCTTTCCCGGCTGCAAGATCGAAGATTGGGCACCGGTAAGGCGTGTAGCTTCAGGTAAGGTCGCCGAAGCCCTCGATTATATCGACCGTTGGTTTGCGGAACATCCTGACGGTGAGCTTCGTTTCACCGATGTTTATCAGGGTATGGGAATGGATAGATCGAACTTCCACAAGCTCCGGAAACACGAAGATTTTTCGTTCGGTATCGCCGAAAAAGACATAGAGCCAAATCGTTCGGATAGATACGCAAGGGCCTTTCGTCGTGTGCCTGAAGAGGTTGGTTTTAGTGGCGACTTTGAAGGTTACTTCGGTGAAGCGGATATCGACGACGAGTAGGCATCTGAACCAGGAGCAACCAGGATCTGCCGAACGGTCAGCGTCGCCTACGTATCATAACCAGGATAAAGCTGGGCAATATCTGCTGCCGCAATAGCCGCAATGGACAGCGGCGGTGAGTGGACGCTATGCCGCGGAGACTGCCGCCGTGCAAATCCCGTCTCCAATAATGGCCTCACAAATAAAGTAGCTGCTTGCACCTAGTAATGCTGAAAGCATCACTTATGTCCTTTAATTCATCTAGCGCCGAGGAGCGCCATGGACCCTAAGACGAGGGTTTTTGAAGTTAGGCGCTTTCCCGATCCGGGCACCCCTGAGGCCCGTCTATATGGGTGTGTCTGTCCTGTCTCGAAGCCGAACCAAGGGACGGAGAACTATCCGATAGTTTTGCATATAAATTGCCCGTTGCACGGCCTGAAAGCGTTCGAAGAGCATCAAAAAGGACCGCGGCATTAGCCAGCCCGCCACCTGACCGACACCACCACTTTCCCCCGCTCCCCGCATTGTTGGCACCGCAGCCGGGCGCCCAAATCCGCGACCCGATCATTCCGCCGCAGTTGCAGTTCCTACAAGAACGCCGACTGCGGGGCCAGCGTCTGTCAACGCCGGAGAGAAGATGCATCGGCGGGCCGGAGTAAAAATGCATCACTGGCGGGCCGGTTCAGCGGCTCACGAAGCTCTGCTTTCCAGTTCGATCAATTGGCCTGCTTTCCCGTCCCGACCTGGCATTCACCAGGCCGCGGCGCGCAGCGTAGGGGATGGGAGGAGCGCAGCCACGCGCACCCGGACTTGATCCGGGGGAGCATGGCGAGCACCGGACCTTCCCCGCAGCGAGCACCGTGGCAGACTGACTGCCAGTCGGTTACGCTGGGCGCTGTCGTTGCTTGCTCTGCTTGAGGCGATAGCTGTCGCCGTTCATTTCGAGAATGTGGACGTGGTGGGTCAGCCGGTCGAGCAGCGCGCCGGTGAGCCGCTCGGAGCCGAACACGCCGGTCCACTCGTCGAACGGCAGATTGCTGGTGACGAGGGTGGAGCCGCGCTCGTAGCGCTGGCTGAAGACCTCGAACAAGAGCTCGGCGCCGGTCGTCGACAGCGGCACATAACCGAGCTCATCGATAATCAGCAGCTTGTAGGCCGCCAGTTGCCGCTGGAAGCGGAGTAGTCGTTTCTCGTCCCTGGCCTCGATCAGTTCGTGGACCAGGGCGGCGGCGGTGATGAAGCCGACCGACAAGCCCTTCTGGCAGGCGGCCAGCCCCAATCCGAGCGAAATGTGCGTCTTGCCGGTGCCGCTGTTGCCGACCGCGATGACGTTCTCGCGGCGTGCGATGTATTCGCAGCGGACGAGCTCCAGGACCAAGGTCTTGTTGAGCGACGGGATCGCCGTGAAATCGAAACTGTCGAGGCTCTTCACTGTCGGGAACCGTGCCTCCTTGATGCGGCGCTCGATCATGCGGCGCTCCCGTTCGATCAGTTCGAGTTCGGCCAAGCGCAGCAAATAGCGGGGGTGATCGACACCCTCGGCAGCGCACTGCTGGGCAAGCTTGTCGTATTCGCGCAAGAACGTCGGCAGCTTGAGCGCCTTGAGATGATGGGCGAGCAGCAGTTGCGGCGTATCGTTCACGACGTGGCCCCCGCGAGCAGGTCGAGATAGGCCTTGGCCGAGGTCGTCGCGACCTTTGCCTTTGGTAGGTAGGGGTAGACCGTCAGGTCGAGCCGCGGTGGCCGGCGCTCGATCCGGCACAGCACCAGATGTTTGACCGCGTCAAAGCCGATCGCACCGCGGGCGATGGCCTCCCGGATGCCGGCCAGCACGTCCTCGGGGCGGAATACCTCCAGTAGCCGCAGGATCTGGACGAACTCGCGTTTGCCGCGCTTGGCCATGCGAGCCTCGATCAAGCGACGCAGCGTGGCGAATTCCTCGGGCAGATCCCAGCCGACCAACGGTGCTGCCTGGTCGAGAGCGCCGATCTTATGTTCGAGCAACGCCAAGTAATGCAACGGATCGAAGACAAAGTCCTCGCTCTCGTAGGAGCGCGGATGACGGGCGATCACTTCGGCCCCGCAGGAGATCACCACCTCCTCGACATAGCCGCGGATCAGCACCTCGCGATGGCCGTAGGCGGTCGGCACCGAATAGTCGGTGCCGCGATAACGCACCAGCGACAGCGAGCTGACCCGGCCTGACCTCTTCTCGCAGGCCTCGTACGGCGCCGGTGGCAAATCGTGGAACGCCGCCAAATCGCGCACCAGCCGTTCGCCGATCGTTTCGTCGTGGCCGCGCAGCCGATCGCCGAACCGGCGGCGACAACCCTCGAGCAGCTGCTCGTTCAGCGCCACCAGGCTGGCCGCCCGCGGCACCGGTACCAGCAGGTTGCGGCGGACCCAGCCGATCAGTCCTTCAACCTTGCCTTTGTCGTTGCCCTTGCCGGGCCGGCCGAACCGGTCGGCAAACACGTAATGCGACTGCAGCTCGCTGAAGACCCGCGTCCGCTGGCGCACCCCGTCACCCAGGATCCGCGCCACCGCCAGCGTCGTGTTGTCATACAGGATCGAGACCGGCACCTTGCCGAAGAACGCGAACCCGACATTGTGCCCGTCGCAGAACGCTTCGGCGGTCTCCGCCGGATAGGCCCGCACGAAGCAGGCATCGCTGTGCGGCAGGTCCATCGCAAAGAAGTGGATCTTGCATTCGACCCCGGCGATCTCTGCCAGCGCCTCGCCAAAATCCACCTGCGCATGGCCGGGATCGTGACGCAGCGGAACAAATACCTCCCGATGCCGCAGCCGGTGCGCCAGCACGTAGTCCTTAACGATGGTGATCCCGCCGGCGTAGCCGTGCTCGTCGCGCAGCCGTTCGAAGATCCGCTTCGCCGTGTGCCGCTGCTTCTTCGGCCGTCCCTCGTCAGCCGTCAGGATCGCATCGATGATCCCGGTGAACGCGTCGAGCTTCGGTCGCACCGGCGGCCGGCTCCGCCGGTACCCGGGCGGCACCGAAAACGCCAGCATCTTGGCAACCGTTCGCGGGTCGATGCCAAAACGCCGCGCCGCTTCCCGACGGCTCAACCCTTCAATCTGAACCGCAAAACGAACCTGAGCGTATAGCTCCACGCCCTTCATCCCCGGCCCCTGCCGTTCGCCGACAAAGGCCTTCTGCTGCCGGATTTTTACTCCGGCGCCACCGGTCAATCCGGCCGCTTCAGTGAGGGATTTTCCCTCCGGCGCTTACAGGGGGCTAGATCGGCGACGCGGGCGGCACTGAGAGGGACTATCTCGCCAGTATTCGCTGTTTGCTCGCAGAATGCCGAGCCCCGAGGTGCAACAGGAGATCTTTTCGGCAAGTCTGCTGCTTACATACTCCCGTAAAAGGCAATGGTGCAGAGGCTGAAAGCCTGCCAGTATTCGTCGTCTCAGCGCAAGGGGCTGTCCGATAATTGCCCGCTTCAAAGACCTTTTGGCCAGCTACAAAACATCAAGTACCCCGTTGACGCTTATGACGACTGGCGGGAGCACATACATTGGGTGCGTAATCACAGAAGTGTATTATGACTATATCATGATTGATGTCCGCGCAGCTCCAGCTGGAACAATGTTCGTGCCTGCCGTGGTTATTATTCCTATAGCCGGAATATCAGAAATCCTTCAATAGAAGGCTAACCGCTTAAGCAACCCGCCGATTTGACAGCAGATGGCCATTCGATCGAGCGGTAGGTGCGTTAGACGGCAGCGTTGGACAACTGCCGCAGCTGCGCCTTCAGCAGGTCGAAATCGACCGGTTTGGTAAGAAACTCGATGGCGCCCAATTCGCTGGCGCGCCGCCGTCGCTCATCGTCGCCATAGGCGGTGACCATCATGACCGGCAAATCGGGCCGCCTCACCTTGATCTCGCGAAGCAAGGCCAGCCCATCCATCCCCGGCATGTTGATGTCGGACAGGATCACGATCAGCGTCGGCTCGATGCCGCCGACCAGCTTCTCCAGCGCTTCCTCGCCCGAGTTGGCGAAGTGCATCGCGTAGGTCCCCTGCCGCACCTCGCGGCGAAACCGCTGCCGGAACAGCTCGGCGACATCGCTCTCGTCGTCGACCACCAGGATGCTGACCGTCATGCCGCGCCTCGGGCCGCCGCTCGACGGGGCAGGCGGATCGTGAACTCGGTGTAGGCGCCCGGCTCGCTCTCGACCGTGATCGTCCCGCCGTGCTGCTGGGTCACGATGTCGTAGCTGATCGACAGGCCCAGCCCGGTGCCCTCGCCGGTCGGCTTGGTCGTGAAGAAGGGCTGGAACAGCTTGTCGCGGATCTCGGCGGGGATGCCGGTGCCGTTGTCGCGGATGCGTGATCTCGACCGCGTCGCCGAGATCGCGCGTCGCCACGGTCAGCGTCGGCCGGAAGTCGTCGCCCGCCGTCTTCGCGCTGCCGCTTGGTGGCGGCATAGAAGCCATTGCCGAACAGGTTGAGGAAGACGCGGCGTCATCTCCTGCGGCACCAGTTCGATCGGGGCGAGGCCGCTGTCGTAATCGCGCTCCAGCGTGATGTTGAAGCTCTGGTCCTGGGCGCGAGCACCGTGATAGGCGAGGTTCAGGGCTTCCTCGACCAGGGCGTTGAGGTCGACCTCGCGGCGTTCGCCCGTCACGCCGCGCGAATGTTCCAGC
This sequence comes from uncultured Alphaproteobacteria bacterium, assembly GCA_963753665.1. Taxonomy (GTDB): domain Bacteria; phylum Pseudomonadota; class Alphaproteobacteria; order ATCC43930; family CGMCC-115725; genus DATARH01. The sequence continues at coordinate 178,598 of CAVWDC010000007.1, forward strand.
ATGCTCTTGACGATGTTGTCGGCGCGCCGGCCGTGCTCGGCGATTTTTCGAGATTGCCGGTCAGCAGCTCGATCGTCTCGTCGATCTCGGCGCGAGTGTCAGGGTCGGCTTGAGCGTCGAACCGGCGCTGCGGTCTCCTTCAACTCGTCAAGCAGTTCGACCGACAGCCCGGCGAAGTTGTTGACGAAGTTGAGGGGGTTCTTGATCTCGTGCGCGATACCGGCGGTTAGCTGGCCGAGAGAGGCCATCTTCTCGGCCTGGATCAGACTGGCCTGCGCCGCTCTGAGGTCGCGGAGAGCTGCTTCGGCGGCATCCCGCGCAGCGCGGATTTCGGCTTCCGACCGTTTGCGTTCGGTGATGTCGGAGTAGATCAGTACGAAGCCGCCATCCGGCACCGCGTTGCGGCGGACTTCGATAACCCGCCCATCGGGGCGTGTTCGTTCGAGGCGCAATTCCTGGTCAGTGCGTTCGAGGCGGCGACTGAGTTCTGCGTCGATGTTGAGGGTACCGAATTCGCCCCGCTCCGTCAGGATACGGAGGTATTCAGCATAGCTCGGACGCTCGGCCAAACGGGCTTCGGGCAGGTCAGCAATCTGCTGGAAATTGCGGTTCCACGCGGCCAGCCGCAGGTCGTTCGTCGAACATCGCCACACCATCGGCCATGTTGTCGAAGGTGACGCGCAGCTCGGCCTGACGCTGGCGGATTTCGTTCGAGCAGCCGCGCGTTTTCCATCGCGATAACCGCTTGAGCTGCGAAGTTCTGCAAGAAGCGCAATCTCTTTGTCTGAGAACGGCCGAACATCACGGCGCCCGGCAACGATTGCCCCGATCGGCACTGTCTCGTTCCGCAGAGGCACCGTCAGATGGCTGCGGACACCGGCGATCTCGATAACCCGCGGTAAGAACCGGGTCGCCTCGCGTTTGAACCGGATCGGCCAGATCGGCAATCTGAATGTACGCTTCGCCGCGCAGGAAAGCTTCATGAAACTGCGGGATGGGGCGTTGTCGACGCAACGACTGCGCAAACGCATCGGGAAATCCGTGCGTCGCAACAGCTCGCACCGAGTCGTCCTCATACAGCTGTAAGCTACCGGTGAGAGCGCCGCAGAGCGCATGCGCCTTCTCCAGAATCGCCTCGAAGACCGGCGCGAGATCGCCGGGCGAGGAATTGATGACCTGCAGCACCTCGGCGGTCGCGGTCTGCTGCTCCAGCGCCTCGCGCGTCTCGGTGATGCAGCCGCGCGTTCTCCATCGCGATGACCGCCTGGGCGGCGAAGGTGCTGCACCAGCGCGATCTGCTCGCTCGGTGAACGGCTCGACTCGCTGGCGGCACAGCGTGAACGACGCCCAAGCCGGCTCGCCCTCGCGCAGCAGCGGCACGCCAAGTGACGATGCGCACGCCTGCGAGCATCGGATCGTGCTCCGGGATCATGTATTCCGGGCTCGGCACGCCACGTCGTGGACATGGACGATCCGCCGCGTCGAGCACGACGCGTCCAACGATGCTGCCGCGAGTTACGGCGCGCAGCACGATCGCTGCCTCTGTTCCGCATCCCGGATGTCAAACCGAAGGCGGCTGCGCGCTGAAACCGTCGCCCTCGCAGACGGAGAAGGTGCCCGTGATCGCGCATCGCACAGCCGCGTTGCGGTTTCGACCACGTGTCGAGCACCGGCTGCAAGATCGAAGGGCGACGGCTGATGACCTGCAGCACGTCGCTGGTCGCGGTCTGGTATTCGAGCGACTCTTCAGGTCGCGGGTGCGTCGCGCAACTCGCCCAGCAGCCGCGCATTCTCCATCGCGATGACCGCCTGCGCTGCGAAATTCTGCAACAGCGCGATCTGCTTGTCGGAGAACGGCCGCACTTCCTGGCGGTAGGCGGTGAATGACGCCGAGCAATGCGCCGTCCTTGCGCAGCGGCACGACAAGCAGGGTGCGAATGCCGCCAAGGTCGACCGCAGCGCGCGCGCAACGGTTCGCTCGGCGATATCGCGTCGTGCTTCCGATCAAATCGGCGATGTGGACGAGCGCCCCCCCTTCGACCATGCGACCGAGCGGATCTCGCGGGCCAGGGTCGGATTCCGGACGCGAGCAATTCCCGCGAACGGCGTCGGGCGTGCCCTGCGTGCGCAACAGGATAAAACGCTCGCCGTCATAGGTCATCAGAGCGCCGAACGCCGCCTCGCACAGCTGCGTCGCCTTTTCCAGCATCGCGTCGAACACCGGCGCGAGGTCGCCGGGCGAGGCGTTGATGACCCGCAACACCTCGGCGGTCGCGGTCTGCTGCTCCAACGCCTCGCGCGTCTCGGTATGAGCCGCGCATTCTCCATCGCGATGACCGCCTGCGCCGCGAAGTTCTGCAACAGCGCGATCTGCTTGTCCGTGAACGGGCTTCTCTTCCGGCGGTAGACGCCGAGCATGCCGAGCAGCGCGTCGTCCTTGCGCAGCGGCGACGAGCAGGAACGTGCGAATGCCGCCCCGTTCCACCCATTCCCGATAGTATGGGCTGGCTTGGTAGGCAGGGTCTTCGAACACGCTCGTCACATGGACAAACGGCTCTCCGAGCATGCAGCCGATGGAGCGCGTAGCCTTCTTGCGGGCGAACCGAGAGGCCTTTGGCAAGCGCCCCACCAGTATCTGCGACGGCCGTGAAACAACCGTCGGCATAGGTCATCAGATGCCCGAATGTGGCGCCGCACAGCCTGGTCGCCTTCTCCAGCATCGCATCGAACACCGGCGCGAGGTCGCCGGGCGAGGAATTGATGACCTGCAGGACCTCGGCGGTCGCGGTCTGCTGCTCCAGGGCCTCGCGCGTCTCGGTGATCAGCCGCGCGTTCTCCATCGCGATGACCGCCTGCGCCGCGAAATTCTGCAACAGCGCGATCTGCTTGTCGGAGAACGGCGCGGACTTCCTGGCGATAGACTTGGAGCACACCGAGCAGAGCATCGTCTTTGCGCAGCGCGACGCACAGCAGCGTGCGAAAGCCGCCGATCTCGACCAGCGCGCGCCGTGCGAGGTACGCCCTTTCGATAAACGTCATCATTGGCAATATCCGTGATTTGGACGGCGTCGCTCTCCGGCGACGATGCGGGCTATCTGCGACCCCGCCGCGGGCCGGACCGGTCCGTACTCACGGGCCCAAGCGTCAAATTCGGCATGACCGCGGCTAGCCACAGCGGTGGAAGCGCTCGCCGTCAAAAGTCAGCAGGCCGCCGAAAGTCGCCTCGCACAGGTCGCCAAAGCCCTCTCGAGCATCGCGTCGAACACCGGCGCAAGATCGCCGGGCGAGGAATTGATGACCTGCAAACCTCGGCGGTCGCGGTCTGCTGCTCCAGCGCCTCGCGCGTCTCGGTCAATGAGCCGCGCGTTCTCCATCGCGATGACCGCCTGGTCGGCGAAAGTGCGGACCAGTTCGATCTGCCGGTCGGTGAACGGCTCGACTCGCCGACGGGAGAGCACCATGACGCCGATAGGCTCGCCTTCGCGTATCAGCGGCACAGCGATCACCGTGCGGGTGCCCCCCACGTTTATCGCACTGGGAACGCCGTACTCGGGATCGGCCGCAAGGTCGGCGACGTGGACGATCTGACGCTCGAGCAAAGTGCGCCCGATCACGGTGTCGCGTCCGGGTGCAAAGATCCGACTGCGCAGACCCGGATCGTGCTCTGCGCGCACGCCGCAGGTCGCTACGACGCGGTAACCCTCGCCTTGACGGATTGCAAGATGGCCGGAATCGGCTGTACACAACCGCACCGAAGTTTCGGTCATCGCATCGAGCACCGGCTGCAGATCGAAGGTCGAGCGGCTGATAACCTTCAGCACATCGCTGGTCGCGGTCTGGTATTCGAGCGACTCCTGTAGATCGCGGGTCCGGTCGCGCAGTTCATTGAGCAGCCGCGCGTTCTCGATCGCGATCACCGCCTGCGCCGCGAAATTCTGCAGCAGCGCGATATCCTTATCTGTGAACGGGCGGACTTCCTGCCGAAAGACATCAAGCACACCGATCGGCGTTTCGTCCTTGTACAGTGCTACCGCGAGGAGACTTCGTGCGTTTGCGGCGTCCACCCTTTCGCGAAGGGCCGGAAAATCCTGGTAAGCGGGGCTCTCGCGCAAATCGGCAAAGTGGATAACGCGCTCGCCAGTAAGCAACCGGTACAACGGTGTGCCCGGCTCCGGTCGGAGTGGACCCTCCTGCCGACGTAGTGCGACTACTTGCGGTGCGGTATGGGTGGCGGCTTGGTGGAGCGCTCCATCGGCAATGGTGAACAGCGAACCCTGAGCGGCATCGCACAGCCGCATCGCCTTCTCGACCATCGCGTCGAACACAGGTTGGAGGTCGCCGGGCGAGGCATTGATGACCTGCAACACCTCGGCGGTCGCGGTCTGCTGCGCCAGCGCTTCGTCGCGTTCGGCGATTACCTCGATAAGTCGGCGCTGCAACTCCGCGTTGGCGCGCTGAAGATCGGCTACGTTATCCTGGAGCGTTGCGGCCATGTGCTACTCCGTCGCTCTCCGCTGTGATCTGGATGATACCGCGAAGGGCGTCCGCATCCACAGAAGAGGGAGGGTCCGGGCAGCGGCTGGTATCGTGCCGCGTTAGGTTCACGGGGTCGCTAGGCGCGCATCCCGTGCGGCAGGGAGGAGCTATGCTCCCTGCTCCCCGCTCCTGGAGCCCTGTGGCGGCGGTTAAGTGCGCTCTGACCGGAGGCGGGCGGATCTCTACCGGATGGAACCAGAGGGCTGTACAGGCTTCGCAGGGGATCTGAGACATACATCGATAATTCGATGGATGACGCGGGGGTCAAGCGCGGGTCGGACAACAACAACGACGGACTTTACCGGGATTTTGAAACCCGAAAGCATTCTTACCCCCGGGTGGGGGTGGCCGTCGGTATGGTACCGCGCAGCGCTCGTCGTAGCACTTCAACCACACGCGCCGTGCTCATCAATTGCACAATCCCCATACCCTCACTCCCCCCGTGATCCCCGCACCGCAGCCGGGGCGCCAAGTCCGCGATCCGAGCATCCGGCCGGATTTACCCCGATAAGGCCAGGCTACAGACGGGTTGGGTCGGGTAGCTTGCGGAGCGCGTCGGCGAGCACCCGCAGCGGATAGCCATCGCTCCCGTATCGGTCGCCTTCAGCGCTCATTGCGTGCCCATCGATGGCGAACCGAACGTCACGCGGTATGCCGACCTTACGGCACTGATCGGCGAAACGATGTCGCCACGCATGGTTCGGCTGTATGCGAGGATCCGTGATGCCGACCTTGCCGCGTATCCAGCGGCCGAGCGATTTCGAGCCGTTGCCGCCGCGCTTGCCAAAGCGGTCTGGTGTCACCATCGGGAATAGCGGCGCATTCGCAGGCAGGCTGGCAACATACTCGAGAAAGCCCTCCGCGATCAGGGCCGGATGGAGCGGCACGGTGCGGATAGATGCTTGGTTCTTGACGCTGCCGCCTTCCTCTCGATTGGCAGGGTCAATCCTGATTGCCGCAATCCCATCTTCCAGAAGCTCCGCCTTTTCGGTCCGGACGTCCGCCACCATCGCGCCGCATAGCTCATCGAGACGCGCGCCAGTGAACGCCGCCAACCACGGGACCCAACGCTTGCAGGCGTCTGTCTCTTGCCGCGCGGCTACCAAGATGAACCGAGCCTCGTCATCCGAGTATGACCGCCGCTTTTTAGCCGGGTCGGTCTTCGCTCTGTATTCGACGTTAGCGGCGGGGTTGGTCGAGATGCGCCGGTTCTTCGCGGCCCACCGGAAGAACGACTTCATGATAGTCAGGTGGTTCTCGATGGTCTTCGGCGAGAGACCGGATGCGACCAGCGCATCCTTCCAGCCGATGATGTCCGTATCGGCTACGCGCGTCATATCGTCGTGACCGAGATGCTGGGTCAGCTTACCGATGGTCTTTTCCCAGGAATATCTGGTCTTGGGCGCAAACTGCCGTTCGGCTGCCCAGGCATCAAATACAGCCGCGATCGTCACGGCATCGCCCGCCTGCTTCCGAGCCGGGTGTTCCCATTCCGGTAGTGTTGCGAGCAGCGGATCAGGCCGGTAGTCGCCATCGGCGCGGGCGATCAGACGATTGGCCAAGGCGAGGGCCTTGTCGAGTACGGCGTCATCCAAAGCCACACGGCTGCGCTCGTCTATCGCAAGGCCTTCATCGGCTAGAAGCTTGTCGATCCCGGACCGCAGGAGGGCCGCGGAATGGCCGCCGTCATCTTCGGTCAGCAACAGGTCCTGCCAGATGTCCCAACCAACGGGATCACCGGGATTGTCCTGGTACTGATCCAGTTTCTGCCGATACCATTTCCCGGCAAGCGCGGTGATTTCACGGTGCGTCAGCGTGACATGCGCACCACTCGCCCGAGCGACCAGCGCATCGACTTCGGCGGCCTTCTCCGGATAGAGCCGTTTGGCTTCGCGCAGGTCCTTGGTGCCGAGACTGAGCCGGAACTCGGTACGACCGAGCGCCGCCCGGAGCGACTGAGGCACGACCTTGCGGTAGTAGAACACCCCGGTCTTCGGATGCTTGAACGGCTGCGGCATGTACTGGTGCGAACCCACCTCTGGACCTCCGGTTTGTACCACCGGCAGGGTCACAAGGGCTAGGCTTTCTGCGGGACCCAGGCAATTACTTGGGTTTTGGGCTATATGGCGGAGAGGGAGGGATTCGAACCCTCGGTCCCCCGCAAGGAGGACAACGGTTTTCGAGACCGCCCCGTTCGACCGCTCCGGCACCTCTCCATCCGAACGGCGGCAATGACTTAGCATACGCTGCTAAGGAACATCAAGCGAACGTCGCGCGGCCGGGAGTTGATTCGGACCGTGCCGCCCTTTCCGGCCTTTCCTTTCATCGCTCGTGCACCTGCCCGCGGCCGGGCTCTATGAGAGGTTGCGCGATTCCGCCGTTAGTGCCCAGCGCCATCGCCGAGCAGCAGGCTGCCGTATGCCGCGTAGGCGGCCTGGCGGTTGGCGGCGTGGTGGGTCAGGATCGTCATCACGTCGCGCCGGATCTCCTGCAACGGGTCGCTGTCATAGACCCAGCGCGCGCCGCACAGTTCGCACAGTCGCTCCAACGCCCAGCCGACCTGGTGCTGCGCCCAGACCATGTCCCGCCGCATGCGCAATGCTTCAGCCGGAGCAATGCGGCGGCCCGTGTCGACCTCGGCGGTCGTCAGGTCGCGCCCGTGATGCAGCAGCGTCGTCGCGGCATCGATCGCCGCCGCCGCCTCGCCGAGATTCATCTGCACGACTTCGGATTCGGCGAGCTTCGTGACGCCCCGCGATAGCCGGCCGGGTAGCGCCCGGCACACGTTTTCGAGCGCGCGGCCGCCGAGCGCGATGCACACGGTTGGCAGCGAAAATGACACGAGGTAGCCGCGCGGCGCCCGCAGCACAGGGTAATCGGGATGAACCTCGGCGCCGGGCGGCGTGCCGGCAAAAAGGTCGGCGACCATCACGCAACGGTGCTCGGGCACGAAAACGTCGCGCAGCAGCAGCGACTTGCTGCCGGTGCCGGCCAGCCCGAGCACATGCCAGTCGTCGACGATTTCGGTCTCGGCAAGCGGCACCAGCAGATAGGCGATGTGGCGCGGGTCGCCCATTTCGCCGAGAAACGCCCCGATGATCGCCCATTGCGCATAGTCGCAGCCGCTCGAAAACGTGTAGCGGCCGCTCAAGCGCCAGCCGCCGCTGGGCACCGGCTCGGCCTTGGCGCGCGGCGCCAGCGACGACGAGGCGACCGCCAGCGGATCGTCCCCCCAGACGTCGATCTGCGCCTTCTCCGGATATTGCGCGAGGATCCATTGGTGTTCGGCCAGCACCGCGTAGACCCACCCCGACGAGGCGCAGCCCCAGGTCAGTTCCTCGGCGATGCGGGCGAACAGGCTGAACCGGCCCTGCATGCCGCCGAACCGGCGCGGCTGCAGGATGCGCAGGATGCCGGCGTCGTGATATTCGGCGATAGTCTCCGGCGGCAGCTTGCGCGCCGCCGTGGCGGCCGGGGCGCGCTCCGCGAGACGCGGGATCAGGCGGCGGGCGCGCTCCAGCAGGTCGCGTTCCTCGCCCGGCAGGAGGCTGTCGTCGCCCGACAGGGATGCGCTGTCAGCGCCAGTCATGGCCGCTTCCTTGCTGTCATAACCCTTGCCCGATTGGGTCCCCGGTTGCTGCGATTGTGCCGTGCACCGCCGCCGGCGGCAACGCTGCTGCCTGGGATTGATGTTTCATAACTGAGGGCACAGCAGCGTAATCGTGCACACATTCGTACCTCCGGTGCCGAACGGGGGCGGTCCATGCCATCAAGTGGCTGCTCCAGCACTGCTGCATGCAGATCAAAGGGATGGCCGAACTTGCACCGCCCCTGATCGATGCTGATCCGGCGAAACTTTCGCCGCTGCCGGCCTGACCAATGGCCACCTCTTTCGCTAAACCGCTTTTCCACCACCTTGACGGACCTGTCTCTTGGTATTCCTCTGCCGGTCGGACAGCTTCCGAGCAGGAGGAAACGCCGTTCCGGGTCGCCTGGGCGGCCGTCAAGAAGCGCTATCGCAAAATCGGCGACTTTTGGGTGGAGAAATGAGCAGGGGACGGCGGCAGGGATGAACGATACAACCGCATCCGGGGCTTCCGAAGGCGCCTCCCATCCGCGTGGAAGCGAGCAGGGGATCGCGTTCGGGCGGCCGCTGCCTCCGGCGCTTCTTTACCGCAGCTGCGACTCCGGCGAGCTGCCGTTCGATTTGTGCAGCGAGCTCGAGGAGGCGCCGGGGCTGATCGGCCAGGAGCGGGCCGCCGAGGCGCTGCGATTCGCGCTGCGCATGCGCGGCAAGGGGTACAATGTCTACGCCCTGGGGGCGAGCGGCACCGGCCGGCACACCATGGTCGAGCGGCTGCTGCGGGAAAAGGCCGAGGGCGAGCCGACGCCGCCCGACTGGTGCTACGTCAACAATTTCGCCGATCCGCAGCAGCCCCGCCGGCTGCAGCTGCCGCCGGGCCGCGGCGCCGGGCTCGCGGCGGCGATGAAGCGGCTGGTCGCCGAATTGCGCGCGGCGCTGCCGGCCGCCTTCGAGCGCGACGAATATCGCGCCCGGCGCGAGGCGATCGAGCAACAGTTCAGACAGCGCAGCGAAGAGGCGTTCGGCGCGCTGCAGCAACGCGCCGCGGCGCAGAACATCACGCTGCTGCGGACGCCGACGGGGCTTGGCTCTGGCGCCGACGCGCGACGGCAAGGTGATGCCGCCGGAAGCGTTCAGCGAGCTGCCGCAAGCCGAGCGCGAGCGCATCCAGCACGAGATCGAGGCGATCCAGGGCGAACTCGAAGCGGCAATGCGGCAGGTGCCGCTGTGGGAGCGCGAGCACCGCGAGGCGGTGCAGGCGCTCAACCGCGAGACCACCGGCTTCGCGATCGCCCTGCTGATGGCAGGAATTGCGGTCGGATTACGCCGACCTGCCCGAGGTGGAGCGAACTATCTCGACGGCGTGGAGACCGACATCAAAGAGAACGTCGACGATTTCCTGACGCCGGCGCGCGCCGGCCGAAACGCCGATCCCGGTGCCCGGGCCGGTCGTCCGCGAGATCGAGGATGCGCGGTTCCGCCGCTATCAGGTCAACGTCATCGTCGACAATGGCGGGCGGCGCGGCGCGCCGGTCGTCTATGAGGACAACCCGACGCATCAGACGCTGGTCGGCAGGGTCGAGCACCTCGCCCGCTTCGGCGCGCTCGTCACCGACTTCAACCTGCTGACGCCGGGCGCGCTGCACCGCGCCAATGGCGGCTATCTCGTGCTCGACGCGCAGAAGCTGCTTGACCGGCAATTTCGGCTGGGCCTCGCTGAAGCGGGCGCTCGAAGCCGGCCAGATCCGGATCGAGACTCTGGAGCAGCTGCTCAGCATGGCGAGCACGGTGTCGCTCGCGCCGGAGCCGATACCGCTCCAGGTCAAGGTGGTCCTGATCGGTCCGCCGACGCTCTACTACCTGCTCAGCGCCAATGACGAGGAGTTTTCCGATCTGTTCAAGATCGCCGCCGATTTCGAGGACCGGATCGAGCGCACGCCGGAGACGACGCTGCTCTATGCGCGGCTGATCTGCGCGATGACACGGCGCGAGAAGTTGCGGCCGCTCGACCGCGGCGGCGTCGCGCGCGTCATCGAGCAGGCGGCAAGGCTCGCCGGCAATGCCGACAAGTTGACGGCGAGCGTGCGGGCCTTTCTCGATCTGCTGCGGGAAGCCGACCAGTTCGCCGCCGACGCCGGCAAGGAGGTGGTCGGGCGAGGCCGAGGTGCAGGCCGCGATCGACGCGCAATTCCGCCGCGGCGACCGCATCTACCGCCGCCTGCAGGAAGAGATCGGGCGCGGGACGATCCGCATCGAGACCGACGGCGAAGCAATCGGCCAGGTCAACGGCCTTTCGGTCATCACGCTCGGCAATCTCGTCGTTCGGCACGCCGAGCCGCATCACCGCGCGGGTGCGGCTCGGCCGCGGCGAGGTCGTCGATATCGAGCGCGAGGTCGAGCTCGGCGGCCCGCTGCATTCGAAGGGCGTCTTGATCCTCTCCGGGTTTCTCGGCGGCCGCTTCGGCGGGAACCGGCCGCTGTCGCTCAACGCCAGCCTCGTCTTCGAGCAGTCCTATGGCGGGGTGGACGGCGACAGCGCCTCGGCCGCCGAGCTGTTCGCGCTGCTCTCGGCCCTGGCCGAGGCGCCGATCCGGCAATCTTTCGCGGTGACCGGTTCGGTCGATCAGCGCGGCCAGATCCAGGCAATCGGCGGGGTCAACGAGAAGATCGAGGGATTTTTCGACAGCTGTCGGATTACCGGCTTCACCGGCCATCAGGGCGTCATCATCCCGGCCAGCAACGTCGTGCATCTGATGCTGCGGCACGACATCGTCGCGGCGGCGCGGGAGGGCACCTTCTCGATCTACCCGATCGATACGGTCGATCAGGGTCTGGAGCTGCTGACCGGCATTCCGGCCGGACAGCCGGACGGCGGCGGCAACTATCCGCACGGCACGCTGAACCAGCGGATCGCCGCGCGGCTCGACGCGTTTGCCGCCAGGGCCGCCGAGCTTGCGCGAGCCGCCTCCGGCTTGGGAGAGCGGCGATGAGCGGGCCGATCGAGCGCGCTGGTCGTGACGCTCGACGCCGCCTCCGAGAACCGGACGGCGATCGATACCGCGGTGCGGCTCGCGGCGCGAACCGGGGCGCCGCTGCATGGCATTTTTGTCGAGGACGAGGATCTGCTGAGCCTCGCCGGTCTGCCGTTTGCCCGTCAGGTCACGATAGGCGGAGGCGCCGAGAAGCTGTCGAGCGAGACCGTCGCGCTGCAGCTGCGGGCGGCGGCGGAGCGGAGCGCGGCATGAGCTGGTCGAGCGCGGCAAAGCGGCACCGAGTCGCCTGCACGTTCGAAATCGTCCGGGGCACGAACGAGCGTCGGGCCGCCGGCACCTCTGAACGCGACCTGGTGATTGCCGGCGGACTGGCCCGACCGATTGCCGGGCACTTCCGCGTCGAGCACCGACGGTGGTGGTCGTTCGAAGCCGCGGCGGGGCCGTTCCTGCTGGCGCGCGGTCTGTGGACGGCGCCCGGCTCGGTGGTGACATTGCTGCGCGGCCGCGATGCCGCCGCAGCGCGGCTGTTCGACATGGCGGCGCAGATCGCGGCCGCGACGGACAGCCTGCTGGCCGTGCTGTGCACGCCGGCGCTGGCGGGCGACGGCCGGGATCGAGCACTGGATCGCCGAACGCGCGGCGACGCACCGGGTCCGGGTCCGGATCGAAGCGGCACCGGCGGAACCGGCCGCGCTGCGCGAACGGCTTGCCCAGCTCGACTGCCGCATGATCGCATCTAGATGCCGGCTTGTTGGAGGGGGGCGATGGCGGGCTGGGCGAGCTTGTCGAGCGCTTC
>CAVWDC010000008.1:0-28914 GCA_963753665.1 uncultured Alphaproteobacteria bacterium
GTGGGGCTTCATGCGCGCCACATCAATGCGCCACCCCGCCGCGCTCCGGCCCGGCCGCATTGCGGTCGGCGAGCACGGTTTCGCCGGCGACCATGCGCTGCCCGACCGCGACCACCGGCAAATAAGGCGGCGGACAATAGATGTCGGCGCGCGAACCGAAGCGGATGACGCCGACCGCTCGCCGGGGCCGAGCAACTGCCCCTCGTAGACCCGGGAGACAATCCGGCGCGCGACCAGCCCCGCGATCAGCACGAAGGTGATATCCGGCCCCCCGGCGTCGTCTCGGACCGTCCGCGCGCGCAATCCGGATCGCGAGGCGCTCATTGTCGGTGCTCGCCTTGTCGAGGCTGGCATTGACGAACCAGCCCCTTGCGTGTAGCGCCGCGCCGCGACCCGGCCGCCGACCGGCGTGCGCGCGACATGCACGTCGAACAGGTTGAGGAAAATGCTGATCCGGGGCACCGGCGCGTCGCCCATGTCGAGTTCGGCGGCGGCGGCGCGGGGCGGATCGCGGCGACAATGCCGTCCGCCGGGCTGACGATCAGTCCCGGCCGGGTCGGCGTCACGCGCCACGGATCGCGAAAGAAATACGTGATCCACAGGGTCACGATCACCCCGACCCACCCGGCCGGCCACCACACCACAAACAGGATCAGCGTGACAACCGCGGCGATCGCGATGAACTTCCACCCGTCCGGATGGATCCGGCGCCAAAACCTGCCGCCACATGCTCACGCGAAACAATACCCCCTCCCACCCCAGGCGCCGCCTCCCCATCATCACCTGGCGCGGCGGCGGGGCCAGCACCTCGCGCTTGCCGACGTGGTTGGCGGCGCTGACGACGCCTTCGGCCTCCATGCGCTCGATCAGCTTGGCGGCGCGGTTGTAGCCGATCTGCAGGTGGCGCTGGACAAAGCTCGTCGAGGCCTTGCGCTCGCGGCACACCAGCGCCACCGCCTGGTCGTACAATTCGTTGCCCGAGCCGCTCTCCTCGTCGCCGCCGAACACCTCGACCGCGCCGCCGTCATCCTCGGTGATGTCGTCGATATAGTCGGGCATCCCCTGCGATTTCAGGAACGAGACGACGCGCTCGACCTCCTCGTCCGAGACGAACGGCCCGTGCACGCGGGTGACCCGGCCGCCGCCGGCCATGTAGAGCATGTCGCCGCGCCCCAACAGCTGCTCGGCGCCGCCCTCGCCGAGGATCGTGCGGCTGTCGATCTTCGAGGTCACCTGGAAGCTGATGCGGGTCGGGAAATTGGCCTTGATCGTGCCGGTGATGACATCGACCGACGGGCGCTGCGTCGCGGTGATCAGGTGGATGCCGGCGGCCCGCGCCATCTGCGCCAGGCGCTGCACCGCCGCCTCGATCTCCTTGCCGGCGACCAGCATCAGATCGGCCATCTCGTCGACGACGACAATGATCAGCGGCAACTCGCTGGCGTCGAACGGCTGTTCCTCGAAGACCGGCTCGCCGGTTTCGGCGTCGAACCCGGTCTGCACCTTGCGCGTCAGGCTCTCGCCCTTCTCGGCCGCCTCGCGCAGCCTCGTGTTGAAGCCCGTCGATGTTGCGCACGCCGAGCCGCGACATCTTCTGATAGCGGCTCTCCATCTCGCGCACCGTCCATTTCAGCGCGAGCACCGCCTTTTTCGGGTCGGTGACGACCGGCGACAACAGATGCGGGATGCCGTCATAGACCGACAATTCCAGCATCTTCGGGTCGATCATGATGAATTTGCACGTGTCGGGCGGCATCCGGTACAGGATCGACAGGATCATCGTGTTGATGCCGACCGATTTGCCGGAGCCGGTCGTGCCGGCGATCAACAGATGCGGCATGCGCGCGAGATCGGCGATGACCGGCTCGCCCGAGATGTCCTTGCCGAGCGCCAGGACGAGCCGCCCGCCATGCTTCTCGAAGGCCGGCGAGGCGAGCAGCTCGCGCAGATAGACGGTCTCGGCCTTGCGGTTCGGCAATTCGATGCCGATCACGGTGCGTCCGGGCACGACCGCGACGCGCACCGAAATGGCGCTCATCGAACGGGCGATGTCGTCGGCCAGGCCGATGACGCGCGACGCCTTGATCCCCGGCGCCGGCTCCAGCTCGTACAAGGTCACGACCGGGCCCGGCCGCACCTGCACGATCTGGCCGCGCACGCCGTAATCCTCGAGCACGGTTTCGAGCATGCGGGCGTTCCGGGCCAGCGCCTCCTCGTCGACCGCCTCGGTCCGCCCCGCCGGCGGCGTTGGTCAGCAGCCCGAGCGACGGCAGCACCGGCTCCGGCGCCGGCGCCGAGATCGAGCGCCGAGCTCGCATTCGTGCTCGGCCCGCCCCGGCGGCGACGCCGGTTTCGGCCGCGGCAGCACCAGCCGCACCAGCCGGCCGCCCACCTCCTCGGCAATCGGCGCCGCGCTCGCGCGGTTGCGCCGGCGGACGAGGCGGCCGGCGCGGCGTGGACGAGCTCATCCGCGGCTCGCGCCGCTGCGGCAGCGGCGTCACGACCGAGCGCGGCCTGCGGCGTCGCGCGATCCCGCGATCGGCGAGCCGGCCCGGTCCGGTTCCGGCCGCCGCGCCTCGCGCCGCGACGCGCCAGGACCGCAGCAGGAACCCGCCGAGCGCCGCCGAGCCGCGTCCGGACGCAACGCGCGAGCCATCCGGCGCCGCGCCCGGCGCCGCTGCCGAGATGGCGCCACTGGCCGGCCGACAGGCCGATGATCGACAGCAGCAACGGCGCCGACCAAAGCCGCGGCGGTCATCGCCAGAGGCAGCTCCAGCGCGCCCAGGCCCGCCCGCCCGGCCAGACCCAGCAGCAGCCAGCCGATCAGCGCCGCCGGCGCCCCGGGCAGCGCCTCGTCGGCGTGCAGGATCGCGAACGCCGCCGCGCCGAGCAGCGAGCGCGAGCGGCAGCAGCATCAGCTTGCGCACCGGCCGGCGCAGCGGATGCTGCAGCAGCAATCCGAAGGCCCAGCCGAGCATCACGGCCGGCAGCAGATAGGCGGCGAGCCCGAGATACTGCAGCAGCAGGTCGGCGACCAGCGCCCCGCTATGGCCGAGATAGTTGCGCGGCGGCGCGGCGGTCGCGGTGTCGAGCGACGGATCGCCCGGGTTGTAGGTCAGCAGCGCCAGGCAGCAGCAGCGCGCTCGCGACGCATCAGCGCGATGCCGAGCGCGGGCAGCAGCTGCCGCGCCGTGGCGTTCCGCAGCTCGCCGCCGCGCCGGCTCAGCCGGTCCCAGCCGAAAATCGCGATCTGTGCGGTTCTGGGCATCCCCCGGCCCCTGTCTCAATCCGGCCAACGCGCCGCACCGGCCCCCACCGGCGCGCCGCACCTTGTACCACCGGGCGAACCCGCGCTACAATACGCGCGCGATCCGCGCAAAGGCGGCTTCGAGCGTCGCCTCGTCGTGGACGATCGCGAGGCGAATATAGCGCGCCCCCGGATTGTCGCGGCCGTCGGCGGCGCGCGCCGTGTAGCCGCCGGGCAGCACGCGCACCGCCGCCTCGCGCCACAGCCGCAGCGCCGCCGCCTCGCCGTCGCCGACATCGAGCCACAGGAAGAACCCGCCCTGCGGCCGGTAGAAGCCGAATCGGCCGCCGAGCGCGGCCTCGGCGATATCGAATTTGCGGCGATAGCGGGCGCGGTTCTCCTCGACATGCGCCTCGTCGCGCCACAGCGCCGCCGCCGCGGCCTGGATCGGCAGCGGCACCTGACAGCCGCCGTAATCGCGCAGATGCTTGAAATGGCCGATCAGCGACCGGATCGCCGGCGACAAACCCGGAGCGCAGCCCGGCCGCGCTCGACCGCTTCGACAGCGAATGAAACACGACGACGTTGTCGAAACCTCGCCGCCGAGCGCGGCGCAGGCTTCGAGCGCGCCCGGCGGCGGCGGCCGGTCCCAGATCTCGGCGTAGCATTCGTCGACCGCCAGCACGAAATCGTATCGGCGGGCCAGCGCGATCGCCTGCTTCAGGTAGTCGAGGCTCGCGATCGTGCCCTGCGGGTTGGCCGGCGAGCACAGATAGAACAGCGCGGTGCGCTCCAGCGTCTCGCGCGGGATCGCCGCGAGGTCGGGCATGAACCCGTTTTCGCGCCGTCGCGTCGAGAAACACCGCCTCGGCCCCGGCCATCGCCGCCGCGCCGTTATAGACGAGATAGTACGGGTTCGGCACCAGCACGACCGGCCGCCGCCCGGCCTTCTCGCGCGGCACGACGAGGCTCGAAAACAGGTACAGCCCCTCCTTCGTGCCGCCCAGGCTCAGCACATGCCGGTCGGGATCGACCGCGCCTGCCGGCAGCCGGTAGCGCCGGGTCAGCCAGTCGCGATCGCCTGCCGCAGCTCCGGCGTGCCGGCCATCGGCGGGTACTTGTTCCACTCATGCGCGTGCGCCGCCAGCGTCTCGGCCAAGCAGCGCCGGCGGCTGATGCTGCGGCTCGCCGAGCGACATCAGGATCGGCGGGTCGTTGACCAGCGGCGTCACCGGGTTGAGCAGCGTGCGCAACGCCTCGAACGGGTAATCCGACAGGGTGTCGAGCAGCGGGTTCAGCACGCGGCGATCGTCTGGTCGAGATTACGCGATTGTCTGCCTTCCCGGAAGCGCGCGTGCCTGCGCCCCTCGAAATGCCGCGTCGCCTGCTCTCGCAACGAGCCCATGCCGGCATTGCAGCGAAGCGACGCAATCGCGTCGCTCTGGACTCCGCGCGCCCCGACCCATCCTCTCCGCAGCATGGCCGATGATGCCGAGCTGGTGATCGCGGGCGCCGGGCTGACCGGCATGCTGCTGGCGGTGGCCTGCGCCGGCGCCGGGCTCGAGGTCGCGGTCGTCGATCCGCAGGACCCGGCGGCGATGCTCGACCAGGGCTTCGACGGGCGCACCTCGGCGATCGCCTACGGCTCGCGGCTGGTGTTCGACGGCATCGGGCTGTGGCCCGACATCGCCGCCAAGGCCGAGCCGATCCGCGAGATCCGCGTCGCCGACGACAATTCGCCGCTGTTCCTGCATTACGATGCCGCGACCTGATGCCGGACGACGGCGATGCGACGCCGCTCGGCTACATCGTCGAGAACCGGGTGCTGCGCCGTGCCCTGCTCGACGAGGCCCGCGCGCTGCCGAGCCTGCAGCTGCTCGGGCGGCCGCCGCGTCGCCGCGGTCGAGGCGAGCGACACCGGCGCCGTCGTCGCGCTCGACGATGGCAGCGGCTGCGCGCCCGGCTGGTCGCCGCCGCCGACGGGGAGCGAGTCGCCGCTGCGCCGCGCCGCCGGGATCGGCGCCGTCGAATGGCGCTACCAGCAGATCGGCATCGTCACGACCGTGGCGCACGATCGGCCGCATGCCGGCATCGCGGTCGAGCATTTCCTGCCCGCCGGCCCGTTCGCGATCTTGCCGATGACCGACGAGCCGGCCCGTCCGGGTCATGCGCCGCGCGGCCGCTCGTCGATCGTGTGGACCGAGCACGCCGACCTGGCGCCGCGCCTGCTGGCGCTGCCGGAAGCCGGAATTCGCCGCCGAATTGCGCGCCCGTTTCGGCGGGTTTCTCGGCGAGATCGAGCCGGTCGGGCCGCGCTGGAGCTATACGCTGGCGCTGATGCAGGCCGAGCGCTATGTCGCGCGCGCGGCTGGCGCTGATCGGCGAGGCGGCGCATGTGATCCACCCGATCGCCGGCCAGGGCCTCAATATCGGCATCCGCGACGTCGCCGCGCTGGCCGAGCTGATCGTCGACCGCCGCCGCCTCGGGCCTCGACATCGGCGACGCGATGCTGCTCGAGCAATACCAGCGCTGGCGGCGCGCCGACGCGCTGCTGCTCGCCGCCGTCACAGACGGCCTCAACCGCCTGTTCTCCAACACGATCGCGCCGTTGCGTCTGGCCCGCGATGTCGGGCTCGCGCTCGTCAACCGCCTGCCGCCCGTAAAGCGCGTTCTGATGCAGCACGCGATGGGCCTGCTCGGCGACCGCCCCCGCCTCGCCCGGGGAATGCCGCTATAGGACGGGCGTGTCGGCGTCCGGCTGCTGTTCGGCGCGGAATGGGCGGCCTGGCTCGCCACCGGCAGCCACGCCTAGAAATTCGAATCGAGAGCCAGAGTCACGGGTCGGATGATCCCATCTGACCCGATCTTACGCTAACGCCCGCGGGCTGAAGGCTTTTCCGCCTTACATTCTCAGCGGCGTTTGGGCTTCCGGGTTGCGCTCCGATCCGCGCCCCGCCGGCACGACAACCTGCCCGCCCGCCAGCGGCACGCGATTTCCGCCCGGAACCCATCCTCTCCGAAGCTCATCGACCCGGCCGCGCCGATCTGCTCCACAGCCCGGTTTCGATCAATGTCCGGCCATAGTGGGCCCCATCCGGCGCTCTCTCCTCCGGGCCCTCCGGTTTCGCGCCAGCGGATCACCAGTTTGCGGCTCGTGCCCCCGCTTCCGGCTCGATCGCCCAGTCGAGATGCACCCGGCCTTGCGGCACCGATAACGCGCCCTCCGCCGCCGCAGCTTCGCCGCCAGCTCGTGGATCGCCATCGCCAGGCTGATCGCGGCATGCGCCGGCAGCAGAACCGGCGGTCCGTCAATGACGACCCGGCCTTCGCGCCCGATGCCGAAATCCGCCAGCTCCCGCTCCGCCAACTCGGCGAGCGGCACGTCTCGCCCAATTCGCGCCCGATACCAGCCGATACGCGTTCGACAGCGCCCGCAGCCGATGGCGCAGCGCGCCGGCGGCGGTTCGCTGTCCACGCTGCGCTCGGCGATCTCGAGCACGATGCGCAACATCGTGTCGATCCGCTGCCGCAGCTCCTCCTGGTACGCCTCGCCCTCGGCGATGCGGGTAATATCGGTAAACGTGACGAGCACGCCGTCGATCGGCCGCTGCGCGGTGCGGTACGGCACAACGCGCATCAGGTAATGCGCCTTGCCGTCGCGGGTCGTGACACGGTGCTCGCGGCTCGCGCCGCCGGCCAGCACCGGTTCGATTTCCTGCCGCAGGTCGAGATCGACGATGCCGCTGACGATATCGGTCAGCGGGCGGCCGCGGTCGATGTCCATCAAGTTGAAGATGCGCTTGATCGCCGGCGTGAAGCTGCGGACCATCAGATCGGGATCGAGGATCACGGTGGCGATCTCGGTCACATCGAACAAATTGCTCAGATTGTCGTGGGCCTGGTCGAGTTCCTCGACCTTGCGCTCCAATTCGTTGTTGACCGTCTGCAGCTCCTCGGTCACCGATTGCGCCTCTTCGCGCGAAGTTTCGAGTTCCTCGTTTGTCGATTGCAGCTCCTCGTTGATCGAGACCAGCTCCTCATTGGCGGATTTCAGCTCCTCGAGCGCAGTCTCGTATTCCTCGACCAGTGATTGCAGCCGCTCGCGGGTCTCGCGCAGCTCGCGTTCGAGGTTCTCTTTCGCGGCCCCCTGCTCGTCCGCCACCGCCGGCAGGCGCCGTTCGGGAGCGATCGGTCCGCCGATAGGCGCAAACACGATCAGGAACAGCGGCTCGATGTCGTGATCGGGCATGGGCTCGATTGTCAGGTCGAGGAACTGGACGCGATCCTCGGTCTCGACATGCAAGGCCTGACGCACGACCGACGACGCGTCTCGATGGCCTCGGTCAGCGCGGTGCGCAGGTCGAGCCTCAGCCCGCGCCGCGCCATCGCGACGACGTTGCGCGCCGGCGCGCCGGGCGCATTTTCGAGATATGTGCCGGTTCGCGTCGAGAAATGGACGATCTCGCCGTCGCGCGTAACGACGACATGCGCCGGCGCGAATTGCTCCAAAACCCGGCCTTCGGCGGCCTGCCGCAGCGGCAGCCCGGTATGGTTCGCGAGCACACGTCTCGGTTCGACAGGCGGCGGTCGCCGGGACGACAGCGTCAGCGGCAGCTTCGGATGAATGCCGGGCAGATCGCGCCGCCGAAAGATCCGGCTCGTCTTGTCGGTCGGTGTGAACAGCTCGGCGTGCTGGGTCAGTGTCTCCGACGAGCCGAGAAACAGAAACCCGCCAGGACGCAATGCGAAGTGGAATACCGGCGCAATCTGGTCCTGCAGATCCTTGTCGAGATAGATCAGGAGATTGCGGCACGAGATCAGATCGATGCGCGAAAACGGCGGGTCGCGAATAACGCTGTGCGACGAGAAGATGCACATATCGCGCACCTGCTTGGTCACCGTGAAGCTGAGGCCGTCGCCGGTAAAATAGCGATCGATCCGCTGCGGGCTGACATCATGCAGCATCGCCGCCGGATATTGCGCGAGCGCGCGCGATCGCGATCGCCGCCTCGTCGATATCGGTCGCGAAAACGATGGCCTTCGGACGCGCCGTCAATGTCGCCATGTGCTCGAGGAGCAGGATCGCGATCGAATACGCCTCTTCGCCGGTAGAGCAGCCCGGAACCCAGACGCGCACCGTTTCTTTCGGGCCCCTGCCTTCGAACAAATCCGGAATGACCGGTTTGTACCAGCGCATCGAACGACTCCTGATCGCGGAAAAACGCGGTAACGCCGATCAACAGGTCCTGGAACAGGCTGATGACTTCCTGCCGGTCTGTGCGCAGCAGTTCGGCATAGGTGTCGATCTCATCGATATCGAGCACCTGCATGCGGCGCTCGACCCGGCGCAGGAAGGTGCGCTCCTTGTACCCGCTGAAATCATGCCCGGTCTGCTCGTGCAGGATCTCGCAGATCGCGCGGCGCCCATCGACCAGCCGGACGCGCTGATCGCGGCGCTGGTCTGTCGGGGTCGAGCCTGCCGAGACTGCGCGCGTATTCGATCAGCTTGCCGGCCATGTCCTCGACCGGAAGCCTGCAGGTCGATCGCGCCCGAGGCGATCGCATGGGCCGGCATTTGCGGGATACCGCGGCGAGCCGAATCGTCCCGGCGATTTGCGCGATCGTGAACCCGCCCTTTTCCTTTATCGCCTTGGCCCCGAGCGTGCCGTCATACCCATAGGCCGGACAGGATGACCGCGACCGCATCTTCTCCGCGGTCCTCGGCAAGCGAGGCGAAGAACACGTCGATCCTGTTGTGCTCGCGCCCGCTCGGCGGGCTGCTGTCACCAGGTGAAGTCGGCCCTGGGCCAGCGTCGATACCGCGTCGGAGGCCAGGATATAGAGCAGGTTCGGCTCGATTGCCGCGCCGTCCGTGATCGGCTCGATCGGCAGCGCGGTCGGCGCGCGATGATTTGCGGCAGGGAGCTCTCCTGCCCTCGCCGAATATGCGTCGACGACGATGAACGCCATGCCCGGATCGGCCGGCATCGACTCGAAAAACGCCTGCAGGGCCTCGACCCCGCCGGCCGACGCGCCGATCCCGACAACCAGAAACCTGATCTCCGGGCAACCGCGGCTCCTCTCGAATCCACGCCGTCCGCCTAACTCGGCAGGTTGCTGCAGCGCGTGGCCGCCAGCGCAACAGCCTTACCCGTCCGGCCTATACCGTCTTACACAAATTATACAAAGCAAGATTCTTATTTCCAGACACGGTTCATTAAATTCCCTGGTGACGTCGCGGAACTCACGGGTAATACATATATCGCAGCCCATTGCCGCCGATTTGCGGCGCGTCGGCGGCCGGATGTTTCCCGCTTATCAGGGGATTTTCTAACGTGCCTGCGGTGCCGCTCGGCTCGGCGTCGGATTCCGCTCGGCCGGGGGCGGCTGGTCGCTCCAGGAACCGCAACAGACCTGCGCCTTGCTCCTCGGTTCGTCCTTCAGAGCGGTCCCAGTACCCACGCCGAGGTCGCGGCCGGCGGCGCGCGCGCTCTCCATCATCTGCCGGCACAGCTCGGCCCGCTCGTTGAACACCCGCACCGCGACGACAAGCGCCTCTTCGAGCGCCAGCGCTGTCCCTCGGCGACTCGGTCGCGCCGAAATGGTGTCCGGTATGGCAGCGGAATTCCGCGGCGGACCGTTGCGCCCGGCGCATCGCACCGCCGCATTCGGGGCAGGTCAGCGCGAAGGGTCGTTCAAATTGGTCCATGTCGTGCTCCTTTCCCCCGCGGCCGTCGCGCCGTCGGAACTTGCACCGCTCTGCGCCGACAGGCGCGCCAGCAGCGCCGGAAGCTCGTCGATCCCGGCGATATGGTCGGACCGCACCGCCATCGCGGCGGCATTGCGCGGCATCTCGGGATTGAGCGCTGTCGGCGGGTCCTGGATCACCGCCGATCCCGCCGGCCTGTTGAATCTCGCGCAAGCCCGCTTGGCGCCGTCGCTGCCGAGCGCCGCTCAACACGACCCCGACGACCCGCGGCCCGAACGCCTGCGCCAGCGAGCGGAACAGCGGGTCGATCGCCGGACGAGTAAAATGCTGACGGGGCCCGCGCGACAGCCGGATCGCGTCGACGCGACACCAGCATGTGCCGGTCGGGCGGCGCGACATACACGATCCCGGGACGGATCGGCTCGCCATCCTCGGCGTGCCTCGCCGGAAGCGGTCCTGCCTTGGACAGCAGCTCCGGCAGATGACTGCGGTGCGGGCCGATATGCGAGACGACAAAGACGCTGCCGCCGAAATCGGGCGGCAGGCCGGCAACCGCCGCAAGCATGGCATCGAGCGCGCCCGCCGATCCGCCGATCGCAATCACGTCGCGGCGCGCCCTCCATCCTTCTGTCCGCTGGTCCGCCCGGACACCTTCCCACTGGTCGTCCAATCGGCCCAACCTTGAAGCCGGCGTGCGTCAGCCGCTTTCTTCCGCCGCGACCGCGCCGCGGAAGCCTGCTTCTTCCCGCCAACGGATTGCGGCCCGGCCGTTCCTGGACAAGCGAAGCCAATGCCTCTTATTTTGCCCGGCGTGCTGCGGCCAAGCGATCGTCGCGGGAGCGGGAAAGGGAGGCATCGTTGGCCGGCGTCCTTGACGGCATTCGCGTTCTCGATTTCGGCCGCTATATCGCCGGGCCGTTCTGCGCCGCGCTGCTGGGCGATCTCGGCGCCGAGGTGATCCGCATCGAGCGGATCGGCGGCGGCGAGGACCGCTCGTTCATCCCGGTCGGCGCCGCCCCGCCAGTGGACCGAATGCGGGCGGCGGCGCGATGTTCCTGGCGATGAACCGCAACAAGCTCGGCATGACCTTGGACCCGGCCGCGCCGAAAGGCCGCGAGATCGTGCAAGAAGCTCGTCGCGACCGCCGATGTCGTCGTCGCCAACCTGCCGCCCGCGGTGCTGCGCTCGCTCGAACTCGACCTCGACAGCCTGCGCCGCACCAGGCCCGACATCATCCTGACCACCGTCACCGGGTTCGGCGCCGGCGGGCCGCTGAGCCACAAGCACGGCTTCGACGGCATCGGCCAGGCGATGAGCGGCGCCGTCTACCTGTCGGGCACGCCGGAGCAGCCGATCGCGCTCAAGGTGCCCTGGGTCGATTTCGGCACGGCGTGCCTGTCGGCCTTCGGCACGATGGCGGCGCTTTACGAACGCGGCAAGACCGGGCGCGGCCAGAAGGTCGAGGGGGCGCTGCTGCGCACCGCGGTCGCCTTCGCCAATTCGCTGCTGATCGAGCAGGCGCTGACGCAGGCGAACCGGGTCGCGACCGTCAATCGCGGCTTCAACTCGGCCCCGGCCGATTATTTCCGCACCCGGGACGGCTGGATCATCGCGACGGTGATCGGCCAGCCGATGTTCCGGCGCTGGTGCCGCATGATCGGCGAGGAGCATTGGCTCGCCGACCCGCGCTTCGCCGACGACCAGGCGCGCGCCGATCACGGCGAGATCATCTCGGCGCGGATGGCCGCGTGGTGCGCCGAGCGGAGCTGCGAGGAGGCGCTCGCCGAACTCGAAAAGGCCAGCATCGTCGCCGGCCAGGTTTATTCGCCGCAGCAGGCGCTCGACGACGCCCATATCCGCGCCGCGCATCTGCTCGAGGAGCGCGACTATCCCGGTCTCGACCAGACCGTGCCGCTGGCGCCGACCCCGATCGAATTGTCCGAAACGCCGGGCACCTATCGCCGCCCGGCGCCGCTGCTCGGCGAGCACACCGACGATATCCTGGCCAGCCTCGGCTACGACGCGGACGAGATCGCCGCGCTGCGCGCCGAAGGGGTCGTCTGATGAGCAAAGCCTTCGTCAAGGAAAGCGACGGCGACGCGGCCGATCTGCCGGACGACGCGCCGGCGATCCCGAACGGGGCCAAAAACTACATAACCCCGGCCGGACATCGCCGTCTGCAGGACGAGCTGCGCCGGCTCGTCGGCGAGGAGCGGCCAAAAACGGTCGAGATCGTGTCGTGGGCGGCCGGCAACGGCGACCGCTCGGAAAACGGCGATTACATCTACGGCAAGAAGAAGCTGCGCGAGATCGACCGGCGCATCCGCTTTCTGACAAAGCGGCTGGAGAGCGCCGAAATCGTCGATCCGGCGCGGCAGACAAGGCGCGACCAGGTGTTTTTCGGCGCCACGGTGACCTATGCCGGAAGCGACGGCAGCGAGAAGACTGTTACGATCGTCGGCATCGACGAGGTCGATCCCGAGCGCGGCCGGGTCAGCTGGATTTCGCCGATCGCCCGCGCCCTGTTGAAGGCGTACGAAGGCGATGTCGTCGAGCTACGCACCCCCTCCGGCATCGAGCCGATCGAAATCGTCGAGATCCGATATCACGTCTTCGCGGCCAACTCGTAGCCGCCGCGGGCACGGCGGAAGCCGACCTCGATCGGATCAGTGCGCGTCTCGCGTGTGTCGTCCCTTCGGCTCGCCGCCTTGCGATCGGCGATCATCGGCCAAAACTCGCCAACTAGTTGTCGGAGGCTGGAGACCGGCGAGCGGCTCGGCAAGCTCGCCACCCGAACAGTGGCGTTTCTCATCGGGTCTGCTTCTTATTGACCCCGTATTCCGCTTGCGAAAAGCTCCCCCGTCGCTGCATCGTCCCGCCTCTCTCGGTGCCGGGGACCAGCCAATTCTACCCAACAACAGCGCCCCATACGCCGCTTATTTAAGTGCGTCCCTAGGTCGCGAGCGTTACGCACCCTCGCCTGAGGAACAATGGCGGTAGCGCGCGCCTGCTTCTATGGCAACAGCACCGCTGCTCCCTGCAAGGCGCCGCTGCGCAGATCGCCGAGCGCGCGGTTGGCATCGGCGAGCGGATAGGTCTGCGTTGTCGTCGTGATCCCGGCGGCGGGGGCGAGGGCAAGAAATTCCTCGCCGTCGCGGCGGGTCAGATTGGCGACCGAGCGGACCACCCGCTCCTCCCACAGGAGCGGTACGGAAACGCCGGGATGTCGCTCATGTGGATGCCGCCGCAGACGACCGTGCCGCCCTTGCGCGTCGCCGCCAGCGCCGCCGGCACCAGCGCCCCGACCGGCGCGAAGATGATGGCGGCGTCGAGCGGCTCGGGCGGCGTCTCGTCGGAATCGCCGGCCCACACGGCGCCGAGCGCCGCGGGCGAAGTCCTGCGCCGCCGGTCGCCCGGCCGCGTGAAGGCGAAGACCTCCGGCCCTGATAGCGCGCGACTTGCGCCAGGATGTGCGCCGCCGCGCCGAAGCCGTAGATGCCGAGCCGCTCGCGCGTCGCCGGCCAGCCGCAGCGAGCGGTAGCCGATCAGCCCGGCGCACAGCAGCGGCGCCGCCTGCGACGTCGCCGAACGCCGGTCGGGATCGCGAAACAGTAGCGCTGGTCGGCGACGGTCAGCTCGGCGTAGCCGCCGTCGATCTGGTAGCCGGTGAACCGGGCGTCGATCGCACAGGTTCTCGCGCCCGGCGCGGCAATACGCGCAGTCGCCGCAGGTCCAGCCCAGCCACGGCACGCCGACCCGGTCGCCGATCGCAAACCGGTCCGCCCCTTCCCCTGCCTCGACGACGGTGCCGACGATCTCGTGCCCGGGATCAGCGGCAGCTTCGGGTTCGGCAGCTCGCCGTCGACGACGTGCAGATCGGTGCGGCAGACGGCGCAGGCGCGCACCTCGAGCAGCACCTGTCCCGGCCCGGGAAGTGGCACCGGCAGTTCGGCCGCGGCAAGCTTGTGTCCAGGGGCGGTTAGCAGTTGCGCGCGCATTGCTTCGATCCGTGCCGTTGCGACGGCCTCAACTTTTGAACTGTTCGCGAGGCGAAACGAATGGCGCATTCTACCACGGAGGCGTCCGCAAGGAGCCCGCGCGATGCGTGCCGATCGGCGATGCGAGACGGCAGCACTCTCGCGCCCGCGCCCGGGGCTGGCGGGCCTCTTCCGCTTAGTTCGCGCCGGATGCGAATACTCGGGTCATCAACTCAGCCCGGATCCTAGTGCGACCCCCTTGAGGGGACTCGTCCGGGTAGGTTACCTGTTTCCCGGAGACCGGCTTCGGTTGCCGATTGCCAGAGCGGCGAGCGTGACGATCGGCATCGCTTGTCTCGCGATAGGCCCACCGGGCAGGATGCTTCATGTCGTTGGTATGTCGCATTCGCCCGAGTGAGGAATGGCAATCGGCTAGCAGCGCAGCGGTCAGGACCCGAGTGTTCCGTGGTGGGGCGTAGCCAAGTGGTAAGGCAGCGGATTTTGATTCCGCCATACGGAGGTTCGAATCCTCCCGCCCCAGCCAGAGCTAAGCCATTGTTATTATTTATATTTTTTGTCCTTCGTAGCGTCCCCAGAGGGGCGCGGCGTCGGGCGGTTTCCGGAGTCGGGGTTTCGACTGGGCAGTGCGGAGAGGCAAGCTCCGGGTCGGAAGGCCGCCGAATTAGGGTCTTATCTCTGTGAGGCCTTGCTCTACTGACCGAACTAGGCTCGGCTGCCCGCGTCGGCAAACTGGGATCCGGGAGCTGAGACCAGCTGCTCTGAGATATGCTCCAGGACATTGGCGGTTCAGCCAAACCCGAGCGCCTTGCGCTGCTGTGGCCAAGCGAGCGGCAGGTAAGAATGATCATGAGCCTCGCCGCGGTCAGGCCCGGCGGTTGGCGCCCTTCGAGGATGGCGCGCGTGATGTCAGGATCGAGATAAGCCAGCCGGAGCACGCGCGGAGAAGTAGGAGCGGTTCAGCTCCTCGCCTTTGGCGAATTGGCTGTACTTGCCCCCACCCTGTTTCATCAGCTTGGTGTGGAACAGGTGTGCTCTGACGATCAGCTTGATCAGGCTCGGGTTCGGGCTGGCCGGTGAGGCTTCTCGCGGATCGATCCGCATCGCGATCTCCTTCCCGGCCCGGCGGAGTTGGGTCGGAACGGAGAGGATCAATCGGGTTCGGCATCGTGATGGTCCGTGCCGGGAGGAAGCGGGATCCCGAGAGCGGTGGTAAGCCTCTGCGGCGAGGTGTGCAATTCGATCCGGTCGGAATGCAGGTCGATCCGCTGGACGAGGGTCGTCAGTATGACGCTGATGCGGATCGGTTGCAGGGTGGACCAGCTGGCCGCGATCTCGGCGGCTTGCTGAAGCAAATCGCGCTGCGCCACAGCCTGGAACCGGAATGGCTCGGTCGCCTCGATCAGGCTGGCGGGCTCGCCCAGGAGATCCCGAATTCGATCGGTGACGAGCTGCTCGATCTCGAGCGCCGGCACGCGCACGCCGCCCGGCGATGTCGCCCGAGCCTGCGTGATCAGCGGGTGGGAGACATAGTAACGATAGCGCCGGCCGTTCTTGACCGCATGGGTCGGGGTCATCCGGTTGCCGTCGGGGTCGAACAGCAACCCGGCGAGCAGGCTCGGGTTGCGCGAGCGTGCGCCGGCTGCTGCGCTCGACCGCGTTGGCGGCAAGCTTGGCTTGCACCGCGTCCCAAAGCCGGGATCGATGATCGCCGCGTGCTCGCCCGGGTAATGCCGGTCCTTGTGGACGATCTCGCCGCGATAGATCCGGTTCTGCAATAACAGGTAGAGCGCGCCGCGGGCGATCGGCTTGCCACCCCAGCGCCGGCCCGAGGTGCTCGTCCAGCATTTGCCGGTAATGCCGTGGGCTTCGAGCTCCTCCTTCAGCAGCCGCACCGAGCCGAGCGCGACATAGCGGCGGAAGATGTGCCGCACGGTCTCGGCCTCCTCGGGATGACGACCAGCTTGCGATCCTGCACCCGATAGCCGAGCGGCGGCACGCCGCCCATCCACATGCCCTTCTTCTTCGAGGCGGCGATCTTGTCGCGGATGCGTTCGCCGGTCGACCTCGCGTTCGAACTGGGCGAAGGACAGCAGCACGTTCAGCGTGAGCCGTCCCATCGACGTGGTCGTGTTGAACTGCTGGGTGACCGAGACGAACGAGACCCCGCGCGCCTCGAAGATCTCGGTGATCTTGGCGAAATCGGCGAGCGAGCGGGTCAGGCGGTCGATCTTGTAGGTGACGACGACATCGACCTTGCCGTCGCGGATATCGGCAGAGGAGATGCTGCAGGGCCGGGCGGTCCATGGTGCCGCCGGAGAAGCCGCCATCGTCATAGGCCTGCGGCAGGCAGGTCCAGCCCTCGTGGCGCTGGCTGCGGATGTAAGGCTTCGCAGGCCTCGCGCTGGGCGTGCAGCGAGTTGAACTCCTGCTCCAGTCCCTCCTCGGAGGATTTGCGGGTGTAGACGGCACAGCGCAGGCGCCGAACCTGAACCTCCTTCGCTTTAGCCATCGCTCTTCTCCGCAGCTATGGCCGGCCGTTTCTTCAGCCCGAAGAAGACCGGTCCGGACCAGCGCGTTCCGGTGATCAGGGTCGCAACTTTGCTCAGCGAGGGATAGCGCTCTCCCTGATACTCGAACCCGTCCTCGAGCACGATAACGGCGTGAGCGCGGCCGTGCCATTCGCGCACCAGCCTGGTCCCCGGCTTCAGAACGGCAGAGGGACCAAACTCCGATGCTCCCTTGGCATCGAGTTCGGCGGCGAGCGCATCGAGGCGGCGTTTGAGGACAGTGCTCAAGCCGCCATGCACGCGTTCCTGCATCCGGTGGGCGACCCCGCGCAGCAGCAGGTCTCGGCTGAGCCGGATTGGCGGGTCGGTCCGGTACAGAACGGCGCCACTCGGCCTGCAGCTCCAGGGTCGAGCGGTTCTCCAACTCGGCCAGCGTCGCCCGAGCGCCTCGTCGGCGCTGCGGCGCGCAGCGGGCTCGCCAGAACCCTGGCGAGCCTCATTGCGAACGGATGCGGAACTCATGCCGTCACCGCGTCGGCGATGCGATACACCCGGCCGCGATCCTCCTTGGCCGAAATGATCGTCAGGCGGTGCTTCTTCTTCAACGCGCCGGAGAACATTCCCCGCACGGTATGCGGCTGCCATCCGGTAGCATCCATCACTTCGGCAACCGTGGCCCCTTCGGGGCGCGTTAGCAGATCGATGACCTTGGCCTGCTTCGAGCCGGGCCGCGGGCCCGCCGGAACGGTCGCCACCTCGGACGGCAGCGGCAAATCCTGAAACGCCGCCCAGAGCCGCCGCGCCGCGGATTTGCGGTTCTCGAACCGGGAGATCTGATTCTTGCCGGGCGGCCCATTCCAGATCGCCGCCAATTGGGCCCGGGTCAGGCTGCTGGCCTCAATCTCCTCGGCCGAGCCGATCAGGATCTCGTCGGTCCGCAAGCGTGGCCGGACCCGTTTCAACTGCCGTAACGGTGTTTCCGCGAATGATGTAGACCGTCATGTAGTCCTCCTTCACGGGCACATTACCCGCGCGGACACTGACGCTCTGTTGCGAGAGGAAAGCCAGTCTTTCTCGCTAACTCACCGCCAATTTAATAGCCGTTATTGTTGATATTCTCTGACTGCCCGGGCTGACGTCGCGGCCAATACAGATGTACGCTCGGGTACCACTTGGGTTATTTCTGCATAGGCGCACCGAGATTGTGGATCGGACTCCATCCTTTCGGAGATTAACAGCAAGGCAAAGCCGTTCGACATCCCGAAGCGGGAGTCTGGGAAGCCTTCAAGCATGTGAAGGCGAACCAGGGAGCGACTGGCGTAGATAGACAGTCGATTACGGAGTTCGAGGCGCGGCTTGCCGACAACCGACACCGACATTCGCCCCGTTGGCGTTTGGGATATCGATCGAGACGCTCGGACACGTGTTGAGGACCCTCGAATTGCGCGGCTGATCTACGATCCGGACGATATCTCGAGACAACATCAAGTGCCTGCCTCGGAGCACGCACGCGCACGGTATCGAGAACCTCTTTCGAGGGTGAGGAAAGGAGAACCGCATGTCTCGTAGAATTCTGACGATAGCGGCGGCGATTGCGACGTGCACGCTTAGCGTAGCGGTCCTCGCGCAGTCACCAACATCACCAGCATCCACCGAAAAGAGAATCACCAAGCTATTCCTCACGTCAGGCCAAGTCGATCTTGCAAGAGAAGTCGTAAGATTGCCGCTTCATCGCGGTCGCCTTTCCTCCGGAGAAACTGTTTGGTTCGTTCTCACCGACGTAAGCGATTTCGACACTTCCAGGAAGATGGGCCTCACATGGGCGCCGAGCCTCAGTGAGGCAAAAGACCTCGCGAGCACGCGCGTTGCGGAAATGGATGAGTCCAACGACTTCACCTTCAAATTGGGGCAGGTTAATTTCTCACCAGTTCAAACGTTGACGGCAGGAGAGACGCCAAATTTCTTTCCGCCTAGGTTGGCGCGAGCCGGGTCTGTCGGGGATGCGCACTACAGCCCGTTGGTTCGAGTGGCAAACCGTAATGACATTGTCTTCAACGCTCCCATGATCGCGTTCAATGTCGGACCAGAGAAAATCTCGTTCTGCGGCGGCAATCCCGATTACTCGGTTGTGACCAACTCGGTGGCAAACATCTGCCCTGACAATGGCACCGTCGACTTGAAGCTGCGCTTCGGATTTGCGGACGGAAAGCACTTGCGGTACCTCAGCTTCGACGCCAACTCTGAGGAATCAGCAGCGCTCGAGGCATCTACCTTTGCGCCTGCCGAAAGCGACATCCTCCAAAGCGGCGCGACGGAGATCATCTACACAATCGTAAATGGCAGGACAGGTCAGAACGACCCTGAGCGCCAAGGACTCAACAGCGCGCTTAGTGGCGAAGGCCCTTCACTCGACATCCTTGCGAACTTCAAGGAGATCAGTGCCGGATATTCACCGATGTGGGATGTTCAGCTGGCTGAGTGGACCAAAGAGGCTATCGAAAAGAATCAACGAAAACTCATCACTGACGGTGACGACGTTACAGCCAAGAGCGAAACAGGCTTGTTGATAAGTCCCGGCGGAGGACCGGTTAGGACGATTGGAAATCTGGTGAATTGTCCGGTCGTGGGTTTCACTAACGAGTAATCGTCGCACCTCAGAAGACTAGTCACACGAATCTAAAAGTTCACCGCATAATGTCTGTTTTCTGGCAGAAGCGTTTGACTGAAGCCAGGATTTAATCGGTTGATTTATGTGAAAGGCTTGGGGTTTTCGTTATGCCGATTTTGAGGAACGATGGAATGAGCTACGAGAACATCTTCCAGACGGCGATCGAGACGCTGAAGGCCGAAGGCCGCTATCGCGTCTTCGCCGAACTCGAGCGCCACGCCGGGGCCTTCCCGCGTGCCGCCCATCACGGCCTCGACGGCGCGCCGGACGTCACCGTCTGGTGCTCGAACGACTATCTCGGCATGGGCCAGCACCCGGCGGTGATCGCGGCGATGCATGAGGCGCTGGACCGCTGCGGCGCCGGCGCCGGCGGCACTCGCAACATCTCCGGCACCCATATCTACCACCAGGCGCTCGAGGCCGAGCTGGCCGACCTGCACGGCAAGGATGCGGCGCTGCTGTTCACCTCGGGCTACGTCTCCAACGACGCCTCGCTGTCGACCCTGGCGAAGCTGATCCCGAACTGCGTCGTGTTCTCCGACGCGCTGAATCACGCCTCGATGATCGCCGGCATCCGCCATTCCGGCTGCGAGAAGCGGGTTTTCCGCCACAACGACCCGGCCGACCTAGACCGGCTGATGTCGGAATACCCGACGACCCGGCCGAAGCTGGTCGCGTTCGAGAGCGTCTATTCGATGGATGGCGACATCGCACCGATCGCCCAGATCTGCGACGTCGCCGACCGCCACGGCGCCATGACCTATCTCGACGAGGTCCATGCCGTCGGCATGTACGGCCCGCGCGGCGGCGGCATCGCCGAGCGCGACGGCCTGGCCCGCCGGCTGACGGTGATCGAGGGCACGCTGGGCAAGGCCTTCGGCGTGATGGGCGGCTACATCGCCGGCTCGGCCATGCTGGTCGATGCGCTGCGCAGCCACGCCCCCGGCTTCATCTTCACCACCTCGCTGCCGCCGGTGGTCGCGGCTGGGGCGCTGGCTGCGATCCGCCACCTCAAGGCCAGCACCGCCGAGCGCGAGCGGCACCAGGAGCGGGCGGCGACGCTCAAGCGTCTCCTGCGCGCCGCCGGCCTGCCGGTGATGCCGTCGGCCAGCCACATCGTGCCGGTCTTCGTCGGCGACGCCCGGCTGTGCAAGGCGGTGAGCGACCTGCTGCTGGACCGGCACCTCATCTATGTCCAGCCGATCAACTATCCGACCGTGCCGCGCGGGGCGGAACGGCTGCGCATCACCCCGACGCCGCTGCATGACGATTTGCAGATGGCCCGGCTGGTCGAGGCGCTGCGCGACGTCTGGGCCACCCTCGCCATCCCGGCCGCCGCCGCGGCTTGAGATGGTGAAGCCCCTCCTCCGCGCCCTGTCCGGCCAGGCCCAGCCCCGGCCGCCGGTGTGGCTGATGCGCCAGGCCGGGCGCTACCTGCCGGAATACCACGCCACCCGGGCCCGGGCCGGCAGCTTCCTGGGTCTCTGCTACAACCCCGAGCTGGCCGCCGAGGTGACGCTGCAGCCGATCCGCCGCTACGGGCTGGACGCGGCCATCCTGTTCTCGGACATCCTGGTGGTGCCGCATGCGCTGGGCCAGGCGCTGGACTATGTCGAGGGCGAGGGCCCGAAGCTGGAGCCGGTGACCGACGCCGCCGGCATCGCCCGCCTGTCCGCCGGCCGGCTGCACGAGGTGCTGGGGCCGGTCTACGAGACCGTCGGGCGCGTGGCGGCGGCCCTGCCGCCCGAGACCGCGCTGATCGGCTTCGCCGGGGCGCCCTGGACCGTCGCGACCTATATGGTCGAGGGCGGCGGCAGCAAGGAATATGCCGCGGTGAAGCGCCTGGCCTATGGCAAGCCGGAGACCTTCGCCCGGCTGGTTGACCTGCTGGTCGAGGCCACCGCCGCCTATCTGCTGCGCCAGATCCAGGCGGGGGCGGACGCGGTGCAGCTGTTCGACAGCTGGGCCGGGGTGCTGCCGGAGG
This sequence comes from uncultured Alphaproteobacteria bacterium, assembly GCA_963753665.1. Classification (GTDB taxonomy): domain Bacteria; phylum Pseudomonadota; class Alphaproteobacteria; order ATCC43930; family CGMCC-115725; genus DATARH01. The sequence goes on from CAVWDC010000008.1 coordinate 21,115, forward strand.
CGGAGTTCGAGCGCTGGGTGATCGCGCCGACCAAGCGCATCATCGAGGCCGCGCGGTCCGGGGCGCCTGGCGTGCCGGTCATCGGCTTCCCGCGCGGCGCCGGGCTGCTGTATGAGCGCTACCTCGCCGGCACCGGGGTGGATGCGGTCGGGCTGGACACCACCGTGCCGCCGGGTTGGGCCGCCCGGGCGCTGCAGCCCAAGGCCGCGGTGCAGGGCAATCTCGACCCGGTCCTGCTGCTGACCGGCGGCGAGGCGATGATCCGGGCCGCCGACGCGATCGTGGCGGCCCTCGGCCGCGGCCCCTTCGTGTTCAATCTCGGCCACGGCGTGCTGCAGAAGACGCCGCCGGAGCATGTCGCCGCCCTGGTCCGCCACCTGCGCGCGGACAAGGCATGAGCCAGCGCATCGCCGTCGTCCTGTTCAACCTGGGCGGCCCCGATAATCCGGACGCGATCCGGCCCTTCCTGTTCAACCTGTTCGCCGACCCGGCGATCATCCGCATCCCGAACCCGGCGCGGGTGATCCTGGCCTGGGCCATCGCCAAGAAGCGGACGCGCCAGGCCAAGGGCATCTATGCCGAGCTCGGCGGCGGCTCGCCGCTCCTGCCCAACACCGAGGCGCAGGCGCGGGCGCTGGAGGCGGCTCTGGCCGATCTCGGCGAGGTGAAGGTCTTCATCGCCATGCGCTACTGGCACCCGATGAGCCAGGAGACGGCGATGCTGGTGAATGATTTCGCCCCGGACAAGGTGATCCTGCTGCCGCTGTACCCGCAATTCTCGACCACCACCACCGGGTCGTCGGTGCGGATGTGGCGCGAGGCCTGCCGGATCGCCCGGCTGGACGTGCCCACGCGCCTGCTGTGCTGCTATCCGACCGAGAGCCGCTTCATCGCCACTATGGCCGCCGGGCTGCGCGTGGCCCATGCCGAGGCGGCGGTGCACGGCCGGCCGCGGGTGCTGTTCTCCGCCCATGGCCTGCCGGAGAAGATCATCAAGGCCGGCGATCCCTATCAATACCAGTGCGACCGCACCTCGGCGGCGCTGGCCGCGGCTGCCGGCATTCCCGATCTCGACTGGGTCTCGACCTATCAAAGCCGGGTCGGCCGGCTGAAATGGATCGAGCCGTCGACCGAGGCGGTGATCCATGAGGCCGCCGTGGCGAAGCGGCCGATCGTGGTGGTGCCGATCGCCTTCGTATCGGAGCATTCCGAGACGCTGGTCGAACTGGACATCGAATACCGCAAGCTGGCTGACGAAGCGGGCGCGCCGTGCTACCTGCGGATGCCGACGGTCGGCGCCGACGAGGCCTTCATCGCCGGCTTGGCCGACCTGGTGCGGGTGCAGCATCGCCGCGGCACGGCCTGCGAGACCCGCAGGGTCTGCGAGGCCGGTGATGGCGGACGGATCTGCCCGGCGGCGTTTTCGGGGTGCCTCGGCGCGATGACTACAGGTGCCGATCCAATTACATGGCCCGGGGCAGGAGCGCTCGGGCAAGTCCCGTTCCTAACGGCTATTTCAACTGAGCAGCTGCTGCTGTATAGCCCCCGGCGGCGCCGTCGACGAAGTGAACATGGTCGTTGCGCGTCGGCGATCACCGCCCTTTGCTGATGCAGCCCAAAGTGGGCCACGCGGGTCTGCTCAGCGATGCGCAGTCGGGCTTCCAACCGCTCGACCAGCTTCGGCGTACAATCTAGCGTGATGCGTAGCGCATCTCCGTATTTGCGGAAATCTGCATTGGCGACCATCTCGCCAATGTAGCGACTGGGCCGGAGCCGGCCAATCGGCAATCCGAAGCGGAAGGCCGCCCAAGATGCCAAGCTCCGTACCCCAACTCCAGCTTGCGCCGAGCCAGTCCTTGACGTTCGTGACATGCCAATCGCCCAATCTTACACTGGCACGGCCCGGTATCGCAGCGGTGGAAGCGACGGCTGAAGCCTTCGAACACAGGCACTTGTGCGTATACTGAACTGCTCCTCGGTTGTGTGACTGGCAAATCCTTTGCCATCTGTGTCCCCTCTCGGATGGCTTGACGCCACCGAGATGACCTAAACCGTTCGCGGCCGAAAGCGAGTGAAATTGGGGAAAAGCAAGTAAAATCCCATTCAGTCACTGCGCATCACAGGCGGTCGACAGCTGATTGTTACCAGGTCATGTAGTTTTGCAAGACGAGCGGCTATTCTTGCTCCTCGCGACAATTCCGGAAAAATCGACACGGCGACGGATCGGGAACGCTATTCAGCGCCTCCGCGAGCTAGCCTGCTTCGGCGGCGGCCAGGAATTTACCGCGATTTACATGACTTCACCGCACCGCTCCCGGATCACGTTTTACATAGGGAGTTGACCGACGCTGCTGTCGCCCTCCGTCGCCGGAGCGGCACATGGCGCAGACCCCATTGCGAGAGAGATGGGAATGAGCGAGACGAGCATAAGCGGCCACCGCGACGCCGCCGGCACCACCGTTAGCCGGCGGGCTGGAGAAGAACACGACGCAAGGGACAACATTTACTTTCGTGCTTCCCGTTCGCCAGACCTCAGAGTTGTCCGAGAACAACTGAGAAGACCCCTGTCGGCCTTTGTTTACATTGTCGATGACAACAAGGCGGCCCGTGAATCGCACGGAGCAAATTCCATATCCGGCTATCACTGCAACGATAAGATGGCCACTTCTCTACGGACAGCTGAGGATGAAGAGATTGTGAATAGCAAACCTCTTACGCGAATATCTCCTTCTGATCTAGACAATTTGATGATGACCTTGGAGATAGAGTTCGTCAAGCTTTCTGAATGCGCGGTTGGCCCGGGCTGGAGATTGACGATGGCCGCAACCAACGCTCCTGGCATCCACTATGACCTTATAGGGACGGGCCGGATGATTATCGGCAATCATCCACCTATCAATCTCCAGCCGCATACTTTAATCGTTGTTCCTGCTGGGCAATCTTTTTGTATTGAGGCTGCTGTCGATAAGCGACATCCAGCAACTCTCACAATCATCGAGGAGAACGCCCGGACATTTGCTCCTGGAGCGCTGCGCAGGTTCGCTGCAGGCAGCGGCGAGCCCGAGGTCATACTGATCTGCGGGTACTTCCGTGCCACGTACGGAGCTTCGATAGATCTCTTCAGAAGCCTCACAGCCCCGATTGTGGAACAATTTAGTGCAACGGACCAACTCGATCATAGGCTGAGTTCGGCAATGGGCGAACTAGTTGCCCAGGAGGTCGGAACGGGCGCCATGACTGCCGCTTTAATGAAGCAAGTACTTGTTACCTTACTGAGACGATCGCTTACTACCAAAAATCTATGGGTGGAACGATTCTCTATGCTAGGAGACCCACAGATCGCTCGCGCCTTTGCAGAGATGGTCACCCATCCAGAATTGCCGCACTCGGTAGAGAGCTTGGCGCAGACCGCTGGTCTTAGTCGATCCGTATTCATGGCCCGCTTCACTCGCCTGTTTGGGAAACCGCCTAAGGCGACCCTTCGTGACCTGAGAATGCGTCAGGCCACGGTCCTCCTGACGAATAGCGGCAAATCGGTCGACCAGATCGTCCATGGCGTAGGCTATACAAGTCGCAGCAGTTTCTCCCGCACCTTTCGGAAGATTCATGGTTGCGATCCTTCGGAGTACCGAGACATGCGGAATGTGGTTAATTCCTCATCCAATCCTTAGGATCTATTGGAGCGGCTATTTGAGGGACGCCAAGTAGCGCTTAACCATCTTCACGGCATCGAACTGCACCAACCTATTCTGAATCGGAAGGCGCAGATGGGGAGCGAGTTTGGCGAGGGATGGGGAAGCGGGTCTGGTCCAGACAAGGCGAGTTGAGCGGTCTCTCGTCAACGCTGGCCGAAAAGCCCCTATTTGTGGAAGTGCGCCCTACGGCTGATCAGGTGACCGGTTGGAGGATCCGCACCGGGAACTGGCCAGTGCAGATATTGACGGAAAAGTATCAGTGTCGGGCAAGTGGTGTCAGGGATGTGGCTGGCGGTCGGCCGGACCGATATACGGCGCGGCATGAACGAGCGGACGCTGCATGCCAAGAGGGTCACCAAGCCGGGTCCGCATTCCGGCAATTTGTACTGCGTCTTCCGGGACGCCAGTCCGCTGCCAGCGGATCGCGTCGGCCTTTCGGCATCCCAGTTGGTCAGCATGTTCGATTATGCATGTTGATGTCCCTCCTTGTGAGGCTGACAAATTCTCAAATCGAAATGGCTGACGGCATGGTTTCGCAGGTTCTGGATGCCGTCGACGAAGAAGCCGTATTCTCGAACAGGTACGCGCCGCTGGGCTGTCGATCGATGAGGAGGCGTTTTTCCGCCCGATCCGGATTTCCATCCTACTGACCACCCAGCATCTAGGCCGCCGTCACTTCCAGCCCGCGCTGCACCGCCGGACGCGCGAGGCCGCGGTCGAGCCACGCCTGCACATGGCGAAACCGGTCGAAGCCGACGACTCGCGCGCTTCGGAAAGCCGATCAGGTTGCGCACCCAGCCGACAGCGAAATATCAGCGATGCTGTAGTCCGCCCCCATCACCCAGTCGCGGCCCGGGAGCCGTTCGTCGAGGACACGAGCAGCCGCGCTGATTTGGTTGGCGTAGCGGTCGCACGGGCGCTTGTCCTCATAGATCTTGCCGGCGAATTTGTTGAAGAAGCCGACCTGACCGAACATCGGGCCGACTTCCGCTGATCTGCCACATCACCCACTGGATCTGTTCGTAGAGGGTGTTCGGATCGGCCGAGAAAAGCTGTCCCGTCTTGTCGGCAAGATAGAGGAGGATCGCGCCCGATTTGAACAGCGCGAGCGGCGTGCCACTCGGCCCGTCGAGGTCGTAGGTTGCTGGGATCTTGCCGTCGGAGTTTGCCATGGGGGTTGAGCGCGAGAAAGGCCGGGTCGTGGCTTTCGTCCGCCATGATGTCGATTCGGTGCAGCTCATAGGCGAGGCTCGTTTCCTCAAGCATGATGCCTGACCTTCGCCATTGGTGCGGATTCCCAGCGATGTCGCCCGGCTATTCCGAGATCATGTCGCTCGCTGTTCCGACATGATGTCGCCCGCTTGAGGCGTCCTGCTGGCGGTTTGTTTTTGGCGAGTAGCGGAGCTGCGGTCAATCCTTTGCGGCTGATTTCGGTCGGGTCCGGCGCAGGCTGTCGCCGGTGAGATCGATGCGGTGCGCGTTGTGCACGAGCCGGTCGAGGATGGCGTCGGCGTAGGTCGGATTGCCGATCACCTCGTGCCATTTGTCGACCGGCACTTGGCTGGTCAGGATGGTCGAGCGGCGGCCGTAGCGTTCTTCGAGGATCTCGTAGAGATCGCGGCGGGCGCCGGCATCGAGCGGATCGAGGCCCCAATCATCGAGAATGAGCAGCTGAGCGCCGGTAAGGCTGCGCATGATGCGGGCATGGCGGCCGTCGCCGCGGGCCAGCGCGAGATCGGCGAACAGCTTTGGGACGCGCTGATAAAGAACCGAGCGGTTGTCGCGGCAGGCCTTGTGGCCGAGGGCACAGGCCAGCCAACTTTTGCCGACGCCGGTCGGGCCGCACAGGATCAGATTGTCGTGCGCGTCGATCCATTCGCCGCCGGCGAGCTTGTGGAACAGCGCGCGATCGAGACCGCGCGGGGCGCGGTAATCGACATCCTCGACGACGGCCTGGTGGCGCAGCCGGGCATAGCGCAGCCGGGCGGCCAGGCGCTTGTCGCGGCGATGGGTCATCTCGCGATCGACCAGCAGACCGAGCCAGTCGGCATGGGTCAGGGTCGCGCCTTCGCCGGAGGCTTCGAGTTCGGCGAAGGCCTGGGCCATGCCGGTGAGCCCGAGCTGGGCGAGCTGATCGAGCATGGGATGGGTCAGCACCTCCATTCTCCTGGCCGGTTAATGGTAGTAGCGGGGGCCGCGGATGTTGGGGTGGAGCACCGGGGCGGCGTCGGCCGGCCGCGGATGCGCGGCCTGTCGGTCGAGCTTGTTGTCGAGGATCGAGCGCACCGAGCCGTAGGTCAGGGTTCCGATCTCGATCGCGCGCGTCGCCGCCGCTTCGACCCGGTCGGCGCCGAACGGCCGCACCAGGCGCACGATGCCGAGACAGGAGCGGAAGCCCTGTTCGGGGTGCGGCCGGCGCTCCAGGATCAGCTCGCATAAAGCCGCCGTCGCGGGGCCGATCGCGGCGGCTTCCTGGCGAATGCGCTCGACGGTCCAATCGGCATAGCGCCGATGGCTCGAAGGCATGTGATCGGCGACGGTGGTGTGCCGGTGATTGCCGCTGGAACGCAGGTGGGCGGCGATCCGCTCGCCCTTGTGGAAGACCTCGACGGTGCGCGCCGTGAGCCGCACCTCGACCTCGCGGCGGGCGAAGCGGTACGGCACGCTGTAGAAATGCGCCTCGACCTCGACGTGGTAATCGATGCCGACGCGGCGAAGCCGCCATTCGGCGAAGGCATAGGGCTCGATCGGCAACGGCTTGAGCTGCGGCCGGTCGAGTTCCTCGAGCAGCCGCGGCGGGTCACGCCGAGCCGGCGGATCGGCCGTTCATCGTTGAGCTGGCCAGCAGCTCGCCGATCGCGGCGTTCAGTTCCGCCAGGCTGAAGAAGCGGCGGTGCCGCAGCCGGCCGAGGATCCAGCGTTCCACGATCAGCACTCCGGCCTCGACCTTCGCCTTGTCGCGCGGCCGGCGCGGCCGGGCCGGCAGGATCGCGGTGCCGTAGTGCGCCGCCATCTCGGCGTAGGTGCGGTTGACCTCCGGCTCGTAGAGGCAGGCCTTGATCACCGCGGCCTTGGGGTTGTCGGGCACCAGCAGCTGCGGCACGCCGCCGATCGCTGCGAAGGCGCGGGTATGGGCGCCGATCCAGTCGGCCAGCCCCTGGGTCCAGCTCGCCTCGGCATAGGTGAAGTTCGAGGCGCCCATGCACGGCGACGAAGATCTGCGCCTGCCGGGTCTCGCCGGTAAGCCGGTCGATGATCACCGGCACCGTGTCGCCGGCGTAATCGACGAACAGCTTGTCGCCGCCGGCATGGGTCTGGCGCATCTGACCGAGAGCGCGCCGCCCAGCCGCGGTACAGCTCGCAGAAGCGGGAGTAGCGGTAGCCGTCGGGCTGCCGCTCGATGTACTCGTCCCACAGGATCGGCAGCGTGACGTGCTTGCGCTTCAGCTCGCGGTGGACCGCCGCCCAGTCGGGCTCGGCGCGGCGGCGGTGGCCCTGCTTCTTGCCGGCGGCTGAAAGAGCTCGCTTCCAGCGCCGCGTCGGTCAGCTCAGCCGGCAACGGCCAGCCCAGCCCGGCGGCGGCGAACCGCTTCAGGGTCAGCCGGACCGTCGACGGCGCCAACCCGGCCCGGCGAGCAATCACGTTGCCGGATACCCCGGCGGCACCCAACCGAAGCACGTCGCGCACATGGCGCATCGCGACCCTCCCTGCTGGCATCATCTCCTCCCGTGGCAAAAGCCAAAGAGCGGACCCTACGCGAGCCAGCAGAGCCGCCCTCTGCCGGGCGACATCATCCCGGAATCTGGGCGAAATCATCTCGGAACGCCGGGCGGCATCAAATCGGAATAGGTGGGCGACATCATCTCGGATTCCCGGGCGACTTCCGTCGGAATCAGCACCATTGGGCGTCGGGGCGGAAAAGAGTTGCACAGCTGATCGGGTACTGCGCCGGCCAGCGCGTAAAAATTGGATGATCGACTGTCACTTTCTCCCTCTTAGATGAGCGGGCCGAGCCGCGCCGGGAGATGGCAGAAGCTTCCGCCCGGACGCGCGCCGAGACGATCACCACGATCCAAAAGGCGACGATGATCAACGAGGAGGGCA
>CAVWDC010000009.1:0-420528 GCA_963753665.1 uncultured Alphaproteobacteria bacterium
GCACTAAACCGCTTCGCGGTAGAGAGCGGTTGCTCCGGACGAAGCTAGCGGTAACGTGGGTCTTTGCAGTTATTTGAAGTGGCAAACCGCGGCGGTTCGCGTTCCAAACCCCATATTGGACGGCCTGCGCGCTTCGGTGCGCGTCGAAACTTCTCGTTTCGGCCCTCGACATAGCGGTCAATAGCCGCCCGGGCTTCTTCAACCGAACGTAGTCGCTGTTGGCGATGATGGCGCGTGCCATTCCGCTGAATACACTTTCGATGACATTCAGAAACTGCGACCAGCTGGAAGTGGTGCCAACGCTACGGTCGGTCCCAACGCACGGCCCTGAGAACGGCATCATTGTGGGCTGCAACGCGGTCGTTTAGCATTTTTGACGGCGCCAAATGCGGCATCCAAGGAAAGGGAAACCCTGCTCATTCCGTGATACTGTTCAAGAAGATGGGTAACAATGCGGAGCATCTCTCCCGTGTCCTTTCGTGGACTATAGAAGTGCGTAACTTGATTGCGAGAGACTTCCAGTGCAGCGGTGATGATGAGACTGCCCCTAGATTTTTGATACTGTGGTACAGTGGGCATGTCGCCAGGGGGCACGAGCTTCCGGCCGCCTTGAGCACGGATAGAGAACGGACCAAACTCGTCGATAGAGAAGAAAGCCTCGTTTTCCTCAAGATCACCGAGGATAGTTTTGATGTGATTTACCTTTTGGCGATACTCAGGATCGTTGATGTCAGCACCTTGCGTGCTTTGCGCCAGCGCCATCCAGCAGAGCGCGTGATCTCGCGCACGATCTGTGCGCAAACAGGCGTTCCCTGCTCTCTAAGCACGTTGACTAAGTCCGCCATTCGCCAGGTCGTTCGGTTGATCCCGGCGGCCGAAGGCGGCTCATGTAGAAGTCCAAAGACATCGTTACGCACCGACTCGTTATTGGCGCGCCGCCTTTCGATCCTGCTGCCAATGGCGAATAACGTCTGTGTACCGCCTATGGCGAACAACCAAATGTACTTCCGGACGGAGACGCGGCTCATCGAGAGATGTCCCGCAATTGTCGGATCGATATGCCTCGTTGGCGGGCAACGATCGCGATAGCCTTTTTTCGTTGTCGAAGGGAGCCATTGCTGATTTCGACCAGAGAAGCGAAAGCCCTTCGGATCTGTCGGGATCACCAAAGTCGAATATCTGAGCCTTGCCTCTCAAAAGGCGATCCAAGTACTCGCGATCGATCACTGCTCTCGTGCGAGCACTATTCGGCCGCGCTAATCCGTCGCTGGAACTCAGGCGAGCCCCGGTGGTCTCGAACGCGTTCTTTGGATCATGGATAATGTCGGCCAGGTCGCGAAGCAGCTGCGCGCCTCGCCGGCGGTCAAGCTTAAAAGTGGATCGCGTGCGCGTGCCCAAAGGTAAAGCGAGCGGCGTCGATATGATGCCGCCTCCACGACCTCGCGGTCAGCTGAGAGGCGGCACGCCGCTTGAAGGAGTTTTTCCTCAGTGCCCTTCAGTGGGGGAGGCGGACAAGGAGGCTCCGCACTTATAAGCATTTTACGAATAGTCTTTCTTGAGGCCGGTTTCCCGCGCCAAGCCTCGGCGTGTATGGCCCTCTTCTAGAACAAGTCTACGAATATAAGTCCACTGTTTGAGGTCCCTGTACATGAGGATACCGACAGTAGCTGAAGCAGGGAATTGCCAGAATGGCTCAACAGAGCCATTCTTGATACGTCGCAGAAGATTACTATTGCGAACCTTGGATTCGATGGAGCCCGGAACCGGCCGACCGCCTGTCGGGATTGCGATGCGATCCCCACGACAGGAGTTCCTCCATGACCAAGCCGATGTCCACGCTGCGCCGCCGCATGATCGAGGACATGCAAGTGCGCAACCTATCGCCGGTGACGCAGCGTTGCTACGTGCACGCGGTCGCCAAATTCGCCCAGCACTTCAACCGGTCGCCCGACGGCTCGGTCTGGAGGAAGTCCGCTCTTATCAGATCCACCTCACCACGACCGGCATCTCGTGGGCCGGCTTCAACGTCGCGGTCTGCGCCCTGCGCTTCCTCTACGGCGTCACACTCGGCCGCATTGCGATGGTCGAGCGCATCCCCTATGCGCGCAAGCAACAGCAGCTGCCCGTGATCCTGAGCGCCGACGAGATCGTGCGGTTTTTCGCGGCGGTGCCAAGCCTGAAGCATCGCACCGCACTGATGGCGGCCTACGCCGCCGGCCTGCGGGTCTCCGAAGTCGTGCGGCTGCGGATCGCCGATATCGACAGCAACCGCATGCTGATCCGGGTCGAACAGGGCAAGGGACATCGGGACCGGTATGTCATGCTGTCGGCGCAACTGCTCGTCATGCTGCGCGCCTATTGGCAAGAAATCCGACCGAAACACTGGCTGTTCCCGGGCCGTGACGAGAGCCGCCCGCTCGATGCAAGCACACTCCACTGGGCGTGCCGGAATGCTCGCGAGGCGGCGAAGCTCGGAAAGCCTGTGAGCGTCCATACGCTGCGCCACAGCTTTGCCACCCATCTGCTCGAAGCCGGAACCGATATCCGCACGATCCAGGTGCTGCTCGGCCATCAGCATCTGTCGACCACGGCGCGTTACACCCAGGTCGCAACCACCACGATCGGCAACACGACCAGCCCGTTCGACCGGCTGGAGATGGCGACAGCGACGCCTGATTAAAGCCCGCCGATCATGTCCGCGCTCGAGGTGGCGGATATCTTCCGCCGCCATGGCGAGGCGTACCGCCAGGGGCACGCCGGCCATCTCGGCTGCACTGAACAGCGCGTCATGGGCGCGATCGAGGCATGCCGCACCGCGGCGCTCGGCGGCCATGTCGAGCGCTGCGCGGAGTGCGGTCTCATGCGCATCGCCTATAATTCGTGCCGCAACCGGCATTGCCCGAAATGCCAGGGGCCCGCGCGCGCCGTTTGGCTGGCCGAACGGCAGGCCGAACTGTTGCCGGTGCCGTATTTCCACGTCGTCTTCACCCTGCCCGCGTCGGCCGCCGAAATCGCTTTCCAGAACAAGGCCGTGGTCTACGCCATCCTGTTCAGGGCCGCGGCCGAAGCGCTGAGCACGATCGCCGCCGATCAGCGCCATCTCGGCGCCGAGATCGGCTTCGTCGCTGTGCTCCACACCTGGGGCCAGAACCTGCAGCACCATCCGCACATCCATTGCCTGGTCCCCGGCGGCGGCTTGTCGCCGAACGGCAGGCGCTGGGTTTCCTGTCGGCCCGGCTTCTTCCTGGCGGTGCGTGTCCTCTCGCGGCTGTTCCGCCGGCTGTTCCTGGAAAACCTGAAGGCCGCATTCGAGTTCGGCAGGTTGGCGTTCTTCGGCGCGCTGACCGGTCTCGCCGCCGCACCGGTCTTCGCCCGCCGCCTCAGCGAATTGCGGCGCACGGAGTGGGTGGTCTATGCCAAGCGTCCCTTTGCCGGCCCGGCGGCGGTCTTGGCCTATCTCAGTCGCTATACCCATCGCGTCGCCATCTCGAACAGCCGGCTGATCGACATGACGGGCGATCAGGTTCGCTTCCGCTGGCGCGATTACCGGCATCACAACAAGAGCAAGGTGATGACCCTGGCGGCCGATGAGTTCATTCGGCGTTTCCTCCTGCACACCCTGCCGCACGGCTTTCATCGCATCCGCCATTACGGTTTCCTCGGCAATCGTCATCGCGCAGAGAAACTCGCCCTTTGCCGCCGGCTGCTTGCGATTAGCACGATCGCGCCGCCTGACAATGTTGACGAGCTTGGATCGCCCCAGGACCGCATCTTCGATACTTGTCCTTGCTGCGGCGGGCGCATGGAGATGGTCGGCCCCCTTCCGCGATCGCGACCAGCCGATCCCCCGGCATGGTACGACAGCTCATGAACGCCGTTGGCTCGTTCTCATGATCAACACGCTCGTCATTTTCAGCGCCGGCAGTGCCGAGAGACCGGGAGTCGCGCGTCATCCCGCCCTCGCTGCGCACCTTCGCTGCACGAAGCGCGGAGCCTCGGCGTCGCATTCGTCAATGGCGTTTTGGCGAGACGGTCCCCGGTGACGGCGCTGCTCCCTACTGGCCTCCGAGCAACCCTCTCGCTGCCAACGCCCGGGTTCTATTTCCCATAGCCCGAGCGGCTTCCCGCGGTTTAGCTCAACCCGGTTTCAATGAGGTCGCGCTATGCGTCGCGTCATCCCGCCGCCGGAGTCGCGCGACCTCACAGAAACCTTAGTGTTATCACAACTCCGCCGATTTGGCCGACCTCTACCCGCAGTTCTATTGGAGCAAAGTTGAGCGATATCTTGGTGACGCACTGCGTTATCTTGATATGACGATGGAAGGTAAACAATGGATCGCGACACTCTACAGCCATATTTTCGCAATCGAGCATGACCGCCGAAGAATAGGTCCGCAGCCGGGCCCGCGTCCCAGAAGCCAAGCGCATACGGCGAGCGCCGCGGGCGGTCGAAATCCCGACTGAAGCGGAGAGGCTGCGAGTGATCGAGGGGGGCTCCGTCGCGTTTGCGTGTGCCGCTCGCGTTTCCGGAGGAGACTGGATGCCGGGTGCAGCGGCCGTTGTCACGCACTCGAAATCATTGATCGGCAGGATTGGACGATGCCGGCCGGCTCTCTGCCATCCCGCGTCGGAGACGCGCAGGCGGTCAGCGGACTGGTGAGCGCCGCGGCGAGAAGGAGCGTGTCAGGGGGGGTCCCAACGCCCCAACGGAAACCCCCGCCGAAGCGGGGTTGTCTGCCCGCGCCCTGATACCTCAGCTCAGTGCGGATTGCCGATCAAGGTCTTGCCTCGGGCGAACAGAGTGATCCGCCGCCCTATCTTAAGGAAGGGATATAGGAGGCTGGATGCCGTCCGGCTGGAGAAGACGACGCTGTTGAGCTTGTTGAACCAGCCGGCTTTTGTCGACAGGCTGGCGAGCACATGCACCGCATCGCTCCCGTGATAAATACGGCCGTTCCACACGAACAGCATCCCCTCGTTCAGATTGTAGCCTTCGCGCTGGTATTTCCGGACGCGGAGATCCTGCGAGCGCGCGTCGACGAGCTCCACCTTGCCGAGCGTCTCGCGCAACCGGACGAGGCGGACATAGTTCTGACAGAAGATACAGTCGCCGTCATAGATAATCAGGGCCGGATCAGGCATGGATGGCCTCCATCACCGATATACGACGCCACCAAAGAAATCGTAAGAGCGGCCTGATTTCTCGGTGACCCTCACGACGACGGGATACCACCCCGGCCGGAGGCCTTGATAGAATGCCGGGTCCATTTCGAAGCTCTCGTCTTTCCAGATACCTCCAGGCTTGAGGTACGGTCCGATTTTGTAGTTCTTCCACGGATCGTTCGCGAGCAGGATCTCGTAACGATCGACATCGAGGCCGTGGCTGCGCACGTCGATGGCGACTGTGGTCCCAAGGCCGCGAACCGATCCCGACGCCGCCATGAAGCGGTCGCCGTCGCGTTCATATCGTCCAATCAGCGCCCGATGGCCAACTTCGAATTGCACCTTTTCGGGATAAGGCGGAATATCCAGGATCGAGGCGTAGTGGTCGATTGCGACGATATTGTCCGTTTGGACCATCCCGTTGCAATCGGAAATAGGGTGGCCTTCGGCTGCGGCGAGGACATTGTGCGCCGCCGTGATCTCACCCACCGGGATTGGCAACTTGGTGTCACTGTCAATGGTGTTGCTGAAAACGGTATTGAAGCGTTTGGCGATCGCCGAATAGCAGTGGTACTTGCGCGTTGTCCCGTCACCATAAGTGATGATCAGCTCGCCGTAAGGAAATGGGTAATGTTTGTGCTCGCCGTAGGGGTGACCGGCTGAAACGTTCGAATAGAAGTTCATCGACGAGAAAGGGAACAGCCGGCTCGATCCGCGATCGTCATAGCGGATCCCGATGATGATCAGGTTTACCGCCATAAAAGCGAATGCATACGCCATGATCGGGGCTGGCTGGGCTACCTTCCGCGCCGGCTCCGTGCTCGGGAAGCGGAGGCCCGCTTTTCTGAGAAAATACTCCCAATCGACGAAGAACACGCCCAGGATCATCCACTCGGGGTTCCAAAAGCCCATCACGGCTTTGAGAAGAGCGACGCCAGAGACGAAGATCAAACCCTCGGCCAAGCGGACATAGGGTTTGTTCAGGGACAGGAGGGCGAAGATAGGGAGTGCCTGGGTAGCCAAGTGACCGAGGGCGGCGGTCTTCCACAGCCACGGGTTGTTGACCAGCAACTCGACCTGGAACGGCAGCGGTTTGCCGTAAATCAGCCACGGCAGCGACGCGGCGTTGCGCAGGTTGTCGCTAAACGCCCACGAGAGGGTGTATGTCCAATCCGTTGTGGACCACTTCGCGTAGAACCCCCCGAAATAGACCGATGCTGTCCCAAACAACCCGAGGATGATCGGCCACCAGTAGACGCGACGATCAATCGCGATTGGCCGGCGAAGGACATGTCGAGCAATGACGGCGTCGACCGAGAGAACGTCTCCTGCGCGGCCGAACACGAAGCCGAGTTCCGGCGAGAAGCCCGGAATTGTAAGGGTGCGACCATAAGGGCTCCCACGCGAAAATCATAGCGCCGAGGAACGTCAGCGTTAGAGTGCTGACGACCATGGCGATTCGTGTGAGGAAACCGGCTATGGCGCATATCGTCGAAATACCGGCGATTGCCAGAGTAATCTGCAGGAATTCAACGGGTGGAGGAGCTGTCGGGAAAATAAGATATACCAGAGATTTAGCGTGGTACGCTGCAACGTTCACCGTCGAGTAGTAATCCGGGTTGCCGAGCCCATAGTCAACCGCGCCCCGATATACATGCACATAGAGATAGGAGAACAGGCCGATCCGGCAGATTGCCAGAGAGTAAGCCCCTCCCGGCCGGAACAGATAGGAGTGGAAAAGAGCGACGGCACGCTCGCCAGGCCGCGCAACGTGCATCCCGAAGCGGCTCAGGCTAGCTGCATGCATCATGAAGGCCCCCAGGTACGGCGGCTTTTTGTCGCCGCCACAGGAGACAAGTCAAGGGGGCACAGTCGGAGCGCGGTGGCCCCAACGTCCAAAGCCCCGCCATTGTTTGAGGCCGCCGCCAAGAAAGGCTGGTCGTCTCGCGCCCAGCCGAGTTGCCATCCGCCGTTAGCAGTGCCGAAATAATAGGAGTTCGATTTGTTGGAACCCCTGATGATAGAGTTCTCCAAGACGTGCTACCTAAACATCTCCACTTTGATAGTCGATGAATGACACTTATAGCGATCCATTCCCTGAAACGGCTCCGACCGAGCCGAAACGGTGCTGGCGAGGCTCGAATGGTAGATACGCTTTGCCACGATTAACAACAATCCCACGCTCCGCCTGCTTTGTGATGTCGAGTTCACCGGCGACCGTTCTGGCGGAAGCAATGTGTTTCTTTGCGCCGCACAGAGCAAAACTGGGCAACGCGGGTATCTCGGGAGATTTGTTAGGACTGGGTGGCTCATCCCGACCGAGACGTGATGCGGCGTGTCTTAACGTTTGGCGCAAGTCCGGATGCCGGATGGGCGCGAAGTCAGTTTCGGAAACATTCAAAAGGACAGGGACCGAGTATGACCGGCACCCCTTTCCGTAATCTCGAGCAATTCCCGTGTCGGGTCAATCCGCGGAAAGAGCATGGAGTCAATCGGATAACGAAGATTTCACATAGCGAAACCACTGAACAATATTGTTGCAGGGGCGGTGGATGAAAGGCCGGGGCATCGTTTCACAGTCGCGGTCCTGGGCACTGATGTGAACGGGCGTAGAATTGGACTGCGGGTTGGTCTCTCTGCGTGATTCTCGTGAGCCGGGCAGACCAGGAACATCATCAAGTCGAGGGGCGCGGCAGCGGGGCCTTCTTGACCACTGCCAAATTGGCCAGGGCGAACAGGTGTGCAGCTGCGCGGTGTCCTTGGCTAGACCACGATAGCGGAGCATCTTGTGATGGAACAGATTCTTGCCGACGTGGACCGGTGCTCGACCACAGTGCGCAGCTGTGCAAGCGCCCGCTCGACTGCTCCACTAAATCGCGCAAGCGATTACAGCAACGCCCCGATGCTGCGGTGCTTGATGGCGATGTTCCAGGAGAGGTCGCCGTCGGCATACAGCGGCCACCTGTCCGCCACGGTATACCGGCATCAGCAAAGACCGCCTCCTCCCTGCAGTGCAGCAGCGCCGCCATCTGAGCAATGTCGGCCTCGTTGGCGGCGGTGCCGTGACGCTCTGCGACGGAGCGGCGCGCGTGGGGAAGCGCTGTGGGCCCCGGGGGCGAGCCTTCCGCGGAACCGTCAGGTCCGGTTTTTAAAGCGCAGCCCTCGTTGTCGGTTTCGGGGGTGTCGCAGTGGTGGGTCAGCCGGTCGAGCAACCGGAGGAGCATTCAATGGTTCGCGGGCCGCTCCCTATTCGACGCTGATCACCCCAAAAACCCCGCCACTCTTCCACGCTGAGTTCCATTCGTGCCGAGAGCATGAGGCAATGGGAGGCAACACGCTACTTCCTGAGTAACATTCTCGCTGAGACAATGCGCCCTCTCATCCAGATCGCCGCGCTATAGGCCAAATTTCCTTTAACCGACACCTAGCAATCGGGTTAAGGTCGACGCAGCCGCGCTAGCGAGTGCTCGGATGTCGGCCGCTGAAAATTCCTTGGCGATAAACCGCAACGGGCGTAGTAAGAATACATCAAGAATTTCCTAACTCGTCCTGCCCGTTTTGATTAGCTCCATGCCTGAGCGAACCTCCGCATTTAGGTGTCGCTGCACATCCAATGATAGCTCATTAGACTGACGAAGATGTTCTAGGATTTCTGTAACTTGTCAATTCAATATTTGGAACTCGCTCGAGTTCTATTTTTATCTCAATCGAATTTACAATGACAACTGGACCATTTAGCCCGCCAGCATAGATCGTTGGGTGAATAATAACACCAGTTGTCAGCTCCTGGAATACACCTTCAATTTCCATGTTTCTGCGGCTCCTGCGCCGCGGCCGCCGACTTGGCCCAGGAATGCCCACATCCGGGCCAGTGGGGGCTTCGACAGAAACTTGCTGTCCGGTAATAACTTCGGGCAAACCCAATTGGCGACTTCGTTTCATTCGCTCGGCTGCGAGTATCGCTTGAGCGTCGTCTACGCTTTGGTCGATTTCGCGGTTTACGATTACATAATCATACTCTGACCAATGGCTCATCTCCTCAAGAGCCTGCTCCATTCGATGCTTAACAACATCGTTGTTATCAAGGCCACGGCGTCGTAATCGCGCCTCAAGCTCCGGCACGCTTGGGGGCAGAATAAAGACTTTGACCAGATCGGCCGGCAGCCTTTTACTCAGCTGCTGCGTTCCCTGCCAGTCAATATCGGTGACGATATCGCGGCCGGCGGCGAGAGCCGTCTCGATCGGCCGCCGCGGCGTCCCATACGAATTTCCGAAAACGGTCGCGTGTTCGAGCAGTTCTCCGGCGGCGACCATGCGCGCGAATTGCGCCTCGTCGATAAAGACGTAGTCGCGACCGTCGATCTCGCCCGGCCGCGGCGGGCGGGTCGTGACCGAGACCGACAGCGACAGCGTCGGGTCGCGCTCCAGCAAGCGGCGCGTGATCGTCGTCTTGCCGGCCCCGGAGGGGGAAGAGAGCACGAGCAGCAGGCCGCGGCGGCGGATCGCCGCCGCCGGAGCATCGGTCGCGGTCATTCGAGGTTCTGGACTTGCTCGCGGAATTGTTCGATCGCAGCCTTCAGCGCTAGACCGATGCGGGTCAGCTCGATATCAGCCGATTTCGAGCACAGCGTGTTGGCTTCACGGTTCAGCTCCTGGCATAGGAAATCGAGTTGCCGCCCGACTGTCCCACCGTTTTCCAGCAGCTCCCCGGCCTGCTCGATGTGAGCGCGCAGCCGATCGAGTTCTTCGCGCACATCGGCGCGGGTGACCAGCATCGCCAATTCCTGGGCGACCCGCTCCTCGGGCATTGTCGGCGCCAGCCCGGCAAGCTCGGCGAGCAGTGCTTGGAAACGGGCGCGGATTGCCGGACCTTGCGCTGCGGCGCAGCCCGTCGCCGCTTCGACCAGCGCCGCAAGCTCCGATCGCTGCGCAGACAGCACCGCGGACAGCCGCGCTCCCTCCTCGGCGCGCGCCGCCACCAACCGGTGCAGCGCCAACTCCCAACCTTCCATCACGGCGGCGCGCTGAGCGTCGACGACCGGTTCGGCTTCGTGCTCGACCGTTTCGATGATCCCGCGGAGCCCGATCAGACCGTCGAGCCGCGGCGGCGCGGCCTCGATCTGAGCCGCCACATCGCGCGCCAGCGCGATGACCTGGGCCAGCATTTCCCGGTTAATGCGAATTGTCGGCGGTCACGGTCCGGTTAACCGAGAGGCTCGCCGATACATTGCCGCGGCGGCAGAGCCGGCCTAGTGAGGCGCGCAGCGCCGGTTCCAATCCGTCGAACCCGAGAGGCAGCCGCAGCCGCAGGTCGAGCGAGCGGCTGTTGACGCTCTTCAGCTCCCAAGCCCAGGAAATCCCGTCAGCTTCGCCCTCGGTCCGGGCAAACCCGGTCATGCTGAAGACGCCCACCGCCGCCTCTCTGCTGATACCGGTGAGCGGTTATACTGGCAGCCCGCGCGGGCGACAATGTCGGCAAGCCACCAATGTCGGCAAGTTTGGGCCGTGGACGACGTTCGCGTCGTCGGAAATAACAGCCGCCCGATGTGCCTCTACTCCGCTGCTTGCAGGCTGAGCCGGTGCGGTGCGGGGATGAAGCTGTCCCGCGGCGAGCCAGCGGGCCAGATCGAGATCGGGCCTGGCAGAGCCGAGCGAGACGGCCGGTGAGACCGCGAGGCGCTTCTCGCCATCCGAGGCTATCCCGCGTCGATACAGCGCGACATTGCGGTTGTGATCGGCCAATGTCTGAGCAAAGACATGGCCGCCCCGGCCATCGGCGACGAAATAGAGATCTGCGGTCCGTTCCGGCTGCGTTGCGGCGCGCAGCGAGGCCCGGCTCGGATTGTCGATCGGCTCCGGCGGCAGTCCCTTTACCCTGATACGTATTGTACGGCGAATCAATCGCGAGATCGGCATGCATCAGCGGTCGGTCGAGCTTACCGCCAGTTTCCGCCGCCAGCGCGTACAGCACCGTCGGATCGGCCTGCAGCCGCATGCCCAGGCGCAGCCGATTCAGAAACACCGCCGCCACCCGCGGCCGTTCCTGCTCGCGAGCGGTTTCCTTTTCGACGATCGAGGCCAGCACGATAGCGTCGCGCGGGCTCGACAGCGGCAGGTCAGGAGCGCGCTCGTCCCACAACTGCTTGACCGTCTGTGCCATTGCGCGCCGCATTCTCTCGATCAGCTCCGACCGGCGGTCGCCATAGCTGTAAAAATAAGTGTCCGGCAGCAGCGAACCGTTCGCCGGCACCGTGCCGACATCGCCATCTAGGGCGGGTGCGTCGCGAACCAGCGCGGCAACCTCGGCACTCGTCAGACCCTCGGGAATCGTCAGCCGGCGCTTGACTGTTTTGCCTTGAGCCAGGGTTTCTAGTGCTTCAATCGCACTCACGCCACTGGTGAACTCATACTCGCCGGCTTTCAAACTGGCGCCGCGCTCGAACAGCCTGAGCCATCGCCTCGAAGGCGATCGGATTGCGGATCACCCCCTCCTTGGCCAGCAGCGCCGCTATGCCGGCAACACTGGTGCCCTGCGGCACGAGGACGGTGCGCGGCTCGGTAAGTGGTCCGGGAACGGCGGATTCGCGATAGAGCCAGAACCGGCAACGGCCACGACCACCAGCGTCAGAGCGGCGCCGAACAGGCTCCACGCAACGGCGCGGAGAAATCTGGCCATCAGAGGCTCCGCAGGCCGTCAGGTCATCTCGCCAGACCGATTGCGTCGATTGGCGGATGCCCGGCTCATCGCCCGGATCCGACGCCACCGAAAATCAGCGAAGCGTTGGTCCCGCCGAAACCGAACGAATTCGACAGCACATAGTTCACCCGGCGCTCCTCTGCTGTTTTCGGCACAAGGTCAAGGTCGCAGGACGGCGACGGATTTTCGAGGTTGAGGGTGGGCGGCACGACCCCGTCGCGCAATGCGAGGATCGAGAAAATTGCCTCGACGCTGCCGGCCGCGCCGAGCAGATGGCCGATCGCCGACTTCGTGGACGACATCGAGAGCCGATAGGCATGGTCGCCGAACAAGCGCTTGACGGCCCCCAGCTCGATCTCGTCGCCGAGCGGGGTCGAGGTCCCGTGTGCATTGATGTAGTCGATGCTGTCCAGCGGCAGACGTGCGCGCTGCGCAGCGCGTTACGCATCGAGCGGTAGGCGCCGCTGCCATCCTCAGACGGGGCGGTCAGATGATACGCGTCGCCCGACATGCCGTAGCCGAGCACCTCGGCGTATATCCTGAGCATCGCGCTTGCGGGCGTGCTCGTATTCCTCGAGCACCAGAATGCCGGCCCCCTCGCCCATCACAAATCCGTCGCGGCTCCTGGTCCCACGGGCCGCGAGGCGCGCGGCGGATCGTCATTGAAACCGGTCGACAGTGCGCGCGCTGCGGCAAAACCGGCAATGCCCAGTCTGCAGATTGCCGCCTCGGTTCCGCCGCAGACCATCACGTCGGCATCATCGAGCATGATCAGGCGCGCCGCGTCGCCGATCGCGTGCGCGCCGGTCGAGCAAGCGGTCACGACGGCGTGGTTCGGTCCCTTGAACCCGTAGCGGATCGAGACATGCCCGGACGCAAGATTGATCAGGCTGGCGGGGATGAAATACGGCGAGATGCGCCGCGGGCCGCGCTCGTGGATTGTGATCGCGCCCTCGGTAATGCCGGGCAGGCCGCCGATGCCCGAGCCGATCATCACACCGGTGCGCTCGCGCTCCTCTTCGCTACCCGGCTTCCATCCCGAATCCTCCACCGCCTGCGCGGCTGCGGCCAGCGCGTAGATGATGAATTCGTCCATCCGACGCTGGTCCTTAGGAGACACCCAATCGTCCGGATTGAACAACCCTGACTTGCGGTCTCCGCGCGGCACCTGCCCAGCGATGCGCGACGGCAGGTCGGAAACATCGAACGACTGGATCGCGCGAATCCCCGACTCGCCTTCGATGAGACGGTTCCAGACGCGATCAAGGCCGATGCCGAGAGGCGTTACAAGGCCCATCCCGGTTACAACGACGCGTCTCATGGGAAAACCCACCCCGAGCCGGTAGCAACTGCCGCGACAGCCGCCCTACATGGCGCGCCACGGCGCCTGCGAGCACTCTGCACGTTTAGCTATGCGCCTCGATAAAGCTGACGGCGTCCTTCACCGTCACAATTTTTTCGGCGGCGTCGTCGGGGATTTCGCAGCCGAACTCTTCTTCGAAAGCCATGACCAACTCGACGGTGTCGAGGCTATCCGCCCCTAGATCGTCGATGAAGCTGGCATTTTCGGTCACCTTTGCTTCTTCGACGCCGAGATGCTCGACAACGATCTTCTTAACCCGCTCGGCGACGTCGCTCATGCGATGATTTCCTCATTGGTACAGCTGATTGGCTCTCTTCGGTATGGTCCCGCGGCCCCCGTTCGCGGATCTTGCCGTTCGATGTCCGCTGCCGCGGACCGCTTAAAGGTCGGCTCACATATCATGAATTCGGCCCACGTAAAAGTTCGGCCGCTCCAGCGTCTGATTTGGGTTGCGGTCGTGGCGATCGCACCTCACACCATAGCCATGCCGCCATTTATATGGAGCGTCTGACCGGTAATGTAGCCCGCCTCGGCACTCGCGAGGTAGACGGCGGCGGCCGCGATATCGTCCGGAGTACCAAAGCGGCCCATTGGGATTGCCGCCGCGATCCGCCTCCGCTGCTCGTCGCCGAGCTTGTCGGTCATCGGAGTCGTTATCATGCCCGGCGCGATACAGTTGACCGTAATGCCGCGGCTCGCGGTCTCGGCAGCGAGCGATTTGGTCATGCCGATCAGCGCGGCCTTTGCCGCCGCATAATTCGCCTGGCCGGCGTTGCCGGTCACCCCGACAACCGAGCTGATCGAGATCACTCGCCCGTGACGGCGCCGGACCATCCCGCGCAGCGCCGCGCGCGTCAGACGGAAGGCGGCTGTCAGATTGAGATCGATGACTGCCTGCCAATCCTCGTCTCGCAGACGCAGCGCAATGTTGTCGCGGGTGATCCCGGCATTGTTGACGAGAATATCGACCTGCCCCATAGCCGCCTCGGCCTCGCGCAAGCAGGCGGTCGGGCGCCGCCGGGTCGGTGAGGTCGGCTGCCAACACGTACGCCCGGTTTTCCAACTCCTCGGCCAGGGCTGCAAGCGCTGCGGTGCGGGTCCCGGCCAGCGCTACGGCGGCCCCCTG
This sequence comes from uncultured Alphaproteobacteria bacterium, assembly GCA_963753665.1. GTDB lineage: Bacteria > Pseudomonadota > Alphaproteobacteria > ATCC43930 > CGMCC-115725 > DATARH01. The sequence goes on from CAVWDC010000009.1 coordinate 14,350, forward strand.
GCAGTGCAGTGCCCGCGCGATCGCGCCGCCAATACCGCCCGAAGCACCGGTCACGAGAGCGGTCTGCCCAGAGAGGTCGAACATTACAGCCGCTTCACGAAGGCTTCGACCTCGCCCGGAGTTCCGACCGAAATCGACCGGCAGCGCGCGGTCGATTCGCTTGATCGAGACCAGTAAGCACACGCCCGGCGCCGAGCTCGACGACCTCCTCGACCTCCTCGGCGGCGAATACCTGGATGCTCTCGTGCCAGCGCACCATCCGCGTGACCTGCGCGACGAGCAGTTCTCTGATCTCCGCGGGGTCGCAGGTCGGCGCGGCCGTCACATTCGCCACGACCGGCGCTAGGGGTGGTTCGATTTGGGTGTCGGCCAGGGCCTCCGCCATGACCGCGGCGGCCGGTGCCATCAGCGGCGAGTGGAACGGGGCGCTGACTGGCAGCATGATCGAACGGCGTGCGCCGCGCGCCGCGGCCAGCGCGATCGCGCGCTCCACTGCCTCGCGATGACCGCTGACGACGATCTGTCCCGGGCCGTTGTCGTTTGCCACGGCGCAGACCTGGTCGTCTGCCGCCGCCTCCGCGATTTCGCTCGCGGTCTCGATGTCGATGCCGAGCAGCGCCGCCATTGCTCCGATGCCGACCGGCACGGCCTCCTGCATCGCACTGGCCGCGGCGCTTGACGAGCCGGGCGGCGTCGCCAACCGATATCGCGCGCGCGGCCGCCAGCGCCGAATACTCGCCGAGCGAATGACCGGCGACATAGGCGGCGTGCCGCCCGATGTCGAACGCCGCCGCTTTCGAGCACCCGCACGACGGCGAGGCTCGCCGCCAGCAGCGCCGGCTGCGCGTTCTCGGTCAGCATCAGCTCGTCTTCCGGACCCTCGAACATCAGCCGCGACAGATGCTGCGACAGCGCATCGTCGATCTCGTCGAACAGGTCGCGCGCCGGCGCGAAGGCCTCGGCGAGCGCCCGGCCCATGCCGGGCGCCTGCGATCCCTGTCCGGGAAAGACGAAAGCCCTCTTCATGTACGTACGCACCTCAGTATCGCGACCGCCGCTCGTCATAGCCCTGTGCACGCCGCTGTCAAGAAGCTGTCGCAAACATGCGACGCGCGCACCATCACGCTCAATTGCAGACTCAATTGCAGAAGCGCAGGTCATCGCGCTCGGTTTCATAGTCGCTCATGACCTGGTGCAAGATGCTGTCCTTCGGTAACGCCGTCAGCGCCTTTTGGACTGCCTGCAGAGTCGCATCGTCATAGGCGATCGGCTTCGGGCATTTGCTCCCGCTACTGCAGCCGGACAGCAGCAAGCTCATTGCAAGCGCCAACCCCAGCCCCGCTCTCCGACCGCATCGCTCTCTCCTGACCAGCCGCGCACGATGCCGGGCGAGGGGGGCGCGATCAAGCCGGATTGTCCGGGCCGTGGCGAGTTGCCAGGGCACGATCCTTCAGAAACAGCGCGAGCAGCGCGCAGGCCGCGGCCAGCCCTTGGATCAAGTGACCAATAGCCGCTTCAGGCACGTTCCAGCCGAGCAATGCGAACATAGCTCCTAGCCCGGCATAGCTTGAAGGCTCGCTGAAGCGGGCGAGCAGGTAATTGACCATTTGCATCTGCATTCCTTTCAATAAAAGGAAGAAAGCCGCTCGACTGCGGCTAGGTATACAAGCAGAACGTCTTTCACTTGGGACCGCGACGGACGGGGTTGTCGCCAGCATGTCTCATTTTATCTGCCGGTAGCCGGGCCGCGATCCTGCTTCCCGACGAGTTGCACCCGCATATCGGCAACGGCATCGAGCAGCCGTCCGAGGTCGCGGCGGGCCTCGAGCTGGAAGCGCTCGTCGATCTCGCGGCGCGCCTCCAGCACGAGCACCCGCGCGGTCACATCGGCGACTGCCTTGCCGGCGTGCTCGCCGCTCGCGGCGATGTCGGCGCGCAAGGACACATAGCTCGTGATAGCGCCGCCGCCGACCATTGCGATTAGCGTGACCGCCTGGATCAGATGGCCCAACGTGATCTCCGGGCTGAAATGCGGTCTTATCATCGGTTGGATGCTCCACAGCACGAATGCCGCCCGAGAGGGCATTTGTACGAGATAAGGTGAGCCCGCTCTCGGCGTCCGAGAACACCTAGCTGCTGCCGGCGAGATATCCCGAGATATCGGCCAGGGCCGCATCGGTTGCGCGCGGCGTAATCGTCAACACGTCGCCCGGGAAAAAACTCTGCGCCGAGCCGGCAAAGCTCGCTTGGCTTCCCCCCGGCGCAAAGCTAATCGTGGCGAAGTTGGTTCCGTTCTTCGCGACGTCGTGTACTTGCGCGGCCAATGCTGGCGTTCCCGCGCTGCACGTGCTGCCGGCCAGATCGGCAGGAAGCGACAGTGCCTGCCCGAAAGTATAGCGCGTAATCGGTTGGCCGGCCTGCGGGGCACCGAGAAACTGGATCGGTATCGCGACCGCCGCGACCACGCCCGCCCCGGTCAGCGTATAAGTATCGGCGGCGAGCCCGGACAGGTCCTGCAGCGCTTGACCGAACATGTTGAACGCCGGCAGCTTCACATTAATTGTCTGTCCGACGAAGTTGCCGGGGTAACGATACTTGAACAGTGACGGATCGCTTGGGCCGAAACGAGCGAAATTGCTGTCGGTGGAATGAGCATTGATCGCGGTGCCGTATACTCCGCGCCTCAGATACGTCAGATCGTATCTGTATGCAGCGGTTAGAGTAGCGTTTTGATAGCTGATCAGCTCGCCATCGACGTAGCAGAGCGTCAACAGATTGTCAGCATCGGCTTGCGTGCCCGACAATAATTGCCCCTTGCTTTGTGTCAGATCGACCGAGAGCGTGCTGGTGTCGTCGGGATCGGGATGGCTCGGCAGGTTCGGCAGTCAGCGTGCCCTGGCGTGCGCCGCGATAAATCGTTCCAGCCAGCGCGTAGGTCGCGTTATCGAGCGAAATCCATACTTGGCAGCCGCCCCAGTCAGGTCCGCCGGAGGCAATCAGCCAGACTTCCTGCGCACCCCCAGAGAGCGCTGGTGGGCGGCTCGAAGATGATCGGCGGGTCGGTGTCGCCGGGGTCGGTCAACGTATCGAGCGCGTTGCCTGCTGCCACAAGCCGGGGATAGAGAGACGCGGTACCGACCCCGATCGGGATTATCAAACCAGGCATCTATTTTCACCAAACAAAAATGCTATTATCGACGCTGATAGCTGCAGAAGGAGATCCACGCTTGGCCGCCGCCGATCCAAAGCCACCTCCGCCTCCGTCCCCACCACCGGTTCCTACTCCTAAGACACGCCCAATCCCTAGCGTACCTTTTACGAAAGGTGCTGTGCTGCCCAAAATGCAATAGAGCCAGCGGGCACCGAACTGACTGCGATCATAAAGCCGAATTTCGGGATTTGAAGCGGAGCGGCTAATAACCCTGCGATTGGAATCGAGGCGCATTTGGATGTCTTCTGTAATGCATGAACCATCCAGCCTTTCTTTACTGGCCGCCGGGGCCAGTAATTTTGATTCGTATCCTGCTAAGAAAAAATCTACCAGGCGCAGAACAACGCCGCGGAGAGTAGAAATATCGCCATCGCTATGGGGACTAAAAGCAAGGGCTGGTTAGGTAGATTTGCTGTCAGCAATGTAGCCGCTGCCGGGAGTAATGCGACCGAGCCTGCGCCGAATACACCGGTTACACTCTGGGACAGAGGATAAATTCATCAGAAGCTCCTCGCAGAATCGCTATTTCCTTATTATGCAGTGATTGAGGGAATTTCCTCGGCGGTGATCGTCAACTCTCCATTGTCGTCCTCGTCGATCTGGACGATACGTACTGCCGCACCGGAAAGGCCGAGCGCCGCATCGTTCAGCAGCACGATATCCATCGGCTCGAGCAGCGAGTATCGCCAGCCAAGCTTGAATTTGTATCTGTTGCGGACGTAGGCCTTGCGCTGCAGCTGCAGCTGCGCCGAAATCGTGGCGCTGGTCGGGATTCGTGAATTCGTGCGCCTGTACCGATGGCTCATTGCGAATGCCGTACTGATCGATCAAGCCCTGGTCCCACACCGGCAGGATTTGCTGATTATACCCAGTGGCAGCGTCCATGTACTCGATGCCGAGCCAATTCGTCATTTCGGCCGGGTCGGCGCGGGTTAACAGGACGGGGTCGCTGCCGCCGCCAAAATCGAGAAAATCACTGTCGCTTAGATCGTATTCCCAGGTGAGATTCGGATTCCACGACGCGCCGTTTGCAGACAGTGCCGCGTCGCCGAAAGGAATGATCTTCAGCAGCGACCCCGACCACAGCACGGCCGAAACCGTCAGCTGCGCAATCTCCTCCAGCCATCGCGCGCACGGCTGCTGCCGATCCAGCAGCAGCGATATCGCGATCTGTGCCGCTTGGCAGTAGGTCCCCCAATCGGCAAGCGCGCCGGCGCTGTCGAGGTTTTCTGCCGGGAATCCCGCGCCGTAGCGGGCGTTCGTCAACAAATCGATGACAACCCGATCCGGCCGGGCGTCATCCGGAAAATCGGGACCGGCACTCCCCGCCTCGAATCCCGTCACTTCGAACTGGATGTTCGGCAGGACGGGGCTCGAGCCGAGCTGCATCGGTGTCCCGGTGACATAACAGGTACCGGAATAACCGAGCACCGGCGTGTTCGGATCGGCGCTGAGGAACACCGGATCGGGACCTTGGCCGTCATTCCCGGCGTAACCGTTCAGCCCAACCGCACCGAGCCCGTTGGCGATTCCGCCATTCGACCAGATCCGGTTGTTCCCGTCGGAGCCGTGGGAGGCTCCGGCGAACGATACCGGACCCTGGCACAGCCCAAAGGCGACATTCACCTGATAACGCTGGTTCGAGCCTTTCTTGCCGGCCGACCTGCCGAGTCCTTTGCCGCCCTTTCCGCCGCCGCTCGATCCGGAAAACCCCCAATATTCGACAATATTGACCGATACGCGGCAGGTACCGTAGGCGATGAACACAGGACTGCCGAATTGGCTCGTATTATAGCGCAGCGAATTCAGCTGCGGCGCGCGGAAGGCGTTGACGAACGGACTCGGCCCACCACCCTTGCCGGCGATCAGATCGGGCATTGTTCAGCTCCGAAAGGCGTAAAAAACCGCACTGTCCGGCCGGCCAACGGAAACAGGGTCGCATCGCCCCAAACGACGCCGATCGACCAGTAGGCATGAATCAGGCGCGGCCATTCGGTGACGATTGCGCCGTGCGAGTACGTTCGCCCGAACCGGAACAACGCGATATCGCCCGGCTCCGGCACATCAACCGGACGGGCGTAGCGCAACAACCCCTCCATATACCGTTCGGCGTCGCGGTGAAGGTGCCAGTCCGGGACATAGAACGGTGGGTTGATACGTCCGCGGTAACGCCGGCGCGTTCATACACCTCAGCCAGCAGCATCAGGCAGTCGACCCCGGCACCCTTGACCCGCGCCGCGTGATGGAATGGCGTGCCGATCCATGTCTTCGCCTCTGTCACTACAGCTGCGCGGAGATCGCCAATCCGACTGCCCTGCAAGCAACGGTTCTGCGGCAAGCTCCCACGTCTTCTTGATCGTGCGGCATTGCGCTCATGCAGCGGCCTCCGGTGGCGGGACGTAGGGAAACCCGCCGTAACGGGCTATGTTCTGCAGCACTGTCTGGCAGGTCTGGGTCGTATGATCGCAGCCGGGAAGCAACTGGAACATGTCGCTGACCGACACTGGCGAGAGCCATGGCTTTAGCAGGCGGACGACACCGCCGGTCAATGCAGCGATGGTCCGCGTCGCGCCGCTGTTCGCTCCCGAGAGCGCTGTAATTGTGCCTTCGTCATAGGCGGTTGCGGGGCTTGGGGACAAAGCTCGTGGCGATCTGAGCCTGCGTTGACCCGGGAAGTGCCGCGACCGTAATCGCCCCGATCCCGGTTAAGGCGCCGGCAGAATTTTTCCCTAGGACCCGGTCATAGCCGCACATAACGTCGCCAAAGACATGATTGCAGCTGGCCTGATACAGGCGGCGCGGCATCTGCTGCACGGCCAAGAGGTTGATCAGCGACTTTACCCGGATTGCGATCCGGCTGCGGCCGATCTCGCATTCCGCGACCCGGCCGTAGAACCACAGTAGGCAGCCGAGACTGGTGTCGAGCGGTCCCGAACCCGCTGCTTGCGGCGGCGCGAAGAACCGGTCCAACTCGACAGTGGCTCCGTCGAACAGCCCGACCCGCACCGCTTCGGCAAACGTCGTGGTTCCCACAAGATCGTCCGGTCCGGCTAGCACATCGATCTCAAGCTCCGTTGGCTCTACGCCAATTTTTGTCATGATCTTCGAGCGTCCGAAACGCGGGCCGAGCGCAAAGCTGCGCTCTGCTCCTACATTGATGCTGCCGCTCGGGAACCCTGCGGCCGGAACTGCTAGCGGCGCGTTTCCTGACGTGTAGCGGAAGACCTCTCCCGTCGTCAGCGCGAAGGTATAAAGGTCGATCTGCACGGCCTCGTAATTCGCGCCGTGCAGAAAGGCCGTCATTGCGGCAGAGCACGGCCTCATCGCAGCACCGATTGCAGCTTGATTTGCTTCAACTGCCAGAGCTGGTACATGAAGTTTTCAAACTCCGCGCTGTCCTCGGCAAAGCGGACACGAAAGCGATAGGTGAAATCTGCGGCAATGACATGCCCGGCCGGCGGCGGCGTCACGAATGTCACCACTCCCGTTTCACTTTCGATCGTGTAACTCGTGGGGTTCTGGCGCACGCCGTTGAAACGTATTGCACTGACGAGATTGGGCGCTGTGATCGGCTCCGCAAATCCGCCCATGCTGCGCACTAGCTGGAGCGCACGCACGCTGCCGTCGCCGGTCCCGAGTACCTGATCGACGATTGTGTTGTCAGTCGGATCGTCGAACAGAAACGACTGGAACGTTCCTTGCTGCTGAAGAAAGAAGCCGGCGAGCGTTCGCAGTTCGTCGTATCCGACACCGGGTCCGGTCTGGGCGCGCGCGTCCCATTTGTCTCGCAGCAGCGAATAGGTCAGGGTCCAGTTCCATATTGGGTTGATTTGGTCAAGCACGCGCAGCTCGCGGCCGGAAATGGCGTTTTGGGAGCGCCCGGCGAAGCGCGGCGTTTTCGTCACCGACCAGCCAAGGCCGGGAAGCGCAGGAAAGATCGCTGTCATCGTTTGCGGTTCAGATCGTGCGCGGGGTCAGCGCGTTGGAACGCAGCATCTGCCGCACGACTCCGGGATTGCGCGCCATCAGCCCGGTGAACCAGCGTTCCACGGCCGGACCGTCCGACGGACCGTGAAAATGCAGGTGCATGTTACCGGCTCCGCCACCGTCTCCGATCATCCGCTGCAACCCCTCACTGATTGGTGCCGGCAGTACCATTTCGCGCGCATGCAGTAGGGCCGGCCGGGCGCCCGGAAAGTTTGGCAGGGCCCAGCCGTTTGCTGCCGACGGTACGACGCCGCCTCCGAAAAACGCCAACAGACCGCCGAGAAAACTGAACAGCCCGCCACCCCCAGCCGTGGCTCCGACGCTTGCCGCACCGCCGGCGAGTGAAGCGGCGCCGCCAAGCGCGCTGGCGCCTCCCGCAACAGCCGACGCCCCGAGCGAAGCGGTGAGTGCTCCGAGCGCTGCGGTGTTGGCGGCGAGCGCGGCAGTATTGGCTGCCGCCCCGAGCTGCTGGGGTGCACCGAAGAGCCAGCTGCCGACCGCGTTGCCAAGAACGTCGCTGACGCCCTCACCGACGGCAGGCGCCGGCTGCCCCAGCAGCGAAGCGAGCGGTCCTGCCGCGGCGCGTGACGCGGTAGTCTGCAGCATGCGCATAAGCCCGCGCTCGACGGACTGCGCGACTTCCAGCGCTGCTCCGCGAAAGTTCAGCGTGCCGTCGATCAGCCCGGTCATCGCATGTCGCCACCCTTCGCCGATCCCATCAAAGGCGCGCCGGTACGGGAGCGCGATGCGATCGGCTTCACGGCGGGCGGCCTCGGCCATCCGCCGCTGATCCTGGGCGACTTCCGCCGCATACCGCTCACTGAGCCCGACCAGTTCGGCATAAGCCGAGGCTCTGTCTCCAAGGCTTGCGGCGTCGCTGGCGAGCGCGTTCGTGAGCTGGGCGCGATCCTCTGCGCTGCGCCGCGTGGTGTAGTCGATTTCGAGGCCAATCGCCTCGCGCAGCGAAACTTCACGCTCGGCCACCATCCGGCGCAGGTCGGCGCGATACGTAGCCGCGCTGGCCGCGCTGCTTCGCTGGACAGCGGCGCCGGCTTCAAAGAACGCCTGCCTGAGGCGGACCACCGGCTCAGTCGCCGCGCTCACCGCCCGTTTCAGGCTCTCGACGGCTGTAAAGGCGATCCCGATATCGGAAAAGTTTTCGGCCATGCCGCACCTCAAAAGACATCGGGGCGCCGAAGCGCCCCGACCAGAGTCCCAGGAACGGAAGAATCGGTTCCGGTTACTCCAATTCGATGAACGCAAAATCGGTGAAGTTCCGGCCGGATCTGATGTCGCTCGATCCCCGCCATTCGGTCACTCCGGTATAGCCGAAACTGACGCCGCAATAGGGCACTCCGGCCGCATGCGAAATGAGCCTGTGCACGCCCCACAGGCCCTTCGACAAGTCCTGCTGCTCCTGACGGATGCGCGGTTTCACCGAATTCTCGAAAAACCGGTAAAGGTCGAGCTTGGCGATTCCGGGACAGCGCCGCCCCAGCACCCGCCAGACGATTTCGTAGAAGCCGCTTTGGTCATATACCGCCTCGGTGCGTGCATCGGTCAGGCGGACCGTCAGATTGGCTTCGACCCGCCTGACCGTGTCGCCCGGCCCGAGACGGAGAAGAAGGACAAATTGCTCCGGCCGCTCCGGTAATTTGCCGTTGACGATAACGAGGCCGCTGCCGAGCGGCTGGCCGTTGACATCGACCTCATGCCGCCGAGCCATCGCCTGAGCCAGAAGATTCTCGTCAAGCGTCATCGTCGCGCGCAGCCAGGCTACGCATTCCACGACCGCCACCCCGAGGCAGCCCGGCCCGTCGCCTGGCCCGACAGCCATTGCCGGCGCGCCCGGCAAGCACGCCGCCACGGCAGAAATTGCAGCAAAGACCCGCCGCCATCGCATCCCGCCCTCCCCAACGAGGTTCCGCGACAGGTTAGGCGGAGCCGAGCGGGCGCGACAATGGCCGGCGCGGGCATGCTGGTCCCGCCGAGCGATCTCGGCCGCCCTCGCCCGGTTACGAGTGCGCAGCGCCTCCAGGATCGAAGACCGCCTCCGGCATGCCGATTGTGCCGCCATGCGCCACAGCGAGACCAGGCGGTGCCGACGCGGCAATTTCGTCGATCTGCGGCTGAGCGCGACGGCACGTTGGCGGGGTCCAGCCGAGCAGCCGCGCGATCGTCTGCACGATCAGATGCGCCGGCGGATCGCGTTCCCAGTAGGCGAAGATCTCGCCGACCTCGGCGAGCGTCATCGCGTCGATCACCGGGTAGGGGTAGCCGCAGCCGGTGGCGAGGGCGCCATAGATGGCGGCGAGCTGCTCGCGGGAGCTGCCCCGGATTCGCCGCTGGGCTCGCCACCGGCTGCGCTTCCCCCATCGTCTGCGCCCCGGTAGCATTCTCCGGCTGGCGCAATCCCGCGGTGCGCAGAACGGCGGCGACGGCTTCATTGAGCTCCTCGATGCCGGCTTCCAGGTCGAGAACTCTCTCCGCAGTCAGTTCGGGATGTGCCGGCGCCAGGCCGGCGGCGACGACCCGCACCGCCGCCTCGATCAGTCCGCCACCCGATTGGCCGGCCATGTCCTCCAGCGCATCGAGGACATGCCGCAACTGGCCGAGCTTTAACGGGCGGACCTCCAGCCGAAGGCCGCCGAGCACAATCGTTTCCGCCATAGCGCTACTCGTTGACGCTCAACATGCCGATCGCGCCGGTCGCGTCGGCAAACGCGCTGAAGTCGAATTCCTGGATTTCGTAATCGTCGGTCTTCGTCGGCAACGACAGTTTCGAGGCGGTACACGCATTCAGCACCAGCGTCAGGCCGGCCGGGCACGCCCTGCGTCGTCTTGCTGGTGTAAAATGTCGCCTTGAACGTCGGCGTGAAACCCATCAGCTGGTTCGTGATGGCAAGTTTCTTGCGGGCGTCGCTGTTGAAAAGATAGCTGATGACAACCGAGGCGCCGGCATCCGCTGCCGCGAAGGTATAGATACCAGTCGCCATATTAACCGAATACTGACCGGGCGAGGACGGCGTGCTGACGCGAGTGAAGCGGTTGCCTGCACTCCCGCCTGCGGCATAATACACGCCGAGATCGTCGGCGAAGCTGGCGGCATTCGCGACGGTCACCGTATATGGCAGCGTCGCAGGCACGATCGCCGCTTCGTTTTCCGAAACGGTCAGGCCGCCGGCCGCCGGCGTCTGGCCAAAAAACAAGTCGCCGTAGATCGCCCCGAATATGCGGGCGAACTTGGCCTTGCCGCTGATCTTGCCTTGGCCACGCGCGATATCGACCGGGAACTGGTACTGTCCCCATAATTCCCGCGTCGTCCACTCCCACTCGATCTGAACCTCCTGCAGGATCCCGAACTGGTCGGGACCGATGCCGGAGCCGGTAATATCGGTGCGGTTGCCCCACAGCGCCCCAGCGCCGAACGCGAGCTGCATTTCAGGCTACTCCTCCAGCAAAGGACGCGAGCCGCCGCTTGAGGTCTTCCTTGGCGGTAAGGGCATGGTTCCAGGCCGGCGTCAGTTGCGCTACCGGCGAGCCGGGGAAATGGTCGGCCCACCAGAGTTCGATCAGAATATCAATCGGCTGCGGCACGGCACTCCCGGCCCGCGTCCCGGGCTTATCCGGGATTTCGCTCTTGTCCATTGTTCAGCTCCTGCTAGAGGCAGAGGATTTCGACTGGGATGACCGCGACCGCCTGGTCACGCAGCACGCCTTCGGTAATCTCTATTTTCCCGGCGATGTACGCGTGCTGCACCATCTCGGGCAACCCGAGGTCCTGTACCCCGGTGACCGGGGTCGCTGCCAAGGCGGACTGGACCGCGTCTATCAGCGGGTTAAGTACGGTCGTCGGTGCGAGATAAGGGTCGCTCGCATGGGCGTAGACATAGAACTCCACGACCAGCTTCCACACGGTTGGCGCGCCTAAAGCTGCGACGGTCGCGACTTCGAGCTTTTGCCGCATGAAGAGGGCCGGTTGCTCCGCTGCGGTGAGATCGCTCCAGTGCCGCAGCTTTCGCCCGGTAGTGACAAACTGCGCGGCGCCCGCGACCCGCTCGAACAACGCCGCGTAGATCGGTTCACGGCTGATCATAGGGCCGCCGCCACAAGTGCCGGATCAGTCGCGGTCGGTGCAACCTGACGAAACGGCGAGACGGGCGTCACCAGCCGGTATTGCGACAGCAGCAGTTTCACGTGTTCGCTCATATCCCGCTGCGAGTAAGTGACGGTTTCGCTGCCGCCGGTGGCCCGCGACACCTCGCCGATGCGGGTGCGCTCGCGGTAGCGCAGGCAAACCAGATCGATGCAAGCCTGCGCGATGTCCGGGGGGATGACCGGATATCCCGCGGTATAGGTGATCGCGACGTTTAGCGGCCGAGCGGTGAAGACATAGCCGCGCAATGCCAGCTCGGTCGGGCTGAAGACATATCCCGCGCCGAAACCGCCGTCATTCGGCGCCGGCGGTATCGTCAGCCCGTCGATCGACAGCGAGCGGACGGCGGTGACCGGGAAGTTGCCGAATGTCAGACGCTGCCCGCCGGTGCCGTCGCGCACCTCGTACCAATCGGTCAATGCGATGTTGCGGTTCAGCCATCTCTGAATGAACTGACTGGCCGCGGTTATCAATCGGGCCAACAACGCATCGTCGGTATCCGGGAAGGCAGCCTGCCCGGTCTGCAGCCAGGCCTTGACCTCGCCGAGTGTTGTCAAATCGCCAAACGCCATCGCTGCGCTCGCACATCAGGGTTCAAGACAGAAAGAGTCTCGGCGAGCCGTGATCAGAGTCGCGGCTCGCTGACCAGCTGCGGTGAAACCCGCCCGGAACGTCGGAGTTCTGCCGGTTGTGACGGGTAGCACGGCATCCGGGGGCACCCCTCGGACGGGTCACCCCTCAGGATGACGGATTGTAGGGCTGACCGATATAGGGGCGCAGCGCGGTCAACCATTGCCGATGTTGGTGATCACGCCCATTGCGAACGGCGCATAGACCGCAAGCACCTCCTCGGCATATACGCCGATCTGGCGCTGGCGGGTAACAACAGGCCAGTTGATCTGGTAGTAATCCTGGCGCGTCTTTACCTCCGCGATGTTGGGTACTTCGTTCGACTGGTACTGCACCGGCAGGTTTTCCGCCCATCCGATAATCGTTCCGGGGGGACGCGCGGGTGAATTCGGATCGGGATCCGCAAGCCGCCATTTATCGCGAACGGGTTGTAGTAGAATTGCACGACCCCCGACGCGGTGAGCTGATATCCGCCGGAACTTCCGTCGGCCGGCGCATCGAAGCGTAGCAGCGGACCGGACCCGCTGCTGAGCACCTTGTCGGTGATGTTCTTCAGCTCCTGCGCGTTGACGTAAAGCACGGTCGGCGAGACCTGATACAGGTCCCACATCGACTCGAACATCGCGTCGATCTCGCCGACCGAGCCGCGCCCGGAGGCGGTCAGAGGCGTGCCGGTTCCTGCGGTTCCGGTTGCCATTGTCTTGACGTACGCGTTCGAACCGGGTTTCAACGCCGTTGTCAGCAGGCCGTCATAGGCGTAGCTGGCGTTCGTCGAGTTGTCGGCGGTGATAGTGGTCGCGGGTTGCCCGGTGCCGGCGAGAGGCGCGGCGAAAGCCGCGCTGTTGATCGTCGTGATCGCCTCGAGCTTTTCCGCGCCCGCAGGTCCCACATACCAGGCATAGGCCACCGCGCCCCGGATCGGCGTGACCGTGCAGAACAGCGTCTGACCGAGGGTGACGGCTTGCGTCGCCGCGGCGCTCTTGTTGGACGATCCGCCGGAGAGCGTATAGGTCTTTCCGTCCGCGCCAGTAATCGTTTTCGTCGTCGCGATCCCGCCGGACAGGCTCGAATTCTGGTGTCCTTCGAGAGTCAGCGCGACAACAATCACCGAATAGGTCGCCGCGGGCAGCGTCGCTCCCGCACCGGAGGCGGAGAGCGTCGGGGTCGGCGGCGTGCCAAGGGCGAGCGAGGCGTTGCCGCCGAGGATTGCCATCTCCTCCTTCAGCATCATTTTCTGCAGCAGGCGAAAGCTCATCCGCGCCGCGATATCCTCGAGCCCTCGTCCCGCGGCGATCGCCTCGTACGTTGCGGCATCCTCCTCGCCGATCGTGACATAGCTGGCGGACTTGCTCGCGGTCGTGTAGCTCATCTGGCCGGAGCGCTGACCTTCCGGAACCCAGCCCATCGCGTCGAACCCGGAGCCGATTAGCGCGCTTACCTGCTTCCAGTTCGTCGCGGGTCCGGTGCCGCCGCTGACGCGTGGCATCACATTCCGGATCGGGGTGACGACCGGATACAGGTTTTTCGCCGGCGTCTGCAAATCGTACGCAACAAGGCCTGCGCCGCTCGCTATCGTTTTCGCGAGATCGTCGTCGGGATTCCTCTGAGCCTGCTTGATCAGTTCCAGCGTGTCTTGCGTCACGTTCATTGATCTCTCCGAATCACGGGATAAAAAAACCCGGCTTTCGCCGGGTCTCGATCGCTACGGCGCCGAGCCGCGCGGATCAGGTCGCGTCCGAATCCGTCTGGCCTATTCCGCCGGGGCGCATGGGATTGCGATAGGCAGCCTTGATCAGCAGCATTGTCTGCTCCGTCGGGCTCAGCTTTGCGAAGCGATCGACGATGTCCTCATCTGACGCGGGAGGCCTTGCCCCTCCGCTGTCTTCGTTCTTGCTCACTCCGGTGAGCCCGTGTGGATAAGCAATCGTCTGTGCCGGCAGCGGCGTGTGCGCGATGTCGTTTACCTGCTTGGCAATGTGTCCGACGACGGCGCTGAGTTCGGTCACCAGTTTGACTAGTTCGCTGCTCTGACCTTGTACCTTTGCGAGTTCGTCGGCGGTTGCCCACCGCTCTACCCTCTCCGGCACCACGCAGGTGTTCGCGAATGGCCGAATTGCGGTCATTGAGGGCATCAGCCGGCGCGTCTGCCCTCGGCCTGGCGTGCACCGGTCGAGCCGCATCTGAAGCAGACGTGCGCTTGCGGATGCACCCATCAGCCTCGTCCTTTTCGTGATGGTGATGCCCGGGCTCCCCGCATGCCCAGACTCGCATTGTCGCATCGAAAGATGCAGGGTTCGTCGCGCATTTCGTCTCCGCCCGAGGCCTTCCAGCAATCGAACACGGCCTCCGGATTGGCCGGTCGATCCACCACCGAAATTTCGGTCAGCGCGAGACCGGTGATGACACTCCGGTCGGCCGGATCGCGCGCCGTCACTCGGCCGCCGATCGAAAACCCTTTGTAGACGCCCTGGACGACCTTTTCCCAGGCCTCGTCATCGACTATCTTGGCGGCGAGATAGAGTCCCTTGTCATCGACGTTAGCCTCCTTCGCGATACCGATGGCCGAGGGCTGATGCATTTCGCGTATGTTTGCGAACCGCATATAGTTGCCTAGCGCCGCTTCCAGCGCTTCCCGCCTGACAATCTCGCCCTGTTCGTCGAGCGCCTCTGTCGAGGCATAGCCCCACACCATCCTTTGCTCGGCATCGACCTTGGCGATCGGCCAATAAAATCGCATTCGTGATCTCCCGGATTGTGCTCGGCCGGTGACGGCCGTCATGGTCTTGCGGACCGCTGTGGCTCGTATCCGGTCCGCCGGCAGTGCTTTGTGTACTCACCCGGTCACCTCGTCGAATCCTCGCCACATACAGGGCCGGCATGACCAGTCAAACCGCCACTAGGTTCCGCCTTGGCCAAACTCGTGCTGCTTGCACCGACGAGAGAAGCGCTGTAGCGCCCCAAATCGCGCTGCAGCGCATTGCTCGACCCCCTTGACCGGAGTGCCACTCGTATCCATTCCACTACGTGAGGTACCACACCGTTTCCTGCGTCCATTAACTGCAGGCAATGGTTGTCGCCCCCCCGGAGTTGATGATGACCCCCGTGAGGGTGAAGATGTTGTTCGCGACGGTCGGCGTCTGAGTGGTCAGGCTGCCGCCGAACGGGGTGATGTTGCAGCTCGGTATCTGCCCATCGGTCTTGCCCTTCGTGAAGCCCTGGATGCGCCGGGGCGTCACATCGACCGTCATCGTCGCGTAGGGGCCGCCGTTCGGGCCGGTCGGCTGGCTGGCGAGCTGCTTGATCGTCTCGCCCGACGAGTGTGCCCCGGCCGACGTGCCGAGCTGGCCGCGCGAGCTGTAATTGATCGTGTTGCCGACGATGCTGGTTATCTTGATGATCTCGGTGCCGTTGACCAGCGCGTAGACGTTGTTGCCGCCGCCGACGCTGAGGAAGCCGCTCGCGTCGGCCACCGTCACCGCGCCGCTGCCGCTCGACGCGATCGATCCGCTCAGCGTCGTTTGCGCCTGCGTCGTCGGGCTGCGGTCCATGAAATTGTTGTCGATCGTAAAGTTGAACGCGCCCGACGTGTCGCTCGATACCGTCCAGGCGAACCCCGCGTTGACACAGCCGACATAATCGCCGTCGTAGACGCCGCTGCCGTTGCGCGCCCCGGTGCCGGGAGTGTCGTCGATCGAACTGCCGGAGGTCGCGATGTACGGCAGTGTCAGCTTGAACGACGCCTTGCTGTAGGCAACCGATGTGTCGGCGGCCGGCCCGTCGCGGTCGATCACGCCGATGCCGTTCACGTCGTGCTGGCCCATATCCCAGCAGAAGGCGTGGCCTTGGTGCGCAGCCTGAAACGCGGTGATGGCCGAGATGAAGTCGCTGAAACCGGACGGGTACGGATCGTCCTTCGAGATAAACGCCGCCGTGAATGGCAGGTCCTCGGCCGGATTGGCGGCGATCCATCCCGGGATATCGGCATAGCCGCCGGTGCCGCCCCAGGTCGAGCCGTCCTGCATCAAGACGACTCGATGCCGTCGTGCCGAGCGTCGAGGGCGCGACGCCGGTCGTCGGCGCGAACGGCATCGCCGTCGACCAGCCCGTCTTGCCCGGCCAATTGCCCGTCGCGCGCTGATCGTGCCGCCACACCGGAAAGGCCAGCCACATCGAGGCGATGTGCGGCCCGCCGATCAGCGTGCAGCCCGCGGATGCCGCACGACGCGCCGCCCCAGGCGCCCAGGCTGGTGCCGCGTCCAGTGGATCGCGTTCGGGTCGGCGTTGTAGTGCGACGGCGCCAAGTTGATGATCTGCTCGTCTCGCTGGCAGCCGGTCAGGTAGTAGCGGTTAGCGGCGCCGACCAGCGGGTTCGGCGTCAGCCCCATCGCCGATGTGGTAGGTCTCCATGCCGCTGATCAGGCCGCGCGTAGTTCCACGATGGTGTCGCGCGTGCGTCAACTCGATCGACCGGCGATGCTCGGCGATGTTCTGCGCGGCGTCCTGCGGACGCGCCGAAGGCCGCCGGGCGGCCGTCCTGCCGGCCGCCCTCGCCGGTGGCAGCCACGATCTCCCAATAGTCGCCCCAGGTGCGGTTTACGTGGCGCCGCCGCCTGTCGATCCGATGCGCATGCGCGTTGACGACGAGCGGCAGATTGGTCGCGCTGGTGAATCTTGCCGTAGGTCTGCCGCGGTGCGAGACTGGCGGCGCATTTGATCGCCTGCGGCGTCGTGACGCTTTCAGCGATCGGCCCGACCGAGCCGATATAGGAGGCCGATGCGTCGCTCGTACTGGTCGAGACGACCGCGTAATAGGCGTCGCCGTCGCCAGTCGCGGTGTAGACCTGCAACCCGGTCATAGGCCGCGAGCGCCGTCCCGAGATCGGTCAGCACGACCATCGGGCCGCCCGCGTTCTGCCGGTATGCCTGCGTGAATGGGTGCCGCCGGTGACAACCGGGTCGCCGCCGAGCAGCTGCCCGAATTGTTCAGGACGTAGCTGGCGATCAGCGTCGCCGAGGTGTAGTTGCCGGAGTTGATCGGCGACGTCGAGCGGTAGACGCGATAGCGGCAGTTGTTGCCATCCGCCGCATCGGCGGCGCAGTCATTCCAGGTGACGAAGGTTTGGCCGTCCTTGAACGAGGCGCAAACGCTGCTGCCGCCATCGCACGCCGACGGCGAGCCGCCGCCGCCACCCGCGCCGCTCGGGCTGCCGCCGCGAAACGGCGGCCCTGCCTCGGCCCCGGCGACCGCACAGCACAGCAGCGCCCCGAGAAATATCGGCGAGAGCCGCATTTTTACGATGCCTGCGTGCGCATCGAGCACGTCCCGTATACGCCCGGCGTGCCGCTGGACACCGTCAGGTGGATCACCAATTTTTGCCCGCGCGTCAGCGAGACCGGGGTGTCGGTGCCGGTCGAGTAATCGGTCGCGTTGGTGGCGGCGACCTGCTGATTGATGTTGTCGCTGCCATCGACGTTCAGCGTGAAGGTCCAGGTTATCCCGGCTCCGGGCGCCGCTCCGACCCAGCAATACAGCTTATCGACGGTCATATTGTACGGCACCGGGATTGGCCGGGCGTTCGTCGTCGACGTGTTCGCGAGCCCCGCGCCCATGTAGACAGCGGTGCCACTAAACGTGTTGGCGGCCGTGGTGAAGGTGAGATTGCCATAGCCGGCACTGCCGCTACTGCACCCGGCCGCCGCCGCGATGTGGTTGCCATTGGCGTCGATCTCGACACAGCGCCCCGAGGTCTGAGCCCCGGTCGTTGTGACAACGCTGGTTCCGTTTCCTGACGGCGCCCGTCCGCCAAACGCACCGGCGTTGTTGTACTGGATATCGCCGCTGCTGCCGCCCGGCGAGGCCCCGGCGCCGCCGCAGGCGCTCGCGTCGGCGACATGGTTGCCGTTCGCATCGATCGTGACGCACTTGCCCGAGGTCTGAGCCCCGGTCGTCGTAACAACAGTCGTGCCATTGCCGGACTTGCTGGCAAGTTTCGCGCTCGTGACCGTCGCTGCGGTCAGATCGGCGCCGTCGAGCGACCCGAACACGGTCTGATAATTTGTCGCGTCGCTGGTCGGGCAGGCCCACGCGCCGGGGCGCAGCGTCATCGACGTCGTCGCGCCCGGCGCCCCCTTGAATACCGATGTCGTCGAGCTAACCGTCGCGTTTCCGCTGGTCCCATTGTTCACAAAGCAGACGCCGTAGCCGGTGCCGAACCCGGTCGTGCCGGCCTGCGGCACCGTGTAGGTATGGGCGGCGACCAGGAATGTCTTGCCGCCATCGGTGTCGAGAATTGTGTAATCGGCGCCGGTCTTGTCCGACAGCGGGACGGTCAGGTTCAGCTTTTTGTTTGTCGTGTCGATCGACAGGCCGTTGCCGGCGGTCATGCCATCGAACGCGCCGGCGTTATTCCATTGTATCTGGCCGCTCGACCCGCCCGGCGACCCGCCGCCGCCCGAGCTGCTGGTGCCGCACGCGAAAACGCCGCTCGAATAATTCAGGCGGTTGCCGCCGGTATCGGGGCAGCTCGGCAGCGCAACGGCGGTTGGGACCGCGCTGCTTGCGATGATGTTGGCGACTACGGAATTACCGGCAATGGCGGCTAGGTTCAGCGTCCGGTCGGCAGAGAGGTCGCCACCGCCAGCCAGCATCCCGGTGCCTGCGACGGTGCGCGTGTTCGACGGCGGGGTGAACCCGAGATTGGCTACCGCGGCGCCCGATTGCAGCCAAGTGGCCGGGATGCCCCCGATCGGCGTCGCGAGAAAAGCCGCAACGCCGGCGCCGGGGGTGATCCCTCCGAAGCCAGCAGCCCCGTTATTTGTCTGAATGGCGCCGCTGCTGCCCGCCGGGCGGCGAACCACCACTACCACCTCCTCCTCCACCGCCAGATGGCGCGTAAACCCCAGCGACGCCCGATAGCGGCGACACAAGGGCGGCGAGAATGCAGAGAAAAGGGAGCGGGGACGAGCGAGTGGGGAACATTACCATGCCCTCGCTGCCATCTGACAATCGGCCGCGCTCGAATAGATTTCGATTTTTCCCGTGTGCGGCATGCCGGACATATCCAGCGTGCCGCCTTGTCCACCATTGACCGGAGCGCCCGCGAGAATTATCAGCGTTGAGGTAGAGCCGCCCACTTCTCTGTCGAACACGACGATGAGCCCCGCGGTGCATTGAGCTTGGATCAAATACCCGCGGCGCGGCGATGACGGTGCGGGAATGGTCGCCAGCAGCGTCAGTCCGGAGAGCGAGGGAGCATTAGCGCTGAAATCACTTCCGGCGCTTCCCGGTGCCGACATTGGCTCGGCTGCCTGGAGCATACGGTGCGCGGGTACGTTAACATTCTCGGCCCGGGCCGGCCCGTTCGCGACGTTGGCCGTGCTGAACGCGAATGCAAGCAATGAAAAAGCCGCCCGGAGGCGGCGTGCCGATCGGATCATGAGGTGTTTCCGTCAGATTGTCGGGAGTGATGCCAAGTGGCGCAAACCCAGCCCCGTCATTCTCGGGCGCGGACCTGACCCGCCATCGAGGAACGCAAGCCTGGCAGGGTGCCGGCTCGGCCGGCGCCAAGCTTGCAGCTCCAACTCTCTCGGCCTATTGCGGTTCGGCGGTACCGGTCAGTCGCGGTTCAGCAAGCGGCACAGGTCCGGCATTGCCGTAGACCCTAGCCAGCTCACCGCCGGCAATTGGGCCAAAGCCAAGAATGTCGCGGGCCTCGTTCACGGTGTAGATGCCGCGGCGCACATAGGTGTCGAGCACCCTGGCTTGTTCGATCGGCTGTACTGGCCGCGGATCCACCCAGGCGAATTCAAGATCGGCATGGCCCATCCTGTCCTGGATGACATGGTCGATAAGGCGCTTGACCCAGTTCTTCAGCGGTTCGAGACCCTCGGCGAGCGCTGCCGAATGTGCCGTCTCTGCCGTCGCTCGGTTCACCTGGCGCATAAAGGCCGTCGGCGGCAGCGAGAAAGCGTAACACACGATGCGCGCCAGCCACTCATCGAACTCGTCCTTATACGGAGCCTCGGTGAAGGCTTGGTAGGCCGTTCCGCTCGGCGCCCAAACGAGGCGCGTCCGCGCACCGGTATTGCCGGCGAGCACGCTGTCGAACCATTCCTGGAATTGCCGGATCTGCTCGGCGTTCCAGCCCTCCGGAGCGGTCAGAAGCCCGGGCGGCACATTGCCGGTGGTGAAGTGCTGCAATTGCATCATCTGCCGGCGCAGCGCGATATTCACCGTCATCACGATCTGTTCGACCGGGCTGAAACCATACGCCTTATGCGGCCGCGGGTTGCGCGGCAGGTATAACAGTTCGTCGTCTCGTCAATAGCTTCCACGGCCGGCCGTGGATGACCTGTTCGTATGCCGGGGCGGGCGGCTTTGGTGTACGCCCGGTCGCATCGAACAGGAGCTTGATCGTGGCCCCGTCGACGACGTCGAGACCGATTACCGCACCGCCACGGTTGCGGCGCAGTTCGATAGCCGGTGCATCGAGCACCAACACGTCTTCCAGCAGTGCCCGCATCCACGTCGCAAACGGCGACGCGCCGTCGGGCCTGCGCCAGAATTCCGCGACCTGAGCGGCGCGCACCCTCGCCTCGCCATCCACGCGGTGCGTCACTCGCGGTTTAACCGTCCAGTCGAGCTTTTCCAGTTGATCCTTGCGTGTCTCGATTGCCAGGCGGGTGATGTCGTGGCTATCGGCGAGCGCGCGCAGCTCCGGAAAGGAGATGGGCTCGTCGCTGCGCGGTTCATAAACCGTATTGACGCCCACCGGAAAATCCCACAGCCGAAGGGCTTCGGGATACGCCGGGGCAGGCGGCTCGCCCGGCGACAAGGCGTCGCGCGGTTGCGCTTCCAGAAAGAGCCGCCCCAAGCGCGATGAGACGGTAAAGGGAACACGGGTACCACCTTGCGGCATCGGATGCTGCTCCGCTGCTAGAAGCTGGAAAGAGCAACGCGCTTCCAGGTATTCGGCGCGCTGCAGAAATAGAGGAAGAGCCCGTCCGATTGCAGCGCGCCGGTTTGGCACGCAGCGGAGCTGGACACCGGGGTGCCGATCAGCATCGACATTCCGCTGGCATTGGACGTGAGCGGCGTCGCACTGACGACCCGAAAATTGCTGCCGTCGAATTGCAGCGTCACCAGCTCGTATCCACTCGTGTTGTTTGACAGGCTGAGCGAATTCTGCGCGCCGAGCGTGCCCGGAACGAGAATTTTTTCACCACCGCCACCATCCACCTGCACCGACGTCGATTTGTCGTTGTCGCTCGCGACCGCGATCGTCCATCCGGCACTGATCGCGGCAACCGGCGGGAGCGTCACCGTCATGAAGCTGGCCGGCGAGTTGAAGCTCGAGACCGCCGCGCCGTTGTCGTCCAGTTTGGCACTATAAGCGCTCACGGCCGGAAACAGCCATCTGCCGATCGCGCCGGTCCCGGCCATTCCGATCGCTTGCGCTGTCGCGGGAGAGGCTTGCAGTACCCGGAAATTGCCGGCGCCGTCGTACTGGAGCATCAGGAATTCGAACCGATTGTCGGCTAGCGTCAGCGAGGCGACGCCAGCCGACTGGTTTTTCGGATACAGAATCTGCCCGCCATTCGGCGTCGTTGACGCTGACCGTGAGCGCCCTTGCCGTTATCGGTGGTAAAACCGATCGACCAGCCGGAAGGCAGGCCGGACGTCGATGGTAAGGTAACACTCAATCCATCAGCGGTATTGAAGCTCGACAGGACGGAGCCGTTGTCGGCGAGCGTCGCGGCGTAACCGTCACTTGTCGGATACAGCCAGTTTCCCGGCCAGTCGCGGCTTTCGACCCCGTTCGCGGTCCGTGTGTTCCGGGTCGCGCTTGTCAGGCGATACTGGCTGCCGTCCGAGACCAGTTCGGCGTATTCGTAGTTGCCCGGGCCGAGTGTCAGCGAGTTGAGCGCCTTGCCGCCTGCCAGGATCGACCCGGAGGCCGGCTGCCACCGTAATGCCCTTGCCGTTGTCGCTGGCAAAACCCATCGACCAGCCGGCCCTGACCGCGGCGGGGGCGGGCAGGCTGACCGTCAGCACGTTGCCGGGCGCGTTGAACGAGGACAACACGGTCTTGTCGTCAATCGGCGCCGCGGTGTAGGTCGCCGCCGTCGGAAACTGCCAGTGCGCCCAGTTGCCTCTGCCGATCACCTCGATGCCGGTCGATTGCGGCCCGCGATTAACGACGTTCCCGGCGAAAGTCGGGTTGATCAGCAGATTGTGCGTGCTTGCCGTCGCATCGATCGCGGTCGTGCAGGCGAAATACGGCGACACGAACGTATTTTGTCCGTCATGCGGGGTCGTAATGCTGAGACAGATCGGCGACACTTCGAGATCGAGAGCAAAAAACGTATTGGCGTAGTTGAAGCCGTTTTCGAGCACGAGCCCCCGTCCGCCGGTGCCTTGCGCGGTGCCGGACCCGGAAATCCGCGAGAACTGCGTCTGTTCGAGCGCCAGCCCGGCGGCGCCGCCGGCCGACACGCAGGCCGCCCACAAATCGCTGTCGAGCACGTAGTTGAACCGGCAGCCGCCGGCGGCTGAATCGGTATTCCTGTTGTTGACGTTCAGGTGGTCGAGCTTGATCGTGTTGTGCGCGTCGGAAAAATCGTCGTTTCCGATCACCACGGCATAATCCGGGGTATCGGCAAGCACGAACAGCACTCCCTCCTGCTTGAAATAGAAGCAATCCGCCGGCGCCCCCGGCATGCCGCCGGAGCACTGCACCCGCAAGACCGGACCGGCTGCGATGGCGCGGCCGTCGATCGTCGCTCCCTCGGAAATGAGCCGAAAGCCGCGACTCGCCTGGCCGGCGTAGTCGATCGTCAGGGTCGATCCGACCTTGTAGGTCCCGGCGGACAGGTGAACCGGCCAATTATTGGCGACGCCAGCGTCGATCGCCGCCTGAATGGCGGCCGTATCGTCGTGGGTTCCGTCACCGACCGCGCCGCCGGCCATGCTCGGGCATCGCACATCGATCCACGGCCGGCCCGAGCAGATCAGCACGTCGCCGTTGAAGGTCGCCGTGCCGGTCGTCGAAGCGTCGAAAAATCACCCGGCGCCTGCGCCAGCGCGCTCCAGGCGACAAGCGCGGTGCCGGTCAGCGCCGCCGTCGCGAGGGCGCGGTCGATCCAGTCCGTCCGCGGCATCGCGCTCACCAGCGACGAGCCGCGAAGGCCTGCCCGGTCGTCGCGCCGTAAAGGCTGACCGCGCCGGCCGGCTTGTAACCTGACGGTGTCGCGAAGATCCCGCCATTGGCGGTGATCTGAATGCTGGCGCCGCCGGCTGATGCGACCCCGACATCCGAGATCCACAGCGCGGCCGACGAGTTGTTTTGCACGAGGAAACCGTTATCCGGCACGATGCCGCCAAACAGCGTCTGCGGGGCGCCGCCGGTCGCGACCGTGCCGCTGCCGTCACTGGCTGCTGCCGCGGCGGTGTTGACGACAGGTAGCGGGTTTTGCGGACCGACTGGCGTCGCTATACCCTGCGCGTTGCTCACGGCCGGAACATGCACCGGCACCAGGCTGCCGTTCCCGTCGAGCGCTGTGGCCAGCGCCTGCACGGCGGTGTTGGCGTCTTTCACCAGAAGTGTCATGGGACCTCGTTCTCCTTCGCGGCGAGCCGCCGATATGTTTCGAAAACACCCTCGCCGGCGCGCGGCTCGACCAGCAGCTCGGTGATTGCCCATACCAGCGCGTCGACCCGGTCGGGCGATCCGCCCGTCGCGCGCCGATCGAAGCTGCCCTGAGCGCCCGCCGCGAACGCGCACATTTGGTCTTCGAGCTGTGGAAACGCGCCGACATGGCGCACCCGCCCTTGCTCGTACAGCGCCGCAACCGGCTCGGCGCGGGTGGTCTTTCCGCGCGCCGCCCGCACCGCGCGGAACGATACGTTGGGGTCGATCATGCGCAACGTGGCCTCGACCATCTCGCCGCCGTTGTTGACCTCGGCGACGATCCTGTCGGCGGCGTGGGTGTAATAGGCGGTGATCGCGGCTCGCGCCCATTCGGCCGGAGCATAGCGGCCGGAAACGTCGGCCAGCACGTAGGCGTGCCCGCCGGCATCGGCGCCGGCGACGATGATCCCGGTCTCGTCGGCGTGCTCGCCCGACGCGGCGGCGGGGTCGATAGCGACGACGATGCGCCGAAGTTCGGGTTTGCCGCTCACGCGGGCTGCTTCGATGATCGCGCGGCTCCACAGAGCGCCCGGCACGTCCTCGAGGAGTTCGCCGTCGAGTTCCTGTCGCCCGAGCCGGGTTCCCTCGTAATGCCGGACGATCTGCTCGAGAAAGGCGGCGGCGAGGTTGTCGCGGTTCTCCACGGTCCTGCCGCGCGTCACGACGACCATAGGGTCGGCCAGCAACATCCTGATCAGATGGATCGGCCGCGGCGTCGTCGTCACGACAACGCGCGGATCCCGCCCAAGCCGCAGGCCCAGCATCAGCATGTCCCACGCTGCCGGATAGCGCCACGCGGCCAACTCGTCGCACCAGGCGAGATCATGCTGCGGGCCTCGCAACCGCTCCGGCTCGTCGGCGCTGAACAGCGTCGCGATGGCACCGTTAGGCCAAGTGAGCCGCCGTTTCGACGGCTCGTAAAATGGGCGCTCGCGGGAGGGCGAAATTGTCAGGATGCCGCTTTCGCCTTCGACCATCACGTCGCGAGCATCGGCCGCGGTCGGAGCGACAAAGGCGATGCGCCGCGCCGACGCCGCTTGCCGCGCGGGCCCGCACCAGCTCGGCGCCGGTGCGCGTCTTCCCAAAGCCGCGCCCGGCGAGCAGCAGCCAGACGCGCCACTCGCCCGCGGGCGGCAACTGGTTGGGCCGCGCCCAGAAACGCCAATCGTTCAGGATCGAAATTGCCTGATCCGGGGTCAGCGAGCGGACCAGCTCATTCCGCAAGATTGCCGGCAGCGAACCGAGCCAGCCGGCGTGCAAGCACTTCACGCGCGTCCTCCGCCGGGTCGGCTGCGGGGTTGTTCTTGCGCCGTCGCGGCGCCGTCCGAAACATGCCGAGATGCCGCTCGCATCGCCCCGAGCGCGGGCTCGGATAAGGCGATGCGGGCGTGTTCAACGAGCACGCGTTCGACGGTGAATGCCGAGACGCGCGCCGCATTCCACTATTTCGCTGGGATCGCTCGTTCCGGCGCCCTGTATTTCGGAGGCGGGGTTTCGCAGGTGATGCTTGTGGAGCGCGGGACATTGCTGCTGCCGCCGCGCCGCGTAGCGCTGACTCCGTCACAATGCGACCGGCCACGGTCGCCCACACGCCCAATTCCGTCATGGTGGCGATCTTATATCAGATCGATCCGGATTTGTCAACATGAATATGCGATTTACGCATCATCCGGCGATTGCCAAAATGTGCCTCCAACGCGCCGAGCGCGGCGACGAGAATTCCGGACGCGGTTTCCTGGCTGACGCGGCGGCCGTTCCAGCCTTGCTCGAGCGCCCACGCCTTCAGCGAGCACTCCCAGCCGACGACATGCCAAATGCATGATCCGGCTGGCGAGGCGATCCCGCCGACCGACTGGATCGCGCGCCACACCGCGTCGCGTGCTGCCTCGATGCGCAATCCGGGCCCTTCGTCGGCGCCCCGAGAAGGGCGGTCGCCGAGGCGACAGCTGGGAGAGATCGAGCGCGCGCAGCGGGTCGAGTTGCGCCGTCGCGAAGCGGGCCCGAAAATCCTCTCCGGCCTGCCGCATGCCGGCCGTTATCGAGCCGCGGCGTTCCATGATGGCAAGCGTATCGAGCGCGCGATACGGACGTGACGCATTGTGTGCGCGTCGGCAATTGCTCGGTCGAGCCGCTCGACGGGTCCATGGCGCAGGCGTTCGGCGAGTCGGCCGGTTCTCACCAGGACTCAAGGCCTTCAGCCACTTTGATCGCGCGTCGCGTCATCGGTGTTCTCCGCGATTTCTGTGATTTTCGCTGCGTGCTCGCTCATGCTCTAGGAACAATACATGAACAATTCGGGCGCAGAGCTGCCCGGGAAACCCGGTCCATGCGCTTCAAAAAGCGCGGCGGCGGGCGACGCGCGGGACGCCCGCTCTTGCCTCCGACGGCCTCGGCCAGCGCTTCGATTTCCATGATTTTGCGCCGTTCGGCGAGGCTGTCGGAGGGCAGATGGCAGCGCGCGTGATGCGCCTCGCAGTAGGCGGAGCCGGGGCGGCGCGGGCGCGCCGCACCAGGTTCGTCCCGGCGTCGCGCGCGCCTCCGCGTCGAGAACGAAGGCGCAGCCGCCGTCCGGTTCTGGCTCGGCATCGGTTGGCGGTTCGGCGCGGTTCAGCGTCCTCGTCGGCATGCGCGTCATCCCTTGTCATTGCCACGCAAGCCATATATTATTCGGCTATAAATGTCAATTACGCAATTATCAGAAGATGGTGCGACATGGATGCGAAATGGTTCCAGCAGGCGCTCGATCAGGTCGGTGCATCGCAAGCCGACCTTGCCCGCCACTTGCGGCTTGCGCCGTCGGCGGTGTCGCGGATGCTAAAGGGCGAGCGCCAGATGAAATTGCTCGAGGCCGTGCAGGTCGCCGATTTTCTCGGCGTTTCGCAGGAGGAGGTGCTGCGCCATGCCGGCACCGCGGTCGATCCGCCGCCACGCACCGAGCCGCCGCGCCGCGGACGGCCTCCCCGCCCGGCGCTGATTGGACGGCCGCCCCGTCCTATCCGACCTGCCGCTCCGCCGCCGGCGCGCGGCGACACGATCCCGATCCGCAGCGCCGCCCGCGGCGGCGGGGAACAGGAAATGTTTCTGGGCGACGGTCCGATCGGTTACACGCCGCGGCCAACCAATCTCGCCGGGGTGCGCGACGCCTATGCCATATACATGATCGGCGACAGCATGGAGCCGCGCTACGAGCAGGGCTGGCTGTTGCACGTCAACCCGTTCAAGCCCCCGACCCGCGGTCGCGACATCGTCCTCTACAAGACGAACGATGCCGTACTGATCAAGCAATTCGTGCGCTGGGACAGCGAGGCCCTGGTCCTGCGCCAGCTCAATCCGCCGATTGAACTCCGCATTCCGCGCGAAGAAGTACGCGACTGCCACCTCGTCGTCGGCGTCGATCAGGAAGGCTGACCGGCGGGAGTGCGCTCTCCAGGGGGAGGAGATAAAGGAAATGGCTGTCTGGCGCAGTCGCACCGCTACCAGATCGACAGCGAGGCTTTGTCATGGCCCAAGTGTCGCGCTACGATGGCGATCGTTAGCCTGATTTTCCGGAGCGGCCGACATGCGCACCAGCTTTACCGTCAACGACATGGCAATCCACCGGATCATCGAGCAGGAATATGGCTTCACGCCGCTGTTCGAGTTCCTCCCTACGCTGACGAAGGAGCAGTACGAGGAAAACCGTTCCTGGATGGAGCCGGCCGGCTGCGATCCGAAGACCGGCAATGTCGTGCTGTGCTTCCAGTCCTATGTCGTCAAGACGCCGCATCACAACATCCTGATCGACGCCTGCATCGGCAACGACAAGAGCTTCCCGCTGCGCCCGGCCTGGGACAAGAAATCGGACGACAACTGGATGCGCGGCGCTTAAGGCGGCCGGGCTCGGTGTCGAGGATATCGATTTCGTTATGTGCACGCACCTGCACGGCGACCATGTCGGCTGGAATACGAGGCTCGAAAACGGTCGCTGGGTCCCGACTTTTCCGAAGGCGCGCTACCTGTTCTCGAAAAAGGAATACGAATACTGGACGAGCAGCCAGCAGACGATGATGCCGACCGATCCGATCAAGGAGAGCGTGCTGCCGATCGTCGAAGCCAATCGCGCCGAACTGGTCACCAGCGACCACGCGCTGAACGACCATATCCGCCTGATGCCGACCCCCGGCCACACGCCCGACCATTTCGCGGTCTGCGCCGGGCGCGGCGGCGACCAGGCGGTGTTCACCGGTGACCTGATCCACTCGCCGATCCAGGCCCGCTATCCCGAGCTGGTCATGCGCGTAGACACCGACCGCGACCAGGCCGTCGCAACTCGCCGCCGCTTTTTCGAGCGCTACTGCGACACCGACACGCTGTGCTGCACGATGCACTTCCCGTCGCCGTCGGTCGGCCATGTCAAGCGCTGGGGCGACGGCTTCCGGCTCGAGTACGTCAAGGACTGACGGGAGCCGGTTGCGATGCTGATGGCGCTGTCCGGCCCGTCGCGGCCGCCGCTCGCCGGCGGCAAGCCGCGCAAGCTGGTGATCCTGCTGCACGGCCTCGGCGCCGACGGCAACGATCTGATCGGGCTGCAGCAATATTGGGGGCGGCTGCTGCCCGAAGCCGAGTTCATTTCGCCGAACGCGCCATTCCCGTGCGACATGGCCCCCTACGGCTATCAATGGTTCAGCGTGCAGGACCGCACCCCGACGGCCGTCCTGGCCGGGGTGCGCGCCGCCGCGCCGTCGCTTGACGCCTTTATCGACGAGGAACTGCAGAAGCGCGGTCTCGGCGACGGCGATGCGGCGCTTGTCGGGTTCTCGCAGGGAACCATGATGTCGCTGTTCGTCGGCCTGCGCCGCCCGACGCCGCTCGCCGGCATTCTCGGCTATTCCGGACGGCTGATCGCCCCCGAGCTGCTGGTAAGCGAATTGCGCTCGCGCCCGCCGGTGCTGCTGGTCCACGGCACCGAAGATCCGCTTGTGCCGTTCGAATCGATGGCGAATGCCGAGGCGGCGCTGCGGCAGGCCGGAGTCCCGGTCGTGACCCTCGCCTGCCCCGGAGTCGAGCACGCGATCGATCCGGAGGGCCTCGAACGCGGCGGCCGTTTCCTGCGCGACGTGCTCAGCGGGGCGAGCCCGTAGCGGCGGCGTTGTTGGCCGGTGTGACGGCGGTTCCTTCACGAGCGGTTCGAGTCACGGCCAGCATTTTCGCGGAATCCCAGTCAGCCGCGCCTTCGACCCGCCCGACCTCGCGCCCTTCAGCGTCGAGCACGATGCTGGTCGGCAATCCGCGTACGCCGAACGCTTTACCGACCTCGCTCTTCGGATCGAGATAGACCTTGACCTTGTCGAGCCCGAGCTTGGCCAGGAACGGGACCACCGCCTTCTCGCCGCCGCGATCCTGCGACACTGCCGCGACGGTCAGCTTGTCCCCGAGCTTCTCCTGCAGGCCTTCGAGCGAGGGCATTTCGCGCAGGCAGGGCTGGCACCACGTCGCCCACAGATTGACGACGGCCGGCTTGCCGCGCAGATCGGCCAAACCGGCCGGCTTGCCTTCGATGTCGGTGAAGGCGACCTCGGGCGCTGGTCGCGGCGCCGCAGCGGGGATAAACTGCCCCAATGTGACACCCGTATCAGGGCCGGCAGCCGACGCGGCCGCCGCCGTCAAGACCAGGAGCAGCGACATCGCCACGCCGCGCAACACCGCCGAGCCTCGCCACCGGAGACCAGTGCAGTCCACCGGACCAGCGCAATCCCGCCGGTGCCGCTAATGCCAATCCGATGTGGGGCGGTCGGTTCGCCGGCGGTCCGGCCGCGATTATGCGCCGCATCAATGCCTCTATCGATTTCGACAAGCGCCTCTACGCCGAGGACATCGCCGCCTCGCAGGCGCATTGCGCGATGCTGATCGCACAGCGCATCATTTCGGCGGAAGATGGCGCGGCGATAGACCAAGGTCTAGAGCAGATCCGGTCGGAAATCGAGAGCGGCGCGTTCGTCTTCAGCGAAGCGAACGAGGACATCCACCTCAACATCGAGGCGCGGCTCGCCGAGCTGATCGGCCCGGCCGCCGGACGCCTGCACACGGCCCGCTCACGCAACGATCAGGTCGCGACCGATTTCCGCCTCTGGGTCCGCGGCGCGATCGATCGCCTTGATCCTGCGCTGCGCGAGCTTCAGGCGGCGCTGATCGATCAGGCGGAAGCGCACTGCCGACGCGGTGATGCCCGGTTTCACGCATCTCCAGATCGCGCAGCCGGTAACGTTCGGCCATCACCTGCTGGCGTATGTCGAGATGTTTGGGCGCGATCGCGGCCGGTTTGCAGATTGCCGCCGTCGTTTGAACGAATGCCCGCTCGGTGCCGCCGCGCTCGCCGGCACCGCGTTCCCGATCGACCGAGACGCGACCGCCGCCGCGCTCGGCTTCGACCGGCCCGCGGCCAATTCTCTCGACGCCGTCTCGGATCGCGATTTCGCGATCGAGTTTCTCGCCGCCGCTTCGCTTGTCGGCACGCACCTGTCGCGCCTGGCCGAGGAAATCGTGATCTGGGCCAGCGACCCGTTCGGTTTCATCCGGCTCAGCGACGCGTTTACGACCGGCAGCTCGATCATGCCGCAAAAGCGCAATCCCGATGCCGCCGAGCTGGTGCGCGCCAAGACCGGCCGGCTCGACGGCGCGCTTGTCGGCTTGCTGACGGTGATGAAGGGGCTGCCGCTCGCCTATCAAAAGGACATGCAGGAGGACAAGGTTCCGGTGTTCGAGGCATGCGACGCGCTCGAATTGTGCCTCGCGGCGGCGACCGGCATGGTGCGCGACATGCGGCCCGATCGCGAGCGGCTGCGGGAAGTCGCTGCACGCGGCTTCAGCACCGCCACCGACCTCGCGGACTGGCTCGTGCGCACGCTCGGGATGCCGTTCCGCCGCGCTCATCACGTCACCGGCGAAATCGTCAAGCGCGCCGAGGCCAGAGGCTGCACGCTGGCCGAACTGCCGCTCGCCGATATTCAGGCAGTCGAGCCGCGGATCACCGCGGCGGTGTTCGACGTGCTCGATGTCGATCGCTCGGTCGCCAGCCGCACCAGCTTTGGCGGCACCGCGCCGGCGCGGGTGCGCGAGGCCGCCGCCGCGGCGCGGCGCAGGTTTCTCGCATGAGCCTGTCCCGTATCGGCGTCGCGATGCTGCTGCTCTCGGGCTGGCGCTCGCGGGGTGCGGCAAGAAAGGCGACCCGCAACCGCCCCCCGGCGTGCCGAACACCTATCCCAGGGTCTATCCCAGTGCCTGATGTCTTTGCGTATCGCGACGGCGTGCTGCATGCCGAAAGCGTGCCGATCGCGCGTATCGCCGCTGCGGTCGGCACGCCGTTCTATGTCTATTCGGCCGCCTCGCTGCGCGCCCGCTATCGTGCCTTTGCCGACGCGTTCGCGGCCGAGCGACCGCTGGTCTGTTTCGCCGTCAAGGCGAACTCGAACCTCGCCGTGCTGCGCTTGTTGGCCGGGCTCGGGGCGGGCGCCGACGTCGTCTCGGAGGGCGAACTGCGTCGCGCGCTCGCCGCCGGCATCCCGCCGCAGCGCATAATCTTTTCCGGCGTCGGCAAGACACGCGGCGAGCTCGAGGCCGCGCTCGCCGCCGGCATCCGGCAGATCAATGTCGAGTCGATCCCGGAATTGCACCGGCTCAGCGCGATCGCCTCAGGCGCGCCGCAAGACCGCCGCAGGTCGCGATCCGGGTCAACCCCGATGTCGACGCGCTGACCCACGCCAAAATCTCGACCGGCAAGAAAGAGAACAAGTTCGGCATCGATATCGACGACGCCGTCGACGGCTTATCGCCTGGCCGCCGCATTGCCCGGGCATCGAGCCGGTCGGGGTGGCGGTGCATATCGGCTCGCAAACCGGCGTCGGCCTCGGCCCCGTTCCGCGGACGCTTTCGAGCGCGTCGCCGAGCTGGTCATCGAATTGCGCCAGGCGGGTATCGCGGTCGCGCGGCGTCGATCTTGGCGGCGGCCTCGGCATCCGCTACCACACCGAGACCCCGCCCGAGCCGACGGCCTATGCCGCCCTTGGTGCGCGAGTCTTCGGCAACGCTTGACGTCGAGATCGCATTGCGAACCCGGCCGCGTGCTGGTCGGCCCGGCGGGATTGCTGGTCGCGCAGCGTGGTTTACATCAAGGAGGGCGGCGGCAAGCGGTTCGTCATCATCGACGCGGCGATGAACGATCTTATCCGTCCGGCGCTTTACGATGCCTGGCATGACATCGTGCCGGTGCGGCTGCCGGCGCCCGGAGCGGTACTGAGCCCCGCCGATGTGGTCGGCCCGATCTGCGAGACCGGCGACACCTTCGCCACCGGGCGCGACCTGCCCCCGCTCGCTGAAGACGATCTGCTCGCGCTGACCAACGCCGGCGCTTACGGTGCCGTGATGAGCTCGACCTATAACAGCCGGCTGCTCGTGCCGGAGGTGCTGGTCTCGGACGACCGTTTCGCGGTCATCCGTCCGCGACCGAGCTTTGCGGCGATGTTAGAAATGGACGTGGTTCCGGAATGGCTCGCCGCGCCCGATGGCGGCCAGTCTGAACTATCGACGCCCTTCCGAGGTGCGGCATGCTGAACATCTTCCGGCCGGAACACCGGCTCGCTTTCCGGATGCGGCTGGCCCGCGCGGCGCTGCTGTGGGAACGGGTCTGGCCCGCCGCTTGGCCCGCCCTCTGCATCCTCGGCATTTTCGCTGTCGTCGCGCTGTTTGACCTGCTGCCGGGATTGCCGGGCATCGCGCATGCCGCGGTCCTCGCTCTGTTCGCGGCCGCATTCGCCGCGGCGGTCGGATGGGGCCTGCGGTCAGCGCGGCGCGGCGGGTGGCCCGATACACTCGCGGCACGGCGCCGCATCGAGCAAGCTAGCGGGCTGCCGCACCGTCCGCTCCAGGCGCTCAGCGATCGCCCGAGCGCGGCATTGGATGAAAACGCGAAGGCTGCTGTGGGCGGCGCATCAGCGGCGGATGGCGGCGGCGCTGCGCCGGCTGCGCGTCGGCTGGCCGGCTGCCGGCCTGGCGCGGCGCGATCCCTGGGGCATCCGCGCGATTTTGACAATCCTGCTGCTGCTGGCCGTTCTCGATGCCGGCGCCGATTGGCGCGATCGCGCATTCCGCGCGTTTCGACCGAGTTTCGCCGCTTCCGCCGCGTCTCCGGCAAGCAGCTTCGAGTTGTGGGTAAGCCCGCCGGAATACACCGGACTCGCACCGCAGTTTCTGCGCGCCGATGTCACCGATACGGTGCCCGTCGCCGCCGGTAGCACGCTGCTCGGGCAGGTCCATGGCGGCGGAGAGGTGCCGCTTCTCGCGATCGACGAGACACGCGAGAATTTTACCGCGATCGACAAGCAGAATTTCCAGATCGAGCGGAAACTGACCGGCGGCAAGGAGCTGAGCCTGCGCCAGGGCGGCAGCCTGATCGGGCGCTGGGCGATCGAGATCGTGCCGGACAATCCGCCGACAATCGCTTTCGCCGACCCACCCGCCGCAACCGCTCGCGCGGCGCTGCGTCTCGACTTCCGGGCAACGGACGATTACGGTGTTGCTAGCGCGAAGGCGGTGATCCGGCGCCCGGAATCCGGCCCACCCGGAGCCGGCTCAGACGAGACGATCGAACTCGATCTGCCGCTGCCGAGCCTGAATCCGAAAGAGGCGGAGGCCACGAGCTATCACGACCTCACGCCGCATCCATGGGCCGGCCTGCCGGTCGAGATCCGGCTTGTCGCCCTCGATGGGCTCGGCCAGACAGGGGAAAGCGAGCCGGTTCGGATGGTCTTGCCGGAGCGCGAATTCCGGCATCCGGTGGCGCGAGCCATCATCGATCAGCGCAAGGAATTGGCGAAGGACCCGCACTCGGCCGACTCGGTCGCCGAAATCCTGGGAGACTTGAATAGTCGTCCGGCGCTATTCCGTGACGACAGCGTCGTCTATCTCGGGCTTCGTGTGGCGCAGCAGCGGCTGCGCGCGGATGCCGGAAAAGAATCGATTGCCGCCGTCTCGCAGCTGCTATGGGACACCGCGCTGCGCATCGAGGACGGCAATCTCTCGCTCGCCGAGCGCGACTTGCGCCGCCTGCAGCAGAAGCTCCAGGAAGCCCTCGCCAAAGGCGCGCCCGACGAGGAGATCGAGCGCCTGATGCAGGAACTGCGCGAGGCGCTCGACCGCTATCTGCAGGCGTTGGCCGAGGAAATGCAGCAGCGCCCGCCGGGTGATGCGAAGCAATCGATCGATCCGTCTCAGGTGCTGACCCGGCGCGATCTGCAGCAGATGCTGGATCGCGCCCGCGAAATGGCGCGCAGCGGGGCGCGCGACCAGGCCCGCGAACTGCTCTCGCAGCTCCAGGAGATGCTAGAAAACCTGCGCACGGCGCAACCCGGTGACAGATGCAGCAGCAGGGCGACGAGCCAGGCTGAGCAGATGATGCGCGGCTTGCAGCAAATGATGCAGCGTCAGCAGCAGCTTCTGGACCGCAGTTTCCGGGCCCGTTCCAAGCAGGGCGATACCGGGCAAGCCCGACCGCAACGGCCAACCCCAGGCCGGACAGCAGCAGGGCGACCAGGGCGATGCCGGCGAGATGGGGGACATGAGCGAGATGGGTGATGCCGCCGGCCAGCAGGAGGCGCTGCGCCGAATGCTCGGCGAGATGATGCGCCGGCTCGGTGAGGGGGCGGGCAACATCCCCGAACCGTTCGGGCGGGCCGAACGCTCGATGCGGGACGCCTCCGGCGCGCTCGGGCGCGGCCGCCCCGGCGAGGCGATCGGTCCACAGACCGACGCGCTCGATCAGTTGCAACAAGCGGCGCGCGACCTCGCGCAACAGCTTCAAAACCAGCTCGGCAGCGGCTGGGGTAAGCCCGACGGCGAAGTCGGAGCGACCGACCGCGCCGGGCGCGAGCGGATCGAACGTGACCCGTTGGGCCGTCCGGTCTCGAACAATGGCACTTACGATCGCGGCGACGTGAAGATTCCAGACTGAAAACAACCTGCAGAAATCACGCCGCATCCTCGATGAACTGCGCCGGCGCGCCGGCGAGCGTACCCGACCTGAAGATTGAACTCGACTACATCGACCGACTACTAAAACGCTTCTGAACGCAAGAGATTCCGAAATCGGCGAGAAAATCGGCTGACCGCGTTTGCAAATTGCCGGGGCTCAGTTATGTTCTGTCACGTTTCGCGACGCTTTGTGACGCAGCCCCCTTCTGGACCGCTCGGAAGCGTCGCGATTGTTGTTGATAACAATTCGATCGGGGACGATGGATCGACGCCAGTTTCTCTCGTTCATCGCCGGTACTGTGGCCCTGCCTTCCCTGGCCTACGCCCTCCCATCGCCGCCGCCGCGTCCGCACAGGCTCAATCTTCTGAATGCACATACGAAGGAAACGTTCAGCGGCATTTATCGGGACGATAACGGGCCGATCCCGCGGGTCATGGACGAGATCTCGGTCTTTCTGCGCGACTTTCATTCCGGCGATAAGATCGGAATCGATGTCGATCTGCTCGATTTCCTGTCCGGCGTGATGCAGTCGGTCGGCCAGAACCAGGCGACGATCCTGTCTGCTTATCGCACCCCCGAAACCAACGCGATGCTGGCGCGCAAAGGTTTCAAGCCGGCCGAAAACAGCCTCCACCTTTACGGTCGCGCGCTCGACGTGCATTTTGGCGACAAGCTCGCCGACACGATGAAGGCTGCTCGGGCGATGCGGCGCGGCGGGGTCGGCTGGTATCCGGATTCCGGCTTCATGCATATCGACACCGGCCAGGTGCGAAACTGGGATATCGACGAGAAGGATCGGGGAACCCTCCTTGCCGGCAACCGTAAAATCCGAATTCGACAAGCACGGCAAGATACTGATGGCTAAGGGCAATGCTGTTCCGCGCAAGCGGTCGGCCGCCTTGCGCGAAGGTCCACTCAGCAGTCGCGACCGGCTGGTGCGGTTGCGCAAGCTCGCGCGCGCCGAATACTTGGCCCGCGCGAAATAGCCTTTCCCTGGATTGTCTTGGCTGGCCCGGAATACGCGGCCAGCCCCGCGCAGATCCCGTTACCCGCGCGGTGGCTCAGGGCGCCTCGTTCATCATGATGATCGTGCCGGAGGCGGCAAACATGCCGCCGACGCCGTGACACACCGAAATTTTCGCGCCCGTCACCTGGGCCGGCGCGATGCCGCGCATCTGGCGCACGCTCTCCTGCAGCGCGTACATGCCGTACATTCCTGAATGCATATAGGAGAGCCCGCCGCCGTTGGTGTTCAGCGGCAGCTTGCCGCCCGGCGCCGTATTGCGCTCCCAGATGAACGCCGCCGCCTCGCCGCGCTGGCAGAAACCGAGATCTTCGAGACCGTAGATCGGCAGGTGAGCGAATGCGTCGTAAATCATCAGATGATCGACATCGTTGTGCGTAATGCCCGCCTCCTCGAAGGCCGTCGGCCCGGCCACACGAAACGCGCGCGAGGACGTAAAATCCTCCATCTGGCTGACCATCGGCGTCTCGACCGATTCGCCGGTGCCGAGCAGATAGACCGGTTTCTGAGGAAAATCCCTGGCGCGGTCGGCAGACGTCAGGATCAGCGCGCCGCCGCCGTCGGTTACGAGGCAGCACATCAACAGGCGGAACGGATACGCGATCATCCGTGAGTTCAGCACGTCCTCGACCGTGATCGGGTCCTTGAACGTCGCGCGCGGGTTCTTCGCGGCCCATTCGCGCTGAATGACCGCCACCATCGCGAGCTGCTCCTCGGTGGTGCCGTAGGTCTTCATGTAGCGCAGCACCGGGATCGTGAAGAGGGTCGGCGGCCCCATCGGCCCGTAGGGCAGCTCGAATTGACCCTGCAGGCTTCCCGGCGATACAGCCGGGCGGGAGCGCGCCACGCCGGAGCGGCCGCTTTCGCCATGCGTGATCAGTACGGTCTTGCAAAGGCCGCTCGCGATTGCGGCGGCTGCGTGGCGAACATGGATCATGAACGAGCAGCCACCGACCGCCGTGCCGTCGACCCATTTGGGCGTGATGCCGAGATAATGCGCGATCGTGACTGGCGTCTCTCCGGCGGTCGCGACGCCGTCGATATCCTTCGGCCCGATGCCGGCATCCTTCATCGCGTTGAGCGCGGCGTCGGCGTGCAGCCCGATCTGCGACAAATCCGGGATGCGGCCCAACTCGGTCGTCTCGGCGGCGCCGACGATCGCAACGGATTTCGGTTTCATCTCGGTCAGCCTTTCGCCGGGCGGAACAGGGGCAGCGTTATCTCGTCGTCGATCTTCTCGAACGCGACCTCGAGTGGCATGTCGAGTTGGAGCGCCTCCGGTGTCTGCGGGCAATCGACGATGTTGGTCATCATGCGCGGCCCCTCGTCGAGTTCGACGACCGCGATCGCGTAGGGCGGCGTAAAACCCGGCACCGGCCGGTGGTGGATCACATAGCTGTATAGGCGCCCCTTGCCGCTGGCGCGAAACACGGCCACGTCACGCGATGCGCAGTCCGGGCAGAACGGCCGCGGTGGGAAATAGACCTTTCGGCAGGAATTGCATCGCTGCAGGCGTAATTCGCCGGCGCGCGTTCCCTCCCAGAAATGCATCGTTTCGGGCGTTGGCTGCGGTCGCGGCCGCTGTCCTTGGGGCATCCGCCATTCCTCGGGTTGGTGCCGCTCCCTTACTGCCCGATCGCTGCGCAGGTGAAGAAAGGGAGAGGGTTGACGTCGAATTAAGGTTGCTGCGCCGCACCGCCTGCGGCAAACGAAATCTGCACAAGCCGCGGAGACAAAGATGATCACACCCGCTTATGCTCGCACGATGGCGGCCTATAATGCCGAGATGAACCGACGCCTGTACGGAGCCGCCGGGCGGCTCGGCGAGGCAGAGCGACGCGCATCGAAAGGCGCCTTCTGGAGTTCCATCCACGGCACGCTGGTCCATATCCTGTGGGGCGATCATCAGTGGATGAGCCGCTTTGACAACTGGCCGCGCCCGGCAACGCCGATCAAGGAAAGCAACCGGTTCATCGAGGATTTTGCCGAGTTATCTGCGGCGCGCGAAAAGGCCGATGCTGACATTTCGGCCTGGGCAGCGAAGATCGATCAGCCTTGGCTGGACGAGGACCTGGTCTGGTTCAGCGGCGCCGCCGGGCGCGAAATCCGCGCACCGAAGCGGTTGCTCGTTGCGCATTTCTTCAATCACCAGACGCATCATCGCGGTCAGGCGCATGCGCTGATCACCGCTGCCGGACAAGAGACCGGCGACACCGACCTGTTCCTGCTCGTCCCCCAAATCGTCGAATAGCGCCAAGCGTCCGTGATCCCGATTCGGCCAGCTTTGCCCCCTGCAATCTCCTTTTCCGGCCGAATCGGTACTGCAACCGGAAGATGTGCTGGCCACGGGCGCGAGCTTGGGATCGTTAATGAGCCTAGCGCGCGATACCACGGTCCAAATTCGAGGCCAATTTGCTTGAACAGTGTCGCTGGAACACCGGCGGCTGTGATCTCGGGCTTCTTTTGGGCCGGAGCTGTTTTGGCCATCGGCTCTTTTATTCGTCGCCCGGTCTATCGGGTGGGAATTTGGCCGCGCCTATGGCGAATTTGCAACGGCGGATGCCGATCACGATTGCAGCTTTGGCCTTCGCCGCATTGGGCCAGTTCTTTTCCGGTTCGGACGGGACAGCGAACCGCTCATTGAGTTCGATAGAGGCAGTCGACGACCGAGTCGTCTTCTATTCCTCGCCTTATCCGCCATCGTTCCTCCGTAAGCGGGCGGTGCGTCAAATCGACTGTATGTAGGCGAGAATCATTGACCCAGCACCGGCCGCTTCTGCATAATCGTTGGTTGTCGGGTAGAGCGTCGCGACCGCAATGATCCCGTCCCAACCGAGGCATCCGTGACAAAGAAAAAGCCATGTTCCGAGGCCTGACGACGGCCGCACGGATCGTGCCCGTGACTGCCGTGATGTTGGGGCGAAACCTCGCCGAGCAAGCACGACGAGCTCCACGCGCAAAATCAGCAGCTACAACAGAAGTTTTTCAGTTCTCGGTCCCTTCGCAAGATGGAGCAGAGAACGTGATGGAAGTCCTGATCTCGCAGGGAGCAAACGCTGGTCTTGTCACCGCGCCAGGGGTTCGATGACACAATCCCCGGTCTGTCAGCAGTACAGTGCAAGAGCGTACACAGAATGACCGTCTCGGGTTGTCACTAGCTGGAGCAGGTTCCTGACCGGAACCGCAGCTTTCAGCGGAAAAGAGCGCAATGGCCGAATACACCGAGCAGCACAGATTTCCGCAAGCCAGAGCGCGCCGCGGCCGGCGGATATCGGTGATCTGGTCGATCCCGCTGGTCGCCCTCCTGATCGGTGCCTGGCTTGCCTGGGACACGCTGTCGAAGGAAGGCCCGACCATCGAGATTTCTTTCCAGAGCGGCGAGGGACTGCAAGCCGGTCAGTCGCAGCTGAAGTATAAGGACATCGTCTTCGGCACGATCAAAAGCCTCAAATTATCGTCTGACCTCACGCGTGTGATCGTCACAGTGGCCACGACGGCGCAAGCCAAGCCTCTGCTGACCGACGGCACGGTATTCTGGGTGGTCAAGCCGCAGGCTTTTTGCCGGTACCCTCTCCGGTCTCGAAACCGTGCTTTCCGGATCGTATATCGGCATGTTACCCGCGACGACGGCCGGCAAGGAGCAGCGGGAATTTATTGGGCAAGAGGATCCGCCAATACTTACCGCGCATGTTCCGGGTACCAGTTTCTTGCTGAAGTCAAAAAAAATCGGCTCGATCTCGGTCGGCGCGCCGATCTTCTATCGCGATCTGTCGGTCGGGGAGGTTCTGGGCTGGGACATCGGCGACATGGCCGAGAACGTGACGATCCATGCCTTCATCCGAGCGCCGTACGACGCCTATGTGTCGGAACAGACGCGCTTTTGGAATGCCTCCGGTATTTCAGTGAAGCTCAGCGGTACCGGACTTGACGTCCAGATGGAATCGCTTCGTGCACTGCTTCTCGGCGGTATAGCGTTTGAGACTCCCGTCGCGGAGGCGAAGCATGCCGCGGTCGCGGAAGCGAATCATGTATTTCCGTTGTTTGCGGACCGCGAGCAGGCCGACGCTGCCAGCTACACCCGCAAGATTCAGGTCATCTCGTATTTCCCCGGTTCCGTGCAGGGCCTCGGCCCGGGTTCCGACGTCACGATGCACGGCCTGAAG
Source organism: uncultured Alphaproteobacteria bacterium (assembly GCA_963753665.1). Classification (GTDB taxonomy): domain Bacteria; phylum Pseudomonadota; class Alphaproteobacteria; order ATCC43930; family CGMCC-115725; genus DATARH01. The sequence continues at coordinate 54,213 of CAVWDC010000009.1, forward strand.
ATTGGCGAAGTGACCAATGTGCGGCTCGCTTATGACGCCGCCAAGGATGCGATAGTCGCGCCGGTTCGTTACGAGGTCGAACCGGAGCGGATTGTCGGTATCGGAAAACGGGCAGCCAAAACCGATTCCGAGGCGGTCACAAAACTTCTCGAGCACGGCTTGCGAGCGAGTTTGCAAAGCGCCAGCCTGATCACAGGCCAGCAAACAGTGACGCTCGATTTCGTCGAGAACGCGCCGGCGGCGGACCTGAAGATGGAAGATCAGGATTTCGTGCTGCCGACCACCGAAGGTGGCGGCTTCGCGAGCCTCGCATCCTCGGCGACCGATCTCCTGAACAAAGTCAAGGCTATGCCCTTTGCCGAGATCGGCCGAACCCTCAATGGCATTCTCAGCTCGGCCAACGATGTGGCCGAAAGTCCGGAGATGAAGAAGTCTCTGTCCCAGCTTGCCGCGACGATCGCGTCCACACAGGACCTGATGAGGCGACTCGACAGCGGCGTTGGTCCGGTGGCGAAACAGCTTCCGGAAATGTCGGCCGAACTGCAACGAACGCTGAAAAGCACTAACAAGCTGCTTCTGTCGCTCGACACCGGCTATGGCCAGGACACGCGATTCAACCGCGACCTTACCCGGGTGCTGATGGAGGCTAGCGATGCGCTTCGTTCTATTCGCTCGCTCGCGAATTTGCTGGAGCGCCACCCCGAGGCTCTGATTAAAGGTCGCGCTGGAGCTTCGACCCAATGAGCTGGACCGCATATTGTTCTCGTGTCGCGACTTTGGTGCTGATTGCCGCGCTCATGGCGTGTTCGTCTCCGGCGCCCGTCTTGTATGCGATCACGCCGGTCCCGGGCGCGGTGCACAGCGGCTCACCCAAGGTTATCGTGTTGCGCCAGATCGGACTCGCGCGCTACCTCGATCGCCCGGAAATTGTCGCCTCTACCGAAAACAACCGGATGGAGGTGATGTCGAACGACTGGTGGGGTGAGCCGTTGGGACCGATGCTGAGCCGGGTGTTGACCGAAGAGCTGGGTCAACGCTTGCCGCAAAGTGTGGTGCTCAGCGAGACTGGTGCCGTTTCGGCACCGCCCGATGCCACGATCGAATTGAATGTCCGCCGGCTCGACAAGGACGCGGCCGGTAATCTTGTACTGCAAGCACAGGCCGGGGTGACGTTTAAGGGCCGGGCGGCTCCGGCACTGCGCAGCTTTCATTTCGTAAAGCCTCCTCCGTCATCGGGCATTCCCGGCCAGGTGGCGGCTGCCAGTACGGCGGTTGGCGAGCTTGCCGATGGGCTCGCCTTCGATGCTGCTCGTGCGTCAGTAATGGCCTAATTCAACGGGCCAGATACTGACGCTGCCGCAAATGCGGGAATGCCGCGGCTGCGGCTTGGTGCAGATGGTGCCGGCTCTCGCACCGGGCATGACGGCGCAATGCGTGCGCTGCCCGACGATATTGCGCAGCACGTCGGTGCACCGTCTCGATCATGTCATCGCGCTCGCGACTACCGCGCTTGTCCTGCTGATCGTCATGTGCTCGTCGAACCTGATGAGCGTTCAAACCGCCGGAATTCGGCACGTAGCGGATCTCTTTTCGGGGCCGGCGGAACTCGTTCACCGGGGCATGCCCGAACTTGGGGCGGTTGTCATATTCGTAACGGTCCTGGCGCCATTGTGCCGGGTGGCCTTCATGGTTTATGTGCTGATCCGATCGCACGAACCGACACCTCCACGCCATTTGCGGCGGATTTTTGCCTATGCCGAAATGCTGCGACCCTGGTCGATGCTCGAGGTTTTCGTTCTCGGCGTCTTCGTCGCTTATGTGAAGCTGGGCGATCTGGTGACGATCGGGCTTGGGCTGGGTGTGTACGTACTGATCGTGCTGACCTTCGTGCTGGTATGGATGGACGCCGCTCTCGACCGCGAGGCGGTATGGGAGCGTCTGTATCGGCGGACCGCCGACCTTAGCCCGCTGGCCGCTGTCGCAGCATGCGCTCGGCTGCGAGACCTGCGGTCTGGTCAGCGTGCCGACGAGGCGTCGAGGGACGCTGCCCGCGCTGTGAAAGCGTCCTGCATCCGCGCAAGCCGAATAGCATCGCGCGAACCTGGGCCTTGGTCATCGCAGCCCTGATCATGTATGTGCCGGCGAATTACTACCCGGTGCTGACGATCATGCAGCTCGGCGCCGGTGCACCGAGCACGATCATTGGCGGGGTCGAGGAGCTGCTGACAGCGCGTCAATATCCCCTCGCGGCGCTAGTGTTCTTCGCCAGCATTCTCGTGCCGATGCTGAAGCTCGTCGGGCTGTCGGTCATGCTGGTGACAATTCAGACCGGACAGGCAGCTGGCTGCGCGACCGTACACGGCTCTACCACATCGTGCGCTTCGTCGGGCGCTGGTCGATGATCGACATCTTCATGGAGTCGTTGCTCGGCGCGCTGGTGGTTTTCGGCTCGGTCATCACGATCGTGCCGGGTGTGGGCGCGATTGCGTTTTGCGCGGTGGTCATCCTGACTATGTTTGCGGCCGAGACATTCGATCCCCGACTGATGTGGGACGCTGCAATTGACCGGGAGGCGGAGGACTCCTATCTGATCGCAAAATCGCGATCGCCTCAGCAATAAGATTAAACGTCGGGTGCAACGGGGTGGCCCGAGGTTGGAGATGCGCTGGTGCTCCTATGTTGAGGCACGCGAGTCGATGTTGGGCGTGAACCGTTTTAGTGCCGAGCAGCCGTGCGAGCCTTCGACCAGGCGTTGGGGTCTTTCAGAAAGCTCTCGATTGCTTCGTATTGACCCGGCGCGAAGCGCCCCAGGCGCTCGGCGGTCCGTGCGACGTCCCACCATGTCGCGAGCGCCAAGAGCGTGATCCCCTCGGCGGCGAGGCTTGTCTCGATCTGCGGGAAGATGCCGTAATTGAAGATCACGAAGGCGTGGTCGACGCGGCCGCCGGCCTGGCGGATTGCACGGACGAAATTGAGCTTCGAGGTGCCTTCGCTGGCGAGGTCCTCGACCAGCAGCACGCGCGCTTCTTCCTTGAGCTCGCCCTCGATCTGGGCGTTGCGGCCGAACCCCTTCGGCTGCTTGCGCACATAAAGCATCGGTAACGACAGCCGGTCGGCGATCCAGGCCGCGAACGGAATGCCGGCCGTCTCGCCGCCGGCGATCGCGTCGAGCAACTCGAACCCGCTATGCCGCTCGATCAGCTCGGCGGCGAGATCCATCAGCTTGCGGCGCGCCCGCGGGAACGAGATCAGGCGCCGGCAATCGATATACACCGGCGAGCGCAGACCCGAGGTGAACGTGAACGGGTCGTCCGGGCGGAACAGCACGGACTCGGTCTCCAGCAGGATGCGGGCGGTGATTTCCGCCGCGTCGGTTTCGCTCGCGGAGCGGGCGAGGGGAGGGAGGCTTGGCATGATGACGCATCCTAGCGCAAAAACCGCGCCGGGTTGACAAGCGATGTCTTTAGAGAACAAAATAGGAACATCGTTTCGATCAACAGCCTTCTCGGTGTATGTCCCCCCCAGCTCACAGCATCAGCCTCGATACCCTTCGCGAGCACATCCGCCGGATCGAGGCTACGCGGGCGCACGGCGTATCTGCCGTTCGGCATTGCCGCGATCGATCGCGCGCTGCCCGGCGGCGGGCTGCCGCTCGGCGCGCTGCACGAGGTGCTGGGCGCCGGGGCCGACGAGGAAGACGGCGCTGCTGCCGCCGCTTTTATCGCCGGAATCCTGGCCCGGCTCGGCGGCCGATTGGGATGGGCATCGGAGTCGTCGGCCCAGCCTGGCCGATCGCGCAACGGCAAGCATGTCTGCGTCGGCTCCCTCCCGCTTTGCGACCCTGTCTCGCTTAATCCGATATCCGGCGCTTTGCCATCGCGCCGCGTCCCCGATCCTTTCCAGCTACCTCCCACCTCTTTCCCGGTTCCCTCTCTCCCCGATATTGCCCCGCAAGCGGCGGCGGAAAGCACAGCGGACCGAGCCAGGGCGGGGAACGCCAGGCCGGGTTATGGAGCCGTGCTGTGGTGCGTGCGGCAGCCGGATCTCTACGGACCGGGGCTGCTGGCGCACGGGCTGGACCCGGCCCGGATCGTGCTGGTGACGGCGCGGCGCGGCGACGAGGCGCTGTGGGCCGTCGAGGAAGCGCTGCGCGCCGGTCCGGAAGCGGGGCTGGCCGCGGTCGTCGCCGAAATCGGGCGGCTGCCGATGGTGGCGGGACGCCGGCTGCAGCTTGCCGCCGAGCGCTCCGGCGTCACCGCCTTTCTGCTGCGGCGCTGGCGCGGCGCCGCCGAGGCGGCGGCCGAACGCGAGCGGCCGAGCGCCGCGCTGACCCGCTGGCGGGTCACCGCGCTGCCGTCCGTCTTGAGAAACCCTCTCTTGAGAAACCCTCTCCCCCCGCTGGGGGCAGAGGGAAGGGTGAGGGCCCCGGCTTTTGGCGTCAGGCCCCCTCCCCCTGACCCTCTCCCCCGCGGGGGAGAGGGGGCGACATTGCGTCAACAGGGTTCTTTGGCGCCGGCCTCGGCCGGCCGCGCTGGCGCGTCGAGCTGCTGCGCGTTCGCGGAGGAGTGCCGGGCAGCTGGGACGTGGAGATCGTCGATGCGACGGGTCATGTACATCTTTCTGCCGGACTGGCCGATCGACCGGCTGCGCCGCAGCGGCCGCATGCCGGGCCTGCGCTCCGGCGGGCCGGGTAGCGAAGTCCCGTTCGCGACGGTCATCGAGGCGCGGGGTCGCCGCCTGCTCGCCGCGGTAAACCCGGCTGCCGCGGCGGCCGGGCTGGCGCCGGGGATGCCGCTCGCCGACGCGCTGTCGCTTCGTGCCGGAGCTGCTGACCGCGCCGGCCGAGCCGGCGGCCGACGCCGCAGCGCTGACCCGGCTCGCCGAATGGTGCGGCCGCTACAGCCCATGGACCGCTCCCGACGGTGCAGATGGCATCAAGATCGAGATTACCGGCTGCGCCCATTTGTGGGGCGGCGAGGACAGGCTCGCGGCCGATCTGGCGCGCCGCCTCGCACGTCAAGGCATCGCGCACGGGATCGCGATCGCCGGCACGCTGGGCGCGGCGTCGGCGCTGGCGCGGTTCGCGGCGGAGCCCGGCCGGCCGGCGCTGCCCGGCGCCGGCGAGGAGCGCGCCGCGCTGGCGCCGCTGCCGGTCGAGGCGCTGCGGCTCGACTCCGGCAACTGTCTGCCGGGCTGCGCCGGGTCGGGCTGCGCCGGGTCGGCGATCTCTATCCGATGCCGCGCGAGGCGCTCGCCCGCCGTTTCGGGGAGAGTCGTGCCGCGGCGTCTCGATCAGGCGCTCGGCGCGGTTCCGGAGCCGCTGTCGCCGATGAGCGAGGCGCCGGTGCGGCGGGTGCGGCTCAGCTTCGCCGAGCCGATCGCCGAGCCGGCCGATCTCGCCCGCGCCATCAAACATCTCGCCGCCGAGCTGGCGGCGCATCTGGAACGCGAGGGCGACGGGGCGCGCTGGCTCGACCTCGCTTTTCACCGGGTCGACGGCAGGGTCGAACATATCCGAGTCGGCACGGCGCGGCCGAGCCGCGAGGCCCGTCATCTGGCAGGGCTGCTCGCGGCGAAGCTGGAGACGGTCGATCCCGGTCTCGGCGTCGAGGACATGATCCTCGCGCTGCTCGCGGCCGAACCGCTCGCCCCGAGGCAGATTGCGCATAAAGCCGCTCTCGGCTCTTCATGGAAACCCTCTCCCCCGGCGGGTGAGAGGGAGCAACGATGTCGCCGATGCCATAGCGCCGCTGCTCGATCGCCTCGGAGCCCGCCTCGGGCTGGACGTGATCGGCCGCATCGCGATGCGCGAAAGCCATATCCCGGAACGCGCCTCGTTCTTCGTTCCGGTCGGCGGCAACCCCCACCCCAACCCTCCCCCGCAGGCGGGGGAGGGTACATGCCTTGGCTTAGGTTCTGTCCTTTCCTGCAATGCCCCTGTTCCCTCCTTCGCAATCCCCGGATCAAGTCCGGAGAGGGAAGGGTCAGGATGGGAGCAGGGCGGGACGGGACCGGAGGCTTTGTTAAAACCGCCTCGGCCGGTTCGCCTTTTCATGCCGCCGGAGCCGGTCGAGGCGGTCTGGGTTCTGCCGGACGAGCCGCCGTTCCGGTTCACTTGGCGGCGCCGCGCGCACCGCGTCCGCCGCGCCGAAGGCCCCGAACGCATCGCCGAGGAATGGTGGACCCCGGCCGGCGCCGCCGCGGCTGTTTCCGCCGGCGCCATCCGCGATTACTACCGGGTCGAGGACGAGGCGGGGCGGCGCTTCTGGCTGTTCCGCGCCGGGCTGCCGGGTATGAACGCGGATCGGGATCCGCTGCCGCGCTGGTTCATCCACGGCCTGTTCGCCTGATGCCCGAACTGCCGCCAAAAGCGTTCAACAAGCTTGCCCGCACGATCGGCAGCGGCAGCGCCGGACCGCCCGGCAAGGCGAGGATGCCGGTATTCGGCCCCGGTCCGGGGGGTTTGCCCGGATCCGGCCCGGTCTATGCCGAATTGCAGGTCACCAGCAATTTCTCGTTCCTGCGCGGCGCCTCGCATCCCGACGAGCTGGTCATGACGGCGGCGGCGTTGGGCCATGCCGCGATCGCGATTACCGACCGCAACAGCCTCGCCGGGATCGTGCGCGCGCACCACGCCGCGAAGACGGTCGGCATCCGGCTCGTCGTCGGCGTCCGGCTCGATTTGCGCGACGGCACAAGCCTGCTCGCCTATCCGCGGGACCGCGCCGCCTATGGCCGGTTGACGCAGCTGTTGACGCTCGGCAAGCGCCGCGCCGCCAAGGGCGAATGCCACCTCGACTACGCCGATGTCGTGGCCCACGGCGAGGGGCAGATCGTCATCGTCTTGCCGCCGGAGAACGGTGCTGATAACCAATTTCGCCGCCCGGATCGCGACGGATTTCGCCGGCCGCGCCTATCTCGCCGCCCATCATCTTTATCGCGGCGATGACGCAGGTCGCCTCGCCGAGCTTGCGGTCGTCGCCGAAGATAGCGGGCTGCCGCTCGTCGCCGTCAACGACGTGCTCTATCACACGCCCGAGCGGCGGCCGCTGCAGGATGTCGTGACCTGCATCCGCGAGCACTGCACGATCCACGAGGCCGGGTTTCGCCTCGCCGCCAATGCCGAGCGGCATCTGAAACCGCCCGCCGAGATGGCCCGGCTGTTCCGTGGCCACGAGGACGCCGTCGCCCGGACCGCGGAAATCGTCGAGCGCTGCCGGTTCAGCCTCGATGAATTGCGCTACGAATATCCCGAGGAGCCGATCCCCGACGGGATGACGCCGCAGCAATATCTTGCCGCGCTCGCCTGGGAAGGGGCTAGAGAGCGGTTCACAAAGAAACCCCCTCCCCCCACTGGGGAGAGAGGGAGTGGGGGAGAGGGAGAAAATGGGCAGATTTCCGATGATTTATCCCACATCCCCGATCACATCCGCCCCCTGATCGAACACGAGCTGGCGCTGATCGAGCGGCTCGATTACGCGCGCTATTTCCTGACCGTGCGCGACATCGTCGCCTTCGCGCGCGACCGCGGCATCCTGTGCCAGGGGCGCGGCTCGGCGGCCAATTCGGTCGTCTGCTATTGCCTCGGCATTACCGCGGTCGATCCGGCCCGCATCGACGTGCTGTTCGAGCGGTTCATCAGCGCCGCGCGCAACGAGCCGCCCGATATCGACGTCGATTTCGAGCACGAGCGGCGCGAGGAGGTCATCCAATATATTTATGAGAAATACGGCCGCGACCGCGCTGGTCTTGCCGCAACCGTGATCTGCTATCGCGCCCGCGGCGCGATCCGCGAGGTCGGCAAGGTGCTGGGGCTGTCCGGCGATGTCGTCGCGGCGCTCGCCGGCATCGTCTGGGGCTGGTCGAACGACCCGATCGGCGACCGGCGCGTGCGCGAGGCCGGGCTCGATCCAGCGGACCGCAATCTGCGTCTGGCGCTCGACCTCGCCGCCGAGCTGATCGGGTTCCCGCGGCACCTGTCGCAGCATGTCGGCGGCTTCGTGATCACGCGCGGGAAGCTATCGGAGCTGGTGCCGATCGAGAACGCGGCGATGGCGGACCGCACCGTCATCGAATGGGACAAGGACGATCTCGACGCGCTCGGTATTCTCAAGATCGACATTCTGGCACTTGGGATGCTGAGCTGCATCCGCCGCGCCTTCGCGCTGATCGAGCGGCATTATGGCCGCCGCTACACGCTCGACCTCGATCCCGCCCGAGCGGCCGGAAGTCTACGAGATGCTGAGCCGGGCCGATTCGCTGGGCGTCTTCCAGGTCGAGAGCCGCGCCCAGATGACGATGCTGCCGCGCCTTAAGCCGCGCGAATTCTACGATCTCGTGATCGAGGTCGCGATCGTGCGCCCCGGGCCGATCCAGGGCGACATGGTGCACCCCTATCTGCGCCGCCGCGCCGGGCGCGAATCGGTTGCGTATCCGTCCCCCGAATTGCGCCGGGTGTCTGGAAAAGACCCTGGGTGTGCCGCTGTTCCAGGAACAGGCGATGCAGATCGCGATCGTCGGCGCCGGGTTTTCGCCCGAGGATGCCGACCGGCTGCGCCGCGCGATGGCGACGTTCAAGCGCAACGGCGAGATCCACCTGTTCCGCGACAAGTTCATCACAGGCATGACCTGCCGCGGCTATACCGTCGATTTCGCGACCCGCTGCTTCGACCAGATCGAGGGGTTCGGTACTTACGGTTTCCCGGAGAGCCATGCTGCGAGCTTCGCGCTCTTGGTCTATGTCTCGGCCTGGATCAAGTGCTTTTACCCCGAAATATTCGCCTGCGCGCTGCTGAACAGCCAGCCGATGGGGTTTTACGCGCCGGCCCAGATCGTGCGCGACGCGCGCGAGCATGGCGTCGAGCTGCGCCCGGTCGACGTCAATTTCAGCGACTGGGACTGCACGCTGGAGCCGCTCGCGGAGGACTAACCTGTCACCCCCGAAAGCGGAGAGGGTACGGACTTGATGGCAGTGGCGTCCCGCGAACCGCGTCGCCGTCGTCCGCTTCACCCCGGACACGCCCCGGCCTCACGTGCAGACAGAATGGCACGCAAGATGGCGCTGCGTCTCGGGCTTCGGCTGGTCAAGGGGCTGGCCGAGGCCGATGCTCTCCGCTTGGTCGCGGCCCGCGGCGCGGGATATGCCGACGCGCGCGATTTGTGGCGGCGCAGCGGCCTCGGACGCGCGGCGCTCGAACGCCTGGCCGCCGCCGACGCGCTGCGCTCGCTCGATCCCGCCAATGGGGGGCTGGACCGCCGCCGCGGGCTGTGGGCGTTGAAGGCGCTTGGCGAGCCGCCGCTGCCGTTGTTCGCCGCCAAGTGGCATCTCGGAGAAAACTCCCTGCTCTTCCCAGTAGGGGAGAAGGAGATACGGAGCGGAGGAGCAGGAGAAGGCTGCCGCTTCCCTTCTCCCCGAAATGCCGCTCGGCGAGCATGTCGTCGAGGATTACGCAGCGATCGGGCTGACCCTGAAACGCCACCCGCTCGCCTTTCTGCGCCCCGAATTGCGGCGCGAGGGTCTTGTCCGGGCCGCCGATCTTGCCGTTTTGCCGGTCGGGCGGCGGCTGGCGATCGCCGGGCTCGTTCTGATCCGCCAGCGCCCGGGCAGCGCCAACGGCGTCGTGTTCATCACGATCGAGGACGAGACCGGGGTCGCCAACCTGATCGTCTGGCCCGCCATGCTCGAACGCTTTCGCCGCGCGGCGCTCGGCGCGACCTTGCTCTATTGCCGCGGCCGGCTGCAGCGCGAGGAGAGCGTCATCCATCTCGTCGCCGAGGATCTGCGCGACTGGACGGCGCGCCTCGATGCGCTGCGCGAGCGTAATATCGAGCCATTGTCGCCGGCCAAGCCTCGCCATCGTATTCCCGGCCGAGACGGACGCGACCTCGTGATCCCGAGCCGTAACTTCCGATAGAGCTTACCCACACCCTTCCAATGAACCGTGCGGGTCCGGAACCATAGCCCGACGGCAAACCCACCCGCAATTACTACCCTCTGCCCGAGCGCCCGAGCATGGCCAGCAGCCTCCCCCGCCATCTGCGGCCCTTTGCCTCTGGGCGAGCCCGCAGCATGAGCAATCAGGGCTGCCGATGCTGAAATCGGCAACGCTCGATCTGGCGCTACGGTTTCTGCAGTTATCCTGTGTTGCGCAAATGTCTCTGCCGGAATGCGCTCTTTCGCTGCTTCCAAGCCTTGCTGTTGCGTAAATGTCGCGATCGCCAACGTTTTGTCTCGACGACCTCCATTGTCGGTGCTTGGCGAGCTAAAAACCGGTTGCCATCGCGATAGTCGATGGTAATCATAATCCCATCGGTGATGGCGTAACCATCGTCACACGTGTATTTGCGGCCGGAGGTAAGGGGATGAGTAATCGCTTTCTGCTAGGCGTTGCCGGTGTGGCGCTCGCCGTAGGGTTGGGTTCGGCGGATGCAGGAGCACAGCTCTTTGGCATGCCAGGCGGGCCGGGGTCGTTCTACGTCGGCGGTGAGGGTGGCTGGACGTGGCTCAACGACACCGACATCAACCTCCGAGCAGTGAGCGGCAAGGAGAAATTTGATGGCGGGCCGGTCGTCGGGTTGCGCGCCGGATACGAATGGGGGCCGCTGCGGCTCGAAGAGGAATTTGCCTATCGAATCAATGGTATAAATAGCGTTGGGCCATTTCGGGCGGATGGCAATCGCACGTCCTATGCGTTTATGACGAACCTGATCTACGGTATCGAACTCGGCTGGCCGATCGTGCCGCATATCGGCGGCGGCGTCGGCGCTGTGCTGCAGCGCGACGGGTGGTCTAATCCGATTGTCGGGACTGTGGGAGCGTCGACCGCCTGGAATTTTGGCTATCAGGGGATCGCCGGCATTCGTTACAACATCAACCCATCCTTGGCCTTTGATGTCGATTACCGCTACTTCGGGGTTCTGGATACTGATTTTAAGACGCGGAACGGCCCGCTCGTGGCAGCAGGCGCTGCCAACACGTACACGGCCGGCAACGGCTCGAATAACATCATGGCGTCGTTCGTCGTGAAATTCGGTGCGCCGCCACCGCCTGTCGTGGCGCCGCCCGCGCCGCCCGCGCCGCCGCCGGTGCAGCGCAAGGTGTTCCTCGTGTTCTTCGATTGGGATAAGTACTCGATTACCCCGGAGGGCATGCAAATTCTCCAGCAGGCGGCGGCGGCCTATCGCTCGGGCGCGCCGGTGCAGATCCAGGTTACCGGCTACACTGACCGCTCGGGCTCGCCAAGCTACAATCAGCGGCTCTCCGAGCGGCGCGCCAACGCCGTCGCGACCGCTCTGGAGGGCCTGGCCGTGCCTCGCTCGCAGATGATCGTCAGCCGGCCGCGGCGAGAACGACAACCGCGTTCCGACCGCGGACGGCGTGCGCGAGCCGCAGAACCGCCGCGTCGAGATCGTGTTCCCGTAATCGCCGATATCCAGACCGGGGTCGCAGGACCCCGGCACGCCGCTCGCTGCGCCGCGGCGTTTTTATTGGGCGCTCGGTGCGAGAATCGCGGCAGTTTCCGCTTTCGGCAAACCGACACTAGGATTTGCCGGGTTTTGCGCAAAGAAGGTGGCCCATGTCCGATTCGCCGGCGCTGCCACTTTCCCGCTTTAAGGTTCTCGACTTGACCCGCGTCCGCGCGGGTCCGACAGCGGTGCGCCAACTCGCCGATTGGGGCGCCGAGGTGATCAAGGTCGAGGCGCCGCCGGGGCCCGGCGAAGGGCTCGGCGGTTCGCGCCACGGTCCCGATTTTCAGAACCTGCACCGCAATAAGCGCAGCCTGACGCTGGATTTGAAGGCGCCCGAAGGGGTCGAGATCTTTCGCAAGCTGGTGCGGAACGCCGACGTCGTCGTCGAGAATTACCGGCCTGATGTGAAAACCCGCCTCGGCATCGACTACGAGGCTCTGAAAGCGGTCAATCCGCGCCTCGTATACGCCAGCATTTCCGGCTTTGGGCAGAGCGGGGCGTATCGGGACCGCCCCGGCTTCGACCAGATCGCGCAGGGTATGGGCGGGCTGATGTCGATCACCGGTCTGCTGGGGCAGGGGCCGGTGCGGGTCGGGATCCCGGTCGCTGATCTGGCCGCCGGGATTTTCTGTGCGATGGGCATTCTTGTCGCGTTGATGGAGCGTGAGGTGTCGGGCAAGGGCCAATGGGTAGAAAGCTCGCTTTTGGCGGCGCAGATCGCGATGCTCGATTTCCAGGCGGCCCGCTGGCTGATCGCGCACGAGGTGCCGGAGCAGGCCGGCAATGACCACCCGACCAGCATCCCGACCGGCGTCTTCCGCACAAGCGACGGCCACATCAATGTCGCCTCGGCCGGCGATGAGATTTTCCTCCGGTTGTGCCGGGCTTTGGACGCTCCGGACCTGGCGGATCATCCGGATTACCGGACCGGCAAGCTGCGATCCACAATCGCAAAGCGCTCAACGCCGCGATCGAGGCGGTCACCGAGACGCGCGACAGCGCCGAGTGGATCGAGCGCTTCAACAACGCGGGCGTGCCGGCCGGGCCGATCTACGCGATGGACCAGGTCTTCGCCGATCCCCAGGTCAAGCATCTGGGCATCGCCCAGCCGGTCGATCATCCGACTTTGGGCCGGCTCGAACTCGTCGGGCAGGCGGTGACGCTGAGCCGCACACCGAGCCGGCTGCTTAGCGCCAGCCCCGAACCCGGCGAGCACAGTGACGAAATCCTGGGCGAACTCGGCTACGGCGACAGCGACATCGCGGGCCTGCGGCAGCGCCGGATCGTCTGATCCGGGCCAGCCCGCGCGGTTCTGAATCCTCGGATTGCAGCTTCGCCGCACGATCGTGGGGTCGAAGCGACGCTGCAGCGCGTCGCCGAGCAGGTTGCAGGCGATGACGGTCAGAAAGATCATCAGTCCGGGATAGATCGCGAGCAGCGGCGCGGTCGCGATCATCTGCTGCGCGTTGCTCAGCATCGTGCCCCAGCTCGCGAGCGGTGGTTGAATGCCGAGCCCGAGAAAGCTCAGCACCGATTCGAGCAGGATCACCTCGCCGACGCTAAGCGTCGTCGCGACGACCAGCGGTGCCAGTACATTCGGCAAAATATGTGTCCACAATATGTGCGGCGGGCCTGCGCCGAGGCTGCGCGCGGCCCGCACGAAATCGTGGGTTCGCGTGACCAGCGTCGCGCCGCGCACCAGCCGCGCCGCGGTCGTCCAGCCGACCAGCACGGCCAGCACAAGAATGCGAACAAAGCCGATCTCGTCCGACTGCGCCAGCGCCGGCGGCACGCCGAGTTTGCCCAGGTCAAGCGCCGCCAGCACGATCAGCAGCGGCAGGAGCGGCAGGGCGATGATCGCGTCGGTGGCACGCATCGCGATGCGGTCGGTCCAGCCCCCAGTATATCCCGCGACTAGGCCGATCAGCGTCCCGAGCGCCGCCGCGGTCAGCGCCGCCGCCGCCCCGATAGTCAGCGACACGCGCCCGCCTTCCATCAGGCGCAGCAGTATGTCGCGGCCGAGTTCATCGGTTCCGAGCGGATGCGCCCAGGACGGACCGGCGAAACGGGCGAGCAGATCGATCTCGTTCGGGTCCGCGCCCAGCAAATATGCGATCGGCGGCCCGGCAAACGACAGCAGCGCGATCGCCGCGAGCAGCAGCAGTGATGCTCGCACCGGCGATCCTTAGCGGTACGAGACCCGCGGGTCGAGCCAGCCATAAGCCAGATCGGCCGCGAGATTGGCCAGCATTGCGGCAATCGCGGCGAGCAGCAGGGCCGCCAGGGCCAGGTTGTAATCGTTCCCGATGACGGCGTCGAAGATCAGCTTGCCCATGCCCGGATAGGCGAACATCGTCTCGGTCACCAGCGCGCCGGACACAAGCCCGCCGAACGACAGCGCCAGGATCGTCGTAACCGGGATCATCGCGCTGCGCATCGCATGGCGGAAGATGACACGCGCCTCGCTGGCGCCTTTGGCGCGCGCGGTGCGGATGTGGTCCTGGCCCAGCGCCTCGCGCATAGCCGCGCGCATATAACGGGTATAGGTGCCGGCGCTGGCCAGGGTCAGCGTCGCTACCGGCAACGCCAAATGGCGCAGACGATCGGCGACGCCGCCGACTCCGGCGGTAGCGACCCCGCCCGCCGGCAACCAGCCGAATCCAGCCGCGAAAACGAGGATCAGCACCAGGGCGAGCCAGAAGGTCGGGATCGATACCCCGGCGAAACAGAACAGATTGATCGCAGCGTCGAGCCGCGAATCGGGGTAACTGGGCGGCGATCGTGCCAAGCGTCACCGCGAGCGCGAAGGCCAGCACGAAGCTCGATCCCATCAGCAGCAGCGAATTGCCGAGCCGCGGCAGCAGCACCGCCGAGACCGGCGCCGCGAACAGCCGCGAATAGCCGAGTTCGCCGCCGAGCGCCTGGCCCGCCCAGGCGAGATAGCGGGCGATCAGCGGCTGGTCGACGCCGTAGACGGCTTTCAGCCGGGCGACGTCCTCGGCGCTCATGCGCGGGTCGGCCGAGCGCATCAGATCGATCGGATCGCCTGGCATCAGCCCGATCAGCGCGTAGATGACGAACGACATCAGCAAAAGCAGCAGCGCGATCTCGACAAGGCGGATGCCGGCGAAGCGGATCACGGCGCGACGCGGGCCTGGCTCGAAGCCAGCCGAAACCTTCTAGCCGATTGCTTCGGTGACTCGGTACTGCATTGAATCTGCGCCGCTTTTTTGTCCCTGCTGCGCTTGCTGAAGGAGCTGGAATCATTGCGGGGCGGGCTCTTCGGACCGCCTGAGGTACAATCTAGAGTTGCGTCGATTTGCAAGGTTTGCTGTTCCTGCAAGGAATCTGCAGCAAGGGACCCGCAGAAATTGCATCGCGACATTAAAAATTCGACGTCCCGCGGCCGAAACGCTTTTCGAAGGCGCGCATACTAGCCGGTAAATTTGGCGAAATTGACGACGGTATCCCGGATCAAGCCTGGTCAAGCGGGGGTTGGGGGCCGGCGGGATATGTCAGACTCAACACGGGTCGACATACATCATCCTTCGGCCGACCATTCGGTGATCCACAATGTCGAGGGCGACTGGTTTCCGGTCGGCCGCACGCCCTTCAGCCATTTCGGCAGGATGAACGAATCGGAGCGGAAGTAGAGCGGCAGCGAGGGCAGCTCGGTCGCGTACAGGCGCTGCAGCTCGGCCCACATTCCCTGGCGCTTCTCCGGGTCGAGCTCGATTTCGAGCGCGTCGATCAGCCGGTCCGCCTCGGCGTTCCGGAAACCGGGCGTGTTCTGGCCCGCGAACCCGTTGGCCTCGCTCGGTATCTCGTCCGAACGCAGGGTCGAGCGCGGCACGTTTTCCGGGGCGCTGATCCAGGCGTACATCGCCAGATCGAAGCGGCGGTGCGGCAGCGACTCGCCGAACAGCACGCGGGCCGGCTCGTTTTTCAGGCGGACATCGACGCCGATCTTGCGCCACTGGCTCTGCAGGACCTGCTCGACCAGCTCGCGCGTGCGGTTTCCGGCGGTCGTCTTCAGCTCGACGGACAATGTCTGTCCCGCCGCATTGCCGCGCAGCCCGCCGGATTGCATCTGTCCATCCGGCCTCGTCGAGCAGCGCGGCGGCGCGCTTCGGATCGTGCCGATAGCGCGGCGTGTCGGCGCTGAACCCGCGGTCGAGCGGGTTGACAAAGCTGTCGGCGACCGGCTGCCGGCCGCCAAACAGCGAGCGGCTGATCGCCTCGCGATCGAGACCCCACAGCAGCGCCTGGCGGACCCGGCGATCGGACAGGGCGGGCAGGTCGAGATTGAGATCGACATGCTCGAAAACCAGGCCCGGCTTGTAGATGATCTGAAACGCGCCGCCGTGCCGCTTGTCGAAGGCGAGCGCCTCGTCGAGCGACAGCCCGAGTTCGCCGGCGACCATGTCGATCGTGCCGGACAGCAGATTGGCTTCGAGCGCGGCCGTGTTCTCGATCGTGCGCACCGTGATGCGCCGGAACGGGGCGGGCGGGCCGGCCCAATGCGGGTTCGGCTCGAGCACGAGGTGCGAGCCGGTCGCGACCTCGCTGATGCGGTAGGGGCCGTTATAGAGGCCGGGGTTGGTCGGATCGGTGGCATACCGGGTCTGCACCCGATATTGCGCCGGGTCGGCGAAGGCGGGCCGCTCGATATGCGCCGGCAGCACGACGAAATCGTTGATCGCGGCATAGTCGAAGGTCAGCTTGTCGAGATGCATCGTGAAGGTCTTGTCGTCCTTCACATCGATGCCGGTGATGCGGCGATACAGTTCGGCGTTGCTGACGGCGCTCTGCCGATTGCGCCCGACCTCGTAGGTGAACAGCACGTCGGCGGTCGTAACCGGGACGCCGTCGCCCCAGGTCGCGTCGGACCGGATCGTGTAGGTGAGATCGATCCCTTTGCGGCCGTCTTGCAATTCGACCGGCACGGCGCGCCCGTTCTCGATCGAGGGAAGCTCGGTGCACAGCAGACAGACGAGCTTCCAGTCGGCGTCGTAGACCGTGAACGGCCGCATCGCCATTCCGAGCACATAGCTTTTCGCCGCCATGACATCGATGTTCGGGTTCAGCGTCGCCGGAAACTGCGTGATGCCGATCGTCAGCGCAGCGCGCTGACCGGCGGCGGCCCACCCGGACAGCAGCAGGCAAATGGCCGCGGAGATCGTCAGCGAACGGAGTCGCCACGATTGCCGGGCCGAACGTCGTTCGCGGTTCACGTTAGTGGCGGGTATGGCAATCGCCTTTTGCGCTTGAAAGAAATTCGGCGCGATCATATTGTCGGCTAAGTTGGGTGGGGGCATGATACCGACAGTCGCGAACTGCGGGCAACGCAGACAGCAGAGGGCTGTTGCATCCCCGCGGACCGGCATCCGGCCACGGCGATCTTGTGTTGCGTATTGTCCGGTCAAACTGTCAACAGAGGACACTGGCATGAAGCATTTCTTGAACGGTGTCGGGGTCGCCGCGGTGATAGCGATCGCCGCGCCGGCTTTGGCGCAAGCGTCCACGACATCCGGTCCAT
Source organism: uncultured Alphaproteobacteria bacterium (assembly GCA_963753665.1). Classification (GTDB taxonomy): domain Bacteria; phylum Pseudomonadota; class Alphaproteobacteria; order ATCC43930; family CGMCC-115725; genus DATARH01. Next base: position 71,221 of record CAVWDC010000009.1, read on the forward strand.
CCTCCACCGGCGCGACGTCGGTTCAGATGGCCCAGGCGGCCGCGCAAAGTCCTGCGGCCGCTCGTCCCCAAAGGCCCGCTCGCAAGTCCCAGACGGCGAAAGCGCGCGGAGGCGGGTCGGCCGTATTCGGACCGACTTCCGGCAACAATGTGGCCAACGAGCTCAATCGGATGGAACTGCAGCGGCTCGAGACCGGCGCTCCACCGCAGCCGATCGCCGATGCCGCCGCGCTCGGCTGCCCCTCCACAACCAGGACTGAGTACGAGCAGCAGTACCTATATCCCGCCAAGCTCCGCCTGGGCCGGTGTCGACGGCGAACCCCTACACGGGGGGACTGAGCACGAGCAGCGGCACCTATATCCCGCCAAGCTCGCCTGGGCCGGTGTCGATCGTCGGGCGCTGCCTCGATGGGGCCGAAAGACAGCGGCGGCGGTTACATTCCGGCGCCGACCGGACCAATGCCGATGCCGCCGCCGCCGCCGATCTCCGCGCCGGCACGCTGAGCGAGGCGCGTCCGGTCGCGACCACGCCGCCGGCACCAGACCGGCTGCTGACGAGGGGATCCGGCGCCCCTCGTCAGATGCGACGGCTGCGCCACGCGATATCCGCGGCTGGCCCGGCTACTTCTGCCGGTCGGCGTCGAGAACCGCCTGCACCTTGGCCGGATCGACGTTCGGGGTCGGGATGCCGGAGCGCTCGACCTGCAGCAGCCCGGCGACCCGGCTGTCGCGCTGGCTCCAGCCGCGGTTCATCGCCTCGGTCAGTTCCTCGAGCGCGAGATTGGCGAGCCGCATCGGCACCGCCATCTCCTTGCCGAGCCCGACCGCGAGCGAGACGTCCTTGTGCAACAGGCGCAGCGCGAAATCGGCCGGGTCGTAGCTGCTGGTCAGGAACTTGCCGAGCCGGTCGAAGGTGCGCTGCCGGCCGGTCGCGCCCTGCCGCACCGCCTCCCACAATTCGAGCGGCTCGACCCCGGCCTTGATCCCCATCGTCATGACCTCGGCGAGCGCCACGCCGACCACCGCGCTGGTGCAGTTGTGGACGAGCTTGGCGATCGTGCCGGCGCCGATCGGGCCGATATAGCGGGCCTGGTCGCCCATCGCGTCGAGCACGCCCTTGTGCCGGTTGAACTGCTGCTCGTCGCCGCCGACCCAGATCGCCATCTTGCCGCTGGCCGCGCCGGACGGGCCGCCGCTGACCGGCGAATTGAGCATGTAGATGTTCTTCTCGGCAAAGGCGGCGTTGATCTTGCGCACCATCGCGACCGAATTGGTCGACATGTCGAAAAACGCGGTGTCGGGCTTCATGCCCTCGATCAGCCCGTTCGGTCCGAGCGCCACCGCCTCGACATCGGCCGGGACCGGGAGCGAGGTGAACACGACCTCCGATGCGGCCGCGACCTGCCGCGGCGAATTGGCCCATTCCGCGCCTTTCGCGAGAAACGGCTCGGCCGCGGCGCGGTTCAGATCGTAGACGACGAGCTGGTGCCCGGCCTTCTGCAAATTGGCCGCCATGCCCTTGCCCATCATACCCAGTCCGATAAATCCGACGCGCATCTCGATCCTCCGCCGCTTCCTGTGCTGGCCGAGGCCCGGAGTGTGGCCGGGCATCGGTCCGCGTGCAAGGGGAGCGCGCAGGGGAGCGCGCGGTCGCGCGGAATTCGGCCGCACCGGCCCGACCGGCGCGTTACCGGCGGGCTATGACGCAGCGCTCGATGCCGGCGAGATCGGACGCGATCCCGTCTATCGCGCAGACCGTGCCGCGTCGAGGATTGCCGCGACCGCGGACGCCTGCCCGAGGCCGATCTCGGCGGCGAAGAGGCCGCCCGGCGGCAACAGCCGGGGCAGGTCGGCGGCGATCGCGCGATACGCGGCCAGCCCGTCGGCGCCGCCGTCGAGCGCCCGGATCGGATCGTATCGCGCACCTCGGGCGGCAGGTCGGCGATCGCGGCGCGCTCGATATAGGGGGGGTTGGCGACCACCGCGTCGAACCGGCCGGTCAGCGCCGCCGCCCAGCTGCCGGCGACAAAATGCGCCCGCGCGCCGAGGCCGAGCCGCTCGGCGTTGTCGCGCGCCGTCCCGGCGGCGCCCGGCGCGATGTCGACCCCGATACCGATCGCCGCCGGGTACTCGGATAAGCAGCGCCAGCAACAGAGCAGCCGGTGCCGGTGCCGAGATCGAGGAAACGGTAGGGCCGGTCGCGTTCCGGCAGGCGGGCCAGCACGGCCTCGACGACCGTCTCGCTTTCGGGGCGCGGGTCGAGCGTGTCGGCGGACAGCAGGAATTCGAGACCCCAGAACTCGCGCCGCCCGACGATCCGGCTCAGCGGTTCGCGCGCCAGCATCCGCTCCAGCATCGCCGACATGCGAGCCTGCTGCACCGGGTCCAGCCGCCGTTCCGGATGGGCGAAGATCTCGGCGGCGGAAAGGTCGAGCGCCGCCGCGAGCAGCGCGCGGGCGCGTCGCCGCGGCTCATCGATCCCGGCCGTTCGCCAGGGCGGAAGCGGCACTCATTCGATCGCGGCGCCGACCGAGGCGTCCCGGAATCACGCCTCCACCGCTGGCGAGCTTGGCGGCGCGGTCGGCGGCGGTCAGCGCGTCGATGATCTCGTCGAGCGCCTCGCCGGACATGACCTTGTCGATCTTGTAGAGGGTCAGATTGATGCGGTGGTCGGTGACGCGGCCCTGCGGGAAATTGTAGGTGCGGATGCGCTCGGAGCGGTCGCCGCTGCCGACCTGGCTCTTGCGGTCGGCGGCGCGGGCCGCGTCGCGCGCCTGCCGCTCCATCTCATAGAGCCGGGCGCGCAGCACCTTCAGCGCGCGCGCCTTGTTCTTGTGCTGCGATTTCTCGTCCTGCTGGATCACGACGAGCCCGGTCGGCAGATGCGTGATGCGCACCGCGCTGTCGGTCGTGTTGACCGACTGCCCGCCGGGGCCGCTGGCGCGGAAGACGTCGATGCGCAGATCCTTGTCGTCGATATCGACATCGACCTCCTCGGCTTCCGGCAGCACCGCGACGGTCGCGGCCGAGGTATGGATGCGGCCGCTCGCCTCGGTTTCCGGCACGCGCTGCACGCGATGCACGCCGGATTCGTATTTGAGGCGGGCGAACACGTCGCGGCCGGTGATCGAGGCGGTCGCCTCCTTGAACCCGCCGATCCCGGTCTCCGACAGATCGAGCAGCTCGAAGCGCCAGCCGCGCAGCGCCGCGTAGCGCTGGTACATGCGGAACAGGTCGGCGGCGAACAGCGCCGCCTCGTCGCCGCCGGTGCCGGCGCGCACTTCGAGGATCGCGTTGCGCTCGTCGTCCTCGTCCTTCGGCAGCAGCGACAGCTTGACGTTGAGTTCCAGCTCCGGCAGGCGCTCGCGCAGCGCGCTGCACCTCCTCGTCGGCGAGCGCCTTCAGCTCGGGGTCGTCGGCGGTGTCGGCCATCTCGGCGGCGGCGGCGAGTTCCGTCTCGGTGCGGCGCAGCGCTTCGATGCCGTCCACGATCGGCCCGAGCTCGCTGTATTCCTTCGACAGCTTGGCGAACTCGGCGCCGCTGATCCCGGCGCCGGACAACGCGGCGCCCAGCTCGGCGTGCCGGCGCAGCAGCTGGTCGAAACGCGATTCGAGTATCCGGTCCATTGTCACAACTTGATGATCGCGGCGAGCGCGGCGACGACTGCGACTCCGATCGCCCCCATGCGCACGGTCAGCCGCATTTCCAATTCCTTCATTTCCGCGCGCAACTCGGCCCGCAGCTGGTTGATCTCGCACGCAACTGGTTAGCTCCGAGATCGCAACTCGGAGCTTAGCCGCACGGCCAGCTCCGATTGCAGGAACGACTTCGTTACCATCTCGTCCGCGATCATCTCGCGGTTGGCTTCGGCGAGCGCCTCGGCCTGCGCGTCGGTAGAACCCGACCGATTTCAGCCGCTGCGCGATAGGCGAGCGTGTCGAAGATCATCCCGCGCCGGCTCCGCTCAGCACGGCAAGGCGTGCGCGCCAGCGTCGTCGAGCGCGACCTCGCTCTGCTCGCCGCTGTCGAGATCGCGCAACGTCGCGACGCCGCGCGCCAATTCGTCGTCGCCGAGCAGGACCGCGGCGCGCGCGCCGATCCGGTTGGCCCGCCGCATCCGGCGCTGCAGATTGCCGGAATAGCCGAACTCGACGACCAGCCCGGCGTCGCGCAGCTGCTCGGCGATGCACCAGCATGCGGGCTTCGGCGGCCTCGCCGATCGGCACCAGCGCGACCGGGCGCGGCGGGGCCGGCGGCTCGTCGATCAGCATCGCCAGGCGCTCGATGCCGGCCGCCCAGCCGACCCCGGGCATCGCCGGCCCGCCCATCAATTCGACGAGCCCGTCATAGCGTCCGCCGCCGATCACGGTGCCCTGCGCGCCGAGATCGGTCGTGACGAACTCGAACGCCGTATGCGTGTAGTAGTCGAGGCCGCGCACCAGGCGCGGGTTCAGCCGATAGGCGATGCCGAGCCGGTCGAGCCCGTCGCGCACGCGGGCGAAGAAATCACGCGACGCCTCGTTCAGATATTGTCGAGAAATCGGGCGCGTCGGCCGCGAGACGCTGGTCTCCTGGATCTTTCGAATCGAGGATGCGCAGCGGGTTGCGTTCGAGCCGGCGCCGGCTGTCCTCCGACAGCTCCGAGATCCTGCCCGAAAAATAGTCGACCAGCGCATCGCGATAGGCGGCGCGGCTTTCCGGGTCGCCGAGCGTGTTCAGTTCCAGCACGACCCGATCGGCGATCCCGAGCGCCCGCAGGATGCGCGTGTCCGAGCGCGATGACCTCGATGTCGGCCTGCGGCTGTAGCCACGCCGAGCAGTTCGACGCCGATCTGGTGGAACTGGCGGAACCGGCCCTTTTGCGGCCGCTCGTAGCGGAACATCGGCCCGCTATAGAAGAATTTGAGCGGCGTCGATTGCGTCAGCCCGTTCGACAGCACCGCGCGCACGACGCCGGCGGTATTTTCCGGCCGCAGCGTCACCTCCTCGCCGCCGCGGTCGGTGAAGGTGTACATCTCCTTCGATACGATGTCGGTGTGCTCGCCGATCGGCCGCGCGAATACTTCGGTGAACTCGAAGATCGGCGTCGCGATCTCGGCGAAAGCCGTACAGCGCGGCCGCGTCGCGCGCCGTCTCGCTGACCCGGCGATGGCGCCGCGCGATTTCCGGCAACAGATCTTGCGTCCCGCGCGCCGGCTGCAGGGCTGGCATGGTTCGGTCTCTCCCGCGTGGCTCCGCGGCGGCAGCAAAACGGGCTGCGCGCAGCCCCTTAACATGGCGCTTCGCGACGGCCGCCTCAAGCACAATCGCCCGCTCTGCATGCCCCGCTTGCCGGGCCCGGCCGAGATTGGTGGCCTGTCCGCCTCCGATGCTTACGTCACTCGTGACGCCGCCGGCAGATCAGCTTTATTCCGGGTTTGAACGCGAGCCTTCGTGCGGACGAGGTCGAACCCGGCGCCATCGAGCAGGCCGATCAGGGATTTTGGCGTGAAATAGACGCAATGCGCCGGCGGCCCGAACCCGGAGCGCCGGTGCAAATCGCGGGGCTGGCTCCAGTGGGTAAGGTCGGGGGTGGTGACGTAGAGCACGCCGCCCGGGCGCAGCAGGCTTGCTATCGTCCGGGCAAACGAGCGCACGTCCGGAACGTGCTCGATCACCTCCGAGGAATAGACGACATCGAACGGATCGGGCGAAGTGGCGGCAAATTCCTCGATGGTGCCGCAGAAAAACATGTTTTCCGGAAAATGCCTGCGGGCATAGCCGATCGCGGGCGGTTCCAGGTCAACTCCGGTGGCGGCGAAGCCAGCCTCGCGCGCGGCCTCGACCATAAAGCCGCCGCTGCATCCCACGTCGAGAAAGCGTTCAGCCTGTGGAGCGAACCGGCGCAGCGCCCGAACGCGGTTGCGCGACCGCCGCATCTTTGTCTCGACCTTGGCGAAATATCCGGCGGTCGCGCCGGCGAACGCGTCGGCATACAGGGCGCGGGTTTCGGCCGAGCTCGGCAGGGGATGAACATAGATGGTGCCGCAACTGCGGCAGCCGAGCACATCGAGCCCGTTCGCCCGGGTGACGCTTGATGCCTGGTCGGCGAGGCAAACCGGGCATCCCGCGGCCGAAGCGGCATCCATAGCGGCCCTATTTCGGCAAATGGATGCGGGCGCGCAGTCCGCCGAACGGCGACGTTTCGAGGCGGACGTCCCCGCCGTGGCTGCGCGCCATGTCGCGCGCGATCGTCAGGCCGAGCCCGACGCCGCCGGTTGCCTGATTGCGCGACGCATCGAGCCGGATGAACGGGCGAAACACGCGCTCGCGCTCCGACGCTGGAATGCCGGGCCCGTCATCGTCGATCAGGATGTCGACTCCGTCATCGGCCGGCATCGTGGAGAGCCAGATATTCTTTGCGTAGCGGCGCGCATTGGCGATCAGATTGCCGAGGCATCGCCGCAGGGCATTCGGTCGAACCTGAAAAATCAGTTCGGGCGCCGGGACGACCGTCAGCGACGTCCCGTCGCGCCGCGCCGCCGCCGCCAAATCCTCGATCAAGCAGCCCGATATCGGTCTCGACCGGGGCTTCGGTTCCCTCGCCGCGGGCGAAATCGAGGTAGGAATTGACCAGCGTCTCCATTTCGGCGACATCGGAGTTCAGTTCCGCCGAAACAGCATCGTCGGGGATCAGCGCCAGCGCCAGCTTCATTCGGGTCAGCGGCGTGCGCAGATCGTGCGATACGCCGGCGAGCATTTCGGTGCGCTGACGGATCTGACGCTCGATGCGATCGCGCATCCGGATGAACGCGGCGGCCGCCTGCCGGACCTCGAGAGCGCCCTCGACCTTTGTGAAGACGACCGGGCGTCCCTTCCCGAACCCGTCCGCGGCGGCGGCGAGCCGGCGCAAAGATTTCACCTGATTGCGCAGGAAAATGCCGGCGACGCAAAGCAGGATCACGGACGAGCCGACCATCCAGAGAATAAAGATGTAGGTAGTTGGCGTGTACAGGCGGCTGAACGGTACATGCGTCAGCAAGAGGCCGTCGCCGAGCTTGACCGCGACCAGGACATACTGGTCGTCGTTGGCCGCATCTATGGCAAACGGCCGGCCAACCCGCTTGACCATCGCCCTTTGTAGCTGCGCTTCGAGCGTCGAGCCGCCGATCGGCGGAAAATCGGGCAATCCCGCGCCCGGCTGGAACGAGACGATAAGCTCGGCGACCCGCGCTACCCGATCGAAGATCGCCTGCCGATCGGCCGGCGTTGCCGCCTCGCGCACCGCGTCGATAACCAGCGCGATGTCGCCGGCAACATTGGCCGAAAGGCGATACGACACCGCTTCCCAATGCCGGGCATAGAACACGAACGCGGCGATGAGTTGAACCAGAACCAGCGGCATGATGATCAGCAGCAGCGAGCGGCCGAACATCGATCGCGGCAGCAGCCGCTTCAGCCAATTTTGTGGACGAAGTTCGGCCGGTCGCGGGGTCGGGATCGGTGCGGCGGCCGCCAACAGGCGCACCGGAGGCCGGTTTACTCGGGCTTGAGGGCATAGCCGGTGCCGCGCACGGTCTGGAGATATCGCGGATAGCGGGGGTCGGGCTCGATCTTGCGCCGCAGACGGGTCATCTGCACATCGACATTGCGGATGTTGCCGCTGAACGGCGCCGATTGCGACAGATCCTCGCGCGAGACAGCCTCGCCGGCGCGCGCCGCGAGCGAGGCGAGCAACCACGCCTCCGCGCTCGTCAAATGCACGAGTTCGCCGCCGCGAAACAGCTCGTTGCGGGCGAGATCGAAGCGGAACGCGCCAAAGCGGATGCTGCCCGTCGGCTCCCCCGTCGCGCCGCGGCGCTCAAGAATGTTGCGGATGCGCAGCACCAGTTCGCGCGGCTCGAACGGCTTGGCCAGGTAATCGTCGGCACCCTGTTCGAGGCCGTTGATGCGGTCTTCCGGTTCGCCCATCGCGGTCAACAGCAGGATCGGAACCCGTTCCTGCTGCGTTTCGTCGCGCAACGATCGGGTCAGCTCGATGCCGGTTTCGCCCGGCATCATCACATCGAGCACGATCAGATCGAACGCAAAGCTCGTCAGGCTGGCCCGCGCCTCGGCGGCGTCGGCGGCCAGCGTGACCCGGAACCCGTTGTCGGACAGATAGCGGCGCAGCAGCGCGCGCAGGCGCGCATCATCATCGACAACGAGAAGGTGAGGTTCGACGTCACTCATCGTCCGGCAGTATACACCGGATCGTCCGCTATCCGATCGATAGGGGGATTGCGCGAACGATCGCCACCTTGCGACGATCGGACGCAAGCCGCTACAGTGACGGTCGACAAATAGCGCTGAGGAGGTCTCCAATGACCGGCCATCGTCGTTACGTCAACTGCATCCTTCCGCCGCATCTGCTGCGCCGCCTTCTCGACAGCAGCAACACCGAGATCCGGCACGCAGCCTTGAACACCTTGATTTCCACGGCGCGGCTCAGGGGCGAACGCGCGGTAATGGCCGCTTTCGCCGTCGCTAGCCGGGAGCGCCCGCAGGACGATTTTCGATTGCCGACACAGCACCAGCCTGCGGTCGAGCGCAGCTGACCCGATCGGAAGACGGGGCGGCGTCCGCGGACGAAGCCGCCAATCGGGCTTACGACGGGTTTGGCGCCACGCGCACCTTTTACAGCGAAGTCTTGAACCGCGATTCGGTCGACGATCAGGGCCGTCGGCTTGACGGCTACGTTCATTATGGGCGCGCCTACAACAACGCCTTCTGGGACGGCCGAGAGATGGTATTCGGCGACGGCGATGGCGTGTTGTTCACCGATTTTACCAAGTCCCTCGACGTTATCGGTCACGAATTGACCCATGGCGTGACGGAATTCACCGCGGGTCTCGAGTATCATGATCAGCCCGGCGCTCTGAACGAGTCGATGTCCGATGTTTTCGGGTCGCTGGTCAAGCAATGGTCGCTGAAGCAAACCGTCGATCAGGCCGACTGGCTGATCGGTCCGGAGGTATTTACCCCGGGCATCCAGGCGGACGCGCTGCGGTCGATGAAGGCGCCGGGCACCGCCTACGACAACCCGGATCTCGGCAAGGACCCGCAGCCCGACAGCATGGATAAGTACGTACAGCTGCCGAATACCGATGAAGGCGATAACGGCGGCGTGCACATAAATTCGGGAATTCCGAACAAGGCCTTCTATGTGACCGCGCGGGAAATCGGCGGGTTCGCCTGGGAGGCGCCCGGGCATATCTGGTACGAGGCGCTGCGGGCATCCGGTCCAACCACCAGCTTCCAGGAATTCGCGGATACGACCTACCAGAAGGCGGCGCAATTGTACGGCGCCGGGAGCGCACAGCAAAAAGCGGTGTTCGAGGGGTGGGCGGAGGTGAAGATCAAAATCACCGGTGTCGATACGGCGCCGGCGCCAGTGCCGCCGAGCGACAAGGATTTGGTTGCCCTCCTCGTCAAGCAGGTCGACGATCTCTCGGCCACTGTGAAACAGCTTGCCGAGGAGTTGAACCGCATCAAGTCCGCGTAGATCGCGTTTGGTATCCGCCGCCCGCAACGCCTGGATGGATCGTCCCGCGAACCGGCGCGTTACGGGAGACATGACGAGCGAGGGTGCAGGCGTGAAAGCAACATTGCGCGAATTTGGCGGCCCGATCGACCCGACGGGGCAGCGAGCCCGGGTTGTCGACACGGACTCGATGAGCAAGGAGATGGCGGACGAGCTCGCGAGGCTGGCTGCCGAGGCGAAGGCGCACCCGCCCGGTCCCGATGAGACGGCGGGGCGGGGCCGCGACATGATGACGTATTCGATCACGATCGAAGAGGACGGTCAGGCTGCTGGTCTTGAAGCAGTCGGATGCGACACGGACGCAAGCCTTCATCGACGCTGCAGGATTGGATAAAGCAAAACGCCGGGCGGGCCGTAGCATCGCCGGCAGCTCGGCCTTAGCGGCGCTTCCGGCTCGAACCGGGCGCGGTCCTCGTCATCGGCGAGAATGCCGAGCAGAACCCGGCGAAACCCCTCGACGGCGCCGCCGCCGGCGGCGCGATAGGCGGCGGAGACCCGGGCGCGCTGTGGCGCCGACAGCCGCCGCTCCAATTCGCGGCCGCTGTCGGTCAGCTCCAGGAGACGCTGCCGGCGGTCATCGGGGCCGCGATGCTGCACGACGAACCCTTGCCGAACGAGCTGACCCAGAACCCGGTTCAAGCTCTGCTTCGTAATGCGCAGGATGCCGAGCAGCTCGCCCGACCGTCATCTGCGGGTGGCGGCCGACGAAGTGCACGACCCGGTGATGCGCCCGCCCGAAGCCGTACTCCGCGAGGATCGCGTCGGGCTCCGCGGTGAAGTCCCGATACGCGAAAAACAGCAGCTCGATGCCTTCGCGAACCGCCTCGTCGGCGGCTTCCGGCGGCTCGGCCTCGCGCCGGCGGAGCCGGCTATTTATGTCAGCCATGTTGACTTATTTCGCAATGTCCGGTACGCTTCGGGACGGTTTCGCGATATAAAGTTACCAACCATCTCAGTTGCGACAGAAATCTCGGCGAGGAAGGGCCCCATGGCAGACTCCGTGCTCCCGTTCGACGACCGCGACGGCTTCATCTGGTATGACGGCCGCCTCGTCCCATGGCGCGACGCCAAGCTGCACGTGCTGACCCACGGGCTGCATTATGCGAGTTGCGTCTTCGAAGGCGAGCGCGTCTACAACGGCAAGGTCTTCCGCATGGAGGACCACAACGAGCGGCTGATCAACTCGGCCAAGATCCTCGGCTTCGAGGTCCCGGCCAGCATGGACGATCTGGCCCGGGCGACGCTGGAAGTCGTCGCCAGCAACAAGATCGTCGACGGCTACGTGCGGCCGATCGCGTGGCGCGGCGCCGAGCAGATGGGCGTTTCGGCGCAGGCCGAGCAAGATCCACCTGGCGCTCGCCTGCTGGGACTGGCCGGCCTATTTCTCGCCGGAGGCGCGCGCCAAGGGCATCCGCATGCTGTGGTCGCGCTGGGCCCGTCCGGCGCCGCACACCGCGCCGACCCAGGCCAAGGCCTCGGGGCTGTACATGATCTGCACGATGGCCAAGCACGACGCCGAGGCGCAGGGCTGCGACGACGCGCTGATGCTCGATTGGCGCGGCCAGCTCGCGGAGGGCACCGGCGCCAATATCTTCCTCGCGATCAACGGCGAATTGCATACGCCGACGCCGGACTGTTTCCTCAACGGCATCACGCGGCAAACCGTCATGGGGCTGGCGCGCAGCCGCGGCATCAAGGTGGTCGAGCGCGCGATCATGCCCGAGGAACTGGCGAAGGCCGACGAGGTCTTCCTGACCGGCTCGGCCGCCGAGGTCACGCCGGTCGGGGAGATCGTCGGCCAGCACGGCCATTACCGCTTCACGCCGGGCAGGATTTGCCGGCTGATGTGGGAGGATTACGACCGGGTCGTCGGGAAGCAGCTGGTCGCCGCTTAGCCCGCCGATCGTGGCGCGGCGGATTTTTCCGGAAATCGCCAACAGCCCGCCGCAATTCCGCGATTTCGTGCCGCTTTCGCCACCGCCGACCGTGAATGAGCGAGCCGGCGAACGAGGTTTTGATCGATGATCGCGGCATTCGGCGGCAGCGCCTACACGATCGCGGCGGCGCCGCTGTTGCCGTGGTGGGCAATCGCCGCGCTGGCCGGCATTGCCGTCGTGGTGCTGGCGCTTGGCGCGTGGCGGCGCGCGCGCGGCCTGTTCTGGCGGCTGGCGGCGCTGGCGATGCTGCTGGCGATCCTTGCCAACCCGTCGCTCGTCGAGGAGAAGCGCTCGCCGCTGCGCGACGTTGCCGTCATCGTTCTCGACGAATCGGCGAGCCAAGGCATCGGCGAGCGGCGCGCGGCAAGCGAGCGGGCGCTGGCCGCGCTGAGCGAACGGCTCGGCCGCGAACGCGACCTCGATGTGCGGATCGTGCGCACCGGCCAGAATCAGCCCGGCAGCGGCGGCGACGGAACCAGGCTGTTCACCGCGCTGAGCCGCAGCCTGGCCGATGTGCCGCGCCAGCGCCTCGCCGGCATCGTCATGATCACCGACGGGCAGGTGCACGATGTGCCGGGTCCGACGCCGGATGCCGCGGCCGGCGAGCTCGGCGCGCCGCTGCACGTGCTGCTCTCGGGCCACCGGGACGAACACGATCGCCGCCTCGCGATCGCGAACGCGCCGAGTTTCGGGCTGGTCGGCAAGGAGACGCCGCTGACCGTGCGGGTCGAGGATCTGCCGGCGCCGCCGGAGGGCAAGACGGAACCGGAACGGCGCGCCCGCATCACTTGGCGCAAGGACGGCGGCGCGCCGCATCCGATGACCGTGCCGGTCGGGCGCGACGTGACGCTGTCGATCCCGATCGATCACGGCGGCCCGAATGTCCTGGAAATCGAGGCCGAAGCCGGACCGCAGGAATTGACGCTGGCGAACAACCGCGCCGCGATCGTCGTCAATGGCGTGCGCGACCGGCTGCGCGTGCTGCTCGTCTCGGGCGAGCCGCATGCCGGCGAGCGCGTCTGGCGCAACATCCTGAAATCCGACCCGTCGGTCGATCTCGTCCATTTCACGATCCTGCGGCCGCCCGAGAAACAGGACGGGACGCCGATCCGCGAGCTGTCGCTGATCGCCTTTCCGATCCGCGAGCTGTTCGACGTCAAGCTCGACGAGTTCGACCTGATCATCTTCGACCGCTACAGCCAGCGCGGCATCATCCCGCAGGCCTATATCGACAACGTCGTGCGCTACGTGCGCCGGGGCGGCGCGCTGCTCGAAGCCGCCGGCCCGACCTTCGGCACGCCGATGACGCTCTATCGCACGCCGCTCGGCGAGATCCTGCCGACCGAGCCGACCGGCGACGTGCGCGAACAGGGCTTTCGGCCGCAGCTGACGGCATTGGGACGGCGGCATCCGGTCACCGCCGATCTGTCCGGCGCCGGCAAGCCCGGAGAGGCGCCGAGCTGGGGACGCTGGTTCCGACAGGTCGAGGGCCGGCGCCACAGCGGCACCGCGGTCATGAGCGGCGAAAACGGCGGACCGCTGCTGGTCCTGGACCGGGTCGGCAACGGCCGGATCGCGCAGCTTCTGTCCGATCAGATGTGGCTGTGGGCGCGCGGCTTCGAGGGCGGCGGTCCGCAGGCCGAGCTGCTGCGCCGGCTCGCCTACTGGCTGATGAAGGAGCCCGATCTCGAGGAGAACGATCTGCGCGCCGTGATCGAGGGCGACCAGCTCAAGGTGACAAGGCAGTCGCTCGAACCCGACGACAGCCCGGTTACCATTACCGCACCCGACGGCACGAATTCGACGCTGACCCTGACGCCGGCGGAAGGCGGGCGCAGCATCGGGACGGCAACAATCTCGCAAATGGGGCTTTATCGAATCAGCGACGGCAATCGTACCGCGCTGGCCGCTTCCGGCCCGCTGAACCCGATCGAATACGCCGATGTTCGAACCACGGCCGAAAAGCTCGGCCCGACCGTCGAGGCGAGCAGCGGCGGCGTCTTCTGGGTCGGCGACGATGCGATGCCGGACGTGCGCCGCGTATCCCCCGGCCGCAGCGCGGCCGGCCACGGCTGGCTCGGGTTGCGCCGCAACGGCGACTATGTCGTGACCGGGTTCGGCGAGGTGCCGCTGTTGCCGGGGGTCGCGGCGCTGCTGCTGGCAATCGGTCTGCTCATCGCCGCCTGGCGTCGCGAGGGGCGGTAGAAGAGCGCGGCCGGCTGCATCGGATGTCCGGCCTCGGTGAAGGCCCGGGGGTTCCTCGATCGGGTCGCGACGCCGGGCCTTGACATCCGGCTCGCGGTCGCGGCGCCATCCTTACGGCCGGGATCGATCACGAACGAGGACAAGCTCATGTTTCGTCTGCTCTCGCTCGCCGCGGCGCTGCTGACGGCCGCGCGCGACTGCCGCGCACGCGCATACCGGGGTGGGCAGCACCGCCGGCTTCGCGCACGGTTTCGCCCACCCGCTCGGCGGTATCGATCACATCTTGGTCATGGTCGCCGTCGGCCTGTTTGCGGCGCAACTGGGCGGCCGCGCTCTGTGGCTCGTACCGCTGTCCTTCGTGTCGATGATGGTTTTCGGCGGCATCTTCGGGATGGCTGGGATCGGGTTGCCTTTTGTCGAGATCGGGATCGCGCTTTCCGTTGTCGTTCTCGGTCTCGCGGTCGCGTTCGGGCTTCACATCCCGATCGGTCGCCGCGATGGCGCTGGTTGGCTTGTTCGCGATCTTTCACGGCCACGCGCACGGCGCCGAGATGCCGGAATCGGCATCGGGTCTTGCTTACGGGGCCGGCTTCGTACTGGCGACCGCGCTGCTGCACGCGCTCGGGATCGGATTGGGTCTCATTCTCGGCAGGACAGGAAGCGGCGATTGGACGGCGCGCACTGCAGTCTGCCGGAGGCGTGATGGCCTTGGCCGGGGTCGCAATTCTCGCCGGCTATCTGTAGACGGGGTCGCGGCGCGCCAGTAGACGCGGCGGTCTCGGCTCGGTCGCTCGAGACAACGCATCGGCAGCCGATCGGCAAGAGCTCTGCCGGGTCTCCGAGTTCGATCGCCCGACCGGTCTTTCGGATCGCTCCGACGCCGAGCGGCGCCGCCACGAGACAAAGGCAAGGGCGGGCCAAACCGGCGCCGATTGGGAGCAGCGGGTTTGGCTCGGGAATAGCCTGTTGCAGCGCGGCCACTGCGGTGTCGGGGAAGTCGCTGAACAGCCCGTCTACCCCAAGCTTGAAGAATTGGAGGTATTCCGCCATCGGATCGCCCGAGGTAATCCTGGGCCAGGAAGATATATTCATTCCTGAACGTATAGGGGGGTCACCAGCAGCCCGGCATTGTGCGCGTCGGCGATCAGACTCGGACGGCGCCACCGTGTGCTTGTCGGCGTCGGTGATCATGCCGTCGCCGTCGATATCGTCCGGCGAAGCCGTCGCTGTTCAGATCGATGCCGGCGACGCTGACGATCGATCGCTTCCACGGGCCGATCGCGTCGGCATAGGTCGCGATCTCGGCGAGACCGGCCGGGGTCAGCAGGTCGCCGTAGGTCCGCGAGTCGCCGTCAGGACGAAGTCGAATGGCTGGTTGTAAATTACCGTTCCGTCGAGCGCGATGTCGCTGGCATCGGTCAGCTGCACCAGCCGCACATTGGTCAGCGCGTTGAGTTCCTTCAGGTTCTCGACCTCGAAGGATTGGATGATGACCGGCGCCGACTGGTCGGTCCATCCGGCCGCGTTCAGCGCGTCCACCAGCCAATTTTCGAGCGGCAAACCGATCGATTTGAAGTAGCTCGGGTGCTTCGTCTCCGGGATGATGCCGATCGTGCGGCCGGTCTCGGCGCTTTTCTGCTTCGCCAGATCGATCACTTCCTGAAATGTCGCGATCTGAAACTGCCCGTCGAACGAGTGGTCGCGAAACGGCAGACGCTCCTTGGCGCGCAGTGTCTTGATTTCCGCCAGCGTGAAGTCTTCGGCGAACCAGCCGGTCTGCGTCACGCCGTCGATCGTCTTTGTTGTTTTCCGGCTCGCGAACTCGGGATGATCGGCGACGTCGGTCGTCTCGGTGATGTTGGGTTCGTGGCGCGCGATCAGCACGCCGTCCTTGGTGGCGACAAGGTCGGGTTCGATATAGTTGGCACCCATGCTGGATCGCGAGCCGTAAGAGGCGAGCGTGTGCTCGGGTCGGTATCCGGCGGCGCCGCGGTGGCCGAGGATTAGCGGGATTTGACCATCGAGTGTCGGCAACGGTCCGGCTGCGGCCTCGGTGCTTGCCGCCGCGGCGGCAATAGCGAACAATACTGGTGCAAACTTGGATATTGGCACGGTTTTTCTCCCCCAGTGGCGGGGGCACCGTAAGGTCAAGCTGTGACGCGTCTATTGCGGCTTCATGACGGAAAGATTAACCAAGACTGCGCGCGGGTTTGTCTGACACCGCCAAGCCGCGATCCCCACAGCGACGCTGTCGCGGCAACGGCGCCGCGGATGATCGCGGCGCTCAGTACCGGATCTGCAGTGTGACCGCCGCGCCGGAATCGTCGACCGTAAATGCGGCCTGCTGAAAGGTCGGCTTCGCCATTACCGCGCGGACGCCATTCGACAGCGCGTAGCCTTCGGTCGGCAATCCGATGAAGTTCGTGTCCAGATGGTCGTTGTTGTTTTCGTCGTGATAGGCCCCGACCGCGTAGGTTCCGGGCGCAGATTGTCGAAAACGACCGTGATCGGCGCGGTGCTCGCCTTGACCTTTTTCATCACGTCCACCTGCGTGCCGTTCAGGAATTTGCTGGGCGTCGCGTACAGCCCGACATAGACGCCGCCCTCGTTGTTCTTGAGGCCGGTAATCGTGACGGCGATCCGCGCGGCCGATGCCTGACCGGCGGCAAAAATGACAGACGCGAGGGCAAGCGCAAAGAGCCGGCGCATACCGGGATTTCCTCGTTGGTGAACACGAAATGGCGCAGGTAAACGCTGATCGAAACGTGCGTATCCGCTGGAGCGGGCTCGGCTCGGCTCGCCCGTGCGCAACAGATATATTTACCATTCTCGGCGCTTGCTTGTCGAGACTGCGGTAAAATCGTGGACGAAAGGTGAAAATCGCCGGCGTTTTCCCGAACCGGCTGAGCGCCCGATTCGCCAGACGAAATGGAGCGTTAACTTGGACGCGAGGTGGCGTTAGCATCCAGGTCCGCGTTCGCGGCGGAAGCCGCGCCGAGCGGTCGAGGAGGAACCATGCCAGCCCGTACCGGACAGCAATATCTCACCGGCCTCAGAGAGCAGGAGCGCGAAGTCTGGCTCGGCGGCGAGCGCGTGCGCGACGTGACGACACACCCCGGCCTCGCCGGCGGCGCCCACGCGATCGCGCGGCTATACGACATGCAGCACGACCCGGCGCTGCGCGAGGTGATGACCTACCCATCGCCGACCACCGGCGAATCGGTCGGCCGCTCGTTCGAGATGCCGCAGACACGAGAGGCGCTGCAAACCCGCAGCAGGATGATGCTGAACTGGGCGCGCGCGACCTGCGGCATGATGGGGCGCTCGCCCGATTTCATGAACGTGACCTTCGCGGCGTGGGGCGCGGCGGCCGATTTCTTCGGCGAGAAGCGGCCGGAATTCGCCGACAACATGCGCCGCTATGTCGAATACATCCGCGAGAACGACGTCACGCTGACCCATTCGCTGATCAACCTGCAGCGCAGCCGCAACGTCTCCGGCATGTTCAAGCTCGAAGAGGGCACCGCCCTGCAGGTCGTGCGCGAGACCAGCGCCGGCATCGTCGTCCGCGGCGCCCGCATCCTCGCGACGCTTGGGGCCGCTGTCGGACGAGATCGCGGTCTATTCGCCGCGCCTCGCACGGCACAGCGACGACCACAGCCCGTTCGCGGTCAATTTCGCAATCCCGTGCGGCACGCCGGGTCTGCGCTTTCTGTGCCGCGACAGCTTCGATCTCGGGCGCTCGCATTTCGATCATCCGCTCGGCTCGCGCTTCGAGGAGATGGATTGCGTCGTATTCTTCGACGATGTCGTCGTGCCGTGGGAGCGCGTGTTCCTGCTGTACGATGTCGACCGGCTGAACCGAACGCCGCACGTCACCCATTCGACGGCGCATTCGGCGCATCAGGGCGCGGCGAAAAACCTCGCGAAATGCGAGTTCGTGCTGGGCCTGGCGCTGTTGATGACCGAGGCGCTCGGCAACGCGCATCTGCCGCACACCGAGGAGCGGATCGGCGAATTGATGCTGTACGCCGAGCTGATGCGCTCGTGCATGCGCGCCGCCGAGGCCGATGCCGAAATCGATCAATGGGGCGTGATGTGCCCGGCGATTCTGCCGGTCGAGAGCACCCGCAACCTGATGATGACCGCCTATCCGCGGATGATCGAGATCCTCCAGCTGCTCGGGTTCGTCGAGCTTCCTGATTCAGCCGAGCGAGAAGGATTTCGGCGGCCCGCTGCAGGACCGATATCGAGCAGTATCTCGCCACCGACAGCGTCGGGGCGCGCGACCGCGTCAAACTGTTCCGGCTGGCATGGGACGTCGCAGGCAGCGCCTTCGGCAGCCGCCAGGTGCTCTACGAGCGGTTTTTCGCCAGCGACCCGTTGACCCGCGCCCGCGCGATGGCGGCGATCTATCCCAAAGCTGAATTGACCGACCGCATACGCCAGCTGCTGGCCCGTGACGACGAGGTATGGTGACATTGTGGGGAACGCTGAACGGTCATCGACTAGGACAGACTAATCCTCTTGGACCGCATTGTGACGCGGCACGAATGCCATGTAAAATCACCGATCCGTTCAGACTGCCGCTTCGCCGTCCCGATGCGGATCGTTCGACATGACTGCCGCAGACAACTCCCTTCTACATGCGGGACCGCATCAGCAGCTGCTTCGAGATCCTGCGAAACGGGAGGGGGCGCTTGAGGTTATTCAATTCAGTACCTCGATTATCGATGCGATCGAAAATCATTTCGACGGAATTTTGGTGCGGAAACACGCCAAATTCGATGTCGGAGAGATTTATACGGAAACGCACGCCGCCCTTGCCAGAAGCCTGCTGTTCGTAATCTGTAGGCCGGAAACAGCCTCACATTTGACGTCGGCAGAAAAATTACTGCAAAATTGGCGTAAGCTGGAGTTCAGATCGAGAGGTGGATCGCCTTTCGACGATTTCGCGAACTGTCTCAATTTGTTTCTATTGTCCAGGCATGGATTCGAGACAACGTCGCTCGGTAGGCTGCTGACGGAAATTTGCACCGCACAACAATTACCCGAAGTTGATCCGGAGGTCGGTAACAATATCTTTCTGATACGGCAGGTCACTGCTGGGATATTGCGGCCCGCCAGTCTCGGGCAGCCTGTCGATGATGAGGCAATAACCGAGGTGCTGAATGTTTTGGATCGTTTCCGATCAATTGAAGGATTCTATTTCGATTGGCCGCGCGACCGATCAAGTCCGCTACGAATATTTCCTCCGACCTATTGCTTGAAGTTCCTGTTTCTGATCGGAATTGCCTATCTCGTCACCAATGATCGGCGGTTTGCTGATTGCTTCAGCGCCGCGATGCGCGCTGTCACGCCATTGATGGCAAATACGGCGGGGTTTGCCTATTTTGGCCGCTCGGACAATACCACCTTCGGCCGCGGGTTGGCATTGTTCAGTCTGCGGCTTGCTGCGCTGCTCGACGGCTCCGAGCGGGACGAATGTGAGCGGCTTTGGAGCATCCAATGGAAAGCCCTCCAAGAAGTACGCCGTACGCGCCACGGTTGGCTTCGGGTCAACAATTCGCAGGCCGAAGAAGAAAGCGATGCGGATCGCTGGGGACGTGATACATACACGCACCATTCCGTATACTCCGCCGCCGGTGTTTGCTATCTTCTCCTCGGCGAGTTGCTGGCAAGGGGAACCGGCTTGCCCGCAAAGGGAGAAGCGCAGCGGGCGCGCGTCGCGGTATCACAAGATTTGGGCTTGGTTCGTCTCGGGCGATCCGGCCCGGAGTTGCGAGCCTCGGAATTGATTGTACGATGCAGTGGCGTGGTTGTGCGGGGCGACCGCCGTTACCTGGCGCCGACATTATTGCGTTGGGAATCCGCGGGGAAGCTTATCATTGGGGCGATTCCGCGCACGACTGAAGATGATATAAGGGTGGTGATCACCGCAAACGGCGGTATTCGCAAGCGGAAAGTCGCGTATCTGGCTCATCTCCTGAAGTTCGGTATTGATGAATTACGACTTCTGTCTGTCGGATATCTCCCGTTTTTGACGCACGGTTCGTATCTTTGCGCACCGTTTCGGCTGATGAAACTTGATGCTGATGAACATACGGTCACCGGCTATTATGGAACCAGCCGCGCCCGGTATCGAGGTGTCGAGGTGGCGGCGCATGAATTGCTGGAAGTTATTACCAAGAATTTGATAGGCCGCAGGGTTGGTGCTGACCGGACTCCGGTGCTGGGCGATGAAGAGCCCGAGTTCTCTCGAATGATTAGTTTTTTTGGTGACCATATTACGGTTCGGGATAGTTGGTCGCGTCTGGCCGGATGGCGGCGGCTTCACGTTTCGACCAGACTGATCCGAGGCCGCGGAAAAGCCGATGTGGCGGGACTCGACTTTGCGGGTCAATGGCTAGGCTGGTCGAGCGACGGAGAAACAACATTGGATCTCTACAGCAAGCGTTGCACGTCCGAGCCGCTGTCTTATCTGATCACGGTGATGGCATGATGGCTGGGAATGCGGGTGCGCCGGCCGCGAGTCGGACGCCTATCCGGCCGGGTCATGCGAGGCCCGCCTGATGGGTTGGGCGCCGCGCAGTTCACCCATATAATATCACGCACCTCACTTCGATTTCGAGGCGCCACTGACGGGAGGACAGGATGAGCAAGCGGCCGATGTATCTGCAGCACGTTAACGTCTACGTGCGCAATGTCGAGCGGTCCAAGCAATGGTATGAGGATCTGCTCGGACTGCACGTCTACGAGTATCGCCCCGGCTGGGCCGCGTTCATGTCGGCCGACGAGGAGCAGTCGCACGAGGTGGCGCTGATGCAGCTCGGTGACGACGCGCCGCTGCAGCAAAAGGGTCAGGTCGGCCTCAACCACATGGCATGGCGGCTTGAATCGCTCGATGACCTGAAGGAATTCTATCGCCGCATCAAGGCCAAGGGTCAGCCGATCGATCACATCGCCGATCACGGCATCTCGCTCGGCATCTATCTGCGCGACCCGGACGGCAACGGGGTCGAGGTGTTCTACGAGCTGCCGCGGTCGGAATGGCCGGTCGATTATCATATTTTCTCGCGCGAGAAAGTCGGCCGCGGCCGTTTCCCGGGGCCGTGGGATGAGGAGCAGGTGCCGCCGCTGCCCGAGGCGCGCTCCGAGCCGGCTGTCGCGGCGGCGCAGTAGTCAGGCGGCCGGCGCCGCACCCGGCAGCGATAACTCGACTTACCCGGGGCGCGCGTGGCCGAAGTTCGCCGCCGGGTTCTTTTTTCTGGCCGCGGTGCTGTTCGCTGCGCTGTGGCGGCGCACCCGGTCCGTGCTGCGGGAGGCGGCTGCGGCTCGCGAGGTCGCGGAGCAGGGCGGGTTCTGCTTGGCCGCCGTGCTTGCCACCGCGCCGATTGCCGGTTTTCGCTGGTCTCGCGATGGAACCAACGACGGCGCTCGGCGCGGCGGAAATACTGGGCGCCGAGACTTCCTACGATCGCTTGCTGACCGAACTTGATCCCGCCGACGCGATGCGCGTCGCGGAGGCGGTCGAGAAATTGCGGCAGGCCGGCACGGCTTTCGATGCCGCCATTTCGTCGCATGACGGCAGCGCGTACGCCGTCGAAGGGCGAACGACAGCAAGCGGCGAGGCGGTATTGTGGATCACCGATGTGTCGGCGATCCGGCGGACGGAACTGGCCCGGGCCGCCGCCGCCGCGGCCGCCGCCGGCTTAAGGGAAACGATGGAGTTGCTGCCGTTGCCGGTGTGGCGCCGCGACGAGCGATTGCGGGTGATCGACTGCAACGCGGCCTATGCCGCCGCGCTCGATGCGGATCGCGAGACGGTGCTGTCCGAATCGCGCGAGCTGGCGCCGACGCGCAAGCTGCAAGGGACGTCGACGCCCTCGCGCGCCGACAGGGCGGCGGCCGGCACGCCGCAAACCGAGACGCGGCACGTCTCGATCGGCGGCTCGCGCCGCTTGCTGGAGCTTGTCGAGGTGGCGAGCCGCGCCGGCGGCACGATCGGCTACGCGCTCGACCGCACCGAGGTCGAATTCGCCGAAAGCGAACTGGCGCGGCACATTGATGCGCATGGCCAGGTTCTCGAAAGCATACACGCCGCGGTCGCGATCTACGGCGCCGACAAGCGGCTCAAGTTTTTCAATTCGGCCTTCGCGCGGCTCTGGGCTCTCGAGGAGAACTGGCTGGCCGGCGAGCCTTCGCTGGACGAGCTGCTGGAGCGGCTGCGCGAACGCCGCAGGCTCCCGGAACACGCCGATGCCCGCGCGTTCAAGCGGCAGCAGCTCGGGTTGTTCACGTCGCTGATCGAGCCCGAGAGCGAACTGCTGCATCTGCCCGACGGGCGGACCCTCAGCATGTCGGTCTCGCCGCATCCGCTGGGGGGTCTCATTTTCGCCTATGAGGACGTGACCGACCGGCTCGCGCTCGAACGTTCGTACAATACGCTGATCGAAGTACAGCGCGCGACACTCGACAATTTGTTCGAGGCGATTGCGGTTTTCGGCAGCGACGGGCGGCTGAAATTGCACAATCCGGCTTATCGCAAGGTCTGGGGCCTTTCGGAGGGCGATCTCGACGGCGAGCCGCACGTCAGCGACATCGTCGAGAAGATCCGCCACTTCTACCAGGAGGCCGGAGACTGGCCGTCGACCCGCGACAGGGTGATTGCGCGCATTACCGAGCAGGCGCCATGGAGCGGATCGACCGAGCGCTCCGACGGCTCGACGCTGCGGATCGCGACGATGCCGCTGCCCGACGGCAACGTGCTGCTGACCTGTCTCGACGTCAGCGACACCACTCGGGTCGAACGGGCGCTGCGCGAGCGCAACGAGGCGTTGGAGACAGCCGCCCGCCTGAAGAGCGAGTTCATCGCGAACGTCTCGTACGAGCTGCGCACGCCGCTCAATGCAATCATCGGCTTCGCCGAGATCCTGACGAACCAGTATTTCGGGACCTTGTCGCCGCGGCAGCTCGAGTACAGCCGCGGCATTCTCGAGAGCTCGCAGCGGCTGTCGCAGCTGATCAACGACATTCTCGATCTCGCGACAATCGAAGCCGGGTACTTGGCGCTCGAACCCGGCAGCGTCGAAATCCGCGACCTGCTGGAGGCGGTCGCGTCGCTGTCGCGCGAGCGGGCGCGGATGCAGGATGTCACGCTTGTCGTCGAACTGTCCGCGCGAAATCGGCGCGGTCGAGGCGGACGAGCGGCGGCTCAAGCAGGCCCTGTTCAACGTCGTGTCGAACGCCATCAAGTTTACCCCGCCCGGCGGCTCGATCCGGCTCGAAGCGCGCATCGACGACGAGAGTGGCGGCGATGTGATCCTGGCGGTTGTCGATACGGGGGTCGGCATTGCCGCCTCGGATCAGGAACGGGTTTTCGAGAAGTTCGAGCGCGGCAACCGGCACAACCGCGAGGCCGGCGCCGGGCTCGGGCCTGTCGCTGGTCAAGAGCCTGATCGAGCTGCACGGCGGCTCGGTTGCGATCCAGTCCGGGGTGGGCGAGGGAACAACCGTCCTGTGCCGTCTGCCGGCCAGTCGGCGCCTGCCTGCCGGCAGCGGCCGCTGGGATTCGCGCGCTCACAAGTTAGCGCCGGTTGCGTTCAGCCTGACGCCGTCGAGTGAGGCAGGCTCGCGGCGGCAGCTAATCTGCGGCGACCGGGATCGCGCGCTGGTTGTACATGATCCGGCGGATCCGAGCCTGCTCCTCGGCCGGGAGCTTGGAGACGTCGACCGACAGATCGGCGCCGGCCGCCATGCCGCGCTTTACCGCCGGGCGCTCGCCGATTTCCTCGAACCAGCGCTTGAAGTGCCGGAACTCGTCGATGTCCTGGCCCTGCGCCTTCCAGTTGACCGTCCACGGATAGCAGATCATGTCGGCGATCGTGTACTCGTCGCCCGCGACGTAGCGGCTCCGGTACAGCCGGTTGTTCAAGACGCCATACAGCCGGTTGGCTTCGTCGGTGAAACGCGTCACGGCATAGCTCTGGTCGCCCCTTGCTGTCGCCGAGCCGGCGGAAATGCCCGCATTCGCCGAGCTTCGGCCCCTGATTGGCCATCTGCCAGATGACCCACTGCGTGACCTCGTACTTGCCGCGCAGATCCTGCGGCCAGAAGCGGCCGGCCTTCTCGGCGAGGTACATCATGATCGCGCCCGATTCGAAGACCGCGATCGGTTCGCCGCCGCCCGGAGGGTCGCGGTCGACAATGACCGGCATGCGATGGTTCGGGTTCATCGCGAGAAACTCGGGCTTGAACTGGTCGCCCTGCTGGATGTTGCACGGCACGATTTTGTAAGGCAGACCGCACTCCTCGAGCAGGATCGTGACCTTTTTGCCGTTCGGCGTGGGCCAGAAATGCAGATCGATCATCGCAGTTATTCCCATTCGCTGAGGCGCGAGCGCGAGCCGGTCGCACGATTCGGTTCCGTCGCATGGAACGCTAGCCCAACTCGTGCCCGTTTGGCTAGGCGCGCACGGCGACCGAGCACGACCGGACTAATCATGAATGGCACAGCTGCATTTGTATAATCGATGCGGCTGAGCAACGCCGGTCGCGCGCGGGCAGGCAGCATGTCGGCAGGCATGTGCGCCGCGGCGTCGCGGAAGTCGACGGCGGACAGCGCCGCGGCGACGCCGGCCGGCCGCTCAAGGTTGGCGTGCTGGTCGATCTCAATCTACGCCGGCCGCCGGCGGCCACGTCAAATGCTGGCAGCGCCTCGCCGAGGCGGCGGTCGATATGCGCCGACGCACTGGACCTCACGGTGCATTTCAGCGGCCGGAAGAACGGCCGAGATCGCCGCTGTCGCCGTCGGTGCGCTATGTGCTGCTGCCGCCGGTCTTCAGCACGGCGCGGCTGATGCGCAGACGTGATTTCCGGACCACACCGATCTCGCGCCGTGGCACCCGCGACTGGCGCGAGCGCTTCACCGACTACGACTGTGATCCACACGACCGACGCGTTTTTCTGCTACACGCGGACGGCGCGGCGGTTCGCGCGCCGTCACGGCATCCCGGTCGTCACTCGATCCACACCAACACGCCCGAATACGCCCGCATCACAGTCGACAAAGCTGCTGCAGCGCGCGCTCGGTAACGGGTCTCGCCTACCGCGCCGCCAACGATTACCTCGGCACTGCCGAACTGGGTCGGCTCGATCCTGGAGCGCCGGCTCGCAAAACATCTCGCCTCGCGTCACCTCGGCGATCGGCTAGCTATGTCGGCGAATCGACGGCAAGCTATGCGCATGGGCACCATGCGGCATCTCGCTGCGCCGCGGCCTCGACCGCTCGCTGTTCTACTCCCGGGCGGCGCGACCGGGTCTGGTTCGAGCGGCGTTTCGGGTTGCCGCCGCGGCCGACGCTGATCGTGATGTATGCCGGCAAGCTCAATGCCGGCAAGAATGTTCCGCTACTGGTGCCGATCGTCGAGCGGCTGCACCGCGGCCGTGAGCGGCGGTGCATCTGTTCTGCGCCGGCGAGGGGCCGGAGCGGGCGAGCCTGCAAGCGGCGCTCGGCCCGGCTGAGCGACCTTTGCCGGCCCGCTCACCAGGACGAGCTGGCCCGGGTCTATGCCTCGGCCGATCTGTTTCTGTTTCCCTCGGAGATCGACGAATTCGGCAACGCCGCGGTCAAGAGGCGCTCGCCTCCGGGCTGCCGGCTGCTCGCGGCGCGCGGCAGCGGCGTTCGCCCCGGATGGCGGATTGCCCCGGGTTGCGGGTCTTGCCCGGCGACGAGACTCGAGCCCTGGGCGACGGCGATCGCCGAGCTCGCTGCGGCGCCGCAGCGGCGCGCGCGCGATCGGGCTGGCGGCCCGCGCCTATGTCGAGGCGCGGGTGCCGAGCTGGCGCGAGGTCCTCGGTCGAGGATCTGCTGCCGGTGTGGCGGGCGGCGGCGCAATCGCGCAAGCCGGCGCGGACGATGAATGCGGCGCGGGCCGGATCCTGATTCTGGCGCCGCATCCCGATGACGAGATCGTGGCCTGCGGCATTGCCGCGTATCGCGCGCTCGCGGCCGGCGCGCGCGTCTTCGTGCTGCATTTGACGACCGGCGTGCCCCGGAGCGGGCGCTGTGGCCGTGGCAACGGCCGCGCCTGCCGGACGGGTCTGGCGGCGCCGAGGCGGAGCGCTCGGCGGCAGCGACTGCTCGGGCTGGAGATCGTCGGCTTTCGCGACACGGCCGCGCGCCGGCTGCGGGCCGACTCGATGCCGCCGCGGCCGATCTCGCCGCGGCGCTCGCCGCGTGCGGCGCCGAAGCGCTTTGGGTGCCGGCGTTCGAGGGCGGCCACCAGGACCACGATGCCGCCAACGCGCTCGCGGCGTCGGTCGCCGGCGCATGCCGGTATGGGAATTCGCCGCCTATAATTCCGCCGGCGGGCGGGTCAGGTCGAACCGTTTCCCGAGGCCGCGGCGCGAGATCGCGATCCCGGCACCGCGCGAAGCGCGGCAAGCGCGAGGCACTCGCCTGCTATCGCTCGGAGCGCGGCAATCTGCGTCATGTCGGGGTGGACGCGAAACCTCCCGGCCGCTGCCGGATTACGATTACGCCGCGCCGCCGCATGCGGGCGGCTGTTTCGCGAGCGGTTTCACTGGGTTCCCTTCCGCCATCCGCGGGTCGATTTCACCGTCGGCGGCGATCTACCGCGACCTCGCTGCGCTGGATTTCAGCCCGGCGGCGAGCCGTTGCGGCGCTCGGCCATACCCCAGGCGGCAAGCCCCGGCAGCCCGACCGCGAATTCGCGGGCGCGCTTGACGAGGCCGAGCGCCAGCGCGTTGTCGGGCGACAGTCCGGCCACCGCGGCTAACGCCATCAGCGTCGCCTCCTGCGCTCCCCAGCCGCTCGGGATCAGGAAGGCGGCGCTGCGCGCGGCAAAGCTGAGGCTTTCGAGCATCATCGCCGCGGCGAAGCCGGTCGCGGCGCCCATCAGGTAGAGCGTCAGCCACAGTCTCGACGGCATGGCCGAAGAAGCTGGCGACATGCAGCGACAGCGACAGCGGCCAGCGGCGCTGCGGCTGCCCGCGACCAGCGCCAGTGCGGCACCGAGCGACTGCACCGAGGCGCGCCAGACGGCGGCGTCCGAAGCGCAGAGACCGCGCTGCAACGCGGCGAGCAGGCGGCGCCGGACCAGCAACTCCCAGCTGAACAGGCCGAAGGCCGGCAGCAGCGCCGCGCTGGCCGCGACGGGCCACCAGCTCGCCTCGGCGCCGAGCCAGGCCAGCAGCACGAAGCCGAGCACGCGTGAACAGGATTTCCGCGAAGAGAGTGACGCAGAAATCGACCGCAACGGAGGCGGCGCCGCGTGCCGGCGCCGATGATTCGCTGCTGCAGCAATCGGGCGCGCACCACGTCGCCGCCGATCTGCGCCACCGGCAAAGTTGCGTTGATCGCCTCGCAGATCCAGCGCAACGTCGCGAGCATCGGCGAATGGGCGGCCGATCCGGAGCGCGGGATCAGACAGTCGCCAAGCGGCGGTGTTCATCAGGATGGTCGCCGCGCGCACCGCCAGGATTGCGAGAAAGCCCCAGCCGATCCGCGGGAAGACGCCGATCAGCGTCGTCCAAGTCGGCATGCGCGACGAGCCAGGCGAGAACCGCGACGCCGAGCAGCAGGCCGAGAAGGCGCAGTGCTGCGGTTCAAGCGCGCCCTACGGGCATGGAGCGGATCGTCCGATCGCGTCGAGGCAGCCTTGCAGGATATACGCCGCCGCGACCCGATCGACGATTTCGGCGCGGCGTTTCCTGGTCATGTCGTGCGCGATCATCTCGCGGGTGACCGCCGCGGTCGACAGCCGCTCGTCCCAGAACGCGACCGGCATGTCGCGCAGCGCCAGCACGTTGCGCGCGAACTGGCGAACCGATTGCGTGCGCGGCGTGTCGCCGCCGGCCAGCGCGAGCGGCAGCCCGATCACCAGGCCGCCGACGCCATGCCGATCGATCAGCGCGAACAGCGCCGCCGCGTCGTCGCGAAAGCGGCGCCGGCGGATCGTTTCGAGCGGGCTGGCGATGACGAGCCTGGTGTCGCTGAGCGCGGTCCCGATCGTCTTCGTGCCGACATCGAGACCGAGCAGCCGGCTGCCGGCCGGCACCGCAGCGCGCAATTCCCTGGGATCGCTGAGCAGCATCCGTGCATCGCTGATAACCGCAGTCCCGGCGGAAGCCGGGACCGCGGTTTGAAGGCAAGTGCCGGGCCTTGCGGCGTCGGCCGTTTCGGACCATGTCGCTGAACCAGCGGAGACCGTATATGGCATTGAACAAGGCTGAGGTGGCGCATATCGCCGCGCTCGCCCGCATCCGCCTCGGCGAGGCCGAGCTGGAGCCGCTCGCCGCCGAGCTGTCGCAGATCCTGGGCTGGGTCGAGCAGCTCGGCGAGATCGACACGGACGGCGTGGCGCCGATGACGAGCGTCGCGGCGATGCGGCTGCCGATGCGCGAGGACGTCGGTTACCGACGGCGATTGCCGCGACGCGATCCTCGGCAACGCGCCGCATGACGGCAAGGGGGTTTTTCGCCGTGCCGAAGGTCGTCGAGTGAAGGCGTCGCGTGAGGTTTCGATCTACTGACCGACCTCACGCTGGCCGAGGCGCGCGCCGGGCTGCGCGCGAAGGCGTTTTCCGCGCGCGAGTTGCCGCAGGCCTATATCGCGGCGATGGAGGCGGCGCGGCCGCTCAACGCCTTCATCACCGAAACGCCGGAGCGGGCGCTCGCCATGGCCGCGGCGGCCGACGAGCGGCCGTGGCCGCGGCGAGGGACTGCCGCTCGACGGCATTCCGATCGCGGTCAAGGATCTGTTCTGCACCAAGGGCGTGCTGACGACCGCCGCCTCGCACATCCTCGACGGCTTCATGCCGCCCTACGAATTGACGGTGACCGAAAAGCTGTGGGCCGCCGGCGCGGTCATGCTCGGCAAGACCAATCTCGACGAGTTCGCGATGGGCTCGTCGAACACGACCAGCCATTACGGCCCGGTCGAGAACCCGTGGCGGCGAGCCCGGCGACAACCGTCCGCTGGTGCCGGGCGGCTCGTCGGGCGGCTCGGCGGCGGCGGTGGCGGCGCACGCCGCGCTCGGCGCGACCGGCACCGATACCGGCGGCTCGATCCGCCAGCCGGCCGAGCTTCTGCGGCATCGTCGGGCTGAAGCCGACCTACGGCCGCTGCTCGCGCTGGGGCGTCGTCGCCTACGCCTCCTCGCTCGACACGCCCGGGACCGATGGCGCGCACCGTGCGCGACGCGGCGATCCTGCTTGGGCGCGATGGCCGGGCACGATCCGCGGGATTCGACCTCGGCGGCACTGCCGGTGCCGGATTACGAGGCGGCGCTGACCGGCGATCTGCGCGGCCTCCGGATCGGCATCCCGCGCGAATACCGGGTCGACGGCATGGCCGGCGAGATCGAGACGCTGTGGCAGCAGGGCGTCGAATGGCTGCGCGATGCCGGCGCCGAGCCGGTCGAGATCTCGCTGCCGACGACGAAATACGCGCTGCCGGCCTATTACATCATCGCCCCGGCCGAGGCCTCGTCGAACCTGGCGCGCTATGACGGGGTGCGCTTCGGGCTGCGCGTGCCGGGCGACACGCCTCGACGAGATGTACGAACTGACGCGCGCCGCCGGGTTCGGCGCCGAGGTGCGCCGGCGCGTGCTGGTCGGCACCTATGTGCTGTCGGCCGGCTATTACGACGCCTATTACCTGAAGGCGCAGCGCGTGCGCACGCTGATCGCGCGCGATTTCGCCGCCGCCTTCGAGCGGGTCGATTGCCTCCTGACCCCGACCGCGCCCTCCGCCGCCTTCGCGATCGGCGAGAACAGCGACGACCCGATCGCGATGTACCTGAACGACGTGTTCACCGTGCCGGTCAACCTCGCCGGCCTGCCGGCGATCTCGGTGCCGGCCGGGCTCAGCGGCGACGGGCTGCCGCTCGGCCTCCAGGTGATCGGCCGCGCCTTCGACGAGGAGACCGTGCTGCGCGTCGGCGAGGCTGCTCGAGACGCGCCGCCCAATTCACCCACCGGCCGAACTTCGTCGCGGGAGAGCATTAAAGCCTAATTGTTGAACTGCTGGTGTGAAATGCTCCAGCTGCGGGAAAATACCATGCGATTCACGGATATAATCGACCGGATCGATGAAATGGCCTTCAAGCGCAGAGCCATCATCGACAAGCTCCGCGCGCTGCAAACATCCATAAACTCACATGCCTTGAAGATTATCGTCTACCCGGATGCCGAGAACGTCCCTCACTGGAAGCGCGAGCTTATCGCCTGGGGGAATGATCTTGCCGCGATGCAGCTGCGCGGTTTTCGTGGTCTTACCCCAATGGGCTATCGCGCTCGCATGGAATCGCCTTTACCGGGAGCCGTTCGAAGGTGCGGAGGATCGTGTGTTGGAATTGAAACTCGGCCAGCTCGAACGCGAACACCAGCGTCCAATCGCCGGTGATCGCAGACAGATCATGACCGAGCTAACGAGGTTCCTTCGCTCGTACTGTGACGCCACTGGTCAGAGCCGGTTTGTTGACTCGGTCGTAAATCCGCTCGGGCAACCTCTCCGTTTGGCCGAAACGGCCGCTGAATAGCGTGGGAGGTCGCACGGGACCGGGCGTGAGTGGAGCAAGATAAGTGTCTGAGCTGATCGAAGGCCGCACCGGCTCCTGGGAGATCGTCATCGGCCTGGAAGTGCATGCCCAGGCGACCGCGAAGGCGAAATTGTTCTCCGGCGCCGCGACGGACTTCGGGGCCGAGCCGAACACGCAGGTCTCGACTGGTCGACGCCGCGTTTCCCGGCATGCTGCCGGTGATCAACGGGCATTGCGTCGAGCAGGCGGTCCGGACCGGGCTTGGGCTCGACGCCGAGATCAACCTGTTCAGCGTCTTCGACCGCAAGAACTATTTCTACCCCGACCTGCCGGCCGGCTATCAGATCTCGCAGTACCAGCAGCCGATCGTCGGGCGCGGCCGGATCGTGCTCGACATGCCGGACGGCTCGGCGCGCGAGATCGGCATCACGCGTCTCCATCTCGAACAGGACGCCGGCAAAAGCCTGCACGACCAGCACCCGACACAGACCTATGTCGACCTGAACCGCGCCGGCATCGGGCTGATGGAGATCGTCTCCGAGCCGGATTTGCGCAGCGCCGAGGAGGCCGGGCTTTATCTGCGCAAGCTGCGCTCGATCCTGCGCTATCTCGGCACCTGCGACGGCAACATGGAGGAGGGGTCGCTGCGCTGCGACTGCAACGTGTCGGTGCGGCGGCCGGGCGAGCCCTACGGCACGCGCTGCGAGATCAAGAACGTGAACTCGGTGCGCTTCGTGATGCAGGCGATCGAGTACGAGGCGCGCCGCCAGATCGAGCTGATCGAGGAGGGCGGCACCGTCGAGCAGCAGACGCGGCTGTTCGACAGCGGCCGCGGCGTGACCCGGCCGATGCGCTCGAAGGAACACGCGCACGACTACCGCTATTTCCCCGACCCCGACCTCCTGCCGCTGGAACTCGACGCGGCATGGGTTGAGCGGCTGCGCACTGCGCTGCCCGAGTTGCCGGATGCGAAGAGGGCGCGCTTTGTCGCCGAGTACGGTTTGCGCCCGGATGACGCCGCGGTGCTCGTCGCCGAGCGCGCGACGGCCGAGTACTTCGAGAAGGTCGCGGCAGGGCGCGACCCGAAGACGGCGGCGAACTGGGTGATCGGGCGATCTGTTCGGTGCGCTGAACAAGCTCGGCCTCGGCATCGAACAGTCGCCGGTTACACCGGAGCAGCTCGGCGCGCTGATCGACCTGATCGCCGACGGCACGATCTCGGGCCGCATCGCCAAGGACGTGTTCGCCGAGATGGTCGAGACCGGCGAGGCGCCCGCCGCGATCGTCGATCGCAAGGGGCTGCGGCAGATCAGCGACACCGGCGCGATCGAGGCGGCGGTCGATGCCGCGCTCGCCGCCAACCCGGCGCAGGTCGCGCAATACCGCGACCAATCCGAAGGTGCTCGGCTTCTTTGTCGGCCAGGTGATGAAGGCGACGCGGCGGCAAGGCCAACCCCGCCCTCGTCAATGAGCTGCTGCGCCAGAAGCTGACCGGCTAGGCTCCGCGCTAAGCAGATGCAGCCCATGGCCGCGCGGCGACAACGAGACCCGAATATTGCCCGCAATAATCTTCGACACTGATATTTACACCCTAGCACAGACACAGTCAGAAGGTACGTAATGCGCGCTGAAGATTATCCGCCCTTCCGCCGCTCTGCGTCGCACCTGCTAATCTTCTGACTGTGTCTGTGCACTAGGGCGTGTCGTCAGTTGAGCCAGATAGTAGCACCGGCGGCGAGATGGATGGTGGCGAGGGACATTGGTGGCGGTTTTATTGTAGCGGGTGGCGATGCCACGGAGCTCTTTGAGGCTGCAGAATAAGTTTCCGATCAGATCGCGTGCCTGATAGGGGCACCTGATCCACACCGCCATGCTCTGGCTTGATACCGGCCGCGCCGCGCAAATCGGAAAAGCCGCGTAGCCCTATCCGCAGCCGTTGCGTCGACCGTCTATCCCTGTGCCGCCGGGGACGCCAAACCATCGGGCGGCCAGACCGTCAGACCCTCGGCCAGCGGTATGCGCAAATTGCGGAACAGCAAGGAAAACATCATCCAGTTACCCATGGCGATGATGAATTCAACCTGCTGTCCCGGGTCGGTGACATGTTTCACCACCTCGGCCCAGGCGGCATCCGAAATCGATTTGCCGTCGAGACACTCGTCGGTCGCGGCGAGGATCGCCTTGTCCGCCGGTGTCAACCGCTCGGAGTTCCGCCAGTCGCGCACCGCCAGAATATCGTCTTGCGGGATCCCCGCCGTGGTCGCCACCCGCCAGTGCTGCGTCCACTCGTAAGCCGACCCGGTTACCCAGCCGATCCGCATGATCATCAGTTCACGCAGCCGGGTGTCGAGTTTGTTGTTCTCCAGCAGCTGGATTAAGTGGTTGTAGGCTACCCTGGCCACGCCGGGATTGTTGGCCAGCACGCGAAACGCCTCGCTCTGCGTACGCCGCGCCGGCAAACCCATCGCCTCACCGAGTTCGCGGGCGCGCTCCAGCGACACCATCGGCACACGTAAGGTCATGACTATTCTCCCCCTCGTCGTTTCCCCGATCGTCCTGCGCTTCGCCCCAGGCCGCAAGTCTCGCGTTGGCTCCGGTCGGTTGTGGCGGCGCTTTGCCGTCGTAGCGAACGCCGTTCTACGCCACAAGCTCGCTGACGGGGCACGATCGCCACCGACGCAGGAGGAAATTGCCGATGAAACCAAAGCTGATCGAGCACCTACTCTGCAAGCCTGAGGACAACGCCCTTCGTTAAAATCAAATTGAACCAGCCGGAGCGATCACCAACCTGTTCGGCACCGCCGACGAAAACGGCACTGTCGCGGAGGTCGGCGAATACATGCGCGCAGGGTGATAACGATCCCGGTATTCGCGTCATCGTGCTCATTAGGTTCCTCTCGACGCTCTCCCGTTGCGGCCCGCACCGGAGAAGGTCTCCTTTTCCAAGCGACAGCGTCGCTCAGCTGTGGGTGCGGGCAGGCTCTTCATGGCTTCTTTTGCGACATTCGGTCGAAGCCTGTTTTGCGACGCAGTCATACACTTCTGCGCATTGCCGTCCGGGCGTACGATGCACCGAAAAAGAAACATCGGAAAGAGGCGATGGACACAGGCGCTTGGCAGCGGGAGCTCGAGCTTGAACGCTGCCAGCGAGAATCTCGCGATAACGAGATCGACCAGCGAATCCTGCCAGAGCAAACTTCCGACGATCTCAAAGAGCTTTCGGGTCGGCGCAATCGGCCATCGCCGCTGCTGTTAAAGGTGATTGCTGATCTGCCGAGCGGTGATGGACGTGGCCGCCACAGCAGGGTCGCCGGCCGCGCCGGCTCGCTTTGCTGTAGCCGAGGCCGAGCGGCGGCAGCTGACCGTGATCTTCTGCGATCTCGTCGAACTCGACCGCGCTCTCGGCGGGTTTCGACGCCCGAGGATCTGCGCCAGATCCTAAGAGGCGGTCTTCAAAATTCGCGACAAGCCGGCCCGTAACCAGGAATATACATGCGCTACGGGAGCTCGACCCGGTCGATTATCGTCTCGAGCAAATCTCCTCGTCCGGCATCGGCCAGCAGGATCTGCCGCAAGCGCTCTGCTTCAGCCAATGATGCGGGAATATCGGCCGATGGCAGCCCCGTTCGTAGAGCGTGGGCTTATGACGGGTTGCCGACCCGGCGGACCACGTTCTTTTCAGGGGGTGTCATGGAGTTCTGGACAGAACCGCAGATGGCGTCGATCCACAAAATGCTCAACCCGCGCTCGATTGCGATCGTGGGCGCGACGCCGCGGATGCAGTATGGCGGGCGGTTTCTGGCTGCGGCGCTCAAGGCCAAAGACCGGGTCAGGGTTTATGCCGTGAACCCGCGATATGACGAAATCATGGGGGTGAAGTCCTACCCGAGTGTGACGGACCTGCCGGAGGCCCCCGATGTGGTGGGCATCGTGGTGCGCTGGGACCAGGTGCTCGATGTCCTGGAGGAGAGCCACCGCAAGGGGGCGGGATCGGCGATCGTGATCTCGGCGGGCTTTGCCGAGCGCGGCGTCGACGACCGGCGTGATTTGCAGCGGGAATTGGGTGAATTTGCCCGCGCCTCGGGCATGCGGATCAGCGGCCCCAACTGCCTGGGGCTGGCGAATGTCAAAGACGACATCTGGGCCACCGCTTCCTCGCGCGGGGCGGAGGGTCTGACCGGGCCGATCGGCCTGGTGTGCCAAAGCGGCGCGACGGCGTTCGGGCCGTTCCTGGTGCGGGCGGTCGAGAACGGCATCGGCTTCAGCTACATCATCTCGACCGGCAACGAGGCGGACCTCGACTTTACCGATTTCGCCCGCTACCTGCTGGACGATCCGGATACTAGGGTCATTGCCGGCTTTGTCGAAGGCTTCAAGCGCGCCGACAAATTTCTCGAAGTGGCAAAGCTCGCGGCGGAGCGCGGCAAGCCGATCGTCCTGATCAAGATCGGGCGTTCGGAACTGGGAGCCCGGGCGGCACGCTCGCATACCGCGGCGCTGACCGGCGCGGATGCACGATACGATGCGATCTTTGCCCAATACGGGGTGATCCGGGTCCAGGATTACGACGAACTCCTGGAGGTCGCGCACCTGCTGGCCCACACCCCCAAGCCCCAAGTGCCCGGCATCGCGGTGGTATCCCACTCGGGCGGCATCAGCTCGCTGACCGCCGACATGTGCGGTCAGGCCGGTCTCGATCTGCCGCCGCTGGGCGACGACGGCGCGCGACGGCATCAACGGCGATCCTGAAGGGCTTCGGGTGGGCGGCGAACCCCGCCGATGTGACAGGCTTTGCCAACAGCGAGTCGTTCCCGCAGATCATGCAGCACATGATCGACGATCCCCGGATGGGGACGCTCGTCGTCGCGAGCGCCGGGGCGGACGCCCAGGCAACGCAGGTCATCAGCCAGCGCGATCGGACCGACAAGGGCGTGGTGTTCCTGTGGACCGGAAGCCGGGACGCCAAATCCGGCCTGCGCACAGCTCAAGAACGCCCGGATACCGATCTTCTACACGCCGGACAAATTGGCCCGCGGCCTGCAGAGCCGCCTCGCGTATCACACATGGCGCGAGCGTCGCCTGGCCGACGGCTTTGCCACCGCCCCGCCGCGCACGGCGGCTCAGGATGCGGCCATCACACGGGCGCTCGGCTTGGGGCGTCCGACCCTCTCGGAGTCCGAGAGCAAGCAGCTGTTGGCGGCCTGGGGCGTGGCGAGCGCGCGCGAGCACTCGGGCAAATTCCGCGGAGGAAGCCGTCGCGGCCGCGGAGCAGCTCGGGTTTCCGGTGGCTCTCAAGGTCGATTTGCCGGATATCCTGCACAAGACGGAGGCCGGGGTCGTTCGGCTGAACCTCGGCGATGCGGCGCAGGTGCGAACGGCCTACGCCGAGATCCTGGCCAGTGCCAATTCCTATGCGCCACAGGCCCGGATCACCGGCGTGTCGGTGCAGGAGATGGTCGCGAGACGGCGTCGAAGTCATCGTCGGCGTGTCCTGCGACCCGCAATTGGGCCCGGTGCTGCTGTTCGGAACAGGCGGCGTGATGGTCGAAATCTACAACGATGTGGCCCTGCGCCGCTGCCCGATCACGCGCTCGGAAGCCCATGGCGATGATCGCCGAGGTCAAAGGCGCCCGGCTGCTCCAGGGCTTTCGCGGACGCCCGGCGGCGGACATCGAAGCGCTCGCGGATACACTGGTGCGCGTGTCGCACCTCGCCATGCACCTTGAAGGACACTTGGCGGAGCTGGACATCAATCCGCTGATGGTGCTGCCGTCGGGCCAGGGCGTGAAGGCGGTAGACGCCCTCGTCGTGTTGCGCGGCACATAGACCGCCGGTTGCTGCTTCGGTTTGCATTCCGGGGCAGGACTGGCCGCTTTTTTCCCTGTTCCGGTGCCGGTTTGCTGCTTCTGCAGGAAATCAACAGCAAACCCGCGCGGGACTCCTTGCTCCGCGCGGGTTTCGCGCCGGCGGAGGACGGATTCTGCAGCAAAAGAACAGCAAATACCTAGCTCGCCATCGCTCCGATCCACGCCACCGATTATTTGATACTCCCGCAATGTGGCGAATTTCGCGTCGTCGCCGGCCAGATGGCGGCGGCTTCGCGTCCGCCGAGCACCGTCGCTTGGAATGAGGTCTTCCTCATTACCTCGTTGCCAGCATGGATTGTCGTCACGCCGAGGAGCGCTCCGGCAGCAGCGCAGCGCCACGCATGCATGATGGCGATGCAGCGCGCGTAGGGCGGAAAAGCGCGGCGGCTTCCGCCTCTCGCCAAAGCCGGGCATAGTTCGATCGTGCCGGAGTACCGTCGCAATCGGGTTCCCGATGGGACATTCTTCTTTACGGTGAACCTGCTCGACCGCCGGTCGGATTTGCTGGTAACGCAAATCGATGCGTTGCGGGACGCGGTTCGGCGGGTCCGCGCCCGCGCACCGTTTCACATCGATGCCTGGGTCGTGCTTCCGGACCACATGCACTGTGTGTGGACCGGGGACTACCGGAGAACGACGCCGATTTCCCCGGCCGCTGGCGCGCGATCAAGAAAGGATTTTCAAAAGCCGCAGGCATTGGTGAACCGCGATCACCGGCGATGATCCGCCGCGGCGAGCGCGGCATCTGGCAGCGGCGATACTGGGAGCACACGATCCGCGACGAGCGGGATTTGACGGCGCATATGGACTACATTCATTTCAATCCGGTGAAGCACGGTTTTGTTGAGCACCCGGTCGAATGGCCCCATTCCTCCTTCCGTCGCTGAGTCGC
The DNA here is from genome assembly GCA_963753665.1 of uncultured Alphaproteobacteria bacterium. Classification (GTDB taxonomy): domain Bacteria; phylum Pseudomonadota; class Alphaproteobacteria; order ATCC43930; family CGMCC-115725; genus DATARH01. The sequence goes on from CAVWDC010000009.1 coordinate 108,249, forward strand.
GCGGGGGCTGTACCCGGCGGGGTGGATCGACGGCAACGATGCGCCGGCGCAGACGGGTGAGAGGCTGTGAGATCGAACGGCCGAGTGCAGGCGCAGACGACGGGGTTTTTCCAGACCATCATTCTCGGGGCGCATCCGACACTCAGCGTCAGTTGGCGGCGGAAGGCGCTACGCTTTTCCGCCCTACGCTTGCTTGAGTCGGCGGCGGAAGCCGTGCTCGAGCTGAGCGCAAGCTGAGCCAACCGAACTTCCGATTGCCCGAATTAGGGAATAGACGTAGGGCGGAATAGCGAAGCGCCTTCCGCCAAACCTTCGGGCAACGCGGCGGATGACGCTCCGCTTATCCGCCCTACGCTTGCTTCCCAGATTAAAGAGAAATCCTCCATCGCTCGGCTCCCACCTGCTTAACTAATCCCCTCTCTTTGTTTGCAAGAACCATCAGAATGTTGCTAACCTCATCATCGCTAAATGATGCACCATCGAGGTGATGAAATGGGCATTTCAGGCCGCACCAGTCATCACCACGATCACGGAGCACCTTCGCCACCTCTGGCGTAGTCGAGGTCTCCTGTAGCAGGAGTTCTATCGATGTATTGCGTCGATGATAGCGCAATATAACAGCATAGTTCCCCACGCTCAACACTGAGTGTTTGGACTGATTGGCAGATTTGGCCCACTACGCTGACAATATTTATAGCGTCGCCAGCATCTCCATGCCCGTGAAAAAACTTGAAAAGCGACCATCCCAAACGCAATATGGCAATGCCTACGCTTGAGATTCCGATGGTGTAGCGGGTCCCTGGCATGCGGATCCCGGTGGCGCTCATCTGTCCCGCAATTCCAGAGTCGACCAAATCGACCGCTCCAACCATTCGAGCGCTCGTGACGAGATCATCCTGTGTTACAGTGCCCGCAGTGATATCCGAATTCAGCTCCATCAAGTTCTTTAATGAGCTCGTCCAAGGTTAATAACGGCATCGTGTCCTCCCCCAGAGTGGCGATCTTGAAGTCACGGTACGTCTGCAATGCTCGACTACACCTTTGAGCGTGGTGAAGACGAATTCTGCACTGTCTTGTGGTGATTCTGAATAAGCATCGATTGCCGTTTGGTACCTCAGAACGGCTGAGGGGTGAGTTGCTAGCTCATCAAGCGTAGCTTCTTCAACAATATGGAATAAGCTGAACAGACCCATCATAGCCTTGGCCATTGCTTCCGGCGGATTGGCATGTCGAAGAGCTGTAGCAGCAAACTGATCTGCTTCAAGCTCAAATTGGCGCCTTAGACGAGCGATTTCCAATTGTCCGTCGAGTGTTTCAGCTCCAACAGCCTGTTTGTCCTGTATCTGATCCAGGTGTCCCAGCGCAACGTGCCCCAGCTCGTGAAGAATCACGAACAGCTCCGCCATTTCACCCGAAATCTCAATGTCTCTGTGATTTATTATGGGCTCGCTGAGACTAAGGAACAGGACGAGTTCGGCGAATGGGCGGTCATAAAGGATGTGCCTGGCAAGATCGTCGAGGCCGCTCATCAAGTACTTATATTCATCTGCCCCAAAATAAGTCTGCAAATTAGGCGCATCAGGAAATATCGGAGCATAAAGTGGACTCAACCACGAAAGCCAATGACGGATGAGAAGAATGCCGGTGCTTAGAAGTATGGCACTCCCGCCCGAGGGTACCGGTATAGCGCCAGCATCTAACATCGGCGTTTGCGTGAACTCTATTGGAACTGACGACAAGAAAGCGTATTTATCTACGACGAGCTCAAGAGCATGTTGAGCAAGAGTGTCGAAACGAACTTTCTGCGCCACTAAGTTCTTCTTTATTTCCTCCAGATTCCACGCATCCTCGAACTCCATCTGATGTCGTATATCTGCTCTGGACAATCCGCCACGCGCCAAATAAGCGGCGTACTCACGTCGGTCCTCTATTGTTTGAATAACTACTCCATTGACAATTTCAGTTCTCAATCCAATGTGTTTCCCGATGCGTCCATCCTTTCTTGATATTCCTTGGTCCGTTCGTCTGCGACTAAGCGAAGGAGCTCTCGAGGTGACATCGTATCGATGTCAAAGACACTTTGAAGCAGATGCATTTTCTTCCCCCATAATGTTGCCTCCGTGCCTGCGGTCGGAGCTGAGCTACCACCTCTGGTTCTCAATCCTAGCTCTGAGAACGAATTATCCGTCCTTCTACCACGTTTGGGATTTCCTGTACATGTGGCCCCGGCGAAGAATCCATAGGCACCTCGTCCTCTCAGAGTATCCCCGTACAGCCCGTCAGCTCGGCTCGTTTCCGAACATGATCCAGCCGCCGCTGCTGGGCGTGGTGAAGGCCGCCAGTGCGGTCTCGGCGCGGACCTTGACCTGGCGGGGGCCGGCGATGCCGCGGAGCTGCTCGATGCTGTCGGTGTACATGGCAGTGCGGCAGCGCCCGGTCCCGAGATTGCCGCCGCTTGAGCAGAGCGGGTGCGGTCCCTCGACCCGGATGTCGCCCTTGTAGAACGCGAAGGCGTCGCCGCGTTTGACGCCGTGCCACTGGAAGCCCTCCAGGAAGAACTGCGCCATGATCGAATAGCCGTCGTAAGGATTAAATATATCGACGTCCGCGGGCCCGAGACCGGCGCCCTCGTACATTCTCCTTGCGGCGCGGTCGGTCCAGTCCTCGATCTCGTCCAAATCTTCCTGCGTGCTGCGCTTTCTGAAATTGTGCTGCGAGTGGTTGAGCACATAGACCGGCTTCTGCTTCATGTCCTGGGCGCGCTCGGCGGTCGTGAACAGATAACAGGCCGAGGCATTAACGGGGCGGTCGCAGTCCCAGACCCGGAGCGGGTTCAGGACATAGCGCGAGTTGACGTACTCCTCGACAGTGAGTTGCGGGACGTTGTGGCTGGCGTTGAACCCCCACGGCGTCAGCAGCCCGTTGCGGTGCTGGTTGATGACGAAGGGGGCGAGGTCGTCGTGCGTGCCGCCGTATTTCCGGCAGTACTGACCGTGCGGGAAGATGTTGATGAAATCGTTGCCGCCGTGATTGCCCCAGGGCGCCGTCCATTGGCGGGCTCCGCGGGCGTAGTCGTCGGCGTTCTCGCCGCCGCGCCGGTAGCGGCCTTCGAGATTGCCGGTCGGGTAGATGACGAGACAGGTGTTGCAAACGCCGTCACCGACGGCCTGCGCCGCCATGCCGACCATTTCGCTGATCGTCGGTACGCCGGTCGGGGCGAATTTGACGTTCTTGAGGCCCATCTGCGCGATCAGCCACTGCGCGTTGATCAGCGTCAGCCCCAACTCCGAATCGTAGGGCGGGGCGAAGTAGGGCCACGGCGCCCACTGCGACGCGGAGCCGCCGCTGCCGCCCGCGATATGGCTGTCGCAGCATATGACGCCGTCGATCTGATCCGGCGTCACACCGGCCTCGTCCATCGCCTTCTGGCAAGCCAGGATCGAGTAGGCGCCGAGCGTCTGATCCATCGAGACGCCGTCCCAGCGACGGTCGACCGGCGAATGCCCGACCCCGGCCACCGCGACCTTGCCGCGGTGCTCCCAGACGCCTGTTCCGTCCTTGTCTCGCCGCCACTGATACTGGGCTGACGCGGTCATGGCTCCACCTTTCCTAGTAATGTCCTAATTTCGGATCACCGAAGTGTCGCAAAGCGGCGACGATCGCGAGACGCTTATCGGGTGGGCAAGGAATTTTCCGACGGCAAACGCGCCGATGATTTGCCACTGCGAACAAGCATCGTTCTTAGCCTTTGGGCGCGCGCCAACGAACCTTGGTCAATATGAACCCCGGCAAGACGAAAATCTTGTGCGATGCCAGCCACGCCCATACGAGGCCGAAAACTCCCACACCGAGGACGACGCCGGTGACGTCGATCAGGAAACTGTTGTTGGAGGCTAAACCGATCACCGCGAGGACCGAGGCCGCTAGGAGCGCACCCACAACCCAATCGAACACCGTCATCTGGCGCTCCTTATTTGGCAAGCGCGTCTGCGATTTCCATAAGGGTCTGCCGGCGCGCCTCACCCCTGGTGTTCGTGGCCCTGTGGCGCAGCCGATCCCCGAGCAGCTTGCGGTCCTCGGCATCCTGCAAGTCGAACCGGTGTTGCATCGTCATTCCGAGCGCCGTGAGACGATTGCCCAGGTCAACCATCGAGTCCATTCAGCACATCTCCCAAACATGCCGTCATTGCAGAACGTGCGCTGCCGCTAGGCGACGACCCGCCACTCGTGGATGAGCTGGCTTGGGGCTACCTCCTCGAAGGTCAGTTCGACGGCGGCGCCAACCGGCGCCTGGTAGGGCAGGGTGCCGGGGAGGTTGGAATAGAAATTGACCCTCGGGTCCGCGTCCAGCGTCACCATGGCCAGATTATAGGGCTGATCGGGCATGCGGCGGTTGAGGCGGCCGTCCTCGATCACGATGGAGGCCGCGATGTGGCCTCTGCCCTCGACCTCTTTCCACGCGAGACCGGCGGCCGAGTTGCAGACCTGGCAGGCCTGCTGCGGCGGGTATTGCAGCCGGTTGCAGGCGGCGCAGTGCTGCAAGACGAGCCGCCGTTGATTGACGGCGTCCCAGAAGGGCTGGCTCAACGAGTTGGAAACGGGGATCAGCTTTGGCATCGTTTCACTTCCCACCCCGTCCGACTTACTGGTAGCAGACAGGGTACTGAACGCAGACGAACTCGATATAGACTGTTGGCCGAAGGCGCCGGGCGCGACCCTCGGCGTCCGTGGCGAGGGCCGAAACCGACGCCCCGGCGCGCTACTTGGCAGCCGCAGAGATCGGCTGCGCCGCCGCGGCCGGGCGGTGCTCCCTGAGGAACCCGCGTACGTGCCGGAGCGCGATCTGGATCTGCTTGGGGTTCGCCTTCCACGGGTACAGGGTCACCTGGGCATTGGGGGCGAGATAGACGCTCTCCATCGCGACGACGTACGGATGGCCGAGCACGTCGTCCGGCATCACCAAGACCGGCGTCTGACATTGGCGCACGAAGTCACGGCTCACCGTGTAGACGAAGTCGGCGCGGTCGCCGCGATACATGTTGGTCAGGAACGCGTCGACCTGGGCCATTGTGATGTCCGGGCGGCGTTCGCACAATTCGCGGCCCCAGCCCTTCATGTTGTTGTTGTAGGAGAGCTCGGGCATTTCATGCCGATAGCCGCTTGGCTGCACCGGCACCGCCGCGACAACCCGGTCGCCGGTGCGTTTCAGCAGGTTCCAGATGAACGGCCCGCCGATGCAGAAGCCCATCACCATGAACTGACGGATGCCGAGGTGGTCCATCAGGCCGATATGGTCGTCGGTGTAGGCGTCCCAGGCTCGGCCGGTCTCCAGCGGCCCGGTCGATTGGCCGCCCTTGGCATTGCGCAAATCGGCGGCGATGACGCGGAATTCGTTCGCGAATTCGTCGAACGGGTTGAACGGATGCGTCTTCAGCCCCGCCGCGGTCGAGTTCGAGCCCACCGCCCGGGATCACCAGCAGCGGAAATCCGGACCCGGCCTCCTCGTAGTGGATGCGGACATCGCCCTTTTCGTAGAACGGCATAAGTTTTTCCTCCCACTTGCGCGTTTCGGCCGTGCGAACGGAGGCATCGTAGTCCGCTAACATCAGGCGATCCAGAGGCGGAATGAACCTGCTATAGGCGAGCGCTATCCCGCCGCGTTCAAACCGGGCCATCGGGGGCCTTCGGCAGTCTCGCGCGCCGTAATGTGCACGGCATCGTGTGGAACCGCGTCAACGATACGCCTGTTGTTGGCGGGCTGGTGCACCGCACGTGTTGGCCGGCCGAGCTGTAAATGCCAGGTATCGAGTGGGCCTTGATCCAACCTTCGCGATGCGCGCCAAGCGGAACCAGCTCTCGCCGGGTGCCATTCTGGCGCTTGGCCTAATCGCAATCTTTACGGCGTTTACGGCGAATGCTGCCTGGGCTGCCTCAGGAGGCGCGCAGGGCCCAGCGGAAGTCGTGTTCCTCGCCGAGATTATTGTCCTGCTGGTGTGTGGCCGGCTCCTCGGCGAGTTGATGACGCGGATCGGCCAGCCGGCGGTTATGGGCCAGCTGATTACCGGCATTCTGCTCGGCCCCTCAGTGCTCGGCACAATCTGGCCGGAGTTTCAGCATTGGCTGTTCCCGCCAAATCCCGAGCAGCGAGCAATGATCGACGCGGTGGCGCAGTTGGGAATCCTGCTATTGCTGCTGCTCACCGGCATGGAGACCGACCTGTCGGTCGTACGGCGTTCGCGCCGAACCGCGTTCACCGTCTCGATCTGCGGCATTGTCGTGCCCTTCCTTTGCGGTGTCGCGCTCGGCGAGTTCCTGCCTGCCTCGATGTTGCCGGACCCTGAGCGTCGGCTGATTACAACCTTGTTTCTTGGGACCGCGCTGTCGATCTCGTCGGTGAAGATCGTCGCGATGGTTGTACGCGAAGTTGGTTTTCTGCGGCGCACCATTGGGCAGGTGATCGTGGCGGCAGCGATCATCGACGACACGATCGGCTGGATCGTGATGTCCGTGGTCTTCGGGCTGGCGCTGCACGGGGCGTTCGATTTCGGGTCGTTGGCATGGAGTTCTGGCCGGGGTCACGGTTTTCTTGGTTCTCAGCTTCACGATCGGGCGACGTCTGGTGTTCCGCCTGATCCGCTGGACGAATGACCGGTTTCAAAGCGAACTGCCGGTCATCACGGCGATCGTGGTCGTTACCGGGATCATGGCCCTGACGACGAACGCGATCGGTGTGCACACCGTGCTCGGGGCATTCATCGCCGGCATTCTGGTCGGGCAGTCGCCGATCCTGACGCGACACATCGACGAGCAACTGCGCGGTTTGATTGTCGCTTTGTTCATGCCGGTGTTTTTCGGGATGGCGGGGTTGAGCACCAATCTTCAGGTCCTGGCCAACCCGAACCTGCTGCTGCTGACAGTCGGGCTGATCGCGATTGCCAGCATCGGCAAGTTCGGCGGCGCGTTCCTCGGCGGACGATTAGGAGGAATGAACTGGGCCGAGGCGACAGCCCTCGGTTGCGGCATGAACGCGCGCGGCTCGACGGAAGTGATCGTCGCCTCGATCGGATTGTCGATGGGGGTCCTGAACCAGGATCTGTTCACGACGATCGTTGCGATGGCTGTCGTCACGACGATGTCGATGCCGCCGCTGCTGCGCTGGGCGCTGGGCCGGCTGCCCCTCACGGCGGAAGAGGCGGCGCGTCTGGAGAAGGAAGCACTTGAGGCGCAGGGGTTCGTGGCCAACATCGAGCGCCTGCTCGTCGCGGTCGATGCGAGCCCAAGCGGACAGTTTGCCTCCCGACTGATCGGTCTACTCGCCGGCTCGCGGCATATCCCGACGACTGTGATCCACTTTGACTACGAACAGGAGGCGGCGCCCCAGGTGGGGGCCGAACAGGCGCTACGGACCCGGTCGATGATCGAAGCGTCCGCCAGTCGGGGCGATGAGGCGACGATCTCCGAATCTGGAACGGACCGGGTCGAGATCACCACAGAGTCACAAAGCCGGACGAAAGCGCGATCGAGACCGAGGCGCGTAAAGGTTACGGTTTCCTGATGATCGGGCGCGAACCGGCCTCGGAGGGTTCCCGCTTCCACGACCAGATCGCCCGCAGCGCCGTCGCGTTTGCTGGTCCGTTCGGAATAGCCATCGCGCGCGGATCGGATCGCTACGAGGGTCCGAGCCAGCCGTTCGACATTCTTGTTCCGGTGACCGGCACGCCGTTCTCGCGACACGGGGCCGAAATGGCGTTTGCCCTGGCACGGGCGTCAGGCGGGACGGTCACCGCGTTGCATGTGGCTGGTGCGCGTCATATGCTCCGTTCCTGGCGCCAAGTCGGGGCGGCGATCGCTCCGATTGGCAGCTCCGACGCAATTATCCGCGAGGTCGTGCAGCTGGGCGAGACCTACGGGATTAGCGTTCGCGGTGCGGTACAGGGAAATGGGGAAGCGAGTTCAGAGATCCTGCGGCAGGTGATAGCCGGCGGCCACAATCTGCTGGTGATGGGCGTCAGCCCACGGCCCGGCGAAGACTTATTCTTTGGCGATGTACCGTCCGAATTGCTCGCCCACAGCGGCTGCTCTGTTTTGTTTATCAGCGACCCGTTCAATGCTGTCGGAGATTGCGCGAATAAGAACCAACATGTCGGTCGAGATCGATGACACCAGCGGGGGCGCAGACCAAACAGCATTCGATACATCCCCCAAAGCTCGGTTTTGGGCCCCATCGAGAATTCCGTGGGAGCGACTTTTTCTCGCGACCCCACAGCTGCTCGCTGGAGTTGACGTAGTCTAGCCTGGCATGGTGCGGGTCGGCGGACTGCTCGACGCCCCGAGAACAATGGTCGGCTATCGGTGCATCTGTGTCGCCCCAGACCTTGCGGCGCAGGTCGCCTGAATGAACCATTGCGGGCGTCGCGAACCCGGCGGCGCCGGCAACCCATGTCCCATCGCGGCCATTCGCAGGGGCTTGGGATTTAATTCTATTTGTCAGCGGCCGGGTATTCTCAAACGGCATCGGCGGAGTAGACCGGCGAAGCGATTGCACAGCCGGTCGCGCGCTTTTCGGTTAGCAAAAGGCAGGTACGGCCAATCAGCATCTGCGCGCTCGGCGCCGGGCACAGGATCACCCAGAGCAACCAGTATTCACATGGATCGCGCCAAGCGCGGATCGAGGGCATCACGCATCCCGTCGCCGAGCAGGTTGATCGCCAATACCGTTGCCGACAGCATGATGCCGGGGAACAGCACGATGTAGGGCGCGATCTGAAACAGGCTGCGCGCCTCGGCGATGATATTGCCCCAACTCGGTATGATCGGCGGCGTGCCGGCGCCGATGAACGACAAGATCGCCTCGGTGATCATCGCCGAGGCGGCGATAAAGGTGCCCAGCACGAGCACCGGCGCCATCGTATTGGGCAGGACGTGCCGGCACAGGATGCGCGTCTGGCGTCGCGCCGCTGGCGAGCGCCGCCTCGATGAAGGGCTGCTGGCGCACGGTCAGCACGATACCGCGAACAAGGCGAGCGACGCGCGGCACCTCCGCCACGGTGATCGCAAAGATCACGTTTTCCAGGCTGGCGCGGTTCAGCGCCATCAAGGCGATCGCGATCAGAATTGCCGGGATCGACATCAGCCCGTCCATGATGCGCATCACGACCGCATCGACCCACCGGTTCAATCCGGTGACGAGGCCGATCGCCAGCCCGAACGCGATCGAGAACAGCGCAACGCTGATGCCTACCGTCAACGAAACGCGGGCGCCATAGACGGTTCGGCTATATACGTCGCGGCCCAGCATGTCGGTGCCGAACCAGTACGCCGCCGACGGCCATTTGAAGGCGGTTGGCCGGCGCCAGCGCCTGTGGATCGACGGTGCCTAGCCAGGGGGCAAAGACCGCCATCGCCGTCATCACCAACAGGAGCACCCCGCCAATCAGCGCCCTCGGGTGGCGTCGGATGAACGTCCAGGCCGGCGGCCGCCGGGGTGAAGGCCGGCAGAAACGCTGGCCAGATCAGTGGGGGACGGCCGTCATCAGGCGCCGGGAGGATCTCGTAGCGGACGCGCGGGTCGAGGACGGTATAGCTCAGATCGACGAAAAGATTGATCAGGACATACACCCCCGAGAAAAGCAGGATCACCCCCTGGATGATTGGATAATCGCGATGCAGGATCGCATCCACCGTGAGACGCCCGATGCCGGGGATCGCAAATACCGTCTCAGTCACGACGACGCCGCTGATCAGCAGCGCGACCCCAATGCCGATGATCGTCACGATCGGCACCGCGGCGTTTTTCAGTGCGTGGCGGATCAGCACCTCGCCGTTCGACAATCCCTTGGCCTGGGCCGTGCGGATGTAGTCCTGCGACAGCACCTCGAGCATGCTGGCGCGGGTGATCCGCGCAATCAGCGCCATGTAGACCATACCCAGCGCCATTGCCGGCATGACCAGATGCGACAGGAACGGGCCGACGCCGACGCGCAGGCTGACGTAACCCTGAACCGGCAGCAGATTGGTCGCCACCGCGAAAATGTAGATCAGCACGTAGGCGAGGACGAAAACCGGCACCGAAAACCCGGCCACCGCAAATGTCATGACCAGCTGGTCGATCCAGGTCCCGGCTTTCCACGCCGCGACGACCCCGAGCGGGACTGCCAGCACGACCGAGACGATCAAGGTCGCTAGGGTCAGCGCGATGGTCGGCTCGACACGCTGCCCGATCAGCTCGATCACCGGCAGATTGGTGAAGATCGAAATGCCCAGATCCGCGTGCAGCAGCGTCCACGCCCAGTTGCCGAACTGAATGTAGATCGGCCGGTCGAGCCCGAGCTGGGCGTGAATGCGGGCGATCTCGTCGCCGCTGGCATTATCGCCGGCGATGATCGCGGCCGGGTCGCCGGGGCTGAGGTGCAGCAGGACGAATACGAAAACCGCTACCACCGCCATGACCGGGACGGCCGCGAGAACGCGGCGCACGACATAGGCAAGCATGCTCGCTAACCGTCGCTTGCCTGCGACGCAACCGCCGCGGCGATTGCGCTATCGACGTGGGTGCCACCAAGGTCGATGCCCATCCCTGTCAATCCTTTTGGGCGTTTCGGCAATCCATCTCTCCGCCGCCCCGCTTCGGTCTTTATGATGGCGGCCTGAAAGGACGAGCAAGACTCGTGCCGGGCCGCCGGCGCGATGGTGGCGCGGTTCTTGCTTTCTTCAACGAAATCCCGCGGAACGGAGGCCGAGAATGACGCAGAAACTGACTTGTCGCGCATTTGGCAAATCGGCGGCATCGGCGGCGGCTCTGGTGGCGCTCGGGGTGCGCTCGCGACCCCGGGCCGCCGAAGCCAAAACGCTCAAGTTCATTCCGCAGTCGGATTTGCGCGTGCTCGATCCGATCTGGACCACGGCGTACATCACCCGCAATCACGGCTACATGGTGTTCGACACGCTGTTCGCGCTCGACGACCAGTTCAAGCCGCACCCGCAGATGGTCGGCGATTTCAGCATCTCGCCGACAAACTGACTTACAAGTTCACCCTGCGCGAGGGGCTGAAATTTCACGACGGCGAGCCGGTGCGCGGCATCGACTGCACCACCTCGCTGCAGCGCTGGATGAAGCGCGATGCGCTCGGTCAGACGCTCGCCATCTCGATCGCCGAGATGGTCGGCGGCAGCGGCAAGGATTTCACGATCCAGCTGAAGGAGCCGTTTCCACTGCTGATCGAGGCGATCTCGAAGGTCTCGAGCCTGGCGCCGTTCATCATGCCCGAACGGCTCGCCAAGACCGACGCGTACCAGCAGGTCACCGAAATGGTCGGGCTCGGGGCCGTTCAAATTCGTCAAGGAGGCGTTCGAGCCCGGGCAACAAGGTAGTCTACGTCAAGAACACCGACTATGTGCCGCGCAGCGAGCCGCCGAACTGGGCATCGGGCGGCAAGGTGGTCAAGGTCGATCGCGTCGAATGGTCCGTCGTCCCCGACGCGACCACTAAGATGGCGGCGATCCAGGCGGGGGAATACGATTGGTGGGAGAACCCGCCCGCCGATTTCTGGCCGGTTCTCGCCGGCGACTCCAATATCGCCCTGGAACGGCTCGATCCGCTCGGCGGGATGGGCTGCCTGCGCTTCAACTTCCTCTATCCGCCGTTCGACAACGTCAAGATGCGGCAAGCGGTGCTGATGGCGGCGAGCCAGGCCGATTTCATGACCGCCTTTGTCGGCGAGGAAAAGAACTGGAACCTTTGCCCGTCCTTCTTTACCTGCGGCACGCCGATGGCCAGTGATGCCGGCTCGGAGGCGCTGAGCAGCCCGCGCGATTTCGAGAAAGCCAAGAAGCTGATCGCCGAGGCCGGCTACAAAGGCGAGACGATCGTCGCTGCTCGACGGGGTCGACCAGCCGCTGATTCATGCCGAGGCGCTGGTTGCCAACGACATCATGGGCAAGCTCGGCCTCAACGTCGAGTTTGTCGGCGAGCGACTGGGGAACCGTCGTCACCCGCCGGGCGGTGAAGAAGCCGCCGGCGGAAGGCGGCTGGAACATGTTCCCAACCGGCTGGGTCGGCGCCGATCTGCTCGACCCCTCGACCAACGTCATGCTGCGCACCAATGGCGAGAACGCCTGGTTCGGCTGGCCCAAGGACGACAGGATCGAGGCGCTGCGCTCGGAATGGCTGAAGGCAGGCGATCTCGCCGCCCGCAAGGAGCTCGCCGCCAAGCTGCAGCAGCGCGCCTTCGAGTTCGTGCCGTACGTGCCGACCGGCCAGTACCTCACCCGCACGGCGTTGCGCAAGAACATCAAGGGCTATGCCAGCGCGCCGGCGATCTTCATGTGGAACGTCGAGAAGGTTTGAGGTTCCTGCTGAAAAGGAGCGTGTGGCGAAACATGAAGTTGTGGCTAAAAAAGGCGGAGGTGGCGAAATGCGAAAGGCGCCGCTCTTCGCGATGGCCGCGCGGATCGGAGAAAATCGCGAAATTGCCGGGGTTCATTTTCCCGGCGATACCGACGCAGGCAGCAAACTGGCAGTCAGCACGTTTAGGAAACTTTTAGAAGTCAAGTCCCTCACCGAGCTCTTGAACAAAGCTCGGCGGGAGTGGCAGCATAATCTGGAAGTCGGCGCCCAACTCCAAGCCGTCGGAATACAACCGGGCCCGAATGCATCCGAGGCAGCAGTTGCTGCTCGTGCCGATCCCCAACCACCAAGCCAATGTCGCGACGCGGAAGCGTCACGTCTGGCGGTAGAAGCGGCTGGCGTTGTCCCACAAGAGTTTCTGCTGCGTTTGCGGCTTGAGGCTCTGCCAGGCGAGGATGTTGTCGATCGAATTCGGGAACTGGCATTCCGAATGCGGGTAGTCAGAGGCGTACATCAGTACGTCCTCGCCGAGGAAACTGCTCACCATGCGGTACATGTCCTCGCCTTCCTGCCGCTCGATGCTGCAGAAATACCGCCCGCTCTTCAGATATTCACTTGGCTTCATCTTCAATTCGGCGGTGGAGCCGACATAGGCGTACTGCTCGTCCATGCGCTTGCCCCAGAACGGCAGCCAGCCGAAACCGCATTCGAGCGTACCGAAGCGCAATGACGGATAACGATCCAAGATGCCGCCGCCGATGAACGCCGCGACAAACCGCATCGCGCCCCACGGGTGCGACGCCAGCCGTCCGAGGAAGATGTTGTCCCACATATCGTCGTGACCGGGGTAATAGGGCGGGTTCCACGTCGAGCTGTGGTGCACGATCGGCAGGTCATATTCGTCTGCGGTGCGCCAGATCGGTTCGAGATTCGGGTGATCGACCGGGACCTTGTAGACCTGCGGCTTGACCGCGACGGCCCACGTCGATTTTCCCCATTCCCTGATCTCCTCGACCGCGCTTTCGACATCGCGCGTCGAGGCGACGATCGGTCCCTTCAGCCGGTCCGGATACTGCCCGCAGAAATCCGCCATGTGGCGATGGAAGGCGCGGATCATGCTGGTTTCGAGCGAGACGTCGTCGACGCCGATCAGGCTCGACCAGCCGCCGGGAACGAGGAAATGCACGTCGGTCCCCTCGTCGTCCATGTCGGCGACGCGGTTGGCTGCGTTGTCGTCCTGCACGCCGGGCCGCGGCACCTTCGCGCCCATCCACACCGTGTCGCGGCCGCTGTGGTCGGGCCTCGGCGCCGCCTCGCCGAGCACCCGGCGGTAGAATTGCGGCTTGATGCGATAGCCGTGCAGCGTGCCGTGATATTCGGCCGATTGTCGCATCGGCGTGCGGTAGGGCCCGAGTTCCCTGAGGCGCGGGCGAAAGTCGGGATCGACATAGCGCTCGATGACTTCGGCCGCCGGCAACACATGCGTATCGGTGTCGAATACCTTGAAGCCGTTTTTCATTCCCTGTCTCCTCTGCGCTTTCCGGCGCCGCAGTCCTCAAGCAGGTTCTGCGGCGATTATAGCGCAGAACCCGAGGCGCATGCCTCTGTCCCGCGACGTACCCAAAAGAAGAAGCCATTGACCGCCGAGCGCTTCTCCCGTGGCGAAGACCGAACCGGAATGGCAGGCGCGCAGATCCCCGTTGCGCATTGAAGCCGCCAATCTCGGCGCCTCCAGGCCGACCGGCAACATCGCATTTCCGAATATGGAATGTTCGATCACGATCCCGCCCGACCCCGACGATCCGGTGCAGGCGAAGAAGCTGCTTGTCGACGCGGGCTATCCAAACGGGTTCGACGCTGGCAATCTATATGCCGTGCCCCTCATGCCCCATAGCCGTCAATCGGTGCCGCGGCTTAGTTGCACCCGGAGGGCGGCCACGGCTGACAGGAGGAGATTGCCTCGACATCAAGCCACATCGAGATGATGCGCGTCGGTTTCCGACCAAACCAGCGTCGCCACATCTCCAGGCTGCACTGGCCGGGCAAAGAACAAATCATCCGGCAACAACGCCGCGAGCTGCTCACCCGAATGAGACTCGAGCGCGACGCGCACGACCGGTCCCTGATATTCAACCACCGCAACCCGACCCGACAGGTGCGGGTCGTTTCCGGCGACTCCGATACGGCAGCGATCGGCACGGACAGCCACGACGCCGCGTCGGTGTCGGCACGACATTGTGCCCGCCGATGAAACGGGCGATGAAGGCGCTCGCCGGCTTCTCGAAGATCTGGCGCGGGTTGCCGGTCTGACGGATCCGCCCGTCATTCATCACGACCATCAGATCGGCCAGCGCCATGGCTTCGTCCTGGCTGTGTGTCACATGAATAAAGGTGATGCGCAGATCGCGCTGCAGCCGCTTCAACTCCTCGCGCATGCGTACACGCAGAAACGGGTCGAGCGCCGATAGCGGCTCGTCCAGCAACAGCACCTGCGGCTCGGTCACCAGCGCGCGCGCCAGCGCCACGCGCTGCTGCTGTCCGCCGGAAAGCGCCGCGGGGAGGCGATCGGCCAAATCCTGCATTTCCACCAGTTCGAGAAACCGGCGCGCCTTGGCGTAACGCTCGGCCTTGCCGATCCCGCGCATCTTCAGGCTGAACGCGACATTGTCGAGGCAGTTGAGATGCGGAAACAGCGCGTAGCTCTGAAACATCATCGCCGTGCCGCGCCGCGCCGGCGGCAGGTCGGTGATGTTGCGGTCGCGGATCAGAATGTCCCCCTCGGTGATGTGTTCGTGACCCGCGATCATGCGCAGCGTGCTGGTCTTGCCGCACCCGCTCGGACCCAAGAGGCAGCAGTAGCTGGCGGGCGGGATGCGCAGCGAAATCCCGTCCACCGCGACCGTCTGCCCGTACCGTTTGGTGACGGCGATCAGCTCGACATCGAACCGCGGCTCCGGCGAGCGGCTCAGGCGCCCAGGCGGCGAGATTGATCGGCTTCATTTCGCAACTCCCGCGCCCGCGCGGCGCTTCTGGATGTGAAAGATGCGCCACAGCGTCAGGCCGATGACCAGGAACGACACGGCGGTCGTGACCGTGCCGATCGCGAACAGCATCGGCGAGGTGGCGCTCGATATCAGCGCATAGATTTCGAGCGGCAGCGTATTGCGCTCGCCGATCACCAGCGTGGTGCGGGCATATTCGTCATAGGACAGCGTGAACGCCCCCATGCCGACGCCGATGATGCCCGGCAGCAGGATCGGCAGCGTCACGTAACGGAAGCGCTGCCATGCAGCTGGCGCCGAGATCGTTCGCCGCTTCCTCGTAGGCGCGGTTGAAGCGGTTGACGACCGCGAACATCGCGAACAGGCCGAACGGCAGCGTCCAGGTCAGCTGCGCGCCGAGCGCCGAGGTGAACAGGTCGGTGTTCCACCCCAGCGCCTTGAACCCGAGACCGATGCCGAACCCGACCAGGAGGCTCGGCATCACCAGGCTCGCGACCGCGAGATAGAACAGCAGACCCGAACCAGGAAATCGGCGGCGGAAGGCCAGTCCCGCCGCGACCGAAAACGTTACCGTCAGCAGGCTGACGATCGAGGCAAGCATCACCGAGCGACCGAACGACACCGGGATATTGGCCATCTGTCCGGGCTTGACGATGTCCTCGAACCACACCGTCGAGAACCCGACCATCGGGAATGTCACGCCGCCGTAAGGACCCTGGAACGACAGCAGGTACATGACCAGCATCGGGCCGTAGAGAAACAGCAGGAAAAACCCGAACAGCGTCGCCAGCGCATAGAACGTCCAGGGCCGGCCGGTGCTCGGCCCGGTACTCGCGTAACTCCGTCCGCCGACCATCATCGCTGCTGCTCCGTCACTTCACCAGTTCCTTGCGGACATCGACGACGCGCATCATCAGCGCCACCATGATCGCGACGAAGATGACCAGAATGACGGCGCTCGCCGCCGCCGGCGGGTATTGCATCGCCTGGATCTCGGTCGCCAGCGCCGAGACGATCGAGGCGCTCTGCCCGCCGCTCATCGCCTTCACGACAAAAAAATCGCCCATGACCTGCGTGAAGACGAGGATCGAACCGAGCGCGATGCCGGTCTTCGACAGCGGGATGATGATCTCGACCATGATGCGCCAGCGGCTGGCGCCGGCGTCGCGCGCCGCCTCGATCAGCGCCGGGTCGATCTTGGCGAGCGAATTGGCGATCGGCCCGACCATCAGCAGCGTGAACAGGTTCACGTAGGTGATGATGACCGCGAAATCCGAGAACAGCAGGAAGTCGAGCGGCTGCGACGTGACCCCTGCCCCCATCAGGATCTGGTTGAACGCGCCGTTGCGGCCGAGAAACGGGATCCAGGCGATCGTCCGAATGATGCCGGACGTCCAGAACGGGATCGCGCAGAGCAGGAAGAACACCGTCCGCACGGCCGCGCTGCGCACGTGAAAAACCAGAAAATGCGCGATGTTGAAGCCGAGAAACAGCGTGATCGCCCAGACCATGACCGCGAAACTCAGCGAACTGATATAGACCCGGATCGTCGCCGGCGTGGTCAGCAGCTCCCGGTAGTTCATCAGCGTGAAGGCCGGGTAGATGCCGGTGCGGTCGTAATCCCAGAAGCTGACGACCAGGAACAGGAAGGTCGGCAGCGCGAACAGCACGATCAGCACGAAGGCGAGCGGGCCGACCTGCAGCCACGACGCCGTCCACGGCGGCAACCGCCCGTCCCGGCCGCCGCAGGCGGCCGAGCAGCGGTCGGGCGCTCAGGGTTGCGGGTACGATCGTCATGACGTGATGAACTCGTTCCAGCGCCGCGTCAGATAGCGGTCTTCGTCCATGACCGAATTCCACACGGCGATATTGCCCATGCGGTCCCAGAAGGCGCCGCCGTCGCGGACGTTGCCGGCCTTCTCCATCAGCTTGCCGTAGGGATCGGTCATGTCGGTCGCCGCCGGCTTGCCGCCGTACCAGTAGTCCCACTCGGCTTCGGTCAGGAACTTCCGGGCGTTGTCCGGGACCGACGAGTAATAGCCCTCGCGCGCGATGAACGCGCCCTGGAAACCGGACGTGTACCAGTTCATGTATTCATAGAACGCGTCCAGCTTCAGCCCGGTCAGGTGCTTCATCGGCGCCAGCGTGTAGCCCCAGCCGCGGAACCCTTCGCGCAGCGGCTGATACACGACCGGAATGCCGCGCGCCTTCACCGCGGTGACGGCCGGCGACCACATCGACTGGATCACGACCTCGCCGGAGGCCATCAAATTCACCGACTGGTCGAAGGTCGTCCAGAACGAGCGGAAGTGACCGGCTTTCTTGACGCCGATCATCGTGTCGATCGTCTTGTCGATCTCGGGCTTTGTCATGTTGCCCTTGTTGCCGTATTTGATGTCGCCGCGCGCTTCGAGCGCCATCGCGACATCGATGACGCCGACCGTCGGCTGATCCTGCAGCGCCGCCTTGCCGTCGAATTCGGGGCTCAGCAGGTCGGCCCAGCTGTTCACGGCCGCCCGACCAGATCGGGGCGTATCCCGAGCGTATCGGCATTGGTGATCGTCGGGATGCCGGTCAGCCACTCGCTTTGACCCTTGTTGAATTTCTGACCGTCCGGACCGGTCGCGTACAGCACCGAATATGGCGCCACGCCCTGCGTCGAAGCTTCGCTGCCGTCCGGGTACACCCCCTTGGTAAAGAGCGGGATGATCTTGTCCCAATCCTTGACCTTGCCGACCGGGATCGCCTGCAGCACATTGCGGCCGACCAGGTATTTCAGGTTGGTGATGCTGACGTCGGCGACATCGATCGCGCTCGACTGCGACAGGAAGCGATTGAGCAGATCGGCGTTTTCGGACGCCTGCATGCTGATCGTGAAGCCGAGGTCTTTTGTCGCCTGCTCGGCGATCTTCGGGATCGCGGCGACCGGCGGCCCGGCATGGTGCAGCGTGATGTCCTTGATGTTCTGCGCCCAGATGGTCGGAAAGCCGCTGCAGCGCGCCGGAACCGGCCGCAACACCCGCGAGCGCGGCACCGCCCTGCAGCAGTCGCCGCCGCGTGAGGCCGGCGGACGAAGTGCGTGGTGCCATTCCCTTGTTCACTTTCGACATGGTTTCTCCTTCCCGTACCGATACGGGTTCCGACTGGTTGGTTCGGAATCGCCGCTCAGGCCGCCCGGCGGATGCCGCTGCGGCTTGTCATCAGCGGCAGAATGCGCGTGCCGAACTGTTCCATTCCGATGATGAAGTCGTCGAAGGTCAGCATGACGCCGCGCACTCCTGGGACGGTCGCCATCTCGTCGAGCATCTGCGCCACCGAAGCGTAGGAGCCGACGAACACGCCCTGATTGGTCGGCAGCCGGTCGACCCCGAGCGTCTTTCGCCGGTTGGGCTGCGAGTAGGGATCCTTGCTCGGATCGTCCTCGGCCTGCGCGTCGCGCCACGCCAGCGCCTCGAGATCGGTGCCGGCCTTGTAATGCTCCCATTTCGCCATTGCCGCCGCGTCGGTCTCGTCGGCAATGACCATCTGCAGGATCAGCGCGCCGCAGTCGCGGCCGGTCTCCGCCGTCGCTTCGACCAGACGCGCGACGCTCGGCGCGACCGCTCGTCGGCTGGTTGACGCCGCCGCCGGTGCAGAAATTGTAGTCCGCGTACTCCGCGGCAAAGCGCGTGCCGGCGTCGCTCTGCGCGGCGCAGATGATCGGGATTTTTGCGGTCGGCAGCGGCAGACAGCGGCAGTCGTCCATTTGGAAGAAGTCGCCCTTGAAATCCGAGCGGCCGGTCGCCCACAGCTCGCGCATGATGCTGACGTATTCGGCGCAGTACTCGTAGCGCCGGCGGTAATGTTCCGCGCCCGGCCAGATGCCCATCTGCGTGTATTCGCGGCGCTGCCAGCCGGAGATGATGTTGACGCCGAACCGTCCGTGCGAGATCGAGTTGATCGTCACCGCCATGCGGGCGGCGATCGGCGGCGGCACTGTCAGGACGGCGCAGGTGGCGAACAGCTGAATGCGGCTTGTCACCGACGCCAGCCCGGCCATCAGCGTGAACGATTCGAGGTTGTAGTCCCAGAACTGCGACGGCCCGCCGAAACCGTGCAGCTTGATCATCGACAGCGCGAAATCGAACCCGAACCGCTCGGCCTTCTGCACCACCTCGCGGTTCAAATCGAAGGTCGGCTTGTATTGCGGCGACGTGGTCGAGATCAACCACCCGTTGTTGCCGATCGGAATGAAGACACCCAGTTGCATGGGTCCAGCCTCGCCTTGCGTTTAACTGCTCCGGCGTTTCTCCCATGCTGATTTTGCGGATATTCTCTGCAAGCGCGATGCCAACTCCGGAAGTACCGGATCGTCAGCGGCGTCGGCAAGGTACCGGCCTGCCGGTGCTACAGTTGTGCGCAACTGCCCGAGGTCTGGTCAGAGCGATCCGATGTGCAATTCGAAAATGTGCATTACGCCGGGAGATTGGACTCGCTGCATCGCGCTACGCGCCGGCTCGCCGCGAACGGCCGGTCCGGCGCGTCGGCGTCGCTGCCGGCCTCGCGGCGAACGTCCCTTGACCGTACCGGGCTAGCCGACGCTCGGGCTTGTCATGGGAACGGATCAAAATGCCCCCAATGCGTAAATCCCACGAGACCGCAGCAGGAAATCGACAATGCGCCATGGCAGAACAATGAGCCCGGCGGCAAGACCCACATGGAGTGGTTCGCCACGCCGTTGCGTCAAGCTGACGTAGCTGATTCAATGAGAAGTGCTAAAGCAATAGTTTGGGACGGTGTGTGGCAGCGCATCGTGACGCGCCGCTGCGCCTGCCGCCGACAGCAATAACGGAGTACGCCGTGGTTCTGACCGCCGACAGCATCCTCGCCCGCAGCACCCGCCGACGCCAGACGTCGACCGGCTGGAACACCGCGTATATCGGCGCCAACCGCTATACCTTGCCGCCGGACGAGAAGCCGCCGGCCGACGATGCGCTGCACCCGATGGCCTTCCTGGTCGAGAAGGGGCCGGGCGCCGTCACCCGGTCGCACTTCCACCAAGCCGACCAATTCCAGGTGGTCGTTGCCGGTCGCGGCATGCTCGGCGACGATCAATTCAGCGACGGCGCGGTGCATTACACTGACGCCTATTCGGCCTATGGACCGATCGTCGCCGGGAAGTCGGGCATCTGGTGGTTCACCCTGCGCAACCGCTGGGACCCCGGAGCCCGGTATATGCCGGCTGAGCGGGAGGCGCTTCATGCGGCTCGCGACCGCCACCAGCACTGGGAACTGACCACCGAGGCGATGCCGGCGGCGCTTCTCGGCGAGCTGTGTGAGGCGACGGCCGTTTCCTGCCGCCCGGTTCTCGAAGCGGAAGATGGGCTGGCGGGCTGGCGCTACCGGATACCGCCTTGCACCGCGATTGCCGGGCGCACGCCGAGCGCCGGCGGTGGCCAATTCTGGCTGGTGCTGGCGGGCGACGCCGCGGTCGATGGCGGCGATCCGTTGCCGGCCAATTCCTGCATCTTCGTCGGTCCGGAGGATCCCGCCTTTGCCGGCGCCGCAGGCCCACTCGGCGCCGAATTGCTGTGCCTGCAATTCCGCCGCCGCACGCGGGATTGAAGCATGCCCGCTTCTTGTAATCGGAGCGCCGCGTCAACCCCGTATATTTGAGCTGCGGCTTACGATCCCAGAGGAGACCCTCAGCCGTCGCCCTGGCAATCGGTCTTCATGCCCCTGACCGGACCTTTCGCCAGTTCCTGGGCAACGATGAGGTCGGGAAGAGAAAATTTGCACCGGAGTTCGGCACGGACTAACTTGCTGGTCATGCCCCCCGCGTAAACGCATGGCGCCCGTGCTCGGAGCGCGAGCTGCATTCCGCAGAGCCCGGAGAGCGCAAGCAACTCGTTCAGGCACATTCCCCGCAAGCTCGTTAACGGCGGCTCGCGTCTGTGTGCGCCAATTATTGCTGCGGCTATCGCCCGACCGCTCGGCACGCCGAACCGATCGACACCGGTATGAGTAACGTCGGGGTTCATCGTGACGTCCGGCAACCACAGGCCCTGTGATGAGCAACATCGAACGGCAAGAGCTGGGCGTTTTGGCGAAGGTTGTCATCGTCATCGCGATCGTGCTGATCGCGTCCGGTGTGCTCTGGCACGGCATCGCGTTCGCGACGATTGAGCGCGTGCTGCGCCAGCTGGCCGAGCGGCCTGGCGGACCCATGTCGTTCCGCTTCATCCTGCAGCCGACGATGGCAGCGATCGCGGCGATTCATGATGCTCGCACAGACGCGCGACTGGGCCGCGAGCCCTATATGCGGACCATGCTGCACAATCCGCCGGCGCGCATTGCACGATTGCGCGAAGCAGCGAACGCGACGGCCCGGATCGTCCTGCTCGGGCTCGTGATGGACACGATCTATCAAGTCATCGTGCTGCAAAGATTCTATCCGGTTGAGGCAGTCGTCATCGCGCTATTACTCGCACTTGTGCCCTATGTGGTGCTGCGCGGCTTGGCGCTGCGTATCGCACGCCGATTGCGCAGCCGAAGTTCCGTCCGTCGCATCTGACGAGGACAGTGATTATGGCGGATCCCGATTTCCTTGAAAATCAGGGTCGATTTGAAGTAAGGGTCACAGCGGACAGCCATTTTGCGTGGCTTCGCACGCGACTGAGTGTCGAGCGCACGATGATGTCGTGGGTGCGGACAGCGGTATCGCTGATCGGGTTTGGTTTCGCTATCGAGCAGTTCTTTCAGCGCCTGCAACAGACGCCCGGAACTCAGCCCGCCTATCTGCCGAACGCTCCGAAGTACCTCGGGACCGCGTTAATTTTCTGCGGCGTCCTGGCGCTGTTGATTTCGATCTGGCAGTACAGGTGGACCACTCGCTACCTCAGCACCGGTCCATTCGCTCAAGTCGCCGGATTGAAGGAAGGAGGAATGCAGTCGCCGATCATCGCGGTTGCCGTCCTGCTGACCTGCATCGGCCTGTTTGCCCTCGGTGCTGTGCTGCTGCGCCTTGCATGAGCGGCCCCGCCCGAGGGAGTTCTGTGAACGCCGGTCAACCTGGGAGATCAAGATGGCAAAGACGGACAAGCCGAACATCCTCATCCTCTGGGGTGACGATATCGGCTGGTGGAACATCAGCTACAACAACCGCGGGCAGATGGGGTACCGCACCCCGAATATCGATCGCATCGGCCACGAAGGCGCGACGTTCACCGACTATTACGGTCAGCAGAGCTGCACCGCCGGCCGCGCCGCGTTCATCACCGGCCAGAACCCGATCCGTACCGGCCTCACCAAGGTCGGCATGCCGGGCGCCGATGTCGGACTGCGGGCGGAAGACCCCACGATCGCCGAACTGCTGAAACCGCTCGGCTACGCGACCGGGCAGTTCGGCAAGAACCATCTGGGCGACAAGGACGAATTTCTGCCCACGATGCACGGGTTCGACGAGTTCTTCGGCAATCTCTACCACCTCAATGCCGAGGAGGAGCCCGAGGAGCCCGACTATCCGAAAGACCCGGCGTTTCGCAAGCGGTTCGGACCGCGCGGCGTCCTGCACACTTGGGCCGACGGCAAAGGCGGGCAAAGGATCGAGGACACCGGCCCGCTGAACAGGAAGCGCATGGAGACCATCGACGACGAAGTCACCGAGCATGCGCTGGCCTTTATCGACAAGTGCCACAAGGCGGAAAAGCCGTTCTTCCTCTGGTACAACACCACCGCGATGCATTTCCGGACCCATTGCGCGGAAAAGCATAAAGGCAAGAGCGGCGGTCAGGGCCAGTACAACGATGTCATGGTCGCGCATGATGAAAATATCGGCACGATGCTGGCGAAGCTCGACGAACTCGGCATCGCCGACAACACGATCGTCATATACTCGACCGATAATGGCCCGCACTACAACAGCTGGCCCGATGCCGGAATCACGCCGTACCGCAGCGAGAAGAATACCAACTGGGAGGGCGGTTGGCGCGTGCCGATTTTCGTGCGCTGGCCAGAAATCATCAAGCCTGGCTCAGTGTACAACGATATCGCATCACACCAGGACTGGTTGCCGACATTGCTTGCTGCTGCCGGGGTGCCCGACATCTCACAGAAGCTGCTGGAAGGTCACCACGTGGGCGAGCGGACCTACAAGGTGCATATCGACGGTTACAACCTGCTGCCCTACCTGAAGGGCGAGACCAACGAGGGGCCGCGCAAGTTCTTCTTCTACATCAGCGACGACGGCGACATCCTGGCGGTCCGGATGAACGACTGGAAGATGGTGCTGGCGGAGCAACGCGCCAAGCAACTGATGTGCTGGTTTGAGCCGTTCGTGAAGCTGCGGGCGCCGAAGATGTTCAACCTGCGGCGGGATCCGTTCGAGCGGGCCGACGAGAACTCGAATACCTACTGGGACTGGGTGATTTCTCATGCTTACCTGCTATACGAGATGCAGGCGCTAGTCGCCCAGCAGATCGACGCATTCACTAAATTCCCTCCGCGCCAGAAGCCGGCGGCCTTTAACCTGGATGCCGTGTTAACGCAGATTCAGGACGCCTCGGGTGGAGGATACCACTAACTCCCCGCTATAAGCGTCTGGGGCGTCGCTGCGCGATGCTCCAATCAAAACTTGGTCGTCCGAGAGTGCTCGCGCTGTCGCGAAAACCCGCCCGTATGGTATCCATGACCTTGGGCCTGATAAAAGCGCTCATAAACGGGAAACAGGAATGCGTGTGAGAACCGCAGCTTCAAAATTTCTATTTGCGAATTCTTGATTTACGAAGGACGAGCGGCTCCCGTGGTTCGGCCGGCGCCTGATTGCTCGCCCTCGGATGATCTCCGGGGCGACCGCTTTCGGCGCAGTCCGGCCGCGGCCGACCCGAGGGGCGACCGTCGCAAGATGCCCATACTCTGATTGCGGGACGTAACCGACGCGCCGGGCAGCACCAGCGGCAGGCCGCGGGCATTGGCAACCTCCTTCACATACCGGATCTTCTTCATGTTGACGGCGATCGAGGAGGCGCCGAGCACGGTGAAATCGTTGGCGACCGCCGCGACCATGCGCCCGTCGATCCGGCCGAACCCGGCGATCTTGCCGTCTGCCGGCGTGCGTTCGCGCGCCTCCGGCCGGATGCCGGCGGCGAACAAGCCGGAACTCGCTGAACGTGCCGGGGTCGATCAGCAGATCGAGCCGCTCGCGCGCGTTGCGGTTGCCTTCGGCGCGTCGCCGCGCAACCCGTTCGGGCCCTCCCATCCCGAGCGCCTTGTCGGGGCGGCGCTGATGCTCGGCCAGAACGTCTTCGACCGCTATCCTATCTCCTCTTCGCGTCTCGGCGGCATGACAGAACCGCGTCAGTGCGGTTTTGCGCCGCGGGCCAAGTCCACGATACGCCCGGGCGGTTCGTCGCCGATGCCGGAGCCCTGCCGGCACAACCGGGACGTTACCGACCCTGACCATCGCCCCATAGGCCGAAAACGTCACCAAGCGCTTCATCGCCAAGAACACACTGAGGCGTGTCACCGCGCGCCTAACTGAGCCGTAGACCCGCCTGGCACATCAGCGGCAGCACCGCTTCGCCAAAAAACTCAAGATCGGGCGCGAAATCGAAGAACGCGACTTGGATGCCGTCGCAGCCGGCCCGCTTGAGGCCAAGCAGCTTGTCCACCACGTATTCCGGGCTGCCAATGATCTGAATGTTGCCGCCGAGCGCGCGGTGCGTGTCGCCATGCGCCTTCCAGGCGACCGCGTCGCCTGCCCGCTGGTGCGCAACAAACCCTTCGATCGCGCCGCGATCGCCCGCATCCAGGATCGCCTGGTGGTAGCGCCGCGCCTCGCGGTCGGTCTCGCGGCAGACGATCATCGGGTTGATGATCGTGCGAAGTTCCCGGCCGCGCTCGGCGCCGGCGGCTTTGATAGCCGCGTTGTGTGCCGGCAGCACGGTCAGCGCGGCGTCGATCTCATGGCCGGCCGGGCTCGTGATGAAAACCAGGTCCGAATGCGCGGCGGCGTACGCACTCCCGGCTGGCGATCCGGTCGCATTGACCAGCACGGGCCGTCCAAACCGCGGCTTCGGCGTCACGAATGCCTGCTCCACGGACCAGAACTCGCCTTGCAGCGTCAGGTCATCGGCCGCACCCCAGAGACGGCAAACTATGTCGGTGAACTCCCCAGCCATCTCGTAGCGGCGGTCGTGGTCGATAGGATGGCCGCCGAACATGCGCGCTTCGCGCGGCGAGTAGCCGGTGACGACGTTCATCCCCCAGCGCCCTCCCGAGATGTGGTCGATGGTCGCGCCGAACTTGGCGACGTGCAGCGGATGCCACGGCCCGAACAGCACGTGGATGGTGGAGATCAGCAGAATGCGCTCGGTGATTGCGCTGAGCGCGGTCACGGTGATGAACGGATCGAGCGAGTCCTCGCGATATTTCGAGACGCCGCCATAGCCGCCCTTGCCCGTCCACTGAGCGAGTCCAAAGACCAGGTCGAACCCCAGCGCCTCCGCCCGCCGGGTCAACGCCGCGTTGTATTCGAAGCTCCAGTCCGTTGTCCGCGGCAACAGTGATGCAGACCAGCCGCCGCTTTGCACCGGCAGAAAGAGGCCGAGGATCAGCGGCTGACGGATCACGCGAGAGAACGGGCTATCGAGAAACTGGCCTGGTGCAGCGGCCGTCAAATGGTTCGGATCACCAGCTTTCATTACACCCTCGCGGTCAGGCCGAGGCTTGGATCGGCCGTTCGCCTGCCATCAGCACGCGGTAAAGATAGCGGTATTCGTTCATGTCGTAATCCGTCGTTGCCTGGTGCAGAACGCTGCGATTGTCCCAGATCACGATGTCACCCTTGCGCCATTTGTGCCTATAGACGTACGTCGAAGCCTTATCGATGTTCTTTCACTCTAACTCTAGCGAGAGATACACGATGCACGGGTCCCACTGTTTGGTTCTGCGGACCGAGCGAGGCGAGGGCTGGATGTCGCGGCTGAAGCAGGCGTTGCGATACCCGCGCCACGTGGCATAGACGATCCCGGAAAGTTCTTGCGCTTGTGGCTTCCGCCCTCTGCTCACTTGACCAGCGGCGAGCCGCACGAGCGAATTGATGATAAAGAGGCACGGTGCATCGCAGGGGAGGAGTACAATGGCTGTTGTCAGGCTCGAGATCAAAACCCTGCAAGCCGCTCGCCGACGGTCGGGAATTCGGCGATGTCGGGCGCTATCAGCAACTCGACGGCGCGGTACATTTCGCCGTTGATCCGAGCGCATCCGTTGAACTGCGCCATCACCGATATCGATCTGGCCGAGCGCGGACGCGACGGCTTGGTGCATTTCACGTCCGATATCCGCATCCTTGCGCCAGTAGACCAGGCGCGCGGGAACCACCGCCTGCTGTTCGACGTACCGAACCGCGGCAACCGGCTGGCGCTGGCGACGTTCAACGGCGTGCCGCGGCCAATCAATCCTGCCGGGCCGACCGATGCAGGCAACGGGTTTCTGATGCGCCAGGGCTATACGGTTGTCTGGTGCGGCTGGCAGCATGACGTGCCGGCAAGCAGACGGACTGATGCGCATCAAGGTGCCCGAGGCACAGATCGACGGACTGCCCGTCTCGGGGCGGCTGCTGGTCGGCTTCCAGCCGAGCAAGCCGAGCCGGGTCCAGCAGCTGTCCGACCGCGGGCACCGACCTTACCCAAGCAATGATCCGGATGACGCCAACGCAGTGTTGCTGGTGCGCGACGGCGAGGAAGCGCCGCCACGAACGATCCCTCGCCAAAGTTGGTCATTCGCCCGGCTGGAAGCGGGGCGCGTCGTCGCCGATCCAAACCACGTCTATCTCGCCGCCGGCTTCGAACCCGGCAGGATCTATGAGGTGATCTACACGACAACCGGCGCGCCGGTGATCGGGCTGGGTCTGTTGGCAGCGCGGGATATCGTATCCTATCTGCGGTACAGCGATGCCGCGGACAACCCCTGCGCCAGCAGCATCCAACACGCCTACGCCTTCGGCGCATCACAAAGCGGGCGCTTTCTGCGCCAGCTCCTCTATCTCGGCTTCAACGAGGACGAGGCTGAGCGGATGGTGTTCGACGGCGTGCTGGTGCACATCGCCGGCGGCAAGCGCGGCGGCGATTTCAACATGCGCTTCGGGCAGCCGTCGGCGTCGCTGCCGAGCGACCCGTTCCCATTCAACGAGATGGCCGTCACCGATCCGGTCAGCGGCCGGTGCGACGGTCTCCTCGAACGCCTCGCGGCGCGCCATCGGGTGCCGAAAATCTTCTTCACCAATACTTCGTGCGAGTATTGGCGCGGCGACGCCTCGCTGATCCACACCGATGCGAGCGGCACGCGTGACGTCGAGCCGATCGCTTCATCGCGCTTCTACCATTTCGCCGGCGCGCAACACTCCGCCGGCACCTTGCCGCTGACCGACACCAACCCGCAAAACGGCGAGCGCGGCCAGCAAGCACTGAATTCGGTCGACTACAACCCGCTGTTGCGCGCTCTGCTGGTCGCGGATGGATCGCTGGGTCAGCGAGGGCGAGGAGCCGCCGCCGAGCCGCTACCCACGGCTTGCTGACGGCACCGCCGTCGCGCCGGAAAGAGTGAAGGGCGTCGTCACCGCCATTCCGGGCGTGGGATTCCCGGCGCATCCGCCGCGGGTTACGCGTCTCGATTTCGGCCCGGATGCTGCGCGTGGGATCGCCACTACACTGCCGCCGAGGGAGGGCGAGGCTTACCCGCACTTCGTTCCGTCGGTCGATCCCGACGGCAATGAGCTGAGCGGCATTCGTCTGCCCGACGTGACAGTGCCTCTGGCGACCTATACCGGATGGAACCTGCGCCATCCTCAGATCGGCGCGCCCGACCGGCTGATGAGCCTGATGGGGTCGACGATTCCGTTCCCGGCGACCGAGGTCGAACGTAACGCGAAAGGCGACCCGCGCCGGTCGATCGAGGCACGCTATTCCAGTAAGGCTGCTTACCTTGACGAGGTAAACCATGCGGCGCAGCAGCTGATCGATACCGGATTCCTGTTGCCGGAGGATTTGGATCGCATCCTCGCGCAGTCGGCCCACCGCTGGGATCTGCTTGCTTCGGTTCCGGAAGCCGCAGCCGCGAAATAGCAGCGTCGATGTACCGGGCCGTGGATGCCCGCTGCGAATAGGCGCCGCGCCTCAGTTACCTCAATGCAGCAACTTCCGCGTAGGCCCTCAGCTCCCGCTCGACATCGTAACCGCTGGTCCCGAAGATGATGCCGGTGGCGCCGCGGGCCTCGAGCTGGGCAAGACGTTCGCGCAACTCCTCGCGCGTGCCCGTAAAGGTCATCTGTTTGGCGGCGGATACGTCGACGAGCGCGTCATGGCCGTTCGAAATGTCGGCGCTATGACCGCGGTGAATGGACAGGTGGCGAATGTTCTCGTCCACACGTTCGACGCTGGCAAGCCACGCTTCGCCGTTCGGCAGCGCTTTCACGCTTTCCGGATCGGTCGTGTACCTGAAGTGATAGGCGAGCGCGATGAGCGGTTTGACGGCGGTCGAGGCGCGCGGCGAGGTGACGTCCTCGCCATCATCGAGGACCGTGCCGTTGGTCGACACGAGGCAGGTCTCGAACCCTTCGGCTGGGGCGCCGAGGGAAATCAGGCCGTCGGTAATCTCTTTAGCGAGCGCGCGGGCCTTCGGGCCTTGGCCTGCCATGTAGATTGGCACGTCGATCGGACGGTCGGGCAACCAGCCGTCGGAGGCGAGGATCTGGGCGAGACCGCCGTCGATCTCGACAACATCGCCGCGCAGCAATGCCCTGACCTGCCTGATATGCGTGCGCATGCTCGCCAAGCTCAAGGGCTTCTTGCCCATCCCCGCCCGGCCGGTAAAGCCGGTGCCGAAGCCGACCATCAGGCGTCCCGGCGCGATCTGCTCGAGCGTCGCGATGGCCGAGGCCTGTGCCATCGGGTGGCGGTAGCTCGGGATCAGCACGGAGGGGCCGAATTTGATGCGCTTCGTCTTTTCGGCGATGCGGGCGAGAGTGACCCATATGTCGTGGCCGAAGGCGGGAACCTCGGGGCACCAGACCGCGCGAAAGCCGAGGTCTTCGGCAAGAATCGCGTACTCGACGGTTCGGGGGCCGGGCGGCAGGCGGAAGTCATAGGTCAGCACGGGGGCGTCCCAGTGATAGGAAAAATTTGGCCGACATTCGCCCGATTCTCGGCGATTTAGGGGGCCAAGATCGCCCCTGCGGCGGGTTTGGGCAATCGTAAATCGCACCTGCTACCCGTATAGAGGTAGCAAGGCGGTCATTCGACGGCACTCAGCCGCTGAAACGCGCTGATTTGGCAGGGCCAAAAGGCATCTCCGCTGTCGCCGCTTGCAGCGTTTTGCCCGGTTCTTTCCACCTTGTTTGGACACTGTTGCCAATTCTGAGCACTGTGGCCGAAGAGAACAAATAGGGGTGCATCTCCGTCGCCGCCCGACGTTCCGGCGCGGTCGGCTGACCGAACCGTTCGCGGAACCTTTTTTGGCCGACGATTGGCCGGCCGCCGATGCCCCGAACCTGCCACCGTGGCGATCAGAAGTCGCGGGAGATGATCGGCCCAGCCCTCGGCCCATGCTATCCTGTCCGTTATGAGATTAGGAGGGGAACGATGAAGGGTTGGATGATGCTCGTTACCGGGCCCGATACGGAAATCGGCCAAAATCTGCGCAGGCGTATCGTTGCGGCTGCTGTCAATGATTCTGACGAAGCCTTCGCCGTTGCTCGCGATACAGTCCCTGGGGGTACGCCAACATCTGTCGGCCCACTGACGGACGATAGCGTCGCTGATCTTGGACTGAAGCCCGGAAAGGGCCGAGTGCTTGGCACCTTCTGAAATGCAGGCAAGCTAACGCCGCAGGCCCCCGCTGTGGCCAGCGGCACCACTTCCGAGATCGATTTAACAAGCTTTCGAGTAGCAGAGGCCGAGATACCGGCCGGCCGGAAGCTATCCGCGCTGGCCTTTTTTTCGGTTATGCATATGGGAGGGCTCAGCCCAATTCAGTTTCGGTTTTGTACTCGACCCGTGTGCGAAATCAGGGTGCCTGGGGTCCGCTCGAGCCCGTTAAATCGACATCAACGGCGAGGTGTAAAGCCGCCTTTTGTTCCCCGATGCTGCTGCCGATCGGATCGACATGATCGCGTATGGGTATTCCGACCTGAGCGCGTAGCTTGGGTTCACCTCGGGGATCGGCGGAGACCGAGGAATATTGGCAGCTCGGGTGCAAGGTGCTGAACCTGCCGGGGAACGATGTGAGCACGCATCTCGACGGATGAAGAGGCCTTCATGACATCTGTTGCCAATGTCGACCGGCGCCGATCGGCGCCGGCACTGGGCACTTTCGAGCGCTACCTTACGCTGTGGGTGGCACTTTGCATTGTTGCCGGCATCGTCCTCGGCCAGCTGTTCCCGGCACCGTTTCACGCGCTGGGCCGCATGAATGTAGCCGAGGTCAACATCCCGGTCGCGGTGCTGATCTGGCTAATGATCGTACCGATGCTGCTCAAGGTCGATTTCGGCGCGTTGCATCAGGTCGCCGAGCAATGGCGCGGCATTGCCGTCACGGTGGGCATCAATTGGCTGATCAAGCCCTTCAGCATGGCGGTGCTCGGCTGGATTTTTGTCGGCTGGCTGTTCCGTCCCTGGCTGCCGGCAGGGCAGATCGACAGCTACATCGCCGGCCTGATCCTACTCGCCGCCGCGCCGTGCACCGCGATGGTCTTCGTCTGGTCGAACCTGACCGAGGGCGACCCGAATTTCACCCTCAGCCAGGTCGCGCTCAATGACACGATCATGGTCTTCGCCTTCGCGCCGATCGTCGGCCTCTTGCTCGGGCTCTCGGCGATCACCGTGCCCTGGCAGACGCTGTTCCTGTCGGTCGTGCTCTACATCGTCGTGCCGGTCATCGCCGCTCAGCTGTGGCGCCGCGCGCTGCTGCACCGGGATGGCGCGGCTGCGCTTGCCGCGACCCTGTGGTGGCTGCAGCCGGTGTCGCTGGTCGCGCTGCTCGCGACCCTGGTGCTGCTGTTCGGCTTTCAGGGCGAGCAGATCGTGCGGCAGCCGCTGGTCATCGCGCTACTCGCGGTGCCGATCGTCATCCAGGTTTATCTCAATGCCGGCATCGCCTATGGGCTCAACCGCGCGCTTGGCGTGCCGCACAACATCGCCTGCCCCTCGGCGCTGATCGGCGCCTCGAACTTCTTCGAGCTCGCCGTCGCCGCCGCGATCGCGCTGTTCGGCTTCCAGTCCGGCGCGGCGCTGGCGACCGTCGTCGGTGTGCTGGTCGAGGTACCGGTCATGCTCTCGGTCGTGCGCATCGTCTTGAAGAGCCGCGGCTGGTACGAGCGCCGCATCGCCTGACGACGGCGGAGGGGCACTGCGTTACACGACGCGCATCGCGAAACCCGCCGATGCAGCGGCGATCACCGCGATTTACAATCAGGGCATCGCCGACCGCATCGCGACGTTCGAAACCGAGCCGCGGACGCCGGACGACATCGCTGCCTGTTCACGCCCGGCGTGGTGCAGCGCCGTGGCTGGTCCCTGAGCTATGCCGTCGGATTGAGGCGCGGCCGAATTCGGTACGGTCGCGCTACCACTTGTAGACTTTCTGCAACGTTCCTCCCATGAGCGCCGCCTTGTCGCTCTCGGACAGGCGCTTGGTGTCGCGGAACGGCGCGACGCCCTGCTCATAGGTCAGCATGCCGATCGTCCGCGTCCAGTCGGTGCCCCACATGCAGCGATCCAGCCCGAACGCATCGATGACCCGCAGCACCGGTTCCCAGATATCGTCGTATGGGAACGGTTGGTGCGACATCGTGCAGGCGCCGCTGATCTTCACCCTTACGTTCTCGTATTGGGCCAAGTCGAGCAGCTTCGGCAGATCGGCCCAGACGTCGGCGGGGACCGGCGGGCGAGCCGGCTGCAGCAGGCCGAGATGGTCGATAACGATGACCGTATCGGGGTGTCGCTGGATGTGCGGCAGGCCCTTTGTCCAGGATGCCCCAGCACAGCAGGTTGACCGGCAAATCATGCCTGGCGGCGGCGGCGAAAGCGCGGTTCAGGCCGGGATGGTCGGCGTCCATCGGCAGGCCGTCGCGCATGCGTATGCGAATGCCGCGCGCGCCTGGCGTCGCCGCCCATTTCGCCACCACATCGTCGATCGCCGGATCGGTCGCGTCGACCGGCGTCACGACCCGAAACTTGTCCGGATAGGTATTGTAAACTTCGAGCGCGTAGCTCGGATCGTATTCATAGGCGCTGAACGACGAGACCATGATCGCGCCGTCGACGCCGACACTGTTCATCGCGGCGACCATTTCCTCGCCTGTGGCGGAGTCGAGTCCGTGCGAGGGACTGGCCCACGGCCGGCCGGGATGATTTCGATCGAAGGGATGAACCTGAACGTCGATGACTGGCATGGCCGTCCTCCTGCTTGTTCGACCGATTGTCCGCCATCGTGACCGGTTTGCACAGAGTGATGAGCGCGGTTACAGGCGGAGACGTAGGTGGAGCTTGAGCGCCGTCGCGATTGGCGCTTGACGGATCAGGTATCTCGGGGGTCTACGCGTTCTCCGGCTTACCGCGGAACCGTCCCGCCTGGCCGCCGATGAGTACAATCGACGACAAATAGGAGAGAGGCCGCGATTCTCATCGCGCATGGCTGATGCTGCTGCTCGCCGGAAGGAAAGATTATGGAGTGTTTTCCCGCGTCACGGAGACGCGCCGGTTGTGTGATCGAGTTCGATTACTTCCCATTCGTAAAGCATCATCGCTGCTACGTTACGCAGAGATTGATCCCGCCGGGCTCTGAGGGCAACATATTCCTCAGCCCCTGCGTCCCGATCGCTCCGGATAATAACGCCAGTCCCTGAAAGCCGAGCGACTGCAGCCCAATAGCGTTTCCGCCAAGCTTCGGCCTCTGCTGGAAGCGCTTTTCGCGGCGGTACACTATCGGAGAGTTCCCGCATCAGGCACATCGCCCCATCGAACAAATCGTCAAGTGACGGTAATCGTTGCAAGCGGCTATAATGCTCGCTGTTGAGCGCGCTACGAACCAATGTTGCTGTATCCAGGGCCAGCAAAAGGATGCGAGGAAGTGCATAATACGGTTCCCGATAGTGAAAATACCGGAGGATGGGATAGAAGCGGTGCGTCTGATATATCCGGCGCAAAAAATCGGCTTTGGACGACAGGTGATTTCGGAGGGTGGTGAGCTCGGAACCATCGGCAAGCCTCGCGAGAAGCTCCGCGGCATCACCGGTTTGTCTGGTCAAGTGATGAAGCCCCTGGGCGAAAGCATTGCGGCTCGTAAGTTCGGAGTACACCGACAGAAAGTAGGTGATTGCGAGGCTGAAAAATGCAAAACCCGCCGCGGCCTCGGTAACCGTGAGCAACCGGTATAGAGCGGTTTTCGCCGATACGTCGCCGACTCCAAGCGTCGTGACATTAAAGCCGCTATAATAGATCGCCGTGGCCCAGCTCGGATCGGTTGGGCCGCTGGACGCTGTGATGTCTGCGCCGAGCGCGGGTTTGTAGATCATCGCCCAGCCGATCACCAGCAGCATCAACCAAGCCATAAAGCTGATGGTAAATAGGACGGGGCCGCTGTAAGAGAGGAGGTTGCGTCGCCTCTGCCCGGCCGTCATCGTACTGAGCAACCGGAAGACGTGCCACACAATCCAGGCGAGCGGTTTGCGGACGGGACCGTGCCCACTCGCAGGATACATAACGGTAAAAAACACATCGAGCAGGGTGAGAGTCACGACGGCCGCACCGATGAGTTGAATGAGGAGATTCTTCATCGTGGCTCCTACCCTGGGACTGCCGGTTGTGCGATTCGGTAAGCTGCCTCACTTTTATGGCCCTGTTGTGGCTTGCGCTGCTGCCTCCAACGAGGTCCCGTCGGTGTCGACCCCACAAACGGCAAGTCTCTCTTCTTGCCCCCTTCCTTCACGTATGATGACGCCCCTCCTCATCGGTAAGTCGTTCGGCAGGGGGCGAAATGCCGGGGCGGATGGGACCGGAGCCGGCTGAGATGGTCCTCCGCTTGCCCTGCGATTTAGCGACCGATCCCGTCGAGCGTATAGTCGTGGTCATGAAAGACAGTACGGCGCGAGAAGCGCCATTGGCCGCCGTCGTCTTTGATCAGCTCACACACGTAGCGGCCGGGCGGAGGGCTACGGTGGTTGCCGTCCTTTGATATGAGCACCAGCAGATAGGCACTAGCGGCGGCCTGGTTTCCGGCGATCGTCACGGCGACATTGCTGACCATATGGCGAAATTGCGTACCCGCGGCGCGTTGTGCCGCGAAGCGGCCGGCGAAGGCGCGGATTTCGTCGTGGCCGCTAATGTCGATGATCGGGCTCTTGAGGATCGCGTCTACCGTAAAGCAGTCGACCACAGCCTCGATCTCGCCATTGTCGAGCGTGCAGCAATAACGCGTAAAGAGATCGTGGATAGCTGCACGATCTTTGAGGTTGCTTTCGCTCATCCCGTCTCGTTGGTCAGGCTTGTCCGATGTAAGCCGCCCGCGGAGTGTGCCGTCCTCTCATGGAGTCGGTACCCCAATCGACTTCAACCGCGCATGCGCACGGCCCCCGCGCGCTTTCTGCTCGCTCCGGGAGCGGTGCGCCGGGATGGGGTTCAGGCAGCCGGCTTGCGGCCTTCCACAATCGCCGAGACGACGAAGTCCTCGATGCCGCTGCCGGGGGCCCAGGTGCTGATCAGCTCGCGGCTTTCCGCCTTCGGCGTCACCCGGATATCGACAAAGCCGGCCTCGGCCAGCCAGGTCTCGGTCTCCTCGATCGTCGCGGCGCCGGCGATGCAGCCGCACAGCAGCGCAGGATCGTCCTTCAACTTGGCGGGCAATGGCGCCTTGTTGACGACATCCGAGATTGCCAGCCGTCCGCCGGGTTTTAGGGTGCGAAAGGCTTCTCGGAACACTTGAGCCTTATCGGGCACGAGATTGACGACGCAGTTCGACAGGATCACGTCGGCAGTGCTGTCGGCGACCGGCAGATGCTCAAGTTCGCCCAGGCGGAATTCGACATTGCGGGCCTCGATTTTGACTGCGTTCGCGCGCGCCTTCTTCAGCATCTCATGCGTCATGTCGACGCCGATCACTCGGCCGGTCTTGCCGACCTGGCCGGCGGCGAGGAAACAATCAAAGCCGGCGCCGCTGCCGAGATCGATCACGGTCTCACCGGGTTTGAGCGCGGCGATCGCCTGCGGGTTGCCGCAGCCAAGACCGAGATTGGCCCCTTCCGGCACGGCCGCCAGCTCGATGTCCGAATAGCCCATCTCGCGCGATTTGCTGTTCGGATCGGCAGTCGGGCCGCAGCACGATGCTGCCGGTGCGCAGCAGTTCGCCGCGCTTGCCGCTTCGGCGATGCCGCCATAGCGCGCCCGCACCAATTCTTTTTGTGCGTGTTGGTCCATTGGTCCCCTCCCTACCGCGCGCAGCAGGCCGTCGCGGCGGCTGGTTGTGGTGTCTGAATAGCTTTGGGCTCGCAGCATGTCGGCGCGCAACACGCCGCCTCGGCGACCTCCTTCAGCTTGCCGAGCGAGCCCTCGCCATATACCGTGCTTTCGCCGTAGGTGTAGAAGGTCTCCCACGGCACACCCTGCGGATCGGCAGTCCACTGCTTGTCGGATTGGGCGTAGCCGCAGACCGTGTTCTTCGCCTCGACGATCGGTCGCTCGGCGCGGCTGAGGCGGTCAAACACTTCCGCGAGTTCGGTCTCGTCTTCGGCCTGAATGCCGAGATGCGAGATGCCGGCCGCGGGGCCCGCCCGCGTGCTGATCGCAAAATTGACCCGCGGGTCGTCGAGCATCCACTTGACGTAGTCGTCTTTGACGACGGTCGGCTCGGCGGCGAACAGGGTCGAGTAGAACCGGGTCGACTGATCGAGATCGTCAACCGACACGTGAACGTGCAACCGCTGCCTCGCTGTCTCCAGTCGTAAAGGCACCGGCGGGATTGCAGGCCGGCACGCAGGATTCCCCGCGGCCGCAGCAATTCTCGGTGAGGTAGGACAGCAAATCGGTCATCGCACCGTATTCGGCCGAGTAGATCAGCTTTCGGCTGAGCCGGCGCTGCGTGATCAGACCGGCATGCGTCAGCGTCGCCAGATGGAACGAGAGCGAGGACGGCTGCACCCCGAGCCGCTCGGCAATGACGCCGGCCGGCAGGCCTTGCGGGCCGATTCCGACCAGGAGGCGGAACAATTCCAGCCGGGTTTCCTGGGCGAGCGCACCGAGAGCGGCGATGGCGCGTTTCTGATCCATCCACATTTTTCTATAGTTCAAGCAATATAGAAATAGCAATGGCGGCGCCTTTTTCAAGCGACAATTTGAAAAATATCGAACGGTAGTCAGAATGGGTATTGCCAATTCGACCAGCGTCCGCGTTCCGAGCCGGCTCCAGCTCTCCGCCGATTCTGCCGCAGCTTGTCCGCCTTTGCGATCAGTTGCCGGTAAAAGTGGTACTGACTGCCGGACTTGTCCCCGCGACCAGCAGGATCGCCTGCCGAAGCGGTTCGAATGCAAGGGCCGCTCAGTCTGATGGCGGGAACCGCGCCTGATTGCTCCTTTCCGGTTATTGCGGCGGCCAGCGGATTGTCAGGAGCAGCGCCATTTTCAGCTGTGAGATTGCTCGAATGCACAGGAAAGTTGGGCGCATCCGCCGTCTCCATAGTCACTCGTGACGCCGAAAGCACCTTTATCCGCTCCGGCGATCTCTGAGAACCGTCCTTACAGCGAGAATTTGTAGGGGACCTCCAAGAGTACTTTTGCAGCCGGCGTATTCGGGCCGGCGCCGATGCCGATGCTCAGATTGAGCCGGGTGGACTGCGATATCTGGTAGCCCAGGCCGAAATTGAATGTGCCAAATGAGTAGGAGGAACCTGGGATTTTTTGGCCGTTTGAGGAGGCCGAGAAGACGTGAGTTTGCTGGTAGCTCAAGGAAAGCGCGGCCCGGTCGTTCAGGGCGAAGCCGATACCGAAGGTGACCGCCGGCGCCTCGCCCGGCTGCAGATCCACCGGAATGGGAGGACCTCCCTGGCGGTCCTGGACGTTCTGCGTTTTGCCTATGTTGTGCGCCCATTGAAGGTTGCCGAACAGCACCCCGGGGGCGGTCGGCAGCAGCACCGTCACACTCGGCGTTACCTGGTTGAACCCAGTCCCGGTCGCCAACGACTTCGGCGTTCCCGACAGAAACTGACCGTTCGGGTCATTGAGGGTAATGATCGGGACGTCAAACGGGCTGGTACCCGTCGCCGACTTGTACAGTATGTTGCCGAGAAAAATCGGCCAGCCGCTTTGGCCGGAATTGATCTGGTAGCTAGCGCCGAACTGAATGTCGCCGATGCCGACGCCGTCGGTGCCGACCGACAGCAGCTGCGCGCTGGTTCCGACCGGGATGAGGCTGCTGACGCTGCCGGAGTTCCATACGAAGGGCACCTTCGCGTTCAGTTCCAGTCGATCGGTCACGCCGCCGCGTACCGTCACCGCCAAGGTCGAGATGTTTTGCTCGAAGCGGGTGACAAAAATGTTGCCGAAGGTGATGCCGGGAATGATCTGGAACCCGTTCACCCCGAGCTGGTTTTGCGCCCAATAATCATATTCGAACGACGGGTCGATGACGATCTGACCCTTCGGCGTCAGGACGCCGCCAACATTGGAAAGGCTAGGCGCGGTCTCCACGACCTGGCGAGCTTGCTGCTGTTCCGCGGAAGGGCCGGCGATCGGCGCCGCCTGGCCTTCGGCCGGCGCCGCTTCGCCCCCAGCCGGCGCCGCATCGCTTGGCGGCTCTGACGTCGCCGGAGCCGCCGCCTGGGCAATCACGGCGCTCGGCGCGGTCGGCTGGCTTTTCTCCGGGCTGGGCTGGCGAGGCGTTCCCGCCGCCGCCGGAACGGTCGGGACGGTTCCCGCGGCCTGCAGCTTTTGCAGCTGCTCATCGAGCAGCCGGTTCTTGCGGTCCAGCCGCCGCACCTCCTCGTTCAGCTGGCGTTCCCGCTGCTTCAGCTTTGCCAACTCTCGCTGGATCTCGGCGCGGAGGGCCGTCAGCTCGTTCGCCGGATCATCCTGTGCCAGACCTGCTCGTGGCAACAAAAACAGGTAAGCCGCAATCAGCATTGCCGGGGCGAGCGCACGGACCCGGCCCGGGTGGCGCGGCTCTCGCGGCTTGAATGTCATGAGCCGCCGCAATTCGTTCCCGATCACACATTTGCGTTCCCGCATCACCTCTCGCCCGTCTCAGCCGATACGTTCAGCTCTACCGCAGGATGCGATCCTCCGATGCGAAATAAATTGTAGGGCGGAATTCGAGCCCGTATCCAGCGTTGCCGCGCAAACATGATTCGACCCCGGACCGGCTATCCCGGCAAGGCCGGCGGAAGTCACCGTC
This sequence comes from uncultured Alphaproteobacteria bacterium, assembly GCA_963753665.1. Classification (GTDB taxonomy): domain Bacteria; phylum Pseudomonadota; class Alphaproteobacteria; order ATCC43930; family CGMCC-115725; genus DATARH01. Next base: position 147,009 of record CAVWDC010000009.1, read on the forward strand.
ATCCGACGGAATTGGTTGTTGGCACCGCCGCTCAGGGAGGCATGCCTTCCGCTTGGCCGAAAACAGCCGGGGCTGCTTTCGCACCGCCGAATTGAATATCGACGAAACCGATCCTTATCGCTGACCGAGCCGGGTGGACCTCGCAGTCCGGGCGTCCGCGCTTGTCGATCGGGCGGAAGCCCTCGTTTGCGAGCGCAACCGTCGCGAGAAATGTGCCCAGCGGCCACCAACCTACGAGCCTCCCGTTGTCGCTCGTTCCGCTTAGGGGCGAGCCGGGCCGGCCGGACCGCCATGACACTGCGCTGGCGGCTTGGACGAATTGGTCGTAATCCGCTGTTTTTTATGCGGTTTCGCGATTTTGTTGTGACGATTTGGGACAGATGAGACGTCGAGGTCTCATTCATTGAAATAATCGTTGGCGCAATAGGCCTTACTTTCCGGTAAACCTTCCCAAGCGAAGAGATCGAGCGTGCCCCGCCATGCAGCTCCCGATCCTGGGGCCCTGCATCCAGCAGTTGTGGAGCTGGGGCCGAAGGAGCCTCGTGCGGCTCGGCTCACGACCACTGGCAGCCGGCACGAAAAGCCGTGTCGGAGAAGTCCGTGCTGCACCGGCGATGCGCGCGTTGATTGCAGCTGGAAGCGGTCGTCGGCTGAGATGCCTGCCGTGCCGAGCGGAGGTTGTCGGAAAAGCTTGCAGCGGGGCAAGGGCATCGCGTGATTAGAATCTATTACAAATTGTGATCGAGGTCGTATGAATACTAGGATTATCCTTCCTGATATCAGGAAAGAACTTGCGACCGGGAAGGGACGGGGTGTCGAAAGACTTTACACCTCACCCATGCAGGATCGGCATCCTAAATGATAAGCTGTTATGATTGATAGGGTTTTTTGTCTCGGCACAGTTTTTGCATTCGTCTTGACCGGGATCAAATCTCGACAATACGATAGGGGCGATTCAAACCGCGATTGGGCTGTGTGACGGTCCTCGTGGCGATCATCACTGAATACGCACTTTGCACTACAGTTTCAGTGACGGAGGACATGCCATGAACGTTGATCCGTCGATTCGGATTTTCCCAGTGCCGACGCCAAAGCGCGTGGGCGAACCGACGGTTGCGGCTGCGGCTCAGTACTCGCCGACCCAGTTCATGGTCGGCAACAGTCCCGCAATCGTGGAGGTATTCGACCAGATCCGCCGCTTTGCCAGCTGTGACCTGACGGTGCTGATCACCGGCGAGAGCGGCACCGGCAAAGAGTTGGTTGCCCGAGCCATTCACGACCACTCCCGCCGAGCGGCAGGGCCTTTCGCAGCGCTGAATTGCGCCGCGGTGCCTGCCTCACTGGTCGCGTCGGAGTTGTTCGGTTACGAAAAAGGGGCCTTCACCGGTGCGGCTTCGGCAAAGCGCGGGCATATCGAACACGCCCAACACGGCACCTTGTTTCTCGACGAGATCGGAGACATGCCGGCCGATCTGCAGGTGCTGCTGCTCCGTTTCCTGCAAGAGGGAGAGATCCTGCGGATCGGCGGACGCAAGCCGATCAAGACGGATGTGCGTGTCATCGCGGCCACCAACATCTCCCTGCAAGCAGCCATCGCCGCCGGCCGGCTGCGGGAAGATCTCTACTATCGCTTGAATGTGCTGTCGATCCACCTGCCGCCTCTGCGCGACCGTGACGGCGATATCGAAGTCCTGGCCAATTATTTCCTGCGTGAGGCCGCGCGCGAGCTGGGATGCCCGGTACCGGATCTCACACCGGCTGCGCTAGCGGCGTTGCAGGCGCACCGATGGCCCGGCAACGTCCGTGAGTTGATCGCGACGATCCGGCGGGCCGTCGTTCTCAACAAGCGGTCCATCAATCGATGCCCCGGACCTCCGGCTGGACCCCGAGCCGGCGAGGCGTCACCCGGTCGCGCGGCCGCGACTCGAGCCCGCCGCTCGGCGTCGCCAGCGCGGCATCGTGCGCGGCAGCGATGCCGAACGGGGAGCAATGCTCGAGGCTCTGCGGGAGAGCGGGTTCAATATGACCCGAGCCGCCCGCGCGCTCGGCGTCTCGCGCGCGACGTTTTACCGGATGCTGGACCGCAACCAGATCGAGCTGTCGCCGAATTTCCTCGTCCGCGAGCCGGATTCGACGAGCCTCCGGCGACCCGCCAGGCCGCGCGTGCGCCGTCCGCGGTGACCATCGGCTCGGTCCGCGCCGCGATATCCGTCGACGCGAGGCAACCTTTCCTTAATCGATTTGAGGCACTTTCCTTAATCGATGCGAGACACTTTGTCCTTAATCGATTTGAGACAGTTGTCTCACCATTCGTCTCAACCTGTGTCTCAACCGGGCCGAAAACGTGGCGAGACACAATATGGTGGTCTGATCCGGTAGAATTGATCCTAGATTTAGTTTGGCATGCGAGTTGCTACGTAACAAGAGCGACGAGCGAGGGGCTTGGCGGCGGTCGACCTAGTCTACTGCCGGGGCCCCGCCCTGGCTCGCGCATGACCCAGCGGCTCCGCCAAGAGGGTGGAGCACAACCCAAAGGGGACTATCCGAATGAGAAAGCTTCTTCTCAGCAGTTGCGCAATCCTGGCTCTCACCGCAGGCGGGGCGTTTGCCCAAGAGGTCCCGGCCGGTAGCTTAAATGGCAACACCGTTCCGGTCGCCGTTGACGGCAGCAACTCAGCGGCCGACGGCGCCGCAGCCAGCAAGGGCGGCGTCGCGGTGAAAGCCGACGGCAACACGCTCAACAACGACAGCGGCAACAGCAAGACCGTTGGCGACATCGCCAGTGGTAACACCAAAACCACCACCGTCACCCCCACCAATAACGGCGCCGTTGCCAGCAAGGGCGGCACCGCGGTGAACGCCAACGGCAATACTCTCAACAACGACAGCGGCAACACCAAAACCGTTGGCGACATCGACAGTGGTAACACCAAGACCATAGACAGCAACAACACCAAGACCACCACCGTAACCAAAACGGACACTGACACCAACAATGGGGCCGTTGCCAGCAAGGGCGGCACCGCGGTGAACGCCAACGGCAACACTCTCAACAACGACAGCGGCAACACCAAAACCACCACCGTCACCAAATCCAACGACGGCGCTTCGGCCAGCAAGGGCGGGACCGCCGCCAACGGCGACATCGCCAGCGGCAACACGACTACCGTCGGCCCAATTGCCACGAAGGGCGGTACCGCGGCCGGCGGCAACATCGGCAGCGACAACACCAAAACTACTACCGTCACCAAGACGAACGACGGTGCCTCGGCCAGCAAGGGCGGGACCGCCGCCAACGGCAACATCGACAACACCAAGATCGTGGCCACCAAGGGCGGTACCGTGGCCGGCGGCAACATCGGCAGCGACAACACCAAGACTACCACGGTCACCAAGACCAACACCAGCACCGACACTACTACCGCCGACGGCGGCGGTGGCGCTGCGGCGAGCAAAGGCGGCACCGCGGTGTCAGGCGCGGCGGCCGACAGGGGTGGCACGGCCGTTCAAGCCAACGGCAACACTCTCCACCTCGGCAGCGACAATACCAAAACCACTACGGTGACCAAGACCGACACCAGCACCGACACTACGGCCGCCGATAACGGCAGCGTTGCTGCCAGCAAGGGCGGCACAGCGCTGCAAGCCAATGGCAATACTGTCGCCAGCAAGGGCAGCACCGCGGTAAGCGGTGGCAACAACAACAGTAACAACACTAAAAACGTGGCCACCAAGGGCGGCACCGTGGCCGGTGGCAATGTCGACAGCAACAACACCAAGAACGTGGCCACCAAGGGCGGTACCGTGGCCGGCGGTAATGTCGGCAGCAACAACACGAAGACCACGACCACCAACAAGGACCTTTCGGCGACCTCTGGGGCGGGTAACGGCGGCACGGCCAGCGCCACAACCGGCGGGCGGGCGACCAACATAAATAAGAGCACCACGAGCAATGAGACCACGACCACGACGCAGAGCTCGGCCGGTGCGTACAGCCCGAATGCCAACAACGGCGGCCGGAACGAAATCCGCGATTCGGGCAACACGAAGACCACGACCACAACCGTCGGCGGCGGTGCCGGCGTTGCGGCGAATAATGGCGGCAAGGCCGTGCAAGCCAACGGCAACACGCTCAATAATATCCAGGCGGCGCTCAAGGATTCGGTGGTCGGCGGAGGCAGCATTGAGCCAGACAACCACCCATACCGCAACCTACACGACCACGGCAACGGGTGGCGCTGGTTCGTCGTTCAACACCGCGAGCCTGACAAATAACAAGGTCAGGCAGAACGCCGCGATGGCCAGCGGCAGCGGCAACGTGAGGATGTCGTACTCGATGGGTGGCCAGGGCATTCTGCAGGCCAACCAGAACACCGGCGCCAATGCGGTGCAGCAGAACTCGGTGGCTCTGACCTCGTCCGTCGGCGGCAATGGCGGCGGCCTCAACGGCTTCAGCCCGAGCGTGGGCGTGCCGACGACGGCCGGTCTCGCCAAATAAGAGCGTAGGTTCGCTGAAGTGGTCCGCATCGCCGCTGTGCCGGCGGGGGTGCGGACCACCCTTTTTGGAACGAACCAGTGTGGGAGAGTAACATGCAAACGTCCGCCACCTGGGCCATTGCGGCTCTGATCGCCGCGGCGGTCGGTTTCGGAGGGTCCTGCCTGGCCGGCGATAACGGATCCGTAGCGAAATCGACGGGTGTGCTCCAAGGCCTTGCCGGTTCGGCTATCCCGGCGGCTGAGCTCGGCCGTCAATCCGCGCGCGGCATCAAGAATATAAGTGTTGACACCAACTTCACCTTCGACGGCGCCCTCAGCAATGGCGCTTTGAAAGGCAACGCCGTAATCGGGACTAGCGACACCGGGTTGATTTCAACCACCAATTCGATCAACAACAACACCGGGATCACCACGGTTTTTCAGAACTCCGGGAACAACTCGCTGTTCCAGCAAAGCACGTCGATCATCATTAATGTACATTGAGACGCGACAAAGCTGCGGACAGGTCAGCGAGCTTGCATGCCAGTGTACATCCAACGAAGCCGCGTAATAGCGGCGGCAGTTTGCCTCGGGACGGCGGCGCAGGCTGCCGTCCTCTCGTTCCCGGCGGCTGCGGGGGGACTTTTTCTCAGCGGCTTCGGCCTCGGCGGCACCGCAATCACGATGAACGTGCAGGGTTTCCAGGAAAAAAAATACAGCGCCACCATCCCTCAGCAATATGATTTCTCCTGCGGTTCGGCGGCGCTGGCCACGCTCCTGAGCTACAATTACGACATAAAGGTCGATGAGCAAGAGATATTCAAAGATATGTTCGAGAACGGCGACAAGGAGGTTATATCCAAATCGGGATTTTCATTGCTGGATATCAAGAACTATTTGACTCGGCGGGGGCTCGAATCAAACGGCTACCGGGCGCCGCTGGAGAAGCTCGCGGCGGTACGGGTGCCCGCCATCGTGCTGGTAAACGTCCGCGGCTACGCCCATTTTGTGGTCCTGCAAAGTATTCGCGACGGCTGGGTGTTGCTCGCCGACCCGGCGAACGGATTGCGAAGCGAACCGCTGGGCGAGTTCGAAAGACATTGGAGCGGTGTTTTCTTTCTTGTGCTGACCAATGCCGAGCAGGCGCAGCAGCATTTCGCGGACGACAAACGATGGAGTGCGGCGCCGGAACCACCGTGGGAGCTGGCCCGCTATGCGATCGACCTCACCAACTTGGCGCGGCCGGCGATGCTCGGTCTAGGGCGCTTCTGAACGGAGGCGCGGTGTGCGACCTAGGCAAAGAATGCCGTTCGTCTGGACTGCTCTGATGTTGATTGCACTGGCCGGGTGTTCAAGCCCCCTTCCACGCGCGGGACAAACGGTCGACATTTCCCCGCGGACGGCGGCCGCGCCAACTGCCCCGGCGCCGGCGGCGGAGAATATCGCCCTTGCCGCTCTGGATACCCGGTCGTTGGCGTCCATTCGCGGCGGGTTCAGCAGCAGCTCGGGAATTGTCGTCACCTTCTCATTCCAGGAGGCAACGTTCGTCAACGACACGCTGGCCCAGAGGGTCATCGTGCCGACTTTTACCGTCTCGCCTGATTCACCCGCCAGCGGCGGTGATCACGACCGCCGCGAACGGTTCCGTTTTGCCCAGCGGTTTCACGGCCGGCAACGCGACAAACCAGGTTCAGCTGAACTCCTCGATTGCGACGGTCCAGTCGAGCATAAACGATGGCCTCACGCGCATCCTCAGCAGCCTTGGGGCTGGCGGAATCAGCAATACGGTCAGCAACAGTGCGAATGATCAACTGGTGCGGCAGGTGATCACAGCGAACATCGACGTCAACGGTTTGTCAAAGCTACTCGAGCCGAGCATCGCGGCCACATTGATGAGCCGATTGCAGGCAGCCAACGCGCAGTTTCGCTGAGGCCTCGCGTGCAAGCGGCAAAACGCGAATCGAACGACCAGTACAAATGGGGGCATGCTTGGTATCTGTCTTAGTAGCACCGGGTTTCCAAAGCCGGGGAGGCGGCAAGATGGGTAATTCGTTGCAGAAACCACGAACCGAGCTAAGCAAACTCGGTTTAATCGGCGCGCTCGCTTTTGGAGCGCTGGTTCTTCCTAGCGCCGGTCGGGCCGCGGACCTTTCCGCGGTCGGGTGGGCCGAAGATCTGCGGATGCAGCTTGCCGCCAGCGGCAGGAGTTTATCCGCGGATGATATGGCGAGCCAAAAGGGCGCTGGTCTGTCGCGACCCGGGTTTATCGATCAGAGAACGGACGGGCTTCCCCGAGTGCTGCTTTGGGACGAGATGCGGATATGGCCCACGATCAAACCGACGGGTGACGGGGTGGTCACAGGGAATGGTATCGGCAGGTAGCAAGCCGACGGTCACAGGTAGATGATTAGCCCGTCAGGTATAGAAGTGCCGTGTGCGATTTTGAGGCAGATCTTTGCGGCGGTGCGATTCCTCTGGACGGCTCGTCGAGCGGCGGCGGTGCAACCGGCAGGCCATCGTCGGCATTGATGGACCTCCCAAGCGATCCTGGTGAGCGCAAGATCGAGGCTCACGAGCAGCTCTTCGATTTTGCTGCGCATTGTTGCCCGATCCTCTCGCCGTTGAGCCAGCATCAGCCCGAATTTTTGCGGGAGCAAACCACCGATGATCTCGGCCGGGCTTGTGCCTGTCGCGTTGCAGTCGCAGATGATGCGGGATGCCCCAGCGTACGTCCGATCTTGTCGAACGCGGTCTTGTCCCGCCGGAGCGGGAGCGCGAATTGCGCCGGGTCGCGGAGCGGTTTTCGGTCGCGATCACCGATGACATCGCGGCCCTGATTGATCCCGCCGATCCAACCGATCCGATCGCGGCGCAATTCGTGCCCAGCGCCGTCGAGCTGAGCGACAGCCCCGAGGACCGGCCCGACCCGATCGGCGACGAGCATCATTCGCCGCTGCCTGGCATCGTCCACCGTTACCCGGATCGGGTGTTGCTGAAGCCGATCCTAATTTGCCCGGTCTATTGCCGCTTCTGCTTCCGGCGCGAGCAGGTCGGGCAGGGTGATGGCGTGCTGCCACCCGACGCGCTCGACCATGCTTTTGCCTATATCGAAACGCATCCCGAAATCTGGGAGGTGATCGTCACCGGCGGCGATCCGTTCCTGCTGTCGCCGCGGCGGGTCGCCGAGATCGTGCGGCGGCTTGACGGAATCGCGCATGTCGCGGTGATGCGGTTTCACACGCGGGTGCCGGTCGCCGAGCCGGGGCGAGTCGGGGCCGAACTGATAGCTGCGCTGAGAGCCGAGAAGGCGGTCTACGTCGTCGTCCACGCTAACCATCCGCGCGAACTGACGCCGGCGATGCGCGCGGCGGTCGGCGGGTTGGTGCGAGCCGGCATCCCGGTGCTGTCCCAGAGCGTCCTGCTGCGCGGCGTCAACGACGACGCGGCGGTGCTCGAAAGCCTGTTCCGCGGCTTCGTCGCGATGCGCGTCAAACCGTATTACCTGCACCATCCCGATCTCGCGCCAGGGACCGGCCATTTTCGGCTCGGCATCGACGAGGGTCAGCGTCTTGTTGGTGCACTGCGTGGCCGCCTCTCCGGGCTGTGCCAGCCGACTTACGTGCTCGACATACCGGGCGGCTGGGGCAAGGTGCCGATCGGGCCGAGCGCGGCGGTGTCTTGCGGCACGCCCGGGGAGTGGGTCGTGACCGACCGGGACGGGCAACAGCACGCCTATCCGCCGCGATCGACGGAGGACGAGCCTCGATAGGCGAACCGGCCTGATCAGGAGGCGTCTTTAAGGAAAGTTCGGCAATTCCGGGCTGAGTGCCGCCCGCGAAACCCGCGACTGCGTCCAGTTCTGATGAGCCGGCCGCACACGGCCGGGTTGTCGAGACACCCGGCTTTCAGGTAAACGAACTCGTGATGCCGCGGCGACGACGTGTAGAGCGGTGACCCGCACTCCGGGCAGAAGTGTCGGGTCAACGAATTTCCGCTGTCGCCCGTCTTTGTGAAGCCCTTGGGCGCTCCGCTGACGATGCGGAATTGCTCGACCGTAACTCGAACGCCGATATCAAACGCGCTGCCGGTGCATTTCCGACAGTCGGCAAAATGGCATAATTGGCAGCGCCGGTCTCTCCGCCACACTCGTACCGCACGGCGCCGCACAGGTAGCGGCCCGGTGAATATCGCGGATTCTTGTCCGCTCTCGGGGTGCGATTCCGATCTGATGCCATCGGGGCCGGCATGCTGCTGTTGTTATTGTGGTCCGGCAGGTTGGGTTTACCTGCTCCGTGCTAGTCGGCCGTTCGTGCAAAAAAAGAGGCTCGGTGGCCGTTGATGCTTGGAGCCGGTACGGCTGAATGCCGCACCGGCGCGGGCCAGGACCTCGGCCAAATTGGCGTCGCCTCGACAAATCGCCGGTCGCCTCGACAAATCGCCGACGGTTAGATGTTGTCGTCCAGATCGCCACCGCCACCGTAGTCGCCGTCGCCGTAATCCCCGCCGCCGTAATCGCCGCCATTATCCGGACCGCCGCCGGTGTAGCCGGGATCGGAACCGTAATCGCCGCCGCCGTAGTCCCCGCCGGGGGCGCTGTCGCCGTAGTAATTGTTGATCACGGTCTCGCCGAGGCCGGGGTTCGCGGCGCCGCCGCTATAAAGGCTGTTCGCGTAGCCATGGCCGAACATCGACGAGATGCCCTGGAACAACAGGGCCCCGCCCGCGACGCCGGCCGCGGTCGCCGCCGCTGAGCGCAGGAACCCGCCACCGCCGCCAAGCATCCCGCCGCCCGCCTGCGGCTGGGGCTGGCCAGAATCCCCCTGCGGCGGATACCCCGGCGGCTGCGCGTACCCCGGCCGGGCGTATCCCGGTCCTGGACCGCCGCCATATTGCGGGGGCGCGACTTGCGGACCGCGACTCCATGGGCCGATGCGCGGCTCTTCGCGCTGCGGCTCGCTTCTGCCAAAGAGTTCGCCGAGAAAACTTGTCCCGGAGGATTTCTGCGACTGCGCGTCGGCCAATTGCTGCTCGAGCTCGGCAATCCGACCTTGCGCCTGGTTCAGGGTCAAATCTTGGATCAGGACGGTCTGCACGAGGTAATAAGGCATGTCCGGCTGCTCGCGCACGGCCTGACGGATCAGCGCGTCAGCCTCCGCGTCTTTCTGCTGGCCCGCCGCGCCGGCGTTCTTCAGCCGGCTGAGCAAGGTCGTTATCAGATCGCGTTCCTCTGGGGTCATCGACACCTTCCGGCGACAAGGACAGCCGGCTTCCGATAAAGCCGACGCGCCGGGTACGGCGCGCGAAATATGTGGGGAGTGGACGCGGGCCATTTCAATCCGGCGGCGGCGTCGGGCGGTCGGACGGATGTGTTGCCTGGCGAGTTGGCGTCCTCCCGGCGCTGCGGTATCTATGGCGGATGACGCTGTCGATTCAGTCCTTTGCCGGCTTTGTCCTGGTGATGAGCGCTATCGTGCTTGGCGCGGCGCTTTTCTCGCAGTATTGGGGCGGTCTCGCCCCGTGCGAATTGTGCATTTTACAGCGCTGGCCGTGGGCCGTGGCGATCACGATCTCGATCGTCGCGCTGTTCGTCGGGGATCGCCGTTCGCTCCCCTGGGTGGCGCTGGTGCTGGGGCTTGTCTTCCTCGTCAGCGCCGGTTTTGCGTTCTACCATCTCGGGGTCGAACAGCATTGGTTCGCCGGTCCGAGCGCCTGCACCCCGAGCACCGCCGCGGCAACGACGCTTGAAGAGATGCGGCAACGGATCTTGAATGCGCAGGTTGTGCGTTGCGATCAGCCGCAGTGGTCGCTTTTCGGCGTGTCGCTGGCCGGCTTGAATTTGCTTGCCTCGCTCGTGATGGCCGCGATCTGCGCCGTCGCGTTCCGGCTTGCGCTTCCGGCGCGTCGGACCGTCCGGTTATGATGTCGCTATGAACGTGCACCGCCCGCCTTACCTGCCCGGCGATCTGCCGCCCGAAGCGGGGGTCGAGGCGATGATCCGCGTCGATCATGCCGGTGAATATGGAGCCGTTCGAATATACGATGGTCAGCTCGCGGTTGCCGGCCAGGGCCGTGCCCGCGACGAGATCCGGCGCATGGCCGAGCAGGAGAAGCGCCATTTGACCGAGTTCGAGGCGCTGGTACGGGTGCGCCGGGTGCGTCCGACGGCGCTGCAGCCGCTATGGCATCTGACTGGGTTTGCGCTCGGCGCGGCGACGGCGCTGCTCGGCGAGCGCGCCGCGATGGCCTGTACGGTCGGGGTCGAGGAGGTCATCGACGAGCATTATCGCGCCCAGGCCGAACGGCTCGGCGACGCCGAGCCGGCGCTGCGCGAGCAGCTTCTTTCGTTCCGCGCGGACGAACTGCGGCACCGCGACGCCGCGCTGGCCTATGGCGCCGCCGACAGCGTCGGCTTCGAACTCGTCTCGGCGGTCGCGAAGGCCGGCTCGCGGCTGGCGATCTGGCTGTCGACGCGATTCTGATCCCGCCGGCCGGTTCCTGAAGGCAGCGGCGTCCGATTTAACGGCCCGCCGCAGCCGCTTTCATGGCCCTCGCCGGCGCGGCTCGCTGTCCCGAGCTGCCGACCGCGGGCGGGGCGCTTGGCTTGGTCATGATCTTCTCCGCCTCGATGACGAAGTCGCGCCAGATCCGGGCCGGCAGATCGCTGCCCGTGACCTTGTCCATCGGGCTGTTGTCATCGTTGCCGACCCAGACCCCGACAACGAGGTTAGTCGTGAACCCGACAAACCACGCGTCGCGATAGGCGTCCGTCGTCCCGGTCTTGCCAGCGGACCGCCGGTTGCCGAGCCGCGCCGACTTGCCGCTTCCGTCTGTCACCACGGCTTCGAGCAGCCGCATCATGTCGAGCCGATTCCAGTCGGGCGGGTCCGAAACGGGCTCCGGACGCGTATAAAGCGGCCCCGCCTTGGCGGTGATCGCACGCACCGTATAGGGCTCGATCGTCTTGTTGTCGGTCGCGATCGCCCCCATCGCGCGGGTCATCTCGATCAGCGTCACCTCGCCCCGGCCCAGCGCCACGTCCGGTTTCGCCGGCAGGTTTGCCTCGACGCCGAGGCTCTTTGCCATCGCGATGACGCGCTCGACGCCGACCGCCTGCAGCAGCTGCACGGAAACCGATTTGATCGAATCGGCGAAGGCGGTGCGCAGCGTGACCTCGCCGCGATAATGCGCGTCGTAATTCTTCGGTTCCCAGTCGCCGATCTTGACCGGCTTGTCGATCATCGTGCTGTCCGGGCGATAGCCGTTGCTCAACGTGGTCAGATAAATGAAGAGATCGAGCAGCGAGCCGGGGCGGCGGCTCGCCTGCGTGACCCGGTTGAACCGGCTTTGCAGATAATCGCGGCCGCCAATCAGCGCGAGGATGGCGCCGTCCGGCGCCATCGCGACCAGCGCGGCCTGGCTTACGTTGCGCCTAACACCTTCCCGTTCGAGCCAAAAACCGATGACGCGATCGGCCGCTGCTTGCAGCCGTGGGACAATCGTCGTGGCGACGGTCAGATCGAGCGGTGGGTCGCCGATCAGCCGCTTTACCTCGGCGTCGGCGGTGTCGATGAAATAACTCTGGTCGGGTTCCGGATCGGGCGCGATCGCGAGGCGGACCGGCTCGGCGCGTGCCGCCTCGAACTGCGCACGGTCGATGGCGCCGTCGTCGAGCATCGCCCTGAGGACGACGCGTGCGCGGCGCTCCGCCACCTTCGGATTGCGGCTCGGCGCCAGCGCCGACGGGGCTCGGATCAGCCCGGCCAGCATCGCGGATTGCGCCAGGTCGATATCGCGCACCGGCTTTCGGAAATAGCGCCGCGACGCGGCGTCCGCCCCGACCGCGCCGGCGCCGAAATACGCCGAGTTCAGATATTGGGCGAGGATCTCGTTTTTGGTCAGCCGCGCTTCGAGCCACAGCGCAATCATCGCTTCCTGCACCTTGCGGCGGAGTGTCCGTTCCGAGGACAGATAGCGTAGGCGCGCGAGCTGCTGGGTAATCGTGCTGCCGCCCTCGATTTCGGAACCGGTGAGGTTGTTGAAGGCGGCGCGGGCAATGCCGCGCGGGTCGATCCCGTAGTGTTCGTAAAAGCTGCGGTCCTCGATCGCGATGACGGCTTTGGCCAGAGAGGGCGGCAAATTGCCGGCTGCGATCGGATCGCCGCGATATGCGCCGCGGACCGCAAATTTCTCACCGGCATCGGTGGCATAGATCACGACGGAGGACGGCAGATCAGCCGACGCGACCGGCGAGTGCGGCAGCGTGACGGCGGCATAGATGATGAAACCGGCGAGGATCAGCAGCCCGGCGGCTCCGACCGCCAGGACCGCGTGAAAGCCGCGCCGGACCCGAACCATCGCCCCCTCCCACAGCCGCGATCGTCGCGGGCGTGCTCGCCTCTAACGGCAGGGCGCCGTCTGGGTTCCGGGATTGACGTATCCCGGGACGGCGCCACATCTGAGAATCTGCGGAGGCCGGTTTGCGCGGCGGTGCCCGCACCGCGATCAACGTCGCGCGGCGCCCGAGACCGTGCAAGGGAGCTAAGAGATGCCGACGAGCCTGAAGGAAATGCTGGCGGCCGCCAACGCCGCGGTGCCGCGCGTACCGCCGGCTGAGGCAAAGGCGCTGATCGAACGCGGCAACACGCTCGTCGTCGATGTCCGCGACGCGGCCGAGCTGCAAAGCGGCGGCAGGATCAAGGGCGCGATTCATGTCGCGCGCGGCATGCTCGAGTTCCGCGCCGACCCGGAAAGCCCCTATCACAACGCCGCGTTCGCGAAGGACAAGACGGTCCTGGTCTACTGCGCTTCGGGCGGACGCTCGGCGCTGAGCGGCAAGACACTGAAGGATCTCGGCTATGCGGCCGTGTTCAACATCGGCGGCTTCAAGGAGCTGGCCGATGCCGGTCTGGAAACCGAGCCGGGCTGACGTGATTTAGCCGCTTCCCGCGAGCCCACATACCGGTTTTTACGGCGACGGCCGCAACGCCGCCGCATGGAACCTCTTGCGCAACGCACCCCGCCTGCCACAAATCCCCGCCATGCAGACCGTCAACGACATCCGCGCCGCCTTTCTCGACTATTTCGCCCGCAACGAGCACGAAATCGTGCCGTCGAGCCCGCTGGTGCCGCGCAACGACCCGACGCTGTTGTTTACCAATGCCGGCATGGTGCAGTTCAAGAACGTCTTTACCGGGGTCGAAAAGCGCCCGTATCAGCGCGCCACGACCTCGCAGAAATGCGTGCGCGCCGGCGGCAAGCACAACGATCTCGAAAACGTCGGCTACACCGCGCGGCACCACACGTTTTTCGAGATGCTGGGCAATTTCTCGTTCGGCGACTACTTCAAGGAGCGCGCGATCGAGCTGGCCTGGAACCTCGTGGTCCGCGAGTTCGGCCTTGATCGCGACCGGCTGCTGGTCACCGTGTATTCCGAGGACGACGACGCCGCGCGGCTGTGGGCGAAGATCGCCGGGCTCCCCGAACAGCGCATCATCCGCATCGCGACGTCGGACAATTTCTGGGCGATGGGCGACACCGGGCCATGCGGGCCGTGCTCGGAGATCTTCTACGATCACGGGCCGGACATTCCCGGCGGGCCGCCGGGCAGCCCCGACGAGGACGGCGACCGCTTTATCGAGATCTGGAACCTCGTCTTCATGCAGTTCGAGCAGCTGCCGGGCGGCGAGCGCATAAAGCTGCCGAAGCCGTCGGTCGACACCGGCATGGGGCTCGAACGCATCGCAGCGGTGATGCAGGGCAAGCACGACAATTACGACATCGACCTGTTTCGCGCGCTGATTGGGGCCTCGGCCGAGGCCTCCGGCGTCGCGCCGGACGGGCCGCAGGCGGTGTCGCACCGGGTCATCGCCGACCATCTGCGCGCCTCGTCCTTTCTGATCGCCGACGGCGTCTTGCCGAGCAAGGAGGGGCGCGGCTATGTCCTGCGCCGCATCATGCGGCGGGCGATGCGGCACGCGCAGATGCTCGGCTGCAAGGAGCCGCTGATGTGGCGGCTGGTGCCGGCGCTGGTAACGCAGATGGGCGCCGCCTTCCCCGAATTGATCCGGGCGCAGCCGCTGATCACCGAAACGTTGCGGCTGGAAGAGACCAATTTCCGGCAGACGCTGGAACGCGGCCTCGGACTGCTCGACGATATGGCGGCCGGGCCGGGGCTGACCGGCGACGGCCGGCTGTCCGGGAACGGTCGCGTTCACGCTCTACGACACCTACGGTTTCCCGCTCGACCTGACGCAGGACATCCTGCGCGGCCGCTGGCATCGGCGTCGATGCGGAAGGGTTCGAGGCCGAGATGAACGAGGCCCGCGCCCGCTCGCGCGCCTCGTGGGTCGGCTCCGGCGAGGCCGCGACCGAGGCGCAATGGTACGCGCTGCGCGACGAGATCGGTGCCACCGAGTTTCTCGGCTACGACACCGAGGTCGCCGAGGGGGTGATCCAGGCGATCATGCGCGGCGACGAGCGCGTCACCGAGGCGGCGGCCGGCGACGAGGTCGGGATCGTCGTCAACCAGACTCCGTTCTATGCCGAGTTGGGCGGCCAGATCGGCGATACCGGCGCGATATTCTCGCCGAACGGCGGCGACCTGGCGGTGCGCGACACCGTAAAAAAGGCCGGCGAATTGCACCTGCATCTCGGCACGGTGCGGCATGGCACTCTCAGGGTCGGCGACGCCGTCGAATTGCGGGTCGAGAGCGGCAGGCGGCGGCAATTGCGCGCCAACCATTCGGTCACACACCTGCTGCACCAGGCGCTGCGGCACCGCCTCGGCGAGCATGTCACGCAAAAGGGTTCGCTGGTTGCGCCGGACCGGCTGCGCTTCGATTTCAGCCATCCCGAAGCCATTGACGCAAGAGGACATCGCGGCGGTCGAGGCCGAGGTCAACGCCCGCATCCGCGACAACGGCGAAGTGCGCACCCGCCTGTTGACCCCCGAACGCGCCGTCGCCGAAGGGCGCGCTGGCGCTGTTCGGCGAGAAGTACGGCGAGGAGGTGCGGGTCGTCGCGATGGGCGCGGCCGACGATCCGGCGCGGCCCTATTCGGTCGAGCTGTGCGGCGGCACGCATGTCCGGCGCACCGGCGATATCGGATCTTCAAGATCGTCGGCGAGAGCGCGATCGCCTCCGGCGTGCGCCGCATCGAGGCGCTGACCGGCGCCGCGGCCGAGGCTTACGTCGCCGGCGAGGAGGCGCTGCTGCGGCAGGCCGCCTCGGCGCTGCGCACCAGCCCGGCCGAGCTGCCGGCGCGGCTGTCGCGGCTCGTCGAGGAAAACCGCCGGATCGAGCGCGAGCTGGCCGAGGCGCGGCGGGCGCTGGCGATGGCCGGTGCGGCGGCCGCGCCCGCGAATGGCGGCGAGGCGGCGCCGGCGGCAAAACGGATCGGCGATATCGCCTACGAGGCGCGGCTGGTCGAGGACGTACCCGGGCCGCGAGCTGCGCGGGCTGGCCGACGATTTGAAGCGGCGCATCGGTTCCGGAGTTGTCGCGATCGTGTCGCGCGCCGAGGGCAAGGCCGCGGTCGTCGTCGGCGTGACGAAGGACCTGACCGACCGCTTCGACGCGGTCGAACTGGTGCGGGCCGGCGCCGAGGCGCTCGGCGGCAAAGGCGGCGGCGGCCGGGCCGACATGGCGCAAGCCGGCGGCCCCGAGGCGGACCGCGCCGAGGCGGCGCTGGAGGCGATCGAGCAGGCGCTGCGGGGCCGAGCGGCAAAGGATGCAGTGACAGCAGGGCGCGGCGACGGCGCTGTCCTGATCAGGACCGCGCGCGGAAAATACGCACGATTCGCTGTCTGGTTGAATTGTGCGCGGCGCCGGCGGTCGCTTGCGCCAGACAAACGGCCGCAAACGCAGGATTTATCGACGCCGCAAGCCGCCTTATCCGATGATAAACGCGGCAGCGGGAGGGATGGCGGCCAGCCGCGACGGGCGGCAACGGTCTTACCCCAAACCCGCACCCGGGAGGCTCGGGGTGAGGGCGGCGAAGAACATTTTTGCGTCACATCGCGGGCCGGGAGTCGAGGCGGCCGCGCTGCTGGTTTTGGCGGTACTGGCGCTGGCCGCCTGCGAAAACGTGCAGCGCCACGGGCTCGACCCGCTGGCCTCCAGCGGCCGGCTGACCGCCGCGCCGATAAGTTACGACGCGCTGATGCATATCGGCGCAACGGCGCGCGGCGCTGGCGACCTCGATACGGCCGTGGGCCTCTACCGGCGAGCGGCCGAACTGAACCTGGCTGCCGCCGCGCCGTTCACCGCCGCCGGATACACGCTCGTCGAGATGGGTCAGATCAACGAGGCGATCGTGGCCTACAGGGCGGCGCTGGCGCGCGAGCCGCGCGATCCCGCCGCTCTGCGCGGGCTGGCGCGCGCGTATCTCCGCACCGGCAAGCCTGAACTCGCGCTGGAGCCGCTCGGGGTCGCGTCGGAGCAGGCGCCCGACGACCCGAAGCTGCTGCAGCTGATCGGCGTCGCCGAGGATTTCGCCGGACGGCACGCGGCGGCACAGAGCCAGCTATCGGCGCGGCCTCGAATTTCTGCCCGGCTATCGCGGGCTGTCGATCAATCTTGCGCTGTCGCTGGCGCTGTCGGGACAATACGGCGAGGCGGTCGCGGTCCTCGAGTCCCGATAGCGCTCGGGCCGGGGGGCACGCCCGGGCGAACGGCAGACGCTGGCGCTGATTTATGCCCTGCAAGGCGACAACCGGGCGGCCGAGCGGATCGCGCGGCTCGACCTCGATCCGCAATCGGCAACGCGGCAACTGGCCTATTCGACACACTGCGGGCGCTGTCGCCTGAAGCGCGCGGCCGGGCGATCCGCTCGATATCGACACATCCTGGCGCCGGAACATTGCCAGCCCGCCCCCGCCGGCGATCTGACGGCGCGACGCACTGGCCAACTCAACAGGCCCCGCGATCAGACCACGACGACGGCTTCGAGGTACTCGCCCGGCACCGCCATCGTGCCGTCCTCGGCGCGGTTCAACCGGCCGATCAGCGCTTGCAGATCGGCGACCAGCAAGTTGCGTCGTTCGCTCTCGAGGGCGCGTAGCGCCGTCACGATCGGCCCGTAATAGGTGCCGAAAACGTCGAGAAAATGCGCCGGCGAGCGATAGCGGAACATGAAATGGCGCGGCTCGACCTGGATCGACTGGGCGCCGGCCGAACAACTCGGCGAGCCGGTCGGGCGTACCCCACAGAGCCGGTGACGTCGCGCCGGCGGGCGGCGGCAGATATTGCCCAATGTTTTGAACATTTGGCCGATAAAGCCGGCCGGTGTCCAGTTGGCGAGGCCGATCTTGCCGCCCGGCCGGCACACGCGCCGCATCTCAAAGGCGGCCTTGTCCTGGTCGGGCGTGAACATGACGCCAAAGGTCGAAACCACCGCGTCGAAGCTGGCGTCGGCGAACGGCAGGGCTTCGGCATCGGCCTCCTGGAAGGCGATCGTAAAGCCGTTGGCCGCGGCGCGGGCCGCGGCGCGCGCCAGCAGCGCCGGGACATAATCGGTCGCGGTCACCTCGCACCAGCGCCGCGCCGCGGCAAGCGAGGCATTGCCGTTTCCGGCGGCGACATCGAGCACGCGATGCCCGGCCCGCAGATCGAGCGCTTCGCACAATTGTTCGCCGACAATCTGCAAAGTCGAACCGACGACCGCATAGTCGCCCTGCGACCAAGCCGTTTGCTGGCGCGCCTTGAGACCGGCGAGATCAGGAACGGTAGCGGCCGCACTCTGCACCATCGACATTAAACCCTCCGCGAGACTTTCATTGCCGCCGGCGCGTCGGCCGGCACGACTGAAAGGTGAGGGAGGGCCGTGCAGCACGCTGTTCAATTCCCGCATCACGGTGCAGAATCCGCAGAGAAATAATCTGGGCGGGGCCGCCGCGATGACAAAGCAGCGGAGACCGATGGTGACCGCGGATTACGAGCCGATCCTGTCGCCCGACAGCGGCGATCAGACACCGCAAATCCCCCACGGTTTGCCCGCGAGCCTGACGCGGGTGCTGCGCTGGCTCGACGATCGGCTTGACGAGCCGGTCCAGGTCGAATCCCTGGCGCTGGTCGCGGGAGTGCGGCCACGCACACTCGAAGCGCATTTTCGGCTTTATCTCAAGGCAACGCCGCTCGGCTGGGTTCGACGGGTGCGGCTTGCCCGCGCCCGTCAGCAGCTGCTCGCGGCCGGCCAGGACGACAGCATTACCACGATCGCTCACGCCAACGGGTTCAGCCAGCTTGGCCGATTTGCCGACCGCTACCGGCGATGCTTCGGGGAATATCCCTCGGAGACGCTCAGCGCTGCCCGTGCCAAATCAGCGGGTAACACGGACGGATTCGTCGATGAAGCCATGCGCCTGACATGGCGTGCGCTGGGTTCGGCATTCAATGTCGGACCGGTTGCCTGCGATGCCGCGCTCGCCGCCGCCGAGCGCGCGCAAGAACTGTCGCCCGAGGAAGCGTTGCCGAAAGCGATTGCGGCCTGGTGCTGGAGCCAGCGCGCCGCCCATAATTTCGGCCGCACGCCGCGAATCGACCGCGCTCGGGCATTGCAGCTTGCCGACCAGGCCTCTCGGCTTGGGCCGCACGACGCGCTGGTGCTCAGCCTATGCAGCGGAGCGCTGAACTCTGGCCCATCGCCTCGCCGACGCGGATCGGCTGGCCGAGCGGTCATTGGCGATCGATCCATGGTCGCCATGGGGCTGGGTGCGGCGAGGCTGGCTGTCGGCTTATTCCGGCGATGATGATGGCGCCTTGCGGGATTTGCAGATCACGTGGCGACTGATGCCGTTCGAGCCGCTGCGGCATCTGCTGCTGATCGGTATAGGCTGCGCCCATTTCAACGCCGGCCGCTACGAGCGCGCCGCCAGATGGATCGAGGACGGGGTCGCCGCCGGACCGGAATCATTCTGGGCCGAGCGCGTTCTCGTTGCCGCTGCGGCCCATGCCGGCGCCGGCAGCGAGGCTCGGCGCCGCGCCCTCGCGCTGGTGCGCAAAGACACCGAGCTGACCGTCGCAATGGCGCGCGAGGCTTGGCCCTTCCCGCCGAGTTTCATGCAGCGACTGGGCGACGGTCTCGATCTGGCCGGTGTACCGCGGTCCTGATGCGAAACCCCCTCGCCCTATTGCAGAGTGAAGGGGCTTCCCGGTGACCGGGTCAGTTCAGGCCGTAAAAGCCCAGCGCGCCGCCGGCCATCACCTGGTGCTGCGTCTCGGGCGAGAGGCCCTTCATGCGCTCGCGCACCATGTCCGGGGCGCCAGGGAAGAACCCGTCCGGGTGCGGGTAGTCGGTCGCCCACATGATTTTGTTGGGGCCGACATAATCGGCGAGCACCTTGAGGCTGCCTTCGACCGGCTCGAACGAGATCCAGCAATTGCGCTGGAATATTTCGCTCGGCCGCGTCTTGAGGCCGCTGTCGTTAAAGCCCTGGTCGTCGAAATGGCGATCCATGCGGTCGAGCCACGGCGCGATCCAGCCGCCGCCCGATTCGAGAAACCCGATGCGGATATTCGGGTGCTTCTCGCAGACGCCGCCCCAGATCACCGCGAGGCAGGCCAGCATCATCTCCATCGTGTGGGTGATGATGTGCCGCGCACCGCGACCCTCGAAGCGGTCGATGCCGACCTGCGGCATGCCGGCCGAGGCGCCCTCGTGGAACCCGACCGACATGTCGAGATCTTCGGCGGCGGCCCAGAACGATGCGTACATCGGGTCGTTGATCATCTTGAGGCCGTGATACGGGTTCGGCCGGATGAAGGCGCCCTTCATGCCGAGCTCCTTCTTCGCGAAACGCATCTCGGCGATCGCCAGATCGACATCCTGCATCGGCAGCATCGCGACGCCGAACAGCCGGTCGGGGTAGGGCTTGCAATAGTCGGCGAGCCAGCGATTGTAAGCGCGGCACACTGCGGCGGCGAGCTGCGGATCGTGGATCGCCCCCGAGAACAGACCGAGACTCGGATAGAGGAAAGCGGCGTCGATGCCGTCGGCGTCCATGTCTGGGATGCGCGCGTGCGGGTCGAACCCGCCGGCCTTGCCTTCCTTGTACTCCATCGTATCGGCGGCGACGACGCCCTGCCGCGCCCCGACCGCGCCGATCCGGCCAATCCCTAGCTGGGCGTTGCCGACCGTATGCTCCTCGATGACCAGCCGCTCCTTGCCGAACTCGTTGTCTTTGATAATGCGCGGCGCCCGGTCGCGGTATTTGGGATCGATGTATTTGTCCCAGAGATCGAGCGGCTCAAGAATGTGACCGTCGGCATCGACGACGTTGTAGGCGCGGGTCATCAAGGATCCTCTCCGGCGTTTGCTACGGATGCGGCATCCTAGCGCAGCGTCGTTTCACGCGCGAGTCTGAATGTCGTTCGATATCCGGAACGCCCCGGACCGCCCGGGTGCGGCTTACCAGCCTGGCCAAGGCGGCTGGAACGCAGTTTGGCGACGGCTGTTCGGCTGACGGATAGCGCGGCGGAGTCCGGCGATGTGGGACGAGGATTGGCTGAGCACCGGTCGGCGGCTGATGACGCAGCAGCGCTTCGCCGAGGCGGTCGCAGTGCTTGAAGCGGCACTGCGGCTGCGCCCCGATGATCCGGCTGCGCATTTCCTCCGCGGTGAGGCACTGTTCCTGCTGCGCCGGGTCGACGAGGCGCTGAACACCCATACAGCGGCGACCCGTCTCGCCGACGCCATCGGTATTGATCGCGGCGCCGCGATGAGTGGGCTGGTGCCCGGCGATTTCGGGTGGATGAGCCATATGCTGCGCGGCGACTTCGAAAGCGCCTGGCGCCTCGCCGACGCCGACCGGGAGCGCCGCCGCCGTGCCGGGATCACCGGAGCCGGTTGGCCGCGACACACGCGGCCGGTATGGGACGGGGCCGAGTTGGCCGGGGGGCGTGTCCTGGTGCGCTGCTATCACGGGCTTGGCGACTCTATCCAGTTCGCCCGTTATCTACCGCTGCTCGCCGAGCGCCGCGCGGGTCTGCGTCGAGGCGCAGCCGGAGCTTCTCTCGCTGTTGCGCGGCCTGCCGGGGATCGCCGATCTCGTACCGTTGGGAGAGGAGGACTATCCGCCCGCGCGCTTTGGGTGCGACGCCGAAATCGAAGTGACCGAGCTGCCGCATGCGTTCCGCACCACGATCGGCAGCATACCCAGGACGGTCCCGTATCTGAGCGCCGAGCGCGGCCGGTCGGCCGAGGGGGCGCGGCGTCTTTCCGCTATGCCCCGGCGGGTACGCGCGGGGCTGGTTTGGGCCGCCGGGGAGTGGAAACCGGAGCGCTCGCTTTGCCTGGAGCAACTCTCGCCGCTCGCCGCTATTCCCGGCATTGCGCTGGTCAATTTGCAGCGCGGCCCGGAATATCGCCGCTGGCGTGAGGTGCCGGCGGCGCTGCCGATGATCGAGGTGTTCGATAGCGACGCGATCGCCGACACCGCCACGACGATCGCCAATCTCGATCTGGTGATCACGGTCGATACGATGGTCGCGCATCTCGCCGGCGCGCTCGGCGCCCCGGTCTGGCTGATGCTGCATTTCGCCGCCGACTGGCGCTGGCTGCTCGATCGCCGCGACAGCCCGTGGTACCCGACGATGCGCGTGTTCCGCCAGAGCCGGCCGGACGATTGGGGACCGGTGGTCCGGGAGGTTGCGGCCGCGCTCGCCGCCGTCACGGCCGGATCAACCCGCGCGCCACCCCGGTAGTCCCGCGACACGCTTCAGAAAGCGCTCACTCGGCGGCGGCGAGAGCGGTCGGCGGCGGCGCGCGAAAGCGGGCGAGCAACGCGGCCTCCTTTGCCTTGGTGCGCTTCAGATTCGCCTCCTTGACGTGACCGAAGCCGCGGATCTCCAGCGGCAGCCGCGCCAGTTCGACGGCCGCGGTGTGGTTCTCCGGCGACAGGTCGCGCTCGATCTCGTCGAGAACGGCTTCGTACTCGGCGATCAGGCGCCGCTCGGCGCGGCGTTCGGCGGTGCGGCCGAACGGGTCGAACACGGTGCCGCGCAGCCGGCGCAACCGCGCCAGCGCTCGGAACGCGCCAAGCATCCACGGTCCGTAAACCTTCTTCTTAAGGTGCCCGGTTGTGGGATCGCGGTCTGCCAGCAGTGGCGGCGCGAGGTGGAAGCGCAATTCGTAGGGTCCCTCGAACTGCTCGGCGACCCGCGCCGCGAAATCGGTCTCGGCATACAGCCGCGCGACCTCGTATTCATCCTTGTAGGCCATTATCTTGAACAATGCGCGGGCGGCCGCCTCGGTCAGCAACGTGCTCTCCCCGCAACGCGCCCCCTCCACCCGCCGCAGACGCTGGATGCGCGCCGCATAGCGCTCGGCATAGGCGGCGTCCTGGTACTGCGTCAGAAATTCGACCCGGCGCGCAATGATCTCGTCGAGGGTCTCCGAAATTCGGTGGGTTTCCGGCACGGCGCGGGGCGGCACCGCGCGCGCCTCGATCGAAGCCGGATCGAGCGCGGCACGGCGGCCCCAGGCGAAGGCGTCGCGGTTGAACTCGACAGCGACGCTGTTCAGCTCGATCGCGCGCTCGATCGCCGTCGCCGAGACCGGCACGAGGCCTTTCTGATAAGCATAACCGAGCATGAACAGATTGCTCGCGATCGAATCGCCGAGCAGACCGGTCGCGAGCCCGGTCGCGTCGATGAAGTCGGCGCCGCCCTGCCCAACGGAAGCGGCGACGCCGGCGCGCAGGTCGCGGCTTGGAAACGGCAGGTCGGGATTGCGCGTGAAGTCGCCGGTGATGATCTCGTGGCTGTTGATAACGGCGCGCGTCGTTCCTGGGGCCGCCTTCGACAGCGCCTCGGCGCTGGCGGAGACGACGAGGTCGCAGCCGAGCAGGAGGCGCGCGCTGCCGGCGGCGATGCGGACGGCGTGGATTTGATCTGGGCGCTCGGCGATACGGACATGACTCATCACCGCGCCGCCCTTCTGCGCCATGCCGAGTTGATCGAGCACGGCGACACCTTTTCCCTCCAGATGCGCCGCCATGCCAATGAGCGCGCCGATCGTCACGACGCCGGTGCCGCCGACCCCGGTGACGAGGATGCCGTAAGGTTCTGTGAGAGCCAGCAGCGGCGGTTCGGGCAGCACCGGGAGCTCATCGTGTCCGGCGAGATCGGCGGGGCCGCGCTTGCGCAAGCTGCCGCCATGCACGGTCACGAAACTCGGGCAGAAACCTTTAAGGCACGAAAAATCCTTGTTGCAGCTTGATTGGTCGATCGCGCGCTTGCGACCAAATTCAGTTTCGACCGGCACGACCGACAGACAGTTCGAAGCAGCCGAACAGTCGCCGCAGCCCTCGCAAACAAGATCGTTGATAAAGACCCGTTCCGGCGGGTCCGGAAAGCGGCCGCGCTTGCGGCGGCGGCGTTTTTCGGCGGCGCAGGTCTGATCGTAGACGATCGCAGTGACGCCGCCGATCTCGCGCAGTTCGCGCTGTACTTGGTCGAGTTCATCGCGGTGTCTCACGGTCGCGCCGTGCGGGAACTCGGTGCCGGGCGGGTATTTGTGCGGCTCGTCGGTGACGATGACGACCTGCTTTACGCCCTCGGCGGCGAGCTGCGCGGCGACTTGCGGCACCGTCAGATCGCCGTCGAGCGGCTGGCCCCCGGTCATCGCCACGGCATCGTTAAACAATACCTTGTAAGTCATCGTGACCCCGGCGGCGACCGCGGCGCGGATCGCCAGAATGCCGGAATGGGTGTAGGTGCCGTCGCCGATATTGGCGAAAACATGCGTCGTCTCGACAAACGGTGCCTGACCGATCCACGCCGCACCCTCGCCGCCCATTTGCGTGAACGTCGCGGTGTTGCGGTCCATGAACTGCGACAGGTAATGGCAGCCGATCCCGGCCAGGGCGCGGCTGCCTTCCGGCACGCGGGTCGAGGTGTTGTGCGGGCAGCCGGAGCAGAAATAGGGCGTGCGGGCGAACGGCACCACGTTTCCGCCGATCTGGCGCTCGCGCGCTTCGAGGCGGGCGATGCGTTCGCTGAGCCACCGCGGCGTGTCGCCCAGCGCGGCGAGGCGCCGGGCGATCACACGGGCAATCTGCGCCGGCGACAGCTCGCCGTTCGACGGCAACATCCACTCGCCGGCCTCGTCGAACTTGCCGAGAATGCGCGGACGCCGGTCGGCCGGCCAGTTGTAGAGCTGGTCCTTCAGCTGCGTCTCGATGACGGCGCGCTTTTCCTCGACGACCAAGACTTCATCGAGCCCCTCGGCAAATCGTCGCGCGCCTTCGGGTTCGAGCGGCCACGGCATCGCGACCTTATAGAGGCGCAGCCCGAGCGACGCCGCCTGTTCCTCGCCGATGCCGAGTTCTTCCAAGGCCTGCCGGACATCGAGATACGATTTCCCGGTCGTGACGATACCGAAGCGCGCGTTCGGCGGGTCGATCACGATGCGGTCGAGCCGGTTGGCGCGGGCGAAGGCGACCGCCGCCGGTATCTTGAACCGATGCAGCCGGGCTTCCTGGTCGAGCGGCGGGTCGGGCCAGCGGATGTTCAACCCACCCGGCGGCATTGCGAAATCCTGCGGCAATACGATATCGACCCGCCCCGGATCGACCGAAATCGACGCCGAGCTGTCCATCGTCTCGGCGACCGTCTTCAGCGCCACCCAGCAGCCGGAATAGCGCGACATCGCCCAGCCGTAGAGGCCGAGATCGAGAATGTCCTCGACCCCGGCCGGGTTCAGGACCGGGATCAGCGCGTCGATAAACGCGAATTCCGACTGGTGCGCGAGGGTCGAGGATTTGCAGGTATGGTCGTCGCCGGCCAGCGCCAAGACGCCGCCATGAGGCGCGGTGCCGGCCGAGTTGCCGTGCTTCAGCGCGTCGCCGCTGCGGTCGACCCCCGGCCCCTTGCCATACCACACGGCGAACACGCCGTCGTATTTCGCGCCGGGGAACAGCCCGATCTGCTGGCTGCCCCAGACCGCGGTGGCGGCCAGTTCCTCGTTGATCGCCGGCTGAAACTTGAGGTGGTTGCGCTCGACAAAGCGGCGCGCGCTCCACAAGGCCTGATCGAACCCGCCGAGCGGCGAGCCGCGATAGCCGGAAATAAAACAGCCCGTGTTAAGGCCCGCTGCTGTGTCGCGCTGGCGCTGCAAGAACGGCAGCCGCACCAGCGCCTGCGTGCCGGTCAGATAAATCCGGCCTTTCTCCAGCGTGTATTTGTCATCGAGCGTGACCGCCGCCAGCGCCTCGGGCATCGCGGACTCCCGCAATTTCTGTGGGTGCGTGAGCCACAAGGTAGGCGTTGCCGGCTCCCTGCTCAATGCGGCCGGATGCGGGAGCGGCCCGGCCGCTGTTCGCAGGGGCCGGGCCTTCGCGACCAAACTTACTTCTGCTGCAGCGCTTTCACATCCGCGGCGGTCAGCGATCGGCCGCCGATCGCCCATTCTCCGCTCGCGACTTCGTGCACCCGGACGAGGGTATAGGCGCGCAACGCCTCCCCTTCAATCCCGACCATAGCCTCGGTGACTTTTCGGATCATCTCCTGCTTCTGGTCCTTGTCGAAGACGCCTTCGATCAGTTCGATGTCTACGGTTGGCATGGATTTTCCCTTCTTCCGACGCTTTCGGATCAGCCCGTCAGCGTGGCCGGTAGTTTTCCGTTTTTGATCGGCCCGGGCCAGTTCACGAACTGAATCTCCCCGGTACTGAAAATGAACTAGAGGCGGCGGCGCCGTCGGCGCACTGTTGCGTGCGGTGAGCGTCGGTGTCGACGGGAGCGGAGTATGGCGGAGGGTAGCTATCAGCAGTTTTGCCCGGTTGCGATGGCCGCGGAAATCCTGTGCACGCGGTGGACCATGGTGCTGCTGCGCGAGCTTGTCGCCGGATCAACGCGGTTTAACGAACTGCGCCGCGGGGTTCCCAGGATGTCGCCGGCGCTGCTGTCGAAGCGGCTGAAAGAGCTGGAAACGGCAGGCGTCGTGGCGCGCTCCCAAGTGCAAGGCAGTCCCGATCTTTACGAATACACGCTGACCCCGGCGGGGAAGGATCTCGCCCAGGTCGTGGAGTCGGTCGGGGCCTGGGGACAAAAATGGGTCACAACCAAATCGTCGCTGAAAAACCTGGATCCCAATTTGCTGATGTGGGATATCCGCCGCGGCATCATCACCACTCCGATGCCGGGCCGCCGAAGTGTCATTCAAGTAATATTCTCCGATCTTCCCGGATCCCGGAGAAACTGGTGGCTGATTGTCGCACCCGGCGAGGAAGTTGACCTGTGTTCGGTAGACCCGGGGTTTGATGTCGACCTGTACCTCGCCACCGACCTGCGGACGATGACAGAAATCTGGATGGGGTACACGAGCATCGCGCAGGCAAAGACCAGCGATAAGCTTGTCATCACCGGAAGCCGGCAGCTCGAGGCCGATCTGCAAAGCTGGTTTCGCCTCAGCCCGTTCGCCAAAATCGAAAAGCGCGTTGCATGAAGCCGGCGCGACAGAGGCATCCGCAGCAGATGAGAGATTAAGGGCGCCTCCTGGCTGAAAAGCAGACGGTCAACCTCTATATCAGTCCCACAGCGGTCGCGCGCGCCCGCCGCCCGTAGTAACGTTGGTCTCTTTTCTCATCTTACTGGATTAAACTGGATTAAAATGCTGGATTAAAATGGCCGTTGCTCTACCGGAACGCGTGCCGCTTGACCCGGTGTTGCTCGCCTCGCTGCGCCAGCGTCTCGGCGACCGGCTGTCGACCTCCGCCGCAATCTGCGAGCAGCATGGCAAGGACGAATCCTATCACGCGCCGCATGCCCCCGACGCGGTCGCTTTCGCTCAATCCACCGAAGAGGTCGCGGCGATTGTCGGGCTGTGCGCGACGCACAATACGCCGGTCATCGCGTTCGGCACCGGCACCTCGCTCGAAGGTCATGTCGCGGCGCTGCACGGCGGCGTTTGTATCGACCTGTCGCGGATGAACCGGGTCGTGCGGGTCAACGCCGAGGATCTCGACGCTACAGTCGAGGCGGGAGTCACGCGAAAGCAGCTCAACGAATACTTGCGTGATACCGGGCTTTTCTTTCCGATCGACCCGGGCGCTGACGCCTCGCTCGGCGGCATGGCGGCGACCCGCGCCTCGGGCACGAACGCGGTACGCTACGGAACGATGCGCGAGAACGTGCTGGCGCTGACCGTCGTTCTGGCGGATGGCCGGATCATCCGCACGGCCCGGCGGGCGCGCAAATCGGCAGCCGGATACGATCTGACCCGGCTCTTTGTCGGCTCGGAAGGCACACTCGGCATCATCACCGAAGTAACGGTGCGGCTGTATGGGATCCCCGAGGCGATCTCCGCCGCGGTCTGTGCCTTCCCGACGATCGCAGCGGCAGTGGATACGGTGATCCAGACGATCCAGACCGGGGTGCCGGTGGCGCGGATCGAATTGCTCGATGAAGCACAAATGGATGCCATTAACAAATATTCGAAACTAAATCACAAAGTGGCGCCGACACTGTTTTTTGAATTTCATGGCAGCGATGCGGCAGTTGCAGAACAGATTGAGACGGTCAAGGCACTTGCGGATGAGCATGGCGGCAATGACTTCCGCTGGGCGACCAGCCCCGAAGAGCGCTCGAGACTCTGGCAAGCGCGCCACGACGCCTACTACGCGGCGCTCGCTTTGCGTTCCGGATCAAAGGGATGGCCAACTGATGTGTGCGTGCCGATCTCACGGCTGGCCGAATGCATCGGCGAAACGAAGCGCGACCTCGCGCAATCGGCGATCCCGTCGGCGCTCGCCGGCCATGTCGGCGATGGCAATTTCCATTTAATATTTATGATAGATCCACAGTCTTCGGAAGAAATATGCCGAGGCAAGTCGGCTAAATGAGCGTATGGTGGCCCGTGCGCTTGCAATGGAAGGTACATGTACCGGTGAACACGGCATCGGATATGGCAAGATTGATTTTCTTCATGCCGAACACGGAGAGGCCGTTTCTGTGATGCGCAGCATCAAGCAGGCACTAGACCCAAAAAATATTATGAATCCCGGCAAGATTATCAGGATGTCGCGCGGATCAGCTTGCGCCGGCGAAGTAGAGCGCGAAGAGTGGCGGGTGCAACCGATAAAATCCTTTGCTTTGTTAACTTTTGCTGATACTATATTGCCGACCGGCAGAGATGTTTTGGACAGCCCCGTAAGGTCGTCACCGAGATGCCGGCGGATGACACTGGTCTCGTCCGTTTCTTGCGATTGGAGCCTCCGGGTGACAACGGCACCGAAGCGATGCCGTGCGCTAACGGGCCGATCACTGTAAGTAAGGCTAGGTAAACTCAAGGTCTTTGGTATGGAAAAGTCGAATAAAAGAGGGAAAATTCCGCAATCGGACTGGCCGCTGATCATGACCCGATACGAGGCGGGGGAGACGCTTGCCAGTATCGCGCGGACCTATGATTGCTCGCCGCCGGCCATCAGCTATGTCGTCAGCAAGAGCCGAGCCCGCCAACCGGCCCGGGACAACCCGGAAGCGAGCCCGAGCGAGCGGGAATCGCAACTGGTCAAGGGAAGCGCGAACGAATCGCGGAGACCGCGCTCGGTAGGCGCTCGCGCCCCGAGGAGCGGACGCGGGCGGACGGCGCGGACGCGGCGACCGGGTCCGATGCCGGCAGCGCGTCTGCGCGCGCAACGGTTCGGCTACGCGCGCGACACTCGGCTCTCCCGTGAGATCGGCGGGTTTGTTCGCGACGGTTTCGTCGAACGCGGCTCCACAGCCCCTGCGGCCGCAAGCGTCCGCGGGCGCCGGAAACAGCAAGCCCGTGCCGGTTGGGCCCGCGCCCATCGGATCCGGGCAACGGGCCGCGTCGCCGTTGTCGCGGAGCGAGGCAGACACGCGTCACAGGCTGCATCTTTCCCTCGGCAATGGTACCGCACCTCACGACGCTTCTTCCGAGCTTTTATTCCCGTCACGGCCGGCCATCGGCGGATCGGCCCATCGCCACGGATAGCCAGCTTGCGCCGCCCGCGGTCCGCCCCCCCTACCCGATGCCAAGCCGTCCGGAAGCGGCCGGATTTTCGGAGGCCGGACCGTTACCCGAACGGCCGCTGCGGCAGAACGTGGATGAGGCAGGCTCCGCCGCGGCTGCCCGCAAGGAAGCGGCCGGGTCGTTTATCGATCAAGTGTTACGCGCCCGCGTCGAGACCGACATCGCATCCTTTCTCGGTGCGTTCGATGCCGCCATGACAGAGGACACGCAGGAGAACCGATTGGCGCTGCGCGAAGCCACCGACCGGCTGCTGCGGGCCGGGGCACGCACCCGCATCGAACTCGAACGCCTGGAAGCGCGGGTACCGTTGACAGCCCCTAACCACGGCGGCAGCGGTGCAGGCGCTTGGCGGCATCGCTGATCGGCCGGCGCTCGCGGCCACAGCCGCTACGCGGCTGTCGCGTAGCGGGAAAAATCTAAAGAAAAAGGGCGCCTTTTCAGGCGCCCTTTTTGCTGCTGCCGCGTCGCTCTTGGGCGAGGCGTCTACCCGGCGTTCTTGCCGAGCGTCACACCGACATAGCGGGAAGTGCCATTTCTGTTCAGCAGCAGCAGTGCGTTCTTCTGCGGTGAGTTCGCGATCTTCCGCAGCGTCTGCGCCGCCTCGTCGGGATCGCGAACCGGCTCCTGGTTGATCGACACCAGGACATCGCCGCGCGACACGCCAAACAATTCGGCTGGGCTGTTGCGGTCGATCCCGGTGATCACGACGCCTTGCACATCACGGCCGACGCGCATCTGCTGGCGCAGATCGGGCGTCAGCGCGCCGAAGCGCATGCCGAGCGCCTCGGCCCCCTGCTCCTCGCCCGACTCGCTGCCGCGGGCGGATGCGGTTTGCAGGTTGTCCGGCATTTCGCCGAGCGTTACCCTCAGCTCTTTCCGCTGTCCGTCGCGCCACACCGTGATCGGCGCGGGCGCTTCCGGCTGTGCGTTCGAGACGAGCCGCGGCAGGTCGCGCATCTGCTTCAGATCGGTGTTGTCGAACGACAGGATCACATCGCCCTGCTTCAGGCCGGCGCGGGAAGCCGGGCTGTTCGGCGTGACGTTCGCGACCAGCGCGCCGCCCTCGTCGCCAAGGCCAAGGCTGGCCGCGATGGCCGGCGTGACCTCCTGGATCTGCACGCCAAGCCAGCCGCGGCTGACCTTGCCGCTGCTTCTCGATCTGCTCGACGACATTTTTCGCGACATTTGAGGGCACCGCGAAACCGATGCCGACGCTGCCGCCGTTCGGCGAGTAGATCGCCGTGTTGATGCCGATCACCTCGCCGTTGGCGTTGAAGGTCGGCCCACCGGAATTGCCGCGGTTGATCGGTGCGTCGATCTGCAGGTAGTCGTCGAACTGGCCGGAATGGATGTCGCGCCCGCGCGCCGAGATGATGCCGGTCGTGACGCTGCCGCCGAGCCCGAACGGATTGCCGACCGCGATGACCCAGTCGCCGACCTGCGCCGCGCTGCTGTCGCCGAACGCGACATAGGGCAGCGGCTTGTCTGCCTTGATCTTCAGCACGGCGATGTCGGTGCGCGGGTCACGGCCGAGGATACGCGCCGGATACCGGCTGTTGTCCTGCAGCACGACCTCGACCTTCGAGGATTTGGCGACGACGTGGTTGTTGGTCACGACGATTCCGGACGGGTCGACGATGAAGCCGGATCCGAGCGCGATCCGCTTGCCGCCCCCGTCGCCGGGACCTTCGGAGAACGGACCCGGGGTTCCGGAATCGTCGTCGCCGTCATTGTTATCGAAGAACCGGCGCATGAAGTCCTCGAACGGCGAGCCGCGAAACTGTTCTGGCATCCCGCGGAACTGCCGCGAACTCTTGGTCTCGGCCCGCTGTAGCCCATCATCTCCGGTCCGGATTGTTCGGTGACCGAGATGTTGACGACCGCCGGCAGCACCCGCTTGACCAGCGGCGCGAAGCTCTGCTGCGGCAGTGTCGGCGCACCGTGCGACAGCGGCGGGGCGGCGTTCGGGGGGGTGTCCGCCGCGGGGTTTTGGGCCCAGACCAGCGGCGACAGCGCCAGCGTGGCGCCGAGACCGAACCCCACCGCGGCGGCGCGCGCCTTGCCGAGCCGGGGTGGTGGCCGGAGCCGGCCGGATGTTCCGTCATGCGAGCATTCTCCTGATGCACGAGTGATCCGCGCCGCAACATGGCATGACAACCTGACAGCGTGCTTTCAGGCGGATTAATTCGCCGTAATGTCGGGCAGAAGCCTCGCCTGCGGCCGCGTGTGCGGGCCAAGCCGCTTTCGCCTGGTCAGGACCCGCCTTGGAAGGCGGTCAGCGGCATCTGCAGCCAGGCCATCCGCGGTGACATCACCATGACAGCGAAGCTCGGCTCGCGCGCTCTGCCGCGGGCGTCTTCTTCCCAATTCGGCATCGAGGCGATCTGGACATAAAGCTCCTGTCCCGGTCCGACCGCAACCTGTTGCGCCTGATCAAGCCCGGTGCCGCGGCTCTCGACGCTGACCACATGCGTACCTGCCGGCACGTCGCGGTAGAAGCTGGTGCCAGCCAGGGCGTAGCCGGCCGGCGCATTGTCGATCGCGACCGCCGGCATCGACAGCGTGTCGCCGGCGAAAAACACGCGATAGAGCCAGAAGCGCGCCTGCCCCGGCGGTATCGGCGGAAGCGAAGCGGTCTGTGCACGCGCGCCGGATGCGCCGTCGAGCGACAATACCGCGAGCAGCAGCGCCGCGGCGGCGTGCAAACGCAGGGACGAGGATGCGAGTTTCATCGGAACAGCTCCTCATGTGGTCCGGCGCACGGCACGCCGGATGCGCGCTGGTTCGGCATGCAGGATCGGCGTAGGCTTGTCTGCCAAATTGGCTGCAGCAGGGGAATCAACAATGAGCCGTTACCGCGAGATCGCCGTCGCCGAAATGGACCCGGCGCAGAAGCGCGTCCACGACCAGATCGTCTCCGGCAAGCGCGGCCGGTTCGGCGGGCCGTTTCAGCTGTTGATCCGCGCTCCCGGCGTATGCGAGCACGCGGCCCCGCTCGGCGAGTATCTGCGCTGGGGCACCTCGCTGCCCGACCGCCTGTCCGAGCTTGCGATCATCACGACTGCGCGGTTCTGGCGCGCGCAGTACGAGTGGTACGCGCATGCCCCGCTCGCCGAACAGGCGGGGGTGCCGGCCGCCGCGATCGAGGCGATCCGCACCGGCGGCACGCCGATTTTCGAGGCGGCCGACGAAAAGCTCGTCTACCGCGTCTGCCAGGAGATTTTCCGCACGCAGCGGCTCTCCGACCAGAGCTTCGGCGAGGCGATTGCCGCGTTCGGCGAACGCGGCGTCGTCGAGATCGTCAGCATCATCGGCTACTACACGCTGATCGGGAACACGCTCAACGTGTTCCAGGTGCCGCTGCCCGACGGTGAACCCCTGCCGTTTCCTGAATAAACCTCAACCGACACCGCTGACCCTTACCGCCGGCCCACGATCGCGAGCGTGCGCCGGGATCAGGGGTGGAGTATACTCCCCTGCGGACTTCGAAAGGAGACCCTGATGCCGCAGATGAGTGGAAGCTGCCGTTGCGGACAGGTCCGGTACAAGGCTGACGCCGAGCCGATCTTTACCGGGATATGCCATTGCACCGACTGCCAGAAGCAGTCGGGCACGGCCTTCAACATCGTCGTCGCCGTGCCACAGCCGGCACTGGTGATTGAGGGTTCGCCTAAGACCTATCGCAAGCAAGGGTGACAGCGGCAAACAGATCACCAGCCGCTTCTGTCCGAATTGCGGCTCAACGATTGTCTCCGAGGCGGAGATCATGCCGGGCGTGTCGATGATACGGGCCGGCACGCTCGACGATACATCGTGGCTGAAGCCCGCCATGGAAATCTATTGCGACAGCGCCCAGCCGTGGGTGCAGCTCGGCGGCGACATGCAGCGCTTCCCGAAAATGCCGCCCGCCCCGAACTAGACGAATGCCGGCCTACTGTTCGAGCGATTTGAGGTAGGCGATCAGGTCGTCGATCTGCTCGGTATCGAGCGCCTCAAATTGCGGCATCGTGGGGTGCCCGGTTCGGATTCCCTCGGCCAGAGCCTCGGTCAGGTTCTCCACCGGGTACCGCTCGTGCAAAGTGCGAAAGGGCGGCGCCTTGGCGAGCGGACTTTCTCCCGTAGGCCCGATCGCGTGACAGCGGCCGCAATTCTTCTCGGCGAAAACCCGGCCGCGCTCGACCTCCGGGTCCGCGTCTGCGGCGTCAGCGATCGTCGCCGCGACGAGGGTGCTCAACGCCACGGCCGCCAGCACCACGGCGGGCGTCGGCCGCCTGGGCATCAAACCGCTGGGCATCAAACCGCTCGGCATCAAGCCGGGGCAAACCGCTTTGGCAGCATCGCGTGGATGCCCTTGTTGCCGTCGACCAGCTGCGTCACGCGCATGTCGACCGCGAGGCTGGCGAACATATAGGCGTCCTCGCGCGACAGGCCCATGCGTTCGCCGATCAGGTCGATCATCGCCCGGAGCGCGTCCTTTGCCGCGTCGTCGAGGTCTTCGTTGAACGCCATCGTGATGTAGTGCGTCGGCGTCTCGGCGCGCGGCAGCTTGAACTTGAGGTCGTGGCGCAGCGTCAGCCGGAACGAGCCCGAGAGCGCGGTTTCGAGCGCGGTGATGCAGACTTCGCCATCGCCCTGTACGCCGTGCCCGTCGCCGACCGAGAACAGCGCTCCCGGCGCCCAGACCGGCAGGTACAGCGTCGTGCCGGCGACCAGTTCCTTCAGATCCATGTTGCCGCCGAATTCGCGCGGCTGGATCGAGCTGCACGCGCCATAGGCGGGCGGCGGCGCGACGCCCATAACGCCGAAAAACGGCGCCAGCTCGATCTCGATGCCGATCGGCAGGGTTGCGACGCCGCGCTGGCGGTCGATGCCGCTGTGCCACAGCTTGGTCATCGGAAAGTCTTCCGGCAGCGTGCCGACCAGCGGCCGAATGCGCGTATAGCCCCAATTCTGCCTGCGGCTCGATCGACAGGATGTCGATCTGGAGCACGTCACCAGGCATCGCGCCCTGGACCGCGACCGGGCCCGTAAGGATATGCGCGCCGAGCCGCGGCGTCAGCGCTTCGAGGATCGCGCGATGGTCGGCCAGCACCTCGAAGCCGCCATCGGAGGGCAGCACGTCGCGCCCGCCCGATACGCAATCGAGCGTAACCGTATCGCCCGACGCGACGGTGACGGTCGGCGGCAGGTCCGAATCGAAAAACCCCCAATGACAATGCTCCGGGCGGCACGCGATTGTGTGATGTGTCGACATTATTTACTCCCCAAGCCGTTACGGCGTTGTAATCAGCGGCCATAACCCGGCGCTGCCCGCCGATGCGATGCGATTGCCGAGCAGCGTGGCCCAATAGGATTCGTCGCCAAATTCGTCACGCCACGACCACAGCCGCCGCGTCAGGTGATGCAAGGAGTGTTCCTCGGTGAAGCCGATTGCGCCGTGGACCTGGTGCGCGATCTCGGCGACAACGCCGGCCGCCTCGCCGGCCCGGATTTTCGCGGCGGGAAGCGCGAACTCGGCCGAGGAGCGCCCCTCGGCGACGCTGATCGCAGCGCTTTCGACGGCAACCAGCGCCGCAGCCGCCTCTTCGGCGAGCAATGCGAGGTGCTGCTGGATAGCCTGGAACTTGCCGATCGGACGGCCGAACTGGACGCGGTCATTCGCGTAGGTGGTCGCGAGGCCGAGCGCCGCTTCCATCGCCCCCGCCATCTGCGCCGCCCGTAGCAGCGCCCCGACGCCGCGCACCAGATCGGCCGAAACCTCGTTCGGCAGCGGCATCGCCGGTTCGTCTTCGATCGCGGTCAGCACATCGCGCGGCTCACCCGCGAGACTGGCGCCGGATTGAAAGGGCAACCGCTCGCGAGCTGCCAGAGTGAATGACGACCCCGAGACGATCGCGACCGCCTCGGCGGACACTCCCCACGGCACCGGCGCGAATCGCGCGGGGTCGTCAGGTGCCTCCAGCGCGATCGACAACGGTCCGGCCGGCGCATCGACACCGCCCGCGCCGCACAGCCAGCGCGCCAGCATCGTTTCCGGCAGCGGGATCGGCGCGGCATTATGGCCGGCGGCACGCAGGATCGCGACGGCCTCGACCATGCCGCCGGTGTCATCGGCCAGCACGTCGAGATAGCCGGCTTCGTCGACCGCCCGCCATAACGCCGCCGGCCACTCGCCAGCCTCCGCCGCTTCCAGCACCCGCGGCGTGACATGGTCGCCGAACAGGCGCATCGCGCTGTCATATAGAATGGTGTCGCGCATCGCGGCGGACGTCCTCAGCGCAGCCCGAGGCCGCGGGCGATGATCCCGCGCAGGATTTCGCGCGTGCCGCCGCGCAATGTCCAGGACGGCGCATGCAGCACAGCCTCGGCCAGCGCCGCCTCCAGCGGGTCGCCGCCGGAATTGCCGGGACGCCGCCGGGTCAATGCACGCGCCCGCTCCGGGACCCCGCGCTCGTAGGCGCCGCCTAGGTCCTTCACAAGCGCGGCTTCGAGGTTCGGGGTTTCTCCCGCTTGCAGCATGCCGGCGACCGACAGCGACATCTGCCGCAACGTCCACAAATTCGCGCCGATGCGACCGAGCGCCTCCGCTATTGCCGAGTCGGGCTCGCTCCCGGCGCGCTCGATCAACCCGACCAGAACCTGCATTGACGACAAAAACCGCTCCGGGCCGCTGCGTTCGAAAGCCAGTTCGCTGGTTACCTGACGCCAGCCCGTCGCCCTCGCCACCGACCAGCCGCTCGCTGGGCACGAACACCCGGTCGAGCACGATTTCGTTGAAATCGTGCTCGCCGGCGAGGTTGCGAATCGGCCGGATTGTCACCCCCGGCGCGGTCAGATCGACGATCAGCTGCGTCAGCCCGGCATGGCGGTTTTTCGGGTCGAGCGGATCGGTGCGGACCAGCGTGATCGCGAAATGCGACTCGTGCGCGTAGCTCGTCCAGACCTTCGCGCCGGTCACCTCGTAGCCGCCGCAGACCGGGATCGCCCGGGTGCGGATCGACGCCAGGTCGGAGCCTGAATCCGGCTCGCTCATGCCGATTGCGAAAAAGATTTCGCCGCGGCAGATGCCGGGCAGGAACGTTTCGCGCTGCTCGTCGCTGCCATAGCGCAACAACAGCGGCCCGCTCTGCCGGTCAGCGATCCAATGACACCCAACCGGCGCGCCGGCGGCAAGCAATTCCTCGGTGACCGTATAGCGCTCGAGGAAGCTGCGCTCGCCGCCGCCGTAGCGTTTCGGCCAAGTCATGCCGATCCAGCCGCGCTCGCCGAGGCGGCGGCTGAAATCGGCAGCGCGGTGCGACCCGAAATCGCTGTTCGGGATCCACCGCCCGGCAGCGAGTTCGTCCGCGATGAATTCGCGCACCTTGCGGCGCAGCGCTTCGCATTCGGGGGGCAACTCGACGGGATCGAAACGGTAGGGGGTACTCATCGCCGGACCATACAGGCGACGCCAGATGCTGCCAACGTTGGGCTTGCCCCGTGCTAATCCGGCCAGCGTCGGTGCACCCAGAGCCATTGCTCGGGGCGATCTCGGATCCACGCCTCCAAGGTGCCGTTGACCTTTGCCATCAACTCCGCGGCGTCGGCATGAGGATCGCCGCTTTGCGGCAATTGCAGTGCAGGCGAAACAGTGACCCGGAAGCGCGCGCCGTCGAGCCGCTCGACTCGCAACGGCAGCACGGCGCAGTCGAAGCGAAGCGCCAAAACGGCGAGGGCGGGAGCGGTCATCGCTGGGCGGCCAAAGAACGGCACCGGGATGCCGTCGTTCATCTTCTGGTCCGCAAGCAAACCCAGATGCCTGCCACGACGCAGCGCCGTGATTGCTTGCCGCGCGGCTACGGCCCCCTTTGGAATGAATTCGCCTTGATCGCCGCGGAACCGCGCGATGATGCGGTCCATCAGCGGATTGTTGGCGGCGCGGTAGATCTGGGCAACGGAGATCCCGTGCTGGGCGCCGGCAAGCATGCCGATCTCCCAATTGGCGATGTGTCCGGAGAAGACGATCATCCGGCGCCCGGCGGCGACCGCCCGATCCACATGCTCAAAACCATGCGTCTCGACCCGGCCGCCCGGTTCGAAAACGCTGATTGTGCGCAGATGCGGATATTCGGCCGCGACGCGGCCGAGATTATCCCACATGCCGGCGACGATACGCGCGATCTCGGTCTCGGAAAGCTCGGGAAAGGCGCGGCTGAGGTTGTGCCGGGCAAGTTTGGAGACGCCGAGAAAAGGACCAATGCGACGGGCCAGCGCACCGCCAAGGGCAGAAGCGCGATCGAGTGACAATGACTCGAACACGGCAAACAAAGGCGCGGCGCCCCAGGCCTCCAGACGATGGGCGAACCGGGACACGCTGACAGTCACGGCGGGCAGGTAGCACCTATAGCCGTGGGCCGACAGCACAACGGGCGCAATCCCGCAAGCGGACTGTCGGGGATAAACCGATGACTTAATATGTTTTTTTACTCAACCCGGATCGACCGAAGCAGCAGGGCGTATCGTCCGGGCCAAGGGAAAAACTGCGCCTCAGTACAGCCGCGTGCGGTAGCTCTCGGCGGTCTGGCGCTCGGACTCCGCGAGCGAGCGGCCGTCGCCGATCTGCTCAGCGATGATGCGGCCCAGCGACGGGAAATCCGAGTGTTTCAGCATTTTCTCCGGGTTCCACAGATCGGAGCGAATCAGCGCCTTGCCGCAGTGGAAATAGACTTCCTCTGCCGTCACCAGTATGCCGCTGCGCGGCTCCTTGCCATTGACCGCGCAGGCCCCGAGCAGCACCGGTTCCACCGTGATCTGGGCCCTGCCGTTGACCCGCAATGTCTCGCGCAATCCCGGTACGAAAAAGATCAGCCCGACCCCGGGGCTGGCCAGCAAATTCGAGATCGTATCGACCCGGTTGTTGCCGAGCCGGTCGGGGATCAGCAGCGTCGCGTCGTCGATAACATGGACAAAGCCCGGTGCGTCGCCCTTCGGCGAGGCATCGACCCGGCCCGACACATCGGCCGAGGCAATAACGAGAAACGGCGACAGCGCGATAAAGGCGCGCGAGTGTTTTTCGAGCCGCGGCAACTGCTTCTTGACCGCGCGCTCGCTCGGCTCGCCGTACAATTCACGGATCTCGCCGATGTCCTCGATAATGTCCACCCTCGCCTCCTGTCGCGTTTCGCGCCTAGTATGCACGAGCCTATGGTTAATCTCCAGGCGGAGACGCGCGGAATGGCTGTGCTGGTTGCCCGCGAGGCGCGCCCCGAAGGCGGCTATGTCGCGCGGATCACGATCGACAACGAAGCCAAGCTCAACACGATCAACCGCGCGCTGGCGGTCGAGATCGTTGAGACCGTGAAACAATTCGAGGACGATGCGGCGCTCCGGCTCGTGATCCTGACCGGCGCCGGCGAGCGCGCCTTTGTCGGCGGCGCGGACCTCAACGAATTGGCGCATTTCGACCGCGAGACGGCCGGCGAGTTCATTGCGCTGATCCACCGTTGCTGCGACGGGTTCCGCCGGCTCGCGGCGCCGGTCATTGCGCGGATCGACGGCTACGCGCTCGGCGCCGGGCTCGAACTGGCAGCGGCTTGCGATCTGCGCGTCGCCAGCGAGCGCGCGGTGTTCGGCATGCCGGAAATCCTTGTCGGCATCCCGTCGGTGGTCGAGGCGGCGCTGCTGCCGGCGCTGATCGGCAGCGGCCGCGCCCGACGCTTGCTGCTCACTGGCGAGACGATCGGCGCGTCCCTGGCGCTCGATTGGGGCCTTGTCGACGCGGTCGCGCCGCCCGACAAGCTCGACGCCGAAGTCGAGCGCCTCGCCACTGCGATCCTGGCCGGCGGCCCGCGCGCGGTCCGCCTACAAAAGGCGTTGATCCTCGACTGGGAGGACATGTCGGCGACCTCGGCGATCGCGCACGGCATCGATGCGTTCACCGAAGCCTACCGCACCGACGAGCCGCACCGTATGGCGATGGCGCGCCTCGCCGAGATGCGGGCGCGCCGCTCGCTGCGCGACAAGCCGCGCTGACCCTCCCGATGCCGCAGAAGCCGAAACGCGGCCCCGCCGCCGGGCTTTCCGATTCGGAAACCGCACCGCCGCATTATTTTGGACACCGCGAGCGGCTGCGCCAGCGCCTGCTCGACGCCGGGGCCGAGAGCCTGCCCGATTACGAGCTTCTCGAAGTGCTGCTGTTCGCCAATGATCCGCGCAAGGACATGAAACCCCTAGCCAAGGCGCTGATTGATAAATTCGGCGGTTTTCCGGAGGTGCTCAGCGCCGAACCCGACGCGCTGCGCGCCGCCGGGCTGCGCGAGCCGGCCGTCGCGCTGTTGAAATCGGTGCGCGAGGCGGCGCTGCGGCTGTCCCGCGCCGAATTGCGCGGACGTCCGCTGCTCGGGTCGTGGGACCGGCTGATCGACTATTGCAACGCCAATGTCGCATACAGCGGGGTCGAGGAATTCCATCTGCTGTTTCTCGACCGCAAGAACGCGCTGATCGCGCACGAGCGGCAGCAGCGCGGTACGGTCAACCACACGCCGGTCTATACCCGCGAAGTCGTCAAGCGCGCGCTGGAGTTGCAGGCGTCGGCCCTGATCCTCGTACACAATCACCCGTCCGGCGACCCGACCCCGTCAAAGGACGACATCGCCGTGACGCTCGATATCATCAAGGCAGCCAAGCCGCTCGGCGTTGTCGTACACGATCATCTGATCATCGGCCGCGGCCGCCACACGAGCCTGCGCGATCTCGGCCTGATCACCTGATCGCGCCGGAGGGATTGCCGGCCGGGGCATCGCCGATCACCTCTGGGTTGGTGCCGTCCTCGCTGTCGCGTTCGCCTGGCTGGGTCGCGGTCTCGGATGTCGTCAACACCGCGCCGCTGTCGCGCGATCTCGCCAGCGATCCAAGCCTAACTATGCGGCTGCATCGCCGGCGCTCCGGTCAACAGACCGAAGCGGTTGGCCGAAACAATCGAAGCGGTCAAGCCGGGCAATCCCCAGCGATAGACCCCGGAACGCGCGCCTCGCCGACCGAGGCCGCGTTCCGGGTGTAGCGCGCGTCGGCATCGTCGCCTATTCTAGAATCATGGAAACAACGGATGCCGCCCCGATTTTCGGTGCCTTAGCGCAGGAAAGCCGGCTCGAGGTGCTGCGACTGCTGATCAGCTCAGGGTCCGAGCGGGTTGCCTGCGCGCGAGATTTCCGGGCGGCTGGCGATCCCGGCCTCGACCACTTCCTTTCATCTCGCCGCCTCGAACGGGCCGGGCTGATCCGGGCGACACGGCAGGGCCGTCAGATCATCTACGCGCTGCGCGTGGTGGCCCTGCGCGAGCTGCTGGCCTTTCTGACCGAGACTTGCTGCGGCGGCCGGCCGGAACTGTGTGGCGACCTGGCCCGTCTGCTGCCGCCCACTTCCCGACAGAGAGCGAGCCGATGACGCCGGCTTTCAATGTGCTGTTTCTCTGCACGCGCAATTCGGCGCGCTCGATCATGGCCGAAGCGATCCTCAACCGCTTCGCCGGCGACAAATTCCGGGCCTACTCGGCCGGATCGCACCCGGCCGAAGCGCCGATGCCGGAAGTGATCGAAAAACTGCGCTCGGTCGGCCATGACGTTTCCGGCCTGCACACCAAATCGTGGACTTCTTCACCGGCCCCGATGCGCCGCAACTCGATTTCGTCATCGCGCTTTGCGACACGCTCGACGGCAGGACCTGTCCCGATTTCGGCGACAAGGCCGTGACGGCCTCCTGGCCGCTGCCCGACCCGGCCAAGTTCACAGGCGAGGGCGCCGAGCGCCAGGCGATGCTGAACGAGCTTTATGCCGGGCTGTACCGCCGGATCAAGATTTTCACGAGCCTGCCCTTCGCCACGCTCGACCGCATGGCGGTGCGCAAACGTCTCGACGAAATCGGCGCAGGGACCGGTCGGCGCTTTGATGCAAGCGGCGGAGAGCTGAGAGCATGCGGGTCGGCATCAACGGCATGGGCCGCATCGGGCGGCTTGCGTTGCGCGCCGCGCTTGGGCGCCATGGAACGACCGCCCGACGATCCGCGCGCCGGCAATCGGCTCGATGTCGTGCATGTCAACGAGGTCAAGGGCGGTGCGGCGTCACCGCGCATCTGCTCGAATTCGACAGCATCCACGGCCGCTGGCGGCAAAATTTCGCCGCCGACGGCGAGGACGCGATCCTGATCGGCAACCGGCGGATCGGCTTCAGCGCCGCAAGCCTACCGGGCGAAGTGCCGTGGGGCGATCTCGGCTGCGACATCGTCCTCGAATGCACCGGCAAATTCCTGAAGCCGGACCAGCTGCAAGGCTATTTCGATCGCGGCGTGCGCAGGGTCATCGTCGCGGCGCCGGTAAAGGATGCGGCGGCGCTCAATGTCGTGGTCGGCGTCAATGACGACCGCTACGACCCGCGCGAGCACCGGCTGCTGACGGCGGCCTCCTGCACGACCAATTGCCTCGCGCCGGTCGTCAAGGTCGTGCACGAGGCGCTCGGCATCCGGCACGGCCAGATCA
Organism: uncultured Alphaproteobacteria bacterium; assembly: GCA_963753665.1. Taxonomy (GTDB): domain Bacteria; phylum Pseudomonadota; class Alphaproteobacteria; order ATCC43930; family CGMCC-115725; genus DATARH01. The sequence continues at coordinate 188,986 of CAVWDC010000009.1, forward strand.
CCACCATCCACGATCCGACCAACACCAATGTCGTCGTCGATGCGCCGCACAAGGATTTGCGCCGCGCGCGCTCCGCGATGCTGTCCCTGCAGCCGACCACGACCGGCAGCGCCACCGCGATCGCGCTGATCTATCCCGAGCTGAAAGGCCGCCTGAACGGCCATGCGGTGCGGGCGCCGGTGCTGAACGCATCGCTGACCGACTGCGTGTTCGAGCTGCAGCGCCCAACGACCGCCGCAGAGGTCAATAACTTGTTCCGCGCTGCTGCCGCCGGTCCGCTGGCCGGCATTCTCGGCTTCGAGGCGCGGCCGCTGGTGTCGGCCGACTACTGCAACGACACGCGCAGCGCGATCGTCGACGGGCCCAGCACGATGGTAACCGACGGACGCTGCTCAAGGTCTATGCCTGGTACGACAACGAGGTTGGCTATGCCTGCCGCATGGTCGATCTCGCCAACATCGTCATCGAGCGAGGTGCGTGATGGGCGGCGTTCGCAATTACCTGATCGTCACGGCCAGCTACTGGAGCTTCACGCTGACCGACGGCGCGCTGCGCATGCTGGTGCTGCTGCACTTCTATGCGCTCGGCTACACGCCGTTCATGCTGGCGTGCCTGTTCCTGCTTTATGAGACCGCCGGCATCTTCGCCAATCTCGGCGGCGGCTGGCTGGCGACGCGTTTCGGCATTCCGCGCATGCTCGCGACGGGCCTGACGCTGCAGATCGCCGGCCTGCTGCTGCTGTCGGCGCTCGATCCGGCCTGGAGCGCGGCGCTGTCGGTCGCGTGGGTCGTGGTGGCGCAGGGCATCTCCGGCGTCGCCAAGGACATCACGAAGACCGCTTCGAAATCGGCGATCAAGGCGACATCGGAAGGCGGCAACGGCCAGCTTTTCAAGTGGGTCGCGTGGTTCACCGGCTCGAAGAACGCGATGAAGGGTTTCGGCTTCTTCGTCGGCGGCCTGCTGCTGCAACTCGTCGGGTTCAAGCCGGCGCTTGTGGCTGATGGCCGCGATGCTCGGCATCGTGCTGATCGGCGTGCTGATGAGCCTGCCGCGCGAACTCGGCAGGGCGAAAGCCTCGAAGAGCTTTGCCGAGCTGTTCGCCAAATCGCGCGCGATCAATCTGCTCGCCGCCGCGCGCATCTTCCTGTTCGGCTCGCGCGACGTGTGGTTCGTCGTCGGCCTGCCGGTCTTTCTCTATGCCCAGGGCTGGAAATACACTGCGGTCGCCGGCTTCATCGCCGCCTGGACGATCGGCTACGGCGTCGTGCAGGGCTTCGCCCCGATGGTCCTGCGACGCAGCGCCGACGGGCTGTCGCGCGAGATCCCGGAAGCGCGCCTGTGGGGCGCCATGCTGACCGCCATCCCGGTCGCGCTCGCGCTCCTGCTGCAAGCGCCGCTCGCCATCAGCCCGGGCCTCCTGGTCGTGATCGGGCTCGGCATCTTCGGGTTCGCCTTTGCCGTAATTTCGTCGCTGCACTCCTATCTGATCCTGGCCTATGCCGGCTCGAAAAAGGCGGCCGAGGATGTCGGCTTCTATTACGCCGCCAATGCCGGCGGGCGGCTATTGGGGATCGTGCTGTCGGGCGCGCTGACGCAGATATGGCGGCCTCACCGCCTGCCTGTGGGGCTCAGCCGCGATGCTGGCGCTGTGCCCGGCGCTTGTGTTGCTGCTGCCCGCGGAGATTGCGCCGCGCCGTACAGCCGTGGCGCCAGCCGAGTAAGCAGCAAAGAGGCCTGCGCCGGTCGGCATCTTCCGTTCCGGCGCGCCAAGTATCGGGCGAAAACGGTCATGTTCCACGCACTGCTCTTTCGTCACCCGGACTGGCGCCGCGCTTGCGCTTCGTTGGCGTTCGCCTTTGCTCTGTTCGGCGCGTCGGGCGCGGCAAGTTGGGCGCAGGCGCCGCAAACAAGCGCACCTGTTTCACTGCGCGGCGCCGGCTCCACATTCGCGGCACCGCTGTATCGGAAGTTGATCGACGAGTACCGTGTAATGCACCGCAACGTGTCGATTGCCTACGATGCGGTTGGCAGCGGCGAAGGCGTCAAGCGCTTCATTGCCGGTACAGTTGACTTTGCCGGCAGCGATGAAAGTCTGACGGAGAGCGAATCCGCGAAACTTCGTGAAGCCGCGCTCATGGTCCCGATCACGGCCGGGATGATCGCACTGGCCTATAACATCCCCGGCGTGACAAGCGAGCTCAAACTGCCGCGGGACGTGTACGCCGATATCTTTGCGGGCGTGATCAAGGAGTGGGATGACCCTCGCATCCAGGCGGCGAACCCCGGTCTGACATTGCCGCACCGCACGATCGCGATTGTTGCCCGGCAGGACAGCAGCGGCACGACGGCGGCGTTCACCAAGCATCTCGCGGCAATAGATCCGGCTTGGCGCGGCAAGGGAATGGGTGTCGGCAAGCTGATCGAATGGCCAAAGGGGACAATGCTGGCGCCGGGCAATGAGGGCGTAGCCGGACGCATCAAGATCAGCGAAGGTTCGATCGGCTACGTCGAGTTCTGGTTCGCTCAGCGGTTGGGGCTACGCATGGCCGCGCTGCAAAACAAGGCAGGCTCATATATTACGCCAACCGCCCACGCCGGTGAACTCGCGCTGTCGGGCCGCGTCGCACAGGTAAAAGAGCTCGATGCCTCGGTGAGCGACCCGGCGGCTTCGGGCGCTTATCCGATCACGACCTATAGCTGGATGTTTCTCTATCCGCGCTACGCCGACCCGGCGAAGGGCAAGGCGATGCGCGAGTTCGCCGAACGGGCCTTGTCGCCGCAAGCTCAGAGCTATGGCGCCCAACTCGGCTACCTTCCGCTAGCCGACGATGTCGCCGCGCTCGGGAAACAGTCCGTGGGTGGTCTTTCCTATTAACAGCAAACGACTCGTCCGGTCGCCGACGGATGCCCTTGGCCGGTGCGCGTGCAACAGCAACGGCCTTCGATGTTTTCAAGATTATTGCGTCAAGAGCGGAACCGGCAGGCCATTCCGGCCGGCACCGGTTCTGCGGGAGGGGCGGCGCATCTAATTTTTCGCGCTGGCGGTGGCCGCTGCGATCGCGCTGTTCGGGTTCCAGTCCGGGGCGGCGCTGGCGACCGTCGTCGGCGTGCTGGTCAAGGTGCCGGTCATGCTGTCGGTTGTCTGGCTCGTGCTCCGCAGTCGCGATTGGTACGCGCGGCGCTTGACCCGACCGCGGCAACGGAATAGAAAACTGCCGCCGCGCGGCTGCTTTCAGCCGCGCGCTGCGTTTTGTTACAGCATTTCTGAACGGGGTGCCGCATGGCGCGCAAATGTCCGGTGACCGGCAAGGGTGTCCAGGTCGGCCACCATGTTAGCCACTCCAATATCAAGAGCAAGCGGCGCTTTCTGCCGAACCTGCAGACGCCAGTCGCTGTTGTCGGACACGCTCGGCTCGGTGCGTCTGCGTCTCACCGCCGCGGCGATCCGCACGATCGAGAAGAATGGCGGCCTCGACTCCTATCTGCGCGGGATGTCCGACAGAAGCCTGTCGCCGGAGATCCGCAGGCTCAAAAAGCGCATCCTGACGGCCGCTGCCCGCAAAGCGGGATAATCCCTTCACAAATCGCGCGCCGTGACGGCGGTGCGCCTGAACATTGCGGCAATCTCGCGGGAGCGAGCCGGTTGTCACGACGGGCGGCGCTGCTAATCCGGCGTGCAGTAGTTCGTGTTAATCCACCGCGATCTGCCCCGGCGACGGAAGCGGGCTGTCCGGCGAACCCGGCTCGGCTGTATCCCCAGGCACTCGCCCCTGTTACAATTTGCTGGCTGATTGACAGCCCGGAATCCGAAGCGGGCACACGGTTACAACTCTTTACCGCCGCGAGAGTCGCGATACATCATAGGGTTACATCGGTCTGTCATTGTCTTCCTCACGAGACAGCGGCGCCGCGAACGTCGGCGGTGCCACCATCAACGGTGAGGTATTTCGATGACCGATTTTGCCCGGCTGATCGAGGTGGAGATTCCCCGGCTGCGGCGCTACGCCCGCGCCCTTACGCGGGATGTGACCCGCGCCGACGATCTCGTCCAGAGCTGCCTGACGCGCGCCGTCGTCCAAGCAGCATCTGTGGCAACCCGGCACCGATCTGCGGGCTTGGCTCTTCACGATCCTGCACAATCAGCACGTCAACGAGGTGCGTCGTTCCGTGCGCGAAGGCGTCAGCGTCGGCGTCGAGGACATGGCGCCGGTGCTGACCGTCGAATCGAATGCCTATGCGTCGCTGCAGCTGCGCGACCTTGAAGCGGCGATCGCCAGCCTGCCGCAGGAGCAGCGCCAGGTCATTCTTCTCGTCGGCCTCGAAGGCATGCGCTACGAGGAAGTCGCGGTGATCCTCGATGTCCCGGTTGGAACCGTGCGCTCCCGCCTGTCGCGCGGACGCGACCAGCTGCGCCGGCTGATGGAAATGGGCGATGAGGACGAAACCCGTTCGCAGCGCGCGATCGACGCGGCGGCCGCGAAGCGGCACGCCGCACGGGCCGGCACGAACGAGACGCGCCGCGGCCTCGCACGAGACGGAGCCGCCGCGGCCTGAATTTTCGAGGGGAGGGGCGGCTCTGCCTCTCCGGCTCGTCGTCCCGCTTCTTTTGATCAGCTCGTTCAATTCCGTCCCGCCGCGCAGGCTGATATAAGGGTCCGCGCAAGACGGGATTTTTCATGCCACCGAGCCCCTTCCGATGAGCGCCGCCCCTGTTGGCGCGGCGACTTCCAGGCGATCTGAAGCCGCTTTTGGCCAAGGTCGCCGCCGGACATTCGCTTTCCGAAGCCGAGGCCGAAGCGGCATTCGACATCATCATGACCGGCAACGCCACCCCGTCGCAGATGGGCGCGCTGCTGATGGCGCTGCGGGTGCGCGGCGAGACCGTCGACGAGATCACCGGGGCGGCGCGGATCATGCGCGCCAAGGCGGTCACGATCGACGCGCCGCCGGGCACGATCGACACCTGCGGCACCGGCGGCGACGGCTCCGGCAGCTTCAACATCTCGACCGCGAGCGCGCATCGTCGCGGCCGCATGCGGCGTGCCGGTCGCCAAGCACGGCAACCGCGCGCTGTCGTCGAAATCGGGCTCGGCCGACGTCTTGACCGCGCTCGGCGTCAATATCGAGGCCGAACCGGCGGTCGTGCGGCGCTGCCTGTGGGAGATCGGCATCGGCTTTTTGATGGCGCCGCGCCACCACAGCGCGATGCGCCATGTCGCGCCGACCCGCGTCGAACTCGGCACCCGCACGATCTTCAACCTGCTCGGTCCGATGTCGAACCCGGCCGGGGCGCGCCGCCAGCTTGTCGGCGTGTTCGCGCCCGAATGGGCCCGGCCGATGGCCGAGGTGCTGGGCCGGCTCGGCGCCGAGCGCGCCTGGGTCGTGCATGGCGCCGGCATCGACGAGCTGACCACCGCCGGCGTGACCAAGGTCGCCGAGTTCAACGACGGCCGCGTCATCGAATTCGATGTCGTGCCCGAGGAGGCGGGGCTGAAACCGGCGAACCCGGACGATCTGAAGGGCGGCGAGCCGGCGCACAACGCGGCGCTGATGCGCGATCTGCTGGGCGGCGCGCGCGGCCCGTTGCGCGATATCGTGCTGCTCAACAGCGCCGCCGCGCTCGTCGTCGCCGGACGCGCCGAGACATTGCGCGACGGCGCCGAGATTGCCGCCGCGGCGATCGACAGCGGCGCGGCGCGCGCGGATGCTCGACCGGCTGGTCGCGGCGACGAACGGGGAGAGCCAGGGACCCGTCGATGGCTGACGTCCTGACCGAGATTTGCGACAGAAAGCGCCAGGATGTCGCGCGCCGGAAAGCGATGCGCTCCGAGGCCGCGCTGCGGGCCCTCGCCGCCGAGGCGCCGCCGGTCCGGCCGTTCGCGGCTGCGCTCGAAACGACAACTGAGCGCAGGGCCGCTATGGGCTGATCGCCGAAATCAAGAAGGCGAGCCCGAGCCGCGGCCTGATCCGCGCCGATTTCGATCCGCGCGAGCCTGGCGCAGGCCTACGAGGCGGGGGGCGCGACCTGCCTCTCGGTGCTGACCGACACGCCGTATTTCCAGGGCAGCGACGACGATTTGCGCGAAGCGCGCGCCGCCTGCCGCCTGCCGGTATTGCGCAAGGATTTCATCCTCGACCCCTATCAGGTCGTCGAAAGCCGCGCGATCGGCGCCGACTGCATCCTGCTGATCATGGCGGCGCTCGACGACGTCGTGGCGCGCGAACTCGCCGCCGCCGCCCGCGAATTCGGGCTCGACATGCTGGTCGAGGTGCATGACCGCGGCGAGCTCGATCGCGCGCTTGCACCTCGACACCCGCCTGATCGGCATCAACAACCGCAATCTGAAGACGTTGCAGGTCGATCTTAAGACCACCGAGGAGCTGGCGCCGCTGGTGCCGTCCGATCGTCTGGTCGTCGGCGAGAGCGGCATCTACGACCCGGCCGATCTCGACCGCCTCGCCGCAGTCGGCGCGCGCTGTTTCCTGGTCGGCGAGTTGCTGATGCGGGCCGGCGACGTCGCGGCGGCGACCCGCCGGCTGCTGTCGTCTGCCCGACCTGTCGCACACCGACCTCGACGGCCGCGCCCGCATGGTCGATGTCTCCGACAAGGCCGAGACCGACCGGGTCGCGGTCGCCGGTGCGCGCGTCGTCATGCGGCCCGAGACGCTGGCCCGCATCCAGGCCGGCGATGTCGCGAAAGGCGACGTGCTCGCGACCGCGCGCATCGCCGGCATCATGGCCGCGAAACGCACCGCCGAGCTGATCCCGCTGTGCCATCCGCTGGCGCTGACCTCGGTCGCGGTCGACCTGGCCTGCGATCCGGAGCGTTCGGCCGTCGAGATCACCGCGACCTGCCGCCTCAAGGGCCGCACCGGGGTCGAGATGGAGGCGCTGACCGCGGCGAGCGTCGCGGCGCTGACGATCTACGACATGTGCAAGGCGATCGATCGCGGCATGGTCGTCACCGATCTGCGCCTGCTGCGCAAATCCGGCGGGAAATCGGGCGATTACGAAGCGTCGGGAGACTGAGCAAAGGCCCTCGCAATGTCGGAAAGACCGGTGTTTATCATATCGCCGTCAATTTCGCCAAATTCATAGGATAGCGTTTGAGCAGGTCGATGGAGATGTTCCCAATGGCCAGGGAGCGGGCTTCGGGCCGCTGATGAAGAAGAGTGCGCCACTGATAAAATAGGGAGTAGGACGCTGATAACTATTGGTTGAATACGAGGAATAGCAATGGGTTACTCGCTGCTGATTCCTTGCAGAATTTTTTGGGATCGGTGCATCGCTCAACCAGCGATCGAGGCGTGCCGGCCATGTGTCTGTCCCCGGATCAACTCACCCCGCGAGCAGCCGCAAACGATGCGGTTTTTTACGCCAAGGCCACTGCCGTGGCATGATTGCGGAGGATTAGCGACGTCGAGCGTATCGGGTGTTGGAGATTTGCGATGATCTCGGTCGAAGAAGCCCTGGCGCGGCTGCTGGCGCCGCTCGCCCCGGTGCCGCCGGAGCAGGTGTCGGTCGCCGACGCGGTCGGCCGCGTTCTCGCCGAGGATGTCGCGGCGCAGGCGCACGCAGCCGCCGTTCGCGGTCTCGGCGATGGACGGGTACGCGGTGCGCGCCGACGATGTCGCGCAGCGTCCCGGTGACGCTGCGCATCGTCGCCGAAATCCCGGCCGGCGCCGGGTTCGGCGGCCGGCTCGGCCCCGGCGAGGCCGCCCGCATCTTTACCGGCGCGCCGCTGCCCGACGGCGCCGACGCGATCGTGATCCAGGAGGACACCGAGCGCAGCGGCGACCGGGTCGAAATCCGCGAAGGCGCGCCGCGCGGCCGCTATGTCCGGCCGGCCGGGCTCGATTTCGCCGAGGGCGACGTGCTGCTGCGCGCGCCGCGCCGCCTGACGCCGCGCGACATCGGGCTCGCCGCGGCGATGAACCGGCCCTGGCTGTTCGTGCATCGCCGGCCGCGCGTCGCGATCCTGTCGACCGGCGACGAGATCGTGATGCCGGGCGACCCGATCGGGCCGCACCAGATCGTCAGCTCGAACGCGCTGGCGCTGTCGGCCTTTGTGACGGCGTCGGGCGGCGTGCCGGTGCTGGTCGGCAACGCGCCGGACGACCCGGACGCGCTGCGCCACATCGCGGCGGCGGCGCGCGGCGTCGATCTGTTCGTCACGACCGGCGGCGTCTCGGTCGGCGAGCACGATCTCGTGCGCGGCGTCCTGTCGGAGGACGGGCTCGCGATCGATTTCTGGGAGATCGCGATGCGGCCGGGCAAGCCGCTGATGTTCGGCCATTACCGCGGCGTGCCGATGGTCGGGCTGCCGGGCAACCCGGTCTCGACGCTGGTCTGCTCGCTGCTGTTCCTGAAGCCGGCGATCGACAAGCTCAGCGGGTTGCCGGAGGGCGACGACGGACCTCCGACCGCGCGGCTCGGCGCCGCCGTCAAGCAGAACGACCGCCGCCAGGATTATCTGCGCGCCCGTCTGGTGCGCGCCGCCGACGGCGTCCTCGAAGCGGTGCCGTTCGAGGTGCAGGACAGCTCGATGATGCGCCCGCTCGCGTCGTCCGACTGCCTCGTCATCCGCCCGCCGCACGCCCCCGCCCTGCCCGCCGGCAGCAAGGTGCCGATCATCCCGTTCCCCGGCGGCAGCCTGCCGCTTTGAGATCTGACGGCAGGAGCTTGCCGGGATTGAGCAGGCCTCGCGGGTCGAGCGCGTCCTTGATGCGGCGCATCAGGTCGAGTTCGGCGCCGCCGCGCCAGTCCGGCATCATGTAGGGCTTGAGGAGGCCGATGCCGTGCTCGGCCGAGAAGCTGCCGTCGAGGTCGCGCACGACCGCGTTGACCGCGTCCATCAGCTCGTGGTCGCGCGCCAGGAACGCAGCCGGGTCGGCGCCCTCGGGCTGGACCAGATTGAAATGGATGTTGCCGTCGCCGAGATGGCCGAACGGCACGCACCTGATGCCGGGCACCAGCCGCTCGCAGACCTCGGTGGCGCGGCGGATCAGCTCCGGCACTTTCGAGACCGGCACCGAGACGTCGTTCTTGACCGAGGCGCCGGCACGTTTCTGCGCCTCCGAATGCTCCTCGCGCAGCCGCCACAGGGCCGCGCGCTGCGCGCCGCTCTCGGCGATCACCGCATCGGCGACGATCCCGGCCTCCATCGCCGCGCCGAGCACCGTTTCGAGCGAACCGCGCAGATCGGCGCCCTCGCGCGGCGTCGCCAGCTCGACCAGCACATAGGCCGGCGCCGGCTCGCGAAACGGCAGCGTCGCGCCGGGGATGTGTCGCAGCACCAGATCGACGCCGAGACCCGACATGTACTCGTAGGCCTGGATCGCCGCCGGATCGTGCTGCTGCAGCCGGTTGAACAGGTCGAGCGCCGCCTCGGGCGAGCCGACCGCGCACAGCGCCACGGCGATCTCGCGCGGCTGCGGGTACAGCTTCAGCACCGCGGCGGTGATGATGCCGAGCGTGCCCTCGCTGCCGACAAACAGCTGGCGCAGGCAGTAGCCGGTATTGTCCTTGTGCAGCCGCCTGAGGCCGTTCCACACCTGCCCGTCGGCCAGCACGACTTCGAGCCCGAGCACGAGGTCGCGGGCGTTGCCGTAGCGCACCGTGTTGTTGCCGCCGGCATTGGTCGCCAGCACGCCGCCGATCTGCGCCGAGCCCTCCGAGCTGATCGACAGCGGCAGCAGACAGCCCGGCTTCGGCCGCCGCCTCTTGCGCCGCCTTCAACGTGACGCCGGCTTCGATCTCCATCGTCATGTCGATCGGGTCGATGCCGCGCACCCGGTTGAGCCGCGACAGGCTCAGCACGATCTGCGAGCCATCCTCGCTGACCGCGGCGCCGCCGACCATGCTCGTGTTGCCGCCCTGCGGCACGATCGGCACGCCGGCCGCGGCGCATATCCGCACGGCGTCGGCGACCTCTCCGGTTGTCGCCGGACGCAGCACGGCCGGCGTGCGGCCCCGGTACAGCCGCCGCCAATCCTCGCAATAGGGCGCGGTATCGGCCGGATCGGTCAGCACGCCGCGCTCGCCGAGCCGGGCGCGCAGCCTGTCGATCAGCGTTGCGTCGTGCGCGGGAATCATGGTCATTCGCTGCTTCCTTGCACCCCGCGCCGCTTCCGGTTTGGGTCAGCCCATATCAACGTTGGAACAGAGACCGGAAGGCTGCGTTGGGGGCGGCAAGATGACGTCCGACACTGCCACCGCAAACCCCGACCGGATCGTGCCCGACACCGCCGCGACGGCGCGACGAGCCGGCACGCCGATGGCGGCGGCGGGCAACGCTTCGCGGCCCCGCATCGTGATCGTTGGCGCCGGGTTCGGCGGTCTGACCGCTGCCAAGCGCCTGGCCCGGGTCGATGCGCAGGTCACGATCGTGGATCAGCATAATTACCACCTGTTTCAGCCGCTGCTCTATCAGGTGGCAACGGCGGCGCTGTCGCCGGCGAATATCGCCGCCCCGATCCGCGGCATCCTGCGCGATCAAGCGAACGCGACCGTGCTGCTGGGCACGGCAACGGACGTCGATCTCGACAATCGTGCGGTCCTCGTCGGCGAGCGCCGCCTGCCCTATGACCAGCTGATCGTCGCGACCGGCGCGCGGCACGCCTATTTCGGGCATGGCGAATGGGAGGCGGTGGCGCCGGGTCTGAAGACGATCGAGGACGCGACCGCGATGCGGCGCCATGTTCTGCTAGCCTTCGAACGCGCCGAGGACAAAGTCGACGACGCGGAGCGCCGGCGGCTGTTGACCTTTGTCATCATCGGCGGCGGCCCGACCGGGGTCGAGCTTGCCGGCTCGCTCGCCGAACTCGCGCGGGCGGCCCTGGCGCGGGATTTCCGCCGCATCGATCCGACCACGGCCCGGATCGTGCTCGTCGAGGCGGGGGCGCGGGTGCTGCCCGGCTTTCCGCCGGCGCTCTCCACCGTCGCGGCCCGCTCGCTTGCGCGGCTCGGCGTGGAGGTCAGGCTCGGGCGGCCGATCACGCGATGCGACCCCGACGGCGCCGTTCTGGGAGAGGAGAGGATCGAGAGCCGGACCTTGATCTGGGCGGCCGGGGTGGCCGCGTCCGCCGCCGCGCGATGGCTCGATGCCGAGTGCGACCGCAGTCTCCGGGTGATTGTCGGTCCCGACCTGACGCTGCCCGGCCGCCGTGAGGTCTTTGTCATTGGCGACACCGCCCGTGCCGAGGGGCCTGCCGGCCCGCTGCCGGGGGTCGCGACTGTCGCAAAGCAGCAGGGCGCTTATGTCGCGCGCGTGATCGCGTCCCGGCTTGCGGGTGCGCCGGCGCCCGGCGCGTTCCGGTACCGCGACGTCGGCAGCATGGCGATCATCGGTCGGCGCGAGGCGATCGCCGATTTTAGCCGGTTCCGGTTCCGGTTGCGCGGCCGGCTCGGCTGGCTCGCGTGGGGCCTCGTGCATATTTATTTTCTGATCGGCTTTCGCAACCGCCTGATCGTGGCGCTGGAGTGGCTCTGGTCGTATCTGACATATGAGCGCGGCGCCCGGCTGATCCTCGATCGCAACCCCCCTCCGCCATGAGCGCTCCGGCACCATCGGCCCGTTCTACTGTTTCTACTCCGCGGCCTCGGCGCGCGGCGCCGCCTCGCCTTCTGCCTGGGCGCGCAGCTTTTCCATCACCTCCCAATTCGTGTAACGGGTAAACCCGTTCTCGTCGAAGAACAGCACCGCGCCGTTGCAGATGAACAGGTAGGTCGTGTCTTCGAGCGCGGTGGTTTCGTCGTGCAGCACGCCCGACGGCTCATAGACATAGTCGCCGGCGTTCAACACCCCGTCGCGGACCTGCAATTTGCCGGAGAGAACATAGGCGTGCGCGCCGGCGAGGTGCTTGTGTCGCGGTGCGACATAGCCCTTTTTCCAATGATGCAGCGAGGCCCAGGTGCCGGTCTCGCGCCCGACCCACAGCACCTTCACCTTCGACATCGGCGACTGCTCGATCCACGCCGAATCCGCGCGCACGAGCGTGTCCTGAATATCCTGAAACACCGGACGAATATCCTGTGGCAACGGCATTTGCGAAATCCTCCCTATTTACCGATCCAATGAAAACCAATCGCCATCAACCCCGCTAATCCGAGCGCGACAAAGATGATCGTGCCGAAAAGCAGCCCAAAATCAGTCCGGGCATCACGTCTTACGAAGGAAGGGCAGATTACGGGAACCGCGATACGTCCGTCGCCTTCTCGGTGATGAATTCCAGCAGCGCTGGCTGGCCCTCCTGGGTCGCCTTGATGCCGCGGCGGATCGCGTCCTTGATCTGGCCCGGCTCGGTGACGCGCTCGCCATAGCCGCCCAGCGCCTTCGCGAAATCGGCGTAATTGCCGCTGATGTCGGTCGAGCGGTATTTCTCGGTCGAGACCGGCATCACTTTCAGCTCGATCGCCATCGAGAAATTGTTCGACAGGATCGACAGGATCGGCAGCCGCTCGCGCACCGCCGTCTCGAAATCCATGCCGGTGAAGCCGATCGCCGCGTCGCCCCAGAAATTGATGCAGAGCTTGTCGGGACAGGCCAGCTTGGCGCCCATCGCGATGCCGAGACCGTAACCGAGTTGGGTCGTCTTGCCCCAGCCGAGATAGGAGAGCGGCGTCTCGCTGACCCAGAACGGCGAGATCTGGTCGCGCGGGCTGCCGGCGTCATGGGTGATGATCGTGTTCTTGACGTCAACCGTGTGCAGCAGGTCCCAGACCACCCGATACGGCGAGATCGGCGCCGAATCCGATGTCAGACGGTGCATCCATTTCCCCAGCCACTCGTCGCGGTGGCTGCGGATCTCGCGAGTGACCGAGGCGAGCCGGTCGCGCGTCTTGCCCTTCAGCCGGTCGCGGACCTCTTCGAGCACCGCATCGAGAGTCAGCCCGGCATCGCCGACCGCCGCCAGCTCGACCGGCACGTCCTTGTTGATCGCATAAGGGTCGAGCGTCGCGTGCGCGATCTTCTTGCCCTTCGGCATCGGCGTGCCAAAGCTCGTGCGGGTAAAGCTGCAGCCGATCCCGAAAATGAAGTCGGCGTTCTGCAGCATGTGCCAGAGATGCTCGCCGATGCCGATGCCGCCTGAACCCAGTGATAGCGGGTGGTTCTCGGGAAACGCGCTCTTGCCCGGCAAGGTGGTCATAACCGGCGCTTCGAGCAGTTCGGCGAGCGCCTTCAGCTGCGGCCAAGCCTTCGCGTAATGCACGCCCTGCCCGGCGACGATGACCGGCCGTTGCGCGGCGACCAGTGCTTCGGCGATCTTCGACACCGATTGCGGGTCCGGGCCGCTCCGCAGGCGCGGCGTTTTCGTGTACTCGTCGACCAGCGCGTCGGGGATGTCCTCGCGCAATATGTCGGTCGGGAATTCGACCAGCACCGGGCCGGGGCGGCCGTTCTTGACGACCGTGAAGGCACGGCGCAGCGCCTCGACCGTCGCGTCGGCGACGGTGACCTGCTCGGCGGTTTTCGTCACATGGCGGAAATTGGTCGCCGCGTTAAAGTTCGGATGCACCTGGTTGATGTTGCGCGCATAGCCGGCCGGCAGCACGACGACCGGGCAGGAATCGCCGTATGATTGCGCGACGCCGCCGAACGCGTTCTCGGTGCCCGGACCGTGCTGCATGACAAAGACGCCGATCTTATCGGCCGAGGTAACCTTGGCGAGCGCGTCGCACATATGCAGCCCGATGCGCTCCTGGCGCACCATGATCGTGCGGATATCGGCCTCGGCCGCGCCCTCGATGATCGGGTTGACCGGATAGCCGATCAGCCACTCGACCCCTTCCTTCTTCAGGACCTGGGCGATCGCGTTGGTGACCTTCATCGGGCGGCTCCTCTGCTCGGATGGCAACGGTTGCGGGCACCTTACGGCATCGCCCGCCACGTCACAATCGGAGCAGTAGGCCCGGATAGGTTCGCTGCTTCCGGCCGGTTCGGCCTAGGGATTCGATTTTCGTTCGAGCGCCGCGGCCAACTTGCAAGCCGCGTCGATCAGCGGCTGGCGGTGCGGCTCGTCGATCGGTTGCCGCTTGGCGAGCGATTGCGCGATATCGTCGAGAATGCCGGCAAGCAGATAATTGTGCAGGTGGATTTCGACGGCGCGCTTTTCGCCGGACGAGCGCACGAGCCGGATCAGAACGCCGTCATCCTCGGCGCGCGCCTCGAAGGCACAGTCGCGGCCGAAGCCGCCCACATAGAATTTGTCCGGAAAATCGATCGCGACTTCTGCCTTGTCGGTGATCGGATGCATGTCCTGTTTCTCAGTTCGGCTGTGCCGGTGGGAAGAAGACCGGAAGCCGGCGGGTTCGCGTTGATCTAGCGCAAGCGCATGCGTCACGACGTTGCCGGCGGCGCGAGGTAAAGGCCGACAAACACCAGCGCGGTCCCGGCGGTCATCAGCGCGAAAGCCAGCGGCGTCCCGATAACGCGCTGCCGCGTCAAGGTCAGGCCGACGCCCATCAGAAGAAATCCGGCGAGCGTCAGCAGATTCAGCCCTAACAGAAGCTCTTTTGTCAGCATCGCACCCCGCCGCCCGCTCCATCGGACAGCATCCCGCGCTTCGCGGGCCGGTGCAATGGACCTATATTATGTGCCATGTCCGATAGTTTCCCGCAGCCGCTTTCCGGCATGGTCGTGCCGCGCTTCGGCGAGGTCGCGACGTTTATGCGGCTGCCGATCGAGCGTGATCCGGCAAAGCTCGACATCGCGCTCTGCGGCGTCCCATGGGACGGCGGCACGACAAACCGGCCCGGCGCGCGGCACGGTCCGCGCGAAATCCGCAACATGTCCACGCTGATGCGGCTTGTGCATCACGTCAGCCTCGTTGCGCCTTATGAACTCTGCCGGGTCGGCGATCATGGCGACGCGCCGGTCAACCCGATCGACCTCGCCGACTCGCTGAAGCGCATCGAGGGTTTCTTTGCCGCGCTGCACACGGCCGGCGCGGCGCCGCTCTCGGCCGGCGGCGACCACTTGATCACCTTGCCGATCCTGCGCGCGATCGCCGGCGAGCGGCCGGTCGGGGTCGTCCATTTCGACGCCCATTCCGACACCAGCGACAGCTATTTCGGCGGCGAGAAATACACGCACGGCACGCCGTTTCGCCGCGCCGTCGAGGAGGGGCTGATCGACCCGAAGCGGATGATCCAGATCGGCGTCCGCGGCTCGATGTATTCCGCCGACGAGAAGGATTGGGCCGAAAACGCCGGCATCCGCATCGTGCATATCGAGGAATTTTTCCGCGCTCGGCCTGGATTCGGTCATCGCCGAGGCGCGGCGGATCGTCGGCGACGGCCCAGTTTACGTCAGCTTCGACGTGGACGGACTCGACCCGGTTTATGCGCCGGGACCGGCACGCCCGAGATCGGCGGATTTTCGACGGCCGAGGCGCAGCGCATGATCCGCGGTCTCGACGGTCTCGATATCGTCGGCGGCGATGTCGTCGAGGTGTCGCCGCCGTTCGATCCCTCCGGCAACACGGCGCTGGTCGGCGCGACGATGATGTTTGAGATACTGTGCGTACTGGCTCCGGCGATTCACCGCCGCAAGAACCGCCTGCGGCGTCTCTGAGGGACGTCGGCCCTGGCCGGTTTCGGCGCCAGCGGCGCATCGTTCTGGATCGTCGAGCTGGCATGATCGTTTGGCGTGATGACCAGCGGCGGGAAGCTGACGAACGCGTTTATCTCCGGGTAGGCGGCGTTCATCATGATGTCGATCCCGCAGTTCAGCGCCATTCGATTTAGGCCCGGGAAATAGACCCGCATCGGCCGCAGTGGGAGGCAATGCCGGGACAGCAGCGCCGCGCCTTTCGGAGAAATGCTGTAGCACGGAATGCCGAACGCCCGGAACAGCGGGAAAAGCCGGAAGTCCACCGGCTGCTGCCGAAATGTCTTAATCCCGGTGCGCATCGTCTGCTCGTCGAACCTGGCTTGGCAGGGCGACACGTCGGGCAGGATCTGGAAGCTTAGGTACGAATCGAAATTCCAGCCCCAGAGCACGAGGTCCCAGTCGGCTGGCAGAGCAGAGAGCGTCCGCTCGGCTGCCTCCGGGAAGCCGAGATTGAAGATGGCGTCGTCCTCGCAAATTGTCAGCGGGTGGGCCTCGCCGATGGCCTGCTCCCACAGAGCCAGATGTGACAGGGCGCAGCCCAGCCCGCCGGCACCATAGGTATTCAAAGCTTCCGGTTCGAGGCGCTGTTCGCGAACCAACTGGGTTAGGTCGAGCATCCGGCCATCGACGGCCGACCAACGCAGGAAATTCGCTGGGACCTCGAAATTCAATTTCTGAAATTGCGTAAATCGGTCAACGCTACGGTCGAGATTGATAACCTGAATGTCCATAGGCCTATTGTCCGATCTTCCGAACACCCGCCAACGGAGGGAATTGATCGTGAGCATTGCATCAAGTCGGCCAGCCGCACCAAGCCCTATGATCGAAACGGCCAACGGCCGGCTGCTGGGCGTCGCCGAGGACGGCGTGTTCGGGTTCAAGGGCATTCCCTACGGCGCGCCGACCGGCGGCGCCAATCGCTTCATGCCGCCGCTTCCGCCCGCGCCCTGGGCCGGCATTCGCGAGGCAACCTCGTATCACGCCCAGGCGCCGCAACTGCCGGGGCGGCCCGAGCGGCGGCCCGAATTGCGCACGATCCTCGGCCCGGCCGACGCAAGCCCCGAGAGCGAGGACTGCCTGACGCTGAATGTCTGGACACCAGGCCCCGGCGATGGCGCAAAGCGACCGGTCATGGTGTGGCTGCACGGTGGCGCGTTCGCCTACGGCTCGGGCAACCGCGCGGTGACCGACGGCGCCAACCTGGCGCGGCGCGGCGATGTCGTCGTCGTCAGCGTCAACCATCGCCTGAACATTTTCGGCTTTCTGCACCTCGCCGAACATCGGCGGCGAGCGCTACGCGCATTCCGGCAATGCCGGGATGCTCGATCTTGTCGCCGCGCTCGAATGGGTGCGCGACAACATCGAGGCGTTCGGCGGCGATCCCGGCAACGTCACGATTTTCGGCGAGTCGGGCGGCGGCGGAAAGGTCAGCGTCCTGCTGGCGATGCCGGCCGCGCGCGGTCTGTTCCACCGCGCCGTGATCCAGAGCGGCGCCGCGATCCGGGTCCGCACCCGCGAGCGCGCCACCGCGTTGACCGAAGCCGTGATGAACGAACTCGGCATCGCGCGCGGCGATTGCGCGCGGCTGCACGAGGTTCCGGCCGACCGACTCGCGGCGGCGATCGCGCCGGCCTCGCGCGCGGTCGGGCGCCCGTCGCTGCCGCTGCTCGACCGCTACGATTTCGGCCCGGTCGTCGACGGGACCGACCTGCCGACGCAGCCGTTCGATCCCGGCCGCTCCGGAGATCGCTCGCGACATCCCGCTGCTGATCGGCGGCACGCGCGAGGAAAGCGGCTTTTTCCTCGCCGATGACGACGAAGTGTGGGAGCGGCGCGTCACCGAGGACTCGCTGCGCCGGCGCATCGCGGCGGTCGCCGGGGCCGATGCCGACCGCGTGCTCGACCTCTACCGCACGCTGCGCCCCGGCGCGAGCCGCGAGGATCTGCTGATCGCGGCGCTGACGGGGTCGAATTTCTGGGTGCGCACGGTCATGCTCGCCGAGCGCAAGGCGGCGCAGGGCGGCGCGCCGGTCTACATGTATTCGCTCGACTGGCGTTCGCCGGCCTGCGACGGACGCTTGCAGGCGCATCATGCGATGGACCTGCCGTTCGTCTTCGACAATGCCGATGTGCCGGACACGACAAAGGGCGCGGCCGGCGCGCGCGAGCTTGCCGCGATCGTGTCGGCGACCTGGGCGGCGTTCGCCCGCACCGGCAGCCCGGAAAACCCGGCCCTGCCGCGCTGGCCGGCCTACACGACGCGAGGACCGCGCAACGATGGTGTTCGACCGCGAATGCCGCGTCGTCGCCGACCCCGACCGCGACGCCCGCCTCGCTATGGGAGCCGATCGCGACGCGCGGTTAACGTCCCTCTCCCTCCAGTGGGGAGAGGGTTACTTCAGGCTCTGGGCAAGATCCCACGCCTGTTCCGCCAGCGGCCGGGCGATGCGGCCGACTTCGGCTGCCTCGGCGCTCGCCGCCGTTCCGTCGAGCGCGCGCTTCGCGATCCCCTGCAGGATCGCGGCGATGCGGAACAGGCTGTAGACCATGTAGAAATCCCAGGCCGGGATCGCGTCGCGCCCGGTGCGGCGGCAATAGGCGGCGACATAGGCGGCCTCGTCCGGAATGCCGGACGCCGCGAAATCGATCCCGGCGAGGCCGCGGAACAGCTCCGGCGTTACCCGCCACGTCATGACGTGATAGGCGAAATCGGCGAGCGGGTCGCCGATCGTCGAGAGTTCCCAGTCGAGCACGCCGATGATCGCGCGGCTCGGTCTTGTGAAAGACCAGATTGTCCATGCGGTAGTCGCCATGGACGATCGCCGGCGCGCTCTCGGCGCGGGATGTGCAGCGGCAGCCACTCGATCAGCCGGTCCATCGCCGCGATCGGCTCGGTCTCGGAGGCGCGGTACTGCCGGCTCCAGCGCGCGATCTGGCGGCCCATGTAGTTGCCGGGCCGTCCGAAATCGCCGAGCCCGACCGCGTCGTAATCGACCGTGTGCAAGCGCCGCGATGACCGCGTTCATCGAGTTCGAACATCGCGCCGCGCTCGGCCGGGCCGGCGATCTCCGGCAGGCGCTGGTCCCAGAAGATGCGCCCGTCGAGAAATTCCATGACATAAAAGGCGCTGCCGATCACCGCATCGTCCTCGCACAGCGCATGGACGCGCGGCACCGGCACGTCCGTCCCGGCGAGCGCCCGCATGACGCGGAACTCGCGATCGACGGCATGGGCGCTCGGCAGCAGCGGCCCGGACGGCTTGCGCCGCAGCACGTATTGGCCCGAACGCAGCGTCGAGCCGATAGCTCGGGTTCGACTGCCCGCCGGCGAAGCGCTCGGCCGCCACCGGCCCGCGAAACCCCTCGACATGGTCGCGCAGCCACGCTTCGAGCCGGTCGAGCGGGAGGTCGCTGGAGCGCCGCCGTATCTGTCATTGCGAGGCGCCCGACGGGCGACGAAGCAATCTCGTTGTCACGGCACGAGATTGCTTCGCGGAGTTTATCCTCGGGCTGGCCAAAGGCCAGACCCGTGGGCTCGCAATGACAATAAAGAAGTCGGCGGCAAGCCCGTGTTACAGCGCCTTCAGCATCGTGTCGGCGTCGGAGACCTCGAACTTGCCGGGCGCCTCGACATTGAGCTTCTTGACGACGCCGTCCTCGACCAGCATCGAGTAGCGCTGCGAGCGCATGCCGAGCCCGTTCCTGCGCGCGTCCAGTTCGAGCCCGACCGCGCGGGTGAAGTCGCCGCTGCCGTCGGCCAGCATCATGACCTTGTCGCCGCAATTCTGGGCCTTGCCCCAGGCGCCCATCACGAACGCGTCGTTGACCGCGACGCAGGCGATCGTGTCGACGCCCTTGGCCTTCAGGTCGCCCGCCTTGTCGACATAGCCGGGCAGATGGCGCTGCGAGCAGGTCGGCGTGAACGCGCCGGGCACCGCGAACAGCGCCACCTTCTTGCCGCGGAACAGGTCGTCGGTCGTGATCTCCTTCGGGCCCTCCGGGCTGAGGTATTTGAGGGTGGCCGACGGGACCTTGTCGCCAACTTGAATGGCCATCGATCGTGCCTCCGAGTATCGTTCCGCCGTGCGGCCCGAATGCCGCCTCCGGCAACCGGCGGCACCGATACCATAGCCGGGCGACAGAGGTAAACGCCGCGCGCGAGCACGATCGGAAGCGGGCCGGCGAACCGGCATCGTACCTCGCGGTACGCGACGCGGCCGGATCGGGACGGAATTGATGGCGAAGGCGCCGCGTTCGCATGACAGCCGGGAAAACGCCGGGATCGAGCAGGGAGATCGCGATGAAATCGCTGACCGGGCAATTGCTTGATCGCGATGCCGCAGATGATGGACCCGCGTTTCGCGCGCTCGGTCGTCTACGTCTGCGCCCACAGCGAGGACGAGGGCGCGATGGGGCTCGTCGTCAACAAGCTGTTCGAGTCGCTGACGATGGACGAGCTGTTCACGCATCTGAAGCTCGATCCCGGCGCGCTCGGCCGGCTCGCGCCCGGTGCATTTCGGCGGGCCCGTGGAGCCCGGTCGCGGCTTCGTCCTGCACACGACCGACTACCGGGAGGAGGCGTCGCTCGTCGTCGGCGATGATCTCGCGGTTACCGCCACGCTCGACATCCTGCGCGCGATCGGAAGGGGCGAGGGGCCGCGGCGCAGTCTGCTCGCGCTCGGCTATGCCGGCTGGGCGCCGGGCCAGCTCGACGCCGAGATGCAGGCCAATGGCTGGCTCTCGGTGTCGGCCGATTCCGATCTCGTCTTCGACGACGATTTCGAGGGCAAATGGCAGCGCGCTTTGGCCAAGCTCGGGGTCGATCTGACGCTGTTGTCGACCGAAGCCGGCCACGCCTGAGCCCGGTACTGCGAGTGGCGGATTGCCCCCGATTTGCTAGTCCGCCGCATAACAACGGCTCACGCGCCCACCATCCGCTTGCAGGGCCAATCCTCGCGCAGGATCGCGAACAGCAGGTGGTCCTGCCATTTCCCGTCGATCAGCAGGTAGGCGCGGGCGTAGCCCTCCTGCTGAAAGCCGGTGCGCAGCAACAGGGCGCGGCTCGGCACGTTGCTCGGCAGGCAGGCCGCCTCGACGCGGTGCAGCCGCAGCCGGGTAAAGGCAAAATCGAGAACCAGCGGCAGCGCCGCCGTCATGTAGCGCTGGCGCGCGAACGGTTCGCCGATCCAGTAGCCGAGGCTCGCCGTCTCGGCGACGCCGCGGCGCACGTTCGACAGCCCGACGCCGCCGGCCAGGGCCTCGTCATCATTGCGGAAGATGAAGAAATTGTAGCCCTGATCGGTGCGCCAATCCTCGGCGTAGCGGGAGAGCCGCAGGCGATAGCTCGACCGGCTCAGCGCGTCCGGCGGCCAGGTCGGCTCCCACGGCGCCAGGAAACCGCGCGAGCGGGCGCGCAGTGTGGCCCAGGATTCGTAATCGCCGCGCTCGGGCGGACGCAGGAACACCCTGTCGCCGACCAGCCGCAGCGGCTCCGATCGACCCAGAAACAACCGGGGAAAGTTCGGAGCCATCGGCGTCCCGGCGCGCTGCTCAGGCGCCGAGCCGGCCGCGCAGTCGCTCGAAATCCTCGAGCCGGCCGAGCGGCCCGAGCGCGGCCAAGGTCGGCGTCGCGCCGCGCCAGCGGGCCACGACCCGGCCGATCGCGGCGTCATCGACCGCCTCGACGCGTCTGACGATGTCGGCCGGATCGAACGGCGTGCCGTGGACCAGCATGTGCTGCGCCATCTGCTCGCAGCGCGCCCCGGTGCTTTCGAGCGACATCAAAAGCCCGGCCTTCATCTGCGCCTTGGCGCGGGCCAGCTCGCCGGCGGACAGCCCGTCGGCGAGCCGCATCGTCTCGTCGCACAGGACCGGCATCAGTTCGGCCGCCTCTTCCTCGCCGGTTCCGGCATAGATCCCGAACAGCCCGCCGTCGCGGTAGCTGTGCGCGAAGGAATGGATCGCGTACACCAGCCCGCGCTTCTCGCGCACCTCCTGGAACAGCCGCGACGACATCCCGCCGCCGAACGCGGTCGAGAGCACCGAGGCGGCGTAATAATCCGGGTCGTCGAGCGGAATGCCCGGAAACCCAAGGACCAGGTGCAGCTGTTCCAGATCGCGGTCCTCGCGATAGTCGCCGCCGACATAGCGCGCCGGCTCGGTCGCGACCGGCAGCTCGGCCGGCATCGCCGACAGCAGCGTCTCGGCCAGCGCGACGAAGCGGTCGTGGTCGAGGTTGCCGGAGGCCGACAGCACGATGCGCGAGGCGCTGTAATGGCCGCGCAGATAACCGACGACCGCCTCGCGCGACAGCCGGCTGATGATTTCCGGCGTCCCCAGCACCGGCCGTCCCATCGCCTGATCGGGGAAGGCGCGTTCCTGGAAATAATCGAAGATGATGTCATCCGGCGTGTCGTTGGCCTGCCCGATCTCCTGCAGGATCACCGTGCGTTCGCGTTCGAGTTCGGCCGGGTCGAAGGTCGAATGCAGCAGGATGTCGGCGAGGATGTCGAGCGCGAGCGGCACGTCCTCCTTCAGAACCTTGGCGTAATACGCCGTGCTTTCGCGCGAGGTGTAGGCGTTGAGATGGCCGCCGACCGCCTCGATTTCCTCGGCGATGGCGCGGGCGCTGCGCCGCTCGGTGCCCTTGAACGCCATGTGTTCGAGAAAATGCGCGACGCCGTTGATGTCCGGCGACTCGTGCCTTGTGCCGACATCGACCCACAGACCGAGCGAGACCGTGTCCACGGTCTCGATGCGGTCGGTGACGATGCGCAGCCCGTTCGGCAGTGTCGCGAGCTTGGTGGTCATGCCACTCCCCTGGATATTGCTCGCCGGCCCCGGCGCGGCGCGCGTGAGCGCGCACATAGCGCGCGACCGCTTCGACATCGTTCGGAAGTACGGTGAACCGCTCCGGCTTGTCGATGATTTCCGCCAGCGCCTCCGGCAGCGCCGGGCGGATTCCGGTTGCCCGCGCGACCGCCTCCGGGAATTTCGCCGGGTGCGCCGTTGCCAGCGCGACGATCGGCGCCGCCCCGTCTCCGCGCGGCCGCTTCCGCTCGAGCGGCCGCGACCGCGACCGCGGTATGCGGATCGATCAGCAAACCGGTGCGCCGGTAGGTATCGGCGATCGTGTCGAGGGTCGCCGCGTCATCGACGCGATGGCCCGAGAACAACGCCCGCGCGGCGCGCCAGGCCTGCTCGTCGGCGGGCAATGCGCCGGTATCGCGGAACCGGCGCAGCGCGGCGGTCACCGCGGCGCCGCTGCGGCCCTTCAGTTCGAACAGCAGACGCTCGAAATTGCTGGCGACCTGAATATCCATGCTGGGGCTGAGGCTCGGAACAACCGGCGCGAGGGTCATCTCGCCGCTGCTCAGATAACGCGTCAGCACGTCGTTTGCGTTCGTGCCGATGATCAGCCGCTCGATCGGCAAACCGAGCGCGCGGGCGAGATGGCCGGCATAGACATTGCCGAAATTGCCGGTCGGCACGCTGAACGACACGGCGCGCGATGGCGCGCCAAGCGCCACGCCGGCGGTGATGTAATAGACGATCTGCGCCGCCACTCGCGCGAAATTGATCGAGTTCACTGCCGACAGGTTCAGGTCCCGCCGCAATCGCGGATCGGCGAACAGCGCTTTGACGATGTCCTGGCAGTCGTCGAAACGTGCCCTCGATCGCCAGCGCATGCGCGTTCGCCGCGTCTGATGTCGTCATCTGCCGGCGCTGCACGTCGGAAACGCGGCCGTGCGGATAGAGGATGAAAATGTCGAGCGCGGCGCGGTCGCGGCAGGCGGCCATCGCCGCCGACCCGGTATCGCCCGAGGTCGCACCGACGATCGTCACGTGCTCGCCGCGCCGGGCCAGCACCGAGTCGAACATCAGCCCGACGAGCTGCAGCGCCAGGTCCTTGAACGCCAGCGTCGGGCCGTGAAACAGCTCGAGCAGCCAGATCCGCTCGTCGAGCTGTACCAGCGGCGCCACCGCCGCATGCGCGAACGAGCCATAGGCCCGCTTCGTAAGACCCCGGAGTTCGTCGGGAGTGAAACTCCCGGCCGCGAACAGCGAGACGATGCGCGCCGCGACCTCCGCATAAGGCCGCCCCGCCAGATCGCGCAACGCCTCGCGGTCGAGCGCCGGGAGCCGTTCGGGAACGTAGAGGCCGCCGTCCTCGGCGAGGCCGGCGAGCAATACCTCTTCGAACGAGCGGGCGATCGGCGCCGGCCCGGCATCGCGGGTGCTCAGATAGCGCATGACCAGGAACGTAGCCTTGCGCCGCCGCCGTCGCAACCGGATGGCAGCGGGCGCAGCCGCGCCTCGATGCGATTTTCCCGCGCAAATCCGCGCCGGATCGACGACGCTGTCACCGCCATCATTGATTTGCCGTTTTTGCGCGGCCACTCTCGGACCCGATTCTCTCTCCGGTTCCTTTGCGAGGGTATGGTGGAGTTTTCCGAGCGCTTGATCGAGAACTGCCCGAAATTTCGTCGCCGTCGCGCCGCGGAATAGAGAGCTCGCGCGTGTGCACACGGTCGCGAGCACAACCCTCGTCATCGCGGCGTTTCTGGTCGTCATCAGCGCGGTTCAGCCGTTCGCGGCACGACTGCACGTGCCGTTTACGGTGATGCTCGCCTGCGTCGGCGTGCTCGTCGGCAGCGTTTCGACGTTTCTCGTAGACCACGCGCGCCTCGGACCCGTGCTGGAAATCGCCGGGTCGCTCGTCGAATTCCCGATCAGCGCGCCGGTGTTTCTGACCGTCTTTCTGCCGCTGCTGCTGTTCCACGCCGCGCTGACGATAGACCTGCGCGAGATCGCTCGGGATGTCGGGCCGATCCTGACGCTGGCGATCCTCGCCGTATTCGCGGCGGCCGCGGCGATCGGGTTCGGCCTGTCCTTTGCCGGCGTCCCGCTGACCGTCGGCCTGCTGCTCGGGGCGATTGTCGCGACGACCGATCCGGCGGCGGTCATCGCGATCTTTCGCGAGCTGGGCGCGCCGCCGCGCCTGAACCGGCTTCTCGAAGGCGAAAGCCTGCTCAACGACGCCGCCGCGATCGTGCTGTTCGGCATCCTCGTCGCGATGCTGGCGGATGGCGTGCAGTCGAGCGTTGTGGATGCCGTACTCGCTTTCGTGACGACATTTGTCGGCGGTCTCGTGTTCGGCGCGGTCGCGGGGCGGTTGTTCGGCGCCGCGCTGCCTTGGCTCGGCAGTTCGCGCACCGCCGAGGTGACGCTGTCGGTGGCGCTGCCATATATCGTTTACATCGTCGGCGAGCACGCGCTCGACGTGTCCGGCGTCGTCGCCGTCGCCAGCGCCGGGCTGACGGCCGGGGCGATCGGCCGGGTTCGCGTGCGGCCGGGCAACTGGCGATACATCGAGCGGGTGTGGGCGACAGCTCGATTTCTGGGCAAGCTCGCTGATCTTCATCATGGCCGCCGCGCTGGTGCCGCGGCTGCTCGGGGCGGTCGAGCCCCGCCATGCCTGGCTGCTGCTGATCGCGATAGCCGCGGCGCTGCTGTCGCGCGCCGCCGTGCTGTTCGGCATCATGCCGCTGCTCAGCGCGCTGCGGCTCAGCGAAAAGGTCGACAGCGCCTACAAGCTCGCGATCACGTGGGGCGGCCTGCGCGGCGCGATCACGCTGGCTCTCGCCCTGGCGCTGACCGAGCACCCGGGAATCGACCCCGAGATCAAGCAGCTTGTCGCCGTGCTGGCGACCGGCTTCGTGCTGTTCACGCTGCTGGTCAACGGGCTGACGCTGCGCCCGGTGATCCGTCTGTTGCAGCTCGACCGCCTGTCGCCGCTCAACGAGGCGCTGCGCTGCAAGGTGATGGCGCTGTCGCTGGCGGATGTGCGCGACGCGGTGCGCCAGAGCGCTCATAACTATCGCATCGACTCCTCGGCGGCGCGATCGGTGACCGAGGACTACAGCCGGCGCATCGACGAGCTGCAATCGCGGCCCGATCTCGATAACGCGATTTCCGACGAGGACCGGATCAGGATCGGGCTGGTCGCGCTGACCAACCGCGAACGGCGCATCATCCTCGACCATCACGAGCGGCGTACCGTTTCAGGCGCGGCGATCGAGATTTCTGCTGCACAACACCAACCGCATCCTCGACGGCGCGCGCAGCGAGGGACGCGAGGGCTATGACCGCGCCGCGTGCAAGGTCCTCGCCTTCCCTCGCCGCTTTCGCATTGCGCATTTTCTGCATCGGACGCTGCAGATCGGCCGGACCGCTGCAGCGCGAGATTTCGATCCGTTTCGAGGTGCTGCTGACCCGCCATCTGGCCCTCGAGGAATTGGCGCGGTTCGCCGGACACGCGGCTCGAACCGATGATCGGCCGCTCGATCACCGCCGTGCTGCACGAAATAATCGCCGGCCGCGCCGAGGCGGTCGCGCGAGCGCTCGATGCGCTGCGCCTGCAATATCCCGAGCATGCCCGCTTGTTGGAAGCACGCTTTCTCGAACAATCCGGATTGCAGCTGCTGCTCCTGCGCTACCAGGATTTGTTCGAGGAGGGCCTCATCGGCGGCGAATTATTCGACGACCTGGAGCAGGAGCATGCGCGGCAATTGTCTGTCGGACCGCCTGCCGCCGCTCGATCTCGGGCTGAGGGCCGAGCAGCTGATCCGCTCCTTTCCGATGTTCGCGGGTTTGGATGAAACCGAGCTGGAGGCGGTCGTGCGGGTGCTGCGGCCGCGCCTGCTGGTTCCCGACGAGATGATCATCCGCAAGGGAGAACGTGGCCGCAGCATGTTCTTTATCGCGTCGGGAGCGGTCGAGGTGGTGCTGCCGGCACAGCGCATCCGGCTCGGCAGCGGCGATTTCTTTGGCGAGATGGCGCTGCTCACCCGCGGACCGCGAACCGCCGATGTCGTCTCGCTCGGCTATGGAAGGGTGCTGGAATTGGCCAGGGCCGATTTTCGCCGCTTCCTGCGCGACTACCCGCGCGCCCGCGCCGAGATCGAAGCGACCGCCGCGGCGCGTACCCGCGAGAGTGAACGGCTGACCGCATCATAGCATTATGTGCCGCGCGCTGGTTGCGGTATGGCCGTGGCACTTCGTGTCGTCATAAGTAGCCGACGTTGTTGTCGCTCCTCGGTCCGAGAGGGTTCCATGCCGCGCCCCACACCCGCCCACCCCACACAAGACCAAATCGAAGACCGCCTGATCGTCGCCCTCGATCTGCCGACCGTCGCGGCGGCGCGCGCGATGGCCGAGCGGCTCGACGGCGTCGTGTCGTTCTTCAAGCTCGGATTGTGGCTGATCTTCGCGCCGGGTTTCGATCGGCTGCTCGAAGACCTCGTCGCGCAAGGAAAGAAGGTGTTCCTCGACGCCAAGATGTTCGACATCGGCGAGACCGTGAAGCAGGGCGTCGCCCGCGCGGCCGAGCGCGGCGCGAGCTTTGTCACCGTCCATGGCGACCGCGACATCATTCGCGCCGCCGTCGAGGGCAAGGGCGACAGCGCGCTGCGCATCCTGGCGATCACCGATGCTGACCAGCATCGACGACGCCGGCGCGCGCGAACTCGGCCACATGCTGCCGGTCGCCGAGCTGATCCGTCAGCGCGTCGCGACCTGCGCCGAACTCGGCGTTGACGGGGTGATCGCCAGCCCGCACGATATCGACGATATCCGCCGCGTGCCGGGGGCCGACAGCGCTGCTGGTCGTGACCCCCGGGGTGCGGCTGCCCGGGGCGGCGCTCGACGATCACAAGCGCGCCGGCTCGCCGGCGCAGGCGATCGCGGCGGGCGCCGATTACCTCGTCGTCGGGCGCCCGATCGTGCAGGCGCCCGACCCGGCTGCCGCCGCATCGCGCATCATCGCCGACATGAAAACCGCCCTGACTGCAGCCGCGTCATGACGCGCGAACGCTATACTTCTTTCATCACCTGGGCGTAGGCGAGCAGCGCGAACAGCGCCGTGCCCCCGACCACGTTTCCGAGTAATACCGGGATCGTGAACCGGGTCAGCATCGTGCCGAGCCCGATGTCGCCGTTTACCAGCAACATGAACGCTTCGAAGCTGCCGACCACAATATGCGAGAAGCCGCCGATCGCGATCACATAGGTCACGATCGTGACGACGTGAAATCGATTGCTTTCGGCGCTTGGCATCAGCCACACCATCGCGGCGATCAGGAAGCCGGCCGGGATGGCGAGGAACACCGAATTCGACAAAACCGTGGTGAACGATCTCGCGGCTGATCCCGATGATGGTTTCCCGTATCCCGGGGATCGGCGCCGGAGCGAAGGTGCTGAACAATGCCGCAACCAGCGTCCCGGTCAGATTCGCCGCGAAGACGATCGACCACAACCGCAACAGGCGGTAGAAATTTCTCCCGGTGGGTTGGGCAACTACCGGCAACACCGCCGTTATCGTGTTTTCGGTAAACAGCTGCTGGCGCGCCAGCACCACCAGCAGGAAACCGAAAGTATAGCCGAACCCGGCCAGAAGCGGGCGCCACGGCGCCTCCGGCAGGTACTGGTGCAGCACCGCCTTCGCGAATACCGAAAAGCTGATCGACAACCCCGCCGCGACTCCGGACCACCACAGCGAGACCGCCGGCCGCGCCATTTCGGTCTCGCCCTCGTGCCGGACGACCTCGTAGATCTGTCGGCACCCGAAGCCGCGAGTGATCCGCGATCTCCTCGACCTCGTGCTCGATCAGGTGTTCTTCGAGCGCCGCGATCTTTTCGTCGCCGGCCTCAACTCTCGCCTCGCGCTTTTTGATCTCGAGTTCAGTCGGCATCGGCTTCGTCGGTTGTGGCACGAAACTAGAGAACGTCGTCCAGCGTGAAGCGTCCCGAAGCCGGACACCGCAACTCGGGATCGGAGGGCGCCGCGACGGTTTCCTTGGCGGCGATTTTTGGCTACACGGATCGCCGCATGGCTCTGCTCCGCTCGGTCGCGACGGTCGGCTCGTTGACGCTGGTGAGCCGCGTCTTCGGGTTTCTCCGTGACATCCTGACCGCGGCTGTCCTCGGCGCCGGGCCGGTCGCCGACGCGTTCTTTGTCGCGCAGCGTCTGCCGAATCTGTTCCGCAGCCTGTTCGCCGAGGGCGCGTTCAGCGCCGCCTTCGTTCCGCTCGCCGTCGGCTTCCCTCGCCGAGGGCGGCAAGCCGGCGGCCCGCGCCTTCGCCGAGGAAGCCTTCGCGGTTCTGTTCGCGGTGCTGCTCGCCTTCGTCGTGGCGGGCGAAGTATTGATGCCGTGGGTGATGAGCGTGATCGCGCCGGGCTTCGGCGACGAGCCCGGCAAGTACGAGCTGGCCGTCGACCTGACCCGCATCACCTTCCCCTATCTGCTGTTCATCTCGCTGACCGCGCTGCAGGGCGGGTTGTTGAACGCGGTCGACCGGTTCGCGGCGCCGGCCGCGACGCCGATCCTGCTGAACCTGTTTCTGATCGCGGCGCTGCTGCTGATGGCGCGGTTCGGCTGGTCGGACGGCCGTGCCCTGGCGTGGGCGCTGACCGCCGCCGGCGTGGCGCAGTTCCTCTGGCTGATGGTCTCGTGCGCGCGCGCCGGGGTGGGCGCTGCGGCTTCGGCTGCCGCGCTTGACGCCGCGGGTCAGGCAGACCCTGCGCATCATGGGGCCGGGCGTGTTCGGCGCCGGGGTGATGCAGCTCAACCTGCTGATCTCGACGGCGCTCGCCTCGCTGCTGCCGACCGGCTCGATCGCCTATCTTTACTACGCCGACCGGCTGAACCAGCTGCCGCTCGGCGTCGTCGGCATCGCGGTCGGCACTGCGATCCTGCCGCCGCTGTCGCGCCAGGTGCGTCTCGGCGACGCCGAAGGCGCGGTCGAGACGCAGAACCGCGGCGTCGAATTGGCGCTATTGCTGACCTTGCCGGCGGCGGCGGCGCTGATCGTGCTGGCGCAGCCGATCCTCGTCGGTGCTGTTCGCGCGCGGCGCGTTCGGCCCGTCCGAGGCGGAAGCGACCGCGGCGGCGCTGGCCGCCTATGCCGCCGGGCTGCCGGCTTTCGTGCTCGTCAAGGTTCTCGCGCCCGGGTTCTTCGCGCGCCAGAACACGCGCACCCCGGTCAAGATCGCGGTCGCGGCTATGGTCGCGAACCTGGCGCTGACGATCGGGTTGATGAATTTTCTGGCGCATGTCGGCGTGGCGCTGGCGCTGACCTTGTCCGGCTGGCTGCAGGCCGTCGCGTTGCTGGTGCTGCTGCGCCGCCACGGTCATTTCCGGCTCGACCGGCGGGCGCGGAACAGGATCCCGCGGATCGGCGGCGGCGGCGCTGGGCATGGCCGGCATCGTGCTCGGGTTGCGCATTCTGCTCGAACCGGCGCTGGCGGGTGATGCGATAACGCGGCTCGGCGCACTGGCGCTGCTGATCGCCATCGGCATTCTGACGTTTTCGCGCGCTGGTGCTGATGCTGGGCGGCGCCGATTGGCGCGAGCTGCGCGGTCAGCTGCGCCGCGCACCACCCGCACCGGCTTGACGCGGGCCGAGGGACAGCGATACAGCCAAGCCGCCACCCTGCCCTCCGCTCAGGCGGGGGCGTATGGCAAGCGAGGTCCGATGAACCGCATTTTTTCCGGCATCCAGCCGACCGGTAATCTGCATCTCGGCAATTATCTCGGCGCGATCCGCAACTGGGTCGCCTTGCAGCACGATTTCGAGTGCATCTTCTGCATCGTCGATCTGCACGCGGTGACCGTGCCGCAGGATCCGGCCGAGTTGCGCCATTCGACACGCGAGGTCACCGCCGCCTATATCGCCGCCGGCATCGACCCCGAAAGCTGCATCATCTTCAACCAGAGCATGGTCAGCGCGCATGCCGAACTGGGCTGGCTGCTCGGCTGCCTGACGCCGCTCGGCTGGCTCAACCGGATGACGCAATTCAAGGAGAAGGCCGGCAAGCACCGCGACAACGCCGGTCTCGGCCTTTACGCCTACCCCGTGCTGATGGCCGCCGATATCCTCGGCTACAAGGCGACGCATGTGCCGGTCGGCGAGGACCAGAAGCAGCATCTGGAACTGGCGCGCGACATCGCCGGCGCGTTCAACCGGCGTTACGAGCGCGAGTTCTTTCCGCTGCCCGAGCCGCAGATCTTCGGCCCAGCGACCCGGGTCATGAGCCTGCGCGACGGCACGAAGAAGATGTCGAAATCCGACAATTCGGACTATTCGCGCATCAACATGAACGACGACGCCGACACGATCGGCCTCAAGATCCGCCGTGCCAAGACCGATCCCGAGCCGCTGCCGCACGCGATCGCCGATCTCGAAAAGCGCCCCGAGGCGGACAACCTCGTCGGGATCTACGCGGCGCTGTCCGGTCTGTCGCGCGAGGCGGCGCTCGCGCGTTTCGCCGGACAGAACTTCTCGACCTTCAAGGAGGCGCTGTCGGCGCTGTCGGTCGAGGTGCTCGGCCGGATCGGCGGCGAGATGCGCCGGCTGATGGCCGATCCCGGGCATATCGACGCGATTCTGCGGCGCGGCGCCGAACGCGCCGCGGCGATCGCGATGCCGGTGCTCGACGAGGTCAAGGACATCACAGGGCTGCTGCGCCCCTGACCCTTTACCCGGAGCGAGGCTCTTTGCCGCTTTCCCCGGCGCCGGCCCGGCAGTAAATCACCCGCTACTGCCGATCGCATCGCTTCCGGCGATGCAGTTGGCGCGTATGATTCGCGGGACCAGGGAACCCGGCCCGATGGACGTTTATCTTCCGATCGCCGAGCTGTCGCTCAACATTTTCGCTCTGCTTGGGCCTGGGCGCCGCGGTCGGCATCGTGACCGGCGTGTTCGGCCTCGGCGGCGGCTTTCTGTTGACCCCGATGCTGATCTTTATCGGCGTTCCAGCCAGCGTCGCCGTCGCGTCGTCAGCAAACCAGCTCGTCGGGGCCTCGCTGTCCGGTGTCATCGGATATTGGCGGCGCGGCGCCGTCGATTTCAAGATGGGCATCATCATGATGCTCGGCGGATTGGCCGGTTCCGCCCTCGGGGTACTGCTGTTTACGCTGCTGCAGCGGCTCGGCCAGATCGAGCTGGCGATCTCGGTCCTGTATGTTGCCGTGCTCACCACGCTCGGCGCGCTGATGATTATCGAGAGCACCCGGACCCTGCTGCGTCAGCGCCGCCCGGGCGTCGCGCGCCGCAAGCTGCATCAGCACAATTGGATGCACGGCCTGCCGCTGAAAACGCGCTTTCGCCGCTCCAAGCTATACATCAGCGCGCTGCTGCCGGCCGGTCTCGGGATGGTGGTCGGCATCTTCAGCGGCATTCTCGGGATCGGCGGCGGGTTCATGCTGGTGCCGGCGATGATCTACATCCTTGGCATGCCGACCGCGGTCGTTCCGGGCACCTCGCTGTTTCAGATCATTCTGGTCGCCGCCAACGTCACCTTCCTGCAGGCCTATTCGAACCACACCGTCGATGCGGTGCTGGCCCTGCTGCTGCTGCTCGGCGGCGTCATCGGCGCGCAGATCGGGGCGCGTTTCGGGACGCGGCTGCGCGGCGAGCAGCTGCGCTTTCTGCTCGCGCTGCTGCTCCTCGCGGTCGCGGCCAAGCTCACTTTCGACCTGACGCTGCGTCCGGCGAGCCTGTTCGCCCTGACGTTTCATCCGGCATGAACGGCCGCTTGCCGTGTTTGGGGGTTGGCCGGGTGCGCGCCAGGAGTTTCCGGCTCGTCGCGCTGCTCTGGCTGGCGGCGGTTTCGTGTGCCGCGGCAACGGCTCCTGCGAATGCCGCCGCGGTTCTGGCCGATCTGAGCTCGCACATCATCGCGATCGGCGGCGGGTTCACCGGCGACTCGGTCGTTCTGTTCGGCAGCACCGACGGGCCGGGCGATATCATCGCGGTGGTGCGCGGACCCGAGCGCGACGTGACCGTCTGGCGCAAGGGCAAGGTCGCCGGGATCTGGGTCAACGCCGAATTCGGTGACGTTCAACAATATCCCGGTGTTCTACGCCGTGGTCGCCAGCCGGCCGCTCGATCAGCTGATCCAGCCCTCCGTCGCCGCCCTGTACAAGATCGGCACGGCGCATTTGAAGTTCGAAACCGAGTCGCCGTAGTCCTCCGAGCGCGCTGCGCCTGTTCGCCGATGCGCTGATCGAGCAGCAGCGCAAGGCGGGGTTGTTCGTCGCCGATATCGGCAAGGTCGCGTTCCTTGGCGAGCGGCTGTTCCGTGCGACCCTAAGCTTCCCGCAGAACGTGCCGACAGGAACCTATCTCGTTCAGGTGTTCCTGATCCGCGACGGCGACGTGGTCAGTGGACAGACGACGCCGCTTGTCGTCTCGAAGGTCGGTGTCGACGCCGCGATATCCGAATTCGCGATCCGCGAATCGGCTGCTTACGGCGCCATTGCGATCGCCGTCGCGCTGGCGGCAGGATGGCTCGCCAGCTTGGCGTTTCGCAGAGCGTAACCCGCAGCGAGGTAGGGCATGTCCGACAGCGCGCCATCGCGTGTCTTTCTCGTCGTCGTGGACGAGACCCCGGAGCATCGCATCGCGGTACGGTATGCCGCCCGGCGCGCCGCGCATACCGGCGGCCGCGTCGCGATGCTGTACGTCATCGAGCCGGCCGAGCTGCAGCATTTCCAGGCGATCGAGGAACTGGCGCGCACCGAGCGTCGGGAGGCGGCCGAGGAGCTGCTGCACGCTCTGTGCGACGAGATCGCCCCGATCGCCGGTTCGATGCCGATCGTCTATATCCGCGAGGGCCGCGCGCGCGACGAGCTGTTGCAGCTTATCAACGAGGAGCCGGCGATCTCGATCCTGGTGCTCGCGGCGGCCATCGGGCCGGAGGGGCCGGGCCCGCTGATCACGCATCTGATCGGCCGGGTGGCGGCGCGGCTGCGTATTCCGATCACGATCGTACCCGGCGGGCTCAGCATGGATCAGGTCGACCAGCTGAGTTGATCGGGACGCCTTCTTGCCGCTTGGAGGATCGGAGACGAGCCTACTCGCGCAGATCCTCGAAGAATTCCTTGACCCGGGCGAAGAACCCCTCGCTTTCCGGGTTGGTCTTTTCCTTTTCCCCGGCCTTCTCGAATTCGCGCAGCAACTCCTGCTGGCGCTTGGTCAGGTTTACCGGCGTCTCGATTACCGCCTGGATATACATGTCGCCGCGGGAAGGCGAGCGCAGCACCGGCATGCCCTTGCCGCGCAGCCGGAACTGGTGCCCGTACTGTGTCCCGGCCGGGACGGTCACGCGCGTGCGGCCGCCATCCACGGTCGGCACCTCGATCGCGCCGCCGAGCGCGGCCGTCGTGAACGGGATCGGCACGCGGCAGAAGATGTTCGCGCCATCGCGCTGGAAGAGCGGGTGCGGCGAGAGGCTGACGAAAATGTAGAGATCGCCCGGCGGCGCGCCGTGCGGGCCGACCTCGCCCTCGCCGGCCAGCCGGATGCGCGTCCCGTCCTCGACGCCCGGCGGGATGTTGACCGAGAGGGTCTTCTCCTTGCGCACGCGCCCTTGTCCGCCGCAGCTCTTGCACGGTTTTTCGATCGTCTGCCCCGAACCGTGACAGGTCGGGACAGGTCTGCTCCAGCGTGAAGAACCCCTGCTGCCGCCGCACGCGGCCTTGGCCGTGACAGGTGCGGCAGCTGACCGGCCGTGTGCCGGGTTCGGCGCCGCTGCCCTGGCAGGTGTCGCAATGGGCGAAGGTCGCGACGCGAATCGTCGTCTGCTTGCCCTTGAACGCGTCTTCGAGCGAGACATCGAGGTTGTAGCGCAGATCGCTGCCGCGGGCCGGACCCGCCTGAGTGCGTCTGCCGGCGCCCATCGCGCCGAACATCTCTTCGAAGATGTCGGCGAACCCGCCCGAAAAGCCGCCGCCGAAGCCGAAATCGCCGGGACCGCGGCCGCCGTTTTCAAACGCGGCATGGCCGTACCGGTCATAGGCGGCCCGCTTCTGGTCGTCCTTCAGGACGTCATAGGCCTCGCTGATTTCCTTGAATTTCTGCTCGGCCGAATTGTCGCCCGGGTTGCGGTCCGGGTGATAAGTCATCGCCAGCTTGCGGTAGGCCCGCTTCAGCTCGTCGGCATCGGCCGTTTTCGATACACCGAGTACTTCGTAAAAGTCCCGCTTCGCCATCTCTCGACTGATACCCGGCCATAACTCGGTTGCAGGGGAACGCCCCCAGGAAGAACGCCCATCAGAGGAACGCCCCCGGCCGGAGCCGGGGACGTTCGAACCGCGTAACGCGGCGGAAACGCTCGCGTTAAGCGGAACCGCGCCGCTTCTGATCGTCGACTTCCTCGAAATCGGCGTCAACGACCTTGTCGCTCCCCCGCGGCCGCCGCCCGGTCCGCCGCCGGCCGCACCCGGTCCGGCACCGCCGCCCGAAGTCGGGGCCGGCGCCCTGCGTTGCCTTGTACATGGCCTCGCCGAGCTTCATCGCGACCTGGGCCAAGGCCTCGGTCTTCTGCTTGATCTGCTCGACATCATCGCCGCCCACCGCGTCCTTCAGCGCCTGGATCGCGCCTTGCACGGCGTCGCGCTCGTCCGCCGGCACCTTGTCGCCGGCCTCCTGGAGGCTGCGCTCGGTCGTGTGGATCAGGCCGTCGGCCTGGTTCTTCGCCTCGACCAGCTCGCGCCGCTTCTTGTCCTCGGCGGCGTGCGCCTCGGCGTCCTTGACCATCTTGTCGATGTCGGCCTCGGACAGACCGCCCGAGGCCTGGATGCGGATCTGCTGCTCCTTGCCGGTCGCCTTGTCCTTGGCCGAGACGTTGACGATGCCGTTGGCGTCGATGTCGAACGTCACCTCGACCTGCGGCATGCCGCGCGGCGCCGGCGGGATGCCGACCAGATCGAACTGGCCCAGCAGCTTGTTGTCGGCCGCCATCTCGCGCTCGCCCTGGAACACCCGGATCGTGACCGCGGTCTGGTTGTCCTCGGCGGTCGAGAAGGTCTGGCTCTTCTTGGTCGGGATCGTCGTGTTGCGGTCGATCAGCCGGGTGAACACGCCGCCCAGCGTCTCGATGCCCAGGGACAGCGGCGTCACGTCGAGCAGCAGGACGTCCTTGACCTCGCCCTTCAGCACGCCGGCCTGGATCGCGGCGCCGATCGCGACGACTTCGTCCGGGTTGACGCCGCGATGCGGCTCGCGCCCGAAGAACTGCTTCACGGCCTCGATAACCTTCGGCATGCGGGTCATGCCGCCGACCAGGATCACCTCGTCGATCTCGGAGGCCTTGAGCCCGGCGTCGCGCAGCGCGGCGCGGCACGGATCGATCGTCTTCTGGATCAGATCATCGACGAGCTGCTCGAGCTTCGAGCGCGACAGCTTGATGTTGAGGTGCTTCGGTCCGGTCTGGTCGGCCGTGATGAACGGCAGATTGACATCGGTCTGCACCGACGAGGACAGCTCGATCTTGGCCTTCTCGGCGGCCTCCTTCAGGCGCTGCAAGGCGAGCTTGTCGTTGCGCAGGTCGATCCCCTGC
This sequence comes from uncultured Alphaproteobacteria bacterium, assembly GCA_963753665.1. GTDB lineage: Bacteria > Pseudomonadota > Alphaproteobacteria > ATCC43930 > CGMCC-115725 > DATARH01. The sequence continues at coordinate 225,002 of CAVWDC010000009.1, forward strand.
TCTTTCTTGAACTCGTCGGCCAGGTAATCGATGATCTTCTTGTCGAAATCCTCGCCGCCGAGGAACGTGTCGCCGTTGGTCGATTTGACCTCGAACACGCCGTCGCCGATTTCGAGCACCGAGATGTCGAAGGTGCCGCCGCCGAGATCGTAGACCGCGATCGTGCCGGTGCCCTTCTTCTCCATGCCGTAGGCCAGCGCGGCGGCGGTCGGCTCGTTGATGATGCGCAGCACCTCGAGACCGGCGATGCGGCCGGCGTCCTTGGTTGCCTGGCGCTGCGAATCGTTGAAATAGGCCGGGACCGTGATGACCGCCTGATCGACCGTCTCGCCGAGATAGGCCTCGGCGGTTTCCTTCATCTTCTGCAGGATGAAGGCGCTGATCTGCGACGGCGCGTATTTCTTGCCGCGGCTCTCGACCCAGGCGTCGCCATTGTCGCCGGGCACGATCTTGTAGGGCACGAGATCGCGGTCCTTGCGCACCATCGGGTCTTCCATGCGGCGCCCGATCAGCCGCTTGATCGCGAAGAACGTGTTCTCCGGGTTGGTCACGGCCTGCCGCTTCGCGGCCTGGCCGACGAGCCGCTCGCCGGAATCGGTGAACGCCACCATCGAGGGCGTCGTGCGCGCGCCCTCGGCGTTCTCGATGACCTTTGCGTTCTTGCCTTCCATCACGGCGACGCACGAATTCGTGGTGCCGAGATCGATGCCGATAACTTTACTCATTAGAAACCTCTTTTCTGAAGCAGGACCGGTCGGCCCGGGGAAGCACCGTCCCGATCCCCCGGAAAACGGCCGCCGCTACAGGACGGCCGCGCGGTTTATATATGCGGCGGCGGCGGCCCCTACAACCGGCGCGGAGCATGGCCCACACCGCTTTCGCGCCCCTTTGAGGGCATTGCAGCTGATTGCGTGATCGTTTCAGCGAGCTATCGTACTGATTTCTGGCGTTTTACGCGCGCTGGTTCCTGCGCCGGTGACGTGAGGTGCATCGCGTGCCCTCGGTCGACGGCTCTCGCGAGCGCGGTCCATCGCCGTATCAGCGGTGCCCGACCTCCGCCTCTCCATCATCGCCACCGCGTGCGAACCGCGGCCATTCCGAGCCGCCGCTCCTCACTGGCCAGCCGCCGTCGCGTTCATGCCGGCATGACCCCGACCGCCGCCCCAGCCTGCCCCAGCCGCCGCGCCAGCCGTACCCCCGATACCCCAGCCGCCATCGCCAGCCATAGCCCCAACCACCGTTCCACGCCCCCAGCGCGACCGGCGGCGACCGGCGCGGCATAGTAGGGCGGCGTACGGGTAATAATACGGAACATAGTAACGGTAGGCGTAATACGGGTTGTAATAATACGGATATTGCGCGTTGGCCGGGGTTGTCGCGCCCTCTACCGAGAATGCCGGCGGCCAGCCCAGGCAGCAACAGCGGCGGAACTGCCGGTTCGCATCGGGAAAGGCATCGCAGCCTCCGATCTGGGAACAGGAACGCATTATACGACTCCGGGTGCGCATCCCGGCGGTCGGTCGCGCCTGTCATTTCCCCGGCGGGCATAAAGCAGGAATTCGCGATTGCCGGCGGGTCCCTGTATCGGGCTTTCGGCGATGCCGACGACGCCCCAGCCGGGTTGCGCCGCGACCCAGGCCGACACGCGCTCGCACACCGCGCGGTGAACCGCCGCGTCGCGCACGACGCCGCCCTTCCCGACCTCGGCCGGCCCCGCCTCGAATTGCGGCTTGATCAGCGCGACGAGACCGGCTCGTTCCGCCGCCAGCGACAGCGGAGCCGGCAGCACGGTCGCCAGCCCGATAAAGCTGGCGTCGCAGGTGATCAGGTCGATCGGCTCCGGGATCTCGGCCCGCGTCAGATAGCGCGCGTTGACGCCCTCATGGACAACGACGCGGGGATCCTGGCGCAGTTTCCAGGCGAGCTGGCCGCGTCCGACATCGACCGCGTGCACCAGCGCGGCGCCGTGCGCGAGCAGCACGTCGGTAAACCCGCCGGTCGAGGCGCCGATATCGAGCGCCACCGCGCCGCCCACGGGAATCGCGAAATGCTCCAACGCGAACGCGAGCTTGAGCCCGCCGCGCGACACCCAGGGATGATCGCGCCCGGCGACGGTCAGCTCCGCATCGTCGGCCAGCGCGGCGCCGGGCTTGTCGATGCGCCGGCCGGAAGCGGTCACCAGCCCGGCCATGATCAGCGCCTGCGCCTTCGCCCGGCTCTCGGCGAGGCCGCGGTCGACGAGCAGCTGATCGGCGCGCCGTTTCGCCACGTCTCCATCCCGAAAGGCTTGTCCCGAACAGGATATGGCAACTCCGCCGGCAAATCGACCAGCCGCCGATGCGGCGTCGCCAGCAGCCTGAACCGAGCCGAGCGTCGCGGCGGTTAAGCCCGGAGCGAGCCGATCAGGAGGAGAGGCATGCTGAACGACAACGATCGCCGACGCAATCAGGCGCATCGCCGAACTCGCTCGAGCAGCGCGGCGAGGCGCGCGACCGGACACGTTCCGCAACTGCGGCCGAACTCGACCTGGACGAGCCCCAACCGCCGCACGGAGCGGAGGGGCGTCCGGCCAATGATCTTGGTCTCGCGGCGTTGCCCGACGACGCACCCACGGTGCGCGCGCTGCGCGATGCGATCGACGGCGCGTACCGACGACTTCAGGCGGAAACTCTGGGTCGTCATGCGCGATCGCGCAGCGGGGATTACGCCGCCGAGGAATGAGGCCGGGCACTCGAGCGACGAGGCCCGTTGACGCGATCGGCTGTCGTCAGAACGTGCTGGACGAGGCCGATTTCCAGGCCGCCTGAGCTCTACGGAAATTTGGCATCAGCGGTAACCGGCGTCGCCGAGGGTATCCGCGCGATCACTGATCTCTGAAAGATGGCTGAACGAAGCTGGCCATCAGCCAGCGGCCGCCGGAATTCAGAGGATTACGGAATTACTCGGCCGGCGCGCGCTGACGAGCAGGAACGTCGCCGGCAGGCGCACGCCCTCGCCGGTTGCATACGGCGCGAAAGCCGCCTCGATATCGCCGACAATCGCCTGCCGCGCCGCCTCGCTGGCCTGCTTTTCGTCGATCAGCCGCTGCACCAGCCCGAATTGCGCGGCGTGCTCGGCCATCGCGGCCGGCGTGTCGCCGCGCACGTCAAACTGCCGCGCCTCGATCGCGATCGCGGCAAAACCGGCGCGTGTCGAGAATGCCGCGCAGATAATCGCGGTCGCCAAAGGCGTGCGGTCCCGGCGCGTGCGGCGGTTGCGGCGCCGGCGGCCCGAGATGGCGCACCGCGATCTCGAACGGGATCTTCCAATGCGTGTTCTCGTCGATCGTCGCCCACACCGCCATGACCAGCCGCCCGCCGGGCCGCAATGCCCGGATCAGGTTGCGGAACGCGGCGACCGGGTCGGCGAAAAACATGACCCCGAGCCGCGACGTCAGCAGGTCGAACGTACCGGGCTCGAACGGATGCACCTGCGCATCGGCCAGGATCAGCGTCGACATTGGTCAGCCCGGCGCTCGTCGACCCGCCGCCGCGCCGCATCGAGCATCGGCCGCGAGATGTCGGCCCCGGTCACACGGCCCGCGGGACCGACCGCCTGCGCATAGGGGACCGTCGTCACGCCGGTGCCGCAGCCGATATCGAGCACGCGCTCGCCGGGCTGCGCGCGCGGCCGCCTCGAAGAAGCTGCGCCGCCATCTCGACATTGCGCGCTTCCTGCGCTTCCTGCCGTCCGACCCAGCGCGGCCCGGCGACCTCGTTCCAGTACCGCTGCATCGCGGCGTTGGCAGCGGGAGCATGTTGTTCGGTCATATCAAGCATAATTCCGGAGCTGGAGGCTTCGCTCGCGATGATCATCGCAAGAGACCGTGGGCCGACGCAGCAATCTCGGCGAAACGCGCCGAAGCCTTGGCAACCGGGGTCGCGTCCCCTGCCTCGGGCCCGCAACGCACACGCCACGGTTGATGCCGCCTCAGCGCGGTTTGCTGATAGAACAGGAATCTGCAGCATAACACCCGCAAACGATAGCATCGCGAAACCCAAATCCCGGTATGCCGCGGCAGCCTCGAGACGCCAATAATAGCCTGTGAATTTGGCGAAATTGCCGGCGACATACGTCGTCTCGCACAATGACGCCGGCTTTTTCGGGCGGAGCCCCCGCGCGCGGGAGAGGGTCGCGGCAAGGGGCTTCGCTATCGTCTCAGCCGGTCAGCGGCCGATGATGCCTTCCGCCTTCAGCGCATCGACCTCCTGCGCGCGCCATGCCGAGCCACGATCCGAGCACCTCGGCGTTGTGCTGGCCCGAGCAGCGGCGACGGCTTGACCTTCGCCGGCGCGCCGTCGAAGCGCACCGGCCAGGCCGGCATCTTGACCTTGCCGGTGGTCGGATGCTCGATCGTCTGCATGATGCCGCGCTCGGCGAGCGAGGGCTCGTTCATCAGTTCGACCGTGTCGAACACGGCGCCGGCCGGCACCCCGGCCGCGCCGATCAGCTTCATCGCCTCTTCCTTGCTGTGCTCGCGGGTCCAGGCGGCGATGATCTCGTCGACCTCGGCGGCGTGCTGGCTGCGCGCGTCCTGCGTCTCGTAGCGCGCGTCGCCCTTCAGATCCTCGCGCCCGATCGCCTTGATGAGGCGCTGCCAATGCTCGGGATTGCCGCGGCTGCAGAAGACATAGACGTAGTCGTTCGGCCCGCCCGGCTTGCACGGATAGAGCGCCGACGGCACGAGACCGCCCTGCTGCGAGCGGTCGCTGCCGCCGCGCGGCGGCGCCTTGCCGGTCGGCTGCGTGCGCGAGAACGGCACGCGCATGTAATGGATCATCGCGTCCTGCATCGCGACCTGCAGCCGCCGCCCCTGGCCGGTCTTCTGCCGCTTGTACAGCGCGCCGAGAATGCTGATCGCCATCAGCATGCCGGTGCCGGTGTCGCCGAACGACGGACCCGGCTTGACCGGCGGGCGGTCGCCGTAGCCGGTGACGCTGGTCGGGCCGCCGGCGGCCTGCGCGATCATGTCGAAGGCGAGGTTCTTCTCGTACGGGCTGCCGGTGCCGAAGCCCTTGACCTGGCAATAGATGATGCCGGGGTTGATCTTTTTGACCTCGTCATAGCCGAGCCCGAGCCGCTCGATCGTGCCCGGCGCCATGTTCTCGACCGTGACATCGGCCTTCGCCAGCATCGACTTGACGATTTCCAGGCCGCGCGGCGATTTCAGATCGACCGTCAGCGACTTCTTGTTGGCGTTGAACTGGTGGAAATACCAGGGGTCCTTGTCGGGCGCGCCCGGTCCCGCGAGGCGGCGGCCGGGATCGCCGGTCCTCGGGTTCTCGATCTTGACGACCTCGGCGCCGAGCCAGGCCAGCGACTCGGTGCAGGACGGCCCCGCCTCGAATTGCGTGAAATCGACAACCTTGATGCCTTCGAGACAATCCAGCTCGACGCCCAATTCAGCCATGATCTTCCTCCCGCTAGACGGCGCGTTCGCTCCCGCAATTCATTACCACCGCTGCCGGCCGATTGCTACCGCCGGGGCAGGACGCAGCTTGTTCATGGTGACGGGCGCCGGTGCCCCGCCAGAATCCCTCGATGATCGTGTTGATCGCGAAGAACAGCGGTATGCAGCCGAGGGCGAGCGCGATCCACAGCCCGGCGCGGCTGCGCAGCCACGTGCTGACGATCAGCAGCACGCCGGTCCCGGCCAGCAGCGGCCCGAGCAGCGTCAACAACCCGCGCACCGCCGCCTGCGCCTCGGGGTCGTCGCGCAGGAGCAGCAGATTGTAGCCCAGCTGCAGCAGCACGACGAGATCGAGCAGAAAGACCGCCCACGCGCCGAGACGCAAATATCTCACGCCGCGCCGGCGCCCGCCCGTCCGGCCCCTCGTCCCGGCCCGCTTCGTCCCGCCCGAGGCGCGCCAGCCGCCGTTCGACCAGCCGGGCAAACAGCGAGGCGCCGAGCGGCAGGGCGCCATCGTTGAAGTCGTAGCCCGGGTTGTGCACCTCGCAGGCGCCCGCGCCGTCGCCGTTGCCGATCTGGATATAGGCGCCCGGGCACGCGTTCGAGCATGTACGAGAAATCCTCCGACGCCATCGTCACCGGCCCGTGCCGGTTGACGTTGTCCTCGCCGACGATGTCGGCGGCGCAATCGGCGATGAACGTGGCCTCGTCGGCGTGGTTGACCAGCGGCGGAAACAGATGGCGGAAATCGAGGCTGGCCGACGCGCCGAACCCGGCGGCGACGCCCTCGGCGATCCGCCGCATGCGCTCCTCGACCATCGTCATCGCGTCGCGGCTGAAGCAGCGCACCGTGCCGCGCAGCACCGCCCGCTCCGGGATGACGTTGTAGGCGTCGCCGCCGTGGATCTGCGTCACGCTGACGACGACGGTATCGACCGGCCGCGCGTTGCGCGACACGATCGACTGCAGCGCCGTCGTGATGTGGCTGGCGACCAGCACCGGGTCGATGCCGGCCTCGGGCCGGGCGCCGTGCGCGCCCTTGCCGGTGATCGCGATGTCGAAAAACGCGCCGCCGGCCATCATCGCGCCGTCGCGGATCTGGAATTTTCCGACCGCGAGCCCGGGACGGTTGTGCATGCCGAAGACGACATCGCACGGAAATTCGTCGAACAGCCCGTCGCGGATCATCGCCTCGGCGCCGCCGAGACCCTCTTCGGCCGGCTGAAAGATGAAATGCACGGTGCCGTCGAAATTGCGGCTTTGCGCCAGATAACGCGCCGCGCCGAGCAGCATCGTCGTGTGCCCGTCATGGCCGCAGGCATGCATCCGGCCGTTATGCGTCGAGCGATGCGCGAAATTATTCGATTCAAGGATCGGCAGGCAGTCGATATCGGCGCGCAGCCCGATCGTACGCGGCGAGTTGCCGACCCGCAGCCTGCCGACCACGCCGGTTTTCCCCAAGCCGCGATGCACCTCGATGCCGCCGAATTCGGCGAGCTTTTCGGCGACGAGATCCGAGGTGCGCCGCTCCTCGAAGCCGAGTTCGGGATGCGCGTGGATGTCGCGCCGGATGCGGGTCAGCTCGTCATGAAACCCGGCGATGGCTTCGATAACCGGCATCGAGTCCCCCTGCAATTGGACCGCCGACGTCTCGCCGGCAGGCCGGCCGAGGCCGGCAATCGCTTTGGAATCCCCTCACCCCGACCCTCTCCCCCGCCGGGGGAGAGGGGGCCGGTCGTGAGCGAATGCGCAGCTAATTCTTGCTCTTATCGACCAGCGCGTTCTGCTTGATCCACGGCATCATCGCGCGCAGCCGCTCGCCGACTTCCTCGATCTGGTGCTGCGCGGCGCCACGGCGCATCGCCTTGAAGCTCGGCTGGCCGGCAGTGTTCTCCAGCACCCATTCGCGCGCGAAACGGCCCGATTGGATTTCCGCCAGCACCTTCTTCATCTCGGCGCGGACGTGGTCGTCGATGATGCGGGGGCCGCGCGAATAATCGCCGTACTCGGCCGTGTTCGACACCGAGTAGCGCATGTTGGCGATGCCGCCCTCGTAGATCAGATCGACGATCAGCTTCACTTCGTGGCAGCATTCGAAATAGGCCATCTCCGGCGCGTAGCCGGCCTCGACCAGCGTCTCGAACCCGGCCAGGATCAGCGAGGTCAGCCCGCCGCACAGCACCGACTGCTCGCCGAACAGGTCGGTCTCGCATTCCTCGCGGAAGGTCGTCTCGATGACGCCGGCCCGGCCGCCGCCGATCGCCGAGGCGTAGGACAGCGCGATTTCGAGCGCGTTGCCGGAGGGGTTCTGATCGACCGCGACGAGGCACGGCACGCCGCCGCCGCGCAGATATTCCGAGCGCACCGTATGGCCCGGACCCTTCGGCGCGATCATGAACACGTCCATGTCGGGGCGCGGCTCGATCAGGCGGAAATGGATGCTGAGCCCGTGCGCGACCGCGAGCGCCGTGCCCTCGCGCATGTTCGGGCGCAGTTCGTTGTTGTAGAGCCCCGCCTGCAATTCGTCGGGCGCCAGCACCATGACGATGTCGGCCCATTTCGCCGCCTCGGAATTGGTCAGGACCTTGAACCCGGCGGTCTCGGCCTTTGCCGCCGAGGGCGAATTCGGGCGCAGCGCCACGACGACATCCTTGACGCCGCTGTCGCGCAGATTGTTGGCGTGCGCGTGGCCCTGGCTGCCATAGCCGATGACCGCGACCTTCTTCGACTTGACCAGATTCACATCCGCATCGCGGTCGTAATACACGCGCATCGATTTTCTCCTTTGGATTTATTCACCACAGAGACACAGAGACCACAAAGATAACTTGAGCTGTCCTGCGACAGTCCCGGTTCGCTGCGGGCCATCGTCCGTCCGGCTGCTCAATGGGATCCCGGCCTCCGCGCCTTCGCCGGGAGGACGAAACTTCTTTCCCTCTGTGTCCTCTGTGCCTCTGTGGTGAATCGGACTTTCTAAAACCGTCCCGCGCCGCGGGCGATCGCGACGGCGCCGGTGCGCGACACCTCGGCGAGCCCAAGCGGCTCCATCAGCGCGATAAAGGCGTTGAGCTTTTCGGCCGAGCCGGTGATCTCGAAGACAAAGCTCTCGATCGTCGTATCGACGACGCGGGCGCGGAAAATGTCGGCGAGACGCAGCGCCTCGATGCGCGCCTCGCCTTTGCCGGTCACCTTGACCAGCACCATCTCGCGCTCGACGAACGGGCCTTCCTCGGTCAGGTCGCGGACCCGGTGCACCGGCACGAGCCGCGACAGCTGCGCCTTGATCTGCTCGATGATCATCGGCGTGCCCGAGGTCACGATCGTGATGCGCGACAGCTGTTCGCGGCGGTCCACCTCGGCGACGGTCAGGCTCTCGATATTGTAGCCGCGCCCGGAAAACAGCCCGACGACGCGCGCCAGGATGCCCGGCTCGTTATCGACGAGCACGGCGATCGTGTGCCGTTCGATGTCTCGGCATACCAACTCCCGTCATTCCCGCCAAGCGGGAACCCAGGGCCGAGCGAAGCGCGCCCTGGCCCCCGCTTCGCGGGGCGACGAAGAGGCGGGTGATCACACCAGCACCATGCCTTCTTCCGAGACCGGCTGTTCGGCCTTGTCGGCGGGGCCGAGCAGCATCTCGTTGTGGGCCGCGCCGGACGGGATCATCGGGAAGCAGTTCTCGACCTGATCGACCACGACATCGAGCACGAAGGCGCCCGGCGTCTCGATCATCTCGCGGATCGCGTCATCCACCTCGTCCGGCCGCTCGATGCGCCGCCCGACCGCGCCGAACGCGTCGGCCAATTTGACGAAATCGGGCAGGGCCGCGGTGTAGCTCTCGGAATAGCGGCCGCCATGCAGCAGCTCCTGCCACTGCCGCACCATCCCCATGTACTGGTTGTTGAGGATGAACACCTTCACCGGCAGCCGGTACTGCGCGATCGTCGACATCTCCTGGATGTTCATCAGGATCGAGGCTTCCCCGGCAACATCGATGACCAGCGCGTCCGGGTGCGCGACCTGCACGCCCATCGCGGCCGGCAGACCATAGCCCATCGTGCCGAGCCCGCCCGAGGTCATCCAGTGATTGGGCTTCTCGAACTTGAAGAACTGCGCCGCCCACATCTGGTGCTGGCCGACCTCGGTCGTGATGTACGGGTCGCGGTCCTGAGTCAGCGCGTACAGCCGTTCGAGCGCGTATTGCGGCTTGATGATGTCCTTGCGCGAGCGGTCGTAGCGCAGGCAGTCGCGCGCCCGCCATGAATCGATCTGCCGCCACCAGGCGTTGCGGGCGGCGCCATCGCTGCTCGCGGCGCCAGTTTGCGCCACCCGGCGAGCAATGCCGCGAGCGTCTCGGCGCAATCGCCGAGCAGCGGCAGATCGACCCGCACGTTCTTGTTGATCGAGGACGGGTCGATGTCGATGTGGATCTTCTTCGAATTCGGCGCAAACGCGTTGAGCCGTCCGGTCACCCGGTCGTCGAAGCGCGAGCCGACCGCGATCATCAGGTCGCAATCGTGCATCGCCATGTTCGACTCGTACGTGCCGTGCATGCCGACCATGCCGAGGAAATGCGGGTCGCTCGCCGGCAACGCGCCGAGCCCCATCAGGGTCAAGGTGCACGGCGCATCGACGAGACGCACGAATTCGGTAAACCGGGCGCAGGCCTCGGGGCCGGAATTGATGAGGCCGCCGCCGCCGTAAAACAGCGGCCGTTTCGCCGCCGCGATCAGCTGGACGGCCTCGGCGACGCGCCCCGGGTCGGGCTGCATCTGCGGCCGGTAGGTCTTGTGCGTCGTCTGCTCGGGCGCGGAATATGCCCCGAGCGCGAACAGCACGTCCTTCGGCAGATCGACCACCACCGGGCCGGGCCGCCCGCTGCGCGCGACATAAAACGCCTCGTGCAAGGTGCGCCCGAGATCGGCGACATCCTTGACGAGATAATTGTGCTTGGTGCAGGGCCGCGTGATGCCGGTCGTGTCGGCTTCCTGAAACGCGTCGTTGCCGATCAGATGCGTCGGGACCTGCCCCGTCAGGCAGACGACCGGCACCGAGTCCATCAGCGCGTCGGTCAGCCCGGTGACGGCATTGGTCGCGCCGGGACCGCTCGTCACCAGCACGACGCCGACCTTGCCGGTCGAGCGCGCGTAGCCTTCGGCGGCATGCACCGCGCCGCCTTCCTGGCGCACCAGGATGTGGCGCAGCGCGTTCTGCTTGAACAGCGAGTCGTAAATCGGCAGGACCGCGCCGCCGGGATAGCCGAATACGACATCGACGCCCTGATCGACGAGCGCCTTGATGACGATATCCGCTCCGCAGATCGGCTCGGCCGACATGTTGCTCTCCGTCACGGGGAAGAAACGGCAAATCCCACCCGGCGGCCCGCCTCTCGGCGGTCCGGGGAGCGGCACCCTAATCAGCTAGGCTCGGCCGGTCAACAGGAATTGGTCAACAAAATGACGGGAGCACCGCAGCAAACTTTCCGAATATTGCTCATTTAGGAGCAGGTCCGGCGCCATCTGGTGGCGAAACCACGTCATCTGCCGCTTCGCGTAGCGCCTCGTCTCGCGCTGCGCCAGCGCGATCGCCTCGTCGAGCGGGATCTCGCCGCGCAGGTGGCGCAGCAATTCCGGCAGCGCCGACCGCTTTCATCGCCGGCAGATCGGGCGCGAGACCGCGCGCCGCCAACGCCGCCGCCTCGTCGAGCGCGCCGTCCGCGATCATCCGCTCGAAGCGGGCATCGCAAGCGGCGTAAAGCGCCTGCGCGCGGCGGCATCAGCAGGATCGAGCGCGAAGCGGTACGGCGCCGGCTCGGCCCGACGCCGCCGCCAGGCGCCGATCGGCGATGCCGGTCGCGCGGACCACCTCGAAGGCGCGCGTCAGCCGCTGCCGGTCTCCCGGCGGGCAGCAGCGAAGCCGCCTCCGGATCGAGCGTCGCCAGAAGCGCGCGAAACCCCTCGCCGCCGAGCTGCCCGTACAGCGCGGCGGCCTCGGCGCGGATTTCCGGCGGGATCGGCGGGATCGCGGCAAGCCCGTCGCGCAACGCCCGCAGATAAAGCCCGGTGCCGCCGACCACGATCGGCAGCCGGCCGGCGCGATGCGACGCGGCGATCTCGCGGAGCGCCGCCTCGCGCCATCGCCCGGCCGAGCCGCGCTCGGACGCATCGAGACAGCCGTAGAGACGGTGCGGCACGCGCGCCCGCGCTTCGGCGTCCGGCCACGCCGTCAGGATCGGCAGGTCGCGGTAGACCTGCAGCGCGTCGGCATTGATGATCGTGCCGCCGAACGCCTCGGCCAAACCGAGCGCCAGCGCCGACTTGCCGCTCGCCGTCGGCCCGGCGATGATCACGACGGGCGGCAGACCTGCGTCTTTGAGGCTCGGCGAAATAGCGCTGCTCCGCTCCCGATCGGTATCGTCGTGATATGGGAAACCCGGCTTCGATCGCGCCGTCACGGCGTTAATGCGGCATGTTCGAGCTGATTTTTCTCGGCACCGCGGCGAGCACGCCATCGCCCGAACGCGGGTTGCCGGCCCTGCTGGTGAGCGCCGGCAGCGAGCGTTTCCTGGTCGATTGCGGCGAGGGGACACAGCGCCAGCTGCTGCGCTCCGGCGCCGGCTTCCGCCGTCTCGGCCATATCCTGCTGACGCATGCGCATCTCGATCATGTGCTCGGGCTTGGCGGCCTGCTCGCGACGCTGGGCTCTGTTCGATCTGCGCGGCGAGCTCACGATATACGGCAGCCGCGAGACCGTCGGCTTTGTCGAGCGCTATCTTGCCGGCATCTGGCCCGGCGGCCAGACCCCGGCGCCGGTCCGCCTGTTGCGCTCGAATCGGGGCGCTCGAACCGGGTCCGGTTTTCGCCGGGCGCGACTATCGCGTGACCTGCTTCCCGGTCCGCCACCACAGGACGCAGAGCCTCGGCTATCTGTTCGAGACGACCCGGCGCCGCCATTTGCGGCCCGAGCGTCTCGACGCGCTCGGCATCCCGCCGGGGCCGCTGCGTGCGCGTCTCGCGGCCGGCGAGCCGGTCATGCTTCCCGATGGCAGGCGGGTCGCGCCGGAAGAGGTCACGGCCAGGGAAGCGACCGCGACCCGGCTCGCGGTCGTCGGCGACACGGAAGAGACGGAGACGCTTATGCCGTTCGTCGCCGGCGCCGACGCGCTGGTGATCGAGGCGACGTTTCTCGACGAGGACGCCGACGCTTGCCGCCGCGACGCGGCCACCTGACCGCGGGCCAAGCCGCCGGCTGGCCCGGGACGCCGGGGTCGGCGCGCTCTGAGCTGACGCATATTTCCGGGCGCTACGAGGCCGGCGCCGATCGCCGCCGAAGCCGGACGGTTCTTTCCCGAAGCGCGCGTGATGAACGATTTCGACCGGGTCGCGGTCACCGCTGCACGCCCAACGAAACCTGAGCCCAAAGGACACATCGCTGGGGAATGAGAGCCGCGGATGACGCGGCTCTCACCCTGATCGTTAGCGGCCGCGATCCGACCGGTTGTCGCTGCCTTGCGAGCGTTCCGCTGTCGCGCTCGCATGCTCGCGGCCATGCGAACGGTTGTCGCCGCTGCGCGAGCCGCCATGGCTCGCCGCCATCGCCCTGCGAGCGGTTGTCGCCGCCGCGGTCCTCGTGGCTGCCCCCGTGCTGCTCCATGTAGGTCCGCGTGTGGTGGTGGATCTCGCCGTCCTCGCCCCGGTATTCGCGGCGCTTCAGGTCCGCCTCCTCCTCGCGGTCGTGGTCTTGCCCGCGAGACTGCGTCTGGTGCGAGCCGCTGTGCGAACGGTTGTCGTCGTCGCGCCCGCTGCTCTGCGAACGGCTCTGGTGCCGCCGCTATCGTGCGAGCGGCTGTCGTCGCGGCCGCTGCCGTGCGACTTGCCGTGCGCGGTGCCCTCGTCCTTTGTATGCGGCCACGGCTCGTCGGTCGATTTGTGCGGGTGGCGTCCGGTTCCTTGCTGGCCTTTGTTTTCAGCCATGTCTGCTCTCCTGTATCGTTCGTAGAACGCGCGGCCGATTTCGCCGCGTGTACGGCTACGAAACACCAGAGAGGCCGAAATCTGCCCAACGGCAACCGCCAGTCGCTCGACCTGCGGCGTCTGTTGCGCACTCCGATTAAAGCTGGAATGGCGACACCCGAGACCTGGCTCCCGAGCATCGGGTGGACTGTCGCTTGCGAACGTCAAATCGCCGAACTAACGGGTCGTGCGGCGGCCCTTATCACGGAGACGCGGAGCTCCTCGACAAGATCGCCGATCGCGGAATAGTTCCGTCGCCGTCCCGTTTTGGCGCAGTCGGCCGAACAGACGGGCGCGGAGCGCGGCGCCATTGCGTCGCGTAATCGCGTGCGTCGCGGCGACGCTCCGGTCATACAGCCGATCCTCCGTATATCGTAGCCTGACGCGAAGCAGCAGCGGATAGCGAAAACCAGTGCTCGAAACGACGATCGCCGGCAGTCTGCCGAAACCCTCCTGGCTGGCCGAGCCGCGCAAGCTGTGGGCCCCGTGGCGGCTCGACGGCGAGGCGCTCGCCGAAGGCAAGCGCGACGCCACGCTGCTCGCGCTGAAAATTCAGGAGGATGCCGGCATCGACATCGTCACCGACGGCGAGCAGTCGCGACAGCATTTCGTGCACGGCTTTCTCGCCGGGATCGACGGCATCGATTTCGCCCGCCAGCGTGCGCATCGGCATTCGCGACAATCGCTACGAAGCCGATGGTGCCGACCGTCACCGGGCCGCTGCGGCGGCGCGAGTCGGTCCACGCCGTGGAGGCGCTGATCGCCCGCACGCATACGACGCGACGGCTCAAATTCACCCTGCCGGGGCCGATGACGATCGCCGATACGATCGCCGACGCGCATTACGGCGACCGCACGGCGCTGGCGATGGCGTTCGCCGAGGTGCTCAACGAGGAGGCGCGCGATCTGGCGGCGCTCGGCGTCGATGTGATCCAGTTCGACGAACCCGCGTTCAACGTCTATCTCGACGAGGTCGTCGGCTGGGGCATCGAGGCGCTGCACCGGGCCGCCGCGGACCTGCCGTGCCGCACCGCGGTGCATATCTGCTACGGCTACGGCATTCCGGCCAATATCGAGTGGAAGCGCGGTCTCGGCCGCGAGTGGCGGCAATACGAGCGGATCTTCCCGGCGCTGGCGGCGAGCCGCATCGACCAGGTCTCGCTCGAATGCGCCAATTCGCGCGTGCCGATCGAGCTTTTGGCGCTGCTCGCCGGCAAGGACGTGCTGGTCGGCGCGATCGATGTCGCGAGCGACGAGGCCGAGACGCCGGAGCAGGTCGCCGCGACGATCGAGGCGGCGCTGCGCCATGTCCCGCCGGAGCGGCTGTTTCCGTGCACGAATTGCGGCATGGCGCCGCTCGACCGCACGCTGGCGAACCAGAAGCTGGCGGCGCTTGCCGCCGGCGCCGCGCTGGTGCGCGGCCGCTCGGCCGCCGCGCCTGGGCCGGGCCAGATCACGGCCCCTGAATACGACTCTCCGGCCGATCGCGCAGTCGAAACGCGCTCCGCCAGAAATCTCAAGACCAGGGGCCGACCTTCGCCTCGCGCGCCGCTCAGGCGGAGGTCGCCGCGAAGGACATTGAAAAGCCGCGGCGGATCGTCAATTCGGGTGACGTACAAAACCCAGCCGACGCGGGGGCGGCTCTTGGCTGACGCGTCCGCCGCTGACGCTCGACTTCCCGCAGCGCTCCCGACGGAAGACCATCCGCGAGAAGCGGGTCGACAGAAAGGGAATTCTACTCGCAGGCGATTTGCCTTAGGCTGCGGCGGCGGAGGTTGGGGGCCGTCGCTTGCGTGTTTTTCATCTGCTTGTGTTCGCCGCCGTGTCGGTGCTGGCGCTGCTGCTCGCCGGCTGCTCGAATTTGCCGCAGCGCGACGATGTCGTCGCGCAGGCCAACCAGGACAACGAGATCGCCTTCAACGTCGTCAAGGTCGACGAGGCGGTGGTCGGCGTGCTGGCGGCGCGGCCTCGCCCGGCATTCCGCGAGCGCTTCAAGGAATATCTGCCGCCGCCCGAGCTGAAGATCGCGGTCGGCGATACGGTCTCGGTCGTGATCTGGGAAGCGGCCGCGAACGGTCTGTTCGGCAATTCGCTTCCCGAGCTTCCGCTGCGACGGGGGGGCGCCACCGGCCGGACGCGGACGCGGCCGGCGGAAGAGGCGCCGCGTTCGAGCCTGACCGCCCCATTCGATCAAACCCTCGAGCGGTCGCCTTTCGCGGGACCTGACGCTGCGCGCCCGGCCGCACCTTCGCCGACGACAACGCCGACCGAGCCGGGTGCGGCTGCCGCTTTCGCGCCGTCGCGACCGTGGCGCGACCAAGGAGCTTGCCCGTCAGGCCGGCCAGACCGGCCGCCCCGGGACCTCGATCCCCGAGCAGCCCGTCGGTCCCGACGGGACGATCACGATACCCTATGCCGGGCGCGTCGTCGCCGCCGGCCGGACGGCGACCGAGCTCGGGCGCCGGATCGAGGCTTTGCTCGGCCCGATCGCGATCGACCCGCAGGCGCTCGTCATCGTGCAGCGCGGCGCCGGCAGCTCGGTGAGCGTAGCCGGCGAGGCGATCCAGGGGGCGCGCGTTCCGCTCTCGCCCGGCGGCTCGCGCCTGTTGGACGTGATCGCGGCGGCCGGCGGCGCCACGACGCCGGTGCCCGAGACGTTCGTCCGGCTGTCGCGCGACGGCGTGACGGCAACGGTGCCTCTTGCCGTGCTGGTCGCCCATCCGGACCAGAATATCTTTGCTCGGCCCGGCGATGTGTTGATCCTGTCGCGCGTGCCGCAAACCCTCAGCGTGTTCGGCGCGGCCGGCAAAAATGCGCTGATCACCTTCGACGCCGAGCGGCTGTCGCTGGCCGAGGCGCTCGCGAAGGGCGGCGGCCTGCTCGATCAGCGCGCCGATCCGAGCGCGATCTTCGTCATGCGCTACGAACCCGCCGAACTGGTGCACGCGCTGGGTCAGCCGGTCGCGGCGCAGGCTCCCGCGGGGCTGTCGCCTATCATCTACCGGCTCGACCTGTCCGACGCGAAATCCTACCTGCTCGCGAAGCGTTTCCCGGTGCAGGACAGGGACATCATCTTTGTCGCGGAGGCGAAGACGGTTCCTATCCTCCGCGCCCTGCAGGCCGTGTCGCAGATCACCGGGCCGGTGACGAGGGCGTTCGTGATCTGCCGAGCTTACGGATGCTGACCGGCCGAGCGCGGCGCGGCTCGCGGCTCGGCAATCAGCGCGGCGGCGCCGGCGCTCAGTGATGAGCGCGCCGCCGCGCGGAGGCTTCGGCTCACGCCGCTGATCGCCTCCTTGACCTTGCCGGCGAGCTGCTTCAGCGTGAACGGCTTCGGCAGAAAATGCGATCTCGGCGTCGCTGTCGAGCCGCTTGCGGAAGGCGTCCTCGGCGTATCCGGAGATGAAAATCACCTTCATGTCGGGGTGAATCTCGCGCACCTGCCGCACCAGCGTCGGGCCGTCCATGCGCGGCATCACGACGTCGGTGACCAGCAGATCGATCGTTTCGTCGGCGTCGCGGATCAGATCGAGCGCGGCCTCGCCGCTTTTCGCCTCCAGCACCTTGTAGCCTTTGTTGCGCAGCGCCCGGGCGGCGAAAATCCGAACCGGATCCTCGTCCTCGACCAGCATGACGGTACCGATCCCGGTCAGATCGCCGGCCGGCAACGCCTCCGCCGCGTCGCCGCGCGTGCCCGGCTCGGTCTCGGCAGCCTCATGGCGCGGCAGGTAGATCCGGAAAACGGCGCCCTTCTCCGGCGCGCTGTCGACAAAGATGAAGCCGCCGGTCTGCTTGACAATGCCGTACACGGTCGACAGGCCGAGCCCGGTCCCGGAGCCGAGCTGCTTGGTCGAGAAGAACGGCTCGAAGATGCGCTCGAGGTTCTCTTTCGGGATTCCGACCCCGGTATCGGCGACCTCGATCAGCACGTAGTTTCCGGCCGGCATGGTTTCGGCGCCGCGCCGCAACGGCGTCGCCTGCGCGACATTGCTCGTGCGGATCGTCAACGTCCCGCCTTCCGTCATCGCGTCGCGCGCGTTGACGGCAAGGTTGATGATGACCTGTTCGAGCTGCCCCTGATCGACCTTGGCGAGGCCGAGATCGCGGCCGTGGATGAGCTTCAACTCGATGTTCTCGCCGATCAGCCGCCGCAGCAGGTGCGACAGCTCGACGAGAACGTCGCCGATGTCCAGGACGCGCGGCTGCAATGTCTGCTGGCGCGAGAAGGCCAGCAGCTGCCGCACGAGATTGGCGGCGCGGTTGCCGTTCTGCTTGATCTGCATGATGTCGGCGAAGGACGGGTCGCCCGGCCGGAACCGCATCAGCAGCAGGTCGCAGAACCCGATCATCGCGGTCAGCAGATTGTTGAAATCATGCGCGACGCCGCCGGCGAGCTGTCCGATCGCCTGCATCTTTTGCGACTGCGCGAACTGTACTTCGAGATTCTTCTGCTCGGTCGCGTCGATGAAATGCAGCATCAGATCGCCGTCGCCGCTTTCGCCGCCGTCGAGCCGGCTCAGGAAAACGACGCAGCTGCGCTCGCGCGGTCCGGTCAGGCGCACATCGACCGGCCGCGGCGGCATCAGACCCTCCGCCGCGGCGCTCAGCCTGACCGCCAGCTGGCGCCGGTCCTCCTCGGCGACGAAGCTGATCAGCTGTCTGGCCGATCAGCGCCTGGGAGCGGCGCGCCGAACAGGTCGCCGAGCGCGCGGTTCGCCTCCTCGAGCCTGCCGGACCGGTCGATCAGGGCGATTCCGACCGGCGCGTCGGCGAAAAAGCGCTGGAAGCGCTCGCGCGACCGTCGCAGCGCCGATTCCCATTGGCGCTCCGGGGTCAGGTCACGCACGACCGAGCGGGTGCGCAGCTCGGACCCGCTCCCGACCGTGCTTTGGCTCAGCCACGCCTGGAGCGAGCCGCCGTTGCGGCTCTTGAAGGCGACCTCGCCGCGCTGGCCGCCGTCGTCGGCGCCACCGAACGGGTCCCACGGGAGGGCGTCGGCCGGCGGCGCGACGGCGAGGAAATCGTGCAGGCGGGCATCGCTGCCGACGATTTCCGCCGGGGTCGAGCCCAACCACTCCGCGAGCGTCTGGTTGACGAACAGAAACCGCCCGGCCGCGTCCACCGAATAGAAGCCGACCGGCGCATCGTTGAGGAACTCGACGAGCTTGTTTCGCTCGTCGCGGATCAGCGCCTCCATCTCGTGGCGGGCCGTGATGTCCTGGATGTTCCAGAAGCTGTAGCCCGGCCGTCCGGCAATCGGGTTGACCGAGATCGTGAACCAACCGACGGCGGAGCCGCGCGAATACCGCAGCGGCAGCGCGGCGATGGCGCGGGCCCCTTGCGCGGCGCGGCTGCGCAGCCGTTCGAAATCCGGCATTGCATCGGGCTCTGCGAGGGCGGCCGCGATCCCCGGCATCGGCCGCTCGCGAGCCAGCGGAAACAATTCGCGGTATGCCGCGTTGGCGTAGGCGACCCGGCCGTCCGGAGCCAGGATCAGCTGCGGATCGGGCGAGGCGTCAAGCGCCTGGGTCAAGATGTCGACGCGCGCGGCAAGCGCCGCGTAGGCCCACCGCACGAGCCCGATAAAGGCGCCGAGGCCCACGGCGAAGGCGACGATGACGACCGCGGCCGCCGGCATCGGGGTGCCGTCGATGATCTGGCGTGAAAAACAGCGTCAGCGGCGACAGCCGCCAAGGACAGGGTGAGCGCGGCGTTGGCGAGATGACCGGCCCACCCCGGCGGGCGCGCGGTAGCGCGGCCCAGCGTTCCCGGCCTCGGCACAGCACCCCCGGGCATTCTCGGTATCGGCCGCGGCCATGCTTCCATGCCCCGCTCTCGTTGCGATCGCCGGCAGGCGCACCGCCGGTGTCGCGCTGGTCGGCGGCCCGGCCGCAGAATTGTGGACGGCCGCGTTAAAGGCAGCTTAAATCCGATGCTCTTCCCGTCCTCGGCCGCGGGCGGCAAGTCCCAGCCAAAATCCCGCCGGAAATTGTTACTCGTCGCGATAGGTGCGCTCCATCCGCTCGTGCCGTTCCTGCGCTTCGATCGTCAGGGTCGCAATCGGGCGCGCCTCGAGTCGCCGGATGCCGATCGGCTGATCGGTCTCCTCGCAAAAGCCGAAAGTGCCGCTGTCGATGCGGTGAAGTGCGGCGTCGATTTTCGAGATCAGCTTGCGCTCGCGGTCGCGCGTGCGCAGCTCGATCGCCCGCTCGGTCTCGAGCGAGGCGCGATCGCTCAGATCGGGCTTCAAGAGGCTCTCTTCCTGCAAATGGCGCAATGTGCCGGTCGAATCGGCGAGAAGCTCGGCGCGCCAGCGCAGCAGCTTCTGCCGGAAGTATTCGATCTGCAGCGGGTTCATGAACTCTTCGTCATCGCTCGGACGATAGTCTGGCGGCAACTCCGGGCGCATAGCTCTCCCCAAACCCCGTTCAAAACGGCGGCGGAGTATATGAATCGAGTTCACCCAATTCAACTGTCAACGCGGCAATCCACCGCGTTGATTCCGCAGCAATTCCACCCCGGCAGCCCGACGGCCCGGCGAGGTGGCGCGGCGGATGCGCGAAGGAGACGGCTTCGCGCCCCGCGGCGCAACCGCGCTCGCTACGTGCCGCAACCGATCGCGGCCCGGCTACATCGTTCCGATCCCCCGATTCGCGGGCGACGGATGCGAACGCACCGATCCCGTGCGAAGTAATCCCGGCGCCGCGGATTTAGGGCTTCTTAAATAGAGCGGGATAGAGTGCGCGCGGCCAAACACGCGCAATCTCAGTGGCATGTTCCGGTGACTGATCGTTTTCCGAAATGCGGCAATATCGCCGGCATCGAACAGCCCAGACCCGGCGCTGCCGCCGCCCGACACCAAGCGATGGGTGGCGCGGCGCAAGGCGGTCGTCGTCGAGGCCGTGCGCAGCGGTTTCATCGAGCTCGAGGAAGTCTGCCGGCGCTACAATATCTCGGCCGAGGAATTCCACGCCTGGGAGCGCGCCATCGAACGGCACGGGGTTCCCGGGCTGCGCGTCACTCGGCTGCAGATATACCGCGATACCGACGCCGGCGCCCCGAAAGGCGGTCGGGGAAAGGGCCCGGGGAAGGGTCGGAATCGCAGGCGCTAGCGGCGGCGGACTGTCCGCCGCACGCCGCGATCAGGCGGTCGAGCGCGGCCAACAGGGCATCGGCCGCTTCCGGCCCCGGCTCGGTGTGGCGCAGGACAAGGGAAGCGGCTTCGAGAGTGGAGAGCGCCTCTTGTCGCGGTTCGCGGCGCAGCCGGCCGAGGCGCGCCGGCCCCGGCGGATTCAGCACGATCCGCTGCAGCTTCAACAGCCAGGGATTGCGCCACCACAGCGTCTTCGCCTGGCTCCATGTGCCATCGAGCAGCACAATACCCTCGAGGCCGCGCAGCATCGCGGTCCGTGGCGGGCACCGGATTGCCGTCGCGGCCCAGCGCGATGATCTCGCCGGCGTCCGGGCGTTCGGGCAGCGGCGAGCCGGCTGGCTGGGCCCGGTTCGTGCGGCTTCGGCGGGGGATGCGGACGCGCCGAGCCGAGATACAGCACGCCCCAGCGCCGCGGATCGGCCGGCCGGCCCAGGGCGCGCGTCAGGTTCGGCCAGGACAGGCCGGCCACCAGCCGGGCACGCCGCAAAGCCGCGACCATCGCTGCGGCGGTCGCGCGCGGCTCGCTCCGCTCCTGCGGGTGCTGCAGCACCAGCACGAACAGCCGGTTGTCGATGACCGGTTCCGGGCTGTCGGCCGGAGCCGGCAGGCTCGGCTTCGGCGGCTGACCGGCTCCGTCGATTTGCCTTCTCCGTGCTGCCGCATGTCGCCACCGCGTTCGAGCCCGGCCGCCGCTCGGGTCGTTATCGCGGATATCCGTAATAGGTCGAATACGGCTGCGGGTATGCGGGTGCACCGTAGGCCGGCGCGCCGTATGCCGGCGGCGCATAGGCCGGATGCTCCATAGGCCGGCGCGCCATAGGCTGCCTGGCGCGATTGCATGCAGCTGTAGAAATAGGAATTGTAGATCTCCTGGACCTGCCCCGAGGCAGCCGAGGAACTGGCGGCCCCGACGCCGGTTCCGGCGAGCGCGCCGCTTGCCGCCCCGATGCCGGCGCCGCGCCCGCCGCCGATCGCCCCGCCGAGAGCGGCGCCAAGCCCGGCCCCGACAAGCGCGCTGCCCACACCCTGGAGGTTTGCCTGATTGCGATAGGGCTCGGCTGCCTGCCGCGCGTACTGGTCACAGGCGGCGTAATCGGCTTGCGGGTTCTGCGCCATCGCCGGGGCGATCGCCATGAGTAGCGGCGAGACCAATGCCCGAGAGGGTCGTCGTGAGCGGGCGCATCGTGAACTCTCCTCAGCAGATCGCAGTTCCAAGCCCGCCACCCGGCGAGCCATCGCTTCGGCTTCATGCAGGTCGAAACAGCAAACGTCAAGATGCACCCGGAAACGCTGCATCGCGACCTTGCAACGACTTCAATGCGGAAGCGGTGGCCCGTTTTCGCCTGAATTACGCGTCCAGGGGGGCGCTACGGCGAGAATCCGAGCATAAATCGGGCAATCGGGCTGGTGCGCGCCGGGAAGAAACCCGAGGCTCATCAGGAATTCCCCGACGATAAGCCCGCCGGTGAACCGGAAAGTGCGCCGGAACAGGCGCGTCCACTCGTCGAGCGGGCGCGGGTGGTGCGCCATCAGCCAGCCATGAAACGAGCCATGGGACGCGCGCAGCTCGCGGATGCGGCGGGCGTTCGCGATGACGGCGTCGATCTTCAGCCGGTTGCGCACGATGCCGGAGTCGGCGAGGAGCCGCGCGACGTCAGCCTCATCGAACGCGGCGACGCGGTCGACGTCGAACCCGGCAAACGCCGCGCGGAACGCGTCCCGCTTCCTCAGGACGGTCAGCCATGACAGGCCGGCTTGGTTGATCTCGAGCACGAGGCGTTCGAACAGGACCGCCTCGTCCTCGGCGGGGAACCCGTATTCGCGATCGTGATAGGGACCATGCACCGGATGCGCGGGGGCGGCGAGGCAATAGGCGGCGCTCATCGCGCTATAGTCGACGATGGCGCGTTTTCGGGCCAGCCCTGGGTTTCGCGGAAACTGAGCCAGGGGGAGCTGACCACAAGGTAGATGCCCAGCCAGATCACCGCTGCGATCACGGTCGTCAGGGCGAGCTTGCGAAGCATGTGAGGGTGCTTCGGGGCGCCGGCGCCGTGCCCGAGATCGTCGGGTTCGGCCGGGGTGACCCAGAGCGGCAGCACCGCGAACAGCGTCACCCACCAGACCAGAATGTAGACGACGACAGCGGTCAGCCAAGTCATCCGCTTCATCTGCAATCGCGCGTGACGCGATGCAACCCGACATTCGCGGCGAGGACATCCGGCCGCTGGGCCGATCCGCCGACGCGAGCGAAATGGAACGGAGGAAGTGTTTCGAACGCAACGCGCGGAACGGCGCGAAATTGCTCCGTGTTAATGCGAGGGATACGACGCCTTCAAAAGGAGAGCGCAAATGAAGTACGCCTTCGCGACGACTTCGGTCGCGGCGCTGCTGTTGGCCGGGCCTGCGCTGGCCCAGGCACCCGCCGCGAATTCTGCCGCCCCCGCTGGGAACGGACCTGAAATCATTGTCAAGCAGCCGCCGCCAGTCGATCACGGTTCAGCCGCACGCTCCGAATGTCACGGTAACGCCCGGCGAAGCCCGACGTGGCCGTGCAGCAGGCGCCGCCAAAGGTCGACGTGACGAACCCGACGCCAAATGTTGCCGTCGATACCGGCAAACCGGACGTCAAGGTCCTTCCGGCGGAGAAGCCCGACGTCGCCGTGAAGTCAGCCGTCCGGAAATGCGGCGGTGGGAAGCGGGACGACGACAGCGCCCGCGCAAGGTGCTGTTGCGACCACCCCCACGGCCGGTGTCTTCCCGATAGCGGACGACGTTGAGAGCCTGATCGACAAGGACGTCTATGGCGCGAACGGAAAAGAGATCGGCGAGATCAACAATCTCCTGATCGGTCCGGACGGCCGCGTGCATGCGGCGATTGTCGAATTCGGCGGTTTTCTCGGGATCGGCGAGCACAAAGTCGCGCTTCCCTGGGATCGGCTCAACGTCACCAACGATCGCGTCACGGTCAACATGACCGAGGATCAGGTCAAGGCCGCCCCGCGCTGGGACAAAAACAGCCCCGGGCAGTTCGCCGAGTTCCGGCCACTTCAAGTAAGAATCTGCCTGTGGAACCGGTCGATGGACCATTCGGTCCTTCCGCCGAGTGCGGAGCACTGGAGTGCTCCGCTCAATACAACTCGATGCCAGGACCCGCTGTTTTAGTATCTACGCAATGTATGGCGGTGATGCCAGGAAGTTGAACGCCGAAGGGAACAGCGGGCCTTTTGCATTCCGTTTAACAAAGTGACACGCCTTCAAAAGGAGAGCGGAAATGAATATCAAACACGCTTTGGCGACAACGTCCGTTTTGGCGCTGCTGGCCGGGCCGGCGCTGGCTCAGGAGCCTGCGTCAAATCCGGCTCCGGGTTCGGAGGCAGCGCCGAAGCCAGGTGCGGGAACCACCGGCGGGTCGAATGTCGTCGTCCAGCAGCCCGCGCCGGCGGTTACCGTCAAGCCGAATGCTCCGAACGTGAGCGTGCAGACCGAAAAGCCTGACGTGACTGTGACGCAGCCGCCGGCCCAAGTCATCGTGAAGAGCCCGAGCCGAACGTGCAGGTCCAGACCGGTCAGCCGAACATCAAGGTGCTTCCGGCGGAGAAGCCGAATGTACGGTAGACCAGACGACCAACAGACCGGACGTCAATGTCGGAACGACGGCGGCTCCTGACGCCGGCGCGCCAGGCGCCGGTGGTGCTGCGTGTCGCGCCTGCGGCCGGCACCTTCCCGGTCGCGAAGGACATCGATAAGTTCATCGGCAAGGATGTGTATGGCGCGGACGGCAAAGAGGTCGGCGAGCTCAATAACTGTCTTGCTCGATCCGAATGGCCGGGTTCGCGCAGGGGTCATCGAGTTCGGCGGTTTTCTCGGCATCGGCGAGCACAAGGTCGCGGTGCCTTGGAACGAAATCGAAGTCCAGGGCGATCGGCTCATGGTCAATTTGACCAAGGATGAGGTCAAGGCGATGCCGCGCTGGCAGAAGGATCGAGGCGGCTGGCGAGTTCGCCGAGTACAAGCTGTACCGCTGAGCGCTCGCGCGGGCACACTGGATGGAGGAGGGCGAACGGCCCTCCTTTTTTACGCCTGCTCCAACTCGATCAAGCGTGCCGCAGAAATCCTTCGGGTGCAGGAACAGCACCGGCTTGTCGTGGGCGCCAAGCCTGGGTTCGCCGTCGCCGAGGATTCGGGCGCCGCTGGCGCGCAGCCGGTCGCGGGCGGCGATGATGTCGTCGACCTCATAGCAGACGTGATGCATGCCGCCGGCCGGGTTTTTGTCGAGAAACCCGCGCACCGGCGAGGCGTCGCCGAGCGGCTCCAGCAGTTCGATTTTCGTGTTCGGCAACTCGACGAACACGACCGTGACGCCATGGGCCGGCAGCGATTGCGGCGCTGAAACGCGATCGCGCCGAGCGTGTCGCGGTACAGCGCCGCGGCGGCAGCAAGGTCCGGCACGACGATCGCGACATGGTTGAGGCGACCGATCATCTCCATTCCCTTATGCCCGCCGCGCGACAGCAACGAGATTGCTTCGCTTCGCTTGCATTGACGGCTGATTAGAGCCGGACGAGCTGGATCTCGACCAACGGCCGCTTGCCGAACCGCTCCCTGAGCACGCGCCGCAACACACGCCTTGCCGTTTCGCGCAGCGCGTCGTCGTCGCGCCGCTGCGGCGCCGGCAGAGCCCCGACCGCCTCGGTCAGTGCGTCGCAGATGTCGGCGGCCGGTTCCGACGCCGCTTCGGCAAGGCCGATCAGGCTGACCTGGGGCGGCGCGACCAGCGAACCGGCGCGATCGACGACGAGCGAGGCAACCGCCGTTCCCTCGACGCTGGCACGCCGGCGCTGCTGCAGCACGGCGCCGCGGATCGGCAACAGGCTCTTGCCGTCGCTGGCGATGCGGCCGGTCGGGATCTCGTCGACGATCGTGGCGCCGCCGCGGTCGAGCCGCACGACATCGCCATTTTCGATGACCACGGCCTGCTGTACCTGACATTGCCGGGCGAGATCGGCATGCCCGATCAGATGGCGCGCCTCTCCGTGCACCGGGATCGAGACGCGCGGCCGCACCATCTGGTACATCGCGGTCAGCTCGTCGCGACACGGGTGGCCGGAGACGTGCACGAAATGGTCCTCGGCCGTGACGACCTCGACGCGCATCTTCAGCAGCGCATTGTGCAGCCGGCTGATCGCCTTCTCGTTGCCGGGGATGATGCGCGACGAGAAGATCACGACATCGCCCTCCTCGAGGACGATGTGCGGATGGTCGTCGCGCGCGATGCGGGCCAGCGCCGCCCGCGGCTCGCCCTGACTGCCGGTGCAGATCAGCACGATCTTGTCGCGCGGCACGTAGCCGGCTTCTTCCTCGCTCAGAAAGCGCGGCACGTCGGCGAGATAGCCGTTTTCGCGCGCCGCCCTGTCGATCCGCCCCAGCGAGCGCCCGATCAGCGCGACATTGCGGTCGTTTGCCGCGGCGGCGTGCGCGATCGTCGAAAGACGCGCGACGTTCGAGGCGAAGCAGCCCACCGCGACCCGCCCGTCATAGCGGCCGATCAGCTCGGTGAGGTGCTGGCGCAGCTCGCCCTCGGAGCCGGAGGTCCCGTCGCGCAGCGCATTGGTCGAATCGCAGACGATCGCCAGCACGCCCTCGTCGCCGACCGCGCGCAGCCGCGCCTCGTCGGTCGGCGACCCGACCAGCGGGTCCGGATCGAGCTTCCAATCGCCGGTGTGGAGCACGGTGCCGACCGGGGTGCGGATCACCACCGCGTTCGGCTCCGGGATCGAATGGGTCAGCGTGATCAGTTCGAGATCGAACGGTCCGATCGTGAAACGGCCCGACATCGGCACGGTCGTGATCTTGACCTGGTTGGCGAGCTGCGCCTCGATCAGCTTGGCGCGCAACAGCGAGGCGGTGAACGGCGTCGCCCAGATCGGGCATTGCAGCTGCGGCCACAAATACGGGATCGCGCCGATATGGTCCTCATGCCCATGCGTCGCGACGATGCCGAGCAGCCGGTCCCGCCGCTCGACGATAAAGGCCGGGTCGGCCATGATGACATCGACCCCGGGCTGGTGCTCCTCCTCGCCGAAGGTCACGCCGCAATCGACGATCAGCCACTGGCCGCGATAGCCGTAGAGATTGAGGTTCATCCCGATCTCGCCGGAGCCGCCGAGCGGCAGGAAATAGAGCGCGTCGGGATCGTGCTCGCGAAATGCGCTCGGCTGCGGCGCTGTGAGGCTCATCGGCTCTTGTTATAGCGGTAAATGAGGCGCAGCCCCCACAGAGTCAGGTCGGGATCGACCCGGTCGATCGCCTCGGTCGCGCCGGCGAACAGCGGCGCCAGCCCGCCGGTGCCGATAACCTGCATCCTTGCCCCGATCCGATCGGGGCTGCGCCGAACTCGGTCTTGATGCGCCCGACCAAACCCTCGATCAATCCGATATAGCCCCAGTAAATGCCGGATTGCATGCAGCTCACCGTGTCCGTGCCGATCACCCGTTCGGTGCGGGCGATGCGGACGCTCGGCAGCTTGGCCGCCGCCATATGCAACGCGGTCAGCGACAGATTGATCCCCGGGGCGATCACGCCGCCGCGATAGTTGCCGTCGCCGTCGACCACGTCCAGCGTCGTGGCGGTGCCGAAATCGACGACAATCAGCGGCCCGCCGTAGCGGTCGTGCGCCGCCACGGTATTGACGAGGCGATCGGCTCCGACCTCCTCCGGGCGATCGACCAGCGCCCTGGTGCCGAGCGCCACGCCGGCATCGCCGACCACCAGAGGGTCGGTTCGGCAGTATTTCCGGCAGAACGTGACGAGGTTGAAGTTGGTTTCGGGCACGACGCTGGCGATCGCGGCGCCCTCGATCTGGGCGCGCGACAGGCCGTCGAGCGCCAGCAGATGGTCGAGCCAGACGACATATTCGTCGGCGGTGCGCTTGCCTTCGGTGGCGGTGCGCCAGCTGCCCTTCAGCGCGGCGCCGTCCCACATCGCGAACGAGGTGTTGGTGTTGTTGGCATTGATCGCGAGCAGCATCGGCCCACTCCTCTCAGCCGAAGCCCGGGCGATCGGAAGCCGGAAAAACCTCGCCGGCCGCAATGCGGCGGCGGCCTTCCGGCGTCTCGATCACGAGCGAGCCGTCCTCGTCAAGATCGAGAAACCGGCCGAACAGCGTCGCCCGCTCCAGCCGCACGCGGATCTCCTGCGCCGAGACCGGCGGCGCGGGCCAGCCAGGCCTCGCGGATCGGGGCGAAGCCTTCTTCCCGCCAGATCCGCGCCCAGATATCGAACCGCGCGATATAGGCTTGCAACAAGCTGCTGCCGGAGCCGATCCCGGGAAATCCCTGCTCGGCCAGCGAGGTCGCCGGGTATTCGACGTCGTTCGGCTGCGAGACCAGGTTGGCGCCGGCGCCGATCACGACAAAATCGATCGCGTGCGTCGTCGGTAATCTCCGATTCGAGAAGGATTCCGGCGAGTTTGCGGCCGCCGGCGAGGATATCGTTCGGCCATTTGCAGCTTACATCGAGAGCCGGCCCGCACAGCTCGCCGATCCCTTCCGCCGAGCGCGAGCGCCGCGACAAAGCCGAGCTGGGCGGCGCGCGCCGGCGCCACCCCGGGGCGCACGATCAGCGACAGATAGAGGTTTCCCGGCGGCGATGCCCAGAAGCGGCCGCGGCGGCCGCGCCCGGCGGTCTGCTCGCCGGCCCAGACCAGCGTGTCCTCGGCGGCGCCGGCGCGCGCCAGGGCCTTCGCCTCGTCGTTGGTGCTGCCGATGCTGTCGTAGCGGAGCAGCCGGTAACCATCCGGGAGGAGAGGCCCGGTGCTGCTCATCGCTGTGTCATTGCGCGAACAGCGACGCCGCCGCGGCCGTGGCGCCGCCGACGATCGGGTCGGGCCACAGGATAAAGACCATCGTCAGCACGGCGGTGACGACCAGCACCGCCTTCAGCTCGGGCGCGATCGGCCGGTCGAACGCGACCAGCGGCTCGTCGAAATACATGACCTTGACGATGCGCAGGTAATAGAACGCGCCAACGACGCTCGCGACGACGCCGATGATGGCGAGCCCGACAAGGTTCGCGTCGATCGCCGCGAGGAAGATGTAGAGCTTGCGCGAAAAACCCGGCGGTCGGCGGAATGCCGGCCAGCGCGAACATGAAGATGCCGAGCGCCAGCGCCAGACCCGGCTGGGTGCGGCCGAGACCGGACAGGTCGGATATGCTTTCGAGCATCTGCCCCTTCTGCCGCATGCACAGGATCACGGCCCAGGTGCCGAGATTCATGAACAGGTAGATCGCCAGGTAGACGAGGACGCCGCGGATGCCGCTCGGGGTCGCGGCGGCGAGGCCGATCAGCGCGTATCCGACATGGCCGATCGAGCTGTAGGCCATCAGCCGCTTGATGTTTTCCTGCGCGATCGCGGCGACTGCGCCGAGGACCATCGAGGCGACCGAGAGGAACACGACGACCTGCCGCCATTCGACCAGCAAACCGCCGAACGGCTCGATCATGAAGCGCACGAACAGCGCGAGCGCCGCGATCTTTGCCGCGACCGCGAAAAATGCGGTGACCGGGGTCGGCGCGCCCTCGTAGACGTCGGGGGTCCACATATGGAACGGCACCGCCGACACCTTGAACGCGAGGCCGACCGTGACGAAAACGATCCCGATGATCAGCCCCGGCGGCGGAGCCGCGCCGGCGGCGAGCAGCCGCGCCAGGCCGACGAACTCGGTCGTGCCGGCGAAACCGTAGATCAGCGAGGCGCCGTAAAGCAGCATGCCCGAGGCGAGCGCGCCGAGAACGAAATACTTCAGCCCGGCCTCGGTCGAGCGCACCGAGTCGCGGTTGAAGCTGGCGACGACATAGAGCGCCAGGCTCTGCAATTCGAGGCCGAGATAGAGCGCGATCAGATCGTTCGCCGATACCATCAGCATCATCCCGGTGCTGGCGAGCAGGACCAGGACCGGGAACTCGAAGCGCGCGATGCGGTGCTCCTCGTTGAACCGCAGCGCCAGGATGATGCTGACCGCGGCGCCGAGCAGCACCAGCGCCTTCATGAACACGGCGAAGGCGTCGGTCACGAACATGCCGTAGAAGCCGAGACGCCGCTCCCACCCGAACACGCCGCACAAGACAAGCGTGACGAGCAGGACGACAACCGCCAGCCACGAGACAAGCCTGGCCGAGCCTTCGCCGCGAAATACGCCCACGCATCAGCAGCGCCATCGCGGCGCAGACCAGGACGATTTCCGGCAGAGCCGGCGAGATCGCGGGAAACGGGAACGGGGGCATCAGCTTGCAACTTCCGCGCCTTGCCTCGGACGTCCGCGGCGGAAAGCCGGGACCCACTGGGCCGCCTCGGAGCGGTCGAGCAGGTGGATCCCGGCCTTCGCCGGGATGACGCGCGGTTCCGTCGGCTCGCGCCAGCTTCCGTATCGTCGGCGACCCGCGCGACGAGTGCGTCGACGGTCGGCCGGATCGGCGCCAGAAACGGCTCGGGGTAGACGCCCATCCACACGCACGAGCAGGAGCAGCGGCGCGAATACCGCCTTCTCGCGCGGGCTGAGATCGAGCATCGCCGCGGACCTCGTCGCGCGTGATCGTGCCGAAGATCACCCGACGATACAGGTACAGCATGTACATCGCGCCAAGGAACAGCGCCGTCGCGGCGAGAAACGCTTCGAGCGTGTTGACCCGGAAGGTGCCAAGCAGGATCAGGAACTCGCCGACAAAGCCGCTGGTGCCGGGCAGCCCGACCGAGGCCAGCATGAAGATCATGAACACGAAAGCATAGGCCGGCATCGTATCGGCCAACCCGCCATAGCGGTCGATGTCGCGGGTGTGCAGCCGGTCATAGACGACGCCGACGCACAGGAACAGCGCCGCCGAAACAAAGCCGTGGCTCAGCATCTGAACCATCGCGCCGGTCACCGCCTCGCTGGTCGCGGCGAAGATGCCCATCGTCACAAAGCCCATATGCGCGATCGACGAATAGGCGATCAGCTTTTTCATATCGGTCTGCACGAGCGCGACGAAACGACGTGTAGATCACCGCGATCGCCGACAGCGCGAACATCAGCGGCGTGAAATATTCCGAGGCCAGCGGGAACATCGGCAGCGAAAAGCGGATGAACCCGTAGCCGCCCATTTTCAGCAGCACGCCGGCCAGAATGACCGAGCCGGCGGTCGGCGCCTCGACATGCGCGTCCGGCAGCCAGGTGTGCACCGGCCACATCGGCACCTTGACCGCGAACGAGGCAAAAAACGCGAGCCACAGCCATTTCTGCAGCTCGGGCGGAAACGCGTGGTTCAGCGCGACGACGATATCGGTGCTGCCGGTCTGGAAATACACGGCGAGTATCGCCAGCAGCGACAGCACCGAGCCAAGCAGTGTGTAAAGGAAGAACTTGAAGGCCGAGTAGATGCGCCGCGGTCCGCCCCATATTCCGATGATCAGGAACATCGGGACCAGCACGCCCTCGAAAAAGACATAGAACAGCACGAAATCGAGGGCGCAGAAAATGCCGACCATCATCGTTTCGAGGATGAGGAAGGCGATCATGTACTCCTTGACCTGATGGTGCACGTTCGTCCAGCTCGCGGCGACACACAGCACGGTCAACAAGGTCGACAGCAGCACAAAGAACAGCGAGATGCCGTCGATGCCCATATGATAGTTGATCGCGAACCCGCCGATCGAGATCCAATCGGCGCGCTCGACGAACTGGAAACCGATCACGCTCGGATCGAACCCGATCCACAACAGCAGCGACAGCGCGAAAACGATCAGCGAGGTCGACAGCGCGATGTTGCGCGCATTGCGAGCGACCACGGCCTCATCGCCGCGCGCCAGCATGATGAACGCGGCGCCGATCAGCGGCAGGAACGTGACGAGCGACAGCAGCGGCCAGTTGGTCATGCCGCGCCGTCTCATCATGGCTGTCACACCCGCGACAGCGGGGGCCCAGGGCAAGCAACTCGGCGGTAACCCTGGATTCCCGCTTTCGCGGGATCGACAAATGCTCGCTGGGATTGCGCTCATCGCGGCAGCAGATACCAGGTGACCAGCGCGACGACGCCGATCAGCATCGCGAAGGCGTAATGATAAAGGTAGCCGGTCTGCAATCGGCTCGCCTCGCGCGACAGCTCGCGGGTGGCCGCCGCGATGCCGTCCGGTCCAAGCCCGTCGATGATCTTGCCGTCGCCGGTCCGCCACAGCCCTTCGCCGAGCGAGAAGGCGTTGCGTACGAACAGGCGATCATACAGCTCGTCGAAATACCATTTGTTGAGCAGGAACTGGTACAGCGAGCGGTACTGCATCGCCAGCCGCGCCGGGATGTCGGGCTCGATCGAATAGAACAGATAGGCGGTCACGATGCCGAGCCCGCCGGCGATCAGTGGCAGGAATTCAAGCACGCCGTGGATGTTTTCAGCTTTGGCGATCGAGTCGTACGCCGGCAGGACCAGCACCGAATCTCTCCAGAACTCGGCGCGATCCGGTCCGATGAAAAAATCCTCGAACAGAAACCCCGCCGCGGCTGCTCCGGCCGCCAACACGAACAGCGGCAGCAGCATGACCCACGGGCTTTCGTGCGCGTGCTGCATCGTGTGCTCGTCGGCACGCGGCGTGCCGTGGAAGGTCATCAGCAGCAGGCGCCACGAATAGAACGCGGTCATAAACGCCGCGACAGTTCCGAGGGTGAACGAATAGCGGCCGACCGCGGTACCCGAGGCCCATGCCGCCATCAGGGTCGCGTCCTTTGAATAGTAACCGGCGAAGAACGGAATGCCGGCCAGCGCCAGGCTGCCGATCCACATCAACACGTAGGTGATCGGGATCTTCTTCCACAGCCCGCCCATGCGCCGCATGTCCTGTTCGCCGCCCATGGCGTGGATTACCGAGCCGGCGCTGAGGAACAGCAGCGACTTGAAGAAGGCGTGCGTGAACAGGTGGAACATCGCCGCGGTGTAGGCCGACACGCCGACCGCGAAAAACATGTAGCCAAGCTGCGAGCAGGTCGAATACGCGATAACGCGCTTGATGTCGTTCTGCGCCATGCCGATGCTGGCGGCGAACATCGCGGTCGTGCCGCCGATCACGCCCGACGAACGCCAGCGCGTCGGGGGCGTACTCGAACATCGGCGACAGCCGCACGACCATGAAGACGCCGGCCGTCACCATCGTCGCGGCGTGGATCAGCGCCGAAACCGGTGTCGGGCCCTCCATCGCGTCGGGCAGCCAGGTATGCAGCCCGATCTGCGCCGATTTCCCCATCGCGCCGACGAACAGCAGGATGCAGGCGAGTTCGAGCGAGGACACCTGCCATCCGAGGAAATTTATCGTCGTGCCGACCGCCTCCGGCGCTTTCGCGAACACGACGTCGAAATTCAGCGAGCCGAAGATCACGAAGACCGCGAAAATCCCGAGCGAGAAACCGAAATCGCCGACCCGGTTGACGACAAAGGCCTTTATCGCGGCGTTATTCGCGGTGGCGCGGTCGTACCAGAAGCCGATCAGCAGGTACGAGCACAAGCCGACGCCTTCCCAGCCGAAGAACAGCTGCACGAAATTGTCGGCCGTCACCAGCATCAGCATGAAGAAGGTGAACAGGCTCAGATAGGCCATGAAGCGGGGGATGCCCGGGTCATGCGCCATGTAGCCGATCGAGTAGATATGGACCATCGCCGAGACGATCGTCACGACGAGGATCATCACGCCGGACAGCGTGTCGAGCCGCAACGCCCAGTCGACATCGACACCGCCGGCGCGGATCCAGGTGGCGAGCGGAATTATTTGCGGCTCGTCGACGGCCAGGATGCTGATGAACAGCAGAATGCCGAGCACCATCGACACCAGCATCGCGCCGCAGGTGACGAGCTGCGATCCGCGGAAGCCGATCGCCCGGCCAAAGAAACCGGCGATCGCGGCGGCGAGCAGCGGCAGGAAAACGACGGCGACAGCCACCGGGATCAGCCTCGCATCATGTGGATGTCTTCGACCTGGATCGAGCCGCGGTTGCGGAAATAGACGACGAGGATCGCCAGGCCGATCGCCGCCTCCGCCGCCGCCACGGTCAGCACGAACATCGCGAAGACCTGGCCGACAAGGTCGTTCAGCGCGACCGAAAAGGCGACGAAGTTGATGTTGACCGCGAGCAGCATCAGCTCGATCGACATCATGATGATGATGACGTTCTTGCGGTTCAGAAAGATGCCGAAGATGCCGAGCGTGAACAGGATCGCCGCGACGGTCAGGTAATGCGCGAGGCCGATCTCGCCCATCGTCTATTCTCCCGGCTCGCGCACCGGTTCCGCGACGCCGCCGCCGAGCGGCACCTTGACGATCGCGACGGCCTCGGCGCGGCTGCGCCCGACCTGCTCCGGGATGCGCTGGCGGCGCACCCCGGCGCGCTCGCGCAAGGTGAGGACGATCGCGCCGATCATCGCCACCAGAAGGATCACGCCCGCCGTCTGGAACGCGAACAGGTAGCGCGTGTAAAGGAGGTTGCCGAGCGCCCGCGTGTTGGTCAGCGGCGCGACCTCGCGCCGCCGGGGCTAACACCGGTGCGACACCGAGGCCGCCGACCCCGGGCGCGATGACCCAATGCCCAAAGACCAGCACGAGCTCGGCGAGCAGCACGAACCCGATCACCGCCCCGATCGGCAGATACCGCATGAAGCCGCTGCGCAGTTCGGCGAAATTGATGTCGAGCATCATCACGACGAAGAGGAACAGCACCGCAACCGCGCCGACATAGACGATGACCAGGATCATCGCCAGGAACTCGGCGCCGAGCAGGATGAACAGCCCCGCCGAATTGAAGAAGGCGAGGATCAGCCACAGCACCGAGTGGACCGGGATTGCGCGCCGACACGACCAGCACGCCGGAGGCTACCGTGACCGCGGCGAAGATGTAGAACATGATCGCGGCGGAAGATCATGCGGCGCGATCTCATCCGGACAGCACGGCGTCCCGCCTGCATGCGGGCCGGAGGCCCGGCGGTCCGGATCATGTCGTCGCCGCAGCTCATCGGTACGGCGCCTCGAGCGCCAGCTGCTTCGGCGATCTCGCCCTCCCAGCGGTCGCCGTTCGCGAGCAGCTTTTCCTTGTCGTAGAACAGCTCCTCACGGGTCTCGGCGGCGAACTCGAAATTCGGCCCCTCGACGATCGCATCGACCGGGCAGGCCTCCTGGCAATAGCCGCAATAGATGCATTTGGTCATGTCGATGTCGTAGCGCGTCGTGCGCCGGCTGCCGTCCTCGCGCGGCTCGGCCTCGATCGTGATCGCGAGGGCCGGGCAGATCGCCTCGCACAATTTGCAGGCGATGCAGCGCTCCTCGCCGTTCGGGTAGCGGCGCAGCACGTGCTCGCCGCGAAAGCGCGCGCTGAGCGGGCTCTTCTCGTACGGATAGTTGACCGTGACCGCCGGCTTGAACATGTAGCGCAGGGTCAGCGCCATGCCCGACAGCAGCTCGACCAACAGCAGACCGCGCGCGCTGCGCGCCAGGGAATTCATCGCTCGATCCTCAAATCGGGCGCACCATAGGCGCGCCCCGGCAAGCAGTCAACCGGCGCGATCATCGCGGAAGCCAGTCGAAGGCGACCAGCACGCCGGCGGTCAGCACCAGCCAGGCCAGCGAGAACGGCAGAAACACCTTCCAGCCGAGCCGCATCAGCTGGTCATAGCGGAAGCGCGGAAAGGTCGCGCGCACCCACAGGATGCAGAACATGACGAACGCGACCTTGAGCAGGAACCAGATCACGTGCCAGGCACCCAGCGTCGAAACGGCGCGATGTCGAACGGCGCCAGCCAGCCGCCCAGAAACAGGATCGTGGTCATCGCGCTGACCAGGATCATGTTGCCGTACTCGCCGAGATAGAACAGCGCGAACGACATCGACGAATATTCGACGAAATACCCGGCGACGATCTCCGATTCGCCCTCCGCCAAGTCGAACGGCGCCCGGTTCGTCTCGGCCAGCCCGGAGATGAAGAAGATCACCGCCATCGGCAGGAGCGGGATCGACGAACCAGATCGTTCTTTGCGCCAGCACGATCTCGCTCAGGTTCAACGAACCGGCGCAGAGCAGCACCGTCACCAGCACGAACCCGATCGAAACCTCGTACGACACCATCTGCGCCGCGGCGCGCAAGGCGCCGAGAAACGCGTAGCGCGAATTCGACGCCCAGCCCGCCATGATGACGCCGTAGACCGACAGCGAGCTGATCGCGAACAGATAGAGGATGCCGACATTGATGTCGGCGATCACGACGCCGAAATCGAACGGGATCACCGCCCAGGCGACCAGCGCCAAGGTGAACGTCACCATCGGCGCGGCGATAAAGACGAGGCGATTGGCGCCGCTCGGGATGATCGTCTCCTTGTGGAGCATCTTCACCCCGTCGGCGATCGGCTGCAAGAGGCCGAACGGCCCGACGACGTTCGGGCCCTTGCGCAGCTGCGAGAACGCCAGAACCTTGCGCTCGGCGTAGGTGTAGTAGGCGATCGCCAGCAGCAGCGGTACGGCGACGATCAGCACCTCGATCGCGATGATCGCGGTCGGCCAGCCGTAGCCCCACCAGAATTCGCTCACCGAGGCCCCCTCACCCCGCTCTCCCCCAATGGGAGAGGGAACCGGCGGTGTCGCATACCTCTCCCGCATGCGGAAAGGGGGACCGGTCGCGCGGCGGTGGGTGAGGGTAAGACCGCTCAGCCATGCGTGCCGGTCCGCGGCGTGGTCTCGGGGCGCCCGCCGAAGGTTTCGCTGCACTCGGCCATCGTCGGGCTGGCGCGGCTGATCGGGTCGGTGCGGTAGTAGTCGGCGACCGGGTAGACGAACGCCGTCTCGTCCACCTCGCCGCTGTCGCCGAACGGGCCCCATTCGGCCGGCACGACCTCGTCGACACGCGCGAGGTGCGGGTGCGCTTCCCGCATCCGCTGGCGCAGCGCGGTGAAGCGAATCGAACGGCAGCGGCCTCCCGAGCACGCCCGACAGCGCCCGAAGGATCGCCCAGTCCTCGCGCGCCTCGCCGGGCGGGAACACGGCGCGGCGACCGAGCTGGACGCGGCCCTCGGTGTTGACGTAAGTCGCGTCCTTCTCGGTATAGGCGCAGCCGGGCAGCACGACATCGGCCCGCGCCGCGCCGCGATCGCCATGATGGCCCTGGTAGATCACAAAGGCCGAGCCGGTATTCGCGAAATCGAGTTCGTCGGCGCCGAGCAGATAGAGCAGCTCGACCGATCCCGAGCGGCACCCGTCGACAATGCCGGCGACATCCTTGCCGCCGCCGCCGGGCACGAACCCGATATCGAGAGCCCCGACCCGCGCCGCCGCGCGGTGCAGCACATTGAAGCCGTTCCAATCCGGCCGGATCAGGTCGCACGCTTCGGCGATCGCCCGCGCCGCGCCGAGCACCCGGGCGCCGTCGGGACGCGCCAGCGCGCCCTGCGCCGACGATGAGCATCGGGGCCTGCGGCATTGCGCAATATCTCGGCCCATTCATGGTCGCCGCGCGCCATCGCGTTCAGCGCCGCCCCGCCATCGCCGAGCATCTCGACCGGGTACGTCAGGTCGAGCGCCGGCCCGATCGCGGCGACCCGGAACCCGCCCTGCAGATAGCGCTTGCGCAGCCGCGCGTTGACCAGAGGCGCCTCGCGGCGCGGGTCCGTACCGATCAGCAGGCACGCATCGGCGCGCTCGATGCCGGCGATCGTCGTGTTGAACAGATAGCCGGCGCGGCATCCGGGATCGAGCCTGGCGCCGTCCTGCCGGCAATCGAGGCTCGTCGCGCCGAGCCCGTGCAGCAGCTCCTTCAGCGCGAACATCGATTCGGTGTCGCACAGATCGCCGGCGATCGCCGCAATCCGCTCCGGCGGCACGCCCCTGATGCGCTCGGCGACGAGTTCGAGCGCGTCGCGCCACTCGGCCTCGACGAGCCGCCCGGCGCGGCGGATCCACGGACGGTCGAGCCGCCGCATGATCAGCCCGTCATGCGCGAAGCGGCTCTTGTCGGCGAGCCACTCCTCGTTCACGTCTTCGTTGAGCCGCGGCAGGATGCGCAGGACCTGCGCGCCGCGCGAGTCGACGCGGATATTGCTGCCGACCGCGTCGAGCACGTCGACCGACTCGGTCTTGCGCAATTCCCAGGGACGGGCGACGAACGAGTACGGCTTGGAGGTCAGCGCCCCGACCGGGCACAAATCGATGATGTTGCCGGACAGTTCCGAGCCGAGCGCGCGCTCGATATAGGTCGTGATCTCCATCGCCTCGCCGCGGCCGGTGGCGCCGAGTTCCTCGACCCCGGCGATCTCGGTCAGGAAGCGGATGCAGCGCGTGCAATGGATGCAGCGGTTCATGCTGGTCGCGACCAGCGGACCGAAATTCTTGTCGCGCACCGCGCGCTTGTTTTCCTCGAAGCGGCCGCGGTCGAAACCGTAGGCCATCGCCTGGTCCTGCAGATCGCATTCGCCGCCCTGGTCGCAGATCGGGCAATCGAGCGGGTGGTTGATCAGCAGCATTTCCATGACGCCGTGGCGGGCCTTTCTGGCCTTCTCCGACTGCGTCAGGATCACGTTGCCGTCGGCGACCGGCATCGCGCAGGACGCCACCGGCTTTGGCGAGCGCTCGACCTCGACGAGGCACATGCGGCAATTGCCGGCGATGTTGAGGCGTTCGTGATAGCAGAAATGCGGGATCTCGATGCCGGCCTGCTGGCACGCCTGCAGGATCGTCGTGCCCGGCGCGACCTCGAATCTCCTGGCCGTCGATCGTCACCTTGGGCATCGGCGCGCCTCAATGAGTGTGGCCGCCACCCTCTCCCCGCGGCGGGGGAGGGCGAGCCGTGCACCCTCGAGGGAAAACCGCGTACTACTCCGCTGCTGGCGCGGCGGTGCGGTGTTCGTGGATGCGGCGTTCCAGTCGGGCGGAAATGGCGGATCAGCCCCTGCACCGGCCACATCGCGCCGTCGGCCAAGGCGCAGATCGTGTGCCCCTCGATCTCGCGCGTCACCTCTTCGAGCATGTCGATCTCGGCGACCGAGGCGTTGCCGACGACCATGCGCTCCATGACCCGCCAGACCCAGCCGCAGCCTTCGCGGCATGGCGTGCACTGGCCGCAGCTCTCGTGCTTGTAGAATTGCGCCAGCCGCGCGATCGCCTTGACGATGTCGGTCGATTTGTCCATCACGATCAGCGCCGCCGTGCCGAGGCCGCTCTTCTCGGCGACCAGCGCGTCGAAATCCATCAGCACCTTGTCGCAGACCGGCGCCGGCAGGCACGGCGTCGACGAGCCGCCGGGGATCACGGCCAGCAGATTGTCCCAGCCGCCGCGCACGCCGCCGGCATGGCGCTCGATCAGCTCGCGCATCGGGATCGACATCGCCTCCTCGACATTGCACGGCTGGTTCACATGGCCGGAAATGCAGAA
This sequence comes from uncultured Alphaproteobacteria bacterium, assembly GCA_963753665.1. Classification (GTDB taxonomy): domain Bacteria; phylum Pseudomonadota; class Alphaproteobacteria; order ATCC43930; family CGMCC-115725; genus DATARH01. The sequence continues at coordinate 264,036 of CAVWDC010000009.1, forward strand.
GATTTTCGTCCCGGTGTTGCGCGGGCACGCCCGATCGACGAAAACCACGCCGCGCCGCGCTTCAGGATCGCCGGCGAGATGGCGATCGTCTCGACATTGTTGACCGTCGTCGGGCAGCCGTAGAGGCCGACCTGCGCCGGGAACGGCGGCTTCAAACGCGGCTGGCCCTTCTTGCCTTCGAGGCTTTCCAAGAGCCCGGTTTCCTCGCCGCAGATATACGCGCCGGCGCCGCGATGCAGGTACACGTCGATGTCGTAGCCCGAGCCGCAGGCGTTCTTGCCGATCAGTCCGGCGTCGTAGGCCTCGTCGATCGCGGTCTGCAGGTGGCGCGCCTCGTTGTAGAATTCGCCGCGGATATAGATGTAGGCGGCGCTGACCCCCATGCCGAACCCGGCCAGCACGCAGCCCTTCGATCAGCTTGTGCGGGTCCCAGCGCAATATGTCGCGGTCCTTGCAGGTGCCGGGCTCGCTCTCGTCGGCGTTGACGACGAGATAGGTCGGCCGGTCGCTCTGTCTTCGGCATGAACGACCATTTGAGGCCGGTCGGAAATCCGGCGCCGCCGCGCCCGCGCAGCCCCGATTCCTTGATCTCGTTGACGATCCAGTCGCGGCCCTTGGCGATGACCTCCTTGGTGCCGTCCCAGTCGCCGCGCTTGCGCGCGCCGGTCAGGTGCCAATCGTGCTCGCCGTAAAGGTTGGTGAAAACGCGGTCGCGGTCAGCCAGCATCGCTTTTCTCTTCGGCGCTCTTGTCTCCAGCGGGGCCGGCTCTTCGGTCAGCGCCGCTTGCAGCGGCGGCGGCTCCGGGGCTTCGGTCAGCGTCGTCTTGCCGCCGGTCGCCATCGACCCCTGCCGCCCGATCACCGAGCCGAACGGCGGCGGTTTGCCGTCGCGCAGGGCGTCGAGCAGCGCCTCGGTCTTGGGGCCGTCGAGGTCCTCGTAGAAATCGTCGTTGACCTGCAGGATCGGCGCGTTGACGCAGGCGCCGAGGCATTCGACCTCGACCAGCGTAAAGAGGCCGTCGGCGGTCGTCTCGCCCATGCCGATCCCGAGCTTGCGCTCACAGGTCGCGACCACCTCGTCCGAGCCGCACAGCCAGCACGGCGTCGTCGTGCATGCCTGCAAAAGGTATGTCCCGACGGGCCGCAGCTGGAACATCGTGTAGAACGTCGCGACCTCGTAGACGCGGATGCGCGGCATCTGCCAGCAGGTCGGCGACATGGTTCATCGCGGCCAGCGGCAGCCACCCGCCCGACTGGCGCTGCGCCAGATCGAGCAGCGGCAATACCGCGCTCTGCTGCCGTCCCGGCGGGTACTTGGCGATATGCGCCTTCGCCCGCTCGAGGTTCTCGGGGGTGAATGCGAAATGCTCCGGCTGCTCGACCGGCGGCCCGTTGCCGTGCGCGTTCACCGGTCGATCTCGCCGAAAACGATGTCCATCGAGCCGATGATCGCGACGACATCGGCCAGCATGTGCCCCTTCGACATGAACTCGGTCGCCTGCAGGAACGCGAAGCCCGGCGCGCGGATCTTGCAGCGATAGGGTTTGTTGGTGCCGTCCGACACGAGATAGACGCCGAACTCGCCCTTCGGCGCCTCGACGACCGTATAGGTCTCGCCTTCCGGCACGTGATAGCCCTCGGTGTAGAGCTTGAAATGATGGATCAGGGCTTCCATCGACTGCTTCATTTCGGCGCGCGGCGGCGGCGCGACCTTGCGGTCGTTGACCTTGACCGGTCCCGACGGCATCTGCGCCAGGCACTGCTTGATGATGCGCACCGACTGCCGCATCTCCTCCATGCGCACCAGATAGCGGTCCCAGCAATCGCCGTTCTTGCCGATCGGCACGTCGAACTCGATCTGGTCGTAGACGTCGTAGGGCTGTGCCCGCCGCAGATCCCAGGCGACGCCGGAACCGCGCAGCATCGGGCCGGTAAAGCCCCAATCGAGCGCGTCCCTGGCGCTGACGACGCCGATATCGACGGTGCGCTGCTTGAAGATGCGGTTCTCGGTCAGCAGCCGCTCGATATCGTCGAGCGTCTGCGGGAAGGTCTCGCAGAACGCCGCGATGTCGTCGGTCAGCGCGGCCGGGATATCCATGTGCACGCCGCCCGGGACGGAAGTAATTCGCGTGCAGCCGCGCTCCGGACGCGCGCTCGTAGAACTCCATCAGCCGCTCGCGTTCCTCGAACCCCCACAGGAACGGCGTGATTGCGCCGACATCGAGCCCGAACGAGCAGATGTTCAGCAGATGATTGAGGATGCGGGTGATCTCGGCGAACAGCACCCGGATGTACTGCGCCCGCGGCGGCGGCGTGATCCCCATCAGCTTTTCGACGGCCAGCGCGAAGGCGTGCTCCTGGCACATCGGCGAGACGTAGTCGAGCCGGTCGAAATACGGGATCGCCTGCAGATAGGTCTTGTATTCGATCAGCTTCTCGGTGCCGCGGTGCAGAAACCCGATATGCGGGTCGGCGCGCTCGATGGTCTCGCCGTCCATTTCGAGCACCAGCCGCATGACGCCGTGCGCCGCCGGATGCTGCGGCCCGAAATTGAGCGAGAAATTGCGGATCTGCGCCGGCCCGCCAAGATCTCGGGCGAGATCGCCGCCGGGGTCGCCGGCCGGCGGGGGGAGGGTCGCGCCGTCGCTCATGCCCCGGTGCCTCCGCGGGTTCCGGCGCCGGGCGCCTCGGTTCCGGAAGCCTTCTCGTCGCCCGGGCAGTATCTTGTCCATGCCCTCCCACGGCGACAGGAAATCGAAATAGCGGAATTCCTGCTTCAGCCGCACCGGCTCGTAGACGACCCGCTTCTGCTCGTCGTCGTAGCGCACCTCGACATAGCCGGTCAGCGGGAAATCCTTGCGCATCGGATGACCCTCGAACCCGTAATCGGTCAGGATGCGGCGCAGATCGGGGTGGTCGGTGAAGAAGATGCCGAACAGGTCCCAGGTCTCGCGCTCCCACCACCCGGCCGAGCTGAACAGCCCGGTCGCGGAGGCGACCGGGTGCGCCTCGTCGGTTTCGAGCTTGAGGCGGATGCGCTGGTTGAGATGCACGCTCAGCAGGTTGTAGACGACATCGAAGCGCGGCTCGCGGTCGGGATAATCGACGCCGCAAATGTCGCAGAGCAGCGTAAAGCGGCATTTCGGGTCGTCGCGCAGGAATTGCAGCACGTCGCAGCAGCGCGTCGCGCTCGATCTGAACGCACAATTCGCCGCGGCGGATCTCGGTCGCGGTGACGGCGCCGGGCAGCGCGGCGGCGACGTGCTCGGCGAGCGCCGCGAGCCTGTCGGGCATGTCGCTCATCCGCGCAGGAACCGTCGCTGGCGCTTGATCTTCTTCTGCAGCAGCAGAATGCCGTAGAGCAGCGCCTCGGCGGTCGGCGGGCAGCCCGGCACGTAGATGTCGACCGGCACGATGCGGTCGCAGCCGCGCACCACCGAATAGGAATAATGGTAATAGCCGCCGCCATTGGCGCACGAGCCCATCGAGATGACCCAGCGCGGCTCGGCCATCTGGTCGTAGACCTTGCGCAAGGCGGGCGCCATCTTGTTGCACAGCGTGCCGGCGACGATCATCACGTCGGACTGGCGCGGGCTCGGCCGGAACACGACGCCGAAGCGGTCGAGATCGTAGCGGGCGGCGCCGGTGTGCATCATCTCGACGGCGCAGCAGGCGAGGCCGAAGGTCATCGGCCACAACGAGCCGCTGCGCGCCCAGCCGACCAGCGCATCGACCGTGGACAGGATGAAGCCGCGGTCCTCGATCTCCTCGGTGGCGGCGCGCAGCAGCAGGTCCTGCTCGGGCCCCGGCGGCACCGGGCCGACTTGCGGTGCCGGGCGGAGCGCGGTTTGGCTCACTCCCATTCGAGCGCCCCTTTCATCCATTCGTAGACAAATCCGACCGTCAGGACGCCGAGAAACGCCATCATCGACCAGAAGCCGTAGACCCCGATATCGCCGAGCGAGACTGCCCAGGGGAACAGAAACGCGACCTCGAGGTCGAAGATGATGAACAGGATCGCCACGAGATAATAGCGCACGTCGAAGCGGACGCGCGAATTCTGGAACGGCTCGAAGCCGCTTTCGTAGGGCGACAGCTTCTCCGAATCGGGTTCCTGCGGCGCCAGCACATAGGACGCGGCGACCATCGCCAGCGCCAGCGCGGCGGCGATGACGAGGAACACCAGGATCGGGAAATAGGCGGCGAGCAGGCTCTCCATAGCATTCCCGGCAGTATTGTGGCCCGGCAGTCGCAGTATAGCGGCGGCATGTGACGGTTTCGGCGGCGCCAACCCGGCCGACGATCGCGACCCTCCCGCCGTGTCGCTTGGTGTTGCGAGGCTGCCCTAGAGGGGACCCGACTGGCGGGAGCGACGGGGCTCGAACCCGCGACCTCCGGCGTGACAGGCCGGCGCTCTAACCAACTGAGCTACGCCCCCGCGACCGTCGATCGCGGTGCCACGTCCTATCTAGGCGCGCCCGGGGTGTCAAGCAACTCCCGGGGGCTAACCCCGGGAGCGGGGCGGCCAATTCCCTGATATTCCCTGCCGGCAGGGAATTTTTCCGCCGCGCCGCGCCGAGGGCCGCGGAATTCCTCGGGTTCTTGGGGCGAATTCCCGTGGCGGAACAGGGGATCATCGGCGCTTGAACAGGGAACGAAATCCCCCGAACAGGGAAATGCGCCACAGCGGGAAATCCCGCCGCCCTCCAGGCCGGAGCGCACCATACGCCGGCATCGCGACGAGATTATGGCGGCATCCGAGGGCGGGCGGGTTCTCTCGCAACGCGACAAACGCGCGTGTAGAATGATCGCCAATGAGTTTGCCGGGACAACCGAGCGATGCCGGCCGAAGCACCTCGCGTTTTCATCAGCTACAGCCACGACAGCCCGGCGCATTGCGACGAGGTGCTGGCCTTCGCCGACCGACTGCGCGCGGACGGCATCGACGCCTGGATTGATCAGTACATCCAATCGCCGCCCATCGGCTGGCCGGAATGGTGCGAGGAGCAAATCCGTGACGCGGACTTCGTGCTCATGGTTTGCACGGAGACGTACCTGCGGCGGGTCGAGCGCAAGGAGCCGCCGGGCATCGGGCACGGCGCGACGTCGGAAGCGAATCTGATCCGCAACATGTTTATGAGGACGGGCACCGTCAACCGGAAGTTCGTGCCGGTCCTATTGGCGGGCGGCTCAAGCGAGCATGTGCCGACCCGGGTAAGAGGCGCGGCCATTCACCGGGTCGAGATCGAAGCAGGTTACGAGCAGCTTTACCGGCTGCCTGACTGAGCAGCATGACACGCCGGCGCAGCCGCTGGGACCGTTGCGTGCGATGCCACCGCGCGCGCGGGCGACTTTTAGCCCGCGTGCCGCTGCCGATCCGCCCAAATCTACACCAGCCGAGCCGGCCGGAGCCGAAGCGGTCACTCCCGTCGCGGAGCCGCATCCGCGGGCGGCCGATCTGTTTGTCGGGCGGGGCGGGGAGCTTGAGCGGCTTGCGGCGCTGCTGTTCCCCACGAGCGGGGTGCGGCGGCCGGTGGTGGTGTCCGGAATGGCCGGGGTCGGCAAGTCGTACCTCGTCGATCGGTTTTATTGGGATCATCAGGACAAATTTCCGGGCGGGTATTTGCGGCTGTCGCTCGATCCCGAAAAGCTGGTTTCGGCTTCCGAGCTGCTCGCGCAACTGGCCGACCGGCTGGAGCTGCCGGTCGGGCGACCCCGAAGCGCTGCGGACCCAATTGATAGCCGTGCCGAACCTAGTCCATATGGAAAACGCGGATGAGGAGAAGGCCGGTCATATCGTGCGGGAGCTGGCGGCAAGGTTGCGCGGATGCGCGGTCATCATCAGCGCGCGCTTTACCGGCCTCGGCGAGAGCGCGGGTTGGGGGCAGGTCGAGCTTAAGCCGTTTGACAAGGAAGCGGCGCTGCAACAGCTCCGTGAGGAACTTGGAACCGATGCGCCGGGGCAGGGAGACTGGCCCGATCTCGTCCTCGCGCTCGGCTTTCTGCCGCTGGCGCTGCATCTCGCGGCCGGGTATCTGCGCCGCGACGACACCGCTGCCTCATTTCTTCAGCGGCTGCGGGTAAAGGCCTTGGCGCTGCCGCCTCGCGATCCGGCGGATCATCTTTGGGAAGCGCGCAGCCGGGCCTTGATTTCTGACACATTCGAACTGTCGCTCGCGGTTCTGCAGTGCGGCGGCGGCGAGCGCGCTGTCGCCCAGCCGTCCGGCTGGCGAGGCTGGTTCGCGCCGTTTCCGCGCAAGGCCAGGCCACAAGGAGAGGCGTGGCGGGACGGGTTCGCGGCCCTTGGGCATGCGCCGGCTGCCGGTTTCGGCGCAAGCCTCGGCGCCGCGATCGCCAGTCTCGACGCCGATATGTTCGACGATATGGTTTCGCAGGCGAGGCGCTTGTCGCTGCTCGACCGGGTGGCGCGTGGCGCGGGAGCTGCGTACCGCCTGCATCCGCTGCTTGCCGAATTGGTCCGCGCCGGCGCTGATCGCGATACGGTTGTCGGCCGGATGACGGAATGGTTTGTCGGCGCGCCTGCCCGAGGGCGGTGACGACCAGGGGCGGCGATGGAACGAATTGCACGAGGAGAGCGCGGCGCTGACCGAGTGGCTCGGGCAGGTGCCGGAAGATGATCGGGTGCGGGTCGAGCGCGCCGGCAGCCCGATACGCGTTCTACAACGGCCCGTTACACGCTTGGCTGCGCTTTTGCGAGGAGACGCTGACCGGCGGATCTCGGCGATGCCGCTCGGTCGAACGTGCTTTGGACGCTCGGTAATATCGCGCTGCGAGGTGGGTTGCCCGACCGAGGTTTGGCCGCCGCCGAGGAGAAACTCGCGCTCGCCCGCAATCGTGGGGCGGAGCGCGACGCGGCGCTCGCCGCTGGGCTCATCGCGGACATTTTGCAGATGCAGGGCGATCTCGACGGCGCGCTGCGCATCAGGCGCGAGGAGGAATTGCCGGTCTTCGAGCGGCTCGGCGACGCGCGCGAGGCGGCGGTGACCAAGGGGAAGATCGCAGATATTTTGGAGATGCGGGGCGATCTCGACGGCGCGCTGCGCATCCGGCGCGAGGAGGAATTGCCGGTCTACGAGCGGCTCGGGGAAGCACTCGGGGCGGCGGTGGCCCAGGGGAAGATCGCGGACATTTTGCAGATGCGGGGCGATCTCGATGGCGCGCTGCGGACTTACGAGGAGGTGCTGCCAATTTTCAAACGGCTCGGCGACGCGGGCTTGGCGGCGGTGACCAACGGGAAAATCGCCGACATCTTGCAGACGCGGGGCGATCTCGACGGGGCGCTGCGCATCAGGCGCGAGGAGCAATTGCCGGTCTACGAGCGGCTCGGCGACGCACGCTCGGTGGCGGTGACCAAGGGGAAGATCGCCGACATTTTGCAGACGCGGGGCGATCTCGACGAGGCGCTGCGCATCCGCCGCGAGGAGCAATTGCCGGTCTACGAGCGGCTCGGCGAGGCGCGCTCGGCGGCGGTGACCAAGGGGAAGATTGCCGACATTTTGCAGTTCAGGGGCAATCTCGACGGGGCGCTGCGCATCCGGCGCAGAGGAATTGCCGGTCTACGAGCAGCTCGGCGATATCAGCTCGGCGGCGGTGACCAAGGGGAAGATCGCCGACATTTTAGCGATGCAGGGTGATCTCGACGAGGCGCTGCGCATCCAGCGCGAGGAGGTATTGCCGGTGTTCGAACGGCTCGGCGACGTGCAGTTACTAATCGTCGGGCGTGCGAACCTGGCGATGACGCTGCTGCGGCGGGGGCAGGATGGCGATCGGGCGGAAGCGCGGGAGCTACTGCGGCTGGCGCTGGCGGAGGCGCGGCGGCTGCAACTGCCGGAGGCGGGGCGGATCGAGGCGATCATCGCGCGAGCCGGGCTTGGCGAGGGGTGAGCCGGCCGCCCCTCACCCGACCCTCTCCCCGCGAGCGGGGAGAGGGAGGGACCCGCGAAGCGGGAGGGCGAGGGGGTTCATGCGGCGCCGTCAGAAATCGGTGCAGCGGCCGCCGACTTCCCAGTCGCCGTAGCGGGTCGGTTCGGGGCCTTTCGGGCCGCCGATTTCCTTGGGCGATCTCGCGTCGGCGCCCGGCGGCAGCGGACAGGCGGAGGCCGGCGGCTCTCCGCCGGCGGCTTCGGGCGGCGGGAATAGGGGATGCTTGTTCGCTGTCTTGCTCATAATCCCTATATGGCCGAGGAGCGCGACCGGCTCAACCTCGCCGCGCGGTCCGCGGCGATGCTCGCCTGGCGTGCGAATTTCAGGAACGAGGCCGGGGGGCGGGCGTTTGCGCGGAGCGTTCTTCTTGCGAGAGCAGCGAACATGATGGTTTCGGCAGAACCTTACGACAGAACCTTCGCCTCCTCCGGCAGCCCCCTGGATCCCCCGTTGGCAAGTGCGACGCGCGACGCGCCGCGGCGTCGAGCGCGCGGCAGGTGGCTCTCGATCTGATCGGCGCGGTGCTGCGCCGCAAGCGGCCGCTCGACGACGCGATCGAGGATCACCCGATGATGGGCGAGCTGTCGGTGCGCGACCGCGCCTTCGCCCGGCTGCTCGTCGCGACGGTGCTGCGCCGGCTCGGGCAGATCGACGTGCTGATCGGCGAGTGCCTCAACACCCCGTTGGCGCCGCGCGCCGCGATCATCCACGACGTGCTGCGGCTCGGCATCGCGCAATTGCTGTTCCTGCGCACGCCGCCGCACGCGGCCGTCGCGACCAGCGTCGATCTCGCGCATTCGCGCGGTTTTCTGTCCCATAAGGGCCTGGTCAACGCGGTGCTGCGGCGGCTCAGCGTCGAGGGGCAGGAGCGCGTCGAGACGCAGGACGCGGCCCGCCTCAACACGCCCGAATGGCTGTGGCAATCCTGGGCCGCCGCCTATGGCGAGGAACGCGCGCGCGAGCGATCGCCATCGCCCATCTGAAGGAGGCGCCGCTCGACGTGACGCTGCGCGTCGCCGAGGACGGCGATGCTGTGGTGCGAAAAGCTGCAGGCGATCAAGCTGCCGAACGGCTCGCTGCGGCGCGCCGGCGGCGGCTCGGTGATGGCGCTGCCGGGCTATGCCGAAGGCGCCTGGTGGATCCAGGACGCGGCCGCCGCGCTGCCGGTGCGGCTGTTCGGGCCGCTGCAGGGTCTCGATGTCGTCGATCTGTGCGCCGCGCCGGGGGGCAAGACCGCGCAGCTCGCCAGCGCCGGCGCGCGGGTGACGGCGATCGACCGCTCGACCCGCCGCCTCGACCGCCTCGTCGCGAACCTCAACCGGCTCGGCCTGCCGGTGACGGCGATCGCCGCCGATGCGCTGACCTGGCGCCCGGCGCAACCGGTCGACGCGGTGCTGCTCGACGCGCCGTGCACCGCGACCGGCGCGATCCGGCGCCACCCCGACGTGCCGCACCTGAAGCAGCCGGAGGATGTCGCCCGGCTGTCGGTCGTGCAGGACAATCTGTTGCGCGCCGCCATCGAGATGCTGCGGCCGGGCGGCATGCTGGTCTATTGCACCTGCTCGCTCGAACCGGAGGAGGGGCCGGTGCGGGTCGAGGCGCTGCTGGGGTCGGGCGCGGCCGTCGCGCGGCGGCCGATCGCGCCGGACGAGATCGGCGTTGCCGACTGGATCACCGAGAGCGGCGACATGCGCACGCTGCCGTGCCACCTGCCCGAATATGACGGGATCGACGGGTTCTACGCCGCGCGGCTGGTGAAGCTCGAAGGATAGCGACGGCGGGAGACGATTCGCGGCGCGTGCCGCGGAGGCGATTCACCGGCTCGTCCCGGTTCGATCGAATGACGCGGGATGGCGCGCGGCGGAAACTGCGAGCAGCCGGCCGGGTGTGGGGCTCGCTTGCCGGGCGGCGGTTTCCTTGTTACCAAGCGGGATGGTTGCAGCCGCCGGACAGCCCGCACGCAGCGCTCGCCTGCCGCGAAGTCCGGCTGATTGCGCGCGATCGGTCGCGCGCCGATGAAACCCGGCCCGGTTCGGCGCAGGCGCGGGCCGCCGTCCGGCGGATCGGACGGCGAGGCTGCGGGACGCGTTCGCGAGCTGGCGGAGCGACGCCTGGCGGGCGCTCGCGGCCGCGCCGTTTTATCGCCAGACGCTTATCGGACCGGCGCCGAGCCAATTGCGGCTGAAGCTCAACGAGCGGTGGCCGGGCGATCCGCGGCGCGGCGACGCGATCCTGGCCGGCGATATCGAATTCGCCGGCGAGCTGCTCCGCCGTCCGACGCCGGCCTGGTTTCCGCCCGAGGCCAACCCCGAGTGGCTGGCCCAGTGGCACGGGTTCGGCTGGCTCGACGATCTGATCGCGGTCGGCGCCTCGGCGCGCGACCCGGCCCGCGTGCTGGTGCAGAGCTGGCTGTCGGACGGCGCCGCCTGGCATCCGGTGACGTGGCGCCCGGATGTCGCGGCGACGCGCATCCTCGCCTGGATCGTGCATTTCGAGGAACTCGCCGGGCGCGAAGCCGACCGCGCGCTGCGGCGCGCGATGCTCGCGAGCATCGCCGCGCAGGTCCGTCACCTGGCGCGCGTCGCCGGCTCGGAGCCGGTGGGCGCGGCTCGGCTGCGGGCGCTGAAGGGGCTGATCGGCGGATCGGTCGCTTTGGGCGGGCCGGAACAGCGCGTGATGCGGGCGCTGCGCGGCGTCGAACGCGAATTGGCGACGCAGATCCTGCCCGATGGCGGGCACCTGACGCGCAGCCCGTCGGTGCAGCTGCAGGTGTTGCGCGACCTGATCGACATCCGCGCGGTGTTGCGCGCCGCCAAGCTCGACGTTCCGGCGGCGCTGCAGGAGGCGATCGAGAAGATGGCGCCGATGCTGCGGTTTTTCCGCCACGGCGACCGCCGCCTCGCGCTGTTCAACAATTCGATCGAGGAGGACCCGGACCTCGTCGATCTCGTCCTGACCCGGTCGGAAAGCCGCGGCCACGCGCCGCCGCAGGCGCCGCATTCCGGCTTCCAGCGCCTCGCCGCCGGGAAAACGCTTGCCGTCGTCGATACCGGAAAGAAGCCGCCGTCCGGCTTCGACGGCGCGGCGCATGCCGGCACGCTGTCGTTCGAGCTGAGCCACGGGCGCGACCGGATCGTCGTCAATTGCGGCGGGTATCGCGGGTCGAAACCGGCTTGGCGGCGGCTCTCGCGCGCCAGCGCGGCGCATTCGGTGCTGGTCGTCGACGACACGAACGCGGTCGAGGTTCTGGCCGACGGCTCGCTCGGCCGCGGCCCGGGCGCGGTGAGCTGCGAGCGCGCCGAGGAGGACGGGCACCAATGGATCGCGGCGGCGCATAACGGGTATCGCCGCCGCCACGGCGTCACCTACGCGCGCGAACTGTATCTGGCGGCGGACGGCGACGACATGCGCGGCGAGGACCGGCTGACCGGGCGCTCCGGTGTCGCCTTCGCGGTGCGCTTTCACCTGCACCCTTCGGTGGCGCCTGCGCTCGCGGCGGACGGCAACGGCGCCGTGCTGCGGCTGCCGGGCGGCGCGGCGTGGCGGCTGCGCGCGGTCGGCGCCGAGATGAGCCTGGCCGAAAGCGTCTATCTCGGCTCGGGCGAGGTGCGGCCGACCCAGCAGATTGTCCTGACCGGCACGACCGGCCGCGACGGCGCGACGGTGCGCTGGGCGATCAAGCGCGAGCCGGCGGTGCCCGGGCGCGAAAGCGGCGGCGGTGCCGGGACCGCGGGTGCGGCGGGGGTGGCCTCCGAACCGAAGCCCGCCGTCGCGGAACCCGAGACCGCCGCCGCGGCCGAACCCGCCTCCGAAGCGAAACCCGAGAGCGCCGCATCCGATGCTGAGGCCGGCCCGAGGGACAGCGACGCAAAAGCGCCGGAACCGGACGAAAAGCAAAAACCGTCTGAGGGCGCCGACGACGGAATGTAGGCCGGTTTCGGTCAGGCCGGCCGCTTTGCCGCCTGGAGCTTGATCGCTTAGGCGCGGATCGTCCATTCGTCGGCGATAGCTTAGCGGAGCTCGTCACCGCGAGTTCGAGCCCGCGGAATGACGATCATTGACGACGCGCTTGCGAGCCCGACTCGACGCCGCGGTAACGGCCGAGTCGGATGGCCTGCGGCAAGCGACTACCGCGTGCGGTTGTATTCGTAGTCCTCGCGCTCGCCGGCGCCGAGCCGCAAGCCTTCGGGCAGCGGCGGGCGGGCGGCGTTGAGTTTGGCGTGCGCGTCGAGCGCCGCCTGGTCGCTCCACAATTCGAGCAAAGCCAGCTTGTCGGGGTTGAGCGCGCTCTGGAAAATCTCGAACTGCTCGCAGCCGGGTTCCTTCATGCATTCCTCGCAGCGCGCCTTCATCGCCTGCGCGAGTTCGGCGCCCTTGCCCGGCGCGGCGGTGATCGTGACGACGAGTCGGACGGCCATGTGATCGCTCCGTTACTGCCGGCGCACCCAATTCAATCCTAGCACAGTAGCCCTGCTCAGCCGAAAAAGCGGGAACGATCCGTCGTCTCGCTGTCGCGCGGCTCGTATCCGGCCAGCGGCGGCACGGCCACAATGCGACCCGGTAGGCCGGCAACCGCTTTGCGGCCGGCCGTTTGCGTACGCCGTGGCGAATTTGTAGCATTAAGCTAAAGAATTGGGGGGAAACATGCCGGAATACATTGCGCCGGTCGGACAACGATGCGCTCGCTCGCGCGAGAGCGAAGGCTGCCAGGTGATCCGATCCGGCCGACATGGGGCAAAATCGATCGCCAGCTCGCGCAAGGCTGATAGACGGAGGAACGCGAATATATCGAGCAGCGCCGCGCTTATTATGGTTTCCGGGCGCAGCCGGAACGCCGCCCCGCGGCGCTGGCCCTGTCGGGCGGCGGCATCCGCTCGGCATCGTTCGCGCTCGGGGTCATGCAGAGACTTGCGAAAGACGATTATCTGCGCTTCTTCGACTATCTCTCGACGGTCTCGGGCGGCGGCTATATCGGATGCTCGCTCACATGGCTGACCAGCGTGGACGTTCCGGCCGCTCGTCCGGAAGGGCTGCCGCATCGGTCGAACTTCGGATTGCACAGCCGGAGACGCGACATCGCAGCCGTTTCCCTACGGCAGCGACGATCCCCGCGAGCCGGTCCGGCGCCACCCGCCCAACAAAACAGACAGGTTTCTCGCCTTCCTGCGTTCGCACGGGGAATATTTAATCCCCGGCAACGGTATTACGCTGCTCTCCGGCATCGCTGTCGTGCTACGCGGCATCCTGTTGAACCTGCTCGTGTGGTATCCGATTGCCGTCGCCCTGTCCGTGCTGGCGGCATTACCATTGCCGCTTGCAGCACCATCGTGGCTAAAGTTCTGCCGCCCTGAGAGCGCCAACTGCGATGTCGTTCCACTCGGCTTCGGCTTTGTGCTGTGGCTCGGCATCGCTTGCTGGTCGCTTTTCGCGTTGGCATCGATCGTCTATTCGTTTCGCAGCTATGCCGACCGCTCGCCCGCGAGCAAACGCTACCGCTCGCGCCGGTGGTTCGAGAACTACGCGAGACCCGTTCTTTTATTGGCCGCCGGCTTCACGGTTATCGGGACCCTTCCGTTTGTCTACCAATTAATCTGGGAATGGATTGCGCAAACCGGCTTGGCGATGCTGGTCAGCGGCGCCGCGGGCGGCATCTGGAGCTTCTTCAAGTCGCGGACCGGGAACGGCAGCGGGCAACAAGGGCGGGCTGTCGCTCGATGTCCTGGCGCCGATCTCGGGTGTCCTCTTCTGTTACGGCTTTCTTCTCCTCGCTTACTACGCGGGCGTGCAAGTGGCCGGGATCGCAGAGGACCTGGGGCTGGCTTGCACAACTCCTGATAGCGCTCGTAATGCTGGCCTTTTCCATCGCGCTTGGCTGGTGCACGAACCTCAATTACCTGACGCTGCATCGCTACTATCGGGACCGGCTGATGGAAGCGTTCATGCCCGATGTCGAGCACGTAGAGGACAACAGCTCCGGCCCGGCTTTTAAGGCTGAGGCGGTGCGGCTCGCTGAGATGTGCGACATCAAGGAACCGCGCGGGCCGTATCACCTCATCAACTGCCACCTGATCCTGACCGGCACCAAGGACAAGACCCGCAAGGCCCGCGGCGGCGACAGCTTCATCCTGTCGCCGTTCTATTGCGGCAGCAACGCGACCGGCTGGCGTCGCGACGAAAGATTTCTACGACAACGAGATTACACTGCCGACCGCGATGGCCATTTCCGGCGCGGCCGCCAACCCGAACGCGGGCGGCGGCGGCACCGGCATAACCCGCAACCCGATCGTCTCGATCGTCATGTCGCTGTTCAATGTTCGCCTCGGCTACTGGGTCCCGAACCCGAACCCGGCAAAGACGCGTCAGACGACACGGCCAAACCATTTCGACCCCGGCATTCTCGACCTGATCGATTACCAGCGCGACGAATCTAGTCGCATCCTGCGCCTGAGCGACGGCGGTCATTTCGACAATCTCGGGCTTTACGAGCTGATCCGGCGGCGGGTCGAATTCATTGTTTGCTGCGACGCCGGGGCCGATCCGGATTACGCTTTCAGCGATCTGACGACCGCCCTCGTCCGCGCCGAACAGGATTTCGGAGCAGTCATCAAGTTCGAGGATCCGCCGCTGAAGTCGCTGATGCCGTCGGAAATTCTGGATTTTCCGCGCCGGGCGCTGTTTTCCCAACGCGCTCATGCCCGCGCCCAGATCACCTATGCGGACGGCAGCAAGGGGACGCTTATCTACCTGACGACCTTGATCATCAAGGAACTGCGGTTGCGAATGCTCGGCTATTTGGGTGCCCGGCCAGCCTTTCCCGACGAGACGACCGCCGATCAATTCTTTGACGAGGGCCAGTTCGAGGCGTATCGCGAGCTTGGTTTCGTGATCGCCGACCGGATGCTCGCCGATCGGGGAAACCCCGCCTCCGCCCGCGAGCCCGAAGCCCGCGGATTTGCCGAAGAATTCACGGAGCGGCTGAAACGGCTTCAGTAATGGCTCCGGCTGCCCGATAGGTTGCGGCAATGCGGCGGCTTGTCTCATGTGGTACGAACCCGGCGCTCCGTTCGTTTGGTCCGGCATGAGAGATTTCTCGCTCGCGGCGCTCCTCGCAGCGGTGCTGTTTCTCCTCGCCGCGGGAGCGGGGAGCGCCCGGGCGCAGACGCAGGCGATGGAGCCGCTCGACCGGACGGTGTGCCGGCTGATCGAGCGCGCCGCCGGGGCGAACCGTCTGCCGGTCGAGTTCCTGACCCGGCTGATCTGGCGCGAGAGCAGCTTTCGCGCCGGCGCGGTCAGCCCGGCCGGGGCGCGGGGGATCGCGCAATTCATGCCGGGCACGGCGCAGGAACGCGGGCTCGCCGATCCGTTCGATCCGGAACAGGCGATCCCGAAGGCGGCGCATCTTTTGGCCGAGCTGCGGCGCCGCTTCGGCAATCTCGGCGTCGCGGCGGCGGCCTACAATGCCGGGCCGGCACGGGTCGGCGACTGGTTGCGCGGCGTCGGCGGATTGCCGGCCGAAACCCGCGCCTATGTCCATTTTGTGACGAGAAGCGCGGTCGAGGCCTGGGCGGGGTCGGAAAGCCGCGCCGAGAGCAATGCCGCAAGCGGCGCCTCGGGGGCCGAGACGGCGGCCGAGCCGGAAGCGTCAGGGTCCTGTCTCGCGGCGGTCGCCGATCTGCGAAGCGGCCGCGGCGGGGCGGGCGAGGACGACGAGGACGGGTTCGCCCCGCTCGCGCCGTGGGGCGTGCAGCTTGCCGGCAATTTCTCGAAGGCGATCGCGCTGGCTTCGTTCGAGCGCGCGCGCCAGCGCTATGCCGGGGTCATCGGCAATATGCGGCCGATGATCATCGGCCGCGTGCTGCGCAGCCGCGGCACCCGGAAATTCTATCAGGTGCGCCTGCCGGCTCCGACCCGCCAGGCGGCGCAGGCAATGTGCGGCCGGATCCGCGCGGCCGGCGGGATTTGCCTCGCGCTGCCGAGCTGAGCGATACTGCGCGGTCGTTAGAGGGTAGGAGGCGCGGTGTCACCAGCGGAATCAGACGTGCTCGAAACCCGTCCGTCGGTCGCATCAAATATGGCGGCGCAGGATTTCACGATCCGGAAGCTGTCGCCGCTGTTCGCGGCCGAGGTGGTCGGGCTCGACCTGCGCCGGCCCTTGCGCGAAGCGGTGCGGCATCAGGTTTACGACGCCTTCGTGCGCTATCACGTGCTGGCGTTCCGCGACCAGCAGCTGACGAAGGACGAGCAGATCGCGTTCAGCGAGCAATTCGGCACGCTCGAACGGCACATCGCGCGCAACCGCGGCAGCGACAACCCGTGGGTCCATATGGTGTCGAACCTCGGGACCGGACGGCCGTCCGTCAGGCAAAGTCAAGTCGACGGCCTGGCACACCGACAAATCATTCCGGCCGGAGCCGTCGCTGGCGACAATCCTGCATGCAGTGACGATGCCGCCCGACGGCGGCGACACGTGTTTCGCGAACATGTATGCCGCCTATGATGCGCTGAGCGAGGAAGACAAGGCGGCGCTCGACGGGCTCAAGGTCATCCACAGCTGGGAATTGTCGCGCGAGAAGCAGGGCCAGAAGGCGACCGCGGAGGAAATCCGCGACGCGCCGCCGATGAGCCATCCGTTGGTGCGCGTGCATCCCGATACGGGCAGGAAATGCCTGTTCATGGGCGAGCACGCCTCGCACATCGAGGGACGGCCGACGGCGGAGGGGCGGGCGCTGCTGGCGCGGCTCGAAGCGCACGCGACCGAGGAGCGGTTCATCTATCGTCACCGCTGGCGGCCCGGCGATCTCTGATGTGGGACAACCGGTGCCTGTTGCACCGCGCCGACCCGAATTTCGATGCGGCGCTGTATCCGAGGGTGCTGCACCGCACCTGCCTGCGCGGCACCGCACCGGCGTAGAGGCGGGCCCGCAGGCCTCTGCCGGAACGCCATCGAGGCGCCGGTGGGTCCGGCGCCTCGCCGGTCCGCGAGAGCGGCGGTGGGGGTGAGTGGGCCACCCCCTTAGCCGCCGACCCGTCGTGATCGGTGTTTATGCGCGATCGTCGATCACACGATCCGCTGCAACTCCAGTGCCTCGTGCTGTTCGTCGAGGTCGTCGCTCGGACCGAGAATTTCGACGCCGTTGCAGTAGACGCCTTCCCGCCGGTCCTGCGGATCGTAAACGATCTCGATCTTGTTGTGGCCGAAGCTGGTGAAGGAGAACGACCACGGGCGTTCGTGGTAGTCCCGCCGCTGATGGTACAACATGCTGATCGCCATCCGCTGTCCGAGCAGCGCCGACTGGCTGTAATCGCTGCGCCAATGCACCCCGGCCATGTTGCGGCCGGTGGCGATATTGGCGGCAATTTTGTCCAGCTCGCCGCGTACCGTCAGCTCGTCGACATCCGCTCCGGGATAGTCCTTCAGGGCGGCGTAGCCCTGCGCCGGATCCGGCACTTGCGGCATCAGTGAAATGTCGACCAGTTTCTTGCTTTCATCGAAGAACGCCTTCAGCACCGTCACGCAGGCACCGGCAACGGTGGCATGCCCGGCGCCATAGGCAGGGTGAGTTGGCGAGCCTTCGGCGAACGCCATCGGCAACAGATACGTATCATGCCGCTGAGTGTTGTTGTGCTGGTGGATGCGATCGACCGCGCCGCCGGTCGATTCGGATGCCTGCAGAACGGCGAGGCCGGCACCGAGCGCCACTTCCGCCGCGTGCTTGCCGGGCGCATCCATCGCGAGGGCACGATGGACCAGCCCGCCATACGCCTCCGGCCGCAGACGCAGATGGCGCACCCATTTCTGATACCAGACGGTCTTCAACGCGCGCGTCGCCACCTCGCAAACCATCGAGAGGACGTGCGGTCCGCCGAAGCAGCCGAAGCCTTGCTCTTTGTCGAACCCGTTGTTCCGGGCGTAGGGATTTCCCGGGTTCAGCGGGCAACCAGCTCCGAGCAGGATCAGGGCGGCATTCAGGTACGCCTCGTAGAGCTGATCGATATGGACGTAGCGCGCCAGGTCACCCATGTTGTGAATGTAGGTTCCGGCGGCGACATCGATGACCGCGGCCGTCGTATCCTTCCCATTCTGGGCGTCGAGCCAGTCCTGGAAGTCGGTCAGGTAGGGGCCGCCGGATGGATAGTCGGTCGCTGCCCTGCGCCGCTCGCGCTGATCGAAGGCCAGGGTGCCGAAGGGAACCGGCAGCAGCAGGAACTGGGAAACGAACGGCCCCTGGTGCTCCAGGTTGGGTTGGCCCGCCGGCGTCCAATCGCCGCCGCGAAACAGCTTGTCTGCGGTAACGGCGCGCGCGCCGTATTGCGGATTGTTCGCGGTTTCAGGATCGGGGTACAGCTTCAATGCGCTTAATTCGGCGGCGGCGGCGGCGGCGTTCGGGTCGCTCGGGAATTGCTCGAACGGCAGATCGCGCAACAGCGCCATCCAGTACAGTTCGATCATTTCCGCCGCGGTCGCGTCTTTTTGACCGGCGCGCTCGGGCGGTTTCGGTATTTTGAAGAACCAGCCGTCGGCGGTTTCGCGATCGGCCGCAAGGCCCGCTTGCGGATTGACCAGCTTGCGCGTGCCGCCGGCCGCGAGCTGGATCGCCTTGAACAGCTGAGGCTCGTGGTGGTCGAGAGCCTCCCTCAATTTTTTGAATGCAGCCGGCACAACGCGCCCGGAATCGTCGTGCGCCAAGCCTTTGTGAAAATGCAGTTGAAGATCGTCGGCGCTCGCGTTTATCAGCTGGTGGACCGCGGTGTCGGCCGGTGCGGGAAACGGCGGATGCGGTTTCGGATACGGTAGAGCCATGACTTCCTCCCGTGGTGTTAGCCTCCGCTAACAAATTAACCGTAATACGGAAGGGCGCGCGCCGAGTGTGATGGTCATCACACATCGAAGTTGTTTTATGCAATTTTCAGAGCCGGGCGCGGTCAGTGCGGGGCGGCAAAGTCGAGGTCGGGGCCGAGGGGGAGGATACCGGTCGGGTTGATGTGGCGCATGCCGCCTTAGTAGCCGAGCTTTATTTTCGCGAAATCTACAGTCTCCGATGATACCGGGAAGTTGATAGACCTCGCGCGTGTAGTTCCAGAGGTTGTGGTAGTCGGTCAGGCGCCGCAGATTGCACTTGAACAGCACGTAATAGACCGTGTCGAAGCGCAACAGGGTCGGGAACAGGCGCAGATCGGCCTCGGTGAAACGGTCGCCGACGAGCCAGCGCTGCCGCCCGAGCCGAGTTTCGAGTTCGTCGAAGGCCGCGAACAGCTTATTAAAGGCTTCTTCGTAAGCCGGCCTGGCTTTTGGCGAGACCGGCGCGGTATACGCCATTGTTGATGGCGTCGTAGACGAATGCGTTGATTTCGTCGATGTCGCGGCGGAGGTCCGGCGGGTAGAGGTCGAGCGAGGCGTCGTCCGACAAGTCGAATTCCGCATTCAGCATGCGGATGATTTCGGATGATTCGTTGTTGACGATGGTTTTCGCTCTGCCGATCCCACAGCAGCGGCACGGTGGCGCGGCCGGTATAATCGGGCCGGGCGGCGCTGTAGATCTGGTGGACGTGAAAGACGCCGTCTTTCGGCCGCAACTCGTCGAAGCCGCGCGAATAGGCCCAGCCCTCGCCCTTCGGCAGGTCCGATTCGAGCAGCGGGATCGCGCTTTCGAGGCGCTTCAGCTTGCGCATCAAGACGGTCCGGTGGGCCCACGGGCACGACGGCGCGGTCACGAGCTGATAGCGCCCGGGTTCGGCCTTGAAGCCGGAGGAGCCGTCGCGCGTCACCCGGTCGCGGAAAATCGAATCCGGCCGCACAAAGCGTCCGGTCCCGTCGGGTGGCGGATCGTTGTCGAACCAGGTCCCGTCTACCAGCATGCCCATTCCCCGCCTCCTCTCCCTCGCATTGGGTCATCCCGGCGAAGGCCGGGATCCACCATGCCGCAAACGATATGGTGATCTGGCGGGAAAGACTTATCCCAATTGCATAGGATCAAGCGCTGGAGAGGTGGGTCCCGGCCTATCGCCGGGATGATGACGTTGAGGTGGAGTGACGGGGGGCGGAGATGGATCTGGCGGGTAGGGTGGCACTGGTTACCGGGGCGCAGCAGGGGATCGGGGCGGCGATCGCGCGCGAATTCGCGCAAGCCGGCGCCGATGTCGCGATCAACTGGCTCGACGACGAGGCGGCGGCCCGGCAGGTCGCCGATGCGGTGCGGGCCGCCGGACGGCGCGCGCTGCTGTATCGGGCCGATGTCGCGCGGCTCGACGCGACGCGCGAGATGGTCGCGGCCGTCGAGCGCGATCTCGGGCCGATCGACGTGCTGGTCAACAACGCCGGCGTGTTCCCGCGCGTCGCCTTTCTCGACATGCAGGAGCGCGACTGGGACTACGTGCTCGACGTCAATCTGAAGGGCGCGGCCTTCTGCGCCCAGGCGGCGGCGCGGGCGATGGTCGCGTCGCGGGCGACACGGGGATCGATCATCAACCTGACCTCGGGGGCCGCCTATCGCGGCTCGCCGCGCGGCGTGCATTACTGCGCGAGCAAGGGCGGCGTCTTGTCGATGACCCGGCAGATGGCGCTGGAGCTGGCGCCGCACCGTATCAGGGTCAACGCGATCGCGCCCGGTCTGACCGACACCGCGCAGCCGCGCTATGGCATGGACGAGGAGGAACTGAAGGCGATGGGAAGCGCGCTCCCGCTCGGGCGTCTGGCCACGCCGGAAGATATCGCGAGCGCCGCCGTTTTTCTGGCGTCCGACGCTGCCGGGTTCGTCACCGGGCACTGCCTGCACGTCAATGGCGGCGGGTATCTCGCCTGATCGGTGAGCCCTGATCAACATTATGTGCTGGTCGGAGTTCGTAACAGTCGGAACTGCGGCTTGGCCGGTTTTGATTCATTCTGATAAAGTCCGCGGCGAGGAATATGCGGGGAGTTCATGGAAGACGCACTTTCGCGGGCGGTGGACAATACGATCCGGTTTCAGCGTCTGGCCGCGTTCGAGTTGCGCCGTCTCGCCGAGCGCGCCCCGGACATTTCGACAGAACTTCACCATGTCGCCGATCAGCTCGAAGCCGATGCTCGCCGACCTCGATCGCGCATCGAAGCTATCGCAGGAATAGCTTCTTGCCGTGTCAGACGAGGCGATGCGCCACCGATATGTCGCTGCATCGGATGCCGCTACGCTTGACCGCGCCGCCGGTTGGTTGATTACGGACCGGTATCTGTGACACTCGGTTGGCGAGGAAGCTGACATGCCGCATTCGAGTTACCTGCCCGAACGCATGGGTACCGCCCAGATCACCCCGACCGGGGCGTTCGAAGCCGGCAGTTTCCAGTCATTCACGCTGGTCTATACGGCCGGGTATTTCGGCATCGACGACACCGGTTCGATCAAGGTCGTGCACCGTTTTGCAAGCGACATGGGGCGGCCGCAATGGAGCGAGCCGGCGGCGGCGAACTACACAACGGTCGAGGCCTCGAACGGCGCGGTGCTCGACGTGCTGTACGATCCGAAGCTGAACATCAGGCCGTGGGACAAGACGCTGCTGATCCGCGTCGTGCGCGGTTTCCTGCGCGAGGGCGACACGATCACGGTGCGCTTCGGCGATCCCCGCCGAGGGTCGCCGGGGATGCGGGTCCAGACGTTCTGCGAGCCGACATTCGAATTCCGTGTGCTGGTCGATGCGATCGCGACCTGCGACTACGTCGAGCTGCCGGAGCAGCCGACGATCGCAATCGTTGCGGGCCCGCCGATCACATCGAAAGCGATACTGCCGACCTTGCGCGGCTGCGGCGAGAATTTCCGGCTCGGGTTCAAGGGCGAGGACAAATGGGGCAACCCGAGCAACCTTGTCGAGGGCACCTTCTCGCTGCACTCGAGCCGCAGGGTGCGCGGCTTGCCGGAGAATTTTTCGATCCGGCGCGGCGAGCACGCCAAGTCGATCGAAGATCTGTCGGTTGCCGAGCCGGGTGACCTGACGATCACTGTGCGTGACGCCGGCGGAGAATTGCTCTGCCTCAGCAATTCGCTGCGCATCGAAGCCGCCCCGACGCTGCGGTCATACTGGTGCGACCTGCACGGCCAGTCCGAGGAGACGATCGGGACGAACTCGGCGCGCGAGCTGATCGAATTCGCACGCGACCGCGCCTTTCTCGACGGCATGAGCCATCAGGGCAACGACTTCCAGATCACGACCGATTTCTGGCATGAACTGAACCGTCTGACGCTGCGAATACAACGAGGACGGACGGTTCGTGATCTATCCCGGCTATGAATGGTCGGGCAATACCGGGCTCGGCGGCGACCGTAACGTGCTGTTCATGCGCGAGGGCGAGCAGATCCATCGTTCGTCCCATGCGCTTGTGCCGGATCGTACCGATTTGGCCAGTGACGCAAACAGCGCCGAGGACCTGTTCCGGGCGCTGAAGGACCGGGATTGCGTCGTGTTCGCGCATATCGGCGGGCGCTACGCCGACATCAAAATCGCGCATGACGCGCGGCTCGAACGCTCGGTCGAGGTGCATTCGGATTGGGGCACCTTCGAGTGGCTGCTGCACGACGCACTCGAACAGGGCTACCGGGTCGGCATCCTGGCCAATTCCGACGGGCACAAGGGACGACACGGCGCGAGCCATCCGGGCGCGTCGCTGTTCGGCGCCTATGGTGGGCTGTCGTGCCTGCTGGCGCCGGATTTGACGCGGGCCGGGCTGTTCGAGGCGCTGCGCCGCCGGCATCACTACGCGACGACCGGCTGTCGGCTGCTGCTCGACGCGCGGGTCGCGTTTGATGCCGAGGCCGAGAAGTTCGACGACGACCCGCTGCTCGGCCCGACGACATCGACGCCGGCGCGCGCGGCGATGATGGGCGACATCCTGCGCTCGGACGAAGGCTCGGTCGAGTTTACCGTCGAGGTGCTGGGCTCGGCGCCGATCGAGCGGATCGAATTGCGCAACGGGCTCGAGTTACTGCGAAACTTGGCGGCCCTATAGCGAAGCCGATCTCGGGCGGCGCATCCGCGTGATCTGGGAGGGATCGGAGTATCGCGGGCGGGGGCGCCAGACGGTCTGGGACGGCGGCTGCACGCTGACGGCAACCGGTTCGATCGGATCGCGCCGATCAATCTGTGGAATCTGGACAAAGAGCTGAAGCACACCGGTCCCGGCGTGCTGTCCTGGGCGGCGCTGACGACCGGCGGGTTCGGCGGGTTCGATGCGTGGCTGGCGGACCCGCTTGCGGGCACGCTGCGGATCGACACGGCTCTCGTCAAAGCCGAGATCGCGGTCGCCGATATCGGGATCGAGGACATCCGGTTCGAGGCCGGCGGCATCGGACGCCGGATCCGCGTCTTTCGCCTGCCGGACGACAACCCACACCGGCGCCTGCAACTGAGGCGCCGCGTCCGGCTCAGAACGGGCGGCGACAATGCGCTTTATGTCTGCTTGACGCAGGAGGACGGGCATTTGGCTTGGTCCAGCCCGATCTATGTCTTCCGCTGAGGTTGGTGGGGGAGGCGCGATCCGCCTCGGCAACATGATCGGCACCGGCTGGCAACCGCTCGCAAGCTACACGGCCACGTTCTTCGCGTGTTTCAACCTCTCCCAGACTATTAACGCGACGGGCTGGTAATATAGCGCGCACGAGCCTCTGCCGCGGCTGCCGCGGCACACGTGAGCGGGTGTACCCGTTTCTCTCGAATTGAGGGAACGCGATACGATGACTCGACGGAGCTGTCGATAGTGAGTTGGATTCTGTATCGCGAGATCGGCTCGGGCCTTAAACGCGTGGCGCGGCATGCGCGGCACCCCGGGGCATTTCCCGGATTGGTCTGGAAGAACATCAAGCACGGCTTGATGCCGGCCGCCGCAACATCAAAAAACGATGATCCGCGCAGGTGGAACGAACTCGGTCGCGGTATAGCCCGGCTTGGGCACCATCAGGCCGCGCTTGCTGCTTATGACCGTGCGCTCGCGATCAGGTCCGATGTGCCGCAGATCCTGAGCAACCGAGGTAATGCATTACGTGCCATCGGGCGGCTTGCCGAAGCCGAGGCGAGTCTGCGAGAGGCGCTCCGGCTGGCACCCGAATTTGCGAATGCTCACAGCAATCTCGGAACGGTTCTATTAAGACTCGATCGGTTCGCGGAAGCCGAGGTCAGCTTTCGCCAGGCAATTCGGCTTCAGCCGGAGGTCGCAGGGTTTCATAAGAACCTCGGATATCTCTATATGCGGCTTGCTCGGCCGGTCGATGCGCAGGCCAGCTATCGCGCAGCCCTGCGTATCAGACCCGATGACGCCGAAATACATGAGGACCTCGGCATGGCCCTCCTCCGGTCGGGAAGATTTGAGGAGGGCTGGGCGGAATATGAGTGGCGCTGGCAGACCAAACGCATGACCGGCGAAGCGCGTCGTTTTTTAACGCCATCTTGGCGGGGACAGTCGTTAGTAAATAAAGTTATTCTCCTGCATGCCGAGCAGGGTGTGGGCGATACGCTGCAATTCTGCCGCTATGTTTCGCGCGTTGCGGCACAAACTACGATCCTCGAAGTTCAGCCGCAGCTTTTTCGATTGCTGTCTCGTTTGCGCGGTTTTGATAAAATCATTGCTCGTGGCGACCCATTGCCGCCGCATGATTTGCACTGCTCACTCCTGAGCCTACCCCACGCGTTTGGAACGACACTTGATACTATTCCGGGAAGCACACCTTATTTGAGCGCAGATCCGCGGGATGTGGCTTATTGGCGTGGGCAACTCGCCGGGATAAGCGGTCCGCGTGTGGGGCTGTGCTGGTCCGGCGGCAAATCGCCCAACAACCCGGAGCAGAATTTAGCAAATGATCGACGCTCGCTTCCTCTCGATAAATTGGCGCCTCTCGCCGGGATTGATCGGATTTCCTTTGTATCTCTTCAGAAGGGGCCGCCCGCCGACGAAGCAGTTCACCCGCCTCCGGGGATGAAACTATACGACTTTACTGCCGAATTGCAGGACTTTGCCGACACTGCCGCCCTGATCGAGTGCCTCGACCTGGTCATCAGCGTCGATACCTCGGTCGCCCATCTGACCGGCGCGTTGGGCAAACCGCTTTGGCTGCTGACCTGCTTCGGCGCCTGCTTCCGCTGGCTGCAAAATCGAGAGGACAGTCCGTGGTATCCGCCGCTGCGTCAGTTCCGCCAACCGGCCCTCGGTGACTGGGAGACAGTGCTGACCCGCGTCCGTGAGGCATTGCTTACCGCGAGAGCGATTGCACCCAAATGAGTGAAGCATCGGCACGCATCATCGGCAGCACTTTTTTTCAGCGAATCTCGCGACACGTGCGGAAGCCTC
Organism: uncultured Alphaproteobacteria bacterium; assembly: GCA_963753665.1. Classification (GTDB taxonomy): domain Bacteria; phylum Pseudomonadota; class Alphaproteobacteria; order ATCC43930; family CGMCC-115725; genus DATARH01. The sequence goes on from CAVWDC010000009.1 coordinate 289,282, forward strand.
GTTCGGTCCCGGCGCTTATGTGGAAGAACATCAGGGAGTGGTTAACGCAACGAAACCCAAAACCGTCCTACGACCATAGATATTGGAATAATATTGGCCGTGCATTAGCGGAAGACGGGCGCCTTACCGAGGCACTCGCGTGCTACGATCGTGCGCTTGCGATCAGACCCGATGTTCCGGAGCTTCTGAATAACCGCGGGAATGCGTTATGCAATCTTGGACGTCCAGACGAGGCAGAAACAAGCCTGCGTCAGGCATTGTGCTTGAGGCCAGATTTTGCCAACGCCCATTACAATCTCGGGAATGTTCTTCTCGATCTCTGGCGCCCGGAAGATGCGGAAGCAAGTTTCCGAAGATCTCTGCTCCTTCGGCCACAAAATTTCAAAGCCCACCACAATCTGGGCTACCTCTATCATCGTCTCGGGCGTCTTGATGAAGCCGAGGGGGTGTTTCGGGCCGCCTTGCAGCTGTACCCGGATGATCCCGGACTCCATGCCAGCCTTGGCCACACGCTTCTGTTGGCCGGAAAGTTCGAGGAGGGATGGAAAGAGAACGAATGGCAATCGAAAACCAAGCAATCGGTCCCGGCCCCCAAGCGCTTTTTTGTGCCGTCCTGGAACGGTGAGGCGATCGCGAATCGAATAATTCTGCTGCATCCCGGCGAAGGTGGCCACGGCGATACGCTTCAGTTCTGCCGCTACGTTCCACAGATTGCTGCATGCGCCAAGACGGTACTCGAGGTTCAGCCCTCTCTTGTGAGATTGCTGTCTCAACTGACCAGCGTATCAGAGATCGTTGTTCATGGCGACCGATTACCGCCATACGATTTGCATTGCTCTCTGATGAGTTTGCCGCAGGTCCTCGGCACGACACTCGACACCATTCCGGCGACCACGCCGTATCTCCTACCCGATCCAGCCGACACTACTCACTGGCGCAAGCGGCTCGCCGGCGTCACCGGGTTACGCGTCGGGATCTGCTGGGCCGGGGGCGGCGAAGTGTACAGCCCGAGAAAGAGTGCCCTGGACCTTCGCCGCTCGATGTCGCTGGAGACGTTGGCACCGCTAGGCAAAATAGCCGGTGTCTGCTTCGTCTCCCTGCAGAAGGGCCCCCCAGCGGTGGAGGCAACTCGTCCACCGCTTGGCATGAACTTCAATGATTTCACTACTGAGATCCACGATTTCGCCGACACGGCAGCGCTTATCGACAGCCTCGATCTGGTGATCAGCGTGGACACCTCGGTCGCTCATCTAGCAGGCGCGCTAGGCAAACCGGTTTGGCTGTTGAACCGCTTTGATACCTGCTGGCGCTGGCTACACAATCGCGACGACAGTCCTTGGTATCCGTCGCTGCGCCAGTTTCGACAACCCGTTCCCGGAGACTGGGACAGCGTGATTGGCCTTGTCCGTGATGCTCTGCAGCGATTCACCCAAACTCGGTCATCGGATTGATCGAAGCGCGGCCAGCCCTGCCTACGCATCCCCCATCCGGAGCGCGGCGATGAAGGCGGATTGCGGGATGTCGACCTGGCCGAACTGGCGCATCCGCTTTTTGCCTTCCTTCTGTTTTTCCAGCAGCTTGCGCTTGCGGGTCACGTCGCCGCCATAGCATTTCGCGAGCACGTCCTTGCGCAGCGCCTTGACCGTCTCGCGCGCGATGACGCGGCCGCCGATCGCCGCCTGGATCGCGATCTGGAACAATTGCCGCGGGATCAGCTCCTTCAGCCGTTCGCACAAGGCCCGTCCGCGGCGCTCGGCCTCGCCGCGATGCACGATGATCGACAGCGCATCGACCGGCTCGGCGTTGATCAGGATGTTCATCAGCACGAGGTCGCCGGTGTCGTAGCCGTCGAGCTGATAATCGAAGCTGGCATAGCCGCGGCTGACCGATTTCAGCCGGTCGTAGAAATCGAACACCACCTCGTTAAGCGGCAGGCGATAGACCACCATCGCGCGGTTGCCGGCATAGGTCAGGTCGAGCTGCACGCCGCGCCGCTCCTGGCACAGCGCGAGGATCTGGCCGAGATACTCGTCGGGGACGAAGATCGTCGCCTTGATCCACGGCTCCTCGATGTGGTCGATCTTGACCGGGTCGGGCATGTCGGCCGGGTTGTGCAGATCGAGCACCTGCCCGTTGGTCATGATGGACCCGGTAGACCACCGACGGCGCGGTGGTGATCAGGTCGAGGTCGAACTCGCGCGACAGCCGCTCCTGGATGATTTCCAGGTGCAACAGGCCGAGAAAGCCGCAGCGGAAGCCGAAGCCGAGCGCCGCCGAGGTTTCCGGCTCGTAGATGAAGCTGGCGTCGTTGAGGCGCAATTTCGCGAGGCTGTCGCGCAGCTTTTCGTAATCGGCGGCGTCGGTCGGGAACAGGCCGCAGAACACGACCGGCTGCACCGGCTTGAAGCCGGAAAGCGGCTCGGCGGCCGGGCGGCGGTCCTCGGTGATCGTGTCGCCGACCCGGCAATCGGCGACCGCCTTGATGCCGGCGGTGATAAAGCCGATCTCGCCGGGGCCGAGTTCGGGGGCGGCAACGCCTTTCGGCGTGAAGACGCCGACCCGCTCGACCTGATGCGCGGCGCCGGTCGCCATCAGCCGGATCTTCTGGCCGGCGACGAGCCGCCCGTCCTTGACCCGCACCAGGATCACGACGCCGAGATACGGGTCGTACCAGCTATCGACCAGCAGCGCCTTTAACGGCGCGTCGGCGTCGCCCTGCGGCGGCGGCAGCCGCGTGACGAGGGCTTCGAGCACGTCCTCGATGCCGAGCCCGGTCTTGGCCGAGATCATCAGCGCGTCCGAGGCGTCGAGGCCGATCACGTCCTCGATCTGCGTCTTGACCCGGTCGGGCTCGGCGGCCGGCAGGTCGATCTTGTTGAGCACCGGCACGATCTCGTGCCCGGCGGCGACCGCCTGATAGACGTTGGCCAGGGTCTGCGCCTCGACCCCCTGGCTGGCGTCGACGACCAGCAGCGAGCCCTCGCAGGCGGCCAGCGAGCGGCTGACCTCGTAGGCGAAATCGACATGGCCCGGCGTGTCCATCAGGTTGAGGACATAGGTCTCGCCGTCGCTGCGCCTGGTATTCGAGGCGGACGGTCTGGGCCTTGATCGTGATGCCGCGCTCGCGCTCCAGTTCCATCGTGTCGAGCACCTGCTCGCGCATCTCGCGGTCGGCCAGCCCGCCGCGAGGTCTGGATCAGACGGTCGGCGAGCGTCGACTTGCCGTGGTCGATATGCGCGATGATCGCGAAATTGCGGATATGGCTGAGCGGCGTCATCTCGATTCCAGTTGGGGCGGCCCGAACATAAGGACGCCGCCGCGCCGGATCAACGCGGGTGGGTTGTCGCGCTGCCGGTCACAAGCGGCAGAAGCGGAAAACCGAGGGCCTGCGCCGCGGCGACCAGCCGCGCGTCGTAGCTCGCCAATTCGATCGCTTCGCGTTCCGGCGCAGGAAGTCCATCGTCGCCAAATGCAGCGCATCAAGGGTCCGCAACGGAAGAGGGAAAGCCTCCAAGGCTCTTGCCAATGCGCTCTGGCTCAGTTCTACGAAATCGACCCGGACAAGGCGTGCTTCGGCCCGATCGCCGTGTGACGAAACCAAACCGTATGCATTGAGACGTACCCAGACCTCGTATCCCAGCAATCGGCTCGATGTCAGCTCCTCTTCCCAGAGGGCCAAAGGCGGAGATCGGGTTTCGCGAAAGCACCGATGCAAGCAGGACCGAGCTATCGAGGTAGATCACCAGCGGTCTTCCCGATCCCGAGCTAAGTCCTCCATGAGCTTTTCGAAAGTAAGGCCGGGGACCGGTTTACCCGGCGGCAGCGGGGCGAAGGGCCGCTTGGCGGGCGTCAGCCAGCCTTCGCGGATTCCTTTCTGTTGGAAGGGTGTAAGCCCGGCTTCCGGCTTATGTGCGGCACGATCTCCGCGACAACCCGGCCGCGGTCGGTGACGAGCACCGTCTCGCCGGACGCCGCAGCACGCACGTATGCGCTGAGCTTATCCTTAAGGGTCTTCAGGCCGACGGTCTGCATACAGGCAAAGTGGCCACCACTGGCTTCTATATCAATTGCACCGACCGGGCCGACCTCGCCATCGTGCGAGCGATGAGGCCGCCAGAGCCACCGTCAGAACGGGATCTCGTCGTCCAGCTCATCGCGGGTGCTGCGGCCACGCGCGCCGCACCGCCGCACACCGCGCCGCAGGGCCGGTGCCGCCGTAGCGCGGCGAGTCGCCAGGTCCGCCGCCGCCGTAGGCCTCGTCGTAGCCCGCATCCATCGCGCCAGCCGCGCCGCCGCGGCCGCCGGCGCCACCGGCGCCGTCCAGCATCGTCAGTTCGCCGCTGAAGCGGGTCGAGCACGACTTCGGTCGTAGTAGCGCTCCTGGCCCTGCTGGTCCTGCCATTTGCGCGTCTGCAGCTGGCCCTCGACGTAGACCTTCGCGCCCTTGCGCAGATATTTCTCGGCGATCTCGGCAAGGCGCTCGTTGAAGATCACGACGCGGTGCCACTCGGTGCGCTCCTTGCGCTCGCCCGAAGCGCGGTCGCGCCAGGTCTCCGCTGGTCGCAAGGTTCAGATTGAGCGATCCGCATGCCGTCCTGCGTCGATCGGATTTCCGGGTCGCGGCCGAGATTGCCGACCAGGATCACCTTGTTGACGCTGCCTGCCATCGGGTCACCATTGCCTTGAAGGGGACGGGAATATGAATGTCGGCGTGCATCCTACCCGGTTCCCGCATTGTTCCCACAGTATTTTTCGTACGGCTCATCATCTCGCGGATGTTGCGCGAGCCTGCTGATTTCGGCGCCCTCGCCGGCCAGGATCGCGAGAACGCGGCGGCGCAGCGTTTCGGGCGGCGCAAAAAAATCGTCGCCGAGATCAAGCGCCGCTTCCGGCCGCTCGCAACGCACCTCGACTGCCGCGTTGGCGGGCGATGTCGGCGAGGCGTTCGGCAACTTCCGCGCTGCCGGTGAAGACGATCGCCTCCACCCCGACCGCGCAGCGCACTCTGCGCGGCGCCGGCGTCGTCTCCGCAATCGAGCAGCGCTGCCACCCGAGCCGCCGGCACCGAACAGCGCGCCGCCGCGATCGCCTCGCGCCACCAGCCGGCCCCGGCCGACAGCCCGGCATCGACGGCGCTGAGCAGCAGGACCGGCCGCCCGGCTTCCGCCGCCGCTTCCAGCGCCGCGACGGCGTGCGCCAGCGAATGCACGACGATCGCGGGCCCAATCGGCATCATTTTCCCAGTGTCATTTGAACTGGAACTGGGGCAGTTCGGTCGGAAGATTCGGCGGCGCCTCGATCCGAATCTTGGTCGGATCGACCTTGGGGCCGCGGTCGAGCGAGGACAGCACAAGATCGGGAAAGCCGATCAGCACCGCAACCATGATAAGCTGAATTATGACGAACGGAATGGCGCCCCAATAGATCTGCGCGGTGGTGACCGGCGCGACGAGCCGGCCGGTCACGCGGTCGATCGTCTCGCGGCTCGGCGCGACGCTGCGCAGATAGAACAGCGCGAACCCGAACGGCGGGTGCATGAACGAGGTCTGCATGTTGACGGCGAGCAGCACGCCGAACCAGATCAGATCGATGCCGAGCTTGTCGGCGACCGGCGCCAGCAGCGGGATGATGATAAAGGCCAGCTCGAAGAAATCGAGAAAGAAGGCCAGGACGAAGACCATCAGGTTGACGGCGATCAGAAAGCCGAGCTGACCGCCGGGCAGGCTCGTCAGCAGGTGCTCGACCCAGAGATCGCCGTTGACGCCGCGGAAGACGAGCGTGAACACCGAGGCGCCGACCAGGATGAAGATGACGAACGCCGACAGCCGCGCCGTCGAATCCATCGCCTGGCGCAGCAGCGGCCACGTCAGCCGGCGCTTTGCGAGCGCCATGACCAAGGCGCCGGTCGCGCCCATCGCGCCGCCCTCGGTCGGGGTGGCGATGCCGACAAAGATCGTGCCGAGCACGAGAAAGATCAGCGCCAGCGGCGGCATCATCACGATCACCACCTGCTCCGCCAGCCGGCTCAGCAGGTGCAGGCGAAACAGCCGGTCGGCGAGCGCCGCGAGATAGGCGCCGAGCCCGGCCAGACCCGCCGCCCAGATCGGGTGCATGTACCGGGTCAGAAGCCAGGCGCCAGCGACGGCGAGCGCGAACACGACGAGCAGCGACAGATAGCCGGCCCGGCCGCTGTCCTCGCGCAAGATTCAGCGCGTCGGGCGGCAGTGCCGGGGCCGCGTCAGGCTGGACCACCGTCTTGCCGAACACGAATAGCGCATAAAGCGCCGCGAGCATCAGCCCCGGGATAAAGGCGCCCTGGTACATGTCGCCGACCGAGCGGCCGAGCTGGTCGGCCATCACGATCAGCACGAGGCTCGGCGGGATGATCTGCGCCAGCGTCCCCGACGCGGCGATGACGCCGGCGGCGAGCGGCCGGTCATAGCCGTAGCGCAGCATGATCGGCAGCGATATGAGGCCCATCGAGATGACCGAGGCGGCGACGACGCCGGTCGTCGCGGCCAACAGCGCGCCGACGAATACGACCGCGTAGGCGAGGCCGCCGCGCACCGGACCGAACATCTGGCCGATCGTTTCGAGCAGATCCTCGGCCATGCCACTGCGTTCGAGGATCAGGCCCATGAACGTGAAGAACGGGATCGCCAGCAGCGTGTCGTTGCGCATGATCCCGAAGACGCGCTCGGGCAGTGCCTGGAACAGCTGCGGCCCCAACAGGCCGAGATCGATCGCGAGCAGGCCGAAAAACAGCCCGTTGGCGGCCAGCGCGAACGCCACCGGGTAGCCGAGCAGCAGAAAGAGGACGAGCGCCCCGAACATCAGCGGCGCCATGTTGGCAATGAGAAAGGCGCTCACGGAAGCGAGCCCCGATCTGCTCCTCGGCGAGCCGGCGCATGGTGTTTTTCGAGCGGGTCGGGAATGCGTCCGAGCAGGAACGCGATCCGCTTGATGATTTCCGAAACGCCCTGCAATGCCAGCAGCAGAAACCCGACCGGGATCAGCAGCTTGACAGGCCAGCGCAGCAGCCCTCCGGCGTCGCTCGAATATTCGTGGAGCCGGTACGAATTCGACAAAGATCGGCCACGACAGGGCCATGATGATGACCGCCATCGGCAGCAGAAAGAAAACGCCGCCGATCAGGTCGATCCAGGCGCGCATACGCGGCGACAGATGGCCGAAGATGACGTCGATCCGGACATGCTCGTTGTGCAAGAGCGTGTATCCGGCGGCCAGCAGGAACACCGCCGAGAACAGGTACCATTGCAGTTCGAGCCAGGCGTTCGAGCTGACGTCGAACAGATAGCGCGACACCGCGTTGCCGGCGCTGACCAGCACCGCCGCCAGGATCAGCCAGTAGACCGCATGCCCAACCCGGCGGTTCAGTGCGTCGATCGCCCGGCTCAGAGCCAACAGAAGATTCACGGCGTTCTCCCCCGGTTCGCCCTTTGGTTCGCCCTGCGGTTCGCCCCGTAGCGCACCCGCGGCGGCGCGGCCGTGGGTAGCGCTTTCTCGCCGAGCCCGAAGCGTTCCGGCAATAGATAACGGGTTTGCGTGCGGCTGTTGAACGTTTTGCCGGGAACGATCTGCTTCGGCGCAAATGGGATTCTGGGACCTCGTCGGAAGACGCGGCAAGTTGGCTCGCGATCGCCTGAGCGGATTTAGAGAGAGGCGGTGTTTAACCTTTGTTGGACTGTGAGAAAGGCGCCGAAGGCGGCGCTTTCTCCGCAGGACAGTCCAGTTGCTGATCCGGGTGACATCGATGAGCGCCGATTTCACGGTGTTGGAAGCGGAAGCAAGAGAAGATGCGGCTCAGGCCGAGCCGGCGCTGCGCATTGTCCGCCGCATGCCGGTCGGCGCGGAGCCGCGGCCCGACGGTGGCGTGCATTTCCGGATCTGGGCGCCGCGTTGCCGCGAGATCGCGGTCGAAATAGAGGGTGCGCAACCGATCCCGTTAGAGGCCGAGGCGGACGGGTACTTTTCAGGCCTCGTCGCGGACGCCCTTCCCGGCATGCACTACGGGTTCCGCACAGATACGGCGGAGAAGCTGCTGCCCGACCCCGCCTCGCGCTTCCAGCCGGAGGGGCCGCACGGCCCGTCGGAGATCGTCGATCCCCGAACATTCCATTGGACCGACCAGGGATGGCGCGGCCACAAGCCGCGAGCAGCTGGTCATCTACGAGATGCATATCGGCAGTTTCACGCCCGAGGGCGACCTTTGAGGCGGCAGCGCGCGAACTGCCCGAACTGGCGGCGTTCGGCGTCACCTGCATCGAGCTGATGCCGGTCGCCGATTTTCCCGGTCGCTTCGGCTGGGGTTATGACGGGGTCGATCTATTCGCGCCGACCCGGCTGTACGGCCGCCCGGACGATTTCCGCCGCTTTGTCGATCGCGCGCACGCGCACGGCATCGCGGTGATCCTCGACGTCGTCTACAACCATTTCGGCCCGGACGGAAATTACCTCGGCTGCTTCTCGCAATCCTACTTCACCGACCGCTACGAAAACGAATGGGGCGATCCGATTAATTTCGACGGCCCCGACAGCGGACCGGTGCGCGAGTTCTTTCTCGCCAACGCCGGTTACTGGATTGACGAATACCATCTCGACGGTCTCAGGCTCGACGCGACGCAGCAGATGTTCGACGCGTCGGACGACAACATCATGGCCGCGATCGTGCGCCGGGTGCGAGAGGCGGCGGGCGGCCGCGCCACCTTTGTCGTCGGCGAGAACGAGCCGCAGCACGCCCGGCTTGTGCGTCCGCCCGAGCGCGGCGGCTACGGGCTCGACGCGCTGTGGAACGATGATCTCCACCATAGCGCGATGGTCGCGCTGACCGGGCGGGGCGAGGCCTATTACAGCGACTATCGTGGCACACCCGGCGAATTCGTCGCCGCCGCGAAATACGGTTTTCTCTATCAGGGCCAGCATTACGTCTGGCAGAAGAAGCGGCGCGGCACGCCTTCCCTCGACTTGCCGGCGGAAACCCGCGTCGTCTATCTGCAAAACCACGATCAGGTCGCGAACAGCGCCGCCGGGCTGCGCGCGCATGCGCTGACCAGCCCCGGGCGCTGGCGCGCGATGACGGCGTATCTGCTGCTGATGCCCGGAATTCCGATGCTGTTTCAGGGGCAGGAATTCGCGGCCTCGACGCCGTTCCTGTATTTCGCCGACCATCGCCCGGATCTGGTCGAGTCGGTGCGCCAGGGGCGCGCCGAGTTCCTCGCGCAGTTTCCCAGCATCGCGGACCCGGAAATGCAGCGCCGCCTCGCCCACCCAGCCGCCGAGGATACCTTCCGCCGCTGCATACTCGATCTGGCGGAACGCGAGCGCCATGCGCCAGCCTACCACCTGCACCGCGATCTTCTCGCGCTGCGCCGCGACGATCCGGTGCTGCGGCGCCGGCCGGCCCGGGTCGACGGCGCGGTCATCGGCGAGCAGGCCTGGGTGCTGCGGTTTTTCGACCGCGGGATTGCGACCGGCTGCTGATCGTCAATCTTGGCGTCGATCTGGCGCTCGCGCCGATGCCGGAGCCGCTGCTCGCGCCAGCCGAGGATCGCGCCTGGCGGATCCTGTGGTCGAGCGAGTCGCCGGCTATGGTGGAGGCGGCACGCCGCCGCTGTATCGCAATGGCATTCTTCATATTTCCGGCGAGAGCGCGTTCGTTTTGGAGCCCGGCCCGCTGACGCCGGAAGCGGCGCCGGAATTGCACGCCAACAATTTCGAGAACACCGCCGGGAGGCGCGATGACGAGTGAGGTATTGCGGGTCATCCGCGACGAGAAGCCGAAATCGGAGGTGCAACGCGAGTGGCTCGTGACGAACGGGCTCGGCGGTTTCGCATCGGCGACCGTGTCCGGCGAGATCGCGCGGCGCTATCACGGTTTTCTGATCGCCGCGTTGCCGGCGCCGCTCGGCCGCGTCGTGCTGCTGAACGATCTCGATTGCGAGATCGAGCGCGCCGACGGCAGCATCGGCGAATATCCGCGACGCCGGCACTTTTCGAGATTTCGAGTTGTCGATGGGCCTGCCGAGCTGGCGCTGGAAATCGACGGCCTGACGCTCGAACGTTCGGTGCTGATGCCGGCACGGCACAATATCGTGCACATCACGTTTCGGCTGATCGGCGCGGCAACAGGCGTGCGCCTGCGCTTGCGGCCGTTCATCAGCTTTCGCCACCTCGAGGCCGCCGTGGACAAGCCGCTGGCCGACATCTACCGGCTGATCGTGCAAGGGCAGGCGCTACGAAGTCTACCAGGGCCCGGACCTGCCGATCCTGCGAATGATGATGGCGGGTTGCGACGGCAGCACGTTCACCGCCGATGGCGGGATATGGAGCGAGCACCTGTACCGGACCGAGGCGGCGCGCGGCTACGAGGCGCGCGGCCATGTGTGGAGCCCGGGCTATTTCACGGCCGGAGCTGCAGCCCGGACTGCGCGGTGACGCTGATCGCCGGCACCGAGGACTGGCACACGATGTCGTCGCTGAGCCCGGAGCAGGCGCGCCGGTTCGAGATCGAGCGGCGGCGGCGGCTGGTCGCGATGGCCGAGCCGGAGCTCCAAGGCGGGCTCGGCGGCGAACTGGTGCTCGCGGCCGACCAGTTCATCATCACCCCGGTCGGCCGCGTCGCCGACATCGCGCGCGCCCATGCCGAGGGCAACGAGGTGCGCACGGTCATCGCCGGCTACCATTGGTTCACCGACTGGGGCCGCGACACGATGATCTCGCTCGAAGGGCTGACGCTCGTCACCGGCCGGGTCGAGGAAGCCAAGTGGATCCTGCGCACCTTCGCCGACTACGTCGAGGACGGGCTGATCCCGAACATGTTCCCGGAGGGCGACACCGAGGGGCTCTACCACACCGCCGACGCGACGCTGTGGTTCTTCCACGCGATCGCGCGCTATCTCGCGCGCTGTCCGGACGAGACGACACTGTCGCAGATGCTTCCGATCCTGCACGAGATCGCGCGCCGCCACATCGAGGGCTGCAAATTCGGCATCCGGGTCGATCCGCAGGACGGGCTGCTGACGCAGGGCGAGGAGGGCTATCAGCTGACCTGGATGGACGCCAAGGTCGGCGATTGGGTCGTGACCCCGCGGCGCGGCAAGGCGGTCGAGATCAACGCGCTGTGGTACAACGCGCTGCGCCTCCTGGCGGACTGGCTGCGCGCCGCCGGCCATCCCGATGCCGGCGACATCGCCGCGCGGGCCGAGCAGGCGCGGCGCTCGTTCAACCGGCGCTTCTGGTACGACAAGGGCGGCTGGCTTTACGACGTCGTGGACGGCGAGAGCGGCGACGACCCGTCATTCCGCCCGAACCAGATCCTCGCGATCTCGCTCGATCATCCGGTGCTCGACGAGGAGCGCTGGCGCCCGGTGGTCGATGCGGTTCGCGAGAGGCTTCTTGACCCCGGTCGGGCTGCGCTCGCTGGCGCCCGGCGAGCCGGCCTACAAGCCGCGCTATTTCGGCGATCTGCGGGCGCGCGACGCGGCCTATCACCAGGGGACGGTGTGGGCCTGGCTGATCGGCCCGTTCATCGACGCTTGGCTCAGGACCTATCCCGACCAGAAGGACGCGGCGCGCGGCTTTCTGTCCGGGTTCGAGGCGCATCTCGGCGAGGCCGCGATCGGCACGATCAGCGAGATCTTCGACGCCGAGCCGCCGTTCACGCCGCGCGGCTGCGTCGCGCAGGCCTGGAGCGTCGCCGAAGTGCTCCGCGTTCTCGTGAAGACCGCGCGGTAATACTACCAGACCGTGTAACGATCCGCGCACGCCTTGGCCGGGCTCGGCAGGACCGATGCCGGAGTTGACCGTGAGCGACATCGACTATCGCCCGGCGCGGCTCGACGATGCCGGCGAAATCCATGAGCTGCTGATGCGTCTGGCGGCGGAAATCCCGCTGCTCGTCGATACGCTCGAACGCGAGGAGGCGCTGTACGCGCTGGTGCGCAACTGCGCACGATCCGGCGAATCGTGGGTCGCCTGCGACGAGGACGGGCGCATCGTCGGCGTCGCCCTCGTCGAACCGAACCAGCTCGGCCGCCATTACGCCGAGCACGAGGTGCTCGACTTGCGCTATGCCGCCGTCGCGCCCGAGCGCCGGGACGGCGGCGTTCTCGGCGCGCTGATCGGCAAGGTGACGGCGCGTCTGCAGCCGGTCGCGGTCCGGGTCGGCGCGCAGAACCGCACCGGTCTCGCCGCCTGCCTGCGCGAACTCGGGTTCCGCGCGACCGGTTCGGCCGGCGGCGAGCAGGTGTGGCGCTGGGAACCCGGCGCCGGTTCCTGACCTGCGAACGATAGGCGATACGGGGCGATTGCAGGACCGGGACGCCGTGCAACCGTGTTACCGTCGCGCCTGTCGCGCGCCGGGGAGTACGGGGAGCAGATGAGCGAAGCCGTATGGGCCGAAGCCGTATGGAACGTGTTCCTGCGATTGTCGCTGATCTCCTGCCCGGTCCGCCTGGTGCCGGCGACCGCGCCGATCGACCGCGAGTTCGAAACGCTGCTGTCCGAGAGCGGCGGGATCATCGACCTGACCCATTTCGTCCGCGACGATCCGGTCGAGGGCGCGCGGGTCGGGACCCGCTACGACATCTACCCGAACGGTCCGGTCGCGGCCGATGGCGCTCGACGCGCTGCTGCGGGCGATGCGCCGCACCGGCCGCAACGCGGCGGCCTTTACCGCGCGGGGCGAGCGCGAGCGCATGCTGCGTGATCGAACCCTATGGCGGCGGGCTCCGGCTGTCGGTCATGCGCCGGCCGCTGGTTGCGCCGGGCACCTACGACGAGCCTGCCGAGCGGGCGGTCCCGCCCGAGATGGTCGAGATGGCCGAGGCCGTGATCGGCCGGCGCGCGCACGAGGAGGACGCCAACGCGCTGCACGAACGCTATGAGGCCCGCCTGCAGGCGCTGATCGCGGAGCGGATCCGGCGGCGCCGCGCCGGCGGAGCCTGCCCCCCCGGAGCCGAGCACGTCGGGGCCGAGCCTCTTGGAGCCGGGCGCCGCGGCGGCCGCAACACTGCTCGCGCCGCAAGCGGAAACCGCGCCGGACGCTCCGCGGTCCCGACTCGGAGGTCCCCGGCCGGAGGGCGGCGCGGAGAGCCAGGGAGAAGCCGAAGCGGCCGAGCGTCTGCCGCGTGAAATCGCCACCGAGATCCTGCTGCGCATCATCGGTATCGGCGACCGCCGCTTCGACGAGCCGGGCTGGGCCGGAATGCCGGGCGGCGGACAGCGCGTCGAGGCGATCAGCATCCGGCCGCGCGACGAGCTGCGAGCCTGACGCGGTCGAGTTCCGCGTCTTCGCCGCGGAAGGCCGCGCGACGCCTTGGGTCGGCAACGGCAACTACGCCGGTACGAGCGGCCGGGAGCTGGCGCTGACCGGGTTCGCCGCCCGCCCGACACCGGAGATCGCCGACCGCTTCGATGTCGTGTACGAAGGCTGGTTCGCCGAGGGGGGCGCCGTGGGGCCGTTGCGCAATGGCGAGACCTGCGCCTCGCCGGTGCCCGACGATCCGCTCGAAGGCGCTGCGCGTCAGCCTGATCGAACGGCTAAGCGTCGCCGCCGAAGAACCGCGGCACCAGGTTGAAGCTGAATAGTCCCACGGCGCGCGCTTGCAACTCCGCGGCCGGCGGTCGGATGTGCGCCGACCGCCGGAGACGCGGTTGAGGGCTTGTTAGAACTCACCCATGCCGTGGTCGTGATCGTGCGGCATCTGCAGCGGATTTCGGCTCGGGCCGGTCGGTCACCATCGCCTCGGTCGTGATCAGCAGACCGGCGACGGAGGCGGCGTCCTGCAGCGCGACGCGGACCACCTTGGCCGGGTCGATGATGCCGGCCGCGACCATGTCCTTGTACTCGCCGGACTGCGCGTCGTAGCCGTAATTCTGCTCGCCGCGATCGGTCAGCTTGCCGACGACGATCGCGCCGTCGGTGCCGGAGTTCTCGGCGATCTGCCGCGCCGGCGCCTGGATCGCCTTGCGGACGATCTGGATGCCGACCTGCTGGTCGCTGTTCGCCGCGGTCAAGCCGTCGAGCGCCTTGCCGGCATAGAGCAGCGCGACGCCGCCGCCCGGCACGATCGCCCTCCTCGACCGCCGCCTTGGTCGCGTGCATCGCGTCATCGACCCGGTCCTTGCGCTCCTTGACCTCGACCTCGCTGTCGCCGCCGACCCGGATCACCGCGACGCCGCCGGCCAGCTTGGCGAGGCGCTCCTGCAATTTCTCGCGGTCGTAGTCGGAGGTCGTCTCCTCGATCTGCGCCTTGATCTGATTGACGCGGCCGTCGATGTCGTCCTTGCTGCCGGCGCCGTCGATGATCGTCGTGTTCTCCTTGTCGATATGCACCCGCTTGGCACGGCCGAGCATGTCGAGGGTCACGTTTTCGAGCTTGATGCCGAGATCCTGCGAGATCACCTGGCCGCCGCTGACGATCGCGATGTCTTCCAGCATCGCCTTGCGGCGATCGCCGAAGCCCGGCGCCTTGACCGCCGCCACCTTGAGGCCGCCGCGCAGCTTGTTGACGACGAGCGTCGCGAGCGCCTCGCCCTCGATGTCCTCGGCGACGATCAATAGCGGGCGGCTGCTCTGCACCACCGCCTCCAGAAGCGGCAGCAGCGCCTGCAGACCGGACAGCTTGGCCTCGTGGATCAGGATGTACGGATCGTCGAGTTCGACGATCATCTTCTCGGCGTTGGTCACGAAATACGGCGAGATATAGCCGCGGTCGAACTGCATCCCCTCGACGACATCGAGCTCGGTTTCGAGCGACTTGGCTTCCTCGACCGTGATGACGCCCTCGTTGCCGACTTTCTTCATCGCGTCGGCCAGCATCTGGCCGATCTCGGCATCGCCATTGGCGGAGATCGTGCCGACTTGGGCGATCTCGTCGTTGGTCGACGACCGCCTTGGCCCGCTTCTTGACATCGGCGACGATCGCCTCGACGGCGATGTCCATGCCGCGTTTCAGGTCCATCGGGTTCATCCCGGCGGCAACCGCGCGGATGCCCTCGCGCACCATCGCGTGCGCCAGGATCGTCGCCGTGGTCGTGCCGTCGCCCGCCTCGGTGCTGGTCTTGGAGGCGACTTCCTTGACCATCTGGGCGCCCATGTTCTCGAACTTGTCGCTGAGTTCGATTTCCTTGGCGACGGTAACGCCGTCCTTGGTGATGCGCGGCGCGCCGAACGATTTTTCGAGAACGACGTTGCGGCCCTTGGGTCCGAGCGTCACGCGCACCGCCTCGGCGAGGATGTCGATGCCGCGCAGCATGCGCTCGCGGGCATCGGTGCTGTGTCTGATTTCTTTGGCAGCCATGATTATTCAAGCTCCATTATTGACGCGCGTCAGGATTCGCGCAGCTCACGCGGTGATGACGCCCATGATGTCGGATTCTTTCATTATCAGCAGTTCCTCGCCATCGAGTTTGACCTCGGTGCCGGACCATTTGCCGAACAGCACCCGATCGCCTGCCTTGACGTCGAGGGGTTGCAAGGTGCCGTCATCGGCGCGGGCGCCCGGCCCGACAGCGATGATTTCGCCTTCCATCGGCTTTTCCTGGGCGGTATCGGGGATGATGATGCCGCCGCGCGATTTTTCTTCCTGGTTGACACGCCGGACGACGACGCGATCGTGTAACGGGCGAAAGCTCACCGCTTTTCTCCTGGTGACGTGAGAAAGGAGGGCCAGCCTTAGCACTCTCTGGCGGATAGTGCTAATTAAAAAGTTGAGGCCTGCTAACCGGCCAGCCGGGTTGCCATGACTGCCGCTGGCCGTTGGCCTACATCGAACGCGCCAAGTGGGGTCAGAGCGCCTGTCCCGGCGTCGATGCGGTAAGCGGCGAGCTTGCCGGTCGCGGTGCCGGCGGCGAACAGATAATTCCCGCCAGGGTCGAGGCCGAACGCGCTCGGGACCGCTTCGGTCGGTGCATGTCCGAGCGGCCGCAGATGTCCGGTCGCCGGGTCAACGGCGAACCCGGCGATGGTGTTATGGCCGCGGTTGCCGACATAGAGAAACTTCGCCGACGGGGTCAGATGGATTTGCGAGCAGGTATTGCGGCCGGAAAACCCGTCCGGCAGGGTGCCGACCCGCTGCACGGCCGACAGGGTGCCGGTCGCCGGGTCCAGGCGATACACGCTGACGCTGCATCCCTGCTCGTCGGAGAAATAGACGAGGTCCCGATCGGGATGAAAACAGTAGTGGCGGGGACCGATCAGTTCCGCCTGCTCGACGCGAAACGGGACATTCGGGGTCAGACCGCCGGTTTCCGCGTCGAAGCGGAATTGCGCGATGAAATTGGGGCCCGGGATGTTCTTCGGCGGTTCCAGAACATTGTCCTGCACGCGCGAGATGTGCGGAACGAAGGCGAAGCGGTTCGACGGATCGGTCGCGATCGCGTGCGCGCCGACCGCGGTGTCCTGCCGCCCGAGCAACGGCGCCGCGATCGAGCCGTCCGATCCGAGAGGATGCACGGCGGCGTATCCGCCCTGGTAATAGGCCGCGAGCAGATACCGGCCGCTGCGGTCTGGCGTGAGAAAGGTCGGCGCATCCGCCGCATCGACGCTGCCCTGCGGGTTGAGGGCTCCGGTTTTCTGGTCGATCGCAATACTCGAAATTGCCGCCGGCGCGCGTCGCCCGACATAAAGGACCCGGCGGTCGGGCCTGAGCGCCAGCACCGACGGCCCGCCCGCGACGGACGTGTCGGCCTGTCTGGTCAACCCGCCGGTCGCGGCATCGATCGCGAAAGACGCGATCTTGTCTTCGTCCTGCAGACAAACGAACAGCATATCCGGCATCGCTTATTCTCCCCAAAACCGGCTCATTGGCGCACCGAGCTATGATGGCCGCAAGGCGAAAACGGCGATCGGCGAATGGCGCCCGCCGGGTTGCCGGCAGAATGTCGCCATTTGCCCTCGGCCGAACTTAACAGCAAAATTGCTCCCTTGGGCGCGCATACGGCAGCGGATGGCATGACGGCGGACGAAGAAGCAAGCCACGGTTGGAAATGGCGCTGTCTTCAGTGCCGCGCCGCATTAAGGCCGAAAGACCCCGGCCTCGGCTGCGCCGATTGCGGCAAGCAATATCCGGTGATCTCGGGTATCCCGATCCTGGTGCGGGAGCCCGCGGAATACCTGCGCGCGCAGCTGGCGTCCCTCGAGCGGGTATCGCGTGAGGCTCGTCAGCGCAGAGTGGTTCTTGAAATCCTAGAGTCCGAAGCGGGCTTGCCGCCGGTGTCGATTGACCGGCACCGCGACATCATCGACGCCGAGATCGCTCGGGCCGATACGTTTATCGGCCTGCTCGGATCCGCCGTCTCTGCGCAGGCCACTGCTCCCCAACGATCATCAGGCGCGCGCGTCTCGGGTTGGACGCTTGAGGCGCTGGTGCCCTTCCTGCTGCGGGATTGGACAAATACGACCGAGCTGGACGATATCAGGGACAGAATTGGCGTCGCGCTGAGGCATGCTTTTGTCGATCTTTCCGAAAAATCGGCGGTTTTCCCCGGCTGCGGCGCGGGCGGATTGCTGGCACGGTTGGCGCCGGGATTCAAACAGGTCTTGGGATTCGATCTGACGCTGCCGGCGCTCAAGGCCGCGCGCGATTTGCTCGATGGGAAAAGCCTCGATCTGGCCTTGCCACGCGCCATCGACCAATCGGGTCATGTAATCCTGCGGGGGGATGACAGCGGATCGGCCAAACCGCATGTGATGCTGGCCGCGATGGATGCCTTCGATACCGTCTTCGCCGCTGGCTCGGTGGATTGCGTTGTCACCGCCTTTCTGCTCGATCTGATCCCCGAGCCGCGCCAACTGGCGGACGAAATCCACCGAATCCTCTGCGACGATGGCGTATGGATCAATTACGGCCCTTCCGGGCCGCTGAAGGCGCTCTGGCGCTTCGATCAAACCGAGAGCGCGGCTTTTTTCGAGACGGCCGGGTTCAGCGTCATCGAGGCCGAGGTATTTCGCGCGACGCATCTCGACGTCAGCCGTGATTTCCCGTCCTGGAGCTTCCAAAACCACCTTTGCTATCTGACATCGGCGAGGAAGACCGGCTCCGCGACGAATAGGCCGATCCCGACAACGCCAGATGCGGCCGAGATTCCCGGGATCGTACCGCACCATTTCCCGGGCGCCCAACTCATACAGCGGCAGCGCCTTGGCGCGGACGCGACGCCTACGATTGTACTACGCCACGAACGCGTTCCATCCCGCGTGCAAAGCATCGACATAAGCAACGAGACGGCTCGCCTGATCGCCCTTGTGGACGGAAAGAGAACCGTCGCCGAAATAGCGGAGATGTTCAATCGCGAGATGCCAGATGTTTCCATAGACGATATTATCCGAGTGTTCTTGCACTATTTCGAAGAACAGTTGCTGAACTGGCGAGGCCAGGGAGGCCAGCGACCGGCTGGCGAGGCTGCGTGACGGCGATCATCCGCACGACGCGCCTTCTCCGTTATGCCGCTATACCGCACCAGAACTTCTGATCGGGGAAGCGCCGATTATCGGACATTCAGCGTACCCGCGCCGGGTTGGGCCGACCAAATCGATCGATATCGGTTTTGATGAGTTTCAGGACGTCAGGCTCTGACGCAATTATTTTTCCGACGTCGAGCGCGAGATTGGCGCGTTGTGGGTCCCATTTGGGCAGGATCTTGTTTTCGGCATCGTTTCCGAGATGGCCGCTCATAACCGCCACGACTTTTAATTCACCGTTTTCGACGAAAAAAATCGGAGCTCCGGAGGATCTCGGCCGGGTCGCGCAATCCGTCGTCCACAGACCGTCGTTCTCTACATCGTGGTATTGCTCATAAAAACGACATGTGTCTTGCCGCCACAGCGATGCGCGACTCTTGTCCGACGGATAGCCGGCGACCGAAAGCGATTTCTTTGTTGCAATTGACGCCGGTAAAGGAGCCAACTGCAGCCAGCCGATGTTCGGATCCTCACCCAAACAGCGGTGCCCGCGTTCGGGTTCGACCCGCAGGAGGGCCCAATCCTGGCCGGGAAACATCGAGAAGCGGCCATATTTTACCGGCACCGCGCGCGCCTTCTTGCCGCCCACGCCGAAGGTTGCGGAAACATCCTGCTCGGCCTGTACTGTGCCTTTCCGGTACCCGGTTCGATGCCCAAAAACGATATGATAGGCCGTCAAAACGTAACACGGCGAAACAAGGAAGGCTGTTCCCATGCGAAGGTGCGACGTTAACGCTGAGCCTTGGTCGGGTTGAGGGTGATTGGTCCAGATCAGCCCGATAGGCGCGAACATTTTGTCGGCGCCGGTTTGCGGCTGCGGATGCCTTGGATCGTGAATGGCATTCGGATCGTCGGAAAATACGGTCACCCGATGAAGCAGGGTCCCTTTACTCGCCTCTGAGCCCATCCTGTAATTGTTCGATGCCCGTACCGACGCGATTGTCATTGCCAGTATCGCGGCCAATCCAAGAATGAGTTTAATGCCTGACGCCAGCCATTGCCGGCGGGTCCCGCGCATCGACCACAGCAACCGAAGCCCCGCTCCGCAGCAGGCGCCACCAACCAGCATCCCTTTCAGCCCGGCCCCGGCGATCACCGGCTCAGGGTTATCGGCCATGCGGTCTCGACGCTCGGGATATGCCTCGGGTCATCAGACTTTGGACGGCGCGGCGATCGGCGGCTGTCGCGGGAAGCGCTCGGGCGCATGCGATCCGCAGCAGCATTGCGCGATTCTGTTCATCGGCGTCGTCCCCGGCGAGCCCAGGCCGTCATCAGCATACACCGGCCGCATCCGCCCGACAGCATCCGCCCATTTTCTTCCGCGCACTCGGCCGATCGCGTAAGCTCGGCCCCATGCCGCTCAACCCGCTTCTCGATACGCTCTCCGACTATCCGTTCGAGGCGTTGCGCACGCTGCTCAACCCGGTGACGCCGCTGGTCAACGACCCCCCGATATTGATGTCGCTCGGCGAGCCGCAGCATCAGCCGCCGACGCTGCTGGCTGAGACCTTGGCGGCGCACGCGCATGAGTGGAACAAGTACCCGCCGATGGCCGGTACGCCCGAACTCCGCCAGGCGATCGCGGACTGGTTGACCCGGCGCTATCGGCTGCCTTCCGGGGCGGTCGATCCCGACAGGCACGTGTTGAGCCTGGGCGGCACAAAGGAAGGTCTGTACCTGTTTTCGAGCCTCGCGGTGCCGCGTGAGAAGGCCGGAAAGCGGCCGGTCGTTCTGCTGCCGAACCCGTACTACCTCGTCTATAACGGGGCGGCGGCGATGGCCGGGGCCGACGCGGTGTTCCTCGATGCGACGGCCGAGAACGGGTTCATGCCCGACCTCGCTGCAATCCCGCGCGACACGCTGGAGGTCACCGCGCTGTTTTATCTGTGCTCGCCGGCCAACCCGCAGGGCACGATCGCGACGCTCGACTATCTGAAACAGGCGATCGCGTTGGCGCGGGAGCACGATTTCGTGCTGGCGGTCGACGAGTGCTACGCCGAGATCTGGGACCGGACGCCGCCGCCGGGAGCGCTCGAAGCCTGCGCCGCGCTCGGTCCCGCGGCGAACAGCCTGTTTGCCAATGTCGTCGTATTCCATTCGCTGTCGAAGCGGTCGAGCGCGGCCGGGCTGCGCTCCGGGTTCGTCGCCGGCGATCCGGTTCTGATCGGCCATTTCAAGCATCTGCGCGATTACGGCGGCTGTCAGGTGCCGCTGCCGATCCAGGCCGCGGCGGCGGCGCTGTGGCGCGACGAGGCGCATGTCGAGGAGAACCGCGCCCGCTATCGCCGCAAATTCGATATAGCCGAGGCCGCGCTCGGCGGCCGATTTCGGCTTCTACCGGCCAGCGGGCGGATTTTTCTCTGGCTCGACGTTGGCGACGGCGAAAAAGCGGCGCTGCGGCTGTGGCGCGGGGCGGCGGTTCGCGTGCTGCCGGGCGGCTATACGGCGCGCGCCGCCGACGGTCGCGACAACCCTGGAGCGCGCTACATACGCCTCGCGATCGTGCACGACGAGGCCACGCTCGAAACCGCTTTTGCGCGGATCGCGCGCGTGCTGTAGCGCCGGGTTCGCGCAATGGTACAAGAATGGTGGTACAAGATCGGCGGCGTGCCGGTGGGGGCCGGCGCGGCGTGCTGACCTGACAGACGGGGGCCGGGGGGATGCCCAGAACCGCACAGATCGCGAGTTTCGGCTGGGACCGGCTGAGCCGGCGCGGCGGTGAGTTACGCAACGCCACGGCGCGGCAGCTGCTGCCCGCACTCGGCATCGCGCTCTTGGTCGCAAGCGCGCTGCTCTGCCTGGCGCTGTTGACCTACAACCCGGCCGATCCGTCGCTCGACACCGCAACCGCCGCGCCGCCCCGCAACTATCTCGGCAATTCCGGGGCGATTGCCGCCGACGTGCTGCTGCAGTATCTCGGGTTCGCGGCCTATCTGCTGCCGGCCGTGGTGCTTGGCTGGGCTTTCGGATTGCTGCTGCAGCATCCGCTGCGCCGGCCGGCTCGCAAGCTGCTGCTGCTCGCGCTCGCGCTCGCTCTCGGCGCGGCGGCGTTCGCGATCCTGCGCGCCGACGAGCCGCGTTCGGGAGCCGGCGGTCTGATCGGGTCGCTGCTGCTGGGTTTGGCCGGGCGGGCCGGTTTCGGCGCGCTGGAATTGCCTTTGGCGATGGTCGCGGCTGCGCTGGTCGGGCCGTTGCTGCTGTCGATCATCGGCTTGTCGGCCGGCCAGTGGCGCCACCTCGGCAGCGGCGCGGGACGCGGCGCCGGATGGTTGGCCGGTGCGTCGGGACGCGGCTCGGCGGCGCTCGGCGGGTTCTTGATGCGGGCTTGGCGCGCGGCGCGGCGCGGGTCGGAAGCGGGCCGCTCCGCCCTCGGCACGGGATCGCGCGACCCGCGATGCGCCTGGTCGTGACGCCGCTGCCGCATCGGCGCGAGCCGCAAATGGACCGCGCCAACGCCGCCTGTCGGCCCACAAGCCGCGAGCGCGGCGCCGATCTTGGAGGAGCCGGGCGGCCGGCTGGTGCGGCTGGTGCTGCCTCGGGCGAAGGCCGGGTTCAGCCCCGGGGCGGGCCGAGCGGAACGCGGGACCGGCGCGCGATCTTGAGCCGGCGCCGGAGCCCGTGCTGCCGTCGCTCGGACTTCTGACCAACCCACCGGCGGGTCGCGGCGAGGTGGTCGATGACGAAGCGCTGGCCCGGAACGCCCGCATGCTCGAAACCGTGCTCGAGGATTACGGCGTGCGCGGCCAGATCGTGCAGGTGCGGCCGGGACCGGTCGTGACCTTGTACGAGCTCGAGCCGGCGCCGGGCATCAAGGCGTCGCGCGTCATTGGCCTCGCCGACGACATCGCCCGCTCGATGAGCGCCATTTCGGTGCGCGTCGCGGTCGTGCCCGGACGCACCGTGATCGGCATCGAGTTGCCGAACCGCCGGGCGGAGACGGTCTATCTGCGCGAGCTGCTGGCCTCGCCGGCTTTCGAGAAGCATGGCGGGCGGCTCGTCCTGGCGCTCGGCAAGGACATTTCGGGCGAGCCGGTCATCGCCGATCTCGCGCGCATGCCGCATCTGTTGATCGCCGGCACGACCGGCTCCGGCAAATCGGTCGGCATCAACACGATGATCCTGTCGATCCTGTACCGGATGCCGCCCGACACGTGCAAATTCATCATGATCGACCCGAAGATGCTGGAACTGTCGGTCTATGACGGCATCCCGCATCTGTTGTCGCCGGTCGTCACCGACCCGAAAAAGGCGGTGCTCGCGCTGAAATGGACGGTGCGCGAGATGGAGAGCCGCTATCAGAAGATGTCGCGGCTTGGCGTGCGCAACATCGACGGGTTCAACGCGCGGCTGCGCGAGGCGGCCGAGCGCGGCGAGAGCCTGACGCGCAAGGTGCAGACCGGGTTCGACGCCGACACAGGCCAGCCAGTCTTGGAGGAACAACCGTTTGATGCCAGCGAGTTGCCGCTGATTATTGTCGTCGTGGATGAAATGGCCGATCTGATGCTGGTCGCCGGCAAGGAGATCGAGGCGGCGGTGCAGCGGCTGGCGCAGATGGCGCGGGCTGCCGGCATCCACCTGATCACCGCGACGCAGCGCCCGTCGGTCGATGTCATCACCGGCACGATTAAGGCCAATTTCCCGACGCGCATCAGCTTTCAGGTGACCTCGAAGATCGACAGCCGCACGATCCTCGGCGAGGGCGGCGCGGAGCAGCTGCTGGGGCGCGGCGACATGCTCTACATGGCCGGCGGCGGCCGGGTCACCCGCGTGCACGGGCCATTCGTCTCGGACGAGGAGGTCGAGCGCGTCGTCTCGTTCCTGAAATCGCAGGGGATGCCCGATTATATCGACGACATCACCGAGGATGATGGCGGCGCGATCGAGGTGTTTGGCGGCGACGACGAGGGCGGCTCGGGCAACGAATTGTACGACCAGGCGGTGGCGCTGGTGTGCCGCGAGCGCAAGGCCTCGACGAGCTTCGTGCAGCGCCATCTGCAGATCGGCTACAACCGCGCCGCCAAGCTGATCGAGCGCATGGAAGCCGAAGGCGTCGTCAGCAGCGCCAACCACGTCGGCAAGCGCGAGGTGCTCGCCCCGCCGGGGCGGTGAGCGTAGTTTCACTTTCCGTTCCACAAGCGACGTAACGTAGGGCTTATCGACTGTCCCATTTTGTCCATGGGTAGGCTTAGCGCGACTAATCCATGCGAGCCTGCGAAGCGACCTCCGAGCCGACAGTAAGTGCCTAGTTGCCCTGCGGCTGTAGACATTCCACGCTGCTGCTTTCTAGCGGCATGCACCGGCACGAAGCGAGAATGGAGGAAAAGTTGGACAAGGCCAAGACTGTCGCCCGATGGATCGCCTTCTGTCCGGTTGCGTGCTTAGCTGCGTTCGTCACCCCTGCCGCGATCTATTTTTCGAACCGCTTCTTTCTGTTTTGGGGAGGTCTCGATCCGGACGGGTTCTTGGGCCATACATACATTGAGGCAATAGCAGGCATCGCAACGGGGTTCGTCTTCATTTATGTTGGTGCGGGTATTGCGCCTGCTCGCAAGAAAACCATCGCAATATCATTTGCGGCCCTGGGTCTCCTGTTTGCTGGTGCCGGCATTCTCGCAACTCTCGCCTTACAACGTTACTGGCAAACGGTGCAGGCTGGCTTTTCTGCAGTGGGTCTTTCCGTCACTGCCTGGGCGGTTCTAAAGGGAGAGCTATTCATGGTATCGAAAATGCCACAGGGCAGCCCCGAAAAACCTGATCTGACAGACGATAATGGCGAGTTAATAAAAGTTGCGACGGCAGCGGTGAGTGGGCTCGGTGCTCTGATGGAGCGCTACCCGACTGCGATTTTAGATGCATCCAACCTCCCGCTCAAG
The DNA here is from genome assembly GCA_963753665.1 of uncultured Alphaproteobacteria bacterium. Taxonomy (GTDB): domain Bacteria; phylum Pseudomonadota; class Alphaproteobacteria; order ATCC43930; family CGMCC-115725; genus DATARH01. The sequence goes on from CAVWDC010000009.1 coordinate 313,640, forward strand.
AAGTCTGAGATGAAGCTGATTCTTAAGGGCGTCATGGCGGTTGGAGAAAGACGAAGGACTTCGAATGCGTCTGGAAACGGCTTACGTGCATTTGAGTCAGTTTCAGGAAGGTGTTGGTGAACGGCCAATCGACTGCAATCTGCCCTCAGGAATAGATCCGCAAAAGACTTTGGAATCGCTGAACTTATATTTGCGGTTTTCTAAAATTGTTGCAGATGAGGCGGCATTATTGCTTGCGGAGTTCACTAGATTCAAAACAACAGAAATCGCGGCAGCACATGCGCTAGTATACAGCGCGGACAAGGTTGGCGTAATTTAAAGCTGTTGAGTGAAGTAGATCTCGGTATTCCGAAGTTAAATAACGATAAGCGGCTTGAGAGTGAGCCGCGGTTTCTCCGCCGGATCGATCAGGCGCGCGCCAGCCTGCGTGCCGGCCGTGGTGTGCGGTTCGAGGATTTCGACCCGGAGTGAGGGGTTGTGGTCCTTTTGATATCTCGGAACACGGCGCGGGGGTGTTGGCGTGTGAGCATGTGGCGGCAGGTTTTGGCGCCGATTCATCCGGACGGGTGGAAGTTCGTTGCCATCGCGGCGGTCGTAACGCTGATCCTGTTTGTGGTGTGGTGGCCGGCCGGGTGGGTCGGGGTGATCGTCGACCTTGTGGATGGCGTATTTCTTTCGCGATCCGTGGCGCGTGACGCCGACGCGTCCCGGGCTGATCGTCAGCCCGGCGGACGGCATCGTTGCCGCGATCGGGCCCGCGCCGCCGCCGCCCGAACTCGACATGGGCGCCGCGCCGGTGCCGCGCATCAGCATTTTTCTCAATCTCTTCGACGTGCATGTCGCGCGCACTCCGGTCGGCGGCCGGGTCGCGGCGCGGCGCTACACGAAGGGGCTGTTCGTCAATGCCAGCCTCGACAAGGCGAGCACCGACAACGAGCGCCTCGCGATCCGTATCGCGCGCGGCGACGGACCGGACATCGCGTTCGTCTTGATCGCGGGACTGGTCGCCCGCCGGATCGTCTGCCCGGTCTACGAAGGTCAGCTGCTTGGCGCCGGTGAGCGGATCGGCGTGATCCGGTTCGGCTCGCGCGCCGACATCTATTGTCCGCCGCCCTACCTGCCGCTGGTCGCCGTCGGACAGCGCACGATCGCCGGCGAGACCGTGCTCGCCGACCGCAACGCTGCCGAGCCCGAGCGCGGCGGGGTGGCGCACTGAATGCTAACCGACAGGAACTGCTCGTCGTTCAGCGGCTATGGCCGATCGTGACCCGTCCCGGCGAGCGGGGGAGCAAACTCCGCGCGCGGATTAAGGCCAGCTGTCATGATTCGTGCTAGATTGCCGGAAGACGCTGGTGGGGAAGGGAAGGGGATGCGTTCCACCCGAATGCGGGTACGGCGGCCGCGGGCGCGGCGGATTGGCGCCGTTCTCGGCCAACCGCATGGTGCCGAATATTCTGACGCTGCTGGCCTTGTGCGCCGGCATGACCGCCATCCGCTTCGCGGTGAAAGGCCAGTTCGAGTACGCGGTGTTCTCGATAATCGCCGCCGGCATTTTCGACGGGCTCGACGGAAGGCTCGCGCGGCTGTTGAAGGCAACGTCGAGCTTCGGTGCCGAACTCGACAGCCTGTCCGATTTCATCAGCTTCGGCGCGGCGCCGGCCGTCATGCTCTATCTGTGGACGATGTCGGGGCTGCAGAGCATCGGCTGGGCGATGGTGCTGTTCTACGCGGTCTGCTGCGCGTTGCGCCTCGCGCGTTTCAATACCCAGCTCGTCGCCGAGCCGCCGCCGTGGCGCTCGAATTATTTCAGCGGCGTGCCGGCGCCGGCCGGGGCCGGGCTGATCATGCTGCCGATGTTCGTCAGCTTCGAATGGGACGTCTGGATCGCGCGCTCGCCGATACTCAACGCGGTGTGGATCGGGGTGGTCGCGCTGCTGATGGTCAGCACGATCCCGACATTTTCGCTGAAGCGCATCCGGATCCCGAGCCATCACGTCGTGCCGACAATGCTCGGGGTCGGATTGATGGCGGCTTTTTTTACGACCGCGCCATGGGTTACGCTGATGGTGATCGGGGCGGTTTATGTTACGTCGATCCCGCTGACGGTGCGGGCGTCGCACCGCCTGCGCCGCGAGTATCGGCTCGGGCAGGAACGCGGCCGAGCCGCCGTCGCCGGTTTGGTCGGCCTCGCCGGCGCCGCCGGTCACGCCCGATAGCGAGGGCCCGGCCTCGGAATGGAAGCACGAGCGGCGCGCGCCGCAGGAGCCGCAGCGATGAGCACAAAATTGAGCTATGTGCATGGGGCGGTCGATACGCCGCTGATCGGCGAGACGATCGGCGCCGCGTTCGATAGGACCGTCGCCCGATACGGCGACTGCCACGCGCTGACCGTGCGGCAGCAGGGGATCCGCTGGACCTACCGCGAACTCGGGGAGCGGGTCGATGCGTTCGCCGCGGGACTTTTGGCGCTCGGATTCGAGCCCGGCGAGCGGGTCGCGATCTGGGCGCCGAATTGCGCCGAATGGGTCGTGACGCAATTCGCGACGGCCAAGGCCGGGCTGATCCTCGTCAACATAAACCCGGCCTATCGCCTTGCCGAATTGGAATACGCGTTGAACAAGGTCGGCTGTGTCGGCATCGTCACGGCGACCGCGTTCAAGACCAGCGACTATGTCGGCATGCTGAACGCGCTGGCGCCCGAAGCTGGCGGGCGCGGCGCCGGGAGCGCTTCGGGCGGCGACAGCTGCCGCGGCTGCGTTGCGTGATCCAGATCGGCGGCCCGGCGGCGCCCGGCATGTTCGCCTTTGACGACGTTGCGGCGATGGGCGGCGCCGGTGAGCGGGCGCGGCTCGCGGAATTGGCCGATCGCCTGCAATTCGACGACCCGATCAACATCCAGTTCACCTCGGGCACGACCGGGTCGCCGAAGGGCGCGACCTTGACCCACCACAACATCCTCAATAACGGCTTCTTTCTCGGCCAGGCGATGCGCTACAGCGAGCGCGACAAGGTGTGCATCCCGGTGCCGCTCTATCACTGTTTCGGCATGGTGATTGGCAGTCTCGCCTGCATGACGCACGGCGCCGCGATGGTGTATCCCGGCGAGGGGTTCGAGCCGCTGACGACGCTGCAGACGATCGCCGAGGAGCGCTGCACCTCGCTTTACGGCGTGCCGACGATGTTCATCGCCGAGTTGCAGCATCCCGATTTCGACGAATTCGATCTGACGCAGCCTGCGCACCGGGATGATGGCCGGCGCGCCGTGTCCGATCGAAATCATGCGCCAGTGCATCGACAAGATGCACCTGACCGAAATGACGATCGGCTATGGCATGACCGAAACCAGCCCGGTCAGCTTTCCAGACCGCGATCGGCGACCCGATCGAGCGGCAGACCGGCACGGTCGGACGCATCCACGCGCATGTCGAGGCGAAGGTCATCGACGCCGAGGGCCGCATCGTGCCGCGCGGCACCCCCGGCGAGTTGTGCGCGCGCGGCTATGTCGGTGATGCTCGGCTATTGGGACGATCCGGAGCGCACTGCGGAAGCCATCGACCCGGCGCGCTGGATGCATACCGGCGATCTGGCGACGATCGACGACGAGGGCTATTGCAAAATTGTCGGCCGCATCAAGGACATGGTGATCCGCGGCGGCGAAAACGTCTATCCGCGCGAGATCGAGGAGTTTCTGTACCGCCATCCGAAGATCCAGGACGTGCAGGTATTCGGCGTGCCGGACGAGCGGTATGGCGAGGAAATCTGCGCCTGGATCAAATTGCGCGCCGGCGAGACGATGGAGGGCGACGAGGTGCGCGCATTCTGTGACGGCCAGATCGCGCATTACAAAATCCCGCGCCATGTCCGCTTCGTCGACGAGTTTCCGCTGACCGTTACCGGCAAGGTGCAGAAATTCATCATGCGCGAACGGATGATAGCGGAACTCGGCGTGCGCGAACAGGTAACGGCTTGAATCTTTCTAAGAAGGGGACGTGATGCACTGTTTCAATCTGAAGCAAGAAGAGAAATTCGACCCAAAAAAGCATGTCGAGCGGGTGCTCGGGCGGGTAGCCGAGGGCGATGTGACGGTCGCGTGCTGGGAGCCGGGGCAGGTCAGCCCCTATCACTGCCACCCGCATGCGACCGAAATCTATTTCTGCTTCGAGGGCGGCGGTACGATGAAGACGCCGACCGAGACGGTCGAGGTCGTGCCGGGATCGTTTGTCGTGCACCCGCCGGGCGAATTGCATGAATGGAACACCGGCGCGGAGCGGACGCTCTTGTTCCGGGTGCGTTACGGCAGCGAATTCTCGGGCCGCACCAAGGAATGGCCGAGCAACCCGGAATGGAAGCCGCGGGCGGAGGATGTGGAGTACTTCAAGGCGGGTTGAAGGAGGCCGCGATGAGCGATCGTGAGGAGGGGTTCGGCTTCGCGCCCGAGCACGCCGCGCCGATCCCGTACATGCAGCGCATCCGCGACTATTATCAGGCGCTCGGGTACGGAGCGCCGTATCGCTGGGCGCATTATGCCGAGGTGCCGTTCGCGCCGCTGAAAAAACCATTGGCCGAGAGCCGCATCGGGCTGATCACGACGGCGGTGCCGTACCAGCCGGACAAGGGCGACCAGGGGCCGGGCGCGCCGTATAACGGTGGCGCAAAGTTTTACACGGTCTATTCCGGCGAGACCGATCGCGACCACGATCAGCGCATCTCGCATATCGGCTACGACCGGGCGCATACGACGGCCGAGGACAGCAATACGTGGTTTCCGTTGCCGGCGCTGCGGCGGCTCGCGGCGTCCGGGCGGATCGGCGCGGTCGCGCCGCGTTTCCACGGGGCGCCGACGGACCGCAGCCATCGCGCGACCTTGCACCGAGACTGCCCGGAGCTGCTGCGGCGGGTGCGCGAGGACAAGGCCGACGCGGTTGTGATCGTCGCGGTTTGACCGGTGTGCCACCAGACCGTGAGTCTGGCCGCCCGTCACCTCGAAGCGAACGGCATTCCGACCGTAATTATGGGATGCGCCAAGGACATCGTCGAACATGTCGGCGTGCCGCGCTTTCTGTTCAGCGATTTCCCGCTCGGCAACCCGACCGGCAAGCCACGTGACCCGGAATCGCAGGCGTTCACGCTGGAGCTTGCGCTGAAGGTTCTGGAGACGGCCCCGGCGCCACGCACGAGTGTGCAGTCGCCGCTGCGCTGGAGCGCCGATCCGGCGTGGAAGCTCGATTTCTCCAACATCGCAAGACTGTCGCCGGAGGAAATCGCCCGTCGCCGCGCCGAATTCGACCGGCAGAAGGAGATCGCGAAAACGATCCGCGAAAAGCCGCAAGCGGCGGAATAGGTCCGGTCCTGCCGGATCGCTCCCTCCCCCAAATCAAGGCGGGGGAGGGGATCGGAAATTGGGTATCCGTTCCGCAGTGTACCGATCGGGGTCCGATCTTATGAAGCTCCCTCGAACACCCGCCGCCGTGATCTTCGATATGGATGGCCTGCTGTTCGATACTGAAATCGCTCTACCAGGAAGCGCTGTTTCTCGCGGCGGCCGAAAGCGAGCGCGAGGTTGCGCCCGGTTTGTTTATCCGGACCATCGGGTTGCCTTTCGCCGAATGCCGTGTGCTGCTTTTATCCCATTTCGGTGAGACGTTCCCGGTTGACGAGTTCCAGGAAGCATGGCTGCGTCATTTCTGGACGATCGCCGAAACCCGGCTCGCAGTGAAGCCAGGAGTGATCGAGCTCCTCGATATGTTGGACCAATTGCGGCTTCCGCGTGCCATATGCACGTCTTCGTCCCGACATACCGTCGAGCGTCACCTTGCCGCGCATAATCTTATCGGGCGTTTCGACGAGATCGTCGCGCGCGGAGACTACGAGGCCGGAAAGCCGGCGCCCGATCCATTTCTCAAAGCCGCCGACCGGCTCGGCCTCGAACCTTGGTCGTGTTTGGCGCTGGAGGACTCCCCTAATGGCGTCCGATCTGCGTCGGCGGCTGGGATGATGACGCTAATGGTGCCCGATCTTGTTGCACCGACCGACGAGCTTCGGAGCTTCTGCGCCCTGATTTCCGCTGATCTACATGACGTCCGTCGCCTGATCGCCAATCACATCGAGAACGCGGCGGCGGAGTAGTCCGAAGCCCCTGCTGTTGCGGGGTGGTGAGATGATGGGCTTCCCCGGCTTTCGCCGGGGTCAGCACCATCCTGCGGGATTGCGTTCGTTTGATCGGGACGAAGGCAGGCGTCCCGCTCGCTCCTTCGATCTCAGGCGTGGTTGGCGTGCCAGTGGGTGTTGCGCAGCACGCGGCCGGGCAGGGCTCCGGTGTGCTTCTTGTCTTCGAGCAGCACCTGGCCGTTGACGATCGTGTGCGACACGCCTTCCGACGTTTCCTTGATGCGCCAGCCGCCGGCCGGGAAGTCGTGCACGACTTCTTCCTTGCCGCATTTCACGGTCGCTGGATCGAAGATCACGATGTCGCCCGCCATTCCCGGCCGCAGCAATCCCCGGTCATAGAGGCCGAAGGTCAACGCCGAGTCGAAGGTGAGGCGCCGCACCGCCTGCTCCAATGACATGATGTGCTTCTCGCGCACCCATTCGCCGAGCAGCTTGGTGATGTAGCCGTAGCCGCCGTGGAACTGGACGTGCGCGCCGCCGTCGCCAAGCCCGATCACCGCGTTCGGATGCGTCAGGATTTTCGATACGGCCTCGTCGTCGATATTGTTCTCGGCCTGCAGGAGCCGGGTTTCGAGCTGTTCCTCCACAACGAGATCGAGGAACGCGTCGATCACGCCCTTCTTCTGCGCCTCGGCGATCTGGCCAATCGACTTGAACTGCATCCACTTGTTCTTTTCGAGGGCCGGCTCGTTGACCCAGATGTAGTTCCACCACGTCTTCGAGATGCCGACCGCACCGTCCGGCTTATTGACGACCGCTTCCTCGTGCAGCTTGGCGCGGATTTCGGGGTCGGCGTAGAGGCGCAGCTTTTCGTCGTTCGACATCAACAGGATCGGGTGCCAGGTCGGCAGGCCGCGGAACACCTGCGTGTTCTTCATCGTGAAGTCCTGCGTGACCCGGTTCGGGCTGCACATCGGATAGGCGCGGATGCCGAGCGCTGCGGTTTCCTCGATGCGCGCCATGTGGATCTTCCACTCGTCGGGGCGGCGCATCGTCTGCGACAGCGAGTTGTAGACGACGGTCCGGCCGCTCGCCTCCGAGAGGCGGCGCATCAGGCCGTCCTTCAATTCGACATACTGGCCGCCGCCGGCCTGGATCGTTCCGGTGCCCATGTCGCGAAGCACGTCGGCGAGCGCGAAGATCTCCTGCTCATCGGCCCACAGCGCCGGGATGTGCACGCCCTGCGGGTCAAAATGCCCCTTCTCGCGCGACACCGAGAGGCCGAGCGCACCGGCCGCCATGCCCTCGCGGACGACGTCCTGCATCGCCTTGATCTGCGCTTCGGTGGCGCCGGCTTTTTGGCAGTCCTCGCCCATCGCGTAATAACGCACCGCCGAGTGGCCGATCAGATTGCCGACATTGATGCCGAGGTTGCTGTCGAGCTGATCCATGTATTGCGGGATCGTCTCCCAGTCGAACTCGACGGTCCGCAGGACCTCCATCGGGATCGCTTCGACGTAGGACAGGAATTCGGCGAGGCGTTCCTCGGTGCCCTTGCGCACCGGCGCCAAGGACAGCGAGCAGTTGCCGAAGATCACGCTCGTCGCGCCGTGCTCGGGCGAGAAGGTGCAGAGCGGGTCCCAGGTGACCTGCGCGTCGTAATGGCAATGGTTGTCGATAAAGCCGGGCGCGACTGCGCGGCCATCGGCGTCGATTGTGCGGTCCGCCGGGCTCGACAATTTGCCGATCTCGGCGATCTTGCCGTTCTTCACGCCGACATCGCCGCGAAACGCCGGCATCCCCGATCCGTCGACCACGAGGCCGTTCTTTATCAGCAAATCATACGCCATGCGCTTTCCTCCTTGGATTTCGTTCCACGGGCCGGGCCATTCCCGGCGCTGCCGGCAAGTGTAGCACCTGATGCCGCGCCGATCCGCGCTATCGCCGCATGGGTGGGGGCCGAGCCATGCGCGGTGTGGCCGCGCAGATGCGATAAGCCGATGCCTGCGTCGTGGTTTCGACAAAATCAATCGATCGGATTGCGATTCGGCGCGGCGGTTTGCGGCGGTGGGGGCGCGATCCCATATTATCCCATGCCAGACGGTCGGATGGCCGCTCTCCGAACGGCTCTCGGGGTTGTCCCTAGGGCCGGCGGAGGGAGGAAAGTCCGGGCTCCACGGAGGCACGGTGCCGGGTAACGCCCGGCGGGGGCGACCCCAGGGAAAGTGCCACAGAAACACACCGCCGAGCCCTGTCGTGCGATGGGACGGCATGGGCGGCAAGGGTGAAATGGTGCGGTAAGAGCGCACCGCGCCGCCGGCAACGGCGGCGGCAGGGTAAACCCCACCGGGAGCAAGACCAAGTAGGAGCGGCAGGCGGCGCCGGCTTGAATGTTTGGCGGGCGCCGCCGGGCGGGCCTGCCGCGCCGCCGCTCGGGTCGGTCGCGCGAGGCGTTCGGCGACGAACGTCCCAGATGAATGGCCATCCCCGCCACGGCTTCGCGGCGGGACAGAACCCGGCTTACAGACCGTCTGGCGTTTCGCTTCGAAGCAACGGCTCTGCGTACTGCAGGTTGGGCTCGATCGCGCGCGCGGCCGATCGAGGAAACGCGGTGGCCCGCGACAGGAGTCGAGAGGGGGCGACGAGAGCGCGGCCGGCCGCGACGGCGTTGGTTTCTCCGTCGGCGGCCATTCCTCAGGCCAAGATGAGAACAAAATATAAACAAATAACCGGAGAGCGTCCGCCGGTCCCGTTTCTACCAGATCTGGTTCGATTCCTACCAAATAGAGTGTCGAAGACCCGCGTCATCGGGTGATTTCGCCAATTCAGGATTTTTTTACACAGAATCCCATTGACCGCCCACATTTGCCCATGCTATCCCATGATCACCCAAAGGGCGAAACACCCTCGTTCTGGGGGGAACCGAGGGTGTAGCCGGGCCGCCTCTTGCCGGATCGCCTGATGGGGGAGCGTTGGGGGAAGCAAGTGGAGCTTTTTCTTTCCACTTATGTGAACAAGGTCGACCGCAAGGGGCGAGTTTCAGTGCCGGCGACCTTTCGCTCCACCCTCGCGACCAATACTCAGCCTAACCTCCTGGTTGGGTTTCCGTCGCTTCGCGTGCTGGCGGTCGAGTGCACCGGCAGCGATCGCATGCAGGAAATGCAGGACCGCATTGACACCCTAGAGCAGTTCTCGGAGGAATACGAGAACCTGACACAAATATTCGCCGATGCTCATCAGATGTCGATGGATCCGGAAGGCCGCGTCGTCCTGCCCGAGCGGCTGAAGGAACATGCCGGGATCGGCGACGAGGTCGCCTTTGTCGGGCTCGGCGCGATGTTTCAGCTGTGGGACCCGGCCCGCTACGAGGAGCACCGCGCCGCGGTCCGCGAACGCTCGCGCCGCCAGGGGACGACATTGCCGCCGCGCGGCGGAGCGGCCCGCCGTCCGGGCAGTGCCGAGGCGTGACCCGGGCCCGCGCGAGGCGGTCGCGGCCGCAAGCGCGGAAGGGAAAGCCGCGCCGAGCGGCAATGTCATGCGCCCTCGAACGGGACTCCGGCCACATCCCGTCTGAGCGCGTCGGGCCGAATCCGCTCGCCGCCGACCAAAAAGTCGCAACGCACGTGCCGGTGCTGCTCGATGCCGTCATCGAGGCGCTCGCGCCGCGCGATGGCGGCGTCTATGTCGACGGCACGTTCGGCGCGGGCGGCTACAGCGCGGCGCTGCTCGCGGCGGCGCGGTGCCGCGTCGTCGGGATCGACCGCGATCCCGACGCGTTGCGGCGCGGGGCCGGGCTCGCCGCCGCGCATCCCGGGCGTCTTCAGCTGATCGAGGGCCGGTTCGGCGACATGGAGCGGCTCCTCGCAGTGGCATCGCCCGATTCGATCGGCGGTGGCCCGATCGCCGGGGTCGCGCTCGATCTCGGCGTCTCGTCGCCGCAGCTCGACGCCGCCGAGCGCGGCTTTTCGTTCCGGCTCGACGGACCGCTCGACATGCGCATGGGCGGCGCCGGCGAGAGCGCGGCGGATCTTGTCGCGCGTCTCGGCGAAGACGAGCTCGAACAGGTGATTCGCAGGTTCGGCGAGGAGCGATTCGCCCGTCGTGTCGCGCGGGCGATCGTCGCGGCGCGTCAATGCGCCCCGATTCGCCGTACCGGCGAGCTGGCCGAGATCGTGCGCGCCGCGATTCCGAAGCGTGAACCCGGAATTGACGCGGCCACGCGCACATTTCAGGCGCTGCGCATCGCGGTTAACGACGAATTGCGCGAACTCGACCGCGGATTGGCTGCGGCCGAGCGGCTGCTGGCACCGGGAGGCCGTCTCGCGGTGGTTTCGTTTCACTCGCTCGAGGATGCCCGAGTAAAATCATTTCTGCGCGAGCGCAGCGGCGGCGCGGCGGCAGTGTCCCGTCATATGCCTGCGCTTGCGGCGACAACGCCGCAGAGTTTTCGTCTGCTTGGGCGACGGGCGGTGCGGCCGGACGCGGACGAGGTCGAGCGCAATCCGCGCGCCCGCTCGGCGCGGCTGCGGGCGGCCGAACGCACTTTGGCGCCGTCGTGGGGGAACGGCGGTGTCGATCGGGGACATGAGGTCGGCAGGGGGACAATCGCATGACAAGGTTGGGGGTCGTGTTCTGGGGCGGGTTGGTGCTGGCGAGCGGATTTGGGACCTTCAATGTCAAGTACGCGGTCCAGAGTATCGACGACGAACTCGCCCGCGTGCGCCGGCAGACCATCGCCGATCAGCAGGAGATCCGCGTGCTATCCGCGGAGTGGGCCTATCTGAACCAGCCGGAGCGGCTCGCTCAGCTGAACCAAAACCTCCTGCAGCTGGCTCCGATGACCACGAAGCAGCTGCAGGGACGGGTCGAGGAGATTGCGTTGCGCGCACCGCGCGCCCCGGGCGCCGATCCGGCGCCGCAGACGATGATGGCCGCGACGCCATCGACGGAGCCGTCGCGCATCGAGACATTGCTTGCCGCCGCTTCTGCCGTGCCGCCGCGCACCGCCGCTTCTTCCCGAACGGTTCGCGCCGGCGAAGCGCCGGTCGCCAGCGCCCAGGTTGCCTGGGGCGCAGCGCATGCAGCCGATGCAACCGGCACGGAAACCGTCGCAGCCGAGGCGCAGCTCGCCGACGTGGCAAGCGACACACGGTCCGCGGACGCCGACAGGGCGGTGGCGCTGGCCGAGGCGCTGAGCCTGCTCGGTATCGATGCCGGCGCGCTTCACCCGCAGAATTGGTGGGCAAAGGCGGCTCCGATTGCCACGGCGCATGCCGCGGAGGCTCGCGGCGGCGACGCCAAGGGCGGTGGGACGGGAGTTGCCGACGTCGCGGCGGGCACGACGCGAACCGGCGACACCGCGAAGGACGCGGCGGCCGCCCTGGCCGAGGCGGTGCGTGTGCTGGGCGGCGACAGCGGCGGGCAGAGCCCGCGGGTGCGGCTGGCCAAGGCGTCCCCGGCCTCGCTCGACATGCTGATCTCGAAAATCGCCGACAGCCACTGATGGCGGCGGCCCCGCGGATCGACGAAGACCTGTTCCGGCCGCGGCATTTCCGGCCGCTGCGGGCCGGCGCCCCGGTCGTTGCCGACGAGCGCCACGCCGTCGCAATCGAGACCTGCCGCGCCCGGCTGGTCATGGTGGCGGTCGTGTTCGCGATCGTGTTCCTGGTCGTGACGGTGCGCCTCTTGGCGATGCCGCTGGTGTTGGGCGGCTCCGGAGAAGTTTACACGGGACGGGTCCGCCCGGCCGAGCCGTCACCACCAGCGCGCGCCGATATCGTCGATCGCAACGGCCAGCTGCTGGCGACGACTCTCGTCGCGCCCTCGCTCTACGCCGATACCCGCCATATCCCGGATGCGCGCGAGGCGACGCGGGCGATTTTGTCGGTTCTGCCGCAGCTGAACGCAGCCGACGTTTACGAAAAGCTGACCTCGGGCAAGAGCTTTGTCTGGATCAAGCGCCGCGTGACGCCGACGCAGCAGTATCGGGTCAACAGCCTCGGCATTCCTGGGCTGCAATTCATCAATGAGGAGCGCCGGGTTTACCCGTACGGCGATCTGGCCTCGCACGTCGTCGGGTTCTGCGGCATCGACAACAACGGGCTAGCCGGGATCGAGCGGGCGCTCGACGAGACGGTGAAGAGCAGCACGGGGCCGCTGCAGCTCTCGCTCGACGCCCGCGTGCAATTCATCGTGCACGACGAGCTGCAAAAGGTCATCAACGACTTCAGCGCCAAGGGCGGCGCCGGGATCGTCATGGACGTCAATACCGGCGAGATCATCGCGATGGTGTCGCTGCCCGATTTCGACCCGAACCATCCCGGCCGGATCGACCCGAAAATGTCGCCGGCCGACGCCAAGGATCGGGTTTTCAACAAGATCACGCTGGGTGCCTACGAGCTTGGCTCGGTCTTTAAGACATTCAATACCGCGATGGCGCTCGATGCCGGCACCGCGACGATGACAAAGCAATACGATGCCGTCCATAACATCAATATCGGCCGGTTCACGATCACCGATTATCACGGCAAGCACCGCTATCTGAGCGTGCCCGAAGTCTACATGTACTCGTCCAATCTCGGCTCGGCGCGGATGGCTTTGGAAGCAGGGGCGGAGCGGCAGCGCAGCTTTCTCGGACGCCTCGGGCTCTTGAAGCCGGTGCCGATCGAATTCGATGAGGTCGCGAAGCCGCAATTCCCGAAACGATGGCGCGAAGTCAACGTGATCACGATCGCTTACGGCCACGGTATCGCGGTGACGCCGTTGCACGCGATGACCGCCGTGTCGGCAATCGTCAATGGCGGTATCTTGCGCCCGCCGACGCTGCGCAAATTGGCGCCGGACGAAGTCCCCGCCGGAACACGCGTGATGTCACCGAAGACCTCCGAGCAGATGCGCAAGCTGATGCGGCTGGTCGTGCAATACGGGACCGCCAAACAGGCCGCCGCGCCGGGCTATGTCGTCGGCGGCAAGACCGGCACGGCGGAAAAGAACATCGGCGGGCATTATTACCAGAAGAAACTTCTGTCCGATTTTGTCGGCGCGTTCCCGATGAACGATCCGAAATACGCCCTGCTGATGCTGGTGGACGAGCCGCACGGGACGAAAAAGAGTTTCGGGTATGCGACAGCGGGATGGACCGCGGCGCCGGCAACGGGCCGCATCATCCAGCGCATTGGGCCGCTCCTCGGCGTGCAGCCGGTCGACGAGGCATCGCCGGCGGTGGTGCGGGCGTTGACGGTCGAGAGCTTGCAGGGAAAGCGGATTGACTTTATTGAGCTGACCGCCGCTGCCGGAGTTGCCGGGCCGGTATTGCACGCGCCGACCGGCAATCGCGAGATCGCCGGGATTACCGCCGATTCGCGTCGGGTCGAGCCGGGTTTTCTGTTCGCGGCGCTGCGCGGCACGAGGACCGACGGGCGCGCCTTCGCGATCGAGGCGGTGTCCCGCGGCGCGGTCGCGATCCTCACCGACAACGCCGATGCGCTGGCCCTCGACGCCGACACACGCGGCCGCGTCGCGATCGTCATCGACCGCAACCCGCAGCGTTGTCTGGCGTTGCTCGCGGCGCGGTTCCACGGCCGCCAGCCGAAGACGATCGCCGCCGTCACCGGCACCAACGGAAAAACGTCGGTGGCGCATTTCACGCGCGAGATCTGGACCGGGCTCGGACATAAGGCGGCGAGCCGCGGCACGCTCGGCCTGGTGTCGCCGGACGGGAGGCGCGCCGGCGCGCTGACCACGCCGGACCCGGTCGCATTGCATCGCGATCTGGCGGAATTGGCCGGCAGCGGCGTCGAGCACGTTGCGATCGAGGCGTCGAGCCACGGTCTCGCGCAGTTCCGGCTGGACGGGATTTCTCTGTCGGCCGCGGCTTTCACGAATTTGACGCGCGACCATCTCGACTATCACGGCGACATGGAATCGTATCGCGCGGCGAAATGGCGGCTGTTCGGCGAGTTGCTGCCCGCGGGTGGGGCCGCCGTTCTGAATGCCGACAGCCCCGAATTCGCCGCCTTCGCGGCGCTGTGCCGCGGCCGCGGCCTCGCTGTCATCCGCTACGGCCACGAGCCGGGCGGCGAACTGCGCATCGTCGAGCTTGTGCCGCTGCCGTCGGGACAGCGCCTGGCGATCGAGGTGTTCGGCGAGCGTAGCGACATCGACCTGCCGCTGGTCGGCGGATTCCAGGCGTCAAACGTCCTGGCGGCGCTCGGGCTGGTGATTGCGACGGGCGCTGTGCCGCGGGCGGCGGTGGCCGTGCTGCCGCGCCTGGGCGGGGTGCCCGGACGAATGCAGCTTATCGGCAAGACGGGAGGCGAGAACGGGGCCGGCGCCGCCGTCTTTGTCGATTATGCGCATACGCCGGATGCACTGGCGACGGTGCTGAACGCGCTGCGCCCGCATACCGAACGGCGGCTCGCTGTCGTGTTCGGCGCCGGCGGCGACCGCGACCGCGGCAAGCGGCCCCTAATGGGAAGCATCGCGAGCGATCTCGCCGATCTCGTCTATGTCACCGATGACAATCCGCGCAGCGAGGACCCGGCGGCAATCCGGCGCGCGATTCTGGGAAGCGGCGCCCGGCGCGGTCGAAATCGGCGACCGGCGCGAGGCGATCGGTACGGCGATCGCCGAACTGCGCCGCGGCGACGTGCTCGTGATCGCCGGCAAGGGGCACGAAACCGGGCAGATTGTCGGCGGCGAGATTCTGCCGTTCGACGACGCGACGGTGGCAAGCGAGGCGCTCGACGCGACGGGCCGGCGATGATTATTCGCGGCGGTTGTCGGATCACTTCAATGGGATTATGGCTGGATTTGCCGCCGGCGGTGGCCAAGCCGTTGCGGGCGGCTATTTCTGCGCCGCCGTCGTCGGAAACATAGGCGAATGCTTTATCTGCTCCTTTACCCGCTTTCCGATCAGTTCGGCGCCTTCAATGTCTTTCGCTATATCACCTTCCGTTCGGGCGGGGCGGTCGTCACTTCGCTGCTGATCAGTTTCATCTTCGGCCCGAACCTGATCGCCTGGCTGAGATCGGTGCAGCGCGAGGGCCAGCCGATTCGCGAGGACGGGCCGCAGAGCCACCTGATCCGTAAGAAAGGGACGCCGACGATGGGCGGCTTCCTGATCCTGAGCGCGCTGACGGTCTCGACGATCCTGTGGGCCGATCTGCGAAACCCCTATGTGTGGATCGTGCTCGGCGTCACGGTCGGGTTCGGTCTGATCGGGTTTTTCGACGATTACCGCAAACTGACGCGGCGCTCGCACCATGGCATGCCGGGCCGCGTCAAGCTGCTGCTGCAAATCCTGCTCTCGACCGTGGCTTGTGTGGCGCTGGCTTTTGTGACGCGCTCGTCGGTGGCCAATACGCTGGCGGTGCCGTTCCTCAAGGACATGCTCTTAAATCTGGGCTGGTTCTTCGTGCCGTTCGGCGTGCTGGTGATCACCGGCGCATCGAATGCGGTCAATCTGACCGATGGGCTCGACGGGCTGGCGATCGGGCCGGCGATGATCGCGGCGGCTTCCTTCGCGGTGATCGCCTATCTGGTCGGCAATTCGGTCTACGCGACGTATCTGCAGCTGCACCATGTGCCGCGCGCCGATGAGCTGATGGTGTTTTCGGCGGCGATGGTCGGAGCGAGTCTCGGGTTTTTGTGGTTCAACGCGCCGCCCGCCAGCGTGTTCATGGGCGACACCGGGTCATTGTCGATTGGCGCGGCGCTCGGCACGATCGCCATCATCACCAAGCACGAGCTGGTCCTCGTCATCATCGGGGGCCTGTTTGTGCTGGAGGCGGTCTCGGTGATCGTGCAGGTCGCCAGCTTCAAATCGACCGGCCGCCGCGTCTTCCGGATGGCGCCGCTGCACCACCATTTCGAGCAGCTGGGGTGGGAGGAACCGAAGATCGTGATCCGCTTCTGGATCATCGCAATTATTCTGGCGATTGCCGGGCTGTCGACACTGAAGCTGCGGTGAAGACGATGGTCGTCGTCGAGGGGTTTTCCGGAAAACGGGTGGCGGTTCTGGGCCTGGCGCGCTCGGGGCGTGAAGCGGTGCGCGCGCTGCTGCAAGGCGGCGCCGAGGTTCTGGCCTGGGACGACGGCGTCAAGGCGCGCGAGGCCGCCGCCGCGATGAAGCTGGTCGATCTGGGGAGCATCGATTGGGGCGGCGTCGCGGCGCTGGTGCTGTCGCCCGGCATCCCGCTGACCTTCCCCGAGCCGCATCCGGCGGTGCGGCGCGCTCGCGAGGCCGGCGCCGAGATCGTCGGCGACATCGAACTGCTCGGACGGGCGCAGCCGGAAGCGCGCTATGTCGGGATCACCGGCACCAACGGCAAATCGACGACCACGGCGCTGATCGGACATATTCTTGCGGAGGCCGGGAGGCGCGTCGAAATCGGCGGCAATCTCGGACCGCCGGCGCTGTCGTTGGCGCCGCTCGGCACGGACGGAATCTACGTCTTGGAAGCAAGTTCGTTTCAGCTCGACCTGATCGACACGCTCGCCTTCAATGTCGCGCTGCTGCTCAACGTCACCCCCGACCATCTGGAACGGCACGGCGACATGGCCGGATATATCGCGGCGAAGAAGCGCATTTTCGCGCGGCAGAGGGCCGGTGCGACGGCTGTTATCGGCATCGACGATGCGATCTGCCGCGATATTGCCGAGGAATTGCGGCGCGACGGCAAGGCGAGAGTGATCCCGATTTCGGCGATGCGGGCCGCGGCGGATGGCATTTACGCCGAGGATGGCTGGCTGATCGATGCAACCGGGGAACGGCCTGAGCGCGTTCTCGATCTTGCCAAAGCCGAGCGCCTGCCAGGATCGCACAACGCGCAGAATGCCGCGGCCGCGTATGCGGCGGCGCGTGCGCTCGGCATCGAAAGCGGTCTCGCGGCGTCGGCGATCCGCTCGTTTCCCGGCCTTGCGCACCGCCAGGAGCTGGTCGGTACGATCGGCGGTGTCAGGTACATCAACGATTCGAAGGCGACCAACGCCGACGCGACCGAAAAGGCGCTGGCCTGCTACGACGCGATCTACTGGATCATCGGCGGCTTGGCGAAAGCGGGCGGCATAGCATCGCTCAGGCCGTATTTCGGGCACGTCCGAAAGGCGTATCTGATCGGCGCCGCGACCGAGGAGTTCGCCGCGACGCTTGGCGACGCGGTGCCGTTCACCCGCGTTGGCGAGCTTGCCGCCGCGCTCGCCGCCGCGCATGCCGACGCGCAGCGCGACAATGTGAAGGGCGCGGTGGTGCTGCTGTCGCCGGCCTGCGCGTCCTACGACCAGTTCCCGAATTTCGAGGTCCGCGGCGACCAGTTTCGCGAGCTCGTCGCGGCACTGCCCGGGGCTGGGCGGCCCGAGGGGTCGCTATGATGTTCGCGCGCATCGATCGGCGGCCGATCGCACGGTGGTGGTGGACCGTTGATCGCTGGACCTTGGGCGGGCTGATCGTGCTGGTGTTCTTCGGCACGGTGATGAGCATGGCGGCGAGCCCGCCGGTCGCCGAGCGGCTCGGCTACAACCCGATGTATTTTACCGAGCGCCAGCTGGGGCTGATGCCGTTCGCGCTGGCGATCATCCTCGGGGTCTCGCTGCTGAGCCCGCGCACGATCAGACGGATCGCGTTCGTCGTTTTCGCGGTCTCGTTCGTGCTGCTGGCGATGACCTTCGTGATCGGGGTCGAAATCAAGGGCGCGCGGCGCTGGATCAATCTTCCCGGCCTGTCGCTGCAGCCCTCGGAATTCGTCAAGCCGAGCTTCGCCGTGCTCGCCGCGTGGCTGTTCGCGAGGCAGAAGGAGAAGCCCGGGTTTCCCGGCAATCTAATCTCGATCGCCCTCTGCCTCGCGATCCTCGCGATGCTGGTGAAGCAGCCCGATCTCGGAATGGCCGTCGTTGTCGCGGCGGTGTGGTTCGGCCAGTTCTTCATGGCCGGGCTGCGGGTTTACTGGGTCGTGGCGGGCGGCATCGCCGGCGCCTCGGGGCTGGTTGGCGCCTATATGCTGCTGCCGCACGTGACTAGCCGGATCGACCGTTTTCTCGATCCGGAGGCAGGCGACAGCTATCAGGTCCGGCGCGCGATGGAGGCGTTCGCCAATGGCGGTCTGTGGGGGCGCGGGCCGGGCGAGGGGCGGGTCAAGGACGTACTGCCCGACGCGCACGCCGACTTTGTTTTCGCGGTGGCCGGCGAGGAATTCGGGGTCATCGTCTGCGTGCTGATCGTCGCGGTGTTCGCGTTCATCGTGCTGCGGGGGATGCAGCGGCTGCTGCAGGAGGAGAACCTTTTCGTCAGCCTCGCCGCGACCGGGCTGCTGATGCAGTTCGGGCTGCAGGCGATCATCAACATGGCCTCGGCGCTGCACCTGATCCCGACCAAGGGCATGACGCTGCCGTTCCTGTCCTATGGCGGATCGTCGATGCTGGCCTTGGCGCTGGGCATGGGCATGATGCTGGCCCTGACAAGGCGGCGCCTCGGCGGGAGCGAGGTGTGAGCCTAAGCGCGGTGGCCGCCGACCGAGCGAATTTCGTGCTCGCCGCCGGCGGCACCGGCGGTCATCTGTTTCCGGCGCAGGCATTGGCCGAGCGACTGGTGGCGGCCGGCGCCGCGTGTGGTGCTCGCGACCGACCGGCGCGCCGACGCCTTTGCCTGCGACGTGCCGGGGGTCGAAATTTGTCGGATTTGGGCCGGACGCATCGGCGGCGGACCGCTCCGCGCGGCTCGCGGCATCGCCGAGACCGCCGTCGGGATCGTCCAGGCGCGGCGGATGCTGCGGCGCCTGTCGCCCGATGCGGTGGTCGGGTTCGGCGGCTATAGCTCGATCCCGACACATGCTGGCGGCGATCCGGCTCGGCATTCCGACCGCAATCCATGAGCAGAACGCCGTGCTCGGCCGCGCCAATCGGCTGCTGGCAGGCCGCGTGTCGCGTATCGCAACCGGGTTCGCCGCGACCGCCGGGCTGCGCCCGGCCGACAAGGCGCGCGTCGTGCATACCGGCAATCCCGGTGCGGCCCGCGGTGCTGGGGGTTGCCGGGGCCGACTACTCGCCGCCGCGGTCCGGCGAGCCGGTCGAACTGCTGATTACCGGAGGCAGCCAGGGGGCGCGAATTTTCGCCGATGTCGTGCCGGAAGCGCTCGCTTTCCTGCCGCCGAGCCTGCGCGGCGCGCTGCGCGTCAGCCAACAGGCGCGGCCGGAGGATTGCGAGCGGGTAACCGCGCAACTGAAGGAGGCCGGCGATCGCCGCCGAGGTCAGCAGCTTTTTCACCGACATCCCAACGCGGCTGGCGCGGGCGCATCTGGTGATCTGCCGCTCGGGAGCGTCGACGATCGCGGAACTGGCGGCGGTGGGTCGGCCGGCGCTGCTGGTCCCCTATCCGCACGCGACCGATGACCACCAGAGCGCGAACGCCCGCGCTTTCGCCGAAGCCGGCGCGGCCCGGGTCATTCCGCAACCCGAATTCACCCCGGCGAAGCTGACCAGGATGCTCAACGAGTTGCTCGGCGACCCGGCCGGGCTGCGACAGGCCGCGGCGCGGGCGCGCGGTTTCGCTCCGGACGACGCGGCCGACCGGCTGGCCGCGCTGGTGCTGAGTTTGACGGCGAGAGCCGGGTCCGCCGGCGCTGGAGCGCGCGGCATGAGATCGCTGCCGGATTCGATCGGGCCGATCCATTTTGTCGGGATCGGCGGCATCGGGATGAGCGGCATCGCCGAGGTGCTGCACAATCTTGGCTACCGCGTGCAGGGCAGCGACCTGGCCGAGGGCGGCAACACGCGCCGGCTCCTGGGGCTCGGCATTCCGGTCAGGATCGGCCACGCCGCCGAAAATCTCGACGCGGCCGAGGTCGTGGTGATTTCGTCGGCGGTAAAGCCCGACAACCCGGAGGTCATCGCGGCGCGCGCGCGCCGGCTGCCGGTCGTCCGCCGCGCCGAGATGCTGGCCGAGCTGATGCGCCTCAAATGGGCGATCGCGATCGCCGGCACGCACGGCAAGACGACGACGACCTCGATGATCGGCAGCTTGCTCGAAACCGCCGGACTCGACCCGACCGTGATCAACGGCGGCATCATCAACGCCTATGGCACGAACACGAGGCTCGGGGCCGGCGACTGGATGGCCGTCGAGGCCGACGAGAGCGACGGCACCTTCACTCGATTGCCTGCGACTGTCGCGATCGTCACCAACATCGATCCCGAACACCTCGATTTCTATGGCGATGTCGCGGCGCTGCATCAGGCATTCGAGAATTTCGTCTCGAACATCCCGTTTTACGGCTTCGCGGTCCTGTGCATCGATCATCCGGTCGTACAGGGGCTGATCCCGCGCGTCTCGGACCGCCGCATCGTGACCTACGGGTTCGGCGCGCAGGCCGATTACCGCGCCGCCAATGTCAGGCACGCGCCCGACGGCAGCCGGTTCGACGCGGTAATCGCCGACCGGTACCGGCGGGCCCGGGCGGCGCATCCCCGAACTGATTCTGCCGATGTTCGGCGAGCACAACGTGCAGAACGCGATGACCGTGATCGCGGTCGCCGGCGAGCTGGGCATCGGCGACGAAGTCGTACGCGAGGCCTTGCGCAAATTCGCCGGCGTGCGGCGGCGTTTTACGAAGGTCGGCGAATGGAACGGCGTCTCGAT
This sequence comes from uncultured Alphaproteobacteria bacterium, assembly GCA_963753665.1. Classification (GTDB taxonomy): domain Bacteria; phylum Pseudomonadota; class Alphaproteobacteria; order ATCC43930; family CGMCC-115725; genus DATARH01. The sequence goes on from CAVWDC010000009.1 coordinate 334,378, forward strand.
CATCGACGATTACGGCCACCACCCGGTCGAGATCGCGGCCGTGCTGAAAGCGGCGCGCGCGGTGGCCGTCGGGCCGCGTGATCGCGGTTGTGCAGCCGCACCGCTACACGCGGCTCGCCAATCTGTTCGACGGGTTCTGCACCTGCTGCAACGATGCCGACATGGTGCTGGTCGCCGACGTGTACCCGGCCGGCGAGACGCCGATCGACGGCGTGTCGCAGCGATGCGCTGGTTGCCGGGCTGCGCGCGCATGGACACCGCAGCGCCCGCCCACTCGCCGCGCCGCGGGAGCTGGCGCCGCTGTTGCGGGCGGAGGCGCGGCCGGGCGACATGGTCGTATGCCTCGGCGCCGGCTCGATCACGAACTGGGCGAACGCGCTGCCCGAAGAACTGGCGCAACTCGCTGCCCGGAGCCGGGTTGCGTGATGTCCTGCCGAGGCGCCCGGATTGCTCCCTCTCCCCCGTCGGGGGAGAGGGCTGGGGTGAGGGCGGCATGGCGGCGCCACAGCGTCCCCTCTCGGCCCGCCTCCGCGTGCGGAGAGGGTGCTGTCAGGCCGGCGTCCGATCATGCCGCGGCGGCCGCCTGATCGAGCGCCTGCCGCCGGTGCGCGGGCGGCTGACGGCGAACGCGCCGATCGGGCCGTTGACGTGGTTTCGGGTCGGCGGGCCGGCCGAGGTGCTGTTCCGCCCGGCCGATGCCGAGGATCTGGCGAGCTTTCTGGCGGCGCTGCCCAGCGATGTTCCGGTCACGACGATCGGGGTCGGCTCGAACCTGCTGGTGCGCGACGGCGGCATCAGGGGCGTCGTCGTGCGGCTCGGGCGCGGCTTCGCGGCAATCAGCGCCGGGCCGGAGATGGTCGAGGCCGGAGCCGGGGCGCTCGATCTGAACGTCGCGCTGACCGCGGCCGAGGCCGGCGTCGCCGGGCTCGAATTCCTCTCCGGCATTCCGGGGACGATCGGCGGCGGGTTCCAGACCAATGCCGGCGCCTATGGCAGCGAGTTCAAGGATGTGCTGATCTCGGCCGATATCATCGACCGCAGCGGCGATCAGGCGCACGATCCCGGCCGATCGCATGGGGCTGTCCTACCGCCATTCCGAGGTCGATCCGGACTGGATTTTCGTCCTCGCGCGGTTTCGCGGCCAGCCGGGCGAGCCGGCCGCGATCGCCCGGCACATCGAGGAGATCCGGGCGGCGCGCGAGGCCTCGCAGCCGATTCGCGCGCGCACCGGCGGCTCGACCTTCGCCAACCCGCCCGGGCACCAGGCCTGGCGGCTGATCGACGAAGCCGGCTGCCGCGGCCTGACCCGCGGCGGCGCTATGGTTTCGGAAAAGCACACGAATTTCCTGATCAACACCGGCAACGCGACCGCCGCCGATCTCGAGGGATTGGGCGAAGAGGTGCGGCGCATTGTGTATGATCGACGCGGCATCATGCTCGAATGGGAGATCCGCCGGATCGGGGAGCCGGCCCCTGGCATATCCCCGGGCAGGTCCGCGGGAACGGGATGATCAAGCGCACGCAGGCTCCCAAGTCAGCTTCCGCCCGGCCGTCGCCGCGCCGTCGCCGGCGTCCGGTGATGCCGGTGCTGCGCCGCGCCGTGCGGTGGTCGGTGCTGGTCGCGCTCGCCGGGCTGGCCTATGGCGGGTTCGCGCTGAGCCGGTCGCCCGATCGCGACGCGCTGCTTGCGGAGGTCGCCGACCGGGCGGTCGCGACGACCGCGTCCCTCGGCATGGTGGTCGACGAGATCGAGGTCGAAGGCCGCGACACGACCGACCGCGCGATGATCGTGGCCGCGCTGGCGGCCCGGCGCGGCACGCCGATTCTCGCGGTCGATCTGTGGCGGGCGAAAGCCGAACTCGAAAAACTCCCCTGGGTCCGATCCGCCGTGATCGAGCGGCGGCTGCCGCGCACGCTGTATGTGCGGCTGACCGAACGCCGGCCGCTCGCGCTGTGGCAGCACGAGGGCAAGCAGCAGGTGATCGACCGGCAGGGGGAGGTGATACCGGGCGCCGATCTGGGCCGCTTCGCCCGGCTGCCGCTGGTCGTCGGCGACAACGCCGCCGCCCGAGCGGCCGCGCTGATCGAGATGCTCGGGCGCGAACCGGCCCTGGCGGCCCGGGTCACCGCCGCGGTCCGGGTCGACGACCGCCGCTGGAACCTGCGGATCGACAATTCGATCGAGGTTCTGCTGCCCGAGGAGAACCCCGCCGCCGCCTGGGCGCAGCTGGCCGGGTTCGAACGGCGCAACAGCCTGCTCAAACGCGACGTGCAGCGGGTCGACATGCGGCTGCCCGGCCGGCTGGTCGTGCGGGTCAACGCACCGCCGCCGGCGACCGCGCCGGCCGCGAAAGAAGCCGCCCCGGCAAAGCCGCGCTCTCCTGGAAAGAACACGTGAAGCAGATCGCCGCGAAGCACCGACGCGCGCCGGCGCCGAACGGCCCAGTCCCGAACGGCGCAGTCCCGAACGGCAGCAGCCCTGAACGGCTACGCCGCCCTGGCGCGTCCGACGCCGCGCCCGGGACCGGTGCGGCCGCGCGGCAGCATCGTCGCGGCGATCGACATCGGCACGACAAAAATCTGCTGCTTCATCGCACGCGTCGAGAACGAGCCGCGCATCCTCGGTGTCGGCCAGCAGATCGCGCGCGGCGTGCGCGGCGGCACGATCATCGATCTCGAAGCCGCCGGCGCCTCGATCAGCGGCGCGGTGCACGTCGCCGAGCAGATGGCCGGCCAGCAGATCGACCGCGCCGTCGTCAATCTGTCGGGCGGCTATCGCGCCTCGCGGACCGTCAAAACCGAAATCGCCGATCGGCCGGCGCGAGATCGGCGACGCCGACATGCGCCAGGTGCTCGAACGCGGCTATGCGATGCGGGATGCGCCGGATCGCCAGGTCATCCACTCGATCCCGGTCGGTTTCTCGATCGACGACAGCCGCGGAATTGTCGATCCGCGCGGCATGGCCGGCGAGCGGCTCGGCGTCGAGATGCATATCGTGACCGCCGCGATCGCCGCCGTGCGCAACCACACGGCGGCGATCGGACGCGCGCATCTCGAAGCCGAGGCGCTGGTCGCCAGCCCTTATGCCGCGGGCCTGGCCTGCCTCGTCGAGGACGAGAAGGATCTCGGGGTCACGATCGTCGACATGGGCGGCGGCACGACGACGATCGGCGTATTTTTCGGCGGGAATCTGATCTTCGCCGACGCGGTTCCGGTCGGCGGCATGCATGTGACGCACGACATCGCGCGCGGACTGTCGACGCCGCTCGCCCATGCCGAGCGGTTGAAGGCGCTGTTCGGCAGCGCGGTCTCCTCGACGCTGGACGAACGCGAGATGATCGCGGTGCCGCAGATCGGCGAAGAGCAGAACAGCCAGGTCAGTCACGTGCCGAAATCGCTGCTCGTCAGCATCATCGCGCCGCGCCTCGAAGAGACCTTCGAGCTGGTGCGCAACCGGCTCGACGCGAGCGGCAGCGACCGGTTCGCCGGGCGTCGGGTCGTGCTGACCGGCGGCGCCTGCCAGATGCACGGCGCGCGCGAACTGGCCGGGCATATCCTCGACAAGCAGGTCAGGATCGGCCGGCCGATGCGGGTCAAGGGGCTGGCGGAAGCGACGCAGGGTCCGGCCTTCTCGACCGCCGCCGGGCTGTTGCATTTCGCGCTGTCGGAGCGCGCCGAATCGCCGCGGCCGGCGCGCATCGCGCGCAGCGGGATTTTCGCGCGCGTCGGTCACTGGATGCGCGAGAATCTCTGAGTTTGCTTGGAATCCGGTTCGGCATCGGGTACCCGTTCGGGACAGGCAGGAGCCGGGTACGCCGTTCCGGGGGCGCCACTGGGGACGCCGGCTGGGGAGCGTCACTGAACCCGGATATGCGCGTCGACAGGCGCGATCGGAGCGAAAGGGAACTCGTCGCACGGCTCGCGGCGAAGCGGGCAGGGCAGGGACCGGGCATCATCACAGCCGCGCAGGCGTGGAGGGGCGAAATCATGATCAATCTCAGCATCCCGATGGACGAGCAGGAGCTGAAGCCGCGCATCACCGTCATCGGGGTCGGGGGCGCCGGCGGCAACGCGGTCAACAACATGATCCGGTCGAACCTGGTCGGCTGCGAATTCGTCGCGTGCAATACCGACGCGCAGGCGCTCGCAGCTGTCGGCGGCGTCGCGCAAGATCCAGCTCGGCACCGGCGTTACGCGCGGGCTCGGCGCCGGCGCCCGGCCGGATGTCGGACGCGCCGCCGCCGAGGAGGCGGTCGACGACATTCTCGAAGCCATGCAGGGCTCGAACATGGTGTTCATCACCGCCGGCATGGGCGGCGGCACCGGCACCGGCGCGGCTCCGGTCATCGCCCGCACCGCCCGCGAATTGGGCATCCTGACGGTCGGCGTCGTCACCAAGCCGTTTCAGTTCGAGGGCGTCCACCGCATGCGCATCGCCGAAGCGGGGATCGAGGAGCTGCAGAAATACGTCGATACGCTGATCATCATCCCGAACCAGAACCTGTTCCGCATCGCCAACGAGCGCACGACCTTCGCCGACGCGTTCAAGATGGCCGACGACGTGCTGCATGCCGGCGTGCGCGGCGTCACCGACCTGATGGTCATGCCGGGGCTGATCAATCTCGATTTCGCCGACATCCGCACCGTGATGAGCGAGATGGGCAAGGCGATGATGGGCACCGGCGAAGCCGACGGCGAGCGCCGCGCGATCGACGCCGCCGAGGCCGCGATCAACAACCCGCTGCTCGAAGACGTGTCGATGAAGGGCGCGCGCGGCGTCCTGATCAACATCACCGGCGGCACCGACATGACGCTGTTCGAGGTCGACGAGGCCGCCAACCGCATCCGCGAGGAGGTCGATCCCGACGCCAACATCATCTTCGGCTCGACCTTCGACGAAAAGCTGGCCGGCCGCATGCGGATTTCGGTCGTCGCGACCGGCATCGAAGCCGAGGCGCACCAGGAACAGGCCCGTGCGGCGCTCGCGGCCGCGCGGCGCCTCGGAACCCGCGCTGCGCGACACGGGGACCGGCTACATGCCGCCGGTGCTGACGCAGAACGCGGCGGCGCCGCGCGACGGATCGGCTCCACGGACAGGCGGGTCGAAGCGCCGGCGGAACCGGTGCTGCCGGCGGCGAGCGCGGCCGAGAGCGCGGCGGTGCGCGGCGGCGCGTTCATCGCGCCGCGTCCGGTCGATCCGGGTCCGGCGCGGCCGACGCCGGTCGCGCCAACCGGCGGCGCCGTCGGCCGGCGGCGCCGGCCGGGAGGCGACGCCGCGGCAGGGGCGCGTGCCGAGCCTGATCGAGCGCGTGACCGGCATGGCCCGCTCCCGGCCACCGGCCGCCGCCCGCGGCGCCGCGCGGGCCGCGACCCCGCCGGCGAACCCGGCGGCAACGCCGCCGCGCCCGCCAGCGCAGCGGCTGGCGCCGCTCGACGAGCCGCGCCCGTCTCAGCAGAGCAGAGGCAGAGTCGGGAAGAGCAAGGAAGAGGATCTGCTCGACATCCCGGCCTTCCTGCGCCGCCAGGCGAACTGACGGGAACTCTGCCGCGCCGGCGGGCCGTTTGCGCGCGAACGGCCCGACCGGTCGGGCGCGCGGCTGCACCGGCCCGAATACGCAAAACTGTCATAAACGGCCGTTAGCATCCCGGCGCCACTTCCAGGGATGCTCATGCCGCGGCATAATCCAACTCTCGGCGATGTCATTGCCCAGCGGCTCGCCCGACGCGACCTGCTGAAGGGCCTGCTGGCGACCGCCGCAATCGCGGCCGTGGCGCCGCCGGCATTCGGCGGGTCGGAAGAGGCTCCGGCCTTCAACTTCGACGGAGATCGCGCACGGGGTTGACGAGACGCACCACGTCGCCGGCGGACATCGCGCCGATATGCTGCTGCGCTGGGGCGATCCGATCGTCGCCGGCGCGCCGGATTTCGATCCGCAGAAGCAGACCGCCGCGGCGCAGTCGAAGCAGTTCGGCTACAACAACGATTATGTCGGCTTCGTGCCGATCGGCGCGAATCGCGGGCTGCTCTGCGTCAATCACGAATACACCGTTCCGGAAGTGATGTTTCCCGGCATCAAGGAGAAACAGAGCGGCAAAGAGGTGAACTTTGCGGCGATGACCAAGGAGCTGGTCGATATCGAGATGGCGGCGCACGGCTGCTCGGTCGTCGAAATACAAAAGGGCGCGACGGACGGTGGTCGTGGGTGCCGGGCAGCAAGTACAACCGCCGCATCACCGCGCTCGGCACCGAAATGCGGATCGGCGGGCCGGCTTCGGGCCACAAGCGATTGCAGACCTCGGCCGATCCCGCCGGCAACAAGGTCATCGGCACGATCAACAACTGCGCCGGCGGGATGACGCCCTGGGGCACGTATCTGACCGCGGAAGAGAATTTCAACAACTACTTCCAGGGCAAGCTGCCCGAGGGCCATCGCCGAGGCGGCGAACTACAAGCGCTACGGCGTTCCGGGCGGGGAGTATGCCTGGGGCGCGCTATCACGATCGATTCGATCTGGCGAAGGAGCCGAACGAGCCGAACCGGTTCGGCTGGATCGTCGAGATCGATCCGCTCGATCCCGGCCGCCGCTCCGGTGAAGCGTACCGCGCTCGGCCGGTTCAAGCACGAAGGCGCCGAAACCGCGCTGACCAAGGACGGGCGGGTCGTCGTGTACAGCGGCGACGACGAGCGCTTCGAGCATGTCTACAAATTCGTCAGCGAAGGCCAAGTACAACCCGGATGACCGCGCCGCCAATCGCGACCTGCTCGACCGCGGCACGCTTTACGCCGCGAAGTTCAACCCGGACGGCTCGGGCGAGTGGCTGCCGCTGGTCCACGGACGGGGAAGCTGACCGCGGCGAACGGGTTCGACGACCAGGGCGACGTGGTGATCGAGGCGCGCCGCGCCGCCGAACTGCTCGGCGCGACGCCGATGGACCGACCCGGAGGACATCGAGCCCAATCCGGTGACCGGCAAGGTGTATGTCAATTTGACCAACAACTCGCGCCGGGAAGCAGCAAGCCGGACAAGCCCGGACAGGCCCGGTCCGGAGCCGGCCAACCCGCGCGCCAAGAACGATTGGGGCCACATCGTCGAGATCACCAATCGCAGACGGCGACCACGCCGCGACCCGGTTCAGCTGGGACATGCTGGTGCGCTGCGGCGATCCATCGAAGCCCGAGATCCAGGCGATGTGGAACCCGAAAACCAGCGAGAACGGCTGGTTCTCCTGCCCGGACAACATGGCGATCGACCACCGCGGCCGGCTGTGGGTCGGCACCGACCAGGGCTCGGCCTGGGCGAAGACGTCGGGCACCGCCGACGGCGTCTGGGCGCTCGAGACCGAGGGGCCGGGGCGCGGCACCGGCCGCATGTTCTTCCGGGTGCCGGTCGGGGCCGAGATCACCGGCATGCTGTTCCTGCCGGGCGATACCGCGATGACGATCGGCGTGCAGCACCCGGCGTCGACGGCGTAAAGGACTGGAAACCGTTCGGCCGCGAGTCGACATTCGACGACCCGGCGACGCGCTGGCCCGACTTCAAGGACGGCATGCCGCCGCGCCCGTCGGTCGTCATGATCACGCGCGAGGACGGCGGCAAGATCGGCTGACGGCCCGGCTGCTCCCGGCTTTCGCGACGCGAGCGCGGCGCGGCCTCAGTGCGACACGGCCGCGGCGGCGTGCTCGTCGACCAGCGCGCCGGTCGTGAAGCGGTCGAGCGCGAACGGGGCGGCGAGCGGGTGCGGCTCGTCGCGCGCGATCGTATCGGCAAAGACCCAGCCGGCGCCGGGGGTCGCCTTGAACCCGCCGGTGCCCCAGCCGCCGTTCAGATAAAGCCCGGCGACCGGCAATTTGCCGATGATCGGCGACGCGTCCGGCGCGACATCGACGATGCCGGCCCAGCTGCGCAGCATCTTGAGGCGCGAGAAGATCGGGAACAGCTCCAACAGCGCCGCCATCTGCCCCTCGATGATGTGGAACGAGCCGCGCTGCGCATAGGAATTGTAGGCGTCGATGCCGGCGCCCATGACCAGCTCGCCCTTGTCGCTCTGGCTGACATAGACATGCACGGTGCCCGACATCACGACGCAATCGAGCACCGGCTTGATCGGCTCCGAGACCAGCGCCTGCAACGGATGGCTCTGCAGCGGCAGGCGCACCCCGGCCATCGCCGCGACGACCGAATTGTGACCGGCGGCCGAGATCGCAACCTTGCCGGCGGCGATCTCGCCGCGGCTCGTCTCGACGCCGGTGACCCGTCCGCTCTCGGTGCGGATCGCGGTGACCTCGCAATTCTCGATGATGTCGACGCCGCGCGAATCGGCGGCCCGCGCATAGCCCCAGGCGACCGCGTCGTGCCGCGCGACGCCGCCGCGCCGCTGCAATGTCGCGCCGAGCACCGGATAGCGCGCCTCGCGCGAAATGTTGAGGATCGGGCAGAAGCGCTTGACGGCGGCCGCGTCGAGCCACTCGGCGTCGATGCCGTTGAGCCGGTTGGCGTTGACCCGCCGCGTTCCCTCGCGGATGTCGGCCTCGTTATGCGCCAGGTTCAGCACGCCGCGCTGGCTGAGCATGACGTTGAAGTTGAGTTCGGCCGACAGCCCCTCCCACAGCTTCAGCGAATGCTCGTAAATCCGCGCGCTGGCGTCCCACAGATAGTTCGAGCGGATGATCGTCGTGTTGCGCCCGGTATTGCCGAGGCCGATCGGGCCTTTTTCGAGCACCGCGACATCGCGGATCCCGTGCTCCTTCGCGAGATAATACGCGGTCGCCAGCCCGTGCCCGCCGCCGCCGATGATCACGACGTCATAGCGCGCCCGCGGCGCCGCCTTGCGCCAGGCCGGCGTCCAGCCCCGATGCCCGGTCAGCGCATGCCGGGCGAGCGAGAGAAAGGAATATCGCTGCATCAGCCGAGGCTAGCCGCGACGGCGAGCGCCGCCAACCCGGCTGTCCGGCTTCCAGTCCTCGCGATGTGCGCGCACGAGCGGTAAGCTGGCAGCCGGGCCGAATGGGAACGGGAAAAATGATCGACTATCGCAGCGACAATACCGGACGGGCGGCGCCGGAAATCCTCGACGCGATGCTGCGCGCCAACACCGGCACGACGCTCGGCTATGGCGGCGACGAGTGGACGGCGCGGCTGCAGGACCGCTTCAGCGAATTGTTCGAGACGCCGGTGCGCGTCTTTCCGGTCGCCACCGGCACCGCCGCCAATGCGCTGTCGCTGGCCGCGATCGGGCCGGGCTGGGGCAACATCTATTGCAGCGAGTTGGCGCACATCAACACCTCGGAGGCGAACGCGACCGGGTTTCTCGAGCGGCGGGCTGAAACTCGTGCCGGTTGCCGGCGCCTATGGCCGCATCGACCCGGCGGCGCTGCGCGAGACGCTCGCCGCGCTCGACCCGGCCGCGCTGCATCGCGGCAAGCCGTCCGGGGTCAATATCACCCAGGCCAGCGATCTCGGCGCGGTCTATGCGGCTCGACGACATCCGCGCCATCACCGAGGCCGCCAGGGCGCACGGGCTGAAGGTGCACATGGACGGGGCGCAGGTTCGCCAACGCGGTGGCGCGGCTCGGCGTCAGCCCGGCCGAGGCGAGCTGGCGCGCCGGCGTCGACATCATGTCGTTCGGCGCGACGAAGAACGGCGGCGCGTTGTGCGACGCGATCGTCGTGTTCAACCCCGAGCTGGCCGAGCCGGTGGGGTGGAATCTGCGCCGCGCCGGGCAGGTCTGGTCGAAGATGCGTTTTGCGTCGGCGCAGCTGATGGCCTATGTCGAGGACGGGCTGTGGCTGCGGCTGGCGCGGGCGTCGAACGCCGCCGCGTCGCGCATCGCCGCCGGGATCGCGGGGCTGCCGGGTCTGCGTCTGATCGCGCCGGTCGAGGCCAACGAGATCTTTCTCGAACTGCCCGGCCGGTGATGGACGCGCTGGAACGGGACGGGTTCCAGTTCTATCGCCGCGGCCGGACGATGGCCCGCTTCGTCTGCCGCTTCGATCTGACCGACGGCCGAGGCGGACGCGCTCGTCGCCGCCCTGCAACGCAGCTGCGCCGCCGAGCCGAGGGCCGCGGAGTAAAGAACGTCATCCTGAGGAGCGCCCGCACGGGGCGTCTCGAAGGGACGCACGGCGCCGACTCCAACCAAATCAGGAACAGCATCGCCGCCTGCCCGGCGACGACGCGAAATCCGCCACATTGCGGGAGTAGCACAAATCGGTGCCACGGGTCGGAGCGATGAGCGGGCAGGCGTTTGCTGTTCTTTTGCTGCAGAATTCACCCTCCGCCGCCGCGAAACCCGCGCGGAGCAAGGGTTCGCGCCGTGCGTTCGCTGCCGATTTCCTGCAGAAACAGCAAACCGCAGCGATAACAGGGAAAAAATGGCCGGAGCGCGCCCCGAAACTCAAACGAGAGCAGCACCGATTGGCGACGCACCTTGCCGGATAGCTGCCCCTACCTTCACAATGCGCCGAAAACGGAGGCAAGCACATGCGAACGGCGCGGCCGGAACCGAGCGGGTTCGCCGCAAAGGCCAAAGACCTTCAGGCACTGCGCGACGCGGTCGATCAGGCCGCCACGGTCAGCGGCGCGCTGTGGCTCAGCTATCTGTTCGTGTTCTTTTATCTCGCGATCGCCGCGGGCGCGGTCACGCACAAGGATTTGTTTTTCGAAAACCCGGTCAAATTGCCGTTCCTCGGTGTCGGATCTGCCACTGACATGGTTTTTCTTTCTGGGCCCACTGCTGTTTCTGATCGTCCACTGGTACATGCTGCTGCATTACGCGATGCTGGCCGGCAAGGTCGGCGCGTTCCATGCCGAACTGGAAAGCTCAAATCCGGTACCGCGAAACGCGCGCACGATTGCGTCGCCAATTGCCGAGCAACATCTTTGTGCAATTCCTGGCCGGGCCGCGCGATGTCCGGACCGGCGTTTTCGGTTTGATGCTGCGGTCGATCGCCGGGATCAGCCTGATCATCGGCCCGGTTCTGCTGCTTGTGTTTTTCCAGCTGCAGTTCCTCCCTTATCATGACCCCGTAGTGTCATGGTGGCAGCGAATCGCCGTTCTCCTTGATTTGGTTCTGTTGTGGATTTTATGGCCGCGGATCGTACGCCATGCTCGGTTGCTATGGGGACGCGTCAAAATCGGCTTCGCTTTGGTGTTCAGCGCCCTACCCTTATTGTTGGTGTTCCTGGTAGCGACATTCCCGGGCGAGTGGCTTAACGAGACGGTCCCGGCTGTACCGCGTTTCGTTCCGACGTCCTCCGGGAAAATCAAATGGGAGTGGCTGGACATAATTCGACAGGGACGATTTCGGGACATCCCTTGGGAGGACACTGAACCAGCGACCCCGTACGAGTTTTTCGTCGGTGGGAAAGTGAATGAGGTAGCACTTCGCCAGACGAGCTGGTGGTCTAACCGGCTGATAGTGCCGGGCATCGATTTGCGGGAAATCCCGAAATTCGACACAGCGGCGAAGATCGAGGTTCGCCCGAGAACCGCGTCGCTTCGAGGACGGCGGCTTGAGGACGTCGTGCTATCGGACGCTTATCTTCCAAAGGCAGATTTTACCGGTGCAGAGCTTCGGGGGGTGCAGATGAGTTATGCGCAGCTGCAGGGCGCGTCGCTCGTTCTGGCGCAACTGCAGGGCGCAGCGCTCGATCACGCACAGCTTCAAGACGCGTGGTTCGATGAGGCGCAGCTGCAGGGCGCGTCTCTCCTTGAGGCGCAGCTGCAGAGCGCATCGCTCGATCACGCACAGCTGCAGGGCGCGTCGCTTGTTTGGGCGCGGCTGCAGGGCGCGTCGCTCAATTACGCACAGCTGCAGGGCGCGTCGCTCGGTGCGGCGCGGCTGCAGGGTGCGTCGCTGCGTGGGGCTCGGCTGCAGAGCGCAACGCTCGATGCGGCCCAGCTGCAGGGCGCGTCGCTCGATGGGGCGCAGCTGCAGGGTGCCTCGCTCCGTTGGACGCAGCTGCAAGGCGCGTCGCTCGATGCGGCGGAGCTGCAGGGCGCGTTCCTGGATAAGGCGCAGCTGCAGGGCGCATCGCTCCGTTGGACGCAGTTGCAGAGCACGACGCTCGATATGGCGCAGCTCCAGGCTGCTTGGCTTGATTCCGCGTGGCTGCAGGGCGCATCGCTCCGTTATGCGCAGCTGCAGGGCGCTTGGCTCGCCAATGTGATGGTCTGGAGGGCTAAATTCGAAAGCGTGGCCGACGCAGGCGCCTACGTCGAAAATCTCGACGCCAGCCCTTTGTTTCCCGAGTCCTACGTAGCGCTGCGCCGGTTGATTGTGGAGACCGTTCCCGCAGGCGCACAGCGAAATAATACTCTGAATCGTATAGCCGACCTCAATCCCGACCAAGAAGCAGAATGGAAATTTGAACAACTGGGTCAAATTCCTAAAGACCGGCTGACACTTGAGCAGTACAGGACGAACCTGGTCAGCATCCTCCGAAATATTGGCTGCGAGGAAGGCGAAGCGCCTTTTGTCGTAAAATCGCTGTTTCGGCAGACCGATTTTCGATTCCGAAACGATCCGGTTCGGGCGGGCGATCTGGCGTCGAAATTTCTCGACGAGAAAGAATGCCCCGGCGCACACGGGCTGTCGGATGACGACAGAACCCGTCTTCGAAAAATCCGAGATAGCGCGCCACCACGATTGCCCTAACCGCAGGCCAGCGCCGCGAAGTAGTGGCGCACCTTGCCTTGAGACTGTGCCTCTGCGCAGAATCCGCCCGGGAAAGCAGGCGGGAGTGGGCATGTCGGACAACGCGCAGGGGTCGGGGCGGTTGCCGCTCAAGGGGTTGGTCGTTATCGATTTCGGGCAGATTTTTCAGGGGCCTTACGCGACGTTGCTGCTCGCATCGGGCGGGGCGGATGTGATCAAGGTCGAGCCGCCGTCCGGAGAGCCGCTGCGGCGGCGGGCGCGGCCGGGGACCAGCGCGACGTTGCCGTTCGCGATGCTGAACCAGAACAAGCGCGCCGTGACGTTGAACCTCAAGCATCCGCGCGGGCGCGACCTGTTGTTCGAGATGGTAAGGCGGGCCGACGTGCTGCTCGAAAATTTCTCGCCGGGCACGATGGACGGTCTCGGGGTCGGCTGGTCGGTGCTGCGCGAGATCAACCCGCGCCTGATCTACGCAACCGGCACCGGGTTCGGCATCAGCGGCCCGGACCGTGACAATCTCGCGATGGACCTGACGATCCAGGCCGCCTCCGGCATCATGAGCGTGACCGGCGCGCCGGACGGGCCGCCGATGAAGGCCGGGCCGACCCTCGTTGATTTCATGGGCGGCATCCACCTCTACGCCGGGATCATGACCGCGCTCTATGACCGCGACCGCGGCGGCCAGGGCAGTGGCGAAGGCCGCCTCGTCGAAGTCGCGATGCAGGAGACCGTGTATTCGTCGCTCGCCGCCAGTTTCGAATACTACCACCGCACCGGCAACCCGCCGCCCCGCGCCGGCAACCGCCAGGCCGGTCTGTCGAGCACGCCGTACAACGTCTATCCGGCCGCCGACGGGTGGGTGGCGATCCATGTCGTCACCGAGGGGCACTGGCAGAATTTGATCCGCGCGATGGGGAGCGAGGCGCTTGGGGACGACCCGCGCTTCCGCACCAACGCCGACCGCGTCCAGCACATGGACGAGACCGACGCGGTTGTCAGCGAATGGAGCCGCACCTTGCCGAAAATGGAGGTGTTCGCACGATTGAAGGCCGGTCGCGTCCCCTGCGCGCCGGTGCGCACCGCCCCCGAGGTCATGCACGACCCCCACATGCACGAGCGCGGCATGCTCGCCGAAATCGACCACCCGGAATTGGGGCCGATCACCTTGCCGACCTCGCCGCTGCGGCTGCATGGCTTGGGGAAAGCGCCGGCCGCGCCGAGCCCGACCCCGGGCCAGCACAACGCCGAAATCTACGGCGGCTGGCTCGGCCTGTCGTCGGCCGAATTGGCGGCCCTCAAGGAGGAAGGCGCGATCTGACCGCCCACCGCAACAGCCCTGGCTGCCGTTGCAACGGCGGGCGGTTGCGCGACGCCTCCGGAGCGGCTAAATAGCCCGGCGCCGCTTGGGTTCCGGGGCGTGGCTCAGCCTGGTAGAGCGCCTGCTTTGGGAGCAGGATGTCGGAGGTTCGAATCCTCTCGCCCCGACCAGCGCGGCCGCGTGTTCCCGGCGCGGCGATTTTGGCTTGGCGGCGGCATTTTGAAGAACCAAGGGGTGGTCGCGGAATGGCTCTGGCGCGCATCTATCGGCCGGCGAAGTCCGCGATGCAATCCGGACGCGCCAAGACGCACAAGTGGGTCTTGGAGTACGAGCCGGCGAGCCGCCGCGATCCCGATCCGCTGATGGGCTGGTCGAGCGCGCGCGATACGCTGAACGAGGTTCAGCTGCGGTTCGACACGCTGGAGGAAGCGCTCGCTTATGCCAAAAAGTATAATCTCGAATACACCGTGATCGAACCGCAGTCTCGCACGCCCAAGGCCAAGAGTTATGCCGAAAATTTCCGCTATGACCGAGTGCGGCTGTGAACTCGATATATATCTCCGGATGGGCATGCGATCGAATATGCGATAGAAATAAGGCGGTTTCTTTGGCCCCGTAGCTCAGTCGGATAGAGCACTCGCCTTCTAAGCGAGTGGTCGCAGGTTCGAAGTCCTGCCGGGGTCGCCAATTCTCTTTTCAAAATTTTAGACATAATACGCATTCCGAACGCAGACGTCGCTTTGATATCTGCCGAAGTTCTGAAACCGGCCGCGTAAATACCTCTAACCGAGAACCCTGAAAGACAAGCGATTTGACATGCGGTAGTCTTGTTAGCGCCTTTGCTGAAGAATGTACTTGGTGCGACTCAGAAAAAACGTCGGCGGAGGGGGGAACTAGTGAAAGGAAGACGCTTCGCTGTCGGCGCGGCGGTTCAAACGACGGTGAGTGCGGCAGCTATCGTCCTGTTCCCGTTTTTCCGACAACTTGAGGCGCAGGAAACCGATTCCCGTACCGAAGGTGAAATTACACTTCCGGCCATTGAGGTAACGGCGACACCGCTGCCGGGCGGGGGTGTCGATCGCGACAGGATACCGGCGACCGTGCATTCGGTGACCGGCGAGGATTTTGCCCGCAATCCGCCGGCGACAATAACTGAAACGCTGTTCCAACAGCTTCCCGGCGTGTCGGTTTCGGATCCGAACGGCAACGCAGTGGCGCAGGAACTCAACTACCGCGGGTTTTCAGCCTCCTCGCTGCAGGGCGCGCCGCAGGGGCTTGCCGTTTATATGAACGGGATCAGGCTCAACGAGGCGTTCGGAGACACCGTCAACTGGGACTTGATCCCGACAAATGTGATCGAACGCGCCGATTTGTGGACAAACAATCCGGTTTTCGGCCTGAACGCGCTCGGGGGAGCGTTAAATCTCCAGACGAAAAACGGTTTCACCTATCAGGGATTCGAAGGCGAACATGCAAGGCGGCTCGTTCGGACGCATCGCCAGCGAGGCGCAGTATGGCGTGAATTTCGGCGACCGCGCCGTCTATGCCGCCGGTCAGGTGTTGCACGATGGCGGCTGGCGGTTCCAGCTCGCCGGTGACGCTTGCCCGCGCCTACGGCGATATCGGCTGGCGGGGCGACCGGGCCGAGCTGCATCTGGTCGGCTCGGCCGCGACGGCCTCGTTCGGCGTCGCCGCGGCGACGCCGGTCGATCTTCTCGAACTCGACAAGCGGGCGGTTTACACGACGCCGCAGACGACGCAGAACACAGCGGGCAGCCTCGCGTTGAACGGCAAGTGGTCGATAACCGACACCTTGCAGCTGCAAGGCAATGCCTATGTTCGGCGGTTTCAGCAAGATCACGACGACGGCAACCCCGGCGACATCGAGCGATGCAGCAACAGCGCCAGTCCGCCGTTTCGCAATCACCTCTGCCTGGAGGATGACGGGTTTCCTCGACCCAACCCGGTAACTGCCGCGTTCCGCGACCGGTTCGCCATTCTCGATCCGGCAAACAACCCGATCCCCTGCCCGCCGGGATCAGGCAACCCCTGCAATACCACGCCATACGGCACGATCGACCGGACAATGACCGGCGCAACGACGACCGGAATTTCGCTGCAGGCGACGAAGACCGACACGCTGTTCGGACACAAGAACCGGCTGGTGGCTGGCGGCAGCATCGATCACGGCAACGTGAATTTCCAGAGCAACAGCACGCTCGGCTTTCTCAATTCCAATCTGGTGGTCATAAACAACCCGGAGATTCCCGGCAGCGGGTCGGTGATCCACACGCTCGGCGGTTTCGGGTACGTCCCCGTGAACATAGACACGCGTAACACCTATTACGGCCTTTATGCGCTCAATGTATTCGATGTCACCGAGCCGCTGTCGTTAACGCTGGGCGGGCGGCTGAACATCGCCGATATCGGATTGGGCGATCAGTTGGGGACCACCCCGGACCTCAACGGCAGTCATAGCTACACGCATCTCAATCCGGTCACCGGGCTGACATATAAGCTCACCCCGCGCCTTACCGCCTTCGGCAGCTGTTCGACCGCCAACCGCGCGCCGACGCCGGTCGAATTGGCCTGCGCCGATCCGCTACGGCCCTGCCTGATCGAAAGTTCGCTGGTGGCCGATCCTCCGTTGAAGCAAGTGGTCGCTCATACCTACGAGATCGGGTTGCGGGACCGGCGACCGCTCGGCGACGGCGAGCTGCAATGGCAGGCCGCGCTGTTTCGCACGAACACCAGCGACGACATCATCTCGGTCGCCAGCACCATCTCGGGCCGCGGCTTCTTTCAGAACGTGCCCGGCACGCGGCGCCAGGGTTTCGATACCGGTCTGCGCTATAGCGCGGCGCAATGGTCGGCTTTCGTCAATTACAGCTTTCTCGATGCGACCTACCAGTTCACCGGCGACCTGCCGTCACCCAACAATCCGATGGCGGACCCGGACGGCAACGTCCATGTCGTTCCCGGAGACCGGATACCCGGGATTCCGCAACATCTGGTGAAGATGGGAGTTGAATATCAGCCGATGCCGCGGTTTAAGCTCGGGGCGGATATCGTCGTCGTCGGGAAGCCGCTTTTTCGTCGGCGACGACGCCAACCAGAACCCGAAACTGCCGGGCTACTGGGTCGCCAATCTGCGCGCCTCGTACCAGGTCACCGAACGGGTGCAGATATTTGCGTTGATGAACAACTTGTTCAACAAACAATACGCATTGTACGGGACCTATTTCGACCCGGCGGCCGTCGCGAATGTGAAGCTGCCCGTCGTGCTGAACGACAACCGGACCGAGGTGCTTGGCCCGCCTCTGGCGGTCTATGGAGGCGTCCGGGTGACGTTCTGAAGTGGCGTCACGGCGGCCAGGCGCCGGCGCCTACAGCGGAAACTCAAACTCGATTCGGAACCGGACCGTGTTCGGGTCGGTCGCCGCGTTGAGACCGCGCAGGTATGCTGCGTCGTATCTGATGCCGCCCGGCGCATCGATCCCCAATTCGCGAAACCCGACGCGCGCGACGAACGCCGGGCCGATCCGCTGCTCCGGCGCCTCGCCGTGCGCCCCGAGGCCGACTTGGCCGTAATACTCGAACCCCGGCTGGAAGAGCGGGACGAGTTCAACGCGCGACTGGGCGGCGAGGAATAGACCAGGCGGGCCCTCCCTGTATGGCCCGAGCTCCGTTGTGAACAGGGCGTTTACGGTATGGATCGCGGTGAGCCCGCCGAAAAACGGCGTCTCCTTCTGCACCAGCGGGCCGACCGTGACCGAGCGCGGGTCGCCGGTGCGGGCGGTGTGCTCGTACTCGGCGAAGAGCGCGAGATCGGCCCAATACTTGCCCTGCGGCGTCAGTTGGAAATAGCCTTCGACCGCCGCGGCGTCGTAGTGGAAACCGCCCCCGGGATCGGCTGCAAGCTCGCCCTCGAGGCCGAGTTTCAACCAGTTGGTGAAGC
Organism: uncultured Alphaproteobacteria bacterium; assembly: GCA_963753665.1. Classification (GTDB taxonomy): domain Bacteria; phylum Pseudomonadota; class Alphaproteobacteria; order ATCC43930; family CGMCC-115725; genus DATARH01. Next base: position 352,314 of record CAVWDC010000009.1, read on the forward strand.
CGTATTCGAGCTCGGAAACAATGTTCTTGCTGCGCCCGATCGTAAAATTGTTCTCCAGCTCCAGCTCGTGAGTGTCGATGATCGGGCTGCGGATTTTCAGGTCATCGGCGTTTGACTGAGCGGGGTACCCGCCGATGATCGCGGCTCCGAACAGCGCCGCGGACAGGGTTCGTCGAATTCCGCGATTGAGACGCATGTGCAATTCCTGCCGGCACCGAGGGGTTTTGCGCTAAGACCGGCCCGCTTTTTATTCGCCCGGCTGCAGTCGAGAGGTGCCGGAGCGATCGGCGGCCGGCTTGCCCGGCGCGGCGCCGACAGTGCGCATCAGCCCGCCGATCACGATCAGCGGTCGCAGCGTAGAACACGACCTGGATGCCGGAGGGCTGCGCCGTATAGCCGATCAGCGTGTGCAGGACCTGCCGACGAGACTGTAATCGGTCAGCACGAACGAGGTGTCCCACAGCTCGCTGCCGAGCGGCGGCAGGAAATCGGCCTGCACCAGGAAGGCGGCCGCTTGCGCCGCCATGCCGGCGGCCAGCAGCAGAATCATCCAGCTGGTGACCGCGAACAGGTGGCGCATCGGAATGCTGACCAGCCCGAAGATAAAGCGCGGCCCCCGCCGCCGCCCCGGCGCGAGGCCCAGCGCGCCGCCCAGCGCCATGCCGCCGGCTCCTTCGGCGGTCGCCGCGATCCCGTACAGGAACAGCACGATTTCGGAGCCCTCGCGCAGCACGGCGAGCCCGACCACCAGCGCCAGCGCCCAGAGCGGCCGCGCCCCCTCGCGCACCTCCGATCCCAGCCGATTGGCGGCGAGCGCCATCTCGCGGCCGTGCTGGGTCATCCAGACATTGTGCCAGCCGAGCATCGCGACCGCGGTCAGCAGGACCGCGGCGTTGAACACCTCCTGGCCCATGCCGGCGGCGGCGGCCTGGATTTCGCCGGCGCCGGCGGCGACAAACACCGCTCCGACGATCCCGGCGGCGATGCCGCCGAAGATCCAGGCGCCGCGATGCGCGACGCCGCGGCTGGCCGCCAGCACGATGCCGACGATCAGCGCCGCCTCCAGAACCTCGCGAAATACGATAATCGCCGTTGCCAGCATCGCCGCCATTCCCTATTTCGCGACCAGAAAGCCGCGGTTGGTCGGATGAAAGTCGTCGAAGAACTCGTAGCGCCCGGGCTGCAGCGGGCCGACATAGACGCGTCGCCGGTCGCGCCCGGCGGGATCACCTTTTCGCGGCGCAGCGCCTTGCTTTCGAACTCGGCCGCGCTTTTCTGCTCGTTGCGTGATCGACAGCTCGATCTTGGTTCCGGTCGGAACCTGCACCTCGGCCGGCGCGAACCCATCGTCGCGAATCGTGATCGAGACCTTCGGCTCGTCGGCGAGCGCCGGAACCGCTGTTGCGATCAGAAACGCGGTCAGGATGGCTCGGCTCATCGTGCGTACCCGTGCAATTGATAATCGCTCGCACCTCTACCTTGCTTCATTGGCGGCGGCAAGCGCGTTTTTTGCCGGAGCGTGATCGCGGTGGATCGGATCGGCGGGAGGATCTGCCGCGGCATCGGTCGGCGAAATCCGGCGAGCGCGCGCCGCAACTCGTGCCGGCATGAGGCAGGTCGGCTATAACGGTCGCGGGAGCAACCGATAACGCGCCACCGATAACGCAATGGAGGGAGACATGCTGGATTTGGGTATCGCCGGCCGCAAGGCGATCGTCTGCGCCGCGAGCAAGGGCCTGGGCCGCGCCTGCGCGATGGCGCTCGGGCGGGCCGGGGTCGAGCTGGTCATCACCGCGCGCACCGCCGAGACGCTGGAGCAGACCGCCGCCGAAATCCGCCGCGAGACCGGCGCCAAGGTGACCGCCGTCGCCGGCGACATCACGACCGAGGCCGGACGCGAGCAGGCGCTCGCCGCCTGCCCCGAGCCGGATATCCTGGTCAACAACGCCGGCGGCCCGCCGCACGGCGACTTTCGCGAATGGGGCATCGAGGACTGGCAGAAGGCGGTCAACGCCAACATGCTGACGCCGATCATGCTGATCAAGGCGACGGTCGACGGCATGTCGCAGCGCAAGTTCGGCCGCATCGTCAACATCACCTCGGGCTCGGTGAAGTCGCCGATCCCCAATCTCGGCATGAGCAACGGCGCGCGCGCCGGGCTGACCGGGTTTGTCGCCGGCCTCGCGCGGCAGGTCGCGCGACACAATGTCACGATCAACAACCTGCTGCCGGGTCCGTTTCTGACCGACCGGCTGCGCTCCGGCATCGAGTTCGAGGCGCGCCGCCAGAACATCTCGTTCGACGAAATGCTGGCGCGGCGCTCGGCGACGAACCCGACCGGCCGGGTCGGCGACCCCAAGGAATTCGGCGACGCCTGCGCCTTTCTGTGCGCCGCCAGCTCCGGCTTTATCGTCGGCCAGAACCTGCTGCTCGACGGCGGCGCGTTCAACTCGACGATGGGATAGCCGGGCGACGATCCGGGAGCAAGCCAAGGCGGCACGTCGCGAGAGCAGAAGATGTGGGCGCGCCCCCGGCGCGCGCGTAACCAATGCGCAACGAACTTCCGCGACAATGCGAACGCGAGAAGTTCGTCCGCGATGAGGTCCGGACGCGGGGAGGCAGGCGATGCTGGCTCACGAGTGGCTCGAATTGGAGGCCCTGTGCGAGCGCATCGGCCAGCTGCGCGAGCGCCTTGCCGCGGCGCGCAAGACCGGCAATACCGGCCTCGTCGAGGGCCTCGGCTCGGAGATGGCCTTGGCGACCCGGCAGCGCCAGCTGCTGGTGCGGCATATCTCGACGCGGCTCGGCTCGACGGCAACCGATCCGCCGCGCACATCCAGACCCGCCGCATGACGCGAGGCCCGCGGGCTGGCGGGCTGGCGCGTCCGGACGACCGCAATTGCGCGTTGGTGCCGGGTCGGTATCGAGAGAGGGTCGGAGCACCGCCCGTTCGCGACCGGGCCGCTTGTCCCGCCATCGCTTGCCTTGCCATATCGCCATTGACATGGTTAACGCCCCCGACTTTTTCCGCTTCACGATCTGCGGCATTCCGGAACTCGGCTCGCATTGCGAGGCCGGCGTCACGCATGTCCTGTCGATCCTCGACCCGGAGCATCCCGAACCGCCCGAATTCGAGGACTACGCCCCGCATCGGCGGCTGGCGCTGCGGTTTCACGACATCATCGACCCGATTCCGGGCCGCTACGCGCCGAGCCGCGACGATGTTATCAGGCTGCTCGCGTTCGGGCGCGAGTTGAGCGATGCCGACGCCTGCCATCTGCTGGTGCATTGCCACGCCGGCGTCTCGCGCTCGACCGCCGCGACGGCGCTGATCCTGGCGCAGGCGCATCCCGCCCGTCCGGCCCGCGACGTGCTCGACGCGGTGTCGCAAATCCGGCCACGCGCCTGGCCCAATCTGCGGATCCTCGAATACGGCGACGACCTGCTCGGCCGCCGCGGCGAGATCGTCGCGGCCGTCGCCGCCATCTACCGCCGCGTCCTCGACCGCGAGCCGTACCTGCAGGAAGCGATGATCGAGGGCGGCCGAGCCCGCGAAGTAACCGCCGCGCTCAGCGTTCCATGACCGAGGTCTATCGCGGCGCCGGCTAGTCGGTGCAGCGCGCTTACGGTCAACGTCGCAGCCTGCTGTCGGAATTTCTTACATTCGCGATACTAGGCAGGTTTCCCCAAAACCGTCGCCGGCCTAGGATTTGTCAGGAAGTAGCGATCTCCCCGATGTCGGAAATTTTGACAGACATCGCCAGGCTTTATCTCCAAGACTCTGAGCCGGGAAAACCGCAAAATCACTAGGGTTTATCGCTGGTGGCCCAGGATTTGCGCAAAATTCGATGGTTCTTTTCCTTGGAAAGGGAGATCGATGAAGCGTCTACTGCTGGCATCAGCACTTCTGGGTCTTACCGGCATCAGCGGCGCGCACGCCGTTCCGCTTACCTCGTCCATGGTAACCATCTGGAGCGCCGACACCCCCGGCAACGACGCCACCAGCCCCGCCCAGCAGGGGCTGCCTACGGCGGTCGGGTTATTTGGCGGACCGCTCCCCCTGGTTGCGGGGAACACTGCATTTGCGAATACCATCGCGTACGATGATCCGACTGGCGGTAACAATACGATCGCAGGTTTCTTTGCCAGCCATGTCGGCGGGGCCGTTGCGCCGCCTGCGACCTGTGACGCGACCTGCCAGGCAACGCCCCTGAGCCTGGGAGGCTTCGCGCATGCGACGGTGTTCCGGTTCACGTTTATTGCGCCTTCGAACGGGGCGTTGACAATTGACCACGACGACGGCGTCAGTCTGTTTGTCGCCGGAACCGAACCCGACCTCGCAAATGATCTGCTCCCGGTCGGCGACTCGGCGCCGACCAATGCAGTTACCAGCGGCCCGGTTAACCTGACAGGCGGCATCACCTATAATATTTGATATGCGTCGGCCAATGGTCTGCCCGAAGTCTTGACGACCGACTTTGTCGCCACCGCCGTACCAGAGCCGGCGTCGCTGACGCTGCTTGGTTCGGCGCTCTTGGGCCTAGGGTGGTTCGGTCGGCGACGTCGCAAATCTGCTTAAGAAACAGCAGAAATCTGCTGTAACAGTGGCTTAAACGTCCTCTTGCGGGGTATCCGACTCGGTCTAGCAGCCTGTCGGATACCCTTTTTTTGCGGTCGGAGTACGGCCGAATCGCGGGATGCTTAGCGTTCCATGCCGGAAGGCGGGTCACCGGATTTCTTGAAAATGTGTCCACCAAATAGAGATGTCACCGTTTCTGCCATTTAGAAATGTCACTTTCGCCTTGGGTTGGGGGTCGGGCGGCGGGCGGGCGCGAAGCCCTTGACATCGCGCAGCGCCCGACTGGCGCCCGATGCGCAGGGCTCGAAACCGGGACCGGTTCTCCCGAGCGGGCGTCAGCGCGCTCGGCTCGTAGAAAGGCTCAGCCAATCTTGAAGAGACGGGCATCTCGCTGATCCCGGCGTCGCGGTCCGCTGCGATGCTCAGGCGCGCGGCGCAGCTGTTCATCGTGGATCATCGCCAATACCGCACCCAGCTGCTTGTTGTCGGCAATGGCGCCCTGGTCGACGTGGCGAATTTTATCGAAGGTGCGGTAGGCGAGTTCGACGCCCTTGAAGCGGATCGACAGACGACCGTCTGGATAATCAACCACGGTGACTTGCTTGCCGATCGCCGTTTTGGCCGGCTCGCTCGGTTCCAGGATGAAGATGACCTTATCGTATTGCAGCGTCAGCGCCCGCGACAGGGTGCGCTCCTCCTTCCAGGCAAACGCATCCTCGAGATCGTCGCCGCCACGCAGCGGCCGATGGAAGTCTTTGGTGTTTGCCGGCGATTTGGCAAAGCGCGCGTTGTAGTTGGCGATGAATGCCGGGAGCAGGGCATTGCCTTCGGCCAGGGTGCGCACCCCGGCAAGCCGCAATTCCTTGACCAACCGGTCCTGCAGGGTCTTGTGAGCGCGCTCGACCCGGCCTTTGGCGGGGCTGGAATTGGCGCAAATGATGTCGATGTTCAACGTGTGTAATGCCCGGCCAAATTGGGTCATCCCGTCGCCGCCGAGCGCCCCCGGATGGTTGACCCGGAAGACGCCATGCTTGTCACTGTAGAACGCCACCGGCTTGCCCCAGGCTTCCAGGTAGGCGCGGGTGGCGTGGAAATAGCTGAAGGTCGACTCGCTCTCGACAAACTGCAGCTGCATCAGCCGGCTCGTCGCATCGTCGATGAACACCAGCAAGGTGCATTGCGGCCCGCGGTCTTCGAACCACCAATGCTCGCAGCCGTCGATCTGCACCAGCTCGCCGACGCACTCGCGCCGGGAACGCGGCTGATGCACCCGCTTTGCCCGCTGCTTGCGGTCAGCCCAGATCCCGGCCTCGATCATCCACAGCCGCAACGTCTCGCGACCAAGCGTGATGTCGTGGACCTCGCGCAATTTCTCGGCCGCTAGGGTCGGGCCAAAATCCCAATACCGCTCACGAATGAGCGCCAGCGCCTCGCGGCGCAGAGCCTCCGGCTTGCGCCGATTGCTCGGACAACTGCGCCGCTTCGAAATCAGGCCTGACGCGCCCTCAGCGCGGTAGGCTTTCAACAGCCGGAACACCTGACGCCGTTCAAGCCCCATAAGCTGCGCCGCCGCCGCGGGCGTCAGCCGATGCTGATCCAAATCCCGCAACACCTCAAACCGTGCCAGCTCCCCATCGCTCATCAGACGAACCATCACCCCAGACACCCCCAGGAAATCCCTCGAGCAGTGTCATCTCTAATTGGCAGAGGGGTGACATTCTGATCCGGCGCCTACAGAAAATTGTCGCATAACTGACCTTATAGAAAATCACTGCTTCGCAGCGGCGAATCGCTTCGCTGTCCCTTGGGGGTGAACACGCTCGAATCGAGTATCCGGCCTGAGACTCAACTCTTCGACTACTGTAAGGTTAGGTAGGGCGGGGCAGGGGGCCACGTTCTATGACACTACACGATGCGATAGCGTTCTTGAAGAGTGTCAAGCACTCAAATCTCACATCTAACAAAGCCGATAAAGAGCGGGTCTTTCAAAAAGAGGTGGCTGCAAAAAAGGAACGATCAGTTTACGTGGGGAATGGGTATGGCATGCGCTTCGCCGAGGCTAATACACCGTCATTTTCAAATGCGGTTTTATCGTTATCTGCACTCCAAAAATACGACTCCCTCCCGATGGTCATCTGTATTGTCCGTCGGGATCGGCTAGATTTTCGTCTAGCAAATGCTACTTTTTTAAGACGCATCAGTCACAGCTCACACAATTTGCGCGCTGACAATATTCGAGGGAGCTTCCTTGGGCACGACATTATGGATCAATACGACGGTACACCCAACACCCCCGCACACTTCGATGAATTATTCGCAGTCCATAGCGAATTCACATGGGCCGAGAACGTCGAGCGCCTTGTCGAGGCAACAAATGCTATCGTCGCCCGGCAAACTCGATTCCCGGTTAGCGGGGAGATGCTTGAGCAGTTGCTCGAAGCGCCAGCGCGCGCAGCGGCGGCGCTAACGACAGCGGCTTTCCAAGCGGCAGAGCAGCAGCTAGGCGCGCTGATTGTGCATCATCAAGATGAGCTGCTACAAGCAGCCGCGCTAAACAACGTTAATATTCGCGGCAACACTATAGAGCAGATAATTACAGGCGAGGTGAACGCACACCGCCTAGATGATCTAATGTTCGACCTTGGGAATAGTGGACAATTGGTCGTTGATATCAAAACGAAACTGCTCGACCGTGCATCAGCACCGAAAGCGTATAATATCGACAAGGTATTGCGGTTGCTTTCAGAACCGCGCAATGTCTTTTGTTTGTTTTTTTGTGGGACTCAATGCTGCTCGCCACGCTGTCCATACCCGCCTTGTCTCGATCTTCGATCCAGTCATCCTAAATGCGACCCGCATTCAGACTCATTGGGCGGGGCGGTCTTCTCGTGGTGTAACACAGCTCACCGGTGATCTGTCAGGGATATTCAGGCCGGATTACCACTCCTCGGTCGATGTCCTCTCCGGCCAAGTGTTACTACGACAATTCGTCAAACGGTAAAAGTGACCTCTCTTGTTTTGCCGTTCCGTTCATCAGGTTCATTGTGTTTCGTTCCCAAAAAACGTGGTCTTTATAGCCTTGGATTGTGCGGTCTCGGTCGGCAAGGGCAAGCCGTTTTTCTGTCAGTAGGGCGTAGGTCTCGTGAAGTTCTATACCGCAATATCTACGACCTAATTTCTTGGCTACCACAGACGAGGTTCCACTACCGAGAAAAGGGTCAAGCACCATATCGCCGGGATTCGAGCTACCTAACACCAGCTTTGCAACAAACTTCTCGCTCTTTTGTGTCGGATGGTCGGTATTTTCGGGCATTGACCAGAAGGGGACAGTGATGTCCGTCCAAAGGTTGGATGGGTGGGTATCGCGGAAATTTCCTCCAATAGTTTCATGCCAGTCTTTCGGACGCCCGTCATTATGCCGATAGGGCGCAAGCACACGCCGGCGCATCTTGACCGCATTGACGTTGAAGGTGTAGCGGTCTGACATGGTACAGAACCAGATATCCTCGCTCGCGTTCTTCCAATTGACTAGTGCGCCGCGCCCTTTCTCACGCTCCCACGTAATACGGTTTTTTATTTCGAAAAACTCCGACGCCGCTGTGAATATGGAGGCCGACGAAAGCCAATCTCCACAGATGTAAACGGTTGCTGTCGGTGTTAGAGTTGGTTTAATTGTCGCGAACAGGGTGCGCAGCCAAGCGGTATATTGATCCACTGGAAGGCGCGAAAAATGTGTGCTTCCGAATTTCTTATTGAGATTATACGGAGGGTCGAGAATAACAAGATCGACTGTCTGCGACGGGATTTTTGCGGCGACAGCGAAGCAATCACCCAAGATCGTACGCCCGATATAATTGTCACCCTTTAGCTCATCTGGTGTAAGGAGCCGCTTTCGAAGCTGCTGTATTTCTGAGGGATCGGCTGTAAGGGTGCGGTTGCGCGGCGCGCGTTTCTTCTCCGTCGCGCTGTCGTCGAGGGCCAGTGGAAGGGTATTCAAGATAGCCATGGCGTTATCCTTTTGCGCCCCGGATTTTTGCAAGCAGCTCGTCGAGTTCCGCCCGGCGATAGAGTCGATACCCGTTCACCGGATGCCTATGCGGCCTCACCTTGCCAGCCTTGTCCCAGTTACGCAGTGTTGACCGTGACACACCGAGCCTCTCCGCTGCCTCACCCACGGTGAGATATTCGGCGAGATTCGGCGATGCCTTTGCTGTGGCCATAACCTTGTCAAACAATATCAAACATTGCAAGCTCGTGCACCATACCATACGTTGGTAAACCCTGCAATCGACGGCACCCCAACGCCCTTCTGGGCGGCTATTATCTTGGGATGCTTATGCGGCGCGGGTTGCGCGGAGTATGTGGCAATGCTGCGGTCGTAGCTGTCGGCCAATTCCTGCAACGTAGCGCCCTGCGCGCGCGTCTGGTGGCCTCTTTCTGTTGGGCCGGTGAGGGAAGGGGGTCGGCCCATAGGCTTCCCTCGGGCCTTGCGCGGCTCCGGCCTTCGGCGGTTCGGGTGCGGATAAGATCGCGCTCCACGTCAGCGAGGCCTCCGAGTACCGCAAGCATCAAGCGCCCGGTGCTGGTGCCGGTGTCGGCCCACGGTTCCGCGAGGGAACGGAATTGCGCCTTGGCGTCCACGATGCGCTTGACGATGGCGAACAAGTCGAAGGTGCTGCGCGCCAGCCGGTCGATGCGCGTCACCGTCACGATATCGCCGGGGGCCAGCTTGCCGAGCATCCGGTTAAGCTCGCGCCGGTCGGCCCGCGCGCCCGTCACCTTCTCGCGGTAGATGTTGCGGCTGCTGCATCCGGCGGCGCGAAGCTGCTCAAGCTGGCTGTCGAGGGTCTGCCCGTAGGTCGCAGACGCGGGCATAGCCGATGAGGCGGTTTTCGGGATGAGTTTCGACCATAACTTATGACGCGTATAAGCCGTTGAAATCATGGGCGCAAGATTTTTGTCGAAACTCTTGATCCGTGTGCGGGCACCGATATGGGAAACCGTTGTTTTTGTCTAGTCGAACTGAAATCGAGCGATGGGACGCAATGGCTAAGAACACGATCTGCCTATGGTACGACAAGGATGCCGAAGATGCTGCCCGCTTCTACGCCCAAACGTTTCCTGATAGCGCGGTGGGTGCCGTCCATCGTGCGCCGGGCGATTACCCGTCCGGCAAGGCGGGCGACGTGCTCACAGTCGAATTCACGGTCGCCGGCATCGCCTGTATTGGCCTCAATGGCGGTCCCGCGTTCCAGCATAACGAAGCCTTCTCGTTCCAGATCGCCACCGATGATCAGCAGGAGACTGACCGCTACTGGAACGCTATCGTCGATAATGGCGGCCAGGAGAGTGCATGCGGTTGGTGCAAAGATAAGTGGGGCGTGTCTTGGCAAATCACGCCGCGCGTGCTGACCGAGGCGCTTGCCGTCGGCGGCGACGAGGCAAAGCGCGCGTTCGCCGCGATGATGGGCATGCGGAAGATCGACGTTGCCGCGATCGAGGCGGCGCGGCGCGGGTGAGGTCAGGCGGTCGGCGCACCGCTTCCGCTTCTAGCGCACAGCCGGCGACGATGCCGTGTCCGCTGCCGTCAACGACGCGAAATTCGCCACATTGCGGGAGTATCAATAATCGGCGCCACGGGTCGGGAGCGATGAGCGGGCGGGCGTTTGCTGTTCTTTTGCTGCAAAATGGGCGATCCGCCGCCGCGAAACCGGCGCGGATCAAGGGGTTGCGCGGGCGTTTGCTGTTCTTTTCCTGCAGAAACAGCAAACCGCCCCCGGTATCAGGGAAAATCGGGCGCGGATGGCGGGCGGCGTTTGCTGCTTCCCGCGGTAAGCGCCCGTCCGACCGAAATCCCTGTTCACCCCGCATCGTACTTGACCCGCAGCACGACAAACCATGGGTGATCGGGGTCGACGAGCCGGCCGTCCGGCCCGACCAGCCGCCCGTCGGGCGCCACCGGGATGTGCCGCATCGCGACCGTGTTCTCGACATTGCCGCCGATCACTTGGAGCATGCCCGGCCGGGTCGCGACCACGATGTCGCAATGGCTGGCGAACTTGCCGGCGGGCAGCTCGTCAAAGCGCATCCGGCGGCCGCGCGACAGGCAGATCAGGTCGCCGCGCTGCGGCGCGTAGGCTTCCGGCCGCTCGGCGACGATAACGAGGCTGCCGGGGCTGAGCCGCGCGGCGTTGATGTACTCGGCATGCGTGCTGGCATACGGAAAGCGTCCGCCCGCCCCGGCCATGCGCATGACATACGACACGAATGCCGCCGACCAGGCATAGGTGCCGTCCTGCTGCGGCGGAAACACGACGCCGTTCTGGCTGTGCTTGCCGGTCAGACCCTGTTCGAGCGGACGCCATCGGCAGGCCGAGCCACCAATATTCGCCGACGCGCTGCCACAGCCCCTCGAGCCGCTCGTTGTCGACATCGAGCTCGGTATCGGGATAGACGACAATCTGGCCGAACGCGCGCCATTCGCGCAGCGCGATCTGTACCGCCGCTTCCCGCGAGAATGGCTGATACGGCCAGCGCGCGAAGGGCGGGATATGAATGTCGCTCGGCATCGCAGCCGGCCCCGGCCCGACCGGTCCGGGAGGCGGCACGCGCGCGCACGCCGCGAGCCCCAGCGCGAGCAGCAGCCAGCAGAGCGCAACCTTTCGCCTCGGCAATGCTCCCCCCGCTGCGCCGTCCGGCCTCCGCCCGGCTCCTCGATGCTCAGAAATCGTAGAGCCGCGCCGGATTGTCGACCAGGATCTTATGGCGGATCGCCGCGTCGGGCGCCCAGTCGGCGAGCTGGTTCAGCGCCAGCCCGTCGTCGATGTCGTAGAACGGCGTCGACCGCGTCGCGTTCGGCGCCGGGCGCGGCGGCGTGCGGGTGCGGCCAGTCGCTGCCCCAGACGATGCGCTCCGGGTTGGCGTCGATCAGCGCGCGCGCCAGCGGCGCCACGTCGGCATAGGAAGGCGCCTGGTTGGAGCTGCGATACGCGGCCGACACCTTGACATAAGCGTGCGCCGGCCCGGACCAGATCGAGCAGCGCCGAGAACCCGGGCTGTCCGATGGCGCCGGCGCCCTGCGCGCCGCCGAAATGATCGAAGACGATCGGCACCTTCGCGCGCGCGACCTCCTCGCGCAATGCCGCGATCACCGCCAGCCTTGTGTAGACCTGGACGTGCCAGCCCCGCCCCGCGACGCGCGCCACCGCGTCGGCCAGCAGACGCCGCGCCGCGTCGGGGTCGCTCTCGCCGGCGGTTTCGAGATTGACCCTGATGCCGCGGATGCCGTCCCGGTGCATCGCGTCGAGTTCGTCGTCCGATGTCGCCTCGCCGATCACCGCGACGCCGCGCGCGCGGTCCGGGCCGAGACGGCGCATGCCGTCGAGCGTGCAGGAATTGTCGGTCCCGTAGACGCTCGGCTGCACGATCACGACGCGCGACAGGTGCAGCGCCCGCAGCAGCGCCTCAAGCTCATCGACGCCCGCGGGAGGCGGCGTGTAGCCGCGCCGCTCGTCGAACGGGAACTGCGCCGCCGCGCCAAAGACATGGACGTGGCAGTCGCAGGCGCCTTCGGGTACGTCGAACGCGACCGGCGTGCGCGGCTGCGAGGCGGTCGCCGTGCGGCCGTGGCCCGGCAGCCGCGCGTCTTGCGCCAGCCGCGCCGCATCGACCTCGTGCCACAGCGCGAACCCGCCGATCAGCCCGAAATCGTTCGACACGATCGACACGTCATCCGGCAGGTCGAGCTTGACATATTTGGCGTTGCCGCCGCCGAAATAGAGATGGTCGAAGGCAACGACGGTTCGCAACACGTCGATGACCCGCGCGACCCGCCGGTTCCATCTCTTCTTGCCGATCTCGTCGAGCGCGGCGCGGCCGACATACTCGTCATAGGTCCGCTTGCCGCGAATCGGGTGGTGCGACAGTTCGAGATGCGGGATTATCCTGCCGTCACTGAAGATCGCGGTGCCGCAGCCGGTGCCGAGCGTCACGACCATTTCGACCCCGACGCCTCTGATCGCGCCGAAGCCCTGCACATCGGCGTCGTTCATGACGCGCACCGGCTTGCCCCAGCGGCTGCTCAGAGCGGTCTGCAAATCGTACCCGGTCCACAATTCGGTCCCGAGATGCGGCGCCGTCAGCACGCGCCCGTGCCGCACCATTCCGGGAAACCCGACCGAGGCCCGGTCGAAATGACCGAGCGGGGCGGCCGCGCGGTCGATCATGTCGGCGACGACTTCCGGCGCGACCGGCGGCGGCGGGGTCGGCATGCGCACCCGCTTGCCGATCATCTTGCCGTCGCCGTCGAGCAGGGCGAGCTTGATCCCGCTGCCGCCGACATCGATGGCAAGCGTGTGGAGTTCTCCCGCTCTCTCCATGGCGCGCATCTCCAGGCCGGTGCAGAATGGGGCGACGATACCCCACCCATCCGGCAGCGGCCATTGCGTTCAGCAACTATTGCGTTGACGACGATCGCGTCGTTGGGGCGCGGATGGCTGCAACGCGACGCATTCGGCCCCATCTTCGGGCCAGCGGTATTTTGGGATTTCCGGAAGCGATGCGGTTGAGGGCATTCGCCTCTACCTTCGTGCTGGCCCTGGCGGTGGCGCTCGGCATCGCCGCCCCGTCGAGCGCGGGCGTTGTCCCGATCGAGGATCCCGTCAAGGCGCGCCTCGTCGCCGAGACCGGCTCGATCGCGCCGGGCGAGACCGTCTGGGTCGCGCTGCATCTGGAGATGCGGCCGGGCTGGCATGTCTATTGGCGCAACCCCGGCGACGCCGGATTGCCGCCGGAAATCGCCTGGAAATTGCCGCCTGGTTTCACCGCCGGCGATATCGCCTGGCCGACGCCCGAGCGCTTTGTCGTCGGTGCGATCGGCAATTACGGATACCAGGGCGCGGTCGATCTGCTGGTCCCGATAACCGCCCCCGTCCGAAGCTCGCTGGCCGAAGCCCGGGCGACGCGACGCGCCGGTCGCGGCCCATGCGACGTGGCTTGCTTGCGCCGAAATCTGCATTCCGGGCGAGGCCGATCTGACGCTCGCGTTGCGGGTCGCGGCCGCGCCGGCCGCACCCGACCCGGCGGAAGCGGCGCTGTTCGCCGCGGCGCGCGAGAATTTGCCGCAACCGGCCGGGTTCACGACGCAGCTTGCCGCGTCGGGGTCGGATCTGATGCTGCGCGTTCCCGCCGCGGCGCTCGCCGGTGTCCCGAACCCGACCGTCTCGTTCTTTCCGAACGAGCCCAACATCATCGACGCCGCCGCCGAGCCGCGAACGCGGATTTCCTCCGATGGGCTCGACCTCCGGCTGAAGCGGGCGAGCGGCCCGGCTGCCGTCGCGACACTGCCGCCGAGTATTGACGGCGTGTTGGCGCTGCGCAGCGGTAACGGGACCGAGCGGAGTTACGCGATCAGCGCCCCGGTGACAGCCTCCGCCGCCGTCCCGGAGCCGGCTGCCGCTGGGGAGAACACCGTTGCCGGGTGGTGGCAGGCGCTGCTGCTGGCCTTTGTCGGCGGCGCGATCCTGAACCTGATGCCGTGCGTTTTTCCGATCCTGTCGCTGAAGCTGCTGGGGATCGCGGTCTCGGTGCACCGCGCCGAGGAGCGCCGCCACGGTCTCGCCTATGCCGCGGGCGTGGTCATCAGCTTCGCCGCGCTCGGCGGGCTGTTGCTGACATTGCGGGCCGGCGGCGCCGCGATCGGCTGGGGCTTCCAGCTGCAATCGCCGGTGGTCGTCGCGCTGCTCGCCTATCTGTTGTTCGCGATGGGGCTGAGCCTGTCCGGGGTCGTCGAATTCGGCGTCGGGCTGGGCGGCATCGGCAGCCGCTTCGCCGAGCGGACCGGGCTTGCCGGCGCCTTCGCGACCGGCGTCCTGGCGACGATCGTCGCGACGCCGTGCACGGCGCCGTTCATGGGCACGGCGCTCGGCTATGCGATGCTCGCCGGGCCGGGCGAGGCGCTGGCCGTTTTCGTCGCGCTCGGCGGCGGGCTCGCCGCGCCGGTCGTGCTGGCGACGGCGGTGCCCGGCATCGCGCGGCTGCTGCCGCGACCGGGACCGTGGATGCTGTGGTTCAAGCAGCTGCTGGCGTTTCCGCTTTATGCGACGGTCGCCTGGCTCGTCTGGGTGCTGCTGCAGCAGATCGCGCCGGCCGACGGGTTCCTCGCGCTGCTCGGCCTGGTTCTGGTCGGGTTCGCGGCGTGGATATACGGCCGCACGCGATACGCCGAGCAGCCGGCCGGGCGGCATTTCGGTCTCGGTCTCGCCGCGACCGGGTTCGCCGCCGCGCTGGCCGTAGCGGCGACGCTGGCGCCGGCGACAGCGCCCGCTTCGGCCGGCTCGCAACGAACGGACGGCCTCGCCTATCAGAGCTTCGGCGCGGCGCGGCTCGACCGCCTCGTCGCCGAGAGGAACGCCGGTTTTTGTCAATCTGACTGCGGCGTGGTGCATCACCTGCCTCGTCAACGAGCGGACGCTCGACAGCGCCGCCGTGCGGCATGCCTTCGCCGAGCACGAGATCGTCGCCGCTCAAGGGTGACTGGACGCGGCAGGACCCGGAAATCACGGCGCTCTTGCAGAAATTCGGCCGCAGCGGCGTGCCGCTCTATCTGCTCTACGACCGCGGCGGCACGCCGTCGGTGCTGCCGCAGATCCTGACCGAGGCGACCGTTCTCGACGCCATCGGCCGGATCTGAATGCGCCCCTCTTGTGGGCCGGGCAGAGCACAAGCGACACCAGTCGCCAGCCGCCGAGCTGGCGCGACGGGTTTAGCTCGGCTCACCCCGTCCGAGAATTACGCCTGCATTTGAGATATGGGGGCGCCGAGCCAAGCAAGGTCGGGTTCGGTTTCGAGGCGTTGCAGCCGGCTGTAGAGGACAGAAGCGGGCTGCTCGCCGAGGACGCCGCGGGTCAAACGGAGAAATTTGTCCTCCAGTTCGCCCGGCTTCCAGCAGGCCGCTGTTTTCGTGCCGCTCGAAACGCCGTCCGTCGGCCAACGTCACCGTTACGGTGCTGCCCAGCCCGCCGTGCCCGTCGTTCGCGTCTTCCGGCACCAGCCGCACCTTGCGCGTCAGCGCGTGGATGCGCGGGTCGGCGAGCGCACTGTCGTCGTAGCTCTCGGGGTCGCGGGCCTCGCGGTACAGCGCCAGCGCGACGCAGAACGGGATCGAATACTGCGCCAGCATCAGATCGGCCGGCTCCTGGATGTTGTGGCGCTCGATCATGCGCCGGTTGCCGGTGACCGTGATCGCCTCGACTTCGTCGCCGGAAAACTGGTGCTCGGCTTGCAGGTCGCGCACCGCGCGCACCGCGGCGTGCGCCGTCGCATGGCACGGGATAGCGCTTCAGGACCGTGCTCAGCGTCACGTAATCGCTGCCGAGACCGCGTGTCAGATGCGCTCTCGTCGAATTCGGTGCAGAACACGCGCAGGAAGCCGAATTCGCCTTCGATTATTGTGCGCGGCCCGGCGAAACCGGCCGCCGCAAGGCTCGCCGCGAGCACGCCGGCCTCCGACGCGCGCCCGAGATGCAGCCGCTTGACGGTGCCGCCGTCGCCGCGCGCGAATTCGAGCAGGCCGCCGGCCAGCGACCCGGCGATGCCGAGCGCGTTGGTCATCCGCCGCCGCATCGAGGCCCAGCAGATGGCCGCAGGCCACCGCCGCGCCGAACGGCCCGGTCGTGCCCGGCGCATGAAAGCCGCGCGCCTCGTTGGTGTGGCCGGTCGCGCGGCCGATCCGGATCATGACCTCGTTGGCGGCGACAAAGGCGGCGATCAGCGCCTTGCCGCCGCGTTCCCTCCTGCTGCGCCACGGCGAGCGCCGGCGGGAACACGGTCGCGCCGGGATGCGCGCCGGCGCCGGGCCGAGTCAGGCTGTCGAGTTCGAAGGCGTGCGCCAGCGCGCCGTTGGCGAGCGCCGCCGCCGGCGCCTGCACCTGCCCGCCCTGGCCGAGAATGCGGCTCTTGCCGCCGGGGCCGGTGCGCTCGGCATAGGCGATGACGATGCGGCTCCACGGCAACGCGCTGCCCTGGATCGCGGCCGCGGCGGTGTCGATGATCGTGTCCCTGGCGCAGGCGACGACATCCGGCGGCAGATCCTCGTAGCGCAGCGCCGCCGCGTATTCGGCGAGTTTTACGGTCTCGTTGGCCATTGCGCTCTCCCTCTCCTCGATCGTGCGGTTGCCTGCCCCACCCTAACCCTCCCCGCCAGCGGCGGAGGGAAGTTTGAGCGCGTAGGTGCGTATCATCGCCACCGCCTCGGTCATCTCCCGGGCTCGAGTGCGGGGAGGGCCGGGTGGGGGTGCCGCCGCCGTTCTGCGATGATAGAGCTGAACCGCGCGCAACGGAAGGAAGGCGAGATGGGACCGCTTGAGGGGGTGAGGATCGTCGAGCTGGCCGGGATCGGCCCGGCGCCGTTCTGCGCGATGCTGTTGTCCGACATGGGCGCCGAGGTGATCCGGGTCGATCGCGCCGCCAATGTCGGGCGCGACATCGGCCGCGAGGGCGAGGACCCGCGCTTTGGCGCTGCTGCAGCGCGGCCGCCGCAACATCGCGGTCGATCTGAAGAACCCGGACGCGGTCGCGGCGGTGCTGCGGCTGATCGACCGGGCCGACGCGCTGATCGAGGGGTTCCGCCCCGGCGTCATGGAGCGGCTCGGGCTCGCCCCCGACACCTGCCTCGCGCGCAACCCGAAGCTGGTCTACGGCCGGATGACCGGCTGGGGCCAGGACGGGCCGATCGCGCACACCGCCGGGCACGACATCAACTATATCGCGCTGTCGGGCGCGCTTTATTCGATCGGCCCCGCCGGCGGACCGCCGGTGCCGCCGTTGAACCTGATCGGCGATTTCGGCGGCGGCGCGCTGTATCTCGCGATGGGGGTGCTGGCCGGCATCATCAGCGCCCGCGCGACGGGCAAGGGGCAGGTCATCGACTGCTCGATGGTCGAGGGATCGGCGTCGCTGATGATGATGATGTACGGCGCGCTGGCGGCCGGCGCCTGGGTCGAGAACGCGCGGCAGCAACCGCACCGATGGCGGCGCGCATTACTACCATGTCTACGAGACGAAGGACGGCGAGCATGTCGCGGTCGGCTCGATCGAGCCGCAATTCTATGCGCTGCTGCTGAAGCATACCGGGCTGCGAGGGCGAAGCCTGCCCGAGCAGACCGACCGCACCACCTGGCCCGACATGCAAACGCGGCTCGCGCGCATCTTCAGGACCAAGACGCGCGAGGAATGGACCGCGATCATGGAGCAGACCGACATCTGCTTCGCGCCGGTGCTGCGCATGTCGGAAGCGATGCGCCATCCGCACAACGTCCATCGCGGCAGCTTTGTCGAGGTGGACGGCATCGACGCAGCCGGGACCGGCGCCGCGCTTTCTCGGCACGCCGAGCCGGGTGCAGCGCCCGCCGGCGCGGGTCGGCGAGCACACCGACGCGATCCTCGGGGACTGGGGCTTTTCGGCCGACGAGATCGCCGCGCTTGCACCGGGCCGGGCGCGGTCGCGTCGGCGAGAGCCGGCGCCTGAGCGAGCACGGAGCTGTCGAACGATGGCCGATGCCGCAACCCTGCTGATGCTGGTCGGGGCCGCGACGCCGCCGGGCCGGCTCGCCGCCGCGATCGACTATGCCGCCGAGGCGGCGCGCGCCGCGGACACCGGCGTCGCGGTCGATATCCTGAACCTCGCCGACACCGCGATCGACATCTGCGACGGGCGCGCGCTCGACGCCTATGGCGAGACGACGCGGCAGGCCGTCGCGCGGATTTCCGGCGCCGACGCGGTGCTGATCGGCGCACCGGTCTATCGCGCGAGCTATCCGGGCGTATTGAAGAACCTGCTGGACATCACGCCGGTCGAGGCGTTGCAGAACAAGCCGGTCGGCATTCTCGCGATGGGCGGCTCGCCGCATCATTATCTGGCGGTCGATACGCAATTGCGCGCGGTGCTGGGCTGGTTCGGGGCGCTCGTCGCGCCGACCGGCGTCTATCTCACCGGCGGCGATTTCAAGGACGGGCGGCTGGCGTCGGAGGGCGCCCGCGCCGATCTGCGCGCGCTGACCGGCACGCTGGTGACGCTGGCCCGCAGTCTCGACCCGGCCGCGCTCGGCCCGAAACCGCTCGCCGCCCGCTTCACCTGAACGGCAAAACCTGCGACTGTCAAAGCCCTGGCGGACGCGGGGGATCAGCTCCATTGCGAGCATTTCGACAGTTTCGAGGGCCGGCGCCTCGAGCTGATTTCCCCGAGACGGCGATGCAGCGCCAGCAACTGCTCGTCGACCTCGTCGGGTGAGCCGATCAGGAAACGGTCGCCGATCAGCGCCTCGATATTCTGGTCGAAGGCGGTGTCGTCGGGCGGCAGATCCTGATGCCAAGCGTGCGTGGTAGGCCTTGTACTTGGCGCCGAGATGGAGGCGCAGAGCCGATCGCCCCGGCACGCGTTTTCGCTAGGAAGACCTCGTGGCGCATCGGCAATTCGGCCGGGTACGGCTTCTTGGCGGCATCGAGCGCGCGGCGGTAGAGGTCTATCTGGGCTCCAACGCAGCGGCGTAGTGGCAGCAGCACGACGCCGGCGTTGAGCCTGAGACGCCGCGCCGCCGCCGTCAACCGCCAGCATCGGGACGAGCTGCAGCAACTGGAACGGGTGGGCGCTGTAATGCGCGGTCTTGGTCAGCGAATCAAAGCCGAGCCTGTCTGCTTTGCGCACGAGCGCAATGTCGCCTCAAAGCGGCGTGCGATGTCCTCGCCCGGCGCCGCTCGGCCGCGCACGACAAGCCCGAAGTGGAAGCGTTCAGCCATCGGAAACTCGCCTCATTCTGGTAGAATATTTCGGAATTTCACGTTTCCTTCATCGCCGTGACAAGAGCCCCGATGACGAACTCCAGGTCCGATGCGTCAGCCGTCGACTTGAATCGTCAAGGAAGAAAAAGCCTGATCGTCGAGGGGTGGCGCTTCCTGCCGCACTCGTATGCGATCGTCAACCAATGGCAGCTGCTCGCGCTGCAACGCCGGAACATCAACGTCAAAGTTGTCGACGTGCCGTTTTATCGCGCCGCCTGGCAGGCCCAGACCGGCATATTCAACCCTGCATCGGAGCAGGCTCTGCAATCCCTGAGCGTCGCCCAATCCGACGAAGCCGCCGACGTCACGCTCAGAATCTTCGCTCCTTTCACGTTTTCGCCGTCGCGTTCCCGTCTGACCGCGGTCTTCGCTACTCTGGAACAGCAGCTGATCCAGACGAAATCAAATATCCGATTCCGCAGAGTACGAGGCGCTGCGACGACGAGTGCCGCCTTCCGACATAATCGCCATTACGCCTTCTCGATGGTCGGCGCAGGGTTTATACAGGGCCGGTTTCGATCCGAAGCACGTTTTCGTTATTCCGCATGGCGTAGATTGCACAACATTCCGCCCGATGCCGGAAATCCGCGACGACATGCGTCGCAAGATGCAAATTCCCGACAGCGATTTCGTATTTCTCAGCGTCGGTGCGATGTCCGGGAATAAGGGAATCGATTTACTCCTGCGTGCCTTCGCCGAAATTCGCCGTCGGTTTCGCAATGTTCGCCTGATCTTGAAAGGAGTGGATGGGCTATAGACTCCCGCAGTCTGTTGCTCAAAGCGCTACGAACTCTACCGGTCAAAGACCAGCAGCTAATCCTGGACAATATGACGTATATCGGCGATTCATTATCGAATCAGGCTATGGCTACGCTGTACCAAGTAGCGGACATTTACGTATCTCCGTACCGCGCAGAGGGATTTAATATTCCTGTATTGGAGGCAGGAGCGTGCGGTGTCCCAATCATCTGCACCCGGGGTGGACCAACTGACGACTTCGTGACCGATGAATTCGCACGACAAATCGACAGCAGATTATTAAAAGTTGCTGCAGATGGGCAGGATGCGATTCGGTTGGAGCCGGATTTCGCAAATCTCATTGCTCTGATGGTTTCCGCAATGGGAAATCCGTCATGGCGCAAGAGTGCCAATGAAGCGGGGCCCCGTCACGTCCATGCGCATTACACATGGGACTGTGCGGTCGACAAGCTTATCGCCGCCCTTCTAACGTGACGACCTGCGCCAAGCACCCGCATTGAGTTCTTGCGCAACCCGCTCCAGCAGGCCGTCCCAATCGCCGCCAGTCCTCTGGCGAAATAACCGCATCGAGGGATACCATGGGCTGTCCTCCCGGTCCAGCAGCCATCGCCAATCGGCGACCGCGGTAAGCAGTACCCAGGTGGGGACACCAAGCGCGCCAGCGAGATGCGCCACGCTCGTATCGACGCTTATGACAAGATCAACAAGCATGCATAATGCGGCGGTATCACTGAAATCCTCAATCAGCATCCTCGACATGGATGACACCCATGCGATCCAGCCACGCACCCTCTGTCTCCGTCACCTCCTTTTGCAGACTTATCAATTCGATGTCCGAACCGAGCAATTGGTGTAAGCGGCTCAACTCGAAACTTTTCGTCTTGTCCGATGTCGAATTCGCTTTCCAAACCACACCGACCCGCGGACTCGCCTTGTTGGGAATGCGCTTCGCCCACATTGCCACCCTCTCTTGATCGGCGGCAAGATAAACCTCGTTGGGTATCTGTCGAGATATCCGTGTTAAACGCCAGCGGCAGACTAAGGAGTGCGCAATGCACGTCAAATTCTGAGAGCATCGGCATCAAGATTGACGATTTCCGCGCTACCGTTTAGCCCCCGCATCAATGACCGCAATTCCTTTTGCGGCGCGAACAGCACCGTCGCACCCGCATCGTTCAACAACTTAATATAGCGAGAAAATTGGATAACATCCCCGAATCCTTGCTCCCAATGCACGAGAATCGTTCGTCCGAAAATATCTGTGTCGCCCAGCCATTCCGGTTCGTTCAAATGTCGGATGCCGACAGGATGCCGCTTCCACTTGCGCGCCTCAAAACCGCTCCAGCCAAGATCATATCGCCCCATCTCGAGATAAAGAAGTCCTCTGTTCCAAATTGCCTCGTAATAGTCCGGCTTGATCGCGATTGCTTTGTCGAAACTCGCCATTGCGTCATGAAGCCGCCCTAGCTGACGCAGTGCGAGGCCACGATTGCTGTACGATTCGGGGTAGCCTGGATTGAGAGATATGGCTTTATCATAACTTCCGATCGCGTCCTCGAAGCGCTTAAGTTCTTGCAGCGCGTTGCCTCGATTCATGTACAACTCGGCTCGATCGGGCACGAGTGCAATGGCGTTATCGAAATCCGCCAGCGCCTCGGCAAAGGACCCGAGCCGCCGAAATGCGGTTCCTCGATTATTGTAGGCATCAACGTAATCCGGTTTCAGCGTTATTGCACGACTGTAGCTTTCTATCGCATCGCTATAGCGCTTCGTAGCCTGAAATGCGTTTCCACAGTTAGTGTATGCGATTGCGTAATCGGATTTGAGCGCGATTGCGCGAGTATAGCTTCCTATGGCCTCATCGAAACACCCCAGCGCTTGAAGAGAGTTTCCCCGGCTGTTATATGCCTGGAAAAAGTCGGGCTTTAGCTGTATCGCTCTCGCGAAACTCACAATGGCCTCGTCGTAGCGCTTTAGCCGGGATAGTACGACGCCCAGCTTGTTGTGCGCGTCCGGGGAATTCGGCGCCAGCACAACCGCTTCCTGACACTGCTGCAGGAGCCGTGTCGCAGGCCTCTTGAACATCCCGCGAAGTTCTGGTAATTGTCTGTAGCTGCACCGGCAGGCACTCTCTGGTCTGTTTCAGCCGTGGCCTTGAGCCTGCTGGGTGCCTCTTAGCGGCCGCAATCTGACGTTACCGGCATTGGAGCCGACAGGGTACGGTAACGAAAAGAACGGCCCCCGCCATCAAGCAGGCGCTAACTCGCGATCGGCGAAAAAACTGATCGCTGGCAAACCCTCCTGGTGACGCTTCCAAATAGTCGTGTAGGCCGCATTCCAGGTCACGCGTAAAGCGCGCCGTATCGAATAGCGGTTCGGTGTCCCGGTTGCGCCTAAGCTTGGCTTTAATCTGCGTCAGTCGATCGGGATCTTGCGCCAGCGCCACCGCCAACCTCTCATATTCCTCGAGCGACCCAGTAATCATTTCCGGCAGCCCAACAGCGTGAAGGATACTCGCGGCTACCCGCCCCGGAAAGGTGTTCCCCAGGCAAGTCACAATGGGAACGCCGGCCCACAGCGCATCGCAAGCGCTTGCATGCGCGTTATACGGTCGTGTATCGAGAAAAAGATCGGCTAACTTGAGGCGGGCCAAGTGTTCTTTAGCTTGAGCGAAGCGCGGGGCGAACAGAAGCCGGTCCGGGTTTACGCCTCGGGCACTGGCTTCGCGTCGCAAATTAAGCTTCGCGGCCGGGTTCGGAGTCTTCAACCATAAAACACTGTCATCGACAGTCTTCAGCAGGCGCATCCATACATCAAAAATCTCCGGAGTGATCTTATACTCGGAGTTCTGACAAGCGAAAACAAAACCTGTGTCCGGCAGTCCGGCGTCGGCTCGGCTTGGGACTCGTGGCAGCGATCTGCGTGTTCGGTCATTCGGCATGTAAGTATGTGGCAAATATATCACCTGTCTCGGTGTAGTAAAGCTCGATGCGAGTCCGGGATGACAACGGGGTCCGCAATAATGTAATCGAAGAATGGTAGACCGGTCGTGCCAGGACATCCCAAAAAATTTACTTGGAGCGGCGCAGGCCGATAGCTGAATATACTGGTTCGACAATCTCCGGAGTTGCCGTTGAGATCGATTACGATATCGATTTCGAGTCTCATGCAATAGTTTGGCGACCTCAAAATCGCCCAGTGCTTCGACATCAATAAAGCGATCAAATGCGTTCGCGATCCGCTTTCGCATCTCGCTTCCGTCGTCAGGACCGAGCGAAATCCCGGTTATATAGAAACGAGACCTGTCATGACGTTCGAGGCAGCCTATCAATACTTCCGCGACTACGTGATCGCGAAAGTCGGTCGAAGCTATAGGCAATGCGGATCTTGTCGTGCGAATACCTCTCGCCGCGCCATAATTCAGTTTCTGGACCGGTGCAATCCTCGCGTACAAAGCCGGGTGAGCGTGAGGCTTTCGGATTCCGAGTTGGATACTGCTCGGTGGTAAAAAGGGGTAACGATAGGACGACCCGCCGTTATCTCGTCGGCGATCCGGCGTTCGTCGGCGTCGCGCCGTCGCCAGTCACACGCCCATAACCGCGCATGGATGCCTACCCGTGCCGCTGCAATATTGTCGGGATCAAGCGCGATCGCGAGATCGCTCGCCTCGATTGCATGCGCATAACGTCGCGAACTGAACAATCGACCCGCATAAACCGCCCACGCCCTGGCGTCTTGCGGATCAAGCGGCGCATCCGGTAGATCTGCCGACGCGCCGGCCGCCTGCAGCGCGGTCATGCGCCTTTTCCAAATGGTCGTGTCCTGCGGTGCATAAGCAAGTGCTTTATCGTAGCAGGCAATCGCGTCTTTATGGCGCCGCAGCCCCGATAAGGCGTCGCCTAGGTCCCTCCACGCCGCAGGATCGTCCGGGACCTGCGACAGGGCGCGTTTTGCATCGCTCTCGGCTCGCCGATAACGCCTCATCCTCAGCTTGGTGTCGGCCGAGAAGGGCATGACGGCGAGCGCTATATCGGACCCCGCAAACGCATAGCGGCAGACGCTGCAATGGCGCGAGCGCGTGCCGCAAGGCTTTCCATATCGGCAGCGCTAAAAGGTCGTGAGTAAGTTTGATCGGGATATAAGCGAATTCAAGATCAGGCGGCAGACACACGGAAACGACGTGACGCGGGCTTGGCAGAAGCATGGTCCGCGCCACGTAACGCACCTGCCGGATGATCCCGTCATGAAGCTGCAGTCGCTCCATAGAAACCGATTTATTGTCCGGTGACGCGCCGGGTTCGTCGGTCTGCCACCTTTCCACGATGCGGCGAACCATAGGTTCGATCGCCCGATCGTTGAGTTCGGCAGCGACGATCCCATTAGGAACAGTCGCGCTAAAATATTCTCTGGCGAGCGAGGTGGCCAACAGGAGCATGCGTAAGCAGCCTTGCGCACGCGCTCGTTCCGCGACCGCGCTCCAGTCGAGATCGGGATGCGATGCAACAAAGGCGGCGATATCTTGCACCCATTTGAGCTTCCACCACATCTCCTTGCCGCCGTGGATCGCCAGAAGAAGAAGGTCATCCTCAGGCGCCAACGTCAGAAATGTGTGCCCATCCAGGTTAACCTTTTGCGCCCGGTGCCACAAACCGCCATAGTCGATATCGAGCGCCATCTTCGATGAGATCAGCCGTGTATGAGGCTCGACCGCTATACCGCTGGATTCCCCAAAGATGATCTCCTGACCCTGGAGACGATGGATCAGCGCAAACTGCGCCGGCAGTCAGATCGCCTGTCCGTTTATACCCGATGCTGTCGAGAGCCGCGATCGCCTCGGCGAGATCTTCGTCGTGGATCAGAAAATCCAAATCGCCGAATTGTCGCAGCCCCAGCTCACCATACGCCACCACCGCGAGCACCGGCCCCTTGAACGGAATTGCTTCGATACCGTGTCGTTGCAACGTCTCAAGTACACGACAAAGCTCGTTGAAGAGCGCGCGATTTCCTCTGCCGATCTCGTCCACAACCGAGTGAAACGCGCCAAGGATATCGTTGGGAACGCGGTCGGAAGCTAACCGAATGAGCGTATTTGCCGCAAAACCGGTAAATCCTTGAGCGACCGCAATCCGGGCAAACAGGGTCCAATCTATTCCATCCGCAAGCAATCGTTCGATTGCAACTTGCTTCTCTTCCTCTGAGCCAACGCGGGCACAAGCTAAAAGCAGGCGAAATTCACGCGTCAGAGGCACGGCGTCCCCCGAACCTGAGAACGTTAGTGCCTCTCGCATCTTCCCCGATCCGCTTGCGGCAACAGCAGTCGTCAACATCGACAATCATTGAGTGCGCTGCATGAGATCCTGCAGCAGGAGCTTCGCCTCTTCCAATCTTTTTTCCTCGACCAGAACCTCAGCGAGGTTCAAGGCGGCTGGCATGAAATCCCGGTTCTGATCAATAATGCGGCGAAAAATCGCTTCGGCCTCCGGCAGGCGCTTCTGTGCCAAGCGCACTGAACCCAGCAGGTTTTGAACTACCGGATCATCCGTAGCGCTCGTTGCCAGAGCATCTGCAACTGCTGCGGCGTTACCGAGATTACCTTGACGCAACGCGGCGATTGCGACAGCCGCGTCCGGTGTTTTCGGCGTGAGGACCTTCTCGATCTCCACCAAATCGCCAGCGGCGTCACCATATATCATGAGCAAGACCGCCGCCTCCGGGCGCGCGGTCGATTTCGGGCCGGGCTGCGGCCACGTCCTGGAACAATTGGATCACTTGATCGGGATGTCCGCTTGCCAGATAGGCGCGGGCAAGCTCTGTAACCGCCGCCTGATCCGACGGGTTCGCCTTGACTAGAGGTTCAAGCAGTTTGATGGCGGCTGCGGCATCCTTGCGGCGCAACGCGATCTCAGCCCGCAGCCGCGCCGACACCCGAAGCATTCGGCTGTTTTGCCTGGAATTTCGCAAGATAGTTTTCGGCAGTTTCGAACAGACCTCGTCGAAATTTGACCACTCCGGCCAGATAATAGGCGATCGGCATTCGATCAAAAGCGCCGCTGGCATTGGTCAACAACTGATCTGCCTCTGCTAATCTATCTTCACGCGCCAGAACGAGCGCGGCGAGAAATTTTATTTGTGAATGCCCGCTCATTTTGCGCGCCTGCCGCAGGTCCCGTTGCGCCTCGGAGAGCTTATTGTCGCTGATTAACGCGTCGATACGACCGGCCAATGCTGGAACACTGGTGGGACGCGCCTCAAGAACTTTGCTGAACGCCGTGATTGCGCCGTCGGCATCTCCCTCCGCACGAAGTAGATATCCAAGCGTTCGAGTTGTAGCTAGTTGGTTGGGAGCCGTATCGCGCGCCGCGTCGAGCTGCTCGCGCGCCTCGGGGAGTTTACGCGCTAAAATCAACAGACGAGCCAGCGCGATACGGGCTCGCCAGGAACTAGGGTCAAGTTTCACGGCATCGCGCACCATGCTCTCGGCGTTGTCGAGATTTTCGGTGTGGAGGTATGCGAGGCCTAAACTCAGCCGAACCAACAACTCAGCCGGAGCCTTCCGATCATTGGGCTTTATCTCGCGGAAGAGCGCGTTATAGTCATCTTCCAAATATAACGCCCAGGCAAGCTGTGCATCCAGATCGTCGTTGGCCATGCCGCCCCGCCGCGCTGCACGAAATTCCGTAATCGCGGCGCGCCAATCTCCTCCGTCCAGGTAGATGCGACCGAGCTGGAAATGGGCCTCGGCGTCATTTGGATTTGCCTTCAACGCATTCCGCAAATCCGCCTCGCGCCGGCGGAGATCGGCGACGTCATTTTTCTTAGCCGGCTCGTCTGTATCTGCGGCATGCACGGTCGGTACCGTGGTCAGCACAAGGGCAAACGCCGCGAGCGCCAGAAAGATATTTAAAACATTATTGGTTGACGCAGGGTTTGCCAAAATGCGCTCCTAGTGCTGATTGGCGGCTGGATGCCAATGGATCAGGGTGGTAAGATCCCGTCGTCCTTGCGCACCAAGAGTCCTTCCTGCAGGAGCCGCTCGGCGAAGGCGACCCTTTCCTGGTCCTGCAGATCACCAGGGATGTCGCGGATCGCGAAAGCGGAACGATTCAATGCAAATTCCAACGCCTCGCCAAAGAAGGATGGAAAGACGATGGCGCGCGCACCATAATTGATTCGAACCGTGTCGCTATCGCTGTGCATTTGATAGACGATACCGCGCCGCGGGCCGACAACGTCGTCGAGACCGAGTGGCTTCGGCCGAAAGAAGTCCACAATCTGATCGGAAACGTCGAGCAGATAGGTCCTCATCAACTCGTCCTTGAACTGCGCGATCGCTCCCTGTAAAAATGTCTCGTCGGCGAGCTCGCGGAATGCCCCTTTCACCCGCTTTGCCAACGCATCGTCCGGGGTTCGCAGGAATCCCAGCGGCAGCGCCTGGCGTAAGCGCTCGTCGCGACGGACTGCCGCCGTAACCGCCGCGTAGACAAGGTCCTCCCAAAACACACCGGTAACACCAAGTGTGATGTGAAGCGACAGCTCGGAGCCGCATTCGGCCGCGTGCACGAAGCCGCGCGGGATATAGATGATATCGCCTTGTTCGAGAATAAAGGAGTGGACCTCGCCCCGGAGCTCGCGCTCCTCGTCCTTCATTTTTTGCGAGCTTACCGGGGAACTCGCGACGCTTCTTTTCGATTTTCCAATGCTTCGAGCCAACAACCTGAAGGATGAATACGTCGTGATTGTCCCAATGCGGGGCGAAGCCCTTTCCCTCAGCGGGCGTTAGATACAAATTAATCTGAAAGCGATGGCCGAGTTCGGCCGCGAGCACCCGGCAAAGCAGCCGGAAGTTCGGCTCCCTGTGATGCAGCTGATCGAGGACGAGGGTGGCGCCCTCCCGCATATCGTCGACAACCGCCTCCACACCCTCCGTTACCGTGCTTTGATATGATTTGTTTTTTTGCGTGGCGAGGTTGGCAAGCTTGACGTACTCAGGCGAGCGGGTGATGGCCTCTTCGAAATCCGCGATGCTGAACAGGCCGTCGTAATAATCGGATTGCTTGCGATGCACCACCAGGGGCTGCCGCTCCCAGTAGCGCGATTGGAACTCCTCCTCCGCCACCGGCGCAATAAGCGACGAGAGCGATAGGTTCTGCAGAAACGCGCACACCATCGGGAAGCTCCTCAATAGACCGGGTACGCCGAGGTCACACACCGGTCATGTCAGCCGCACGCCTACCGATTTTGCACCGGGTACCGCCCCAAACATTAGCATGGTGGCGTCGGATACGACCGGGGCCCTTGTAATTCGGCACCGCGCCTTAGTACGCCACCTTGCTCCACCCGGCAACAAAATCATTCAACTTTAGCTCGCGAATCTTTTCGATGAGGCGACTCTTCATTTCTTCCTCAAGCGCTTCCAGCCCCGCGGTCCCCTCGAGCCGCGTGAGCGGTGTTCTGAAAAGCTCCTCATCGAGGAATTGTCGCGTCAATTGGTTCGCGGCATGCCAACCGGTCGGCGGAAGGAAAAAGATCCCGAGATGCACCGAGGTGCTTAATCCGCTCTCGCAGCGATGCCAATTGCCGGCCGGGACGAACAACAGGTCCCCGGGCTCGAGAACCTCGTCGAAAATCGGCTCAGCCCCGTTCGGGGCTGCCTGCTTCGGCATCCGGCGGACCGGATTTGATACCGGAGGGCCGAAAATCTGCCAGCGCTTGGTCCCCTCGACCTGCAGGATGACAAGGTCCTCGGGGTCGTAGTGTATTCTGAAGGCACCGGCGCCGGTGCCGGAAGTGACAACCGTTCCGACGAAAGAGCCTTCCAGCATTCGCGTCCTGATCTCGTCGCACACGTCCGCCAAGGCCGGGACGTGCTCCTCCAGGTGAAGAATAACGATGCTAAATCCGGCTGCCAGAAACTTGTCCACCTTCGTGACGTCGATCTTGCCGTCAGTCGTCCAGCGTTCCGCCGGCGCGACGGTGGAATCTTTTACCACTCGAATGTCATCGGGGCGCGTATTTGGATAATCACCCGCTTCGATCATGCACCGAAGAGCCGGCCAACCAAGCACCGGGGCATAGCGGTCGCCATTCGCGCCGGGACGGTAGACCAACTCGCGCCGACGCAGCACCTCCAGGAAGTCCGCTTTCGTTAACGGCGAAACTAAATCCGCCAGCGTTGATGGGGCGTCATCCGTTAAAGCCGTCATTGCAAACAATGCCTCCGGCGAACCCGGCAAGACGCCAGCGATCTCGGGTCCAAGACGTCTGCATCGCAGCCCGCGCGATTTAAATCCGACGACGTCAAGTCTTCAGAAGAGCGGCGTCGCATGGCATAAAGCCCGGTCCATCACCCTGCGAAGGGCAAATGCGTTTCCATAGCCCTTGCTTTGATCAGTCGCATGGGCAATCGGCAAAGTCAAGACAGACCGGAGACAATCGGCCGCCAGGTCTCGCTCAACGATTGGCTAGATCGAACGCCGCCACCGAACCGTTAATCCGTTTTATTGCCTCAGGGGTGGTCGATAATGGAATTTTACCCAAAAACGATCGTGCTTACGTATTTTCCGATGCCTTCGCTAGCCCTGATTTGGCTTCGAACACTCCCTCGCACTATCTCCTAAACCCGGTCGAGCAGGGTCCCTGCCGTCGCCTCGGCAGGGATCCGACTCTTCCACCAGGACACCGCGCGCTGCAAATCAGGCGCGGTCGTCCCGGCTTCCTATAGAATGTGATCGTCCTGGTTTTCCGTCTGATTTTGGGGATTGAAATTTTGCCCACTCGCAATCGCGTCGATGTCCTCGTCGTTATTGCCGAACGTGAAGTCGTCAAGAATGTGGACCATCGTTGCCTCGTACGGCGTAATTTGCGCAAAGGCGCTCTTCGACGTCGCGTTCAGCAACAGTGCAACTGCCGGCGCAGTGACCGCCACCTGGGCCGCGGTCGTCACGACGGTGCGCCGGGATGGCGGCGCGGGTTCGGAATTATCGGTGTTGGTTTCGTCAGCCATAATCTTTCTCCTCTTCTCGAGCCATCTAGGCAGCACGCCGCCAGACGACCCGTTCCATTGCGGGTCCTGCCCGGAGCACGTTGCGCAAGAAAGGAGCCATCTGACGGGTTTCCAGTTATTCCCGATACTTAGGTCAGTCGTAGCTTTCGCTCCTTCGCGAAAATGTAAACCTTTTCGACAGGTCCTCCGGTGCCAACGCCGCCCACACTAAGCCACTTCGGCGACCTGGCTCCGCGCTACGCGACCAAGCGGGAGCGTCTCGTATCGAGGTATTCGCGCGCGGCAGACCACGATGCGATCCCCGAGTTTTCCGGTTCTGCTCCGCAAGGGAAGTGTAAAGTTTATCGACGGCCGCTTTTGGCAGCCGTTCCGCCATTGATCAGCGCCGATGCCGACAATCGCGGGCGTGCTCGCTCTCGAACAGAAGCGCGCCGTAGCGCGCCCGCGCGGTCTGTGAAAACGACGGCTGTCGCGGCTTGGAACGTTCGCTGTCCTATCGGCCGCGTGCCGCGTGCCGCGCGAAAGATGGCGGGCAAAATCTCGCGATATTTCCGATGTGTAAAGTTTACCGACGACAAGCCGTCACCGCGGGGTTGCGCCATGCGAGGTCCGGGGTGGCCCGTTCGTTCGGAATGCGGCAGTTGAAAATCGCGCCGAACGTGCCTTATCGTCGCGCTCGGGCGGTGCTTTTCGGGGTCTCGGCGTCGGCCGACACGCTACGAAATTGCGGAGACCGCATCCGTTACAACGCGGCGAGGCCGGCGTGGCATGGCGATTTCAGATTCCGTCCGGGGTGACAGCGCTGCGCCATAAAGTGCGCCGCGGCGTCTCAGCTGCGAGAGCTCCGGCGAATGCGGCAGACGATCTGCAAGTCCGGATTGATATGCGCGTGATCGGACGATCGAGTTCCCTAAGGGATTTTTACGACGCCTACTTCAACTCGACAAAAGAAAAAAGGCTTCTCCAGGTTGGGGCCAACGATGGCATAATGTGCGATCCGCTCCGGCGATTTCTGGGCAAAAGCCGAGACCAAAATTTATCGGCGACGCTAATCGAGCCTCTTCCCTACTATTACAGGAAATTACGCGACCTCTATCGCGACTTTCCCGAGATAACTGTCGTGAATGTTGCCTGCGGCGTATGCCGCGGTCGCGCGCCACTATATTTCATCGAACCCAGTGTCGCCGATAAGATGAACGGGGACGGCCCTGCCAACAACTGGGCGCACGGACAGGGAAGTTTTGATCCGAATGTGATTAAATACTGGATCGAGCGGAACAGGTTCCGCGGCGACGATTATGTCAGGAACATCGACACTTATCTGCAATCGATCATATCGGTTGACGTCGATATCATTCCGTTGTCCGATATCGCGATGTCACGGCAAAATGACAATCTCCTGGTCGTGATCGATGTTCAGGGCTTCGAGCTGGATGTCGTCCGCGGCATCGATTGGAATCACCCGCCGGCGTACATCGTGCTCGAGGACGATCTCAATAAATCGGGACCGATCAGCGAGTACCTGGGGTCGCAAGGATATTACTACCTCTGCGGCCGTAATGATAAGCTATATGTGCATGGGTCGAGTTTCGTAACTTAGCAGAGATGCACCGGACCGGGACGAGCCATCAACTCACAACAGCCCGCTCACGTCGCCGTTCCGGGTTTTCGGTCTTAACGCTTGCCATGCTGAGGGGGACGCCGGTTCGCCCAGGGGAAGGGCTCGCTGGGTGCCGGCAATTTCAAAAAGGAACATAGGCGATCCCAGCCAGCTCCATCCGAATAGTCGAAGACGAGGAAGTCAATGTGTCTATCGCTGAAGTACTTAATCACCTCGTCGCGATGCCGAAGAAATCGAGCCCGATAGACGTCCTCGTTGTAGTCATCTAAACCGTAGTACATCCGCCGATATGCCGGTAACGAATCTCCTTTCAAAAACCGGCTGCTCGGTAACCACGCGTCCACATCTCGCAGAGTCAGAATGAACTTACTGCACGGATAAATCTCATCCATCTGCTTATAAATCAGCGGAAAGGGAAAGTCTACCAGCGCGTCGTAGTCGTCAGTGGTTTGACAGCGATAAATTCCATTCGATAGCCCGGCGGCCATCCAGGGGGCGCAATGCAGCGTAAATACACCAAGTTTCCTCAGGGCAACGGCGAGACTTGTCGTCCCCGTCCTGGGCAAGCCGAC
Organism: uncultured Alphaproteobacteria bacterium; assembly: GCA_963753665.1. Lineage (GTDB taxonomy): Bacteria > Pseudomonadota > Alphaproteobacteria > ATCC43930 > CGMCC-115725 > DATARH01. The sequence continues at coordinate 384,683 of CAVWDC010000009.1, forward strand.
CCCGAAAATCTTGAACGGATAAGGTCGATATTCGAAGCTAAACACCTGCTTGAGGAACGCCTCGATACGAGAGACATCACGAGGCCTGCATTGCCAGTTCGGTGAAATATATGCCTCAACGATCTCGGGCTGGATGACGTAACGAACCGACAATCCGGCAAACGTGAATTCGCCGCTGTTTTGCTCCCTCTCATAGAGAAAGGATTCACCAGTTAAATTTTTCAAATATCGTAGAGATGCATCGAGAAAATGCCCTCGGAGTCGGTTGGAAACGGATAGTCGAACGGCCGCTGTGAAGCGCGATTTTGAATCTATTACCGTCATGAAGGAGTCTTCCCCACCTTATGTTCTAACAATTAACCCTTCCTGCAAGAGGCGTTCGATAAAAACGATCTTCTCCTGATCTTCGATGTCCCCCACGATATCGCGAATGGCATAGGCTTTGGTTTTCAAGGCGAAATCAAGGGGCTCTTCGAAGAAGCGAGGAAAAAGAATGGCCCGACTACCGAAGTTGAGGCGCACATTTTCGTCTGAAATATGAATTCTATAGACTATACCGGGGCGCGCTCCGACAATATCTTCGGCGGTGAGCTGGGTAGGCTGAAGGAAGGACGTAACCTGACCCGAGATATCGAGTGGAGCCTTCGTCACTAGCTCGTCCTTAAACCTGTCCACGACGGCGTTCAGGTAATGCTGTTCCCCAATCTTACTCAGCACCGCTATAGCGCCCTTTACGAGGCGGTCCTTCCCATCATGCATGAATCCGACCGGCAACGCACGACGCAGGCGCTCGTCCTCGTGAACTGCCACCTTGATGACTGCCTGTAGCAGGTCTTCCCAGGTGTAGGTGTGCACGCCGAGCGTAATATGGAGGGAGGGTTCTGACCCGCACTTCGCGGCATGAACAAAGCCGCGCGGGATATAGATCATGTCGCCCTGATCAAGCGTAAAAGAGTAGGCGTCCGCGGCGACGACCCGACCCTCCTCCTCACGCATAGTCTCATCCTTGCCCGGCAATCTGCGGCGTTGCTTTTCTACGTTCCAGTGCTTCGAGCCGACGACTTGCAATATGAATACGTCATGGTTATCCCAGTGCGGTTTAAAGCCCTGGCCCTGCGGCGGGGTCAAGTAGAGATTGGTTTGGAATCTATAACCGAGTTGCTGTCCGAGAAGGCGGCACAGAAGCCCAAGCTTAGCCTCGCGCTCCTCCAGATGATCGAGAAGCAGGGTTGCTCCGCCGCGCATGTCGGCGAGGACGTTCTCCAAACCTCTGGCCGCCGCACCTTCGCGTTTTATGTTGCGCTGTCGTCTCGCCTCGTCAACCGTCCAGTACCTAGAGGCGTGCGCGATTGCCTCGTCGAAATCTAGCAGCGTGAACAGGTCGCCGTAGTACTCCCGGTCTGCTCGGTGTACGACCAAAGGCATTTGCTCCCAATGTCGCGCGAGGAACACTTCCTCCGCTACTGGTGTGAACAAGTTCGCGAACGTGAAATCATCGAGGAATCCACACTTCGGCCTGGAGGCGAGGGTTCCACGGACCGCATTGGCGTCCACAAAATCGCGATCCATAGCAGCCGCGACTAGCGGGGCGGTTTCAATGGTCATGCCTTTTCCGAATGCCACACTGATGGGCGCCGGAGCGATCATCGCACATAAACTCTCGATGAGCTACGTCTGAGGCGCCGTAGTACACGACGGCGTTGTTTGCGGGCGTTCTCGCGTTGCCGAGTCATACGGGCAGCTTGCAACCATGGTTATGGGCGTCGGGCGCGTGGCGATCGGGCCAAAGCGCTGAACGGATCTCCGCCCGGGTCCGGGCGGCCTTCGCGATTAAAATCTCTGCGTTTGCTTGATTTTTGGCAATGCCGGTCGGCCTGGCCGGATCAGGCGGCGTGGAAACATCGAGGAATTGGGATCTCCCGGCCTACTCCGACGTGGGTTTGTCGTGGTCGCCGGCCAGCCGGGCGAGTCTTTGCAACAATATCTCGCGTGGGTCGTCCTCCGGCGAGGCGGGCGGCTCGGCGGCGGGTCCGATCTGCCGCAGCAGCTCGAACAGCAGCTTGGTGGCGGGCAGATCGCCGGAGGCTGATTTCTCGACGAGTGCGGCGATGACCGCCTCGCGCCGCGTCCGGGGCTGCCGCCTGTTGCTGCGTTCCGCCGGTCGAGCGCTTCGGTCAGCAAACTCGCAAGATCGGTCTTCCGGCGCGGGCGGCCTCGCGGGTTTCCCGAAATCCCTTTCCGGAACCGCGTGTGCAGCGGCGGCTTGCCATAGCCGACCGCATACCCGGCTCCCGGCGGAAGGCGGCTTCCCGGTGCTCTCGTCCTGCGCCATGCGTCTCATCCCGGGCTTGACAACACTGCCGCTCGTATACATCTTCGCGGTTATATTGTCAATAACGCAACATTGCTGTCTGCGCATCGAAATTCCGTGCTGTCGCCATCCTCGTTGCCTGTTCCGCGCCGCCGCTTCTCTGTTCCGCAAATCTGAAATCCCTGATCTCACAAACCTTCTCTTGGAGTTTCAGCGGGCTGGCGCGACGCGGCGGCGAAACTTCCCTGCAACGCAGGGAATTGCCACACCTTCAACGCCGCCGCAGCGCCAGCAGCGCCAGCGCGGCCCAGCCGAGCATCAGCGCTCCGCCGCCGAACGGCGCGACCCAGCCGAGCCATCGTCCCGCTCCGGCCGCCAGCGCGAACAGGCTCCCGCTGAACAGCACGATCCCGACCGCGAAACTCCATCCGGCGACGGCGGCCGGCCCCCGCCGCGGCTCGCGGCCTTGCGCCAATGCGATAACCGCAACCAACGCCGCCGCATGCGCCATGCCGTACCAGGCGCCGGTGCGCAGCAATTCGGCCGCTCTCGGGTCCGCCGCCGCATGCGCCGCCAGCGCGCCGGCCAGCCACCGAGGCGAGGCCAGCCAGACCAGCGATCGCCAGCCAAACGCGGGTCACCGTCCGCCGCCCCGCTCGCCCAAGGTGCCCTCGCGGCGGCCGCTTTCGTCCAGCGCCTTCTCGTACACGCCCAGCGTCTGCGCGGCGATCCGCTCCTCGGCAAACTCGCGCTCGACGAGAAGCCGCCCGGCCCGCCCCATCGCGCGCCGCCGCTCCGGGTCGCGGGCCAGCGCCGCGATCGCCTGGGACAGCGCCGTAACGTCTCCCGGCGGAACGAGCAGCCCGGTCTCGTCCCCTGGCTCCTCGCCCGGCCTGCGCGGCCGCACGATCTCGCGGCATCCCGGCATGTCGCTGGCGACGATTGCCCGCCCGCAGGACGCCGCTTCGAGCAACGATTTCGGCAATCCCTCGCCATAGGTGGACGGCAGCACCGCGATCGCTGCCTCGGCCCAGACCTCGCGCACATCCTCGACGCGCCCGAGCCAGATCACCCCGGGCTGCGACGCGAGCGCCGCCAGCGCCCTGTCATCGAGCGAATCGGGATTGTCCGGGTCGGTCGGTCCGGCCAGCATCAGTTCGACGGCGAGCCCCTCGGCGCGCAGCCGGCGCACTGCCGCGACCGCGTCGAGCACGCCCTTGCTGCGCAGCATGCGACCGACCAGCGCCACCCTGACGATCGGCCCCAACGGACACGGCACCGGGTCGGGCGGCGGCGCGAAATGCGCCGTATCGACCCCGGAGCCGCGGATCAGGACGAGACGCGCCGGGTCAATCCCGAGCGCGGCGAGCGCCTCCCCGTCCTCCGGGTTCTGCACGATGACGCGCGCGCCGCTGGTGGCATGCCGCAGCCCCCGGCACATGACCGCGCGGGCCAGTCGCGCCGCGCCGCCGGCCGGCGTCAACCCCGAGCCGAGACCGTTGACCGCGGCGATGCAGGCCGGCCGCTCGGCACGCCGTGGAAACGCCAGCCGCAGCGCCGCGCCGCCGAACAGTACCGGCTTCAGCGCGACATGATGCACGATGGCCGGCCGCTCGCGCCGGTACAGCGCCGCAATCGCCGCGACGGCCCGGCCGGCGGCGACAACGCGGTCGCCGCGACGGCGCCAGTTCAGCGCCTCGAGGCGAAACCCTTCGGCGCGGATCCTGTCGCCATGGTCGCGCTCGCGCGCCGCGACGATGACCTCGAACCCGGCATCCCGCGCCGCCCGCGCGATCGGCAGGCGGTGCGACCAGAAATACCAATCCTCGGTGACAAGAAAGATCAGCTTCGGCCGCGTCCCGCGCCGGGCGCGGCGACCGGTCGCTCAAAGACTTGCCAATCGGAGCGTTGGAGACTGCGAGCACGCGGACAATCCGGAGACATCTGCCGGCAATGCCCCGAGACCTGCCGGTGGGGCCGTTGCCGATCGGAAGAATCCTGTTTAATCCATCGACGGCTCCGCCGCTCGCGGAAACAGCAGAACGGGACAGATTGTTGGCGCGCATCCTGGTTACCGGCGCCGGCGGCTTTATCGGCCGTGCGCTGTGCCGGCGCTTGTCGCGCGCGGTCAGCGTGTCGTCGCCGGCCTGCGCCGTCCGGCACAGGACGCCGTCCCCGGCGCCGAATCGCGGCTGCTCGGGGACATCGCCCCGGGCCGCGACTGGGGCGGCGCGCTGCGCGATCTCGACATCGTCATCCATCTGGCGCAGCGCGCGCATGTCCCGCCGTCGGAACGCATCCTGTCCGCCGAGCCGGCCGCCGCCGCCGCGCTGGCTCGGGCCGCCGCGCTGTCGGGCGTGCGGCGGTTCCTGTATGTCAGCTCGATCAAGGCGATGGGCGAGACGACCGCGCCGGGCCGGCCGTTCCGCCCGGAGGACACGCCGCTTCCCGAGGACGCCTACGGCCGCGCCAAGCTCGCCACCGAACGGGCCCTCGCGACGGTCGCCGCCGAGACCGGGCTCGAACTCGCGATCCTGCGCCCGCCGCTGGTCTACGGCCCCGGGGTCGGCGGCAATTTCCGGGCGCTGCTCCGTCTGGCGCGGAGCGGGTTGCCGCTGCCCTTCGCCGGCCTCGACAACCGCCGCAGCCTGATCGCGCGCGACAATCTGGTCGATCTGATCGCCACGGCCTGCTACGCATCCGACCGCCTTTCAGGCCGGTCGCGGCTCGCGTTCTGCTGGCCCGCGACGGCGCCGATCTGTCCACCCCCGAGCTGATCCGCATCCTCGCCGCGGCGCAGGGCCGAAACGCGAGACTTGTTCCGTCTCCCGACGCCGGTGTTCGCCGGGTTGCGCCGATTGCCCGGTATGGGGCCAGCGGTATGCCGGCTGACGCTGTCGCTGCAAGTCGATGACGCATCGAGCCGGGCGGCATTGGACTGGCGGCCCCCTGTGGCGGCCGAGACGGCGCTGGCCGAAACCGCCCGCGTTTTCGCGTCCGGATGAATTTCGGCGGGATCGATCGGCTGCTCCGAGGCGTTGACCATCTTTTCATTGGCCGATGCGCCTTGTCGGCGCCGGTGGGCCCGGCTAATGTCGCAGCCTGCGGGCAGTGTTTCCGGCGACCGGCGAAGCGATCGAGTTGAAATCGATAGAACGCACATGATCCCACGGCATATTCGCCTGACCTCGCATCCCGGCGGGACCGGCCAAGGCGGCATTCCGCTGCGCTGGGGAGCGCCGAACCCGGAGCTGCGCGGCCCCGTCGTCGCCAGCCCCGCGCAACATCACCAGCGCAATGCGATCGGCTCGTACAGCGGCTCCTACGCCATTTATCGCGCGCTCGCGGTCGCGACCCGGGCGCTGGCCCCGGATCACCGGCCCGATCTGACCGATACGGCGCCGGTCGCGGTGATCGGACCCTGGCCGCAATGGGCCGACCCGAAAAAGATCGTGTCGCTCGACCCTTACGGGCATCTGGTCGGCGAGGTCTTCGCCGAGCAGATCCGCGCCGGCGTCGATGTCCGGCCGACGATCGCGGTGACCGGGGCGCATATAAACCTGCCGGAAATCCGCCAGCGCATCGCCTCCGGCGACATCGTCCCGGACGGAAGAGTCGTGTTGGAAAGCGGCGAGATCCGGGTCACCAAGGCCGCGATCGATCCGGTCTGGTACCTGCCCGGCATCGCCGAGCGGTTCGGCGTCGCCGAATCCGAATTGCGGCGGCGGCTGTTCGAGGAGACCGGCGGGATGTTTCCGGAGCTGGTGACCCGGCCGGATCTCGAACTGTTCCTGCCGCCGATCGGCGGTCAGACGGTCTACCTGTTCGGCGATGTGGACCGCATCGGCCGTGCCCGATACGGTAATCGCCTGCCGCGTCCACGACGAATGCAACGGCTCGGACGTGTTCGGCTCCGACATCTGCACATGCCGGCCCTATCTCGCGCACGGCGTCGAGGTGTGCGCCCAAACCGCGCAACAGGGCGGGGTCGGCCTCGTCGTCTACAACCGCAAGGAGGGTCGCGCCCTCGGCGAGGTGACAAAATTCCTCGTCTACAACGCGCGCAAGCGGCAGCGCGGCGGCGATACCGCCGAGACCTATTTCCAGCGCACCGAGTGCGTCGCCGGCGTGCCGGACATGCGCTTCCAGGAATTGATGCCGGACGTGTTCCACTGGCTCGGCGTCGCGCGCATCGACCGCTGGGTGTCGATGTCGAACATGAAGGCGGGCGCGCTGCGCGCCCAGGGGATCGAGATCGTCGAGCAGGTCGCGATCCCGGACGCGCTGGTGCCGCCCGATGCGCAGGTCGAGATCGCGGCGAAAAGAGCAGCCGGGTATTTTACCCCAGCCGGGCCGCCGAGCGCGGACGAGCTGCGCGGCACCAGAGGTCGCGGCCTGGGTGCGTAGTTTCGGGGGGCGTGCCGCTCGGCGGGTGTGACCTCCGGAGGCAGGCGCTGACCGACAACCCGCCCTCCCCCGCCGATTATCTGCTGACCGCCGCGGCGGTGCGCGAACGCTGCGGCCTCGTCTTCGCCGCGGCCGAACGCGGCGAAACCCGGCATTTCGCACTCGACCTCGATCGCTTGGACGAGGCGGTCGCGCGCGTCGTATCGGTGACCCGCCGCCGCTATCCCGATCTCGTCGTGCCGTTCCACAGCCGGTGGCGGCATTTCTCGGTGGGCGGCGTCGATCGCGCGCGCCTCGTCGCGCCCGGCGCCGATCCGGCGGAAACCGCGCGCGCCCGGCTCGATCTGGCGATCGTCTCGGTGCTGCTCGACGCCGGCGCCGGCCCGCACTGGCGCTACCGCGAAGCCGAGACCGGGCAGGTTCTCGGGCGCTCGGAGGGGCTTGCCGTGGCCAGCCTGCGCGCGATGCAGGAAGGGCTGTTCTCGGCCGATCCGCGCTGTCCCTGGCGCGCCGACGCCGCCGCGCTCGCGTCGCTGTCGGCAGCGAGGCTCGGCGAGGCATTTCAGCACAGCGCGGGAAAATCCGCTCGCCGGCCTGGAGGGCAGGGCCTTGCTGCTGCGCCGCCTCGGCGCGGTCGCGGCGAGCCGTCCCGACCTGTTCGGCTCGCCGCGCCCGGCTCGGCAATTTGCTACGATTTCTGGCTCGCGCAGACGCGACGACCTGCCCGCCCCGGAGATGCTGCGGCTGCTGCTGCACGCGTTTGGCCCGATCTGGCCGGGGCGCCTGTCGCAGGGCGGCGTACCGCTCGGCGATTGCGGCCGGCACCCCGCCGTGCCGGGAGATCGGACTTCGTGCCGTTTCACAAGCTCAGCCAGTGGCTCGTCTATTCGCTGATCGAGCCGCTCGCCGATGCCGGGTTCACCGTCACCGGCATCGACGGGCTGACCGGCCTCGCCGAATACCGCAACGGCGGCCTGTTTATCGACACCGGGGTCATCGTCGCCCGCGACCCCGAGCTGCCGCGCCGCACGCTCGACCCGTTCGCGGAAGAAGTCGTCGAGTGGCGCGCCCTGACGGTCGCGCTGCTCGACCGTCTCGCGGAGCGGGTGCGCGAGCGGCTCGGCTTCACTCCGTCCGACTTTCCGCTCGCCAGGGTGCTCGAAGGCGGCAGCTGGGCCGCCGGCCGCGAGATCGCCGCCGAGCGCCGTCCGGGCGGCGCGCCGCCGCTGCTGATCGCCAGCGACGGCACGGTTTTTTGATCGGAGAAGGTGATGCCGCAAACCGCCGCGTCGCAGCGGCGATCGGGTCATCGTGATCGACCACCCGCTGGTGCAGCACAAGCTGTCGCTGATGCGGCGGCACGACACCAGCACGACGAAGTTTCGCGCGCTGATGCGCGAGGTCAGCCTGCTGCTCGGCTACGAGGCGACCCGCGATCTCGCGCTCGAACAGACCGAAATCGAGACGCCGCTCGAACGCGGCGTCTTCCCGATCCTCGCCGGCAAGAAATTGTGTCTCGTGTCGATCCTGCGCGCCGGCAACGGCATCCTCGACGGTATGCTCGACCTCGTGCCGTCGGCGCGGGTCGGCCATATCGGCATCTATCGCCAGCCGCACACGCTGGAGGCCGTCGAATATTATCTGAAGCTGCCGGAGGACCTGCCCGAGCGCGACGTGATCCTGGTCGATCCGATGCTGGCGACCGGCAATTCGGCTATCGCGGCGATCTCGCGTCTGGTCGAATTGCGCGCGCGCTCGATCAAGTTCGTCTGCCTCGTCGCGGCGCCCGAGGGGATCGCCGCGCTGCATCGCGTCTTCCCCGAAGTCGCGATCGTCACCGCTTCGGTCGACCGCTGCCTCGACAGCCACGGCTATATCCTGCCGGGGCTCGGCGATGCCGGCGACCGGCTGTTCGGGACCAAGTGAGGCTTCGGGCCAGCCGGACCGCCGCCGTTCGCCTATTTTCGCCAGCTGTCGCGCGCGAGCGCGACAAACCGGCCGCGCTGCTCGGGCGACAGCGCCGCCAGGAAATTCGATCATTCGCGCCGTTGTCTCGCGGTTGAGCCGGAGCCGCTCGCCATATGCCGCCTCGAACGATTGAGCAACTTCGGTGGCGTTCATCGCCGGCTTCCCGGCCGCGTCCCAGGCGGAACGATATAACGGCACGACTTGCCGCTGAACCTTGTCGCGGCGCCCGCGCATCTCGGCGATGAACTTGTCGAAAGCGGCCCGCTGCGCCGAATCGAGATCCAGTTGCGCGCCGATCCGCTCGAAACGCTGGTCGAGACCGCGGGCCGGCGGTTGCTTCGATGCGGCTCCACACGGCGCCCGCCACGAAGAGCACGTTGAGAACCAGCGATACCGCCAGGACGGCCGACAGGATGCGGGAACGCGACCAGCCGGCTCGGCTCGCAGCGGCGCCCGCCATGCTCATGCTACGCGCCCCCGGTCAGGTCGCGGAAGAATGCGGGGGACGAGCCGAACAGCTCCTGCGCGACGCCGTCATCGGACCCCGGCCCGTTCCGCGCCAGCATCCCGGACGCGTCCATGCCGAGCGTGAAGCCGAGCCACCCCGCCACGACCATAGCGGCGGCAAGACCGCCCCATTGCGCGATCGCCGCAAGGCCGGGTCTCTTGCCGTGCCTCGCAGGGAATGCGACGACGGTCCCACGCCGGCTCGGACCGCTGTCGCCGACAAGCGCGGAGGCGCGCGCAAGGCCTGTTCTCGACAACGTTTCGTACGCCGCGCCGCTCGCCAGCGCCCGCGCCGCGGCGATGTCGCCGGCAGCCTCCGGGTGGCTCTGGAGCCATTCGGCGATGCGCTCCCGCTCGTCCGGATCGAGCCGCCCGTCGGCGAACGCCGCCATATCGAGAAAGCGGTCGCATTCATCCTCAACCGCGTCGGTCACGCGGCTGCGCTGCCAGAGAATACGATCGGCGATATCCATCCGCGCTCGACGATCCACCGCGTGGTCCCCATTCCGTCACGCTTGCATACTATTTTACGGCGGGAAACCGCCGTAATCCCCGTCAACCCCGATCCTTGGGAAAAATTGCGCCAAAGCGTTCCGTCGGTCAAATCCGCGCACCGCCAACCCGAGCGGCCGTGCCCGTCACGTTTTCAGATCGGCCTTGAAATAGGCGCGCAGCTTGATCATCGCCTTGTGATGCGTGCTGCGCACGGTCTGCGCGTCGATCCCGAGCGCGCGCGCGATCTCGGCCACATCCATCTCGCGGTCATACAGCATCGCGAGGATCTCGCGCTGACGCGGCGACAGCAGCGCCTCGGGCAGCTTCAACCGGACCGGGGGCTCGACCGGATCGACCGCGAGCCGGGCCTCGGGCACGGACTCGATCGGGACGGTTTCGGCGCGCCGCCGGCGCAGCGCGTCGCGGGCGGTGCTGCGCGCGACGATCGTCAGCCAGGTCGAGAGCGCCGCGCGCGCCGGGTCATAGCTGCGCAGCAGCCGGAAATCGTCCTTGCACAGCCGAACGAAGACATCCTGCGTCAGATCCTCGATTTCGCCGGGGGCCGGCGCAAGACCGCGCACCGCCGCGACGATCAGCCCGCCGTAACGGCGAATGAAATCCTGCCAGGCCTCGGGATCGCCATTCAGCAGCGCAGCCGGGAGAGCCTCGTTCGCCAACCGCCCTCCCGCTCAGCCCCGGAACTCAGGAAAGCGCCGCGAAGAAATCGTTGCCCTTGTCGTCGACGACGATAAAGGCCGGGAAATCGACCACCTCGATGCGCCAGATCGCCTCCATCCCGAGTTCCGGATATTCGAGCAGCTCGACCTTCTTGATGCAGTCCAGCGCCAGCCGCGCCGCCGGTCCGCCGACCGAGCCGAGATAAAACCCGCCGTATTGCTTGCACGCCTCGCGCACCTCGGGGCCGCGATTGCCTTTCGCGAGCGTGATGAAGCTGCCGCCCGCCGCCATGAACGGGCCGACATAGCTGTCCATCCGGCCCGCCGTCGTCGGCCCGAACGACCCGAGGCATAGCCCTCCGGCGTCTTGGCCGGGCCGGCGTAATAGATCGGGTGGTCCTTGACGTATTGCGGCAGCCCCTCGCCGCGATCGATCCGCTCCTGCAATTTGGCGTGCGCGATGTCGCGCGCGACGATCAGCGTGCCCGAAAGGCTGAGCCGCGTCTTGATCGGATATTGCGACAGCGTGCGGCGGATCTCGTCCATCGGCCGCGACAGGTCGATCCGCACGACCTCGCCGCCGAGCGTCGCCTCGTCGATCTCGGGCAGATACCGGGCCGGGTCGGTTTCGAGCTGTTCGACGAAAACGCCCTCGGCGTTGATTTTTCCCAATATCTGCCGGTCGGCCGAGCACGACACGCCGATCCCGATCGGCAGGCTCGCGCCGTGGCGCGGCAGCCGGATCACCCTGATGTCATGGCAGAAATATTTGCCGCCGAATTGCGCGCCGATGCCGAGACCGCGCGTCAGCTCCAGCACCTCGGCCTCGAAATCGCGGTCGCGATAGGCCTGGCCGTATTTGTTGCCGGAGGTCGGCAGGCTGTCGAGATAGCGGCAGCTCGCCAGTTTCACGGTCTTCAGATTCATTTCGGCCGAGGTGCCGCCGATCACGATCGCGAGATGATAAGGCGGACAGGCCGCGGTGCCGAGCGTGCGGAGCTTCTCGTCGATGAATTTGCGCAGCGATTTCGGGTTCAGCACCGCCTTCGTCTGCTGGTACAGAAAGCTCTTGTTGGCCGAGCCGCCGCCCTTCGCGATGAACAGGAATTTGTACTGGTCGCCGGGCTCGGCGTAGAGGTCGATCTGGGCCGGCAGATTGTCGCCGGTATTGACCTCCTCGTACATCGACAAGGGCGCCACCTGGCTGTAGCGCAGATGGGTCTCGGTATAGGTCCGCCTGATGCCCTCGGACAGCGCCGCCGCGTCGTCGCCGCCGGTCCACACCTGCTGGCCCTTCTTCCCCATGACGATCGCGGTGCCGGTGTCCTGGCACATCGGCAGTACCTTGCCGGCCGCGATATTGGCGTTCTTCAGCAGGTCGAACGCGACGAAGCGGTCGTTCGCCGACGCCTCGGGGTCGTCGAGAATGGCGCGCAGCTGCGCCAGATGCCCGGGGCGCAGCAGATGCTGGCAATCGACAAAGGCCTCGCGCGCCAGCAGCGTCAGCGCCTCGGGCGCGACCTTGACCACCCGTTCGCCCGTCGAACGAGGCCGGCGCCACATGGTCGCCGGTCAGCTTGCGATACGGCGTGTCGTCGTCGCCCAACGGGAAAAGTTCATGGAAATCGGCGTCGCTCATGCGGAACTCCAACGGCTGAGGGCGGAAGAATCTTCCGTGCGATCCGCGGCCGGCCGGCCGGACCGCCGCGCCGTCGGCTCGGCTCGGACCGGCTTCAGTGATACGGGTCGGCCGCGTCGCGCAGCCCGTCGCCGAGAAAATTGAACGCGAGCACGGTCAGGATCACCGGGATGACCGGCAGCATCAGCCACGGGTACAGCGCGACGACGCTGATGTTCTGCGCCTCGTTGAGCAGGACGCCCCAGCTCGTGATCGGCGGCCGCAGCCCCAGCCCGAGAAACGACAGCGCCGTCTCGCCGAGGATCATGCCCGGGAATGGTCAGCGTGGCCGACGCGATCAGGTGGCTCATAAAGCTCGGCAGCAGATGGCGGCCGATAATCCGCGCCGGTTTCGCGCCCATCAGCACGGCGGCGGTGCAGAAATCCTCCTCGCGCAGCGCCAGGAGCTTCGAGCGCACCGCGCGCGCCAGATGCGTCCACTCGATCATGCCGAGAATGATCGTGATGCCGAAATAGACGAGCAGCGGGCTCCAGGTCACCGGCAGGATCGCCGACAGCGCCATCCACAGCGGCAGATGCGGAAACGACTGGATGACCTCGATCGCGCGCTGGATCAGCATGTCGGTCCAGCCGCCGTAATACCCGGCGATGCCGCCGATCACGATGCCGAGAACAAAGCTGATCGTGACGCCGATCAGCCCGACGGTGAGCGAGATCCGCGCGCCGTAAATGATGCGCGACAACAGATCGCGGCCGAGCCGGTCGCTGCCGAGCAGGAACATTTCTCCACCCGCCGGCGGGCAGGCCAAATGCAGGTCGCCGGGGATCAGGCCCCAGAAATCGTAAGCATCGCCGCGGCAGAAAAAGCGGATCGGCTGCCGCTTTTCGGGATCAGCCGTATAGACCCGGCGCAGATTGGTCATGTCGAGCCGGTAGTCGTAGCCGTAGACATACGGCCAGACGAGACGTCCGTCATGGAAGAGGTGAACCGCCTGCGGCGGCGCGTAGATGTGATCGACGTGGCGGCTGTCGAGGCCGTAGGGCGCGAGGAATTCGCAGAACAGAATCATCACATAGAGCGCGAGCAGAATCGCGCCGGAAACCACGGCCACCCGGTGCCGCCGCAACCGCCACCACATCAACAGGATCGGCGGCGCCCGGTAATAGCGCTCCTGCGTCGCCGTCATCGCCTCGACCGCGTAGGGGTCGAACGGCGCCGGCGACACGTAATGCGGCATCGGCTCGGCGGCGCGTGCCGCCGCGGCCTCCGCTCTTTCGGGGGGCGCTCCGCCGGCGGCGAGGCCGATCTCGCTCATTCCGATCGCCCCGTCTGCAGGCGGATGCGCGGGTCGAGCGCAGCCAGCGCAAGATCGGAGAGAAACACCCCGATCACGGTCAGAAACGCCATGAACATCAGGAACGAGCCGGCGAGAAACATGTCCTGGCTGCGCAGCGCCTCGAGCAGCATCGGGCCGGTCGTCGGCAGCGACATCACGATCGACACGACCGCCGCTCCCGAGATGACATGCGGCAACAGCGAACCGATATCCGAGATGAACGGGTTCAGCGCCAGGCGCAGCGGGTATTTGAACAGAACCTTGAGCGGATGCAGCCCCTTGGCCCGCGCCGTCACGACGTATTGCTTCTGCAATTCGTCAAGCAGATTGGCGCGCAGTCGCCGGATCATCGCGGCGGTCCCGGCGGTGCCGATCACGATCACCGGGATCCACAGATGCGCGGCGACCGATAGAACCTTGCCCCAGCTCCACGGCTTGTCGACATAGACCGGGTCCATCAGCCCGCCGATCGATATGCCGAACCAGACATTCGCGAGATAGAGCAGCACCAGCGCCAGCAGAAAGCTCGGCGTCGCGAGCCCCAGGAAACCGATAAAGGTCAGCAGGTAATCGCTCAGGCTGTACTGATGCGTCGCCGAATAGACCCCGATCGGGAACGCGACGAGATAGGTAAAGACGATCGTCGTGAACGAGACGATAAACGTCAGAAGCAGCCGGTCGCCGACCACGCTGTTGACCGGCAGATCATACAGGAACGAATATCCCATGTCGCCCTGCAGCAGCCCGCCGGCCCAATACAGATATTGCTGCCACATCGGCTTGTCGAAGCCGTATTGCGCCTTCAGAAACGCGATCTTGTCGAGATTGGCATGCTCGCCCGAGCTCTGCAGCTCGGCCATGTAGGTCGAGAAATAATCGCCGGGCGGCAGCTGGATGATGACAAAGATGACGATGCTGATGGCGATCAGCGTCGGGATCATGATCAGGATCCGATGGACGAGATAGCCGAGCATCGAAAGAGCTTCTCCTGACGCGGCAGCGGAACGGAGGTCGCCTTCCGCTGCCGCATTATCCCAACAATCGCAGCACATTCATAGCGCCAGGCGGCAGTAATATCGCCGCCCTGACTCGCACGCGAACCCGCCGCTGCCGTCCCCCGAATGTCGCCCCGAGCCTTGCGCGTCCTCAGCCTGGCTGGCGCTGTTTTGACCGAGGCGGCCGGGGCCGGCGTGTCGTCGAGCCAGAACGTGTCCGGCTTGTACATGCCGAAATGCGCGCCGGGGTCCCAGTTGTACATGCCTTCGACCGGCACGTTGCGCAGGCGGGTGCTGACCACGACCGGCTGCGGCACCCCGGCGATGATGCCGATCGAAAAGACCTCGTCGGCCCAGATGCGCAGCATCTCGTGCCAGATTCGCGCGCGCTCGGCGGCATCCGCCGCAAGCAGCCAAGTCTCGTAGAGCGCGAGGAGCCGCCCTGCCGAGGGCAGGTCGGGCGGCTCGCCGGCCAGGCCCTTGGTCTCGAAATATTGGCCCCATTTCGGCCATTGGAGCTGCTGCTGCTGCGTCGGCGCGAATTCCGACGGCGACATATCGGCCGTCGGCAGGCCGTTCTCGACCCCCTTGGCGATCGACATCAGCGTCTGCCCGGAAAACACGCGGCGGCGGAACAGAGTCAGCTGCATCGGGCGCGTGAACAGCCGGATGCCGACCCGCTGCCAGGAATCGCGGATCAATTCGGTGACGTCGCCCTTCTCGCGCGACTCGCCGGAATCCTCGACGACGATGTCGAGCGGCCTGCCGTCAGGCAGATGCCGCAGCCCGTCGCTGCCGCGCGCCAGCCCGATTTCGTCGAGCAGCCGGTTGGCTTCGGCGATGTCGTACTGGGCCCAGGCCTGACGATATTCGGGGCGATAAAGCGGGCTTTGCGGCAGGACCGTGTTCTGGCCCTCGATCGCCAGCCCGAAATAGATCGCTTGGTTGATCTCGTGCCGGTTGGTGGCGAGCGACAGTGCGCGACGGAAGCGCACGTCGCGCACCAGTTCCCGCCAGACTTCGTCATCGACGTTGAGATTGGGATACAGCGCGAGCTGGCTGCCCGGCCCGGTGCGCCACAGCAGCACCTTGTATCCGTTCTGCTTCTCGCCGGCCTTCAAGAACGTGTAGTCGTCAAAGCTCAGATAACGCGCCTGCAAATCGCTCTCTCCGGCGCCGGTCTTGGCCGGGATGATCTTGCTGTTCGCGATCGAGAACACGACCCGGTCGATATACGGCAATTGTTGGCCGGTGCTGTCGACCCGGTAGTAATAGGGGTTGCGCTCGAACACGAGGCGATCGGAGGGCGGCCGCGTCTTCAGCACCCACGGTTCGAGCGTCGGCTCGTCCGGGTTGTCGTTCTTGTACATCGTTTCTTTTTTATTGTGCAGCGCCGCCCAGTTGCGCGCTCCCGCCTCCTTGACCAACGGCGGCGAGCTTCTCCTTGTCGGCGTATTTCTTGTGAAACTGCTTCAGGTAGTGCGCCGGCGCGTATATGAAAAGCGGGCTCGCCCCGGCCAGGGCCGGCAGAAACAGCGGGTTCGGCCGCTCCCAAGTGTAGCGCACGGTCTCCCGATCGAGCACTTCGAAGCGCGGCGGCTCGCCATGCGGCATCATGACGACCGGCAGGCCGGCCATCGACAGCTCCTTGTTGCCGGCCACGTCCTCGAACCAGTAGCGGAAGTCCTCGCTGGTGAACGGGTGGCCGTCGGACCATTTATGGCCGGGCCGCAGATGCAGCGTGAAGACGCGACCATCCTCGACATCGAGCCGTTCGAGGATGTCCGGGACGATCTCGAGATCGAGGCGTATAGGCGACGAGCCGGGCATAGCCGTAGACCACCATGATCCTGGTGTCCTTGGGGCTCGCCATCAGCATCCGCAGCTCGCCGCCGGGGCGGCCGATCGACTCGATGTCCTCGGCCATATCCGGGACCCGCGGCACGCGCGCCTCGACCGGCGGCAGCGTGCCGGCAGCGACCTGCGCCGCCAGCATCGGGGTCTCGCGCAATCCGGCCGCCGCGACCGGCTCCGGCAACAGAAACGCGCAAGAAAAGCAAGGAGAGCAAAAGTGCGAGGCGCAACAACACGCCGTCATTCCAATTCATGGATCGGTCCTCGATCGACCGCCAGGATCTCCTCGGCCGATCCGATATGTCGACCTATCGCGGAAACGACACCTCCACGATCCCGAGTGGGCCATAATTGGCGCGGATATGGGCGCCCGGTTCGGTGAAAACCAGCCCGGTATGCGTGCCCGGTCGTGACGAACGTGCCGGCGGGCACGCCGCCGCGCCGGTTCGCGACAAAATTGACCAGCTCGACCAGCAGCGTGATCGGATCGCCGGCGCGCAGCCCGGTACATTCGGCGAATTGCTTGCCGTCGGCGGTCACCTCGATCGGCGGGTGCACCAGATCCATGCCCTGCCAGTTCGAGGCGGCGGCGCCATACACGAGCGCGCCGTTCGAGAAATTGTCGGCGAGCACCTGCAACCGGTCGAGCGAGCGGAAATCCTGGTAGCGCGAATCGACCACCTCGATCGTCGGATGCAGCGACGACGCCGAAACGATTTCGTCACGCCCGTAGGGTAGCGCGCGCGGGTTGAATGGCTTGGTTAACACGAAACCCGATCTCGCACTCGATCCCGATCAGATGAAGGTCGCGCGCCGGCAGGCTGGCCGGGCTGGCATGCACCTTCGACGCGTAGATCGGGGCGCAGAAGATCCCGCCCTCGGGCGAGTAGCCGACCTTCCAGCCGCCGGCCCGCTCGCCGAGGCGGCGCATCACCGCGTCCTGGATCGCATAGGAATCGGCCTCGGATTGCGGGCGCGCCGCCTCGGGGATCGTCGCGATCGGCTGTCCGCTACGCGCCGCGGCGAGCGCGGCGGCCGCCGTCGTCGATCTGCTGTGGGGTCATCGCGTCTCCTTTCAGTTGCCGCCGTCGAGCGCGCCGAGATAATCGAGCGCCGCCGCGACGCCGCCTTTCTGGTGCGGGATGCCGGCGCGGTGCAGCCCCATCTCGACGCCGCACAGCGTGCCGCACAGCATCAAATCATTGAAATGCCCGAGATGGCCGATGCGGAAGATTTTTCCCCGCATCTTGCCGAGCCCGGTGCCGAGCGACATGTCGAACCCGTCGAGGATGATCTCGCGGACCCGATCGGCGTCGTAGCCCTCGGGCACCAGCACCGCGGTCAGCGAGTCGGAATATTCGCGCGGGTCGGCGCACAGGAGTTCCGAGGCCCCAGCCGCGGACGGCGCGGCGCGTCGCCTCGGCGTGGCGCGAATGGCGGCGGAACACATTGTCCAGCCCCTCCTCGTCGAGCAGCATCTTCAGCGCCTCGCGCAGCCCGAACAGCAGGTTGGTCCCCGGCGTGTACGGGAAGAACCCGGTGCGCCCGGTCTCGGCCATCGCCTCCCAGTCCCAATAGGAGCGGGTCAGCTTCGCGCTCTTGCTGGCGGCCAGCGCCTTGTCCGAGACCGCGTTGAACCCGAGGCCCGGCGGCAGCATCAGCCCCTTCTGCGAGCCGCCGACCGTGACATCGACGCGCCACTCGTCGTGCCGGTAGTCGATCGAGCCGAGCGAGGAGATCGTATCGACCATGAACAGCGCCGGGTGCCCGGCCTCGTCGATCGCGGCGCGGATCTCGGGGATGCGGCTCGTCACCCCGGTCGAGGTCTCGTTGTGCACGACGCACACCGCCTTGATCCGGTGCTCGCGGTCGGCGCGCAGCTTCTCGGCGACCTGCGCCGGATCGACCCCGTGCCGCCAGTCGCCGGGGACGAGTTCGACATCGAGCCCGAGCCGGCCCGCCATCTGCCGCCACAGCGTCGCGAAATGCCCGGTCTCGAACATCAGGACCCGGTCGCCCGGCGACAGCGTGTTGACGAGCGCCGCCTCCCACGCCCCGGTGCCGGACGACGGATAGATCACGACCGTGCCGGCGGTCTGGAACACCCGCTTCATGCCGGCCACGACCTCCCGGCCGAGTTCGGCGAATTCCGGGCCGCGATGGTCGATCGTCGGGGCCGCGATCGCGTGCAGCACCCGGTCGGGCACGTTGGTCGGTCCGGGGATCTGCAGGAAATGGCGGCCGGTATGGCCGGTCGGCTGGTTTTTCATCGGCGCGGCTCCAACGCAAACCGGCGCAGTGTGAAACGGAACCGCCGCGCCGACAAGCGGAGGGTATGCCCGCCCCGAGTTGTCCCGGGTTACCCGCCGGTTCCCGCCGCCCTCGATTGCGTCGCGCGGACCATTTCCCGGATCAAGGCAATGACCTGTTCCGGCGCATTGTGGTGGAGCATGTGCCCGGTTCGGGGCAGCGTGCGCAGCGTGCTGCGCGGCACGGCCTGGTACAGGCGCGCCGAATGGCGCTCGAAATTGACGATCCGGTCTCCCGGTCCCGCGACAATCGCGGTCGGCAGCCGCAAGTCGCGATATCTTCCGGCCAAAGCGGCCGCCCCCGGGATCAGCAGCGCCGCCTCGGCGGCGGCGGACCGCAGATGCCAGGGGCGGAAGATCAGCTCGCTCGGAACCCGTTCCGCGAAGGATTGCGTCACCGGCGCCGGCGCGAACAGCAATTTGTAGAGCAGCGGTTTCGATAACCGGCCAAGCCACGGCGACACCGCATAGCGCAGGACGTCGCCGACGACCGGCACCGCCGGCCAGAATCCCAGCGCCACATCGAGCCGCAGCGTCGGGAAATAATAGCCCGCCAGCAGCACCAGCCCGGCAGTCCCGTCCGGGTCGCTCAGCGCCATTTCGAGCGCGACGAGCGTGCCCCATGAATGCCCGACGATCACCGGCCGCGTAACACCGAGTTTATCGAGCGCCTCGCGCAACAGCGCGGCCTGCGCCGCCGGCGTCCATATCCGGCCGCGCGGCCGCTCGCTGTAGCCGAAGCCGGGCCGATCGAACACGATGACGCGGTGATCGGCGGCCAGCGGGTCGATGATCCCGCTGGCCGCCATTTCATCTGTCAATGACCCGAGCCCGTGCAGCAGCACGACCGCGGGTCCGCTGCCGCGCTCGAGATAATGCAGGCGCACGCCGTCGATCGTGACGAAACGGCCCTGCGGCGGATTGCGGCGCTCGGCCCGCTTGGCGAGCGCGTAATTGACCGCCGCCGAGGCCGCCAGCGCCAGCAGTACCGCCGCGGCGCCTCGTCCGTACTTGTCCAGAGGCCGGCTGCCCGGAGCCCGCTTGTCCGGAAGCGAAGCCGGCATCATTCGGCTGCCGACAGAGCGGACGCGGCGCCCGGAACGCGCTCCCGCGACGGCCTGCCGGCCCGCGCCGGCCGCGCCAGGAACAGCAGCAGCGAGCGCCCCGTCACCTCGTAGCCGTGCCCGAACGCGAAGCGCGCCGGCTCCTCGGGATCGTCGTCCTCCTCCGGCAGGTTGGTGTCGATCAGGCGGACCCAGTCGCGGCCGCCCGTCACTTCCGGCAATGTGAACACGACGACGTCGTGATGCGCGTTGACGATCAGCAGCAGCGTCGCCTCGCTGCCGCGGCGCGGGATGCCGCTGACCTGCGCCCTCCCGTCGAGCAGCAGGCCGAGGCATTTGGCGCGCGGGTCCTGCCAATGCTCCTCCGTCATCTCGTCGCCGTCCGGGGTCAGCCAGGTCGAGTCCTTGATCCCGAGTTCCTCGTTCCACTGCGCCGTCAGGAACCGGCTCTGCCGCAGTACCGCGTATTGTCGGCGCAGGCGTGTCAGCTTTTCGGTAAAGCGGATCAGCGCCTGGCCGCGCTCGTCATGGTCCCAATCGACCCACGAGATCTCGTTGTCCTGGCAATAGGCGTTGTTGTTGCCCTGCTGCGTGCGGCCGAACTCGTCGCCGGCCAGCACCATCGGCGTCCCCTGCGACAGCAGCAAGGTCGCCAGCATGTTGCGCTTCTGCCGCTCGCGCAATTCGATGATCTCGGGATCGTCGGTCGGCCCCTCGGCGCCGTGGTTCCACGAGCGGTTGTCGGAGTGACCGTCGCGATTGTCCTCGCCGTTCGCTTCGTTGTGCTTGTCGTTATACGAAACGAGATCGTTCAGCGTGAATCCGTCATGCGCGGTGATGAAATTGACGCTGGCCCACGGTTTGCGGCCGCGCCGGTTGAACAAATCGCCAGACGCCGTGATTCGCGTCGCCAGTTCGGCGAGAGTTCCCTCATCGCCCTTCCAATAGGCGCGCACGGTGTCGCGAAAACGGTCGTTCCACTCGGCCCAGCCCGGCGGAAAGCCGCCGACCTGATAGCCGCCGGGGCCGCAATCCCACGGCTCGGTGATCAATTTGACCGACGACAGCACCGGGTCCTGGCGGCACGAATTGAGAAACCCGCCGCCCTCGTCAAACCCGTAGGGTTCGCGCGCCAGGATCGTGCCGAGGTCGAAGCGGAACCCGTCGACATGCATTTCCTCGACCCAGTAGCGCAGCGAGTTGGTGACCATCTGCAACACGCGCTGATGCGACAGGTTCAGCGTGTTGCCGGTGCCGGTGTCGTTGATGAAGTAGCGCGGCTGGTCGGGCAAGCAGCCGGTAATAAGAGGCGTTATCGATCCCCTTGAACGACAGCGTCGGTCCGAGTTCGTTGCCCTCGGCCGTATGGTTATACACGACGTCGAGGATCACCTCGATCCCGGCCTCGTGAAACCGCGCGACCATCTCCTTGAACTCGGAAAACGCGAAATCCGGCACGCTCGCATAGCGCCGCATCGGCGCGAAAAACGAAATCGAGTTGTACCCCCAGTAGTTCACCAGCTTCTTGTCGAGCAGATAGCTGTCATCGACAAAGCCGTGCACCGGCAGCAATTCGACCGCGGTGACGCCGAGCACGGCGGATATGGTCGAGCACGGCCGGGTCGGTCAGACCGCGGAACGTGCCGCGCAGCGCCTCGGGCACCTCCGGGTGCCGCATCGTATAGCCGCGCACATGCAGCTCGTAGACGATCGTGCGCTCCCAGGCGGTGCGCGGCTGGCGGTCGTCGCCCCAGGTGAAAGCCGGATCGACGACGCGGCATTTCGGCATGTAGCCGGCGCTGTCGCGCTCGTCGAAACTCAGATCGTCGCCGCTCTCCATCGTGTAGCCGAACAGCGCCGGGTTCCATTCAAGACGGCCGTGCAGCGCCTTCGCATACGGGTCGATCAGCAGCTTGTTCGGGTTGAAGCGATGACCGCTGTCGGGTTCGTAGGGCCCATGCACCCGATAGCCGTAAAACGTGCCGGGACGCGCGTCGGGCAGAAACCCGTGCCAGACCTCGTCGGTGTATTCGGGCAGCGTGACCCGCTCGATCTCGGTCGCGCCGTCGTCCTCATACAGGCACAGCTCGACCTTTGTCGCGTTGGCCGAGAACAGCGCGAAATTGACGCCGCGCCCGTTCCAGGTGGCGCCGAGCGGGTTCGGCAACCCCTCGCGCAGGCGGGATTTGCGTATCGGCGGCGCCGCCCGCTGTGTTGTTCGGCACTGCTCGGCTCCGGGTTCGGTTCGATGGGAGGGGTCGCGCCGCCGCCGCCGGAAAACCCGCGGTTTCGGATCGACCCGCTACAAACAATCGAGACTGTCGAAGAGTTCGATCAGCACCTCGATGCCGCCGCGATCCGTACCGGGTCGGTCGGAAACCAGCCGACCGTCTTTCCAGCGGAACCCGGCGATCTGCCCGTCTGCCTTCTCGGCCATCTTCCCGGCGCTGTTTTGCCGCGGCGCCTCGACCGGATCGAACGCTACCGCGATCCCGCGCGGCCCGGCATCGACCCGAACGGCCCCGACCTGCCGCGCCATTTCCCTGATCCGCGCCGTGTCCAGCAACCTGCGTACAGCCGGCGGCAGCGCGCCGAAACGATTTTCGATCTCCTCGGCGAAATCGTCGATCGCGGCGAGCTCGCGCAGGCGGGCGAGCCGCGCGTAGAGGTTCATGCGGACTTCCCGATCGGACACGTAATCGGCCGGGATCGACCCCGGGGATGCCTCTGGGCCCCCCAGATTCACCTCGATCGAGCGGTCCGGCGGCTGGCTTTCCCCGCGCGACGCGGCCAGCGCGCGATCGAGCAGATGGCGATACAGCTCGATGCCGATCAGCTTGATGTGCCCGGCCTGCTGCTCCCCGAGCAGTTCGCCGGCGCCGCGCATATCCATGTCGCGGCGGCTGATCGCGAACCCGGCGCCGAGCCGGCTGTGCTCGTTCAGGAGCCGCAGCCGCTTCTCGGTCGCCGGCGCAATCTTATCGGCCGGATCGGTCAGCAGATACGCGAGACCGCGGCGCCGTCCGCGCCCGACCCGGCCGCGCAGCTGATGCAATTGCGCCGCGCCAAAGCGATCTGGGCGCCAGATCAGGATCGTGTTGGCGCGCGGCAGGTCGAGCCCGCTCTCGATGATGTCGGTCGCGAGCAGCACATCGCCCTGGCCGTCGGCAAAGGCAACCATGACCTCGTCGATTTCGGTCGCCGGCATCCTGCCGTGCACCGCCTTAAGCTCGAGTCTCCGGAGCCAGCTCGCCCAGCTGGTGGGCCATCGGCTCGATATCCTCGATGCGCGGCACGACTAAGAAGCTCTGCCCGCTCCGCCGCCGCTCCGCCGCAAGCGCCCGGCGCACGAGACCGGGATCGAACGGCGCCAGCATGGTCTGCACCGGAAGCCGGCGGGCAGGCGGTGTCTCGAGCACGCTGAGCGTGTGCAACCCGAGAAGCGCGCCCTGCAAGGTGCGCGGGATCGGGGTCGCGCTCAGCGTCAGCACGTGCATCCCGTCAGCTAAAGCCGCGCAGCTTGTCCTTGATGCGGGTGCCGAAACGCTGCTCCTCGTCGATGACCAAGAGGCCGAGCCGGTCGAAGCGGACGCCCTTGCCGGCGATCGCATGCGTCCCGATCACGATGTCGACCGACCCGTCGGCCAAGCCCCGCTTCACGGCCCTCGTCTCGGCCGGCGCGACGAGCCGCGACAGCCCGGCGATTTCCGTTCCGAACGCGGCGAAGCGGCGGCGGAAGGTGTTGAGGTGCTGCCGAACCAGGACCGTGGTCGGCGCGACGAGCGCGACCTGATAGCCGCTGAATACCGCCGCGGCGGCAGCACGCAACGCCACCTCGGTCTTGCCGAACCCGACATCGCCGCAGACCAGCCGGTCCATCGGGTTCCCCGATCTTCAGGTCGGCCAATACGTCTTCCACCGCGCGCGCCTGATCGACGGTAGGCACGAACGAAAAGCCGCCGACGAACCGCTCGTAGCGGCGCGACGGCGGATTGAGTTTCGGCGCCTCTTTCGCCGCGCGGTCGCGCGCGACGCGCAACAGCCCGCGCGCGGTCTCGGCGATGTCGCATTCGACCTGTTCGCGGCGCTTTTTCCAGCTATCGCCGTCGAGCCGATCGAGCGAGACCGTCTCGCTTTCCGCGCCGTACCGCCAGACCAGTTCGATCTCGCCCACCGGAAGCATCAGCACGGCGCCGCCGGCATAGTCGATCCGCAGCGCCTCCTGCTCCGGCAGGCCGGCGGCGGTCACGGTCTCGATGCCGCGCAGTCTGCCGATGCCGTGCTCGATGTGAATCACCGCGTCGCCGATGCGCAGCGCGCTTTCCGAATCGGCTCCGAGCGCGCCGCGCGCTAGTTCCATCGGCAGTGTGTGTCGGGCCCGGCTGCCGAGCAGATCGGCGGCGGCGATCACCGCGACCGCGTCCCGCGGTCGCACGAAGCCGGCATCGAAATCGGCACGCAGCAGTCAGCGTGTCGCCCGGCACGAGCGGCCCGGACCTCGTTCCATCCCGAGACCAATCGTGAGCGGTCGTCGGCCGCGCCTCCGGCGCGCCGCGCCAGCACGCGAAGATCGCGCTCCTCGGCAGCGGCGAGAACAATGCGTCTTCCGGCCGCGCGCTGCTCGCCGATGAAGGCGCGATAGGCGGACGCCGGGTTGCGCGCCGTCGCGAACAGCGGCACCCGCTCCTCGGCGCGCGCCGCGGCGAGCCGCTCGCCCCGCCGCAGCACCTGCTCCCATTCGGCCTCGGACAGAAAGAGATGCTCGGGGACCGGCGCCGCCCCGCCGGATCTCCGCGATGCTCGGCAGGACGCGTGCATTCTCGATATGCCTCACGGATCTGCTCGAACCACAGCGACCCGCGCCGCTCGACCGCGCGCTCCTCGAGCAGCACCGGCGCGCCGGGCAGATAGTCGAACAGCGTGTCGAGCTTCGGATAATGCGACTGAAAGAAAGGGAGTCCGCGGCGCGTCGAGACCGTTCGCCTTCGCTTCTCCTGAAGCCGCTGTGATGATGAACTCGGAAGCCGCGTCGAGCACGATGTCCGGCAGTTCCGCGACAGTGCGCTGACTGACCGGATCATAGCTGTCGATGCGAGTGACCCGGCCATCCGCGTGCTCGATCCGCACCGGGCCGAGCCCGCCGGCCGGGAAGACATCGACAACATGCCCATGCACGGCCGCCTCGCCCGGCTCGTCCACCAGCATGTCGAGCCCGTATCCGGTACGCCGAAGAAACTCCTCGATTTCGGCAACCGCCGTCGCGCCAGGCGTCGACGCGCAGCGCCATGCCGTCCCAGACATCGCGAGGCGGCACGCGCTGCAAGATTGCTTCCGGCGTCGCGATGAGCAGCGGCCGGTCCAGGCCGGCGATCGGGCCGCTCGCGAGCCGCCGCAGCACCGAGGCGCGCCGTCCCATGATCTCGCGCGATGGCCCGGCCGGGGTCATAGGGCAGACAATCCCAGCGCGGCAACACAAGCACCGGGCAATCCGGAAACAGCGAATGGATATTGGCGCCGAGATACTCGGCCTGTTGCTCGCCGGCGCTCAGAACGACAAGCCCGCTCGCGCCCGCCTCGTGCCAGCGCGCGAAGATATCGAGCGCCAGCGCGCCGCGCGGCCGCTTCGGGCCATCGTTCTCGGGGGCATCAACCTCCGGGCTATCAACCCGGCGGGCTTCCGCTTCAGGATCGTTGATCGCCACCCCGTCCTGCATCGGTCGCAAAGCCCCCGCAACCCCGCGCGCCTGTCGCGCGCGTCGGGGCAAACGCCTGCAGCCGAGCTGCGGTTGCCGGCCGCCAAGCGCGCCGGTCTCAGCAGCCAGCCCGAGCCGCCGGCTGGCGATCCGGGCGCCGTCGGCCATCGCCTTCAGCTTGGCCCAGACGACGTCCTCGGTGACCCGCCCCATGCCGGCCGAGGTGTCGAAGCCGCAATCGGTGCCGGCCATCACGCGATGCGGGTCGCCGACCGCGCGCGCGACGTTTTCGAGCCGGTCGGCGACGACCTCGGGATGCTCGACAAACCCGGTCAGATCGTCGATGACGCCGGCGACGATGATCTGGTCGTCGGCCAGCGGGAATTTCTGCAAGACGCGCCATTCGTGCTGGTGCCGCGGGTTCGCGAACGGCAGCACGAAGCCGCCGACCTTGGCCTTTTCCAGTAGCGGCAGGATCTCTTCGAGCGGCACGTCGCAATCGTGCGGCCCCTCGTAATTGCCCCAGCAGACATGCAGCCTGACGCGGTCGCGCGGGATATTGGCGATCGCGCGGTTGATCGTGTCGACGACGCGCTCGACAAAGCCGAGGAAATCCGCCAGCGGCCGCTCGTTGTAGGACAGGTGCCGTTCGAGCGCGAGATCGGGGCAGTCGAGCTGCAGCAGAAACCCGTTCGCGACGATCCTCTCGTATTCGATCTTCAGCGCGGCGGCGAGCGCGGCGAGATAGGCCTCCTCGGTGTCGTAATATTCGTTCTTCATCGCGGCGGCGATGATGCCGGGCGACGGCGCGGTCATGAACGGCTCGACAAACCCGCCGGGCGCGCGCCACCGGATCGCTCGTCCAGCGCGGCGCGGAAATCGGCGCATTCGGCGTTCAGCTCGCTGTCATCGACATAGCGCACCTCGCCGATCGCGCGGGGCGGCTCGATAATTCCCGACCGCCTCGCGCGCCGCCAGCATCTGCGCCATCTGCTCCTTGAGGATCGGGTAGCGCTCGACGTCGCCGCGCGGCCAGCGCTTCCAGCTGCCGCCAAACCCGCTCATGCGATGGCGCACATAGAGAAAGAACGCCTCGCGCTGCTGCTCGCCGTTGTTGCCGATATCGACCCCGGCCTCGATCTGCTTGTCGACGACCCGGCGCAGCGCCGCCTTGCCGAGCCGGTCGAGTTCGGCCGGATCGACCGCCTCGCCGCGGGCCCGCCGCACGTAAAGCCGGGTCAGCTCCGGCGGACGCGGCAGGCTGCCGGTGTGCGTCGTCAGGATCCGTTCGTCGCTGCGCTGCATCTTGCTCCTCCCAAATCGGCTACGCCGCTTATTCCCCGCCTTCTCCGGCTGCCGCGCGCACCACCGCGGCGGGCCGGCGGCGCACGAGGCTGATCGGCTTCAGGCTCATCACCACCGCGCCGTTCTGGTTCAGCACCTCGACGAGGCTGCGCACGACGCCCTGCTCGGGGTTCTTGCGCGACGGGCGGGCCTCCAGAATCGTGACGCGCAGGCTCAGCACATCGCCCGGCCGCACCGGCAGGTGCCAGCGCAATTCGTCGAGCCCGGGCGAGGCCAGGCTCGACGCCGGCGACAGGAAATTGTCGGCGAAGAGGCGCATCATCATCGCGCCGGTGTGCCAGCCGCTCGCGATCAGCCCGCCGAACCGGCCGCGCGCGGCGGCGTCGGGGTCGGTGTGCATCGGCTGCGGATCATAGCGGCGCGCGAATTCGATGATCTCGCTCTCGGTCACCGCGATCGCGCCCGCGGTGTGAACCGCTCCGGGCACGTAATCCTCGAAATAGCGCGCGTCGAGATGGCGCGAAGTCGCCGACCGACGCGGGACCTTCGCATGCCGCTCCGGCTTCATGCCGCGTCCCGCTGCGGGTCCGGGAAGTCGATCAGCGTCACTTCCTCGCTCTGCGTATCGAGAACGGCGCAGCTCAGCTGCCCGCCATTGCGCGGATCGCGCGCGTCGCCGGCCGAACCGGGATTGATCACCAGCACCCGCCCGATCCGCTCGACAAGCTGCTGGTGGGTATGGCCGTACAGCACGAAATCGGCATCGGCCTCGGCGAACCCGGCCAACAGAGTGCTGCCGGGATGAACATAGGCGCCGCGCGGCTCCCACGGCGTCGAATGGACGAGCAGCAGGCGCTTGCCGCCGATCGTCAGCTCGCGCCGGTACGGCTGCCCGGCGAGCCAGGCGGCCAGCTCCGGGTCGATGCCGTCGCGGGCCCGGGCGCGCGCGCCCTGCGGGCCGAAAAAGTATTCCTCGTGGTTGCCGACGATCACCTGCGCGCCGCGCCGCCGCAACAGCGCGACGACGTCGTTCGAAAAACGGTATTCGTAAATACTGTCGCCGAGGCAGATCAGCTCGTCGACATCGCCCATCATCGCAAGAGCCCGCGACAATCCACGCGCATTGCAGTGAATGTCGGAGACGATGCCTACTTTCATCGCACGAATGCCAGACATTGACATTGCCTCGGTTTGTCTGCGGAGTTGAGCGACAAGGATCATCTGAAACCTTGAATCTGAAATTGATCGCGCCGCGCGGAAGCAGGATCGCTTTCCAAGTCCGGAGCGTTCGTGGCGAGGGGCGCATCTCGATCCGCGATATTCAGCCTCAGGTGAAACCGCGGCACCTCTCGCATATGTGACGCAGGGAAGAGCGGCAGGCATGGCCATGGTCGACACCGTATGGGGACGGCTCACCCGATGCAATCCGCCTGACGACGGTTCGCCGGCGGCCGGCTCGCCGGGTTTCGTCCCGGCCGAGGACGCGGCGGAGACACCGAAAAAATCACGGCGGCCTCGCCTGCTCTTCGCCATCGCCGGGCTGCGCTGGCTCACCGCGGCGGCGGTTCTCGCGCTGATCGCGTGGGCGGCAATGTGGGAGATGGGCACCTCGCATTACCAGGCCATGCTGTTCTCGCGCCTGGCGCACAAGATGACATTCGGCGTCGCGCCCGGGGCGAGCGAGGCGATCCGGTTTCCCAAAGCGCGGCCCCTATGACGAGCGGCTCGGCTATGTCGGCCTGCCCGGCTTTATCGAGTCGCTGACCAGGCACGGGTTCAAGGTGGATAACCAGGCGCGCTGGTCGCCCGCTCTTGTCGAAGCCGCCGACCACAAGCTGTTCCCGATCTATCGCGAAAAGGATCAAGCCGGGCTGCGCATCGTCGACCGCACCGGCGGCGAGATCTATCGCGCGCGCTTTCCCGAGCGCGTCTTTCCCGATTTCGCGAGCATTCCGAGCCTTGTCGTCAACACGCTCCTGTTCGTCGAGGATCGCTACGTGCTCGACCGGGCAAACCCGGAGCGCAACCCGGCAATCGAATGGAAACGCTTCGCGCTCGCCGCCGCGGGGCAGGTCGCGGAGCTCGTCGTTTCCGACGCGGATGCCGGCGGCGCCAGCACGCTTGCCACCCAGATCGAGAAATACCGGCACTCGCCGGGCGGTCGCACCGGCAGCGCCCTGGACAAAATGCGGCAGATGGTGACGGCGTCGCTGCGCGCCTATTACGACGGGCCGGACACGCTCAAGCGGCGGGAAGAGATCGTCACGACCTACCTGAACTCGACCCCGCTTGCCTCGATGCCGGGCTATGGCGAGATCATCGGGTTGCCCGACGCGCTGCGGATCTGGTTCGGCACCGATCTCGCCGAGGCCGCGGAGGTCCTGAACAAGACGCCGCGGACCGCCGCCGAACTTTCGCGCCAAGGCGAGATCTATCGCCAGATTCTGGCGTTCATCGTCTCGGGCCGCCGGCCGAGCTACTACCTGCTCGACGACCGGGCCGCGCTCGGCGTGCTGATCGACAATCACCTGTACGCGCTGGCCAATGCCGGAGTTATCAGCCCGTCGCTGCGCGACGCCGCTGCTGAACGCCGACCTGCACTTCCGCACCGAGCCGCCGGAGACCACGGCCGCGGTCTCCTATATTCAGCGCAAATCGACCGAGGAGGTGCGCAACCGGCTGGTCGGCCTGTTGCGTCTTCCCGATCTGTACGCGCTCGACCGCCTCGACCTGAGCGTCGAGACATCGGTCGACCCCGATACGCAGGCGCGCGTCGCCAACGTCATGGAGCGGCTGTCCGATCCGGCTTTTCTGCGCAGCGCGGGCATGTACGGCCGCGGCCTGCTCAACGGCGCCGATCCGTCGAAGATCGCCTGGAGCTTCGTGCTGTACGAGCGCGGCGACGGCAACCGCAACCATTTGCGCGTGCACGCGGACAGCCTCAACCGGCCGTTCGACATCAACTCGGGTTCGAAACTGCAGCTCGGCTCGACGGCCAAGCTGCGCACGCTCGCCACCTATCTGGAAATAATCGCCAAGCTGCATCAGCAGCTTGCGGATGTCCCGGCGCGCGACTTGTCGCGTCTCGCCGCCTCGGCCGACGACGCGCTGAGCGGTTGGGCCGCCTCCTATCTGGCGCGCGCCAGCGACCGCAGCCTGCAGCCGATGCTCGAAGCGGCGCTGCAGCGGCGCTACTCGGCCGCGCCGGAGGAATTCTTCACCGGCGGCGGCTCGCATGTCTTCGAGAACTTCGCGCGCTGGGAAGACCACACCAACCCGACCGTCATCGAGGCGTTCGAGCAGTCCGTGAACCTCGCTTTCATCCGTCTGCTGCGCGACGTGCTGAACTATTACATCGCGGAGAACGGGATCGAGGTTAAGCGTCTGCTCGCCGATCCCGACAACCCGCGGCGCGAGGAATACCTGCAGCGTTTCGTCGAGGCCGACAGCCGCCGCTTTCTCTATCGCTACTACCGCGACTACAAGCGGCCTCAGCAGCGACGAGGCGGTCGAGGTCCTGGCCGGTCGCGTCGCGGCGGCGCCGCGCAAGCTGGCGGCGGTCTATATGACGCTCTATCCGCACGCGCGGATCGCCGACCTCTACAAATTCCTCGCCGCGCACCTGCCGCAGACGCAGTTCACCGAGGAGCAGCTCTGGGACCTCTACCTGAGCTACTCCCCGGACAGGATGTCGCTGGCCGATCGCGGCTATGTCGCCGGCGTGCATCCGCTCGAATTGTGGCTGGTGCGCTACCTGCGAGATCATCCCGATGCGTCGTGGGACGCAGTGCTGGAAGCCAGCGCGCCGGTCGCGGCAGGAGGCGTACGGCTGGCTGCTGAACGGCAGCACCCGCGCCCAGAACACCCGCATCCGCATCATCCTCGAACAGGACGCCTTCGACCGGCTCTATGACAACTGGCGCTCGGTCGGGTTTCCGTTCGGCCAGCTCGTGCCTTCGCTCGGCACCGCGATCGGTTCGTCCGGCGACCGGCCGGCTGCATTGGCCGAGCTGATGGGCATTATCCTCAATGGCGGCATGCGCCTGCCGACCGCCTCGATCGAGCGGCTGCGTTTCGCCGCGGACACGCCATACGAGACCGATCTCGGACCGGTCGTCGAACCCGAGCGCGTGATGCCGGCGGAAGTCGCTCAGACGCTGCAGCGCGCGCTGACGGCGGTCGTCACCGATGGAACAGCGCGCCGGATCAACGGCGTCTTCGCCGGCGCCGACGGGCGGCCTCTCAGCGTCGGCGGCAAGACCGGAACCGGCGACAACCGTTTCGAGCGGCACTCGTCGAGCGGCGCGCTGATCTCGTCGAAGGCGGTCAACCGCACCGCCACCTTCGTCTTCTATATCGGCGACCGGTTTTTCGGCACGGTGACGGCCTATGTGGACGGCGAGGAGGCCGACAAATACGACTTCACCAGCGCCGTCGCGGTCCAGCTGCTGAAGGTGCTCGAACCGGAGCTGCGGCCGCTGATCAAGGGCAAGGAACCGGTCCAGCAGGCGCTGCTCGGTTCCTCGCAGACCCCCGCTGCTCCGAAGAAGGGGGCCGGCCGCTAGGACTAGAGCCGCCGCGGCGGGGTGGACCGCGCAGCTCGCACCGCCGCTTCCCTCGTGGTTACCGGAAGCCGGCCAACCGCCGCGAGGACGGTACCGGGAATCCCGGCAATCTCGGCCACCAGCTTGCGGGTGATCGCGTCGGCGAAGCTGTGGAAATCCTCGACCGTGATCAGAAAGGCGCCGGGACCGCCGATCACGTTGTCCTGATAGTATTTCGGCAGCCCGCCCGGCGGCTGCGTGTGGAACGCGTAGCCCGGGCTGCTGCGGGTATTGGCGATCGCCAGCCCGTTGACCGTAATCCCGGCCGCCACCGCCTCGTCGCGCGCCTCGGTCACCGCGCGGCCCGAATTGCTGGTGCCGTCGCCGGAAACGTCGATGACGCGCCGTTCCGCGTCGCGCCGGGGATGCCTGCAGCCGCTGGACCGCGAAATCGATCGCCGCGCCGATCGCGGTGCGGCCGACAAACGAGCGCGGCGCCGAAATGATCGTCGAGGCGATCGCCGCCGCCGCTTCCCCGTCGCGCACGACGGTCCAGTCGAGGACGACATTCTGCTCGCCGGCGCCGGACCATTCGACAAAGGTGACCGCGATCGCGTGATGCTTTCCGCCGATGATCGCGCTCAGCACCTCCGGGTCGGTCATCGCGTTGGCGTAGCCCTTGCGCTGCAGATTGAACTCGTCGTCATCGATGCTGCGCGAGACATCGGCGGCGAGCACGAGCAGCAAATCGACCGTTTCGGCGCGCGCGCTGCTCCCGACCCGCGATCGCAGCCATGCAGACCAGCGCCGCGGCAATGATCCTGCGTCTCATGCGACCACCTCTCCGGTTCGCCCAGCTTGAGCCGCGACGCCGCCTCCTGGAAGGCGCAACGCCGGGGCTTTGCGGCGTTATAACGCATGCGGGCCGGCAACACAGGAGGGCGTGCGATGCGGATCGCGCAGGATCGGCTGACATTCGACACCGCGCCGCGCGAAATCAAGGAGATCACGCGCGAATTGGCCGAGTGGACCGCGCGTCAGGGCATGTCCAGCGGGCTGTTGAACGTGTTCATCCGGCACACCTCGGCCTCGCTGCTGATCCAGGAGAACTATTCGCCCGACGTCCGCCATGACCTGGACGCCTTCCTCGACCGGCTCGCACCCGGAGGACCCGTCGCATTATCGCCACAACGACGAGGGGCCGGACGACATGCCGGCGCATTTGAAGGCGGCGCTGACCGAGGTGCGCTGACGATCCCGGTCATCGACGCGCGATTGCAACTGGGGACGTGGCAGGGCGTCTTCCTGCTGGAACACCGCGCCCGGCCGCACCGCCGCGAGCTGATCCTGACCCTGATCGGCGAATAGCCCGTGCGCGCGTCCGGCGTCCGGAATGTTTTTGACGGGCCCGCGAGGGTCCGCTATTCGGAGACGAATGGCCCCGCAGCCGCAACCGGAATGAGCGGACGCCGATCCGTGGCCGCGCCGTTCGACACATTGAGCTCGCCCGAGCGTTGCGCGACCGGGCAGGCTTTCGCAGGAACACGCCGAGGCCGCCGCCGACGGCTCCGAGGCCATTGTCCGCGGACGCAGAACGAGGCATGCTGCGTTCGCGCGAGATGCGAGGCGCGCAGCTTCGATCGCTGTCTCGTTCGAGCGACATGACGATCCGCTTCGGCGGCATGCTGAGTCATCTTTACCGGCATTCTGTTGGCCGTGAAGTTCTTCGCCTGAACCGCCTCCGACAATCCGAACCGCAAGGTGACGCGATGAAGATTACCGGGACCAGGACGCAGATCGTCGAATTGCCGGCCGACGAGCCGCTCGCCGGGGCGGCGGAAAACCCAAACGGCAAGCGCCCGATCGTGACGTTGCGCGTCCAGACCGATGCCGGCGCCGAGGGGATCGGCGTCGCCTATTTCGGCGGCGCGCTGACCCGCACGCTGGCGCATGCGATCGACGAACTCGGGCGCGCTGGTCACCGGCGACGACCCGGTGCTGGTCGAGGCGGTGCATCAGAAGCTGAAAAACGCCGCCGGCGGCTCGGCCGGGCCGGGCGGCATCTATCATCTCGCGCTGTCGGCGATCGACATGGCGCTGTGGGACATCCGCGCCAAATCGGTGAACCTGCCGCTGTGGAAGCTGCTCGGCGGCGCGCGCGAGCGGGTGCCGACCTATGCCTCGGGCGCGCTGATGCGCGGCCTCACGCTCGATCGGGTCGTCAAGGCGGCCGCCACGCTCAAGGACAAGGGCTGGCGCGAGATGAAGACGCAGCTCGCCCTGCCCGGCGAGACGACCCCGGCCATCGAGGTCGAGCGCATGGTCAAGATCCGCGAGGCGATCGGCCCCGACATCAAGCTGATGTGCGACATCAACCAGCGCTGGCGGCCGGAGCAGGCGATCGACATCGGCCGCCGCGTCGAGGACGCCGGGGTCGGGCTGTTCTGGCTCGAGGACGTCACGACCGCCGACGATTTTCCCGGTCTCGCCCGTATCTCGGACGCGCTCTCGACGCCGGTCGCCGGCGGCGAATATGTCTGGGGCATCGTGCCGTTCCGCCACATGATGGAGCAGCGCTCGGTCGATGTCCCGATGATCGACCTGGTGCGGGTCGGCGGCATCACGCAATGGCTGAAGGTCGCCGGCATGGCGGAAGCCTTCAACCTGCCGGTCGTCAGCCACCTGATCCCGGAAGTCCACGTCCACCTGATCGGCGCCGATCCCGAACGGGCTGACCGTCGAGTACATGCCGTGGCTGGTGCCGCTGTTCAAACAGGTGCCGGAGCAGCAGAACGGCGAACTCGCGATGCCGACCGCGCCCGGCCTCGGCCTCGAATTCGACCAGCCCACGCTCGACCGCTACAAGGCGTAAGGCGTCGGATTGCGGTGTGCCGTCCTTCGAGACGAGCGCGGAGCTTGTCCGCGGGCCGGCCGGAGGGCGGACCCGGGGTGCTCTCCCCAGGATGCCGCGCTTTCCTAGCGATAAACTGGTTCTGACCGATAAACTGGACATCCGTCATGCAGAGGAGTGCCCTCAGGGGGCGTCTCGAAGCACGCGGGGCAATGCCGTGCAAGTGGAGTCGTGAATGAAGCTGGCCTCCTTCTCCACACAAATCCTCGACGTCCCCGAGGACGACCCGCTCGCCGGCGCGATCGAGACCCCGGGCGCGACCCGTCCGGTCGTGACGTTGAGCCTGCGCACCGATGACGGGATCGAGGGGATCGGCGTCACGTTCTACGGCGGCGCGCTGACCCGGACGCTGGAAAGCGCGGTCGATCAGCTCTGCGAGCTGTGCATCGGCGACGATCCGCACCGGGTCGAGGCGATCATCGCCAAACTGCGCGCCGCGGCGGGCGGCTCCGGGCCGGGCGGCATGTTCACGCTGGCGCTGGCGGCGATCGACATCGCGCTGTGGGACATCCGCGGCAAGGCGCTCGGCCTGCCGCTGTGGAAGCTGCTCGGCGGCTGGCGCTCGCGCGTCCCGGCCTATGCCAGCGGCGCGCTGCGGCGCGGCCTGCCGCTCGATACGCTGGTCAACGCCGCCGCCAAGCTGAAAGCCGACGGCTGGACGCAGATGAAAACCCAGCTCGCGCTGCCCGGCGTCACCAGCCCCGCCAAGGAGGTCGATCGGATGCGCCGGGTGCGCGAGGCGATCGGCCCCGACATCGCGCTGATGTGCGACATCAACCAGCGCTGGCGGCCGGAGCAGGCGATCGACATCGGCAAGCGGGTCGAAGATGCCGGCGTCGGCCTGTTCTGGCTCGAGGACGTGACGACGCATGACGACTACGCCGGCATCGCGCGGGTCAACGCGGCGCTGGCGACGCCGATCTGCGGCGGCGAGCTGGTCTACGGGATCGTGCCGTTCCGCCACATGATCGAGGCGCGCTCGGTCGATTTCGTGATGATCGACCTGATCCGCGCCGGCGGCGTCACGCCGTGGCTGAAGATCGCCGGCATGGCCGAAGCCTTCAACCTGCCGGTCGTCAGCCACGTGATACCGGAATTCCACTGCCAGCTGATCGCCGCCGCGCCGAACGGGCTGACCGTCGAATACATGGGCTGGATGCTGAAGCTGTTCGCCGAGACCCCGTCGGTCGAGAAGGGCGAAATGATCCTCACCGACAAACCCGGCTTCGGCATCGCATTCGACAAGCAAGCCGTCGCGCGTTTCGCGGCGTAGACAATGATTCACCGTCATTCCCGCCAAAGCGGGAATCCAGGGCAACCGTTCGGCCGCTGGCTCCCGGACTCTCCCCGGACTGATCCGGGGATCACGGCGGGGGTGACGGGATCAGGAAGGAGATGCACATGAAAATCGCCTCGCTCGAAACCGGCATCGTCCTGTTGCCGAACGACGAGCCGCTCGCCGGATTTTCGGAAAACCCAAACGCCAAGAACCCGATCGTCTGGCTGCGCTTGCGCACCGATGACGGGATCGAGGGGCTCGGCGTTACCTATTTCGGCGGCGCTTTGACCCGCACCCTGCGCCATGCGGTCGATGAACTCGGCTCGCTAATCATCGGCGACGACCCGCTGCGGGTCGAGGCGATCGCCCGCAAACTCCGCGACGCCGCCGGCTCGTCCGGCCCCGCCGGCATCCTGACAATGGCGATGTCGGCGATCGATGTCGCGCTGTGGGACATCAAGGGCAAGGCGCTCGGGCTGCCGTTGTGGAAACTGCTCGGCGGCGGGCGCGACCGCATCCGCACCTATGCCAGCGGGGCGCTCAGGCGCGGC
>CAVWDC010000010.1:0-40285 GCA_963753665.1 uncultured Alphaproteobacteria bacterium
GCACCGGCCAGAGATCCTTCTCCAGCACCGTCTCGATGCGGATCGTCACCCCGATCGTCTGGTGCAGCAGATCGCCCATGCTCGATACCAGATCGTTCAGGCTGACGACGCTCGGGGCGAGATGCTGCTTGCGGGCGAACGCGAGCAGCTGGCTCGTCAATTTCGCGCCGCGCTCGGCCGCCGCCGCGGCGCTGTCGCAGAACCTGAAGAACATCGTGATCGCGCGTGCGCAGGCTCGCCAATTCGATGTTTCCGAGCACCGCGGTCAGCAGATTATTGAAATCGTGGGCCACCCCGCCGGTCAGCTGCCCGATGACTTCCAGCTTTTGGGTTTGCCGAAGGCTCTCTTCCACCTGTCGGCGCTCGGTCACGTCCCGGATCGTGCCGGCCAGCCGGACAGGATTGCCCTGCTCGATCCCGATAGAGCCGGCCTTCGGCAACAATCCAGCGGATCTCGTCGCCCGCCCGCAAAACGCGGGCTTCGAGATTGAACCTGCCCGAGGCGCGCGCCTGGTCGAAAGCCGCCTCGAACGCCGGCCGGTCTTCGGGCAGCAACGCCGCGTCGACGGCTTCGCTCCATCTCTCCAGCAGCGACACGGCCTCGCAGGACAGGTCCCGCTCCTGCCAATCCCTCCCGGTGTTCGGCCCGATGGTCGGCAAGATCCAGGTGCCACGTCCGCATCTGGGCCGCTTCGAGCGCCATTGTCAGGCTCTCCTGGGCGGCGATCAGGCGGTTGTTCGCATCCTGCAATTGCCGGGTTCGCTCGCCGACCAGCTGTTCGAGGCGGCTGGCGGCATGTTCGCGTTCCGCCAGGTGCCTGGCGGTCTGATATTGGCGCAGACGGGCGCGCAATGCCGCTTGTACGGTACTGACCAGCGTCACGGCCTGAAGCGGCCGCTCCTGCAGCATCACGTTTCGCAGATTGGCGATCAGCTTCAGCGTCTGCTGCCGGGGCCGGGGATCGTCGCGACGCGTCGTCAGGATGACAAACGGGAAGTCGGACCACGGCGGCTGCGTTTCGACCCAGTCGAACAGACCGGTCAGATCGACCCCGAAAAACGCCTCCTCGGCGATAACCGCCGCGCCGGCGCCCGCTTCCAGCGCCGTCCGCAACGTGTCGATGCCGCTGCACAATTTCGCGGCAAGCCCGGCCTGCTCGATAATCGCGCAGGCGGCGCGGCCGTCGCGGCCGGTCGGCGCGAGCACCAGCACGCGCTCGCCATTCTCCGGATTGCCTGCGTTGCCGGTCAATCCCGCGGTCTTTCGGTCGGAAGCAGCGGGTTCGCACCGCCCCGGTAATCCGGCACGCCGGTCAGGATGCCCTGAAACTCGGTAAGCGGCGGGCCGACTTTGACCCCATTCATTGGT
Source organism: uncultured Alphaproteobacteria bacterium (assembly GCA_963753665.1). GTDB lineage: Bacteria > Pseudomonadota > Alphaproteobacteria > ATCC43930 > CGMCC-115725 > DATARH01. Next base: position 1,370 of record CAVWDC010000010.1, read on the forward strand.
CAGCCGGAACTCCCGGATCGTGTCCTCGTGCGCGCCGCTGCGTTTCTTGACGACCGAAATCGCTCGGCGAACCCGGCCCTCCGCCTCGAAATATCGCAGCATCAGCACGGCGTCGCTGAGATAGCTGATATCGAGCGGCGTCTGCATCGGCCCCATCAAGCCATGCTGCGCCAGAACCAGGATCGTGATGACGCCGAGCTGATTGAGGGTGCTGAGGAGTTCGTGCATCTGCAGCACCAGAAAACGCTCCTCGGGCATCGCGTTCATGTAGCCGTTGAGGCTGTCGATGATGACGACCTGGACCCCGTTCTGCTGCACGCTTTGGCGGACCATGTGGGCGAATTCGCCGGGCGACATCTCGGCCGGATCGATCTGCTGAACGCAGACGCGGCCCGAAGTCGACATGGGATTGCAGCTCCATGCCGAGACCCCGGGCACGCGCGAATACCGTCCCGAGCCCCTCGTCGAAGGCGAATACGGCAACCGTTTCGTCTCGCGCCGCCGCTGCCATCGCGTAGGTCAACGCGATCGACGACTTGCCGACTCCGGCGCCGCCGATCAGCAACAGGCTCGTGCCGCGCTCGATGCCGCCGCCGAGCAGCGCGTCGAGTTCGGGGCGAGCCGGTCGAGGTCAGTTCGCCTAGAAACGCCTTGTGGTGCTCGGCGGCGACCAGGCGCGGATAGATGGCCAGCCCGCCGGTCTCGATCGTGAAGTCGTGATACCCGCCGCGATACTTCATGCCGCGCATCTTGACGACGCGGAGCCGCCGTCGTTCGGCGCCGTATTCCAGCGAGAGCTGCTCCAGCGTGATGACGCCGTTCGCAATGCTGTGCAATTGCAGATCGTGATCATGCGACGACATGTCGTCGAGCAGCATGACCGTGCAGCGCCGCCCGGCAAAAAAGTTTTTCAGGGCAAGGATCTGCCGCCGATAGCGCAGCGAGTTTTGCGACAGGAGGCGCATCTCGGACAACAAGTCGAAGACCACCCGCTTCGGATTTATCTCGGCTACCCGATCGAGAATGTTCTTGGTGGTTTCGCTGAGCTCCATCTCGGCGGGATGGAACAGCGTCAGCTCCTGTTCCGGGTCGAGGCTGGCTTCGGGCGGCATCAGCTCGAACACGTCGATGCCGGCCAATGTCCAGCCGTGGCGGATGACGACGGCCCGCAACTCGCGCTCGCTCTCGGACAGCGTGACATAAAGACAGCGCTCGCCGACGGCGGACGCCTTCCAACAGAAACTGCAGCGCGAGGGTGGTCTTGCCGGTGCCCGGGCGGCCCTCGATCAGATAGACCCGATCGGCATCGAACCCGCCGCCGAGAATATCGTCCAGGCCGGGATTGCCGGTCGAGATCGTCGCCGTCTCGGAAGCCATGGGCGATGCGGGTTTTGGCATGGTCATCCCCACTCACAAACGTTCGCCAAGCCCCTAGGGAACGTTCGCCCGGCCGAACTGGTTCGCCTGCGGGACCGGGCAATAACTATAATCAGATCAGCGCCTGCGCGGAACGCGCGACGGGTCGAGGCGGCACCGGGTAGGGGGGCGGTTCCGACCGGGTTGCGGCGTTGATGCGGCCGCTACCGGTCGTCAGGAAAGCGCCCGCAACTCGGCGCGCAGCGTGTCCGCGTCGGAGCCGGCCAGCAGCTTCTCGATTGCCACGTGCGTGCTCTGCCATACCGGCAGTGCTTCGGTCAGGAGATCGCGACCGTCGCCGGTCAGGATCAGGCGGCGGCTGCGCCGGTCGGCGCCGTCGATTCGCAGCTCGACCAGCCCGCGCCGTTCGAGGGGTTTCAAATTGGCGGTCAGGGTCGTGCGGTCCATCGCGAGCAGCGCCGCGACATTGCCGATCGTCGGCGGCTCCGGACGGTTCAGTGACATCAGCAGCGAGAACTGGCCGTTCGTCAAGCCAAGCGGACGCAGCGCTTCGTCGAATTGCCGCGCGACGGCGCGGGCCGCCCGCTGCAGGTGCAGACACAGGCAGGTGTCGCGCACCATCCGGGTCGTCGCGTAGGAAAGTCCGCGTATTTGATTCGGCGATTGACATGCGCAGTATATATGTTGATATCAACTCAATTCGCAAGCCCGCACGCTACCGAAGCGATCGGAAAGGTGCCGAAATTCGCTTCAGATCGAGGACCGATCGCCGGTCGTGAAAATGGAGCCGGCGTCACGCCGAACCTTGCGAGGTGATCGCGGATTTGCAAATTGGCCCGCGTCGATCCTCAAAGAGCGCGATGACGCGATGCGCCGAGAACGGATGCAGAGCAGACGGAGAGAGTTCATGGCCTATGTAGATGGATTTGTTCTGGCCGTTCCAAAGGCCAATCGGGATATGTACAAGCAGCATGCCGAGAAGGCTGCCGTGGTTTTCAAGGAGCACGGCGCCTTGCAGCTCGTCGAATGCTGGGGGGACGACGTTCCCGATGGCAAGCTCACGTCATTTCCGATGGCGGTCAAATGCCAAGGAAGACGAGACCGTTGTGTTTTCCTGGATCCTCTGGCCGTCGCGCCAGGCACGCGACGAAGGCATGAAAAACTTCATGGCCGACCCACGAATGGCGAACATGGGTCCGATGCCCTTCGACGGGAAACGGATGATCTATGGCGGCTTCGAGATGATCGTAGACGCCTGACCTGATCGCGCCGCGGCGCGGCGTAAATACCCCAACCCGCTATCTCAAATCGAGGATCCCGCAATGCCGGTACAACCCTATCTGTTTCTTGACGGAAGGTGCGAGGAGGCGCTCGCCTTCTATCGCCAGGCGCTTGGCGCCGAAGACGTCATGATGATGCGCTTTAAGGATGCCCCGGACCCGGCCGCCTGCCCGCCGGACCCGGCCAATGCCAATAAGATCATGCACGCCAGTTTCCGCATCGGCGGCAGCGAGGTGATGGCCTCGGACGGTCGCTGCCAGGGCCAGCCGAAATTCGAAGGCTTTGCGCTGTCGCTGACGGCGCCGGACGAAGCCGAGGCGGAGCGGCTGTTCAACGCGCTGGCCGAAGGCGGGCAAGTGCAGATGCCGCTTGCCCAGACATTCTTCTCGCCGCGCTTCGGCATGGTCGCCGATCGCTTCGGCGTCTCCTGGATGGTTTACGTCGCGCCGGCTGAACCGGCGTCCTGAGCGATGGCGGCCGTCGTCTTCACGCCGGCGCTGCGGCGCTTTCTCGGTGAGGCCCTGGCAGGCGTGTTCGGCGCCAACCACGCGCTGCGCTCCGGTGCAGGGGGTTGAGCGGCGCGAAAATCGCCGCAATCGGATTGCATACTGCGCCAAGGTCGATGCGCCAGGAGGCGCCGCGATGGCTGCCGCAAATTCCCTGCTCGCTGCTGGCAGTTCCCTGCTCGGCGTTGGACAGATCGCTGTTCGGCTCCGCCAAATTCCCTGCGTCCTGCCCTGGAAACCGAGCGGAGATTCCTCTAAATACCTGTAATCACTAGAGAAATCTCATCAAATCCAGCGCCGGAACGAGCAATTTCCTGCCGCAGGGAATTTGCCTCCGCTCGTAAAAAAAGCCGGCCTCCGGTGCGGAGGCCGGCCGGGCCAGCAAACCGGGTGCGGTTACAGCCGGGTGCGGTACGTCTCGCGTTCGCGGCGAATTTCGTCGGCGGTGTAGGCCGGTGCTGACGGATCGAACCGGTTCCAGCCGCTGCGCTCCCACATCGCTGAACGCTCTCCGATATTCACCGCCGAGCGGTCGAGGATCGCCTCGTAGCGCGCCCGGTCACCTTCGGGGACGCGCGCCGTCACCAGCGTCCCGCCGCGACGCACGCCCTCGGCGTAGGTATTCGCCTCGCGCTCGTCAACGCCGGATTGCGTCAGCGCCCCGATCAGCCCGCCGGCGGTGCCGCCCGCCGCCGCCACCGCCGCCGTCGAAGCAAGCCAGCCCGCGGCGACCACCGGGCCGACACCGGGAATCGCCAACAAGCCCAGACCGGCGAGCAGTCCAGCCACGCCGCCGATCGTCGCACCGATGCCGGCGCCGGCCGCCGCGCCCTCGGCCCGATCGTCACGCCCGTCATGGTCGCGGTCATGCGCCGGGTCGACTCCCGACGTCGTGCGGTCCCGGCCGTACCATCCCTCGGCATTGCTCGCGACGATGCTGATGTCGTCACGCGGGATGCCGGCGCGCTCCAATTCATCGACCGCGCGGGCGGCGGTGGCGTAGTCGTCATAAAGACGCGAAATCGTGATCATGGTGTCTGATCCCTAAAGCATTGAGTTGTCGGCTGCGGCGCGGGCCGATCAGCGGCCGCCGTTGCCCGAAGTCGTGCGGGGTCCCTGGCTCGGCATGGTCTGCCCGCTCATTCCGGTCGCCGCGGCGCCCTCGAAGACATTGCCCTGGTAGTCGAGCGCGACATCGACCTGCTGGCCGTTCATCGTCGCGCGGCCGCGCCAGATCCCGTTGTCGTCCTTCCTCAAAGCGCCGACGTTCGAAAATCCCTTCTTCTCGATCCGCGAGCGGGCTTCGCCTTCGGTGAAGCTGTTGGATCCCTTGACCGGGCCGGCCGCCATCCGGTTCGAGGAATCGCTGGTGTTGATCGCGCTGTTCTGCGGTCCACTCGTGACCGGCGGCTGTTGGGCCAGCGCGCCTCCCGTCGTGAGGCCTCCTGCCAAACCTAGAACAAGGGCTACTGCTAGGGTCTTGTGCATCGTGATCCCCGTCGGAAGACTCGATGCAGGTTAAAGGGGGAAGCTCGCCCTTTAGTTCCGTTGCGCCCGAGGTATTCGACGGCTGCGGGTGGCTTACCGGAACGATCGAGCCGGCCCGCCCGCTCCTGCCTTCCAGGGCCTTAAGGCATGCCGGTGAGGCCCAGCTTGCGGCGCAGGGTTTGCGCGTCGAACGGTGCGCGCACCTTGGCGTCGTTGTCGAAATAGACATAGACGTCGCGCGGCCGGCGCTGCGGGCGTGCACCCGGGTCGATCAGTTTCGCGTCATCAGGCTCGCCTCCGGCGCTCCACATCGAGATGCGCTCGGCCCAGCGGTCAAGCTCCTCCTCCGAATAGCCGCTGGCATAAAGCTCCTGCGAACCGTGCAGCCTGACGTAAAGAAAATCGGCGGTAACGTCTTCGGCATAGGGCCAGCCGACGGTGTCGGCGAAAACCAGCGCAATGTTGTGCCGCCGCAGCAGCGCGACAAAATCGGGGTCGAGAAAACTCGGGTGCCGGATCTCGATCGCGTGGCGCAGCGCGCCGCGCGTTTCGGACGTGATCCAGGACCGTCCGGCGAGCCGATGATCGTGACCGGAGGCAAGCACGGCGGCGGCATCGCAGTCGTGCGGCAGCAGCGCCAGAAACCGTTCGAGCTTGTCCCGGTCAAAGCGGAAGCGCGGCGAAAACTGCCACAACAGCGGGCCGAGCTTGTCGCCGAGCAGCAGCACGCCTTGCGCGAAGAAATTGGCGAGCGGCGCGCCGATTTCGCGCAGTTGCTTCATATGCGTGATGAAGCGGCTGCCCTTCACGGCGAAGACAAACCCTTCCGGCGTCTCGTCCCGCCAGCGCCGGAAAAACTCCGGACGCTGCAGCGAGTAATGCGTGCCGTTGATCTCGATCGTGTCGAAATGCCGGCTGGCATAGGAGAGTTCGTCGGTGTGCCGCAGCCCAGGTGGATAAAAGCTGCCGCGCCAGCCGGGATAGCGCCAGCCGGAAATGCCGATGCGGATCCGTCCCTGACCGGGCGACATGTCTCTGCTAGCCGTTACACGAGATGCGCGGCGTCCTGACAATGGCAATCCGGCGTAATTTGCTGCAAGCAATCTCACGGGGTCACGCTCAATTTCACAAGGGACAGGCCGTGCAGTGCGGACGACGGACTTCAAGTACAGCCTCCGGAATGGCACCCCCGGGAAAATCGTGTTTGCCAGGCGGCCGAGACGAAGCCTAGCTTCCGGCCGGATCGAGGAGGCGCTCATGGAATTCGGCATGTTTCACGAGTTTCCGTCGCTGCCCGGGCGCGGCGACACGGAAGCGTTCGACGAGGGCATGGCGCAGGTCGATGCCGCCGAGCGCCATGGTCTCGATGCGATGTGGCTGGCCGAAATCCATTTCGCCCCCGAGCGCACCCATCTGTCGGCGCCGCTGCCGATCGCCGCGGCGATCGCCGCCCGCACGCGCCGCATGAAGATCGGCATCGCGGTGCAGGTCTTGCCGCTGTGCCATCCGCTGCGCCTCGCCGAGGAAGCCGCGACGGTGGACCAGCTGAGCCACGGCAGGCTGATCTTCGGCGTCGGCCGCAGCGGCGTCGTCAGCACCTACGACGCCTACCAGGTGCCCTATGACGAGAGCCGCGACCGCTTCGTCGAGATCCTCGACATCGTCAAGACGGCCTGGACCGAGGACCGGTTTTCGTACAACGGCCGGTTTCACAGCTTCGAGAACGTCCGCGTTGTGCCGAAACCGTACCAGCAGCCGCTGCCCGAGATCCGCGTCGCCGCCAGCACCCCCGACACGTTCCCGGCGATCGGCGCGCTCGGGCTATCCGGTATTCGCCAGCACAAGGCACCCGACCTGGACCGATCTCGCGCCGCACATCAAGGCCTATTACGACGCCTACAAGGCGGCCGGCCACCCCGGCAAGGGGCAGGTCTACGTCTCGGCGCCGATCTATATCGCCGAGACCGAGGAGCGGGCGCGCGCCGAGGCGGAAGAAAGCGTCACCCATTTCTACCGGCTGCAATACGAGCTGATCGCCGAGTTGGCGCGCCGCTCCGGCCGGCAATCGTTTATCGACCGCGCCGAGAGACTGCGTACCCTGACCTATGCCGACGCGCTGCGCGGCAATGTGCTGGTCGGCACCCCGGACAGCGTCGCGGCGAAGCTGATGCGGCTGCGCGACGAGATCGGCTTCGAGGGCATTCTCGCCGAGCTGAATTGCGGCGGGCTCATTCCGCACGACCGCGTGCTGAACGCGATCCGCCTGTTGTGCCAGGAGGTCATGCCGCGCTTCAGGTAATCTGCCGACCCGATAGAACTGCGTTCGCCCGGATCTCGACATCGGCGCGCATTTCGCGCTATTTCCGATCGCGGAACGCGAGGGTGTTGCGAGGAAAAGATGGCGGCGATCCTGGTCGGAAACTGGTGGGTTCTGGCGCTGCGCGGCGCGCTGGCGATTCTGTTCGCGCTCGTTGCGTTCTTTCTGCCCGGTATTACCGCGACCGTGCTGGTGCTGGTATTTGGCGCATATGCCTTTGTCGACGGCATTTTCGCGCTGATCGCCGGGCTGCGCGCCGCCCGCCACCACGGGCGCTCGGCGCCGCTGCTGATCGAGGGCGTGCTCAATCTACTGATCGGCGTCTTGGTTTTTCTGTGGCCGGTAGCGGCGCTCGTCGCGCTGGTCTACCTGATCGCGATCTGGGCCGTCGTCACCGGGGTGTTGCTGATCGCGGCCGGGATCGCGCTGATCCGGCACAGCGGCGAGTGGCTGCTGGTCCTCGGCGGGATCATCTCGGTGCTGCTCGGGATCGTGCTGTTTTTCGCGCCCGGCGCCGGGATCGTCGCGATTTCGTGGTGGCTCGGGATCTACGCCCTCCTGTTCGGGATCGCTCTGCTGGTGGCGGCGTTCCGGATGCGCCACCACCCGGCTTGAGGGGCCGGCCGTCCCTCGCCGCATGCTCAGCCACCTTTTGTCGCGCGCCGCGATCCTCATATGAGGAACAGCCGGAACGACGGCGGTTTGATGCGGCGGAGAAACCATGTCGAAACGCCAGCTCGAAGAGTTGATGTGGGCCGATGCCTGTGCCGCGATGGACCGGGCGGAGCGGCTGCGCCGCCAGTTCTTCCATCATGGCCAGTCGCGCTGGGAAGCGCCGATCGACGTCTTCGAAACCGATGACGCGCTGACCATTTTCGTCGCGCTGCCGGGGGTCGAACTCGACAGCATCAGCGTGACGCTGAGCGCCGGCACGCTGCTGATCACCGGCGAGCGGCCGCCGCCGCCGGAACTGAAGAACGCGCGCATCCTGCGGATGGAAATCCCCTACGGGCAGTTCGAGCGCCGGATCGACTTGCCGCCGGTGCCGTTCCGGATTTCGGGGCGCCATCTCGCCAATGGCTGCCTGATGCTGCGCCTCGAGAAAGGATCATGGCGATGACGCCGGACGAGCAGCAGACCCGAACCGAGACAGGCGCCGCGCCGCCGGGAGCGCCGGCCGTTGTCGTGCCCGGCAGCGCCGAGATCGGCCTGACCATTCCGGAAGACGCGCTGATCCTGGTCACGACGCGCAATCTCGTGCTGTTCCCCGGCACGGTCCTGCCGATGACGTTGGGCCGGCAGCGCTCGGTGCTGGCGGCGCAGACCGCGGTCCGTCTCAGCCGCCCGGTCGGGCTGGTGCTGCAGCGCGATGCGGAGATGGACGCGCCGATGCCGGCCGACCTGCACACGGTCGGGACCGAGGCGAATTTGCTGCGCTACGTGACGAGCCCGGACGGCAGCCATCACGTGATCTGCCAGGGTGAGCGGCGCTTTCGCATCACCGAATTTCTCGATGGTTATCCGTTCTTCGTCGCGCGCGTGATCCGGGTTCCCGAGTCGCAGGAGCAGAACACCGAGATCGACGCGCGGATGCTGCATCTGCGCAACCAGGCGCTCGAAGTGCTGCAGTTGCTGCCGCAGACCCCGGCCGAGCTGGTCAACGCGGTGCAGGGGGTCGTGTCGGCGCCGGCATTGGCCGATCTGATCGCCAGCTTCATGGACATCGCGCCCGCCGGAAAAGCAGGAGATCCTCGAGACCTTCGACATCCAGCGCCGGCTTGAGCGGGTCTCGGAGCTGCTGTCCTACCGGCTCGAAGTGCTGCGCCTGTCGCGCCAGATCCACGACCGCACCAAGGAGACGATGGACGAGCGGCAGCGCGAATTCCTGCTGCGCGAACAGCTGAAGACGATCCAGAAGGAATTGGGCGAGGGCGAGGACGCGAAGAGCCAGGAAATCGCCGAGCTGCGCCGCAAGGTCGAAGAGGCGAAAATGCCCGAGGAGATCGAGGCGCACGCGAAGAAGGAGCTGGCCCGGCTCGAACGCATGCCGGAACAGGCCGGCGAGTATTCGATGGCCCGCACCTATCTCGAATGGCTGATCGAGCTGCCCTGGGCGGCCGAGGACGAGGCGCCGATCGACATCGCCGAGGCGCGCCGCGTGCTCGACGAGGACCATTACGGGCTTGCAGAAGATCAAGCGGCGCATCCTCGAATTTCTCGCGATCCACAAGCTGAACCCGAACGGCCGCAGCCCGATCCTGTGCTTCGTCGGGCCGCCCGGCGTCGGCAAAACCTCGCTCGGGCAGAGCATCGCGCGCGCGACGGGCCGCAAATTCGTCCGGGTCAGCCTCGGCGGCACGCATGACGAGGCCGAGATCCGCGGCCACCGCCGCACCTATATCGGCGCGCTGCCCGGCAACATCCTGCAGGGTATCCGCCGCGCCGGCAGCCGCAACTGCGTCATGATGCTCGACGAAATCGACAAGCTCGGCCGCGGCATCCAGGGCGACCCGTCCTCGGCGCTGCTGGAAGTCCTCGACCCGGAGCAGAACTCGACGTTTCGCGACAACTATCTCGGCGTGCCGTTCGACCTCTCGCGCGTCATGTTCATCTGCACCGCGAACGTGATCGACAACGTTCCCGGGACCGCTCAGGGACCGGATGGAGATCATCGACCTGCCGGGCTACACCGAGGACGAGAAGTTCGAGATCGCGCGCCGCTATCTGGTCGGGCGGCAGCTGACCGCCAACGGCTTCAAGCCCGAGCAGGCCGAGCTGACCGACGCGGCGATCCACGCGATCATTCGCGGCTACACGCGCGAGGCCGGGGTGCGCAACCTCGAACGCGAGATCGGCACGGCTTTGCGCAGCGCCGCGATGAAGATCGCCGAGGGCAGCGCCGAGCACGTGACGATCGACGCCGACGACCTGCACGCGATCCTCGGGCGCGCCGGTTCGAGGGCGAGGTCAAGATGCGCACCAGCATCCCCGGCGTCGCGACCGGGCTCGCCTGGACGCCGGTCGGCGGCGACATCCTGTTCATCGAGGCGACGCGGGTCCCGGGCAAGGGCGGCCTCATTCTGACGGGACAGCTCGGCGAGGTCATGCGCGAGAGCGCGCAGGCGGCGCTGTCGCTGGTCAAGAGCCGCGCGGTCGGGCTCGGCATCGACCCGAAGCTGTTCGAGGCGAGCGACATCCACGTTCACGTCCCGGCCGGCGCGATCCCGAAGGACGGCCCCTCCGCCGGGGTGGCGATGTTCACCGCGCTCGTTTCGCTGCTGACCGGGCGCACCGTCAGGAGCGACACGGCGATGACCGGCGAGATCAGCCTGCGCGGCCTCGTGCTGCCGGTCGGCGGCATCAAGGAGAAGGTTATCGCGGCGGCGCGCGCCGAACTCTCGATGGTCATCCTGCCCGAGCGCAACCGCAAGGATTACGAGGACATTCCCGAGGCGGCGCGCAATGCGCTGCGCTTCGTCTGGGCCGAGCGGGCCGAGGATGTCATCGCCGCCGCGCTCGAGCCGGCGGAGACGGCCGCCCTCGATTCAGCGGCGCAGTGACGGGCCTGCCAGTCCAGTCGTCGCTTCCGATTTGTGACAGCAGCCGACAGCCGGGGGCGGACGCGAGCCGGTTATTGCGCTGCGTCGGTTCACGTACGCCACAATCGCTGGATGTCGCGATAGCCGATCGCGGTGATTCCGTTACCGGCGCACCATTCGGCCACCGCGCCGCTCACGAACAGCGCGAATTCGCGGGTGCGCCAGCCGGCGTGATCGGGGGCGATCGTTTCGATCTCGCCGGGAACCGTCGCGTGCAACGCAAAATGCGTGACGCCGCCGGCAAGCCCACGACAGTCTCACGATAGCGCGGCCGGGTCTGATCGGCCTCGACCGGCAGCGTGCCGCGGAAATGGTCGATGACCGGCAGCCCCATCGCGTCGAGACCGGGCCAGCGCCGCCGCGTAGCTCTCACGCTCGGGCGCCCAACCGATGCCGCGCGGCAGGACCGGCACGACGCCGTACTCCAACCCGAGCCGGACATGCAGATCGAGCAATTCGGGCAGCATCGCCGCGGCCATGTGCGCGTCGATATGGGTCGGGGCAATCCCGGCTGCGACCGCAAGCTCGATCTGCGCGCGCAATTCGGCTTCGGCCGCCTCGGGCACGAGATGCGCGCGCAGCGAGGCGACGTCGCGCCAGAAATACCCGTCATCGTCGATCAGCCCGGAGGCGCGGCTGGCCGTCGAGAGCGGGCGCCAGCGGTAGTGCCGCCATTCGCTGGTCAGCGTAAGATGCACCCCGAGGTCGAGCGCCGCGTCGCCGGAAGCCGCCTCGGCGATCTCGCGAAACCACGGGCACGGCGCCATCACCGAGCCTGATGTGACAAACCCGGCCCGCGCCAAGTCGAGAAAGGCGCGGTTCGCGCCGTGGCACATCGCGAGATCGTCCACATGCAGGATGACCGCGCGCTCGACCCCGAGCTTTTCGGCGAGACTCATCGCGAACCCTCTCAGCTTCGCGCCAGCCACGGAAACCCAATTGGCGGGCGCTTTCAGGTGTTCGGCATGCTCGGCAGACATCGGGGATTTCCTCTTCTTGCACTCTGTTACGGCGCGATCGCGGTAGTACAATCGCGCTCATGCGCATCCTTTATCACGTCACATTGTCGCCATTCTCGCGCAAGGTGCGCCTCGTGCTCGCCGAAAAAGGTCTCGAATTCACACTGAAATTCGAGAAAACCTGGGAGAGGCGTCCCGAATTCCTGGCCCTCAACCCGTCCGGCGAGGTGCCGGTGCTGATCGAGCCCGACGGCGCGGTGGTGGCCGGCACCGAGGCGGTCGTCGAGTATCTCGACGAGGTATATCCCGGACAACAGGCTGATCGGCGCCACCCCGGCGGAACGCGCCGAGGTCCGGCGGCTGAATTCCTGGTTCGACATCAAGATGAATTTCGAGGTCACCGAGAACCTGCTCGGGCAAAAGATGATGCGCCGTTACCGCAGCCCGGGACAGCCGTCGGCTCAGCCGAGTTCGCAGGCGATTCGCGCCGGGCACGCCAATTTGCCGTACCACCTCGACTATATCGGCTATCTCGTCGAGCGGCGGCGGTGGCTCGGCGGCGATTATTTTTCGGTCGCCGACATCGCCGCGGCGGCGCATTTGTCGAGCCTCGATTATCTCGGCGACGTGCCGTGGGACGCGCACGAACCGGCCAAGGAATGGTACGCACGCATCAAGTCGCGCCCGAGCTTCCGCGCCATCCTGGCCGACCACGTGGCCGGCGCTCCACCCCCGCCGCATTACGCCGATCTCGATTTCTGAGCCTGATCGCCGGCTACCGGCGCGGCTCGGCCCGCCCTTACCGTCCCTGCAGGCCGTACCAGGGATGCGGATTGCCCGGCGTCTTGACGCGCAACGTGTAAACCGAGGTATGGGCACAACAGAACAGCGTCCGCAAATCTGGCCCGCCGAACGCGAAATTGACGGCTTGCTCCGGCCATCTGATAACGCCGATGCGCCTGCCGTCCGGCGCCATGACCCAGATGCCGCCGGGTCCGGTGCAATACACCCGGCCGGCGCTGTCGACCTTTAGGCCGTCGGGGATGCCGGGCTCGTCGCCCTCGTTGAGGTCGGCGAAGATGCCGCGCCCCACCATGTTGCCATCCGCGTCAAGCTTGATCGCGTGGATGTACTGCGACGAGCGCGTATTCGCGACATACATCGTGCGCTCGTCCGGCGACAGCGCGAGCCCGTTCGGGTATTCGCAATTTGCCAGCACGCTCAAGCCACCGTCCAGCGCCAGACGATAGACGCCGGCGCCATCCCACAGGTTGTTTTCACCGGCCGGTCCCGGTATTTCGCGCTCGTGATACGGGCGGCGCTTGTCCGGGTCGGTGAAATAAATGCAGCCGTTCGAGTGGCAGATCACGTCGTTCGGCCGGTTGAAACGCCCGCCCTTGTAGTTGTCAACCAGCGATCTCGACCGTGCCGTCCGGGCGCATGCGCGTCAGGCGGCGGTCGTCGCCCTCGCAGACGATCAGATTTCCTTGTAGGTCGAAGGTGGTGCCGTTGCCGCCGATCGTCGTCCTGACAAGCTCCGGCTCTTTGCCGGGAAGCAGCCGGTGCAGGTGATTGCGGCGCAGATCGACAAAATACCACCAGCCGTCCGGATGCCAGAGCGGGCCTTCGGTAAAGATGAAGCCGGTCGCGAGGCGTTCGGCCTCCGTCGTTTCCAGCACCTCGGGCAGGTAATTGGCGGTCGGCATGGCGGGACTCCCAGGCTTACGATCAATGGCGGCTCGCGCGTTTATCGGCGGCGTTTGCCTCCCTGTCCAGGCCACGCGGTCGCCGCCGCATCATTTTGAGACAGCGCCGCGGCCAATTTCGATACCCACCACGCCGCCGCTAATCTCGCCTTTTCGCCGCGGTTCCGCGGGACAGGACGCCGCATACGTGACCACCGCCAATTCGGAGATGCACAATAAGCGGGCATGGCAAGATGGCGGCATGAACTCCCGCCCAACTGCCGATGCCGCGCATATCCCTGCTTCCGGGCAAGCGTCCGGTCCCCGCCCGCCGGCCTCTCTCTACGTGGCCGGCCCGTTCAGCATGGGCTATGTCGATTTCTTCACCTTCCTGATCCCGCTTTACGGCCTGTCGCTCGGGCTCGACGCCTCGGAGATCGGCATCCTCGTCGGGGCGCGGTCGATCCTCGCCCTGTTCCTGTCGATCCATATCGGCGTCCTGATGGACCGTTTCGGCACGCGGGCGGTGACGCTCGTATTCGTCTGGATCGGGATGCTGCTGGCGCCGCTGTTTCCGCTGGCACCCGGCTTCTGGGCATTGCTGCTGCTGCAACTGGTCAATGGCGCCGCTGTGTCCTTTGCCTGGTCCGGCGCGCAGACCCTGATCGCCCAGCTCGCCGAGGGCGACGCCAAATACATCGGAAGGTTCAGCTTCTTCGCCCGGCTCGGCTCGTCGTCGGCGCCGATCGTCGCCGGGGCGGTGTGGGATTTCGGCGGCGCCTGGCCGGCTTATCTGCTCGGTTCCGCGTGGGGCGCGATCGTGACGCTCGCGCTGCTCCGTACGCCCGAGGCGGAAATCTTCGCGGCGCGACCGGGGTCCGGCGCCAACCGAAGGCGGTTTCGCGCCCGCGACGCCTGGCCGCGCGCATCCGACTATCTCAACTCGATCATGCTGATCGCGATTCCCGCGGTGGCGGTGTCGATGGCCGTCATTACGATGCGCAACACGACATACAGCCTGCAGACCTCGGTCTATGTCGTCTATCTCGATCAGATCGCGCTGGTCGGCACGACGATCGGGCTGCTGTTCGCCGCGTCGGAGATCGCGAGCGGGTTCGGCTCGCTGTTTGCCGGCCGCGCGATGCGCCTCGGGAACCCGCAGCGCACGATGCTGAGCGGCACCGTGCTCTCGATCCTGCTGATCGCGGCGACACCGCTGTTGGGCGGCATCTTCGGCCTGCTGGTGCTGTTTCAGCTCGCGCGCGGCTGGCTCGAAGGGGTGATCCAGCCAGTCATCCTGTCGGTGCAGGCGCGCGCGGTCGGCCGTCACCAGCAGGGCGCCGTCGTCGGCCTGCGCCAGACCGGGCAGCGGCTCAGCTCGATCCTGATACCGCCGGTCATGGGCGGGTCGCCGACCGTTTCGGCACAGCCAGAGCTTTCTGATCTACGCCGCCTTCATGCTGCCGCTGTGCGCCTGCTCGCGCTCGTTATCCGTCGGGTGCAACGCGGCCGCGGCGACGCCCCGCGCGGCTGATCGGCGCGGACTGCATTGCTTGAACTCGCTGAGTCGGCCTACCCTCGACCCGGAGCGCTCGCGCGTTCCGGCAGGCAGGAACAAGGAAGCGGCCGATGATCTGCGACGTGCACGCGCACTACACGCCGAAAAATTTCAGCGAGTTCATGGGCGACCGGTTCGCCTCGCCGACGCACCTCGCGGTCAAGCGCGGGCTGGCGCGGCACCCGTTCTCCGATACGCCGGAGGATATCGAGGGTCGCTTTCGCCTGATGGAGGATGCGGGAGTCGGCCGCCAGGTGCTGTCGCCGAACCACCCGCCCTATCTGCCGGACGAGGCGGAATGCGTCACCGCGGTCAAGATGCTGAACGACGCCTATGCCGAGTTCGCGCATCGCTTCCCGGACCGCATCAGCTCCTACGTGATGCTGCCGCTGCCGCATATCGATGCGTCGCTGAAGGAGATGGAGCGCGGCTTTGACGAGCTGGGCTGCGTCGGCGTCAACATGAACATCGTCTGCCTCGGCCGCTCGATCGCCGAGACCGAGTTCGAGCCGCTCTACGCCGAGATGAACCGGCGCGGCGCCGTCTTGTTCGTGCATCCGGCCGGCAGCGCCATCTGCTCGCCGTTCATCATCGATTACAATTACAGCGGATCGGTCGGCACCTCGCTCGAGGATGCGACGTTCGTCCTGCACATGATCGCCAAGCAGATCCCGTACCGCTATCCGAGGATCAAGTTCATCGTGCCGCATCTCGGCGGGCCGATCCCGATGCTGATGAACCGCCTCGACAAGCAGGGTCAGGGGCCGCGGGGTCATCCCAACCTCGCCGAGGCGCCGAGCGTCACCGCCCGGAGGTTCTATTACGACACGGTGTGCTACGGCTCGAAGCCGGCGTTCCTGTGCGCGCTCGAAGCGTTCGGCGCCGACCATCTCGTGACCGGCAGCGATTATCCGGTGCTGCAGGATTGGGAGGTATATCGGGAGACGTTCGCCTATATCGAGCGGCTCGGCCTGCCGAAGGAAACGACCGACAAGATCCTGCACCACAATGCGCAGGGATTGTTCGGGTTCGACCATTGAAGCGTAAGCGACAACAAATCGGAGCCATTGCCAATGAGCGATACCGTCCTCGATACCGCCGCAACGGCCGCACCGCAGATCGGAAACGATTGTCGCCGGCCGGCGGCGTCGCGATCACCGGCGCCGATCTGTCGCGGCCGCTGTCCCCCGGCTTCCGCGACGCGATCCTCGCCGCTTTCCGCGACCACCACGTCCTGGTCTTCCGCGACCAGGATCTGAGCAAGGACGAGCAGTTCGAATTCACGCGACAATTCGGCGAGATCGAGGAGCATGTCGGGCGCCACGCGGCGGCTGTCGCGCTACGGCCTCGTTCACACCGTCACAAATCTCGACGACGACGGAAACCCGACGACAAAGCTGAGCCAGGTCGGCAACTATCACTGGCACACCGACAAATCCTACCACGCGGTGCCGTCGCTGATGACGCTGCTGCACGCGAAGGAACTTCCGCCCGAGGGCGGCGACACGCAGTTCGCCAACATGGCGATGGCATATGACGCACTCCCCGACGCAATGAAGCGGCGGATCGCCGGGATGCGCGTCGTCCATAGCTGGGCGGCGAGCCGGCGTCGCGCCGGTGCGCCGCCGCCATCGGAGATCGAAATGCGCGAGCGCCCGCCGGTCGATCACCCGCTGGTCCTCACCCATCCCGAAACCGGCGCAAAGACGCTCTATATCAGCAACCACGCCTCGCACATTCTGGGCATGCCGGAGGACGAGGGCGAGGCGTTGCTGTTCGAACTGCTGGAGCACGCGACAACGCCGCAATTTGTCTACACCCATCATTGGCAGGACGGCGATCTGGTCATGTGGGACAACCGCGCTTTGCTGCATCGGGCGCTGGCCAATTACGAAATGGCAAAGCACCGCCGGGTGCTGCACCGCACCGTCGTGACCGGCACCGTTCCGTTCTAAGCTCGGCACACGCTGAAAGGGGCGGTCTGGGTGGAATGGTGTGGCTAGACTTGACCCGATGAACGACGCGCCCCTATATGACGGCCGAGCCGGGGCCGGATGGCAGAGTGGCTATGCAGAGGACTGCAAATCCTCGTACAGCGGTTCGATTCCGCTTCCGGCCTCCAGCCTCCAGTCATTTCAAACTACCTTCGATTTCATTGCACCGGTGGGCGTTGTGATATCCTGATTCCTGGTGCTTTGGTATCCTTCTATTGTAATCGCGCGCGCCGGCTGTCTCGAAGCGCAATCACGACAGCATTCGGCAGGGAGGCGTGGGCGTTGGTATACGAATTATCTTGGCCTATTCAGGAAGGAAGATCACATGCCGTTGCTGTATGAAAGACGCGGCCATGTGGCCGTTCTGACGTTGTCACGGCCGCAGGCGCGCAATGCCTGGGGCGAGGACTACAACGAGGCGCTCAAGGAGATGCTGCCGCGGCTGGAGGATGATCCCGAAATTCGCGCCGTAATCCTGACCGGCGACGAGGCGGGCGGGGCGTTCAGTGCCGGCGCCGATCTGAAAAACCCGAGGACCCATACCAGCGACTCGATCGCCGACGCGATCGAGGCATTGCCGAAGCGCCGCCGGCATCAGGCGATGAACCTGCTGTCCGATTTTGCAAAGCCGCTCGTCGCCGCGGTCAATGGCTATGCGGTCGGCATCGGCTGCATCGTCACCTATTGCTGCGACCTGATCATTGCGTCGGAAAAGGCCGAGTGGCGGCTGCCGCAGGTCGGGCTCGGCATATTGCCGGCGCAGGGCGGTACGGTGCGCCTCGCGCGCTGGATCGGCCGCGGACAGGCGATGAAGGTCGCGATGGGGTTCCCTCTGAAGGCCGAGGAGGCCTATCGCATCGGCCTCGCGCAATGGCTGGTGCCGCATGGCGAGGTGATGGCGAAGGCGATGGAGGTCGCCGAGCATGTCGCCGGACTGCCGCCGCTGGCGGCGCGGCTCGCCAAGGAATCGGTCGCGTTCGGGATGGATTCGACCTTGCGCGAGGCGGCCAACGCCGATCTCTACCGCTTCATGACGCTGGAACTGACCGAGGACAAGAAGGAGGCACATCAGGCCTGGCGCGAGCGCCGCAAGCCGGAGATCAAGGGCCGGTAAGGGCTTTCAGCCCGCTGGCGTCCGGCGCGTCATTGGCAGTGCCGTCGTGTTGTTGGGTGAGCGCCGCCTCGATCTCGGCTAGCGCATCGGAGAGGGTAGTGACGACCCGATCGGCGGCGGTGGCGGAAGCCGCGTCGGCGCCCGAGAAATCGGCCTCGTCGCGACGGTCCCAGTAGCCGATCACGATCCTGGCCCGCCGCGCCCGCCGGCGAAGCCGCCGAACGAGGTAGCGCAGCTGCGCCGCCGAACTGGTGCTGAGCAGCGACAGGCAGATGACCGAGACGCTGCCCAGTGGCAGCTCATCGACCGCAACGCTCGATACCGCATCGGGCGGAAAAACGGTGGCACGGTATCCGCGCTGCCGCAGTAAATATTCGAGCAGCCAGGCGGCGGCGAGGTCAAGCTCGTTGCGCGCCGCGATTACGGCGATCGGGGCCTCTCGGCATCGATCCCGTCTCCGTGTACTGCCGCCGGCCGGCACGTCGCTCCGCGGTTCGGTCCTCGGCCAGGTTGTCGAGCAAGGCGGAAAAACCTTCGGCGATCACGGCGCGCTGGTGCGGCGTCAAGACGCCGCGATCGGCGTCGGCCTGCGCCATCGCCAGCGCCGGGACCGCCACCGCGTCGAAAAATGTGCCGATCGACTTCTCGCGTGCGAATTCCTCGGCCTGCTCGGTCGCTTCCTCGGGGTTGCCGGCCAGCAGTCGCTGATAGAGGCTCTCCTGCGGCGACAGGACCGGGCGGTTGCCGAGGAGGATGTCGAGAAACTGCAAGGGCCGGATATAGCGCCCGAGCACGACGAGACACACCGTCATCGGGGTCGCCAGCAGCAGCCCGACTATGCCCCACAGCCAGGTCCAAAACAGCGCCGCCGCGACGACGGCGATCGCGGAGAGCCCGGTGGTACGGCTGTAGACTAGCGGTTCGACGATATTCGCGACGATCAGCTCGACCGCCGCGAAGAGTAGCACGGTCCATAGGAGCAGACCCCATCCGGGATCGACCGCGATCGCCAGCGCGATCGGAAATACCGCCGTCATCGGTCCGCCGATATAGGGAATGAAACGGAAGATCACCCCGAGCATGCCCCACAGCGGCGCATTCGGGATGCCGATCGCGGCGAGCCCGATCCCGAACGGAATGCCGAAGCACAACCCGGCCCCGAGCTGCATCAGCAGATAGCGGCTGATGCGCTCGGTGGCTTCGTTCATCGCGGCTGTCGTGCGGTGAAGATCGTGGGCGCCGGCGAGCCGAAGCACCCGGTCCCGCAGATCCTCGCGCTGTAGGAGGATCAGCACGACGAGAAACACGACAAGACCGGCATGCACGATCGGGAACAGCATCGGCCCGACCACCGCCTTCAGGATGTCGAGCGGGCCGGGCGCGCGTTGCCGGATCACCACCGGCACCGGCGGGGCGGCCTCTCCCGGGCGTCCGCTCGACGGTCAGCGATGCATCATAGCCGGCGGCATCGGAGAGCTGACCGAGCAGATCCTGGAACACCTGGTTGGCCCGGTCCAGCATGCCGGGAGCGCCGCCGCCGAGAGAGCGGATTTTCGCCGCGATGTTCTCCTCGTACCGCGGCAGATTTTCGATCAGCCCGAGCGCCTGCTCGGTGATCGCCGCGAGGACCCCCAGCATCAGGACGGAAGCGACCAGGACGGTCAGCAGCACCGCCGCAACCCGTCCGATCCAGTGTCCGAGCCAGCGCACGACCGGGACGAGCATCAGGCTGAGCAGCACCGCCAGCGCCAGCGGTTCGAGCACGGGTCGCCCGAAATAGAGGCCGGCGATTACGACGGAAGCGACGACCAGCGGCTGCGCGATGCGAACGCGCGCCGCGCTCCGGCCCGGCGGTGTCATCGCCGAGCGGCCGCCGATCGATGCTTTCCTGAGCCATTTCGCCTCCCTCACCAAGAACGGGCGGGAGATCGAGTCCTCCGCTGTCGGGCCTTTTCTTTTCGGCTCTGCCGCCGCGGCGTCGCGACACGAGGTCGGCGGCTAGCGTCACGCGAATTTCCCCCGATCTCCGGGGACGCGAAGGTTTACACGGCCGCCTCAACCGGAATATGTCGTTTCCCGGTTTCGGCGCGCGTCGTCGGGCGAACAAAGCGAGCGAGAGAACGTTAGCCTGCGATGATCCTTTAGCGGGGGAACCCAGTGTTCGACACAGCCATTGATCGATCGGCGCGCGCCGACCAGACGGCAATCGCAGCGGGAGCGGTTCGAAGCCATCCGCCGGGACAGCGAAAGGCTCGCCGCGAACCTGTCGCCGGAAGACCAGGCGATCCAGTCGATGCCCGATGTCAGCCCGACAAAGTGGCATCTGGCCCATACCAGCTGGTTTTTCGAAACCTTCGTCCTTGGACCGCTCGATCCGGGCTATCGCGCCTTCGACCCGGCCTTCGCCTATCTGTTCAATTCGTACTACGAGGCGGTCGGACCGCGCCACCCGCGGCCGGAACGCGGCCTGCTGTCGCGCCCGACCGTCGATGCGATCGGCGCCTATCGCGACCACGTCACCGCGGCGGTGCTGCGATTTGCCGATGAGGCCGGCGATACGGCGTGGCAGCGAGGCGATGCCGCTTATCGAGCTTGGGCTCAACCACGAGCAGCAGCATCAGGAATTGATGCTGATGGATATCAAACACGTATTTTCGGTGAACCCGCTGCTCCCCGCCTATCAGGCGCCGCGTCCCTATGCGGTGCCGTCGCGCGATGCGGTACCGGGCTGGATCGAGTTTGCCGGCGGGCTGTGCGAGATCGGGCACGACGGCAGCGGGTTCGCGTTCGACAACGAAGGTCCGCGTCACAAGGTCTGGCTCGAGCCTTACCGGCTTGGCGTCGCATCCGGTCACCTGCGGCGAGTATCTCGATTTCATCACCGATGGCGGCTATCGCCGGCCGGAATTCTGGTTATCGGAGGGCTGGGCCTGCGTGCAGCAGCAAGGCTGGCAGGCGCCGCTCTATTGGCGCGTCGAGGATGGCGAGTGGCGCATCTTTACGCTGGCGGGCGAGCGGCGCGATCGAGCCGGCCGAGCCGGTCTGCCATGTCAGCTTTTACGAGGCCGACGCGTTTGCCCGCTGGGCCGGAAGGCGCCTGCCGACCGAGGCGGAATGGGAGAATGCCGCCGCCGATTTGCCGCTGATCGGCAATCTCGCCGACAGCCTGCACTATCACCCGTGTCCGGACGACTATCGTAACCGGGTCGGCCGGGGCCGGCGCGCCGCAATTGCGGCAGATGATCGGCGACGTCTGGGAATGGACCGCCAGCCCCTATGTCGCCTATCCGCGGTTCCGCCCCGCCTCCGGCGCCATCGGCGAATACAACGGCAAGTTCATGTCGAACCAGATGGTGCTGCGCGGCGGCGCGGCGGTCACCCCGGCCGACCATGTGCGCATCACCTATCGCAATTTCTTCGCGCCCGCTTCGCGCTGGGCGTTTTCGGGGTTGCGGCTTGCGGAGGATGTCTAGGAATGCAGAGTGCCGCCTTCGGCTTTCATGACCTGGCGCCGACCGAGGAAAGCTTTCGCGATGCGGTCGTCGCCGGGCTCTCCCGAGAGCCGAAGGCGCTGCCGTGCAAATTCTTCTACGATGCGCGCGGCTCGGCGCTGTTCGAGCAGATCTGCCAGGTGCCGGAATATTACCTGACCCGCACCGAGATCGCGATCCTCGAGCGCTACGCCGGCGACATCGCGGAGCGGGTCGGTCCGCAGTGCCGCCTCGTCGAGCTCGGCAGCGGCGCCAGCGTCAAGGTGCGCATTTTGTTGCGTGCGTTGCAGGCGCCGGCCGCCTATGTCCCGATCGATATCTCCCGCGAGCCGTTGCGCCAGGCCGCGGCGCAGGTGGCGAGCGAGTTTCCGCATGTTCCGGTCGTCGCGGTCTGCGCCGACTATACCCGCCCGTTTCCGCTGCCGCCGCTTCCCGGGCCGCCCGGCAAGCGGGTCGGGTTTTTCCCGGGCTCGACGATCGGCAATTTCGAGCCGGACGGCGTCGTGCGCTTCCTGCGGCATTGTACCGAACTGCTCGGAAGAGAATGCGAAATGCTGATCGGCGCCGATCTGAAAAAGGCGCCGGAGGTTCTCAACGCCGCCTATAACGACCGCGCCGGCGTCAACGCGGCGTTCAATCTCAATCTGCTGGTCCGGATCAATCGCGAGCTGGACGGCGACATCGATGTCGATCGCTTCGCGCATGTCGCGTTCTACAATGCCGAAGCGGGCCGCATGGAGCTGTATCTGAAAAGCCTTGCCGAGCAGACGGTCACGATCGCCGGAAGCCGCTTCGAATTCGCCGCCGGCGAGCTTGTTCACACCGAGAACTCCTACAAATACGCGATCGACGAGTTCCGTTCGCTCGCCGCCCGCGCCGGATTCGCCGTCGTCCACACTTGGACCGACGCCGACGAGCTGTTCAGCGTCCATTATTTCCGGCAGCAATAAGCGGGCGCAGCCTCAGGCGGCTGCGTACAGCTCTCCTCGATCACCTCGGCGAGCGCCGCGCGCCACGGCCGCGGCTCGATGCCGAACGCCGCCGCAAAGCGCGAGCAGTCGAGGACCGAGTTCGCGGGCCGCCGCGCCGGGGTCGGGTAATCGGCGGTCGTAATGGCCTCGACGCGCGGCGGCGGCCCTCGCCATCGCGACGCCAAGTCGAAGATTGCCTCGGCGAAGCCGTGCCAGGTCACCGCGCCGGCGCCGGCGAAATGGTAGGTTCCCCAGGCCGTATTACCGTCCCTTATGCGCTGGGCGATCAGCGCGATCGCGCCGGCGATATCCGCCGCGCCGGTCGGCGAGCCGGTCTGGTCGGCGACGACCCGCAGCACCGGGCGCTCGCCGGCCAAGGCGCAGCATCGTCTTGACGAAATTGTGGCCATGCGCGCTGTAGACCCAGGCGGTGCGCAGGATGACGTGCTCGCGCAGCGCTCTCGCGCACCGCGCGCTCGCCGGCCTCCTTGCTCGCGCCGTAGACCCCGAGCGGATTGACCGGATCGTCCTCGCGATAGGGGCCGCTTTGGTGCCGTCGAAGACGTAATCGGTCGAGATATGGATCAGCGGGATGCCGGATTCGCGGCATGCCGCCGCGATATGGCCCGGCCCGGCGCAGTTGGCGGCATAAGCGGCGTCGGGCTCGCTTTCGGCGCGGTCCACCGCGGTATAGGCGGCGGCATTGACGACAATGTCCGGGCGCTCGCGGGCGACCGTCGCGAAAACAGCCTGCGCCCGTGCGTGATGTCCAGGCCGGAGCGGTCGAAGGCGACGAGGCTCGTGTCGGCGGGCCAGGAGTGGCGGCGCAACTCGCGTCCGACCTGCCCGCCGGCGCCGAGCACGAGAACCTTCATCGCCCAGCCGTGCTATTCGTAACGGAAATGCGCCGGCAATTCGGCCAGCGACGGCTGGCGCCGGTCCTTCTCGGACAGCAGCGCCTGATCGCGCGGCACCGGCCAGTCGATCGCCAGGTCGCGATCATCCCAGGCAAGCCCGAAATCGTGCGCGCGCGAATAGTAGCGGTTCACTTTGTAGACGACCTCGGTGTCCGGCTCGAGCGTGCAGAACCCGTGCGCGAAGCCTTCCGGCACGAACAGCTGATTGCCTTGCGCCGCGCTCAGGATGACGGCGACATGCCGGCCGTAAGTCGGCGACCCGGTGCGGATGTCCACCGCGACATCGAAAATCGATCCCACGGCGACGCGCACGAGCTTCGCCTGGCTCGCCGGCGGGATCTGGAAATGCAGCCCGCGAACGACAAAGCGGTCCATCGACAGCGAATGGTTCTCCTGGACGAAACTGACGGCAATTCCGTTCTCGCGCAGCACCGACTCCCGAAAGATCTCGGAAAAGAAACCGCGCTCGTCGTGGTGGCGTACCGGTCTGATTTCCTTCACCTCGGGGATCTCGGTCGGGATAACCTGCATGCGGAACCTCCGATCGGGCGTCAGAACCGTCGAATTACGGAAGAATTATAGTCGCGAAAGCGGGAACAGCCGAACCCGTGTCCCGGCTGAGGATCCGGCGGGCTTCGCGCCGTGTCAGTCCGGCGGCGCCGGCCAGCCAATCCTCGATCAGCCGCCGGGCGATCGAATTGCGGCGCGGCAACCGGAAATTGTCGTCGTCGGCGTGCGACAGCAGCCAGTCGCGCTCGAACCAGCGCGCGTCCTCGAGTTCGCCGTAATCGACCGTGATCGCGGTCGATGCGGCCTCGGCGTAGAAGCCGAGCATGATATTGGCCGGGAAACGGCCAGGGCTGCGAGGAATGGTAATGCACCGAAGCGACGTCGATCGCGGTTTCCTCGCGCACCTCGCGCGCGACGGCGTCTTCCAGGCTTTCGCCCGGTTCGACAAAACCGGCCAGCGTCGAATACATGCCGGGCAGGAAGTTCTTGTTGCGCCCGAGCAGCGCGCGGTCGCCGTCGGTGACCAGCATGATCACCGCCGGGTCGGTCCGCGGGAAATGCAGCGTCGCGCAGCCGGCTTCGGTGCAGCGCCGGACATGGCCGGCTTCCTCGCTGCGGGTCGGGGCGCCGCAGACGCCGCAGAAGCGATGGCGCGAATGCCAGAACGCCATCGCCCGCGCCAGCGCCAGCAACGCCCCTTCATGCCGCGCGAGACGGGCGCCGAACTGGCGCAGATCGCCGAATCGCAACCCGGTCTCGGCAATTCCGGCGGCGGCAAGCGCCGGCGAGCGCAGCCGCTCGAGCGGCGCGTCATGCGCCGACAGGTCGAGCGCGAAGTGGGCGCGATCGTCGATCAGGCCAAGAAACACGATCCGCCCGCGCGCCAGCCATTCGTCGATCTCGCCGTCGCCGGAGCCGAGCAGCATCGCGACCGCTTCCGCGCCCAGAATGACCGCTTGCGGTTCGCCGCCCTCGACCTCGACGACGAGGCTCTGCGAGCGCCAGACCGGCACGAAAAGGCTCTCGCGATCCAATATCCGGGCGCGGATCCACTCGGGTTCGCGGCGGCGCAGCCCGGCCCGCTCAAAGCCTGGATGCGCATAGAAATTCGGGGCTCGCATGCGGCCGAGACTGACATGCGCCCGGCGGCGCCGCAACCGCGTCCGTGGTTGTGCGCCGCACAAGAGTTGCCTTGAACTGCGAATCTGACTGCGATTAGCTTCCCCATTGTGCGTCGCACCATCAGCTGACGGACACAACCGGAACGAGGTCCATATGAGCGAAACCAAGCCGAAGACGAGCCGCGCGTGAGACGGCCCGGAGCGAAGCCAACGCAGAGGAAGTGGTCGCGGCCGCAGCCGCCTCGGTGATCGAGCAGAATATGAAGCCGATGCCGGAACCGGAGCCGGTGTCGGCGATAGCCCTCGCGCAGACGGCGCCCGCCGGACCGGCGTGTCCCATACCGGCTCAGGCGGAAAGCTCGCCGTCCGAGCGAGGCGCCGGAAGCAGCCGCGGTGAATGCGGCAGCAGCCGAGAATGCCTGGTCGGCGTTCGCCGAAGCGCAGTCCGCGCTCGCCCGCGGCTTCGAAAAGGCGGCCGTCGAGGTGACCGGCATCAGCCGTTCGGGGATGGCGGCGACGGCGGATGCCGCGGTCGCGCTGCTCGGGGCCAGGACCTTTGCCGAGGCGCTCGAGATCAATGCGGGGCTGGCGCGGCGCGGCGTCGATGCGATGCTCGAAGGCTCGGCGAGGCTTTCCGAGATCGGCGCGCAGGCGGTTGCCGATGCGTCCAGGCCGCTATTCTCGCGATTCGGCCGGAACTGGAGCGCGCTCGGCGGCGGCTGATTCTCGCGAGAGACGGATGCGTTTTCGGCCCTGGCGGCGGCTGGCGGTGCTGACGGCTTGTGCGCGATCGCGAAGCCCCTACGATTGCGCGCGTGTCGATCGGATCCTCTTCGCGACAGCCGCCGGAAGGCGACGGAACTCGCCGCGCGGCTGCGGCGCGGCGACCGCAGGGCGCTGGCGCGCGCGCTGACGCTCGTCGAATCGACGCGGCCCGACCATCGGCTGCAGGCCGAGGGGCTGATCGAGACGATCCTGCCGGCCTGCGGGCACGCCACGCGAATCGGCATTTCCGGGCCGCCGGGCGCCGGCAAATCGACCTTTATCGAGCGCTTCGGGCTCGACGGGATCGCGCGCGGGCGCCGCATCGCGGTGCTCGCGGTCGATCCCGGGTCGAAGCGCGGCGGCGGCGCGATCCTCGGCGACAAAACGCGGATGGCCGAACTCGGCCGCGTCCACGGCGGCGTTCATCCGGCCGTCCTCGGCCGGCGCCGAGACCGGGGGGGTCGCGCGGCGCACGCGCGAGGCGATCCTGGTATGCGAGGCCGCCGGGTTCGACACGGTGCTGGTCGAGACGGTCGGCGCCGGCCAGGCCGAAACGACCGTCGCCGAGATGGTCGATATGTTCGTGCTGGTGCTGCCGCCGGCTTCCGGCGACGAATTGCAGGGCATCAAGCGCGGCATCATCGAACTCGCCGACCTGATCCTGATCAACAAGGCGGACGGGGCGCTTCTCGACCACGCGCGACGCGCCGCCGCCGAGTATGCGAATGCGATGCGTCTGATCCGGCCGGCGCATGCGGAATGGCAGGTCGCGGTGCGCGCCGTGTCGGCGCTGACCGGCGACGGCATCGATGCGGTGTGGGACGATGTCGCCCGGTTTCGCGCCGCGCTCGAAGCGAGCGGCGCCTGGGAACGGCGGCGCGCCGAACAGCGGCGGGCGGCGCTGTGGCGCGAGATCGGCGACGGCCTCGTCGAGCGCTTCCGGGCCGCCCCGGCTGTCGCCGCGCGCGCTTGGCCGAGATCGAGCGCGATGTCGCCGAGGGGATGCGGACGCCCGCCGCCGCGGCGCGCCTGCTGCTCGCGGCGTTCATCGATTGCGAGAACGAATAGGTGTTGCGGGCCGGGCCGGGGGCGGCTATTGGGCGGGTCGCGTGAGCGCCGTCCCCTCATCCCAGTTCTCCAGCCTTCTCCCCCCGACGGGGGAGAGGGGGCGCACGATTGCATTCGTTCGGAACAAACGCGTGGAGCGAAGCCTCGTCAGCGGGCGCGGGCGAAGTAGTCCTCGTAGGGTATGTCGTTGCTGATCAGCACGCCGCCATCGACATCGAGCGCGATGCCGGTACACATGCGCGCCATGTCGCTGGCGAGAAACAGCACAGCATCGGCGATGTCCTCGGGCTCGACCATGCGGCCAAGAGGGATCTTTTTCGCGCGCGCCGCCTTTTGTTCGGCTGAGGGTGTCTGGCCGCCGCCGAACGCGGTCGCGGTCGGGCCCGGGCATACGGCGTTGACCCGGATCTTGTCCGGCGCCAGTTCGTAGGCGGCGTGCCGCGTGAAGCCGAGCAGCCCGGCTTTCGAGGCGCTGTAATTGGCGCCGCCGCCGAACGAGATGCGCCGCCCGGCAACCGAGGCGATGTTGATGATCGCGCCGCCGCCGCGCGTTTTCATATGTGGGATGACGGCCTGCGTGCCGTTGAACGGGCCGCGCAGATTGACCGCCATGATGCGGTCCCAGTCGGCGGCCGGCATCGAGGCGATAGTCTGTCGACGTGATCGTGCCGGCCGAGTTGACCAGGACGTCGATGCCGCCTTCGCTGGCGGCGATGTCGGCGGCGAGCCGGGCGAAGGCCGCGCCGTCGGAGACGTCGAGTTCGTAGCCGGCGGCGCCGTTCCCGATCTCGGCCGCGACCCGGCGGGCGGCATCGCCGTCGCGGTCGATGACAGCGACGCGCGCTCCCGAAGCAGCAAATTTGCGGGCGCTGGCCGCACCGATGCCGTTGCCGCCGCCGGTCACCAGGACGATTTTTCCAGAGAAATCAAGGGTCATCGTAATTCCCCATCGCATCGGCTCGGGTTCGCGGCCTGCCTTCTTCGGGCCGATTTGCTGTTTCTACAGGAAATGAACAGCAAACGGGCGGCACGCGCGCGACAAGGACTGCCGGTTCCATCGAGATTGCTTCGTCTCCGCTAGCCGAGCCCGCGGGTCCGCGCAGTGACGATCCCGGTAATGGCCTTGCGGCGGGAGCAAGCCAAACCAATTCCAACCCGCTCCATATGTTCTATATTTGTACCAAAATGCGCTGGCGAACGCAAGGCCGCCAGCATCGAGTGTTAATTCCGCTTCGAACCCCCCGCTTTCGCGGCAGGTGACGAGAGGCACGACAGGGTCGGCAACCCCTATAATGCGACTTACGAAAGGATGGATCATAACTAGGCCCAGACGCGGGCGCGCGCGGCGGATCAGGCGGCGATGAAGCGGTCGATCTTGCGGTAGCGGAACCGCCAGGCGCCGTCCTGTCTCACCATCTGGTCGGCGTAGCCGCCGCCGGAGCCGATCTTCGGCCCGTCCGGGCTGTTCTGCACGACGGTCCAGTTCGAGCGCACCTCGGCCGTATCGCCGTCGAGCTTGATGACGATATTGGTCACGAGATGGATTGCGCGCGGGCGATTGTCGCCGGCCCTGCGCCCGGATGTCCCGCGCGTGCTGTGCGATCGCGGCGCGCCCGGTGCCCTTGCCGAACGCGGTCTCCCAGGTGCCGTCCTCGGTGAATAGCGCCGCCATGCCGTCGTAATCGCCGCCGTCGAGCCGGAAGCAATATTCCGCCAGCACCTCGCGGATCGCGTCTTTTTCCTCAAGCAGCGACATGTGTGCGCCTCTGTCCCCTAGTGCGAGCGGCACGCAGCGTGATCCGCCAGGTTTCATCGCTTGCGATGGCGGAATGCGTTCGCGTTCCGCCTACGCATTCGCGCGGATGATGTAAGATAATTAACTCTTCTTCGGGTGCGGCGTGCCGAGATAGGGGAACTCCTCGAGAATGTCGGTGTGCGGCTTCAGCCCGGCGGGCGGGATATCGCCCTTGGAGAGGAAGGCGAGCCGGTGGTCGATGACGTCGTCGGTGAAGACGCGGCCGTTGGGATATTTCGCCGGCCGCGACGGATCGAAGCACAGCATGTCGGGCAGGATGCGGTCCGCGTCGATCGCGGCGATCGCCTCTTCGCGCGTGTAGTTGCCGGTGTGCCCCATCAGATGGACGAACTGATCGAGCCAGCGCGTCGCGATCGTTGACCGGCTCGCTGGCGTTGTATTCCTCTTTGGTCTCGTCGGTGTTGAAGAAGCTGCTGACGCTCGGGTGGCCGGCGCGGTCGACATGGAGCAGCTTGCCGTCTTGCCGCACGCTGCAGCGGCCCCAGATGCGGATCTCGGGCTTGCCGCCGAGCTCGCTGGTCGGCAACTCGATCACCGTCGAGAACACATTGGCTTCGCGTGTTCGAATCCACGCCGGTCCACGGCGACTTGCCGCCGAGATGCGGCGCGGTGAAGTTTCGGCCGCCGCTGGTATCGAACAGGTTCTTGATGCCGTCGAAGTCGAAGAAGAAGGCGTCGCTGCGGCTGCCGGCGAAGAACGTGTAGGGACCGGACTTGACGATGTTGGGCTCGGGGCCGAAGGAGACCTCGGCGTCGGCGATGATCTTCGTCGCCGACCGGCTCGGGCGAGCGGGCCTCGGCGCCCTTCGCCACGAAGACGTGTTGCGGTCTGCCTGCCGTTTTGCGGTCGGCGAGAAGACGTAGCTGATCGCGATGTCGGTCAGGCAATCCCCGTCATTGTCGATGTTGAGGCGGTAGATGGCGTCGGGATGGAAGCGTCGGCATTCGGATTTGCGTTGAGGATCGAGCACGGTCCTCGACGGATCGGCGGGCGACTGGAACACGTAGAGATCGCAGAGGTCGAGACGTTGGTCCCCGAGCGGCGGGCCGAGGTTGAGTCCGGTGAAATGGTTCGACATTTCTCACTCCTGTTCAGCCGAAGACGTCCCGATTTCCAGCGGGTTATGACACGATGATTGTCCGGTTCGGGCGGGCCGATCAATCGAGAAACCTTAAGCCGCGCAAGCCATAAAAATGCCCTCCCCCGCGGGTTGGGAAAGGGCTGATCTTGCCCTGGCGAGCGCGGCCAGGGTGCAATTTTGCCGAGATTGCTTCGTGGCGCCGCTCCTCGCAACGACAGACCTCCGTTGCCATTGCGAGCGACGCGAAGCAATCTCGGTGGAGTTTTGCTCTCTAGTTCACCAGGCGGTAGAACTTGGCGGCGTTCTCGCAGGTGATCTTGTGGACCACGTCGGCCGGCAGACCGGCGAACTGCTCGTCGATGTATTTCTGTCGATTCCGGCCAGACGCCGTCGGTGTGCGGGTAATCCGAGCCCCACATGATCGTCTCGACGCCGATATCGTCGATCAGCTTGGCGCCGATCGGGTCGAACTGGAACGTCGCGCGGCACTGGCGCCGCCAGTACTCGCTGGGCTTCAGCTTCATCAGGTCGCGGAAGCGGTCCTCGAACTCGAAATCCATGCGGTGCAGCGCGTAGGGGATCCAGCCGACGCCGCTCTCGCCGAAGCCGATGCGCAGGTTCGGATGGCGCTCGAAGACGCCGGCGCCCATCATCGCCGCCATGATGTGGACGAGGCCCATCTGGAACGCCGAGACGCCGGTGAACATCGCGGCGCGCTGCACGTGGCGCGCTTCGGTGCGCGAACGCGGCGCGGTCGTCGGGAAGGTGTGGAAATGCAGCGGCAGGTCGACCTCGTCGACCGCCTTCCACAGCGGCTCCCAAACCGGGTGCCACATCGGCTCCATGTCCCACGAGCAGGACAGTTCGAGGCCGCGCAGCCCCATCTTGGCGACGCGATGAACCTCGGCGACCGCCTCGTCGATATTGCCATAGGGCAGGCAGGCAAGGCCGATGTGCCGGTCCGGGTAATGGCTGCAGAACTCCTTCAGCCAGTCATTGTAGATGCGCAGCACCTCGTTCGAGGCTTCGCGGTCGTTGAGCTTCGAGGCGGTCCCGAGAATGCCGTAGATGACCTCGGCATCGACCCCGTCCGTCTCCATGTCCTTCAGGCGCAGATGCGGGTCGCGAACGCGGAACTTGCCCCGCTTGGCGTCCTCGTAGAGGCCGTGCTCGGCCATGATGTCGACCCGCACGTTCTGTCCCGGGACATGCTTCGCGCCACCCGGGCCGACCCCGTTCACCAACCCGAAATTGGCGCCGTTCTTGGCGACCCATTGCGGCCCGTCCGGCCCGTCCTCGACATAGGGCATCCGCTCCTTCAGGTCGCGCGAGGCGTTCTCGACGAACAGCTCGGGCGGCATGCACGGCATGTCGAGATGGCAATCGGCCGAGATGCGCTTGTAATGCATGGTGCTTCCTTCCGGGCTAGAGGCGCTGATAGGCAGCATATCGCGTTTGGCAAGGGTTTTGCCAATGCGGGGTTTGCACGGCTGCATGCGGTCGCGGCCAGGATGGCATGATCCGGGCCTGCAATCGGGATTGACCGGGGCGCGCGAACGGTATCCCATCCGCCGCAGCTGAATCCGCTGTGGGAGGGGTGCGCCGGCGATGAGCATAAAAGGAAAATCCTATATCGTCGGGATTTACGAGCACCCGACGCGCCTCGCGCAGGACAAGACCGTGCCGATGCTGCACGCCGAATGCGCGAAGGGCGCGCTCGAGGACGCCGGGCTCACAAAAACGACATCGACGGCTATTTCTGCGCCGCCGGCGACACGCCGGGGCTCGGCGGCTTGTCGATCGCGGATTACCTCGGGCTGAAGCTGCGGCACATCGATTCGACCGACACCGGCGGCTCGTCGTACCTGTTGCAGGTCGGGCATGTCGCCGAGGCGATCGCCGCCGGGAAATGCTCGGTGGCGCTGATCACGCTGGCGGGCCGTCCGCGCGCGGAAGGCATGGCGACCGGCACCGCGCCGCGCGCGCCCGCGGTGCCGATGCCGGAATCGGGGTTCGAATTGCCCTATGCGCCGGCCACCGCGAACATGTACGCGATGTGCGCGATGCGGCACATGCACGAATACGGCACGACCAGCGAGCAGATGGCCTGGGTCAAGGTCGCCGCCTCGCACCACGCGCAGCACAATCCGCACGCGATGCTGCGCGACGTCGTCACGGTCGAGGAGGTCGTCAACTCGCCGATGATCGCCGACCCGCTGCACCGGCTCGATTGCTGCGTCATCAGCGACGGCGGCGGCGCGATGATCATGACCACGCCGGAAATCGCCAAGAGCCTGAAGCGGCCGTTGGTCAAGGTGATCGGGGCCGGCGAGGCGCCGAAGCACCAGATGGGCGGCAAGGTCGATCTGACCTATTCGGGCGCGGTGTGGTCGGGGCCGGCCGCCTTCGCCGAGGCCGGGGTCAAGCCGTCGGACATGAAATACGCCTCGATCTACGACAGCTTCACGATCACCGTGATCATGCAGCTCGAGGATCTCGGCTTCTGCGAGAAGGGGCAGGGCGGCCGGTTTGTCAGCGACGGCAATCTGATCGCCGGGGTCGGAAAATTGCCGTTCAACACCGATGGCGGCGGGTTGTGCAACAACCACCCGTCGAACCGCGGCGGGCTGACCAAGGTGCTGGAGGCGGTGCGGCAATTGCGCGGCGAGGCGCACCCGGCGGTGCAGGTCAAGAACTGCGATCTGGCGCTGGCGCACGGCACCGGCGGCTCGCTCGGCACCAGGCACAACGCCGCGACCGTGATCATGGAGAGGGAGTGACGGCGATGGCCGCAAGCGCAAGGACCGCAAGATCACGCCGCCGCCGATCAACGTCGAAACGCAGGCATTCTGGGACGCGGCGGCGCAGGGCAAGCTGCTGATCAAGAAATGCACTGCGTGCGGCGAGGTGCATTTCTACCCGCGCAACATCTGCCCGTTCTGCTTTTCAGCGACAAGACCGAGTGGCAGGAGACCTCGGGCCGAGGGACGATCTACACTTACAGCGTGATGCGCCGCGCGCCGGTGCCCTACGCGATCGCCTATGTCGAACTGGCCGAGGGGCCGCGCATCATGTCGAACATCGTCGATTGCGACCTCGACGCGATCAAATGCGGCCAGGCGGTGCGGCTCGTGTTCAAGCCCAGCGACGGCGGCCCGCCGGTGCCGATGTTCGCGCCGGCGTAGACCGCAATCTTCGAGCGTACGAGAGCCGGCTAGGGATGGGGCTGAGCGCAGCGAAGCCCATCTAGATATTGCACGCGTGCAGGTGATGGGCGTCGCTATGCTCGGGCCCATCCTGACGATGGTTGAGGAGGAGTGCGGAATGGACACGATCGAAACCCGACTTGAGACGCGGCCGGCGCATATCAGTCCGGAGGAATGGGCGGTGCGGGTCGATTTGGCGGCCTGCTATCGGCTGATCGCGCATTTCGGCTGGGACGATCTGGTGCTGACGCACAACACGGCGCGGGTGCCGGGCACGACCGACCAGATGCTGATCAACCCGTCGGGGCTGATGTTCGACGAGATCACCGCCGTCGAACCTGCTCAAGGTCGACATCACCGACGGGCATCTGATCGAGCCGTCGGAATACGAGCCGATCAACGCCGGGGTCGTGATCCACGGCGCGATCTATCTGGCGCGGCCCGACGTGCAATGCGTCATCCACACGCACACCGAGGCGGATATCGCGGTCGGCGTGCTCGAAGAGGGGCTGTTGCCGCTGTCGCAATGGGCGATGCGGTTCTACGGCAGGCTCGGCTATCACGATTACGAGGGCGTTTCGCTCGACATGGACGAGCGCGAGCGGCTCGGGCACGACATCGCCCAGCATCCGGTTCTGGTGCTGCGCAACCACGGCCTGCTGGCGACCGGGCGCAATGTCGCCGAGGCGTTTTCGCTGATGTACCATTTCGAGCGCTCGGCCGAGGCGCAGCTGAAGATCCAGGCGGCCGCGGCGGGAGGCAGCAAGATCGTCGTGCCGTCGCCCGAGACCTGCGAGCGGCAGGCCGCCCAGTTCACCGGCAACATGCCCCGCCTGCAGGGGCAGCGCGAATGGCCGGCGCTGCTGCGGCTGTGCGACCGCCTCGACCCGAGCTACCGGAGCTGAGCGGAAGCGGCAAATTGCCGGCCTGATCGCAGGCTCGCGGGCCACGCCCGCGCGGGTCGAGCCCGCGAGTAATGGCGGAAGTCGAAGCCGAGTGCAGTTCAGCGGCCGGCCAGGGCGCGTGCCAGCTGGCTGACGGCCTCCTGGTGCTTCTCGTTCTGGATCTCGGCGAAGTTGCGGGCGATCTCGAGCAGCATCCGCTGATGCGGCGTCGCCGGACGCGGCTGCTCCTCGCCCAATCCCTCATAGAAATAGGTGATCGGCGCATTGAGCACGCGCGCAATCTCGAACAGCCGGCCGGCCGACACCCGGTTGATGCCGCGCTCGTATTTGTGCGCCTGTTGATACGTTACGCCGATCAGTTCCGCGAGCTGCTGCTGGGTCAGCCCGAGCATGATGCGGCGCTCGCGAATGCGCGCCCCGACATGATCGTCGATCGCTGCGGTTGACCGGCCTCTCTTCGGCTTTGCCATGATTCGCACCTTTATCTGGGTTTCCTGGGCCGGTTCCCGCCAGCCGGCCCGTCCCGCCTTTTCCGTCAACGCGAATAAGGCGCGGAAATTCCCAACCCGGTTATAGATGGGTCAAGATCAGGATGAATGGAATAGCGGGCTGGAAAGCTCAGATCCGGACCTGGTCGATACAAGGCCCCAATCATTGGCCAAAGGTAAGATGCCCAGTCACTAGAGATTCCTCCGAGGATGAAACTGGCTAAAATCGGTTACGTCATGGGCAAGCACAGTGGCGCGAAGAGAAAACATGGCTAGGAGAGTCCGTTTTCCTTGCCGACATGCGGCGGGCTGGCAATCCCGGTTTGGAAACCGCCGCGATCCGTTCGCCGCGAGTTGAGGAGTTCGGACGCATTGGCCGGAATCATGCGGCTGCTCAAGAAATGGGAACGCGATGCCGCGCCGTTTTGCCGACATGTCGCTCTGCGGTGGCTGCATCGGTTTGCATTCCGGGGCGCGACTGGCTGCTTTTTTCCCTGTTCCGGCGGGGTTTGCTGTTTCTGCAGCAAATCTACAGCAAAAGCGTACTCGAAACCGTTGCGCCGCGCGGGTTTCGCGGCGGTGGAGGGTGGATTTGCAGCAAAAGAATAGCAAAGGCCCGCCCGCCATTGCTCCGACCCAGTGGCGCCCCCAATGGCGCCGACGATTTGATACTCCCGGAATGTGGCGAATTTCGCGTCGTCGCCGGGCTGCTGCTGCTGGCGGCCCCGGTTCGCCGCCGGTCTGACGCGCGAGAGACCTACGAGGCTTGATCGATGCGCTGATCCCGAGCGTATGCATCACCTCCTGTTGTCATGGCGAGTGAAGCGACGCAATCTCGACGGGGACGTACGCATCGGCCTGCGACAGGAGGGTGAGTTGGACATCCGGCAGAAGGCCGAGGGGATTTCCCGGCTGTTTCGCGAGCGGCAGGCGATCGACATTCTGCCGCCGGAGCTGATGCCGGCCGATCTCGACGAGGCCTATCGGGTCCGCGCCGCAGTTCGAGGCGATCGAGCGTCGGCGCGGCCGCGGCGCCGTCGCCGGTTACAAGATCGGGCTGACGACCCCGGTCATGCAGCGACTGTGCGGCGTCGACGAGCCGTGCTACGGCGCGATCTTCGCGAGCGAGGTACATCATCGCCGCGCCGAGCTTGCGACATCGGACTATTGCCGGCTCGGCATCGAGACCGAGATCGCGGTGCGGCTCGGCGAGGACCTGCCCGAGGGCGGCGATGTCGAGCGGGTCGCGGCGGCGGTCGAAAGCGTCATGGCGGCGATCGAACTGCTCGAAGATTTGCGGCACGACTATAAAAGGCTGACCGCGGCGGCGATGGTCGCCGGCAATGTGTGGAACGCCGGGGTCGTGCTCGGCGCAGCCGGTGAGCGGACTGGCGCCGTCTCGATCTTGCCGCAGCGACGGCGCGCCTCTCGATCAACGGGCGCGAGATCGGGCAGGGCAGGGGCGGCGACGTGATGGGCAACCCGCTCAACGCGCTTCGACTGGCTCGCCAACAAGCTGGCCGCCACCGGGACGCCGCTCCGGGCCGGCATGATCGTGATGACCGGCAGCATGGTGCCGATCCAGTTCCCCTCCCCGGCGACCGTGCCGTGGTCGAGGTCGATGGGCTCGGTACGGCCGAGCTGATCGCGACCTGAGCCTCGAGGTTCAGCTTCGGAGCGAATTGCGCTACCTTTCGTCGCATGCAACGAAGAATTAGCACATGAGCGACGCTGCGACCCTAGCCACTGCTCTACCGAAGCTGGTCGAGCAGGCACTCGGCTCTCTGCCGAAAGTCCCTGAGGAAGAACTACAGAAAATTCGCGGCTCCTTTCCCGGTAAGTTTCTCGTTCGGGCAGCTGGGTTTCTTTCGTTCTCGCTGCTTGTTCTCATCTTCATCTTCGGCAACAATTATTTGTTGGGCAAGTTGGGTATTGATCAGCCGACGCAGCTTTGTTTAGGCGGTGTGCTGGCCGCTGCGGTCCTCTCGTATATTGCCGTCGAATGGTACGCGGAGCGCAACCGGCGCAGGCTGAGGGAGCTCGCCGTTCGGCTCGACCCGGAACAGTCCGGGTATTTCCGTATTGGACCGTACCTCGACGCGCCGAAGGACCGCGAAAATTTCCGCCGAGCCGACAACGCGCACGAAAAGGTGCTGCGGTGGATCGAGGCCGCACAAAGCGCGGCGGCACCGGGCGGGTGTTTGCCGCTGTACCTCACCGGGGATTCCGGGTCGGGGAAAAGCTCGATCCTGAATGCCTGGGTGCTGCCGGTGCTGCGCGAGCAGGGTTGGACGGTCGTCGAGGCCCGGGGCTGGCAGGACCCGGAAACGGCGCTGCGCGAAGCCACTTCGGCGCTGACGCCCGCGCGACGGACGCGAGCGGAGGAGACGCCTGCCCTGCGACCGTTGATCGAGGGCGCCGCGCGCCGGTCCGATAGAGGTCTGCTGCTGGTCCTCGATCAGTTCGAGGAATTCATAATCCTCGGCAGCGATGAGGCAAAAGGTGCCTTCGCGAATTTGATCGCCAATTTGCGGCGGCAGCCAATCCCCAAGTTCACGCTTTTGCTGGTGCTGCGCAGCGACTATCAGACATTTCTGGCGGAGATCGGCCTTCCCGCGCCCCGGTACGGCGAGAATCTTGTTCGAGGTCAGCCTGTTCACGCTGGCGGCTTCCGGCGCATTCCTGGCGCGTTCGCCGCTCAGTCTGCAGCCAGCGACGATCGACCGCCTCGTCGCCAGCGCGTCGGAATTGGACGACAGACCCGGCCTCGTGCGGCCGATCACGTTGAATGTGATCGGGCATGTACTTGCCTCCGGGAAAGCCGTCGTCCCGTCGCTCGACGCCGGGCAACTGGTGCACCAGTATATTTCCGAGACAGTCGGCCAGCCGGCGATCCGGGACGTTGCCCCGGCGGTGCTCGAACAGCTGATCACCGAACAATCGACAAAGCGGCCGCGCTCCGAAGAGGAGCTGTCGGAGGCGACCCATCTGCGCCGCGGCGAGGTTCGCGCCGTGCTGAACGGTCTCGCGGCCGCCGCCCTGGTGCGGCCGCTCGATCCGGCCGCCGCCGTCTGGGAGCTGTCGCACGATTTTATCGCCCGCGCCGTGGGGCGGTATCTCGGGCGCAGGCGGCATGATGTGTTGCGCCGTGGCGCAACTTTCGCCGCGCCGGCTCTGCTTTTGACGGCTCTGGTCGGCGTCGCCGGTGTCTGGGCTTTCGACAGATTTTCGCCATACCAGCTACGCGCCGAACTGTCGGAATTGGGGCTAACGGTAACTGCCCTTAAGGACGGGATGGCGGTCGAGCGAAACTCGCTTCTGACACCGGATCGCTTCGCCAAGGCAGGACCGCTACTGCAACGGTTCGGCAATATCAGGTCGCTCTACCTCTCGGAGACACAGGTCGCCAACCTCGAACCGCTCAAGGGCCTGAGCAGCTTGCAACGGCTCGATCTCTCTCGGACAAACGTCGGCTACCTCGAGCCGCTCCAGGGCCTGAGCAGCCTGCAGACGCTCGACCTCTCTCAGACACAGATCACCTACCTCGAACAGCTCAAGGTCCTGAGCAGCCTGCAACAGCTCAACCTCTCTGGGACAGGGGTCGCCGACCTCGAACCGCTCAAGGGCCTGGGCAGCCTGCGGACGCTCAACTCTCTGGGACACGGGGTCGCCGACCTCAGCCGCTCAAGGGTCTGACAGCCTGCAGTCGCTCTACCTCCTCAATGTGACACGCTGCCGACCTCGAACCGCTCAAGGGCCTGAGCATTCTCCAGACGCTCTACTTCTCTGGGACACGGGTCGCCGACCTCGCACCGCTCAAGGGCTAGCAGCCCGCAGTGGCTCGACCTCGTCGATGCGACACAGGTTGCCAAAGAGCAGAAATAGCAGATTGAAGTGTTCGATCGCTATCGGAAGGCAACGGGACTTCAGGACGTGAAGATTATCCGTTTCCCGTCTTTCCTCCCCCTCCCCCTTTGCCTCGATAAGGCCGCTCGGACTTTGTACGCGTGAGAGATCCCTTCGCGCTCGCCGGGCCGCTGCTTCGGGCGTTGCCGCCGGAAACGGCGCATCGGGTGACCCTGGCGGCGCTTGCGGCCGGGCTGGGCGGGCGGGCGCGCGGGGCCGATCCGCCGGTGCTGCGCACGCGGCTGTGGGGCCGCGATTTTCCGAACCCGGTCGGCATCGCGGCCGGGTTCGACAAGGATGCGCGCGTCCCCGATGCGCTGCTGCGGCTCGGTTTCGGGTTTGTCGAAATCGGCACGGTGACGCCGCTTCCGCAGCCCGGCAATCCGCGCCCGCGCGTGTTCCAGCTCGAAGAGGACCGGGCGCTGATCAACCAGCTCGGGTTCAACAGCGGCGGGCTCGAGCGCGGTCATCGAGCGGCTGCGGGCGCGCGCCGGCCCTTCGACAGGCTCAGGAGGCGGGATCGTCGGGGTCAATATCGGCCGCAACCGCGACAGCGTCGACGCGCTGGCCGACTATATCGAGGGCGTGCGGCGCGGCGCGGCGGTCGCCGATTATCTCGTCGTCAATGTGTCGTCGCCGAATACGCCGGGGCTGCGCGACCTGCAGGCGCGCGAGGCGCTCGAAGCGTTGCTGCGCGAGCTTGTCGCGGCGCGGGAGGCGACGCAGCGCAGCTGCCGCTGCTCGTCAAGATCGCCCCCGATCTGACCGAGCACAGCGCGCCGATATCGCCGC